>JAUIHI010000042.1 GCA_030432295.1 Anaerolineae bacterium | reverse complement strand
CAAGCCTTTCTGCGTCGTCGGCCTGCCACCAAAACCACCGTCTTCCCGGCGTAAAGATGCTCTGCTATCCGTTTCTATTCTGTTTTTATCCACCATTTCTCTGTCAACATATTTCAGGACTTGACACCGCCAACTGATATTGAAATCAGTTGGCGGTCTGTCTCTGATATTGGCACTCACTTTTGTACTGCTGCATGCAAATTTGGAATTATAGAAGATTCAGAAGAGAATCAGAAGTGTACCTGAGTGGATAGGGAAATCCACCACCTGATTCTCTGGTTTTTGGAGTAGCGCATGTATAGCAAGCGGCCTGCATTTCCACGCGATCTCCTTTCAAGACTTTGTTGGGCGCGTGAAATAAACACCAAGCTGATTCTGGATCAGACGATTGGGGTTCAAATCCCTGTTCCCCAGCCAAAAGAAAAGAGCGTCCGCCATAGCGGACGCTCTTTTCTTTTGGCTGGGGAAGTTTATCCTCGCTGCATCCCATTCGGAGCCAGAGGCAGGGCGCGCAACCGCACGCCGGTGGCCTGGAAGATGGCGTTGCCGATGGCCGGGGCCACGGCCACAATCGGCGTTTCCCCTGCACCAGCCGGGGGAATGTCGCGGCGGTCCAGCAGAATCGTCTCGATCTGCGGCGCGTCGCCGAAGCGGGGAACTCGATATTCAGCGAAGTTGGGGTTGTCGATACGTCCATTGGTGAAGCCGATGCTCTCGAAGAGCGCGCCGCCCAGCCCCTGTACCAGCGCC
Source organism: Anaerolineae bacterium (assembly GCA_030432295.1). Lineage (GTDB taxonomy): Bacteria > Chloroflexota > Anaerolineae > Caldilineales > Caldilineaceae > JACQGT01. The sequence goes on along the minus strand of JAUIHI010000042.1, from coordinate 54,949 downwards.
CCCTCCACCTGATTGCGCACATTGTCCGGGTTGATAATTGCGCCGCAATCGTATGCCGCCACCAGCCGCACCACTTTGACCTCTCCGCTCTCCGGGTTCACATAGACTTCGGCACAGGTGGCGATGTAGGAATCTTTGTCCGCGCCCCCGGCAATGCCGTAGCCGCAGTTGGGTGGCGGAGTCTTGCCCCAACCAAAGGCGTCTGCCGCCCCGGTCAACACCGCCCGCATACGCTCGTGGGTCAGGTTGCGCAGTCGGAATTCCAGCGGATCCATGCCCAGTTCGTGGGCCAGTTCATCGGCCAGAGTCTCCCGCGCGAAGTGGTTGGCCGGCGCGGCCAGGGAACGGTAGGAGCCCTGGGGGAGGGGCGCGTCGCAGGGCTGATAGGCGATGTGGCGGTTGGGGATGTCGTAGAGCGTCTCGATGCCCGCCGCGCCGGAGTTGTAGTTGTACAGATCCAGCCCCACAAAATGACCCTCCGCGTCCACCCCGCCGCTGATCTCAATCAGACCCGCTGGCCGCAGATAGGCCCAGGTGAACTCCTCCTCCCGTGTCCAGACCAGTTTGACCGGTTGGCTCACGGCTTTGGCGAGACGTGCGGCTTCGATGGCTGCCTGCCCCGTATGTTTGCCGCCGTAGCCCGAACCCGTGTCCGGCACAATCACCCGCACCTGGGCCTCTGGGATGCCGAAAGCCAGGGACAGTTCTGTGCGCACGCCAAAGGGGCGGGATGTGCCGGTCCAGATCGTCAGCCGCTCGCCGTTCCAGCGGGCTAGGGCGGCTCGGGGTTCCAGGGGCGAATGGGCGATGTAGTCCACAGTGAACTGGCGGGAGAGGGTCAGATGGGCGGATGCCAGAGCCTCCTCTGCCGAACCGGCCTCGGAAAGATAGGGCCGGTGTCTGCCTTCGTCTGCGGCGGGGCTGGCTTTGAGATATTCGAAGAGTTCGGGCTGGGAGACTTGCAGGGTGCGTTTCCAGCGGGTGCGGATGGCTCCCAACGCCTGCTCGGCCTGCCAGGGGTCTGGGGCGACGACGCCCACAAAATCCCCCTCCTGCACAACCGTCACCCCCGGCAATGCCTGGGCTGGGCCTGTGTCGATCTCTTGCAGCGTGGCCTGATAGGCGGGCGGGCGCAGAATTTTGCCGTGCAACACACCGTCGAGGGCCATATCCGAGGCGAAGCGGTGGCGTCCGGTGACAAAGGCGGTCCCGTTGACTTTGGCCGGGGATCGTCCGGCTACCTGCCAATTGGCGGGCGGGGTGATGGGCTGGCTGGCGTCGGCGATGCGCAGGAGGTTGCGGTCCCGGGCCAGCTCGCCCAGAGAGGCGCTGCGCCCACTTTCCGGGTGGTGGACAGTGCCATCGGCCAGGCTCAGTTCGCTGGGATCCACCCGCCAGTTGGCCCCGGCCAGTTCCAGCAGCAATTCCCGGGCCGTTGCGCCTGCCCGCCAAAGCTGGGGACCGGTGACCGGTGTGGTGCGGCTGCCAAATGTGCCCCGGTCGTAGGGGGTGAGCGCGGTGTCGCCCAACACCACCCGCACCCGTTCCGCCGGAACCCGCAACTCCTCGGCTATAATCAGGGCCAGAGAGGTGCGGATATTCTGCCCTACTTCGGCCTTGCCCACGGCCACAGTGATCGCTCCCTCGCCGTCGATGTGCAGCCAGGGGCCGATATCCGACAGCGCCCGCTCCTCTGGTGCAGGCGGGGTGACATCCTCGCCGTAGAGAGCCACGGCCAGTTCCGGGCAGGGGTAGGCCACAAAGATGCCCTCGTCGGTCTTGGCAGGGATCGGTTCGTCGGTGTCCACAACGCCGGGTGCAGCCGCTTCGTGTAGCGCTACTTCCGGGAGCGCTGGGGCCTCTTCTTCGGTAGCGTTGCCTGCCTGCATTTTGGCCGCCGCGCGGTGAATGGCGGCGATGATGCGCTGGTAGGCCCCGCAGCGGCAGATGTTGTCCTGCATGGTGTGGACGATCTCCGCGGTGGTGGGCTGGGGATTCTCTGCCAGGAGCGCGGCGGCGGACATCAGCATTCCGGGGGTGCAATAGCCGCATTGGAGCGCGCCCATCTCCAAAAAGGCACTCTGAAGCGCGTGCAGTCTGCCGCCCTGGGCCAGCCCCTCGACTGTCGTAATCTGGCTTTGGGCGGATGCGCTGGCTGTGATGCTGCACGCCTGCACCGGTTCGCCGTTGATATGCACTGTGCAGGCTCCGCACTTGCCGTCGCCACAGCCATATTTGGGGCCGGTCAGCCCGATTTCGTCGCGCAGGAGACTGAGCAAGCTGCGGTCGGGATCGACTGCCAATTGGTGCGCGTCGCCGTTGATCTGGTAGTGGAATTGTGTGGGCATGGGGTTTTCTCGCGGGTGTGGTGAAAAAGGACAGAACGCGGATGACGCTGATGGGGTGAATTGACACACAGTTTTTTACGGCGCGCCTTATTGTAGCCATCATACCACGCCCGTCGAACCGAAACCAATGCACTTTTGCGGGTGGGTAGGGGCATGAGGTGGAGCAACTGAACTTTCGCCTATAAACGCAAATGCTCCCCTGCCCCACCTCGTGCCCCTGCTTTTCCGGGGTAAAAAGCCGATCTGACAATCGGCCCAAGCCGACGTATACTGAGAAACTGTAGGCTGCGCGGCTCCGGGTGTGGTCCGTAACCCGCCCACCGGTCACGGACCGGCGGGGAGCATTCAATGTGGCCCATTGGAATCGATGAGCAAATTTCGCAAAATGAGGAGAGGCTATGCCTGACACCCAAGCCATTGACTACACATCCCGCGTGCCCCACTACACCTTTTCCAGAACCCTGGCCGAGCAGGAAGCCGAGTTGGCCGCCAATCCTCTGCTGCAACGGCTGCACGCAGCCCGCCGGGGATACGCCGACGATCCCCACCGGCCCATCTACCACTACGTCAACCCGGAAAGCACACTGAACGATCCCAACGGTCTCTGCTTCTGGCAGGGGCGCTGGCATCTCTTCTACCAGGCTTACCCGCCGGACGACTCCCGCCAGCACTGGGGCCACGCGGTCAGCGACGACCTGATCCACTGGCGGGACCTGCCCTACGCTATCTACCCCAACCCGGAGGAGTGCTGCTTTTCCGGCACGGCCCTGGTGGAGGAGGAGCGGGTCATCGCCATCTATCACGGCACAAAGCACGGCAATATCGTCGCCCTCTCGGACGATCCGCTCCTGCTCAACTGGGAGAAGCTGACCGGCCAAGCCGTCATCCCCATCGCCAGCCCGGACGGCTCGGACCTGCCCTACCGCATCCACGACCCCTGCATCTGGCAGAAGGAGGGCGTCTACTACGCGCTTTCCAATGGGCGGGACTGGTGGCGGCCCCTGGACTATCTCTTCCGCTCGACGGACCTGATCCACTGGGACTATCTGCATCCCTTTGTGGAAGGCGACCGCTTCACCCTGCCCGGTGACGACGGCGCCTGCCCCTATTTCTGGCCCATCGGCGACCGCCACATTCTGCTCTTCTTCAGCCATATGAGCGGGGGCCAGGCCCTGCTGGGTGACTACGACACGGACCGGGACAAATTTGTGGCCTCCTCCCACCACAAATTCAACTCCGGGGCCTATGGGCCGAGCGGGGTCCACGCTCCCTCGGCCGCGCCGGACGGAGACGGCGGAGTGGTGGTCATCTTCAATATGAACCAGGGCAAACCCACAGATGGATGGAACCAGATAATGACCCTGCCCCGGCGTCTGACGCTGCTGGGACCAGAGACGCTGGGCGTGGAACCCGCGGGCGATGTGGAGAGTCTGCGCGGCCAGCATCAGCAGGTGAGCGACCTGACTCTGCCCGCCAACCAGGAAATTGTGCTGGACGGGATGGGCGGCAATGCCATCGAAATTTTGGCGGAGATCGAAACCGGCCATGCGTCGCTGGTGGAGCTGAATGTGCTGCGTTCGCCGGGCCGGGAAGAGGTAACCCGCATCGCCTTCTATCGGGAGCGGGGCTACTGGCTCTACGAGAACTACGCGGACGAAGGCCGTTCCGGGCGCAAAGCCGCGCCGGAAAGTCTGCTTTCCATCGACACTTCCTATTCCTCCACCCTGCCCGATGTGCGCTCCCGCGGGCCAGAGACCGGCCCACTTTTTCTGGAGCCGGGCGAACCTCTGCGGCTGCGGGTCTTTGTGGACAAGAGTGTGGTGGAGGTCTACGCCAACGGACGTCAATGCCTGGCCGTGCGGGTCTATCCGGGCAGGGATGACAGCACCGGCATCTCCCTGCGCGCCCAGGGCCAGGACGCGCTGGTCAAGCGGCTGGATGTGTGGCAGATGGAAGATATTTATGCCAGGCCAGTGAGCGTCGGTTGAGTAGCCGTCAGAATCCTTCGGATTCTGCGTCTTCGAGGCGTATCGAAACCAGCGAACGGGTAGACGTATATGAATGTGTATACCCGCTAGGTTTCGATACGGCTGGAAAAAGCCCCAGCCTACTCAACCGGCGCTAGCCTGAAAACTGAATCGCCAACTCTCACACAAAAGGCAACCGCCGTGTATATCCGCACCACCACCTACGCCTACAACCCGGCCCAGGCCGATGAACTTCTGCAACTCAACGACGAGCATCTGATCCCCCGGCTGCGCCAACTGCCCGGTTTTGTCAGCTACACCTACGGGCTGGACCCGGACACCCGCCGGGGCGTCTCTATCACCGTCTGGGAGAGCCGGGAAGCCGCGGATGGCTTTCGCACGGCTCTGGGCGGGATGGTCCAGCGGTTCCAGTTGGTGGGGCTGGTCATCGATCCGTCGCAGGTGTACGAAGTCGTCCGCCAGATTGAATGAGAAATGGAAGAGGCGAAGATGCTGAACCGACCGCCGACCGCCGACGGCAGACCGCATACGACGAAGATACAGGAGCGGTCCGCGGTCAGCCGTCTGCGGTCTACTGATTCTCCCCCATTCAGGAAAGCCCCAATGTCCCAAAGCCAATCGACGACCACCACCAGCGCGGCCCTGCAATCGGCCCAGACCCACATCCTCTTTGGCCTGATTGCGCCGTCGGTGATGACCGGCATGGCCCACCATATGTTTGGCGTGGCCCTGCCTTCCATCCGCCAGGATTTTGCCATCAGTGCAGACGTGGCGGCCTGGGTAGTGATGGCCTACACTCTGCCTTTCATCACACTGATGCCTCTCTACGGGCGGCTGGGCGACGGGCTGGGCAAGCGCCGTCTGCTGCTCATCGGTACGACAATCTTTCTGCTGGGGACCGGCGTGGTGATGTCCGCGGCCAGCCTGCCGATGCTGATTCTGGGCCGGGCCATCCAGGGCGCGGGGACCGCGGGCTTTGTGCCTCTCAGCATCGCCATCATCTCCGAGCGCTTTCCTGCCAACGCGCGGGGGCGGGTGATGGGCGCGTGGAATTCGGCGGTTCCTCTGACTGGGCTGAGCGTCCCCTATGTGGCCGGACTGCTGGTGGACCGCTGGGGCTGGTGGGCCATCTTCCCACCCCTGCTGGTGGCCGGTCTGGTCGCCGTTGGGATGATCTGGCGCAATATCCCGGCCCGTAGCGGCGCGTTCCACTACGGCTTTCTGCGCCGCTTCGACTGGACCGGCGTCTTCCTCCTCTCCGCTGGGTTGATGACACTGCTCTTCTACACATCCAGCCGACCTATCACCGGCGTTCCGGCCTTGCGGGATATGCGGCTGCTGGCTGCCTGCGCTGGATTTTTGGTCGCTCTGGTCTTATGGGAGCTGCGCCGACCCCAGCCCTATGTGAATCTGCGCCTCTTCGCCCACCGCACTTTCACCCTTACATCGCTAGTGGCCGGGCTGCGTATGTTTCTGATGAGCGGTATCAGCTTTCTGATGCCCCTCTATCTCACGGACATCCACAACGCCAGCGCCAGCACAGTGGGCGCGGTGCTGGCTGTGCAGGCAGGGACCCTCTTTCTCGTCTCCCGTGCCGGCGGGCAGATTGCGGATCGCTGGGGCAGCCGTCTGCCCACGGCTGTCAGTATGCTGGGGCTGGTGGGGGTGATGGTGGCCCTGGCTCTCCTGCCCGCGTCCGTGCCTCTGTGGGCGATTTTTGTGATTGTGGCGGCGCACGGGCTGATCATCGGCCTCTCCCTGGCCCCGCTCCACCGCTCGGCAATGCAGGAAGTAGACGAGGCGGAGACGGGGATGGCCGCTGGTCTCTACAGTATGCTCCGTTTCGCCGGGCAGATTTTGGGGACCGCCCTGGCCGGTGTCCTGCTGCAACAGGGGCTGGACCGTCTGCTGCCTCCCCTGGCCGCCTACCAGAGCGTCTTCTGGCTGCACGTCGTCATCGCTCTGGTGGCGACGGTCGCCGGGCTGGGCATACGCGAACGGCAGACGGCGTAGCCTAACAACCGACGGCAGACGACCGACGGCAGACCGCTCCCGTCATCTCCACAACTGCCGTCCGCCGTCCGCCGTCTACTGAAACTAAATCCGTGTTCCTTCCCATCCGTGTATACACCCCTATTCTTAAGACAGGAGACAGACCAATGAGCCGTATCGATCGGGTAGAAATCTACGCCTTCCGTTTTCAGGTGCCCAATCTGGGGCTGGGCGGCCACTCGGCTGCCGGGGTGGGCAATGTCATCTACAAAAAGGGCAGCACATTCAGCGCCGAACGTTTCGCCGTGCGCATCCTCTGCGACGACGGCGCGTCCGGCGAGTATGTCACCCACTGGGTGGGCACGCCTTCCAGCCTGGGCCAGTGTACGATGCTGGCCCCCAACCTCCTGGGCCGGGACCCGGAGCAGCGCGCCATCATCTACGACGACCTCAAGCGGGAGGTGCGGGCCTATGACCACATGGGCCACGGCGTGCTGGACATTGCCCTGTGGGATTTGGCGGGCAAGAAATACAACACTTCCGTCGCCAAGCTGCTGGGGGCCTACCGGGAGCGGCTGCCCACCTACGCCAGCACCTATCACGGCCAGGTGGAAGCGGGCGGATTGGACACACCCCAGGCCTACGCCGACTACGCGCTGGCTTGCAAGGAAGCGGGTTTTGTGGGCTTCAAAATCCACGGCTGGCACGAGGGCAACGCGGCCAAAGAGGCGGCCACGATTCTGGGCGTGCGCGCCGCGGTGGGCGATGGGATGCACGTAATGGTGGACCCGGCCTGTCAACTGCGCACCTGGCTGGATGCCCTCTATGTGGGGCGGGCCTGCGACGAGGCGGGCTGTCTCTGGTATGAGGACCCCTACCGGGACAGCGGCGTGGCGGTCGAGGGGCACAAGCGTCTGCGCGAGCGCTTGCAGACGCCGATTCTGGTCAGCGAGCACGTGCGCGGGGTGGAGCAGAAAGCCAACTTTCTGCTGGCGGGTGGCTGCGATATGGTCCACGCCGACCCGGAATACGACCTGGGCATCACCGGCGCGCTGAAGATCGCCACCTTCTGCGAGGCTCTGGGGTTGGATGTCCAGCTACACGCCTGCGGACCAGCCCACCGGGCCGTGCTGGCCGCGCTGCGCAACTCCCACTTCTACGAAATGGCGCTGATGGGGCCGGGGATGCCCAATCTGGTGCCGCCGGTCTACACCAATGGCTACTCGGATCACCCGGAGGACATCGCCGCCGACGGCACTGTCCCCGTGCCCGACGGACCGGGGCTGGGCGTGGAGTACGACTGGGACTTCATCGAGGCCAACCGCACAGCGTTGCATACCTTTACGCTGTAGGGAGTTAGAAGTTCGACTTTTCAGAAAAAGTCGAACTTCTGCGAGTAGGGATCGCTGGAACGGTAGAAGCGAATGGGCATCAGCGGGTCTCTCCCCAGCTATCCCAATAGGTAATCTCCCCGGCCGGGACCCGGGCCGCGGGCCGGAAGTCGTCGCCTTTGAACCAGGTCACAGGCAGGAGCGCGGCCTGGGTGACATTTTCAGGGATGCCCAGCAGTTGGGCCGCCTCCGCTTCGTAGCGCAGATGCAGGGTCGTCCAGGCCGATCCCAGACCCCGGGCGCGCAGGGCCAGCATCAGCGACCAGGCCGCGGGCAGAATCGACCCCCACAGACCGGCCTGCGCGCCGACACTCTCGGCTTTGCCCGAAATGCAGGGAAGGATCAGCACCGGCGCACGTCCCATATTTTCCGACAGATAGCTGGCCGAGTCGATGAGCTTGCGCTGTTGGGTCTGGGCCGCGGGGTCGCTCGGCGCGCTGCGCTCCCGGTTGTAGATGTCGAAGGAGCGGCGGTAGAGATCGCCCAGGGCCTGACGTTTGGCCGGGTCGGTGATTACCAGAAAGTGCCAGCCCTGGCGGTTGGAGCCGCTGGGGGCCTGGGTGGCAATCTCCAGACAGCACTGGATGATTGCGGACGGCACAGGCCGGCCAAAGTCCAGCCGCTTGCGCACAGAGCGGGTGGTGGTGAGCAGGTGATCGACGACAGCCAGGTGGTCGGGGGTGGATAGGTTCATTGGTGGCTCCGGGTGGGTGGGGAGTAGATTTGGCTGAGAGGGTTTGGGGAATGATATCACAGTTGTTTGGGCGGCGTCTATTGGTAGAGAAATGGGCGTAAATTTATCGTCCAATGAGATCGGCAATTTCATCCTTATTTGTAATTTTGAATGGGCGAGCGCGTTTTGACCATAAATGAAGTGCCCGTATGTTCAAGTGAAATGCCAAAAAGATTTTGAGCATTGCAATTCTGATAATTCTTGAATCATTTTTGGCCATCTTCAAACGAGTTAGAATCTGCGTGTATTCACTATAAAGTGCCAGAAGTAATACAAATGGTAGAAAACCTACGGTCAAAACTGGCGTCAACAAGAAACTTCGTAGCGTTTCTGTCGCCATAAATTCCTGAAAGCCTGAGAAGAGACTTGTAAATGCAAAAATAAGGACTCCAATTCCGATTATGCCAAGAAAATACTCCATCAGCTTGCCAACTTTTTTGTACGACAAATCCGAATCGGAGACAGTCTTTAGCATAAAGATCAATACAATCACTGGTTGTAAGAGAATTTCAACCCACAAGTCAAAGACATAGAAGTTGACGACGAATTCAAGAATAGCGATAAGCTTGATGGTGTCAAGAATGATTTTTTTAATGTAACCTTCTGTTTGGGCTATCTGATTGAGGTTTATAAGCATTACCAACGCAACACCCAAACTCCAATAGAGCGTATCTTTCAAGTCAGCGACATTCCATATTCCAATTCGAGAGAAGATGGAAATCAAAGAAGAAATGTAAAGAAACATCACTACCATAAGAATGCTGATTTGTTTTACGAGGACAGCCTTCAAGAGAGTTGTGAATGGTTGCTTTCCAATGGTTATGATAAGGTAAACGAAGACAACAATCATCCAAATTCCAACCGCAATTTCTCGATTATTGAATGTTCCAGCTATGACTTTCATTTTTCGTCCTAATAGTAGTTCAACAACAACACATGAGTTATTGCTACTGAAATTTTATCGGAGATAAATGCCGGATAGATGACAATTGACTGACATATGTCAACCAGATTGTTGAATACATGCTCAGATAAAGTCAAATATATTAGGCTAACGGCAAAAGCGGTCCTTTCGCAACAGGTGCTTCCCCTGTGGTAAAATATCCCCACAATCTCATCATCCCAGCGCTACCTGGCGCTCCCGTCTCCCCGGTGAATCCAATGTCCGATTATAAAGTCCATTTTCGCTGTTTCCGGGGTTGCCCCGGCGAATACTCCATCTATCAGGTCATCTACACCTGCCCCACCTGCGGCGGTCTGCTGGAAGTAGCCCACGACGTGGAGGCCCTGCGCCAGCGCTCTGCCGACGAGTGGAAGGCCCTCCTCGACAGCCGCATCGGCGCTACCCAATGGCCCTATGGCAGCGGCGTGTGGGGCAAAAAGGAGTGGGTCATCCCCACTATCGACAACGACAATATCGTCAGTATGTACGAGGGCAATTCCAACCTCTTCTGGGCCGAGCGACTGGGCAAGCAGATCGATCTGCCCGACCTGTGGGTGAAGCTCTGCGGCAACTCCCACACGGGCAGTTTCAAGGATTTGGGCATGACTGTGCTGGTCAGCGTCGTCAAGCAGATGATGCAGGATGGCACAAGCGTGCGGGCTGTGGCCTGTGCCAGCACCGGCGACACCAGCGCTGCCCTGGCTGCCTACGCCGCGGCCGCGGGCATCCCCGCGGTCATCTTCCTGCCCCAGGGCAAAGTCAGCCCGGCCCAGCTCATCCAGCCCATCGCCAACGGCGCTCACGTCCTGGCCCTGGACACGGACTTCGACGGCTGTATGGAGATCGTCAAAGAGGTGACCCAGGACGACAGCCTCTATCTGGCCAATTCGATGAACAGTCTGCGGGTGGAGGGACAGAAGACCGTCGCCGTTGAGATTGTCCAGCAGTTCGATTGGGAAGTGCCCGATTGGATTGTGATTCCGGTGGGCAATCTGGGCAATATCAGCGCGCTCTATAAGGGGCTGAAGCTGATGCAGGAATTGGGCCTCATCGACAAACTGCCCCGGCTGGTGGCCGCGCAGGTGGAGAAGGCCAATCCCTTCTATCTCAGCTATCGCAACGGCTTTGCCGAAAAGGCGACGATTCAGGCCAGCAAAACTTTGGCCTCGGCCATTCAGATCGGCAACCCGGTCAGCTACGAAAAGGCGGTGCAGGCCGTGCAGGAGACAAACGGTCTGGTGGAGCAGGTGACGGAAGACGAGCTTGCCAACGCCGCGGCCATCGCTGACAATACGGGGATGTACACCTGTCCCCACACGGGCGCGGCCCTGGCCGCCCTTTTCAACCTGCGGCAGCGGGGCGTCATCCAGCGGGACGAGCGGGTCGTTGTCGTTTCCACCGCCCACGGGCTGAAGTTCACCCCCTTCAAAGTGGGCTATCACGAGGGAACCCTGGACGAAGTGGAGAGCCGCTTCGCCAATCCACCGGTCTATCTGCCCGCGGATGCCGGGGTGGTGAAGGATACGATCTCTCGGAAGTTGGCATTGTAGAGGAGGAACGATTTGTGAAACTCGAACGAATTTCTGTCAATCCGACCCGTATGAATGGACAACCGAGCATTCGCGATTTGCGACTGACGGTGCGTAGAGTGCTGGAGATTCTGGCGCTTTATCCAGACAGAGAGGAATTGTACCGGGAATATCCAGAACTGGAGGCAGAAGATATTCGACAGGCGTTAGAGTTTGCCGCGGCGTCTATGTCCGATCAGATTGTCGAGTTCTCCTATGAAACTGCTGCTTGACCAGGGCTTGCCGAGAGGTGCAGCGGATCTGTTGCGTGAAAGTGGTGTTGATACCATTCATACAGGAGAAATCGGCTACGCTACCGCGCAAGATGTGGAGATTGTTGAACGCGCCCGTATAGAGAATCGTGTCGTTGTGACTTTGGACGCAGATTTTCACAGCCTTTTGGCACTCTCTGGTGCCTCCGACCCTTCTGTGGTTCGAATCCGTATGGAAGGTCTGAAAGCGATTGCCCTTACTCGGCTGTTGCAGAGAATTATGGCGGAATGGTCCGAGGAATTGGAGCTCGGCGCGCTGTTGACAGTCCAGTCTGATCGTATACGTGTTCACCGATTGCCAATTCTGGGAAGCCGCGCCGAATGACCCAATCAACCAATCAACCAATCACCCAACTCCTCACCTACGCCCCCACCACCTTCTCCCAAGGACGGATGGATTTCGCTTGGGAGGAACTCTCCGACGACGAGCGCGCCCAACTCTACGCAGATTGGAACGCGGGCAAAGGGCTGATCGGCGGCCATCCCCGCCACCGACCCGGCGCGGATCGGCTGTCGGTCTGGGGACTCAACCGGCCCTTCTTCCGCGTGTATGCCCTGGACGATCCCCGCTGCGACAACGGCCAACGTTTCCGGGCCGCGTTGGCCAGCGACCTGCCCCTGGAAGTGGAGGTGGGCTATGGCCGGGGCGACTTTCTGCTGGATCGGGCCAACCGCCACCCGGATCGACTTTTCATCGGTTACGAAGTCAAGACCAAAGCCACCCGTCTGGCTTTGACCCGTGTAGAGCGGCTGGGGATGGAGAATCTTTGGCTCTCCGACGACGACGTGCGGGTGAACCTGCCGGAGATCATCCCGGACAGGCGGCTGGACGCGGTTCACGTTCTCTTCCCCGACCCCTGGTGGAAAGAGCAGCACAAGATCAAACGGCTCTTTGCGCCCCCATTCGTTGATCTGCTGGCGGCCAAAATCCGGCCCGGCGGCTTTCTCCATTTCAAGAGCGATGTGGAGGGCTACGGCGAACTGGTCCGCTATCTGGTGGAGCAGCACCCGGCCTTTGGTGCGCACGAGCCGACGCTGGCCGAGCGCATCACCCCCTACGTCCCCACCCACCGGGAGCACTGGTGTCAGGTCAACGGCAAGCCCGTGTGGGCCTTTTTCTTTCCCCGCCTGGGGCAGGCATAGCCGAGTCTGCTGCAAAGAGTTCAAAAGCCGAGTTTTTAAGGCCGAATCACTCCAGAGATTCCAAATCGCTTTCGCCAAAAACTCGGTTTTTCATTGGAGCCATCGCTTATGGCGGAAAAAGAACCGACGGTTTCCTGGCAGGTGTTGCTGGAGGATGCCCAGTGGGAGCGGGAAGCCAAAGCGCCGTTGGCTTCAACAGAAAGAGCCGAGTCGGGCCGACGTTGGGTTCTTCCCCGGCGCTGGTGGATCACAGCCGCTCTTGTGCTTGTGTTGTCGTCGTTGGGTGGCGGACTGTTTCTCTGGCAGCGGGCGCAGAGCGGGCTGGCCGAAATGCAACGGGAGATTGAAAAGGCCGCGCTGCGGGAAGCCGACGCCCAGCGCCAGCGCAATCCCCGGCTGGCTCTGGCCCTGCTCGATCCCGCGGCTGACCCGGAATGGCGGGAGAGGCTCGTGGAACAGTCGATGGCTGACTCTTCTGGACCGCCTGTGCCTGTGGTGGAAGAGATGGAATGGGTCGATGGGGTGGCGCTGGTCCGTCTCTCTATCACCGACCCGGACCTGCCCCAGACCAGCCGTTCAGTGCGCTTCTATCGGGAGAGTGCTGGGGGCTGGCTGCGTACCCCGCCGGTCGCCTCTTTCTGGGGGGCAGGCGAAAGCTGGGAGGGCGAATATTTCTCCTTTCGCTTCCAGACGCGGGATCGGGCGGCAGTGCTCTCCGCCGGGCCACAAGTGGATGCTGTCTATCTCGCACTGCGCCAGAATTTGGGTCTGCCGATTCTGCCCACGCGTCGGGTTGTGGTGGTGCGTCCCGACGACCGACCGGTGGAGCTTGACTTTCCTTCCGGCGAGCTGCGCCACCCTTCTCCCCAACTCCTCGAACTGCCCGCGGGGATCGGCGATGAAGACGCGCTTTTCCGCTCCCTCACCCTCTATCTGATCAACGAGCTGGTGCGCGAAAGTTTCGACCGCTACGCCTACGGCCAAGCCTGGATGTGGTCGAATCTGACCGAAAGCGGTCTGCGCAATTGGTTGCAGTGGGAGAGCGGCGTGGTGGACATCAGCCTTGGGGATTTGATTCCCTGGCTTCTGGCAACAGACCCAGACGCCCCGGTCCAGCTACCTGTCGGTGTGGCCGAACAGTGCCAGTTGATGAATGCCCTGGGCGTAGGGATGCTTCTGCTCCCCTGCACTCCGGGCATCCAATTCTCGCGCCCGAATCGGCCGTCCGTTCTGGAATTGGCCCGACTCACCACCACCTACGATTTCGATTTCACCCAGGATGCCAATGCAGCGGGCACCCCGTCCGGGCCGATGTGGCGGGAGGAGTCCCGGCAGGAGATTGTGGCAGCGACGACGATCTTTCTCTACGCGGGCGAAACCTATGGAGTGGCGCGTCTGCCCACCTTTCTGGAAGCCGTGGGGGATTACCGGGGCTGGACCGGTGTGCTGCCTGCTGCCTATGGGGTCTCTGTGGCGGAATTTGAGGCTGGCTGGCGAGGCTGGCTGGCCGCGGAGTTTGGGGTGAAGGGATGAAGGCGATAGTAGATCAAGCTGAAACAGTGCTTAGTTGATGCAAATGTTGTTCCAGAAAAAGATTGACCAGACTTTCTGTGCTTAATCCACGGCTATGGGCCAACGGTTGGATACGGCTCAAAAGTTCTGGATCAATGGCGACCAGATAACGACGCCGGGCGTTCGGCGCGATCTCAAAGTCAGCGGGTTCGGTCTGATCCCAGTAATCGGCCAAACTGTGTGTATCCCAGAACTCGCCGATTTCTTCGTAGCTCTTAAAATTCGGAATTTCTTGTATGTTATCCATATCGTCGCCGTTCCTTACGCTCCATATCTCGAGCGCTAAGAATCAATGCTTCACGCGTTGGTTTGTAAACAAAAAAGACGATCAGATACCTGCCTGCATCCGTCTGGCCCAAGCCAGCATAAACGTCTTCGCCAGGGATGTGCCCTCTTTGAACCTTTTGGAACTGAGCATTGCCAAAGAGAACTTCATCCACCTCTTCTGGTGAGACGGAGTGCTTCCAGGCCAGTTTGTCTATCACCTTGGGTAACCAGATAATGTCGGCGATGTACATATGATGAGTATACCATCAGGTGGTTACAGAAGGCGAACTCTGAAAATCTTTCATACCACCCCCTTTCGTCACTCTTGAATGGATCGGTTATAATCAGTTCATTCGTCGAAATGTTTATGTAGCGGAGAATACTCATTTTCATGCCCACCCCTGCCCTGACTGTTCTGGAAGAAGACAACCACTGGTGGTTTATGACCCGCACCCGGGCCATTTTGAAATACCTGGACGCGGAGGTCGGCCCGGCCAACGGCACGCCCCGCCGGGTCTTGGACATCGGCGCGGGCGCGGGCAATATGGCCCACCACCTGGCCCACTACGGGCAGGTCATCGGCCTGGACTACAACGCCCGGCCCTTGCCCGTGGCCGCAGCCCGCGCATTGACCACCAGCCAGGCGTCCGGCGATCAGCTTCCCTTCCCCGACGCCAGCTTCGATCTGGTCACGCTGCTGGACACGGTGGAGCACATCCCCAACGAATTGGGCGTCTTTGCCGAAGCCTACCGGGTGCTGAAACCCGGCGGCAAACTGATGGTGACTGTGCCCGCCTTTATGTGGCTGTGGAGCTACAACGACGTCATCAACGAGCACCAGCGCCGCTATACTGTGCCGGAACTGAGCCAAAAACTGGAACTCTCCGGCTTCCGGGTCAAGCGGGCCAGCTACAACAATTTCTTCGTCTTCCCCCTTATCGCGGGGATGCGTCTGCTGCGCCCGGACGCACCGGAACTCGACAGTCCCCACCTGACCGCGGACGAAGAGGTCTATCAGGTGGAGATGGAGCCGACGCTGGAACCGGTCAATTCCCTGCTGCACGCAGTGGGCTGGCTGGAGGCGGAACTGATCGAGCGGGTCAATCTGCCCTTTGGGTCGAGTGTGATTTGTGTGGCGGAGAAGTAATCCCGTGCCAAAGCGTTTACACCGATGGGTGTTGGGCTTCTTTGCCCTGCTGACGATTGCCCTCTCCTGGCCGTTGCCCCTCCACATCTTCGATTTCGTCCCTGGCGTAGCCCAGTGGGCTTTCGACGAATCCACCTTCGTCTGGAACATCTGGTACTTCAAGCACGCGCTGATCGACAATTTGTCCACGCCCCTGCACAGCGATCTGATCTACTATCCGCTGGGTATGGACCTGATCCTCTATACCTACAACTTTTTCAACGCGCTCATCGCCCAGCCCCTGAACCTGGCCGTAGGACTCGTCTTTTCCAGCAACGCGACTGTCCTCTTCAGCACTGCCCTCAGCGGCTACGGCGCATTTCTGCTGGCCCGCTATTTGCTGACCGACCACAGACGGCAGACGGCGGACGGCGGACGGCAGACATCTCTCCTGTCATCCCGTCATCTCGTCATCCTGTCATCTTTGCTCGCCGGGACACTCTACGCCTTCGCCTCCAACCGGGCTATCTACGCCACTCTGGGCCATTACGATATGGTGACGACCCAGTGGATTCCCTTCTATGCGTTGACGCTCTTGCAGGCGTTGGACGAACGGCGCAATCCCGCGGCCCGTCGCCGCTCGGCTGTACTGGCGGGCGTCTTCTTCGCCTTCAACGGCCTAGCCGAGATGATCACCGCTCTCTTTCTGGCGATCTTTACCGTCATTGTCGTGCTGGTGACGCTCTTTTCAACGCAGAGACGCAGAGACGCAGCGGCGCAGAGTGCGGACAGCGCCCCTCCCGCTTCACGTTTCGCGTTTCTGGCACTACGAAATACCCAATATCTAATACCCAATATCTTCCTCCTTGGGGTCGTCGCCTTCCTCCTCTGGTCGCCAGCGCTATTGCCCATTCTGAAACAGTTTTTGACCAGCGACTTTTCGCTGATAGGCTGGGGCGAGGCCATTCCCCTCAGCACAGACCTGTGGGGCTGGTTCACGCCGACGGTGGTGCATCCGATCTTCGGCGGCGATCTGGTGGCGGAGCTGCGCCGGGTGCAGTTGCGGGCGCTGGAAGGCAGCGGCGTCACCGGTTTCCGGGACATCAATACAGTTTTCATCGGCTGGGTGAGCGGTGCGCTGGCCCTGCTGGGATTACTGGTCTACCGGGGCCGGGTGCGCATCTGGGCCTGGACCGCGCTGATTTTTGGCGCATTTACCCTCGGCCCTTTCCTGCAAATCAACGGCCAATATCGCTTCAACCTGGACGGGGTGGAGACCAGCTTCCCCCTGCCCTATGCTCTTCTCCACTACCTGCCGATTATCGCCGCTAACCGCGCGCCTAACCGCAACAGTGTGGTGCTGATGCTGGCGGTGGCGGTGCTGGCGGCCTACGGAGCGAATTGGGTGATTGGGCGATTGGGTGGCTGGAACCGCCGACCGCCGACTGCCGACCATCGTCTGCCGTCTGCCGTCAGTGGTCTTACCGCAGTCGTTTTGATTGGCGCAATCCTTTTCGAGCATTTGGCCCTGTCTCTTCCCCTCTCGGATCACCGGGTTCCCGCTGTCTATGAGCAGATCGCCGCGGACCCCGCGCCGGTTTCTGTGATGCACGCGCCTTTGGGCTGGCGCAATAGCTTCGGCGTCTTTGGCGCAGAGCGGACGATCCTCCAATACTACCAATCGACCCACGGCAAACCGATGATCGGCGGCAATACCAGCCGCGCCCCGGACTTCAAAATGGGCTACTTCGAGCGCCTGCCTCTCTTCCAGGCCATCGAGCAGGTGGAGTTCAATGGACAGGTGGGCGAGGCTCTGGCCGCGGCGGCCCAGGCCCAGGCCGGGGAACTGATGTATCTCTACAATGTGGGCTATGTGCTGCTGATGCCGCCCATTCCCCAGCGCTTTCCCTACGCGGATCACTGGCAGGCCACCTGGGATTTCTACAAATCTACCCTGCCCCTGGAAGCCGCGCCCTTCTGGACCGGTGACGGCATCGAAGCCTGGCGGGTGATGCAGCCGACCGGCAGCGACAGCTTCCAACTCCAGCTGGGCCAGCCCGACACCTTCGCCTATCGGGCCGAAGGCTGGGACGAATCGCCTGTGGACATGCCCTACGGCCTGCCCGGCATCTGGGCGGTGGATCGGGAAAGCTGTCTGCTTCTGCCCTTGCGCGGGGTGGATGGGGCGAAAGCCTATCCCCTGCGGGTGCAGGTGCGCCCCTTCGACTATCCCGGCAGCGAGGCCCAGACGGTGACGACTGTGGTCAATGGCACGCGGCTGGCTGAACAGGTGCTGGTCAACGACTGGCAGACCGTCGAGTGGAGCGTCCCCGGCAGCGGGCTGGTCGATTCAGTCAACCGGCTCTGTCTGGAATGGGGCTATGCGGCCGCGCCCCGTTCTGTGTTGGGCGGCGACCGGCTCATCGGCAGCACCGGCGTGGAACTGCCCATCGACGCGGACCTGAAAGCCTTTGCCGACGGTGCATTTATGGCGCTCTTTGATGAGGAGGGCGGGCAGAGGGATGCCAGCGCGGGGCGGCAGGGTGTGAATGTGACGGTGCTTGATGGGCAGAGCGGAGCTGTGCTGGATTCTATAGGCTTCGATACCGCGGCCAATAGCTTTGAGAGCGAAAAGCTGGCCGCCTTCATCGCCGGGATTCCCGACGGCGCACCGGTGCTGGTTGCCACACGGGGTGACGCGGCCGCTTTCCTGACTGACGACGGCATTGCCGCGCTCAATTCTCTGGGCGGGGATGTGACGTTGGAAAATCTGCGGGGAAACTATCTGGCTCTGGTGGGAGTGAAAGGGGCCGCGCTCGGCAGTGCAGCCCAAGTCATCGATCCCTTCGAAGCCTTCCTGCGCGTCAGCCTAAACCAGGACCGGCGCACCCTGGCCGGGGCGGTCGGGATTGTCGATATTGGGTATTAGCGATTGGGTAGTGACCACACGTGGATGTCGCTCTGCCAAATGTGCAGGAGAGCGCATAAATTCGTAGGATTTTGGGGAGATGCCAGTGTCCCACAGCGACCGCAAAGCCGACCACATCCGCATCAATCTCGATGAGGATGTGGATTTTCACCAATTGACCGCTGGATTCGAGCACTATCGTTTCGTACACCAGGCCCTGCCCGAATTGGATATGGGCGAAGTGGAGACGGGCGTCACCCTCTTTGGCAAACGGTTGGCCGCGCCCATTCTGGTCAGCTCGATGACCGGCGGCACAGAGCGGGCCGAGCTGATCAACCAGCGGCTGGCCGAAGCTGTGCAGGAGCGCCGGGTGGCTCTGGGGGTGGGCAGCCAGCGGGCCGCGCTGGAAGACCCGGCTGCGGCGGCCTCTTTTGTGGTGCGCCGCTACGCACCCGATGCGCTGATCTTTGCCAATCTGGGCGCGGTGCAACTCAATTACGGCTATGGGGTGGACGAGTGTCGCCGGGCCGTGGAGATGGTGGAAGCCGACGCGCTGATCCTCCATTTGAACCCCCTGCAAGAGATTTTGCAGCCGGAAGGGGATACGAACTGGCGGGGTGTCCTGGCGGGGATTGAAGCGGTCTGCCGCCAACTGAAGACGCCGGTGATTGCCAAGGAAGTGGGCTGGGGCATCAGTGCTGAGATGGCCCGACGGTTGATCGATGCCGGTGTGAGTGCCATCGACGTGGCCGGTGCTGGGGGCACATCCTGGAGCGAAGTGGAGAAGCATCGCGCGCCCACCGAACGGTTGCGCCGTCTGGCCGGGGCCTTTCGGGAATGGGGTATCCCCACAGCCGAATCCCTGGGCCAGGTGGTGGCTGTGCGGGATGCGTTGGCCCCAGGTCTGCCCGTCTTCGCCAGCGGCGGCATCCGCACAGGCCAGGAGATCGCCAAAGCCGTGGCCCTGGGCGCTGATCTGGTGGGGCTGGCTGGCCCATTTTTGAAACGGGTGATGGAATCCCGGCAGGCGGTGGTGGACGAAATCGAGATTCTGGAGGCGGAGATGCGAATCGCAATGTTTGCATCTGGCGCGGCGGATCTGAACGGGCTGCGGCGGCCCGGTGTGCTGGTATCTACGGGAGAACGGAATGTCTGAACAGAACGGACTGGAGGCTTTCGGTCAGGAATGGCTGCCCTACTTGGAGGCTGAAATGCGTGCGGTGCTCGCCACCGGCCTGGGCGCAGCCGAACGCCACTACCAGATGATGCACTATCACATGGGCTGGGTGGACGAATCATTCCAGCCCGGCGAGTTTGGCACAGGCAAGCGCATCCGCCCCCTGCTCTGCCTAATGGCCTGTGAGGCTGTTGGCGGCGATCCGGCCACGGCCCTGCCCGCGGCGGCTGCGCTGGAAATTCTGCACAACTTTTCGCTGATCCACGACGACATCGAAGACGGGGACGAGACCCGTCGTCATCGGTCCACGCTGTGGACGATTTGGGGTGTGCCCCAGGCCATCAACGCGGGGGATGGGATGTTTGCCCTGGCTTTTGCCGCGCTCCTTGGCAGCAAGGCCCAGGGGGTGACGAATGACCGGGTGGTAGCAGCCCTGGAGCGCTTTACGGCCTGTTGCACTGCTTTGACCGAAGGCCAGCATCTGGATATGTGGTTCGAGGAGCAAGACCGGGTAGAGGTGGCAGACTATCTGCGTATGATCGAAGGCAAGACCGCATCCCTGCTGGCAACTTCCCTGTCGATTGGCGCGCTGATTGGGGGCGCAACCGCTCCGGTTGACGACGCGCTCTATTGCTTTGGCCGTCATCTTGGCCTGGCGTTTCAGATTCAGGATGATATTTTGGGGATTTGGGGTGATCCTGCGGTGACGGGCAAGGCCGCGGGCAACGATATTTTGCGCCGCAAGAAGAGCCTGCCCCTGCTCTATGCCCTGGGACATCCAACGGTTGGCCCCCGGTTGGTGGAGCGCATTTCCCAGCCTTTGGACGAGGAGGATTTGCCAGCCATCTACGAATTGCTGGCTCTTGCCAAAGCCCAGGCTTTTGCCGAGGAGCAGATGCACAGCCACCATCAGGCCGGGCTGGATGGGCTGGCTGAAGCCCTGGGCGACCGCGCCCTCACATCGCCATTGCACGCTTTGGCGGATGAACTTCTGCTGCGTCGGACGTAGCGAACGCCGCCTCTGCCCGGTTGAGTATTTGGATCAATGCTTCCACACGGACCGGTTTGGTCACATAATCATCCATACCGGCTTCTTCGCACAGTTTGCGCGCTTCGTCGTGGGCGTGGGCTGTCATAGCCACAATGCGTGGCCGATCCGCCTCCTTCCATTCCGCCTTTATGGCATAGGTGGCTTCCAGTCCATCCATTTCCGGCATTTGAATGTCCATCAATACCAGATCGTACCTCTGCTGACGCATGGCCTCCAACACTTCTACCCCATTGGCGGCGATGTCCACCCGGTAACCCAATTTGCCCAACATACGCTGGGCCACCTTCTGGTTGACCCGATTGTCTTCTGCCAGCAGAATGCGCAGGGGGAATCTGTCGCCCAGCAGCACTGGGCTTTCAACCGGTTGGCGAACGCTTTGGGCTTCTTCTGCCCTGGGCGAGAATATCCCAACCAGCAGATTCTCCATCTCTGATTCTTTGAGGGGTTTGGGCAGGAAGCCTTGCATAGCTTCTGGACGCTGGCTCAGCCCAGCAGCTATTGTTCCTGGCGCACTGTGCAAAACCAGGGGGATCAGCTTTTCTCCCATGCCCTGGCTCAACTTTTCGATCAGTACCAGCCCGGACATATCTTTGAGTTTGGCGTCGATCAGTGCCATATCAAAATGTGCGCCATTGGCGAGCATCTGCAAAGCTGCCGCGCCCCCACTTACCCCTTCTGCCATCAGTCCTTTCTGTTGGGCCACGGCGATGGCCCACTCTCTGGCTGTCCGGTTATCATCCACCACCAGCAGCCGTTTGCCTGCCAGCTTCTCTGCCAGTTTCTCTGCCTCTGGGCTGGGAATGGCAGCCGTCTCTCGATCCACCAACACCGGAATATGGAAATGGAAAGTCGAGCCGCGCCCGGCTTTGCTCTCCACCGAAATGCTGCCCCCCATCGCTTCGCAGAGGTGGCGGCTGATGGCAAGCCCCAAACCGCTGCCGCCGAATCTGCGTGTGGTGGATGCGTCCACTTGGGAGAAGGATTTGAAGAGACGCTCCTGGCCTTCGGGCGAGATGCCAATGCCTGTGTCTTGCACGGTAAAACAGAGACGGACCAAATCCTCCTGCAACTCTTCTTTGGCAGTGCGGACAACCACCTCGCCTTTGTGGGTGAATTTGATGGCATTGCCGAGCAGATTGGTCAGAATCTGGCGCAGGCGTGTGGGATCGCCGATCACCCTGGCTGGCACGTCCGGCGCAAAGACGACCACCAACTCCAGCCCTTTGTGGGCTGCTTCGTTGGTAAAGATATCCACCGACGTTTCGATGCACTCCCGCAAATTGAAGGGGACCGCCTCCAGTTCCAATTTCCCCGATTCGACTTTGGAAAAGTCCAGAATGTCGTTGATGACCGACAGCAGATGATCCCCGCTGGAACGGATTGTGTTGACGTAGTCCAACTGTTCTGCGGAGAGGGGGGTATCCAGCAGCAGGCTGGTCATCCCGACGACGGCATTCATCGGTGTGCGGATTTCGTGGCTCATATTGGCCAGAAAAGCGGATTTGGCCTGGTTGGCGGCTTCGGCGCTCTCTTTGGCCCGGCGCAGTTCGGCCTCCATCGCCTTGCGATCAGTGATGTCCCGGTCAAAGCCGAGGATCAGCTCCCGCCCGTTGACCTGGGCAAGTGAGCTGGAGATTGCGATGGGGAAGATCATGCCATCTTTGCGTTTGTGCAAGACATCCTTGTGGATAGAACCGGATGAACGCAGGGTTTGCAAGTATTCGCTCCTGCCGTGCTGATCGACATTTAACATAGCGATATCCTGGCCGATCAGTTCGTCCCGGCTGTAACCATTCATTTCACAGGCCGCTCGATTACAATCCACAATGATATTCTCACCCTCCGACAGATTGGGATCGAGCAGGAATATCCCATCCGGCGATTCTTCGAAGAGGGTGCGGAAAAGTGTTTCACTGGCCTGCAGCGCCATTTCGATACGTTTGCGCTCTGTAATGTCTGTCAGAAAGCCGATGGAGCCACTGGAGAGGCCGCTTTCATTGCGCAGTTCCACCGATACGTCAGAAATCCAACGCCTCTCCCCGCTTTTGGTACGGATATGCACATCGCTCGTCCAACTTGCTACTTCACCGGTCAAAACCAGATCCCGCGCATCCGCCATGGAGAGACCGCTTAGTGGACCGCTGAGCGTATATTCTTCCCCAATTTTAAGCCACAGCGCGTGGCTCATCTCTTCCTTCGTATAGCCTGTCAATTCCTCAATCCCGTCGCCCATAAACGTATAGCGCCCGGTGGCGAAATCGACCTGATAGGGGACGCCCCCCGCGGCCGCGATGGCCTGGCGGTAGATGCGTTCGGTTTCGGCCAGTTTGTCCTGGGCTTCTTTGAGTTGGGTGATGTCCCGGCCCAGACCAACCATCCCAAAGACCTGACCGTCAGTGTCTATCAGGGGGATTTTGCTGGTATGAGTCCAGGAGATTTCGCCGTTGGCATTGATTGTCCGTTCAACCCTGCCCAAAATAGGCTGACTCGTGCGCATTACCGCCTGGTCATCGGCAAAGTATTCATCGGCAAATTCGGGCGGGAAGAGATCAAAATCAGTCTTGCCAATCAGCTCGCCCTCGTTGGACGCACCCACCAACTGCTGGGCTTGGCGGTTTGCGGCCAAGAAGGCTGCATTGGCGTCCTTTACATATACTTTTTCCGGCAGGTTGTCGATGATCGTGCGCAGCAGATTGCGCTCGGTCTCTGCCTGCATACGGGATTGACGCAGCGCCTCTTCCAATTCTTGCTGTTCGGTAAAATCTCTGGCGAGAAAAAGGACTGCCGAGCGATCCTCCAGGGGAGAGATACGGGCTTCAAAGAGTCGTTCGCCGATAGGAAGCTGTAGTTTGTACTGCACTTTTGTGATATTCCCGTTTGCCAGCGCCAGGCCGATTGCATCTTCGATCTCTTGGGCCACCGGGGAAGGCAGAACTTCGGAGATCGTATGCCCCAGCAACTCTTCCCGGTCGGCAGCGAGGGTTCGTTTGTCTTCAGTCCAATACTCCAGATAGGTCATATTGCGATCGATCAGAAAGAGGAGATCGGGCAGGGCGTTGAGAGTTGCCCGCTCCTGTTCCTGGCGCTGGCGTAATTCCGTCTCGATGCGCTTTCGCTCTGCAATGTCACGGAACAGAATCTGTATGGCCGGCATTTCGCCGTATTGAACTGGCCCTGCGCTGATTGCCACTTCCAAATCTGTGCCGTCCCGGCGGATGAGTGTGGCTTCTATGCGCGGTTCGGTTGCGCCGTCCAAAATGGCGTCAATGCGCTCGGCGATCCTCTCCCGGTCCTCGGCTCGGATGATGTCGAGGATGGACGTGCCGACAAACTCTGACAGATGGCTGCCCCCCAGCATCCGGCAGCCGGTCTGGTTGACAAAGAGAATTGTGCGCCCGTCGTTGACACAGATGCCTTCCGGCGAGAGTTCGACCAGACTGCGATAGCGGCTTTCGCTCTCGCTAAGCTGGTTGTTGGCATTGGTCAATTCCCGCGTGCGTTCGGCCACCTGGTCCTGCAAGGCAGTCGTCTGTTCTTGTAGCTGGACAATCAACAGTCGTTCGCGCCCGACTGATTGGCCAATTGCTTTGGATATAGAATAGATCATCAAAAAGACAATCGCCAGGGCAAAGAGGGATTCCAGAACTGTCAGAATCAGATAGCCATCAATCGTTGCCGGGCGAAAGGTGAATGCAATCAGCCCCAGGGCGGTCAAGAGATATAGCCCGGCCAGAATGCGATTGGACTGGAGAGCGGCGATGATAGGAACAATCACAAGGATGAGCAGTGCCGGGGCAGAAAGACCCTTGTCCAGGATAAGCAACACCTGGCCTGTTAGCATTGCAAGTAATGCCGTATGCAGCCCCAGACTCCAGCGATCGCGGCGGGTCAATTCGTGGGCAACCAGCGCCCCGGCCAACAGCAGCAGAGAAGCCAGCAAAGGCAGCCAGGAGAGCATATCCCATTGCCAGAGCCAACCGGTCAGGAGTGTCCCCAATAGGGCTATTCCAGCCAGCCAGCGTATTCCCGCCAGTCTGAGTTTGCGTTGCAGCTCGTAGTCTGTCGATTTTGTATGCCGCACAGGGGCTGTGGAGTGATTTGATAATTCCATCATTTTTTTCCATCAATGTATTCAGTACACCGTAAAATAAGTTTCTGGAGAGTGAGCGCTGATTGAGTAGCCGAGTCTTCGAGGCGTATCAAAATCAAGCGAACGGGTTACTCGCAAAGACTTTGTTGACAGTGTATTCAGTACTTTGTAGACGAAGTTTTTGCATTCCAGAAGTTCGGCTTGTTCGGAAAAGTCGAACTTCTAACCCTCCAAAAACTTCGCTTACGGAGTATTCAGCAGTACGGTATGACTATACCATTAATTTTTGCAGAATAGGAGCAAGCAAAACAATAGATATTTTACTCAGATTATTATCGATTTGCTTACTGGGTGAGCGCCAATAACTCGCCCAGGCCCTCGACAATCCAATCGGCTGGTTGGGCGGCGTGAAGAGCGTCTTTGCGGCTGCTCACCCCCGTCAGCACCACAGCGGTCACCATCCCCGCCTCCCGGCCCATACGAATGTCCGTTTCCAGCCGGTCGCCTACCATCAGGCAGCGGGACGGCTCCACCTGCAATTCGGCCATAGCCACCTGCACCGTCAACGGCGAGGGCTTGCCCGCCAGCAATTCCACCTCGCGTCCGGTCAGATGTTCCAGGTACGCAATCGTCGCGCCTGCGTCGGGGATGTCGCCGCCGGGCATGGGGCAGGTGCTGTCCGGGTTCGTGGCAAAGAAGTGTGCGCCCGCCCTCAATGCCTGATAGGCGGTGTTGAGTTTGCGGTAGTCCAGCGTGCGATCCAACGCCACCACCACTGCGTCGATGCCCGTCGGGTCCATCACATCCTGGGGATTCTGCCCGTCCAATTCGTCCAGCACAGTCAGCCCGTGGCCCCGCAGTTCGGCGCGCAGATTCTCCTCCCCGATGACATACAGCCGCAAATGGGGCGCGCTCCCGGCCAGATGGCGGCCCAGAACGTATGCTGATGTGATGACCTCTTCCTCGCGGGTTGGAATCCCCAGCCGGGTCAGTTTGGCCGCATAGACACCCCGCGGCTCCAACGGTTTGTTGCTGACGAAAAGGGTGCGCTTGCCCCGTCGCCGCAGTTCTGCGATGGCTTCCACCGCGCCGGGCAGGGCCGCGTCGCCCAGATAGACGGTTCCGTCCAGATCAAAAATAATCGCGTCGATGGGTGTGGGCTGGTGCATTGGGGGTGTCTCCTGAATCGGTGTGATGAACGCTCCGATCAGTGTATCACACCGGGTAGGGGCGACCCATTCCGTGCCGTTTCATTGGCTATTCCAGCGAGATTGTCGAACCAACCGGTTGGTCAACGGGAGATCGTCCGAGGAATGGGTCACGGCGGATACGCGGCGGGTAACCCATTCCTGGGATGTTGGCGGAGTGGGGTGAGTGGGCCGGGTTGGGGATGTGGAGGGGCGGAATGGGTCACGGCTACGGAGTGATTTTGGCCTGACCTAACGACCGAATTTGTCATAGAGCAATTCCGCCGCCATTTGGGGGCCGTCCCACTTTTCCATGACTTTGGCAAAGTCTGCGGCCTTTTGTTTGGCGTTCGCGTCGTTCAACAACTGCGCAATCGCGGCCTGGACTTTCTGGCCGGGGGCTTTCGATTTGGGGATTCGGATCGCAAAGCCTTTGTGCACCAGCGCGGCAATGTTGGCGTCCTGCTCCGGCTGCATCCCCACGCCCACCACCGGTTTGCCCGCATAGGCCGCGGTCATCACTGTGCCGATGCCGCCATGGATCACGGAAAGATCGACCAGTTTGTTCACAGCGAGCGCGGGCAGCCAGTCGGTCACCAGCACATTTTCGGGAATGCGCACGCCCGGCACTTTGTCGAGATGGCTCTTGACCGGCGCAATCACCCGATAGGGTTTGTCGGCAAAACTCTCCACAATATTGGCTACAATTGGCGGCGTGCCGGAACTGCCCATAGCAAAATAGATCAGCGGTTTATCGTGGGGCAGCTTTTGGATTTCCTCGGGCAGAGGGAAATCCTGTCGGGCGATCAGCGGCCCGGTGTAATAGTAGTTGGGCGGCAGGGCGACACCGGTAAACTCAGCCGGTTCCGCCACCAGATTGACATCCCCCCGCCAGTAGTCGAAGATCGAGCGAAATCCCGGCGCGCCGAAGTGTCTGGCCGCCTGGTTGGCCACCCCCAAGAACCCGATGCGTATCCAAAGATTGATAAATCCGAAGACGATCCAATCGGCCAGGGCTTTGGCCGGACCGAAGCGGATGTTGTCCGTCGTGCCCGCGCCGTGGGCAAAGAAGTCTTCCAGCCAGGTCGATTGGATGGCCCAAACCAGGGGAATGTGCATAATTTGGCAGGTGATGGGCGCGGAGACATACGAGCCGGTGATGACCGCAACGGGCTGGCACGCCCGGAAATAGGCCATCTCACTTTCGATGCGGGCAATCATCTCGGCTTTGCTAAAGGCCGAACCGAGCGTTTCGCCTTTATCCACTTTGGCGATGTGTTCGATTTTCTGCGGTGTCAACTGGGGTTCCATTTTGTGGACTGGAAAGCCAGCTTCCCCGATCAGATGCTCGAATTCGCCCCCGTCCGAGATGAACTGGATGTCAAACACCTGGCTGGCCTCCGGGTGCTGCCGGATGCCTTTGGCGATCTCAATCATACGGGTTATCTCGGCCAAATTGAAGGCAACCGGCGCAAAGAGCAGTAATTTTTTGGACATAATACTCGACTCCAATGGTAACATCAGAAACAGGACAAGCCGCCCGATCCCCTTCCTGTCAGACACAGATCAACCCAGCCTACGCCTCTAGCCAAGCCAGGTCAGCAACAGATCATTTAGAAAGGCGTCGGCCTGGGCCACGTAGAGATTGTCCGTGCCCGGGTGATCGATAATCGGCTGCCAGGCGACGGCGACGATCATCAGTCCCAGAAAGAGAGCGAGGATTTGTTGTGCGCGAGTCAATGAGAAGACTCCAAATATCGTGTAGGTTGGGTTCTCACCGCCGAAAAGTGTCGAATACCCAACCGGGTGTGCGGTGAGAACCCAACAGGCCCACGCGCCGGTTGGGTGATTGCCCGATGGCGTTGGTCGGGCGTTCGCGGCTGCGAGCGGGGCCTTGACCCAACCTACCGTCTACCCCCGCCATCCCAACAGCCGCATGCCATTCAGCGTCACCAGCAGGGATGTGCCCACATCGGCCAGTACGGCCATCCACATTGTCCCCCACCCAGCCAGGACCAGCAGCAGGAAGACAACTTTGATGCCGATGCTCAGGGCCACATTGACCTTTACCGTCTGCATCGCGGCCCGGCTCAATCGGACGAGGAAGGGCAGGCGGCTCAGGTCGTCGCCCATCAGCGCGATGTCAGCGGTCTCCATTGCCTGGGCCGTGCCACCACTGGCCCCACCCATTGCGATGCCGACGGTCGCCGTGGCCAGCGCGGGCGAGTCGTTGATGCCGTCGCCCACCATTGCGGTCGGGCCAAAACGGGCCAGCAATTCTTGGATAGCCCCAGCCTTCTGCTCCGGCAGCAGACTGGCGCGCACATCGGTCACGCCCACCTGGGCGGCGATGTGTTGGGCTGTGGCCGGGTTGTCGCCGGTGAGCATCACCGTATGCCCAATCCCCGCTTCCCCCAACTCCGCCAGCACCCGCTGACTGCTCTCCCGAACCTCATCGGCGACAGTAATATAGCCCTGATACTCCTGGCCCGCGCTGACCAGCAGGGGCGTCTGGCCCAGACCGGAAGCCGCGTCGATGGCCGCACACTGCTCCAACGCGTGGGGAATATTCTGCTCGAAATAGGCGTGGCTGCCCACCAGCACAGGTCGCCCCGCCACCGCGCCGGAGACCCCCGCGCCCACCAGCGCGGTGACTCCTTCCGCTGCCGGATAAGGGCTGACGATCCGTTCGGAAGCGCTGACGACAGCCCGGGCCAACGGGTGTTCGCTGCGCTGCTCCACCGCCGCGGCCAGGGCCAGCAGGTCAGCACAGGGCGGGCAATACTCCTCAGCGGGAAATTGACAGTTGACCGAGCGCACAGTCACGACGGCAGGACGGCCTGCGGTCAGCGTGCCGGTCTTGTCAAAGGCGATGGCCCGGACGCTCGCCATTGCTTCCAGAAACGCGCCGCCTTTGATGAGCACGCCGTTGCGGGCCGCGTTGCTGATGGCACTGATAATTGTGACCGGTGTGCTGATGACCAGCGCACAGGGGCAGGCCACCACCAGCAGAGCCAATCCCCGGTAGAGCCAGCCCTGGCCGCCGTCGGCAGTGTTCCAGAAGGGCGCATCCCAAAAGAGGGGGGGCAGGGCCGCGGTCAGGGTAGCCAGCACGACGACCAGCGGTGTGTAGACCTCGGCGAAGCGATCCACAAAGCGCTGGGCCGGGGCACGCTGCTCCTGGGCTTCCTCCACCAGCCGGATCATCCGGTTGATCGTATTGTCCGCGGCCAGCCGGGTGACTTCCACTTCCAACGCGGCCTGGCCGTTGATGCTGCCCGCAAAGAGTTCGTCGCCGGGGGTTTTGTCCACCGGCACACTCTCGCCGGTTATAGGGGCCTGGTTGACCGCGGATGCACCGGTCAGCACCCGGCCATCCACAGGAATGGCCGCGCCGGGCTTAACCAGCACTGTGTCGCCGATGGCCAGGGACGCAACGGGCACACTCTCTTCGTGGCTGCCGCACCAGGGGCAGGGACCGCCGGTATAGGGCGTGCCGTCGTCCAGCAGTTTGCCCTGATGGCCCTGGCAATCCATACAGGGATGGAGGACCAGCGCCTCTGCCGGGGCCACTTCCAGCAGGCTGCGGATGGAGTGGCGGGAGCGCTCGACGGTATATCCTTCCAGCGCCTCGCCCAGGGCAAAGAGGACCATCACCAGCCCGGCTTCGCTGTAGGCGCCGATGACGACCGCACCGACGGCGGCAATTGTCATTAGTCCGTTGATGGTAATTTGGCGGTTGATGCGCAGCGCGTTCCAGCCGCTGCGCGCGATGGGAAAACCGGCCAGCAGCATCGCCAGCAAAGAAGTGGCGTCAAAGAGCCAGTGTTCCACGCCCAGCATCGGCAGAAATTCGTTGAAGATCAGACCGGGCAAGATGAAAAGGGCAGCGAGCAGGGCCAGCCGGGTCTCCTGGCTTTGCAGCAGAAAGCCGAAGAAGTTGGCCGGGGACGGTGTTACAGCCGCGCCGGGAGCGTCCTCCTGGCCGATGTCGTAGCCCAGTTGACGCACACGGGTAGCGATGGCTTCCTCGGTTGCCGAACCGGTCACATTCATTTTAGCCGCGGTGAAGTTGACCGCGCAGCTTTCCACACCGTCCAAGCGGGAAACACCGGTCTGGATCGTACGCGCACAGTCCGCGCAGTCCATGCCGGTGATGGGGAGGGTGAGGGTGGGGGGGGGATTAGTCATCGTTGATTCGCCTTTGGGTATTGGATATTAGATATTGGGGCGTGGTTCATTTCGCCGTCGAATGATCTTTACAATTCGAGAGGAGAGAGCACGCCCACGTGCGGCGGTAACTCGACTACGACCGGCACGTGGGCGTGCCTACTCCTCGTACCAAATTGTAAAGATGACGATCGGCTCAAATGAACCACGCCGATATTGGGCATTGTGCGTAACTCAGCGAAATATCCAATACCCAATATCCAATAATTTCTTCTACGCAAATAGCCGCCAGACCTGGGCTACAGTGAATGTTACCACAAAGCCCATCGCCACGGGCATCAGCGACGCTAGGGCCGTCCATTTGACGCTGCCCGTCTCTTTGTAGATCGTATAAATCGTCGTGCTGCACGGGTTGTGCATCAGACTGAAGAGCATCAGATTGACAGCGGTCAGCAGCGTCCAGCCGCCAGCCGTGAAGAGCGCGGCAGTGGCATTCGTCGATCCCGGATCGAACATCACCCCCGCGCCTTCACCTGCGCCGGACACGCCCGCGGTGAGAACGGTGAGCATCAGAATTGTGGGAATGACGATTTCATTGGCTGGGATGGCCACAATATAGGCAAGCAGAATCACACCGTTCAAGCCGAGCAGCAGGCCAAAGGGATTCATCCACTGGATCATCCACTCGGCGATGCTTGGGCCGCCGATGTGTATGTTGGCGACCAGCCAGATGACCGCGCCCGCGGGGGCGGCGAAGACAATTGCCCGCCACAGGACGTAAATCGTGCGGTCGATGAGGGATGTGTAGATTGTCTGCAAAACCCGGGGCGGGCGGTAAGGGGGTAGTTCCAGACTGAAGGTGGAGACTTCGCCCTTCAGCACTGTGCGGGAGAGCGCCCAGGAGACCACAAAAGTCAGCAGCACGCCGAGCAGGGCGATGCCCACCACTGCGCTGGCGGAGATCAGCCCGGCCAACTGGGCCGGAACCAGCCCGCCGACGAAAATCGTGGCAATCAAAATCTGCGTGGGCCAGCGTCCGTTGCAGAGGGCGAAGTTGTTGGTTATGATGGCGATCAGCCGCTCGCGCGGGCTGTCGATGATGCGGGTAGCGATGACCCCCGCCGCGTTGCAGCCGAAGCCCATCATCATTGACATCGACTGTTTGCCGTGCGCGCCCGCCTTGCGGAAAATGGCGTCCAGATTGAAGGCGACCCGGGGCAGATAGCCCAGATCTTCCAGAAGCGTAAAGAGAGGGAAGAAGATGGCCATAGGCGGCAGCATCACACTGACCACCCAGGCCGTCGCCAGATAGACGCCGTCGATGAGCAGACCGTCCAGCCACCAGGGCATACTGATGGCCGCGGCTACGCCTTTCAGCCAGGGGTGTACCATTCCCAGCAGTACGTTGGCAATCATCTGCGACGGCACATTGGCCCCAGAAATTGTCAGCCAGAGGATGAAAGTAAAGAGAATCAGCATAATTGGGAAGCCCAGCCAGCGGCTGGTGACCGCTCGGTCGATGGTGCGGTCCAGATCGAAGCGGGCCTTCTGGTCCGGGCGGGTGACGCTGCGCTCGGCCAGGCGACTGGCTTCGCCGTAGATCGCCTCGACCCACTCTTCGTGGATGTCGGTGGTCATCTCCCGGCGGAAGGCGTCTACGCTGGCGAGAATCGAGTCCGCGTTGACGGGCGGGTTCGGTTGGGGTTGGCGGGGGGAAAGGCCGCTGGGCATCCCCGCGCTGGAAACATCAACGGTCATAGGACCACCTCCATCTGGTGTGTCAATTGGCGTTGAGCCACATCCGGCGTGCCGCTGATCAGTTGGCCCAATTCACCGCTGCGCACGGCCTGCACAATACTCTCGTCCCCGTCCAGCAGACGCAGGGCCACCCAGCGCGCGTTGGGCAGTCCGGGGAAGGCGGTGGTCAGTTGAGCCACCAGCCGGTCCAGCGCGCCTTTGATGGCCTTGGGCTCCTTCTGCATCCGGTAGGGTTTGCCGATCACCTGGCCGGTGGCGACTTCGTGGACGGCCTGGAGCAGGTCTTGCAGCCCTTCGCCTTGACGGGCCGCGGTGGGCACGACGGGCACGCCCAAATCCCGGGCCAGGCGACGGTCATCGATGGTCAGTTTGTGGCGGCGGGCTTCGTCCATCAGATTCAGACAGACGACGGCTCGGTCGGTGATTTCCAGGGTTTGCAGCACCAGATTCAGATTGCGTTCCAGCCGGGTTGCGTCCACGACAATAATTGTCACATCGGGCTGGCCGAAGAGGATGAAGTCGCGGGCGATCTCCTCGTCCAGGCTGGTGGCGAGGAGGGAATAGGTCCCCGGCAGGTCCACCAATTTGTAGCGTTTGTCGCTGTAGACAAAGCCGCCCTCGGCGCGGGCGACAGTCTTGCCCGGCCAGTTGCCCGTGTGTTGGCGCAGCCCGGTCAGGGCGTTGAAGACGGTGCTTTTGCCGGTGTTGGGATTACCGGCCAGGGCGACGACGTAATCCCAGTTTTGCATATCCACGCCCAGCTTCAACAGCGCGCCCGCGTTGTGGACAGCGCAGCCGTCGCAGCCTGCGGCCGCGTGGCCCCCCTGGGTAGAAGTGAGGGGGATGGGTTCGATCTGTACTTTGTCGGCCATAAGAGTCATTCCTTTTTGTGTCTGGCAAGGCACTGCGTATTGCGTAGGGTGGCGAGGCCACGGGTTGTAGAATCCGCTCCAGTGAACGCTGATTGAGTGCCGAGTCTTCGAGGCGTATCGAAATCAAGCGAACGGGTTTACGAACAGTTCTACGTACACCCGCTTGATTTCGATACGCCCTCCGCAGACTCCGGGCTACTCAACCGGCGCTGGTCTTTGAGCGTCAGGTTCTCTCAATCAAAATCATCTGCGCCTGATCGTTACGCAATGCAATCAGTGTATCCCGCACCCGGTAGGCTACCGGGTCATTCATTGGACTGGGCATGGCGACTTCGATAGCCGCGCCGGGGAGGATGCCCAGGTCCATCAGCCGTCGGCGTTCCGGCCCGCGGCAGGCCCGGGAGACAGCCACAACTTTGGCCTCTTCGCCCACGCGCAGGCTGTTCAAAGGCTGCGCGCCGCCCAGCATCACTCCATTGTGGTTGCGGACGGGACGCACGCTCACATTGGCGGCCAGTTGGGGGGCCAGACGACGCTCTTCGCCTTCGCCCACAAAGTGCAGAAATTGATCGGTCTTTTCAATCAATTGAATCGCCATGCCCGGATGTAGCCCCTCGGCCACCAGTTGGGCAAAGACCACCGGTGGCTCGTCTTCCAGATGGACGATGCGCAGGGTCTGGTTTGGTTTGGCTTCGGTGAGAGCAAAACTGGGCGGCGCATCCACACCTTTCTCGGTGGGGATAGGGTCGCCGTGGGGGTCGAAGACCGGATGGCCCAGGCTGGCGGCCAGCGCGTCTACCTCGGCGGGGGAGAGACTGTGTTCCTTGCGGTCGGCCTGACTGTGCCAATCCGTGGGGGCCAGACCGGTTGTGTCGGCCAGGTGGGTCTCCCACAGGCGATGGGCACGGACGACGTGCAGAGCCAGGGCTTCGCCTTTGGGCGTCAGTTCCAGGCCGCTTTCGCCGTAGTGGAGCAGGGCGGACTCTTCCATTTCTGCGATCAGTTCGCTGGCCTGGGAGCGGTTGAGTTCTACTGCGCCGGCCAGAGACTCGACGGTGACGGGAATCTCCCGCTGGCGGAATGTGTAGACGTGCTTCAGGCCGTCTTCGATCAGCACCCGTTGCTGGCGCTGGTTCTTCTGCAAACGCCGCCAGAAGGGTCCCCGGCCCGGCCAGAATGCGGCAGCAAATAGCAGTGCGAAAACGAAGACCCAGAATAGGGGTTGAG
Organism: Anaerolineae bacterium; assembly: GCA_030432295.1. Classification (GTDB taxonomy): domain Bacteria; phylum Chloroflexota; class Anaerolineae; order Caldilineales; family Caldilineaceae; genus JACQGT01. The sequence continues at coordinate 21,166 of JAUIHI010000042.1, read as the reverse complement.
AAAAGATACTCTCCATGCAAAGCTCCTTCGTAAAGGTTGAACTTCTGTTCTTCGATAGCTCAGCGTTGCAGCACTCGACTTGCCACCTGCCGACCCTCTTCAGTCAATAGTAACAGCCCGTTCTGCCGTTCTACAAAGACTTCTTCCTGGGCGCTGCGCACGGTGGACTGGGCGAAGTCCGGCTGCCATTTCAATTCCTCCACCAGATGGGCCAGGGAGTTCTCTGTGCCTGCCTCCGGCTCGTTCTCGTGGCGGCTCAGATGGACCAGCAGCATCTCCACAGCAAAGCGCTGGCGGCGGCGCTGGCGTTGCAGGGCTCGGGCGATCAGCCCCTGCTCCGGCGCAAAGAGTAGGGTCAGCAGAAAGAAGACGCCGGTCATTGTCGCCATCGCGCCGGCGATATTGGCGTCCAGCGTTCGGGCCAGCCAATAGCCGCCGATGGCCGCTGCCACCCCGTAGAGCGCACTCAGCCCCAGCATCCGGGGCAGGGAATTGGTGAGCAGATAGGCCGAGGCCGGGGGCGCAATCATTAGCGCCACCACCAAAATCGACCCCACGTGATCGAATGCGCCCACGGCTGTCACCGAGACGACAGTCATCAGCCCGTAGTGGAGAAGCACAGGCGAAAAGCCCAGGGCCGCGGCCAGCCCGGCGTCGAAGGTTGCCAGCTTCAGCTCTTTATAGAATAGCCCGATGAGGAGCAGATTGAGCAGCAGAATCCCCCCCATCACCCATACGCCCTGGGGCAGATTCAGGCCAAAGAACGCCATTCGGTTGAAGGGCGCAAAGGCCAGTTCGCCCAGCAGCACCGCGTCCACGTCCAGGTGGACATCCCCTGCATAGCGGCTGATGAGGATGACGCCGATACTGAAAAGCACGGGGAAGACCAGCCCAATCGCTGCGTCCTCCTTCACCCGTCGGGTGTTGATCAGTCCTTCCACCAGTGAGACAGTCAGAATGCCGCTGGCCGTGGCCAGGGCTACGAGCAGGGGGTGGCTGGTGCTGCCAGTAAATAAAAAGCCGACCGCAATGCCCAGCAAGATGCTGTGACTGATGGCGTCACTCATCAGGGCCACCCGGCGCAAAATCAGGAAGACGCCGGGCAGGGCACAGGCCACGGCCACAATACTGGCAATCAGTTGAATTTCTGCCTGGGGTGTCATTTGATCACCTCCCCCGCGGATGTGAGGGCGATGGGGCGGATGGGCAGTTCGTCTGGGCTGTGGCGGGTGAAGCGGGCCAGGGATTGGCGGGCCTGATCTGCGCCGGCGGGGGTCAATGCCCACCGGTCTCCAGTGCTGGGTCGGGCCAGCCCTTCGCTTTCCAGCACGTCCAGGGTGCGGCGCACATCCACACCGGGCATGGCTGCCAGCAGCGCGCCCAACTGGTGGGCGTGGGCAGAAGCAACTTCTGCGGCATCCCCGTGGGAGATAGCCAACTGATAGAGCGTCTCCAGCACCGCGGCCCGGCGCAATTGGCGTCGATTGTGCCGTTGACGCAGCCACGCGCCCACCAGCCCCCGGTTGGGCGCAAAGAGCAGCGAAAAGCCAACGAGGGTACTGACACAGAGTACAACCGTCGGGCCGGTGGGCAGCCCCCGGCTCAGGCTGCTGATGAGAGCGCCGCTGATCCCTGCCAGCGCACCGAAGAGCGCGGCCAGCAGCACCATCCGGTCCAGGCGATCGGTCCACTGGCGGGCCGCGGCCGCGGGGGCCACAATCATCGCGCTCATCAGCACAACGCCGACGGTTTGCAGGCCGATGACCACCGCCACCACAATCAGCGTCGTCAGGGCCACATTCAGCAATCCCACCGGAAAGCCAAGAGTAGCGGCAAAGTCCGGGTCGAAGCTGAGCAGTTTGAACTCCTTCCAAAAGAGGAGGACCAACAGCAGACCCGCGCCCCCCACCCCGGCCATCGCCCAGACATCGCTCATCACCAGCGCGGCGGCCCGGCCAAAGAGAAAGGTGTCCAGCCCGCTCTGGTTGGCGCTGCCCTGGCGCTGCACCCACGTGAGCAGGACCAGGCCGAAGCCGAAGAAGACAGCCAGTACAATCCCCAGTGCGCTGTCCTGTTTGATGCGGGTCTGCTCGGTGACCAGTTGGACAAGGAGCGCGCCCAGCCAGCCTGCGGCCAACGCGCCCAGCATCAGCACCAGTGGCGCTTTGGAACCGGTGAGGATGAAGGCGATGACGACGCCGGGCAGGGCCGCGTGGCTCATCGCGTCGCCCAGCAGGCTCTGTTTGCGCAGGACGGCAAAGCTGCCCAGCAGGCCGCTGACCAGCCCCAGAATCATCGCGCCGAGGGTGACTGTGCGCAGGGTGTAGTCGGTAAAGATCAGCTGGACGAACTCAAGAATGGCGTCCATTGCTGCCTCCGCCTGGGGTCAACTCGCCGTCGCGGGCCAGGAGCATATCCATATGGCCGCCGTAGGTCCGGCGCAGATTGGCCGGGGTGAATATCTCTGCGACCGGTCCTGTAGCGATTGCCCGAACATTGAGCAGCAGCACGTGGTCGAAATATTCGGGCACAGTTTCCAGGTCGTGATGGACGACGACGACTGTGCGCCCCGCGGCCCGCAGCTCCCGCAGGACGGTGATAATCGCCTTTTCGGTGGTGGCGTCCACCCCCTGAAAGGGTTCGTCCATCAGATAAATCTGGGCGTCCTGCACCAGGGCCCGGGCCAGAAAGACCCGTTGTTGCTGGCCGCCGGAGAGTTGGCTGATCTGGCGACCGGCGTACTCCTGCATTCCCACTTTGGTGAGGGCGTCCAGGGCCAACTTGCGCTCGGTGGGGCCGGGCCGTTTCAGCCAGCCCAGATGGCCGTATCGCCCCATCATCACCACATCCAGCGCGTTGGTGGGGAAGTCCCAGTCCACGCTGCCCCGCTGGGGAACGTAGGCCACGAGGGAGCGCTGCTCGGTGTAGGACCTGTCGTAGATGCGCACCTGGCCCGCGGCGGGCTGGATCAGACCGAGAATTGTCTTGATGAGAGTGGATTTTCCTGCGCCGTTTGGTCCCACAATTGCCATCAGCGTGCCTTCGGGCACGTCCAGGTCCACGTCCCAGAGGACGGGTTCCTCCCGGTAGGCGACGGTGAGGTCTTCGATGTGGATGGGTGGGCTGCCGTTGCGTTGGCCTGGCATAGTTCTACTCCCCGCGCAGCGCGCTGGTAACGGTCTGCACGTTGTGTCGAATCATCCCGATATACGTGCCCTCGGGCGTGCCATCCTCGCCCATCGCATCGGAGAAGAGGGAGCCGCCGATGCGGATGTCGTGGCCTCTGGCTTTCGCCCCTTCCACAATCGCCTCCACCACATCCGGCGGCACGCTGCTTTCCACAAAGATGGCCGGGATGTCCCGCTCGACGACCAGATCAATCGTGCGGCGGATGTCATCCACCCCCGCTTCCGATTCGGTGCTGATGCCCTGGGGGGCAAAGACTGCGAAATCGTAGCCTTTGGCGAAGTAGTGGAAGGCGTCGTGGGCGGTGACGAGCAGACGCTGCTCGGTGGGCACAGTGACCACCTGGGCCTGCACCCACTCTTCCAATTCCTGCAACTGGGCCAGATAGGCGTCGGCGTTGGCTTGATAGTCGGCGGCGTTGTCCGGGTCAAAGGCGCTCAGTTCAGCCCGAATCTTTTCCACCACCCGCATCCAGTTTTTTACATCCATCCAGATGTGGGGGTCGAAATGTTCGGCGTATTGGGGGCTGGCCAGACGATCTGCCACGGGGACGCTTTCGCCCACCGCGACAGTCGGTTTGGATTCTGCCATCTGTTCAAAGACATCTTCCATGCGGGCTTCCAAAAATAGGCCGTTGTAGAAGACAATCTGGGCGTTGAGGAGTCTATTTACATCACTTTCCGTGGCCTTGTAGAGATGGGGGTCTACACCTGCGCCCATCAGCCCGGTCACTTCCACGTGCTCACCGCCCACATTGCGGGCTACGTCGGTGATCATTCCGATGGTGGTGACCACCCGGATTTTGCCGTCAGCGTTGGCTGCGGCCTGGCCTGCGGGGCTACACCCGGCCACCAGCAGGAGCAGTGCAGCCAGCAGTAGAAGCGCAATCCGGTGCGGAAAGGGCGATTTTGTTGTACGGTTTTCGATTTTGTGGTTCATCTGTTTTCTTTCCTGTACATCAATCAATGAGTAGTAGTTGCCAAAAAAATGTTTAGCTATTCCTAAAACACGGGTGCAAAAAAAATCCATAGCAGATCGCCCGGAAGCCACGCAATGTGGAAATCAGACTGGCAACGGTTCCTCCACAACGACTTGTAAACATTCGGCCATCTCGAAGGCCAGGGCATGGGGCTTGCCATTGACCTCCACCAACAGCGGTCCCTGGAAGGGCGCACGCTCGCGCAGAACGACTTCCGCGTCCGGGTAGAGGCCCAGACCGCCCAGATAGCAGAGCCGGTCCGGGTCTTGGGTGAGAACCCGAACCAGACGCATCGGCTCCCCAATGGCTGCAACCGAGAGCGGGGAGCCGGGTGTTTTGTCCACGTGGCCCTCTTTGCTGGGGATGGGATCGCCGTGAGGATCGACGGTGGGGTTGCCCAGCACCGCGGCCATCGCGTCCTCCATCGCCTCGCTGATGACGTGCTCCAGCTTATCCGCCTCCTCATGAACCCGGTCCCAGGACATATCCAGCGTCTCGTGGAGGAAAAGCTCAATCAGCCGGTGGTGGCGCAGGACCTCCAGCGCCACCTGGCGGCCCAGGTCGGTCAATTCCACCCCCCGGTAGGGAGCGTGGGTGACCAGATGGAGCTCGGCCAGCTTCTTGACCATATTTGTGGCCGAGGCCGGTGCAAAACCCATATGCTGGGCCAGAGCGGAATTACTCACCGGCTCGCCATTGGCTTCCAGCAGATAGATGGCCTTCAGGTAGTCCTCGTGGGCCGGAGTCAAGGGGTTTTCGGTTGCGTGCACATAGTTTTTAGTCATGGCTAAAATATAGCATTGGTCGGGCGCGGATGTCAAATGGGGAAATCTATCCTTTTCTGGGCTGTTTGCTTGTCGGAAAAAACGGTATGCGTTCCCGGAAAGGCTATGGTATACTTGCGGCCATTCTGTTCAGGGTGATGTATGGCTGTACCGACGGTCGAGGTCGGTCTTTGTGTTGACAACGGGGTGGACGATATGACTTCCACAGTAGACGGATTCTATGACTTTGTGGCGATTGGCGAACTGGCCGACACGACCCGCCACTTTCTCTGTTTGAATTTGGAAGGCGATTTCCGGCGGGGCAGCCAGGGGGTGGACCGGGTAGCCGAGATGATTTTGCAGCAGGCCCGGGACTATTTGGGCCGGGTGCGGGAGGGCTTTGTGCTCAGTGTGCGCACGAAAGAGGTGGGCAGCCGGGCCGAGTTGGGCTATCTGCTGCGCCGGGTTCTCTACGACTGGGATGCGCTGCAGGAGGAATTGGGGCTGGACGACAGCACCGGCACGGCTAACGGCGAGAGCGGCGAAACAGCGGCCATTCAGCGGGTGCAGGATCAACTGATGGCCTTTGGGATGGCGGTGGTCGCGCTGGGCGCGCTGCCCCGGATGCCCCAGGAGGAGGTCACTTTCCCCCGCAGCTATCGCAAGGGCGCGTCCTACGCAGATATTCCTGTGCCTCATTCGCCGGGTGAACTGCTCCATCGCATTGAAGAATTGGAGGAGATTGTCTGGCAGGTGGGCGTCACCGATGCGGACGAACTGGTGCGCCGACGCTACGATCCCCTGCGCCGCACCTACGGCTTCTTCGAGTCCAGCGCGTGGCTGGCCAAGAATGAGAGTCGGCTGTTTGGTCATTCGGCTACCTCACTTGCATAAAGGATTGAGATCAACGCGGTTATTTTGACATCAAGGGTGCAGGTTGCTATACTCTTACCTAACCCGATTGCAGATTCTACATTTTTGTAACGGCTACCACGCTGATACGGAAATCAGAATCGATCGTCTCCCCGGTAACAACAACTGTATGACATCTTCCCCGCGTCCGTTGCGGCACCAGTGAATTATCAAACCGCAACGACAGCCATTTCTGAAAGGAGCCGCCATAGCCATATATCACTGCAACCTTTTCCCCGATTTTCCACACAGTTTCTATCCTTCAATCGTGAAATGAGCAAGTCCAAATAATTGCAGCACAATCTGTCTGCATTTGGAAAGGAAGAGTACGTTGAGACATAAACTTTCTCGCCTACTGACACTCCTGAGCGTAGTTGGTGTACTGGTCACCAGCGCGATTCTGGTCTTCTCTCTGGCGGCTTCCGCCGAGTTGACCGATGGCAATGGTTCTACACCGGACGGCCAACCCGCAGTCTCCCATCGTTTTATTGTCGAGTTGCAGTCCGCTCCTTTGGCAGTTCAGTATAAGGAAATGGTGGGCGCGCAGTCGGTGGATGGCAAGCTGGACGCCAGTTCCACCACAGCCCAGAGCTATGTGGCACAATTGCAGGCTGAGCAGGCCGCATTTGTGTCCCAGATGCAGGCTGCATTGCCCAATGCCAAAGTCAGCACTTACATCGATGAAAACGGCATCTCCAACCAGCAGACCTATCAGGTTGTGTTGAATGCTGTTGTGGTCGATGCTGGTTTTGACGCTGGCACTACCGAATTGAAGGCACTCAGCAGCCTGCCTGGTGTCAAGGCTGTCTATCGGGATTACAAATACCATACCGATCTCTACACAAGCACCCACCTGATCAATGCCCCCATGGCCTGGGACATGCTGGGTGGGCAGGCAATGGCTGGTAAGGGTATCAAAGTGGCTTCCATGGACGGTGGCCTGCACAAAGACGCCGCCATGTTCGATGGAACCGGCTGGAGCTATCCGGCGGGTTATCCGGCCAATGGCCTGGGCCTGACCAGCAACAATAACGGCAAGATTATCGCCAGCCGGGCCTACTTCCGCTGGTGGGATCCTCCGGCACCCGGCGACGAAAACCCTTGGCCGGGTGTCAATGGTACGGAACACGGAACCCACACGGGAAGCACCGCGGCCGGCAATCTGGTCACTGATGCAACCTACGCAGGCTCGCCCCTGCCGCCCATGAGCGGTGTGGCCCCCGGCGCGTGGCTGATGAGCTACCGGGTCTTCTATGCCAGCGTCCGTGGCGACGGTTCCTTCCACACAGCCGAGGGCATCTCTGCCCTGGAAGACCTGGTCAAAGATGGCGCAGATGTGGTCAACAACTCCTGGGGCGGCGGTCCTGGTGGGATTGGTGCCCCCTTTGATGCCATTGACAATGCGCTGGTCAACGCAGCCAAAGCCGGCGTCTTTGTGAGTATGTCCAACGGCAATGCTGGCCCGAATCTGGGCACGGGTGACCATCCCTCCCCCGAATATATCAACGTAGCAGCCAGTACCACCAGTGGCACCTATGCGACTGGTCGGGTCTATATGTCTGCACCACAACCGGTGAGCACCACCACCGAATATGCCTTGATTTCTGCCAGCTTTGGCGGCAATGTCCCCTTGGCCCAGCTACTCGTGAAGGATTACGTGGCAGCAGCGGTGATCTCACCAACAAATGGGATTGGTTGTGATCCTTTTGGGGCCAATGCCTTTAATGGTAAGACCGCCCTCATCAGCCGCGGTAGCTGTGAGTTTGGTGTGAAGGCGCTCAATGCCCAGAATGCGGGCGCCAGCTTCGTGATCATCCACAACAATTCTGATGGCGGCAACAGCCCCATGGGAATGTCGGGCGGTGCGGTGGGGGCTCAGGTAACGATTCCAGTCATCGCCATAGGCTATTCCGCAGGCTTGGATCTGACAGCTTTCAGCGCTGCTCACCCAACCGACGCGGAATTGACAATCAACACCACTGGCTATCAATCGGGTAATACTCCCGATATGATCGCCAGCTTTAGCAGCCGGGGACCCTCCACCCGCAACAGTCTTAAGCCCGACATTGCCGCTCCTGGCGTCAATATTATGGCCCAGGGCTATGCCGTTGGTGCTGAGGGTGAAGCTCGCCATCTTGGCTTCGGTCAGGCCAGCGGCACATCCATGGCCTCGCCCCACGTGGCTGGCTCTGCTGCGCTTCTGCGCCAGATGTATCCTTCCTGGTCCAATGACGCTATCAAATCGGCGTTGATGTCCACCTCCAAATATATGGACATCTACAACTTCGACGGCAGCCCAGCCCAGCCCACGGATATGGGTGCAGGTCGCCTGGACATCGGCGCGGCTATGTATCCGGGTGTGATTCTTGACCCACCAGCAGCAGACTTTGGCCTGATCTACACTGGCACGGCTAAGCTGGGGCGAGAGATTATGGTGACAAATGTCACGACCCACACCGAGACATACAATATCTCTACGCTCTATACAGGCAATGGCTTCGCACCGACCCAGACAACTACCCTGGCTGGTGTCACAGTCTCGCCTGCTTCCCTGACTCTGAATCCGGGCGAAACCAAGAGCTTTACGGTCGGTTTCGACCCCGCACTGGGTATGGGAATGGGCATCAATCAGGGCTATATCGTCATGCAGGGCACGGATCACAATGCCCATCTGCCCATGTTCGCCCGGGTAGTCGCGGGTATGAAGAGCGCTGATGTGCTCCTGATCGACAACGATGCCAGCGCTTCTCTGGGTATGCCTAACTACGCCAGCTACTACGCATCCACATTGGATAATCTGGGCTTGACCTGGGATTATTTGAATGCGGACGCCACAGCCGGTGCAGCCAGTAGTTTTGTGCCTGACATCTCTGTCTTGAAGGCATACACAGCCGTGTTGATCTTCACTGGCGATAACTTCTATGCCGATGGCTCCTTTACTGTGCCCACACCGCTGACCAGCGGCGATATGGAGCGGCTGAATGAATACGCCCAAACCGGTGGCAAACTGATCGTCATGGGTCAGGATGCCAGTTCGGTGATGGGTGATGCCTGTGACGGCGAGGGCGGCTCTTTCTTCTCTGGCTTTACGCTTGGCGCGAACTGTCTGTGGGATTCTGTTTCGTATTTCGAGCTTCCCAGCTTGCCCATCGAAGGCCATATGGATGCACCCCCGGCCTTCGAGTGGCTCTATCTCGATCTGACAGATGTGGATCATGCGGTTGGTCAGGCAGAACTGAGTGGCCTCAACGAAACACCGCCCATCACCGATAGCGTTGCATCGGGTACGGTGGATGTTTTCTATGATAACTTCACTGGTATGCTTGACTACAGTATAGAGATTAATGTCACTGCGCCGTTGACCCTTACCAATTCTCACATCCACAGTGGCACCACAGGTATCTCTGGCGGTGTGATCTATCCGACATGGCCTTTCACTCAACCACAGGTGGTAACTGATACTATCTCCTGGGGAGGCTCGGTAACTCTGACCCCGGAGCAGAATGCCCAGCGCGAGGCGGATGGTATGTACTTCAATGTGCATTCCAGCGCCCATCCTGGTGGCGAAGTGCGCGGTCAGGTGCCAAGCACAGCGGTAGCCGGCGATGGCGCAAGCAATCAATACTACATTGATGAGCTTGCCTCCAATGCCTGGGGCTTCGATCCCAGTGCAGCGCCCTACGAGATCGACCAATTCTGGCCTCTGTTGCGCTATCCTGGCAGCATCCCGCTGGATGAGAATACAGTGGCGGTTGCCCACCGTGACCAACCAACACTGGAACGGCCAGGTGTTGCTTATCTTGGCCGTAGCATCTATACGTCGTTCGGTTTAGAAGGCGTAAACAATGGCAAGTTTGCCGACAGCCGTGAATATCTGCTATCGACCTTCTGGGAATATCTGTTGGACGAACCAACGGCGACGATTACAGGGACCTGGAATGTCACAACATCCCAGATTCTGATCGGTCAGATCGACTTTAGCTCCAATATCGAGTACGCGCGGCCGTGGCAAGGGCGCATCGATTGGGGAGACGGTTCACCTTATACCGATTACTTCTTCACCGGTGTTGCATCTCACCACTACGTCGAGTGCGGCGATTACACAATCCGCGCCGAAGTGATCGACAACTATGGCAACAGTGCCATCGCCAGCAAGACTGTCACTGTCACTGCCTGTGAAGTGCCGACTACCGGCACAGTCACAGCCGGCGAGGGTGGCCAGTTGCGCTCGGACGACGGCACGTTCACCGTAGACTTCCCGGCAGGTGCGGTGGCCGGTGACACGACGATCAGCGTTGCCAAGCAGACGGAACCCAGTGCGGCAATGGGTGGCCTTTCCTTTGCGGGCAATGCGATTACCATCAACGCCACGGATGCCGACGGCAACCCGGTGACATCCTTCGCCCAGCCCTTCACGCTGGTTGTGAAGTATGCGGACAGTGACTGGCAGAAGGCGGGTATTACCGACGAAGCCAACCTGAATGTCTACTTCTACAAAGACGGAGCCTGGGTACCGCTCTTCCCGTGCAATGGCTGCACCCACGATATGGATAAGAATGAATTCGTACTGAAGCTCGACCACCTGACTGAATTCGCGGTGGCTGGGGTGAAGTTCCGGGTCATTCTGCCCAATATCCGCAGATAGTCCTGTGCTTCTACCATCCGGGAAGTGAAATCCTTCCCGGATGGTTCTATTCGACAACAAAAGAGGACGGGCGCAAGTACTTCGGCCCGTCCTCTTTTGTTGTGCCCTGTGCAAAGGGCAGTCTGTTTCCCATTCTCGCCTGCAATGGGGTAAGCTATTATTCTGTGTCGTGAGGTCTATAGCAATAAGCTGGTGGTGGAATGAGACAAACTTTATCAGTTCGACTGTGGCGGCTGGTCGGAGCGGGGGGAATTGCCTTTTTGCTGCTTGGCTTGGGGTGGGCAGCAGCAGCACCGCGCAGTCAGGAGCCGACGCCGGAAAAAGTCGGTATTCTGGTGCAACTGGCCGACGATCCCTCGGCCCAGGTCTATGCCGCGGCTTTGGAGCAACGGGCCAGCACGGCCCAGGCCACCAGCCTGGCCCAGTCCCGGTTCCAGCAGATCGACCAGGCCCAGCGCTCTCTGCTCAACCAGTCCCCGCTGGCCGCGGCCCAATTCGTCTACCGCACCCAGCGAGTCTACAACGGCATCGGCCTCTATGTGGACCCCGCGCTGATCCCCGAAATCAGTGCCCTGCCCGGTGTGCTTGCAGTCCATCCCCTGCCTGTGCAGACCGTCGAAACAGCCAGTGCTGTGCCGTTTTTGGGCACGCCTGCGCTCTGGGATCAGGTCTATCCCGGCGGCTTGACCGGCGAATCGGTCTCCATTGGCATTATTGACACAGGCATCGACTATCTGCACAAGGACTTCGGTGGGCCGGGCTTCGGCTATGCCAGCAACGATACAACGATTATCAGTGATGTGATAGCGGGCTTCACCTTCCCCAGCGCCCGGATTGTGGGTGGCTACGATTTTGCTGGCGACAAGTACGGCCTCACTGGCGCTGCTGACCCCATTCCCCAACCCGACCCGGACCCGATGGACTGTTGGGGGCACGGAACCCACGTGGCCGGTATTGCTGGCGGCAGCGGCCTGCTCCGGCAAACCAGCGACACCTACACCGGTGTCTATACCGGTGGACTTGCCTTTGATCAGTTTTCGATTGGGCCGGGTGTTGCGCCCCGGGCCGAACTCTACGCGCTGAAGGTCTTTGGCTGTACAGGGGCCTCGAATCTGGTTCCCCTGGCGCTGGAATGGTCGGTGGACCCCAACGGCGACGGCGATTTCTCGGACCATTTGGATGTGGTCAATCTTTCTGTCGGCTCTTCCTATGGCTCCTACGAAGACCCCAGTTCCATCGCGGCGGACAATACCGCCCTGGCCGGTGTGCTTGTGGTGGCCGCGGGGGGCAACAGCGGCGACGCCTATTATCAGGTCAATTCGCCCGGTGTGGCCGATCGGGCCATCAGCGTAGCCGCCACATCGACTGCCGGTCTGGGCGCGGCAGATGGGGACACTGAACCGACCGCAGCCATCGACACAATCGCCTCCTTTTCTGCACGCGGCCCCCGGCGGGGTGATTCTGTGCTGAAGCCGGAGATCGCCGCGCCCGGTGTCTCCATCCGTTCGGCGTCCGCGGGCACAGGCCAGGGATCGGCCAGCTACAGCGGCACTTCGATGGCGACACCCTTTGTGGCCGGGGCCGCGGCACTCCTGCGCCAACTGCACCCGGGCTGGACAGTCGAGGAGATCAAAGCCCTACTGCTCAACACAGCCCGCTACAATGTCACAGTCAACGATCAGCAGCCGCCTCTGCTCTATGGCGCGGGCCGGTCCGGCGCGGGTCGTATGGACATCGACGCGGCCCGCCGGGGGCAAGTGATCCTCTACAACGCCAGCGATCCGGGGCAGGTGACGCTCTCCTACGGTGCGCCCGAAGTGGAGGGCGAATATACTGCGCTGAAGAATGTGCGGCTGGTCAACAGAGGGCCACAGGAGCAGAACGTCTATCTGACGTATGTGCCTGTGGTGGACATTCCCGGTGCCGAAATCCGTGTCCTGGGTGGCCCTACGCTCCATCTGCTGCCCTATAATTCGCTCAACGCGGCTGTCCTGTTCAGCGCGCAGAGCGATCAATTGCTCTACCAGGGCGACCCGACGGTGGCCACCAGTGGGCAATTTCCCCGCCACCTGCTCAGCGAAGAGACCGGCTTTGTCTACGTCTGGCCCCAGCAGACCCGGGTTCGCGCCCTTCTTTCCGATGCCAATCTATTGGCAGGCGCAGAGACCGGAATTCCTGGCGGAATGACGGGTCTGCTGGATGGGGTGCTCGTTCCAGAGACCGGGCAACTGGACTATACGGTGACAGTGAGCGCTTCGGTCCCTGTCACTATCACCAGCGCCGGGCTTCATTTGGGCCAGTTCTATGCAGATGGCCCCCAATTTCAGGCTCTGGACAGCGCTGGATTGGCTGGCACGCCGACGTTGACAACCAGTGGGACCGTCACCCTGACCAGCGAAACAATGGCGCTCTTGGCGGCTGGGGATATTTATGTGCAAATTGGGGACGCTGCTTATCCCAGCGGCGGGGCCAGGGGTCAGTTGGAAAACGTAGAGGTCGTGCCGCGTCTGCCCGTCTATGCCGCGCCCCGGCCCGTCTCGGCCATGCGTTCGACCCAGGCCACGCTGGACTACGGCGATGTGCTCAGCGGCGTGCAGACGATCCAACTGGTGGGCCAGGGGCTGCTCACTGCGCCCAGTGTGCAGCGGGCCTCTTTCCCCACAGATACAGTGTCGGTGGCGGCTGCGCTGGAGTTGCAATACAGCAGCCCGAACGAGGAGTCCAGCAAAGGTTTGATGAACCACGCGGATTTGAAGTATGTGGGCGTGGGATCGGACATCGGGGCGAGCGGTGGTCTGACTACCGCCAAGGTGCTGTTTGGTCTGGTGACCTATGGGGACTGGTCATCGCCCAACGAAGTGCTTTTTCGGATACACATTGACGTGAACAAAGATGGCGTGACCGACTTCGTTCTCCGTTCGGGCAATGTGGCCGAATTTACTGCGTTTGCAAGCAAAGACGAATTCTTTTCGATTTTGGAGGAATCGCGTACAGGAGCCAAAAAGCTCGCCCATTTTCGCAATCTGGTTTCCAGCGCCGAACTGAACACAGCCGCTTTCAATAACAGCAGTGTGCTGCTGGCTGTGAACGCGAGGGATATCGGATTGACCGCTGACCTCTCCTCATTCAATTATATGATTACAACCCACAGCGTGGACACAGACGACCCCGAAGAGGTGATTGATCGTTCCCGGCTGATGGTATACGATGTGCTGAAGCCGGGGATTCGTGTGGAAGCCGGGCTGGCGGATCTGCCGCTTTTCTACGATCTGCCTGGCACAACCATTGCCATTGAAGCAGACCGGGAGGCAATGGCTGCTAACGGCAGCCGGGGGGTGCTTCTGCTCCATCTGCACAATGCAGGCCGGGAACGGAGTGAGGAAGTGGAGGTGCGTTTCGGCTCCTTGCAATATCTGCCCCTGATTGGGAATGGGATGGGCACGGGCAGATAAGGATTGGCAATCAAATAAATTGACGATTTCGGCCTTCCGGGAAGCGGCCACGAAATCAGGGAGTATGGAAGAAGGTTTGGCCGCTTCCCGGAAGGCTGCCGGACGTTATTTGATCGTCGTTTCTAAGCGGGCGCGCGACGGCGTCGGGGTAGCAAAACGCCCCACGAAAATTGTGGGGCGTAGTTGTAAGTGATTCTGGGGCGGGTGTAAACGCCTGCCTGGCCTGATCTGCTGGGTCTATTCCGCATAGAGAATGCGTCCGCACGCGGTACACAGGACCAAATCCGGGCTGCGCTGCACATTGCTGATCACCCCGACTGGGAGCTGCATGTGGCAGGCTCCACAGGAATCGTCTTCCAGTTTGGCAACTGCGATGCCATTCTTGCGTCCACGCAAATATTCGTACTGTTCCAGAAATTTGGGGCTGATGGTCTTGATGGCCTGGGCGCGCACATTTTTCAGATAGGCGTATTCCTTTTTGCGCCGCACCAATTCGTCGTCAATCGACTGCTGTTTGGTTGCCCACTCGGTCTCCAGGGCCTCCAGCGCTTCTGTCTGTTCCGCGAATTTTACGCCCAGTTCGTCGGCCTTGACCATTGCCTCCACGCCCCGATCATCCAGCGCGCTCTTGTGACGGCGCATGGATTCCAGGCTGGATTGCAGGGCTTCCAACTCCTTGGGGTTGCGCACCTGCCCACCCATCAGCAGCGCGTCTGCTTCCTGGATGCGCTCTGTCAAGGAATTTGCCTCGCTCTCGGCCTCCCGCTGTTGCTTGCGAATATCGTTCAATTCGGCTTCGGCAACTTTTGCCTGCTCACGTGCTTTGAGCAGTTGACCGGAACCACCGGAGAATTTCTGCAATTGAAGGATTCGCTGTCGGATTTTCTCCCAGGCTGTATCAATTTCCTGCAAACGGTATAGTTCAGCTATTGGGTTCACGGAGGCTCCTGGCGAATGTGGGGCGATTTCTGATGCAGTCCAACTGTTAAAAGTATAACATTGAGAGGGGAGGTGTCGCAACCGGTGTGCAACGCCAACATAAAACTGTCAGGGACAATAGCATTTTCTAAGCCAAAATGCCTGCATGGATCGCTCCGATGAGAATTTGATACCCTATTATCTACAAATACGCATATTGGCGTGCGGTCAACCATTGAAGACTTGGAAAGAGAATGATATACTCCGTTCAGCAGTAGAAATCAGCAGCCCGACCAGGCCAACAAATCGAACTGTCAGTTGCTTACAATGGCTGGGCGATCAAAGTGCTGGAAAGTTCAATTACCGGAAAAATGACATATCCGCTAAATGTCGTAGCTCGCGGACTATTGTGCAACCTTATAGTGAGCATGAGAGGATAGCATGACCCACATCGAACAGTATCGCAATGGAGATAGGGAAACCGACATCATTCGCATCATGATTGTGGAGGATCACCCCCTCTTCGGTCAAGGATTGCGCCGGGTTCTGGAAGGCGAAGACGATCTGCGTGTGATTGCCGAAGTAGAGGACGGTGCCTATGCAGTGGAAAAAGCCCTGGAAGTCCAGCCCGATGTCATTCTGATGGACATCAATCTGCCCAGCAAGAACGGCCTGCAAGCAACCCGGGAGATCAAGAACAATGCCCTGGGCAGTGCAATTGGTGTAATTATTCTCACTGCCTATCATGACGACGAGCAGCTATTTCATGCCCTGCGGGCTGGGGCCGCGGCCTATTATCCCAAGGACGTGTTGCCCAGCGAGTTGATTCCTGCTGTGCGGGCTGTGGCGCAGAACAACTACGTCATCGGCGAAGATGTGATGAACCGACCCCAAGTGGCCCGCTGGATGATTCGTCAATTTGAGGACCTGGCCATCTTTGGCGAGTCGCCGGACGAAATGTTTGTGCCCCTCAGCCCCCGAGAGATGGAGATTCTCCAATACATCACCCGGGGTGCCAGCAACAAAGAGATCGCCCACGACCTGGGCATCAGCCGCCAGACTGTGAAAAACCACATGAGCAGCATTTTGCGCAAGCTGGCCGTGAACGACCGCACCCAGGCCGCGGTTCTGGCCCTGCGCCGGGGATGGGTACGTCTGGAAGACACCGCGGCCATGCACTAGCCTTTCCCACCGACCAACCGGTTTCTCCTCCTATGCAGTCGCAGAGATGTGGAAGCAGGGAGCGCACAGTTTGCGCTCCCTGCTTTTTTCTGTTTCAATAGAAATATATTTTTCCAGAGGAGCTGCCTGTGTCAATGTCTCAAACGCCCTCCAACCGGGGCGGCCAGAGTTTTCTCGAATATGCGCTGATGATCATTCTGATTGCGATTGTCGTGCTCTCCATTCTGCTCATCGTCGGCGATGACCTGCGCACCTTTATCAATGACCTCTTCCTGCGCTGGTTCCCGGCCCAGCCCGAAGCCCTGTTGGGGAGGTTCTTGGGGTGAAACCCTTTCAGCAGTTGCGCGAACATCTGATCGATCTCTTTTTCCCGCCCCGGTGTGTTGGCTGCACCAGGGCGGGATTTGCTTTTTGCCCCACCTGCGCCCAGGCTGTGGACCCGGTTGCCGAACCGATCTGCGCCCATTGCGGCCATCCCCAGTCCGCTCCAACGGACCTGTGCAGCACCTGCCGCAGCGGCGAACGGGACTCACTGGCCCTGGTTCGTGCGGCTACCCTCTATACCGACCCCCTGCGCCCAGCCATCCGCGCCCTGAAATATAGCGGACAGCCGGAACTGGCGCCCCTTTTGGCACGTTATCTGATTGCCGTGGCCCAACAGCCGCCCTGGTTGGAGATTCTCGCCCACATCGATGGGGTTATTCCCGTTCCTCTCCACGCCCAGCGCCTGGCCGAACGGGGATTCAACCAGTCGGCGCTGTTGGCCGGGCCGTTTGCCGAGCGGATGGGGCTGCCACTGACCGAAAACTGGCTCCACCGCGAGCGTCAGACCCGTTCCCAGGTGGGGCTGAATGGGGCAGAACGCAGGCAGAATGTGGCCGGGGCCTTTCGCGCCGACCCGTTGGTGGCAGGCAAGCGTCTGCTTCTGATCGATGACGTCTTCACCACCGGCACAACCCTGACCGAGTGTGCCCAGGCGTTGCGGATGGCCGGTTGCGCAGCGGTGTACGGCTTGGCCCTGGCCACGCCTGCGCCCCTACCGGTTTCCGCGCTGGCTCTCTCGCCCGGTGATTCTGCCGAACGCGACTTTGGCGATGCTTGACCCAACCAGGCCAGATGTCTAGGCTAAAGACCCTACGCAGGGACGGTTGACAAGGCCGCATATCAGGCATACAATAGATGAAACCCCACACCAAAGGAGGTGTACCGAACCCCATCCGATCTCCCCATTTTCGTTTTATCCACTGGTTCGCGCCATTCAATTCCATCTGTCTATTCTGTTTGTGTAGAAAGGAGTTTCTGGTATGAAGCTGAACGTTCATGGCCGGAACATTGAAGTGACCGATTGGATCCAGCAGTATGTGGAAAAAAAGGTGGAACGCCTGGAACGCTATTTGCCCCAGGCCAGGGAGGCCAAAGCTGAACTGGTCTATACCGAGACCCGTGCCGCCGCAGACCGCTATACAGCCCAGCTTACCATCTGGGCCAATGGCCGTATTCTGCGGGCCGAGGAGTCGACGGGCGACATTTTTGCCTCGATTGACGCAATTATGGACAAGATGTCCCGGCAGATCGAACGCTATAAAGGACGGCGCTACAAGAGCAAACGACGGGAGGCCGCGGCAGGGGCCGCCAACGCAGACCTGGCCGCCACCATTCTGCCCGAGGAGGCCGAAGTCGAGGCCGAGGAGAATCTGGGAAATGTGGTGCGCACCAAGCGTTTCCTGGTCCAGCCTATGACACAGGAAGAGGCCGCCGACCAGATGGAACTGTTGGGCCACGATTTCTTCATCTTTTTCAGCGTGGAAGCCCAGGCCCTCAATGTCCTCTATCGGCGCAAGGACGGCAATTACGGCCTGTTGCAGCCCGAGCAGGGGTAAACGGTAATGAGCCGTAGAAGTTCGACTTTTTCTGAAAAGTCGAACTTCTACAGGAATCGAAAGACAAGAAAAGGAGTGGCCGGTTTTCCGAAATCTGCCACTCCTTTTCTTTGTCAAAGCCGGGGTGCATTTCAATTTTAGGGAAAATTGACGGTTGCGATGACCGCACCGGGCTAAAGACCCGGAGCTACCGAGCAACGCCGGATAAATCCGGCTAAAGAGCGGTCTGTTCGTGCCTCCGAAAGCCCCCTCCAGGGGGCGTTGTTCGGTAGCCCGGCCCTAAAGAGGCCGGGCGGTGTGTGCGATTCCACTTCGCCCTAAAATTGAAATACACCCCAAAGCCGAAAGCGCGAGACAGAAAAGGCGAGTTACGGTATACTATCTGCATCTTTCCGGCAAGCTTTCGTCCATTCCCAGGAGTCCCCCGATGGAACTGCTCCCCCTCTTCGCAAAAATCTTCGGCCCGGTCTTTGCCCGGATGCTCTTTGCCTATGCCCTGCGCAAAACCGATCTGGGCTTCCTCACCGGCGGCGACATCGCCGAAACACTGGCCGACAGCCTGGACATTGCCGGGGCGGTGGACAGCCTGAGCGGTGGTGACCGCGCGGCCAAGCGCAACGCGCCCTACATCTTCGAGACAATCGGCGATGAAGTGGCGGTGCGGGTGGCCGAGCTTTTTGTCCGAGAGAACGAAACGCCGGCGGAAGGGGAGATGGAACAGGCGTTGGAAGCGGCCAAAGCGGTGATGAATCGTCGCGGCCTGGCCCTGCTCATTGAGACAAAATTCGACCGCATCGCCTTTCGCCGGGAACTGAGCGCAACGCCCCATCCCGGCTCCGGCTGGTCCGCGCAGCAGCGGGACTACTACCGCCGCATCCTCGCCATCAGCGCCGACGCCCTCTTTGCCGCGGCCGAGCAGATTCCCCACTTCACACGGGACACCACCGGCCAGTTGTTGCAGGACACGGACCACCTGCTGGACGGGATGCGCCTGGGGCTGGCCAACCAGCAGGCGATTTTGCAGGAGAGCTACGGCCACCAGCGCCGGGGCGAACGCAACCAGTTTGAGCAGGACTACCGCACAGCCCTGGCCAGCGCCCTGGACCGGCTGCGTCTCTTTGGCGTGCCCCTGGTGGACGGCGCGCGCCAGCCACTGAGCGTCGCTTTCGTCAAAATGCGTCTGGCCCACACGGATCGGGAAGACCTGCCAGGTTTTCCGAAACCTGGCAGGTCTGAAGCCCGCACAGAAATCCTCTCCGTGTCCCAAGCCTTTGGCCTGGGCCAGCGGCTGGCGGTGACCGCGCCCGCGAGCCTGGGCAAGACAACCCTTCTGCGCTGGGCCGCGGTGCAGATGGCCCGTCACAATCTGGACGGGGAGTTCCCCCTCTGGCAGAATCGGCTGCCCTTCTTTCTGCAACTGCGGGACTACAGCCAGAAGCCGCTCCCTTCCATCGCCGACCTGCCCCTGGCCTACCGGGGTGACGGTATGGAACTGCTGGCCGGTTCCGCGCCGGAAGGCTGGGCCAGAGAGCAATTGCGACTGAAACGGGCCGCTATCTTTGTGGACGGGCTGGACGAAATCAACGAGGCCAAACGCCAGGAGGCCGTGGAATGGGTGGAGAAGCTGTTGGCAATGGCCCCGGAGACCCTCTTTGTCCTCTCCGGGCGGCCCGCGGCGCTGGACCGGGAGAGCACCCAGCCCGAACTGACCCGGCTGGGCTTTGACTTTGTGGCTCTGCAACCCCTGGACGACGAACGCATCGACGGCTTTGTGACCCAATGGCACGCGGCTATGGCCGACACCAACTGCAAATATAGCGACAAGAGCCGCATCCCAGCGCGGGAAATACGGCTACGCGCTGCCCTGGCCCAGCGCCCCGAACTACGCCAACTGGCCGCCACGCCCCTGATTGCGGCCATGCTCTGCGCCCTCAACCTGACCGAAGAGCGGGAACTGCCCCGGGACCGCATCCGTCTCTATAACCGCTGCGTGGATATGCTCCTGGACCGGGACGAGGCTCGTGAAGTGGATACATCGGGCTACGGCATAGACTCTCTCCGCCCGCATAGCGCTCGCCTCCGTCTGGGCGAGATCGCCTTTTGGATGCTGGAACGGGAGCAGTCTACGATTGACCGGGCTGACGCGGCCCGGCTCATCGCCAGCCAGGGGCTGGACGGCGCGGGAATCGCCCGCTATCTGGCCGAGCGCTCCGGTCTGTTGCAACCCCAATCCCAGGAGGTCTACGACTTTGCCCACCGCATCTTCCAGGAATTCTTGGCCGCCCAGCACATCGCGACCAGCCACCGGGTGGTGCCAGTGGTCAAACAGTACGCTGGGCAGAAATCGTGGCGGGAGACGATAGTACTGCTGGCTGGTTTTGCGCAGCCAGGGGATCACAAAGAATTATTGGAAACGCTGCTGGCAGCCGCACAGGCCAACCCAGCGGAAGCCCGTAGCTACCATCTGTTGGCCTGGGCCTTCTGGGAACTGCTGGACCAGCGCACGGCAGAGGCCAATGGGCTGATGGCTCAGCATGCGGCCGATCTGTATCAAAACGACGGACGAGGGCTGGTCCTGAGGAATACGCAGGTGGGGGATGTAACGCCCCTGGCGGGGTTGACGAGTCTGCAACGCCTGGACCTGAGTTCTACGCAGGTGGGGGATGTGACACCCCTGGCGGGGTTGACGAGCCTGCAATCCCTGGACCTGAATTCTACGCAGGTGGGGGATGTGACGCCCCTGGCGGGGTTGACGAGCCTGCAATCCCTGGACCTGAATTATACGCAGGTGGGGGATGTGACGCCCCTGGCGGGGTTGACGAGCCTGCAATCCCTGGATCTGAATTCTACGCAGGTGGGGGATGTGACGCCCCTGGCGGGGTTGACGAGCCTGCAATACCTGTACCTGAATTCTACGCAGGTGGGGGATGTGACGCCCCTGGCGGGGTTGACGAGCCTGCAATACCTGTACCTGAGGAATACGCAGGTGACGGATGTATCGCCGTTGGCCCATTTGACGAATCTGCAAATTTATCGGTGAGGTGATACGAGGGGCGAATTGCGAGTTGCGAGGCGAGGCGGCCTTCCCGGAAGCGGCCACAAAATTGAGAGGCTATGAAAGTTGGAGTTTGGACAACAACGAGCCAACCCAACAGATGTTATGTGAAGGGAAGGGCCAATAGAATTGGATCATCGAGTCGAAATCAGGCGGTTGTGACAGGCATTTGGCCCTTGACGACGATTTTTTG
>JAUIHI010000041.1 GCA_030432295.1 Anaerolineae bacterium | reverse complement strand
CCTTTCTGGGCTGGCCGCCGGAAATCGACGGTTGCACGGATTCGGACAAGGATTCTGTGCCCGACCGGGTGGAGACCTTTGAGTTGGGGCTGAATCCCAACCGGGAATCCACGGATCGGGACAAATTCGACGACGGCCAAGAGCTTTTTGGCAACACCCACTGCACCGGCGCGGGCGGCTTTTGCTCCTACGGCCCTCTGCCCCGCAACGAGGATTGGGGCGTCATCTTCGCCGAGATGCCCTCCTGGGTGAAAGCGCCGGGCAACCATCCGCTGGTGGCGGCCTTCCCTGTGCCGGAGATCGATGTGGTGGAATCGTCGTTGAAGATGGAGTTAGTGACGACCGTGACAACCGAAAAGGGGACGATGACCCAGAAGACCCAGAGTTATAGCACGGCGAAGACTGAAGGGACAAGTAGCAGCGTAACTGATACTGAGACCTGGAATAGTTGGACTGAGGTGTCCATTAGTAAACCAGTGCATCAATTTGCAAGAAAATCGACTGTCATAATTGCTAGGGAAGATAGTGAGCCACTATTCAGCTGGCAGTTCTCAGATTTCCGATTGAATATTTCTCCAAGTATCGATCTTTGCTTAGCTATATTTTGCCTGGGTCAGGTTGTACACGATCCTGTCATATATGATTACCCTAAGTTCGACATACCGCCAGATGCGGGTATACCAGACAGCATAAATCTGGATTCAAAACCTGTGAAAGAAGCGCTTAATGGTTTTTCGATAGATGAAAATGGATATTTAGTTGGTCCATCGCCACATAAGGCGACAGGTGATGAAATTGCAGCGGAAGATGATCCATCTACTGAATATCAAAATGGTAATCCAGGCAGTTCTGGATACCTATTTAAGCAAACCGGACAGTCTGTAGCAGTCCAAAAAAAAACCGAGGTAACGTCGCCAGTGTTTAGACCGCTACCAACGCAAACAACAACGACGGGTAGATCGACAGGTGGTTCTCACTCAACATCTCATTCACAGTACGAAGAACAAACCATAACCAACGGCGAAGCCTTCACTACCGGCGAGGACTGGCGCACAGCCACGGCCATCGACTCCGCCCACGCCGCTGACCTCTGGTTCACTTACAAAGTACGCAACACGGGGACGGAGTATGCGCTGGAAATCACTCACCTGGCTTTTAATGTCTACATCGGCGATGACCCCAATCCAGCTTGCACCTATTTTCTGGCAACCGGTACCTGCGGGACGCCAGGGGATACGGTCCTCTTTACAAACTTTATGCCCGGCCAAGAGAAGACCTTTACCTCAGCCCGCATCCCCCTCAGCCTGGAACAGATGGCGGCTATCGATCTGGGCGGCCCCCTGCGCATCGTCGTGGAGGACTTCGCCTATGGCATCGACGAACGATTCTACCAGGACGCGGCCAACGCCGGTGTGCAGATCGCCATCGAGGACGGCACAGAAGACGGCGACGAGCTGATCGACAGCTACCTAATCCCCACCTGGGGCACGGAAAATGTCCTCAACGTCCTCAAACGCTACTTCCCCCACGAGACCGACGCCAACGGGATGATGACCGCCATCTGGACCCCGGAGTACCGCAGCGACACCCCCGCCTGGTGCCAGGGGAGCTTCCGCCCCACGGACCAGCCCAGCAAAGCGCTCTGGTGCAAGCATACCCTCTCCACCGCCGAGTGGTGGAACGTCTACACCGATGGGCTGGGCGACGGCAGCGAAGGCTTCCAGGACACCCAGGCCGTGCCCGGCAGCGTGGCCCTCTTCCGCTTCAACCAGGACAGCGACCTGGACGGTTTCAGCGACCGTTCGGAAGATCGCCTAGGCACGGACCCCACCGACGCCGCCTCCTTCCCCCGCCCGGAAGTGCTGGCGGGGCTACATAGCATCGCGGCGGGCAACCGGGTCACGGCCACCCTCTCCCTGCTCAACACCGGTCTCTACGACGCCTATGGGGTGGAGGCGGTGATGATTGCGCCCGATGATTCCATCGTCATCGACAACAATACTGTGGGCGGGTCGGGCCGGGTGCGCGCGCTCAAACAGGTGGTGGTGGGCAGCCGCATTGTGACCCAAGACCTCTCCCAGACGCCCTGGAACGGTCAGAACAGCCACGCCGCGCCCAATGCGGGCGGCTATTATACGGGCAACAGCGACCGCACTTACACTTTTACCGTAACCTGTGGCAACGTCAACGGCTGCGCCGTGGGCAGCGGTACGTGGAGTCTGGCCTGGAACGACGGCGCAGGCAAGAGTGGCAGCCTCAACTTCGGTGCGGGCTATGCCTCGCCCACCTTCCGGGTTGTGGGCACATTCGGGCTGACTCTGGCCCTCTACAGCGGGTCCGTCAAAAACGGCGAGAGCTTTACCGTCGCCGCCCGCACGCCCCGGGACACCTTCCAGTACACCGTCAACCGGGAACCCCACACGGAGCCGCTGGTCATCGTCTCTTACAACGACCCCCAGGGCAACCACCGCTTTGTCATCCCGCCCCAGGCTATGAAACTGTCCGCGCCCACGGACAATCTCAGCCAGTTTGCCGGGCAGATGCTGCCGGATGTGGGCGTGGAGATTGTCACCGTCGCCCCCTTTGCAACTGGCAGCAACAGCCTCAATCTGCTGGTCAACAACCCATCCGCCACCTCCCTGACCGACGCCCATCTCTTCCTGGAATTTGTCAATATCTCCGGCACAGTCGCCTCGGAAGTGCCCTTGACCGTCACCCTGCCGCCGGGACCGACCTACACGCCGGTCACGTTCGACAGCGGGGATCTTATTAGAAGTTCGACTTCTGCCAGAAGTCGAACTTCTGAGACCGACGACTACATCGTCATGGCCTTCCTCACCGACTACGCAGGCAACATACTGGACACCGCGGGCCGCCCGCTTTCGAGCTTCCAGCAAGACCCCCTGCCCAAATTGACCGGCGATGTGCCTACCTGGAACTTCGGCACAGTGGCCCAGGGCACCCTGCTCAAGCACACGCTGCCCCTGGCCAATACGGGTCACGGCGCGCTCTACACCTATCTGAACACTACGTCGGGGCTGAGCCTGCAACGCCGCGCCCGCACCGTCGGCGCGGCGGATGTGGTGGATTACGAACTGCTCCTGGGCACAGCTGCCCTGCCCGTCGGCCCCTACGACCAGACCGCCACCCTTCATACCAGCGACCCAACTCGCCCCGCCGTCTCCGTGCGGGTGACCGGCCAGATCGCCGCAGCCACCGGCGATACATCCGGCGGCATGTTGCGCCGTCCGTTGGACGTGCCGGTGACGGTGCAGGGGCCGAAAAACCAGGGCGATTGGGCTGAGTTCACCCATAGCCTGGGACCGACTCCGCAGACGCTGCATCCGGTGAAGGTGTACACCCAGAGTTATGCATCACTGGTTGGTGTCGGTAAGGTTGCTACAGATTTTGGTCAGGGCACAGCATCGTATGAAATGTTTGGTGATGGGCGAGATGGGCCACTGACGATAGCGATTGACACAATTGATAATCCGATTGATTCAGCCTGTTCCGGCACTTCTGGAACCTACACTTTGGCTGCCATAAATGCTAGTTTTGCGTCAGGTCAGATCATCCTAATACATCAGACGCAGGGCGCGAACGCTGGCGTTTGGATGCAAAACAAAATTATTGGGTATTCGGAAGGCATCATTACCCTCGCTCAACCGCTGAATGCTAACTATACAACTGGTGCTCAAGCCCTAGTTTTGAAACAATATACGAATGTAACGATCAATCCAGGGACAACATGGGCTGTCAAAGCTTGGAATGGTACAGTGGGTGGAATTTTGGCATTTTTAGCGTCAGGAACCGTGGCGATAACAGGCACTATCAATGCAGCAGGTAAGGGTTTTAGAGGTGGAAAAGGATACTCTGGATATCCTGCATCAGGCTCTGGAGAGGGAACTGTCGGCGCGTCTTATCAAAATAATTTTCCTAACGGAAATGGGGGTTCAGGAGGGAATAACGGATCTATAAATACAGGGGGAGCAGGGGGAGGGAATGGCACAATGGGTCAATTTGGAGGTATTGGATTGACAGGAGCATATGGATCATCTGTTGCTGGTGGTTTAGTGTCTGGATCTGCCGATCTAATTACTATGACGTTTGGGGGAGGAGGAGGGGGCGGATCGGGAGATTTTTTTGGTGGCGTAACTGTTGAAACCGGGTCAATAGGGGGAAACGGTGGAGGAATAATAAACATCTTCTCGTCAAATGTTGTCGTGACTGGTAGTGTTATGTCGGGAGGCACTGTTGGCGTAAAGGGAAGTGGCGGAAGAACAGAATCGTGGGGTGGTGCTGGCGCAGGTGGATCGATATTTGTTAAAGCACAAACTGCAAATCTTGGAGGTTCAATAGTAACAGCAGTAGGTGGTGCTCAGCAAGGAATAGGCAGAGCAGATAGCGGAACAGAAACCAATGGAGGTGCAGGAGGGGTAGGCCGCATCCGTATCGAACACTGCGAATCCCTCACTGGCACAACGAACCCACCCGCCAGCACGCAGAAACTTAACTGCTACATTGCCGAGCAGATTGAATCCACACCCTACACAACCGCTCGTCTCAATTTGCCCGAAGCTATCCCCACCGGCCAGAGCCGCACCTATCAGGTCCAGTTCGGGCGCAAGCTGGTCTATACTGACACCAATACGCTGAACACGACGCTGCGCATCCCCGCTGGTATGGCCGTCACCGCCACGCTGGACGCTCTGGTCAGCGGCATCGTCAGTGGCACGACGGCCATCAAACTGGACATCGGCAACGACAACTCCTGGGACTGGCAGACCAGCCGGGTCATCACCGATGCCGACACCTTCCATGGCCCAGACCTAGCCGGGGCCTTCAATGCCTGGTGGTCCGCCCACGGCGCGCCCACAACCGGCAATCTGGATGTGCCGGTCAAGCTCTATCTCTCCCAACCGGCCCAGGCGTTGCTCACCAATCTGCAACTCTCCACCGCGGGCAGCAAAGTACGTAGCGCTCGCGTTCCGGCTCGCGCCTACGGCAACTTCCTGCTCGATTTTACTGTCAACGGCAGCGGCATGGCGCCCCTGACAGTGGCCTTGGATGTGGGCAACAACGGCTCCATCGAATGGAGCTACAGCGGCACACCCAGCCTGCCCCACCGCCTGCTCACCGGCGATCTATCCGCCGCGGTCAACACCTATCTCTCCGGCAAAAGCGGCGATGTGGACGTGCCCATCCGCATTCACGTCGCCCCCAACCGGGCTGTGACCCTCAACGACTACAGCGCCGCGGCCAGCGACAAGACTGACCTCAGCGCCGACGGTCTCACCCTCAACCCGACCCGTGCCCAGCCCAACGGCGCGCTGTGGAAGGAGGGGGATATCATCCCCGTCCAGGCCACCATTCGCAATCCGGGCGGGCTGGACAGCGGCCCGGTCACCGCGGCCTTCTTCGCCCACGCCGAAGGCTGGGGGGATTGGTACATCGGCAGTGCTTTTGTGGCCAATCTGTCCAAGAACGGGGGCAGCGCCCCGGTCAGCATCCAGTGGGATACTACCGGTTTCAGCGGCGATGTACCGGTCAAAGTGATGGTCAACCCCTATGGGCGGGTGGCCGAGAGCAATCTGGCAAACAACACGGCCCAGTCTACAGTCGTCTTCGAGACGACGCCTACCCTCACACCGACGCGCGCACCCACGCCGACTCGCACAAAGACGCCCACACCCAGCGCTACACCGACGGTCAGGGCGACAATGACGAGTACACCGACGCCCACCGGCACAGCGACGCCGACGCCGACGTCCTCTGAGACGCCCTCGCCCACTGCAACCCGAACAGCCACGCCCAGCGCCACGCCGTCGAGGACACCCGCTCCCTCAGTCACTAGTACGCCAACGGTCACTTTAACAAACACATCGACGCGCACGCCGACACCGGTGACGCCGACCGACACTCCAACGAGCGTCCTGCCAACCAGCACCCCTACAGCCACTGCCAGACCGCTCAGTCAGCATATCGCTGTATGGCCCGCTTACCCGGCGACGAATGATGAGGTCACTCTGCGGATTTCTGGTTTGTGGGGTAGTTCTTGTCCGAAAATTAGTCACCATTACTCTATATCCGATTATGTCGTTGATGTAGAGGCGACTATCACCAATATACCAGAACTGATCTGCTCAATGGTCATAACATCCTGGCAATTTGGGGAGGATTTAGGAGTTTTGTCCGCTGGAGATTATGTGGTTAAGGTCACTGTAACAGACGTAAATAGTGGTTTCTGGGGTTTCTCCGATGAAGCCGTCTTCACTGTGTCATCTGGTGTGGACACACCGACAGCTACACCCACACCAGTGACGCCGACAAACACGCCCACCAGCGCGCCGACAGCCACAGGGACACCCACTGGCACATCGACAGCTACGCCATCCGTCACTGCCACGCCGACAGCGACTGTCACCCCAACGGCGACAATTACAGAGACGGCCATCACCGCCCGCATCAACCCCGACACTGGCGGCCATCTCAGCGCCTCCTTTGGCATCAGCCTTTCTCTCACCTTCCCGCCCGGCGCGGTGACAGAGCCGGTGGATGTGACGTTGCAGCCGATGGAGCGCGGACCCGCTACTGGCAACTTGCAGGTGGTGGGCCGTCTTTTCCAGATTACGGCGCGCACCCTGGGCGGAACGCCGGTGACTTCCTTCGACCCGCCCTTCCTGCTCACTGTGCGCTATGCGGCTCTGCCCGCCGGGGAAACCCTTGCGCCTTCGCTCTACTACTGGAAGACGCCGGATGGGGAATGGATGCAGATAGCGGCCACCCACAATGCGGCCAACCGTACGCTAACCGCCGTCCTGGACCACCTGACCGAGTTTGGCGTGATGCAGCAGGCGATGTTCCGGCTCTTTCTGCCGTCGGTGACAGATGGACAATAGGGACATCCGATTCCGGGAATGGGCCGAGTGATCTCACCCATCGAGTCATTGGCCGGCCCATTCCCCGCAATCGCGTAGGCATCGGCCCAGACAGGGCATTCAGCACAAATCGTTGTAGAATAAGAGAGTCAGCGCAACCGGCGCTGACTCTTTGCGTAGGGGATTGTGCCGTCTGCGCAGCCAAACTTCTCCCCTTTTTAGGAGCAAACCGCATGAGTATCTGGCAATCGATTGTCATGGGCATTATCCAGGGACTGACGGAATTTCTGCCCATTTCCAGTTCCGGCCATCTGGTCATCATCCCTCATCTGCTGGGCTGGCGTTTTGCAGAACAGCAGACTTTTGTCTTCGATGTGCTGGTGCAGTGGGGCACGCTCCTGGCTGTCATCGTCTACTATTGGAGCGATCTCGTGCGGGTTGCCACCGGCTTTGTGCAGGGGCTGCTGACCCGCAAACCCTTTGGCAACCCGGACGCGCGTCTGGGATGGTATCTGATTCTGGCGACGATTCCGGCTGTGCTGATCGGCCTCTTCTTTAAGGATGCGGTCTCTGCCGCCTTCTCCAGCCTGCGTGCCACCGGCGGCTTTCTGCTTTTAACTGCGGCAATTCTGGTGGCGGCAGAACTGATCGGCCAGCGCCGACGTTCCTTTGAGACAATCGGCTGGAAGGATGCGCTCTGGATTGGCCTGGCTCAGGTGGTCTCTCTGCTGCCTGGCGTTTCCCGCTCTGGTTCCACAATGGCTGGAGCGATGGGCCGCAATCTGGACCGACCCGCGGCGGCCCGCTTCTCCTTTCTGATGTCCGTGCCGGTGATGCTGGGCGCGGGTGTGCTGGCCTTGAAAGATTTGGCAGAAATGCCCGATATGGCCGCGCTGATTCCGCCCCTGTTGGTCGGTTTCGTGACTGCCGGTGTCGTTGGCTATATCGCCATCCGCTGGCTGATCACCTATCTCGCCGGTCACTCGCTCTATCTCTTTGCAGGCTATTGCGCAGTGGTGGGTCTGCTGGTTCTTGTCCTTGGCTAATTGATTCGGTTACTATTGATAATGAGCGATTTTCTACCTGAACTGAGCCGCCTTTTGCAAGGGGATTGGCTCCACCAGTTTCAATCTCCCGTGCACCAGTGGGGCAACTGGCCCTATCTGCTGCTGGCCCTGCTGGTGGCGGTGGAAGGGCCGATTGCCACACTGGTGGGCGCGGCCGCGGCTGCCACTGGCGCGCTCTATTTGCCCTGGGTCTTTGCGGCCGCGGCTGTGGGGAATCTTGCCGCGGACGCGCTCTGGTATGGGCTGGGCCGTAGCGGGGGAATTGAGAATGTGGTGCGCTATGGCCGTTGGATCGGCCTGAAAGAGGAGCAGATACACCGATTGGAAGCAGGCGTGCGCCAGAACGCCACCCGCATTTTGCTGGTTGCCAAACTGACTGCGGGACTGGTCATTCCGGCCCTGATTGCGGCGGGGCTGGTGCGTGCGCCCTGGCGCAAGTGGTTCCTGCCGGTCTTCGCCGGGGAGATGCTCTGGACTGGCGGTCTGGTATTGGGAGGCTACTACGCCACGGCCTATCTTTCCCAGATCGAGCGGGGCGTTACGTATGCCGCGGCTGGCGGTTCCCTACTGGTTCTGCTTTTTTTGGGGTACAAAGCCTTTGGCATGTGGAAGAAGCGGAAACGTTCAGCGGTTCAGCCAGATGATGCCCAGAAACCGGCGCAACCAAAACGTGAAAAATCCGTATAGTTGAGGCAACCTGGCGGCACCGAATCAAATAACTTCTTGAGGGGAACTCCGAACCTATGCGTATACTAATGGCTGGTACGACCTATGCCCCTGCTTTCAACGGCCAAGCGGTTTTTATGACCCACCTGGCCGAGCGAATGTGCGCCAGCGGTCATTCTGTGGCTGTGCTTGCCCCCTCGGAAAACGGCCAGCAGGAAGATAGGGTGCGCAAGGGCGTGCAGATTGTGCGTCCATCCACCCTGCGCTTGACCCACTGGCATCCCGACGCGGCTGTGCCGCTTGTGTCCAAGCCAGTTGTGGAGAACCTCTTCAACCGCTTTCATCCGCAAATTGTCCACATCCACGACCACTACCCTCTCTCCTGGAGTGTGGCCAGGGCCGCCCGGAATCGTGGCCTGCCCGTAATAGGCACAAATCATTTTATGCCGGAGAATCTGGCCCCCTATCTGCCCCTGTGGAAGAGTGGGCAACCCCTCTATCGGGCAGTGCTCTGGCGCTGGATGCTCCAACTCTACAATAGCCTCGATTTTGTCACCGTTCAATCCCGGACAGCCGGAGAAATCCTGGCCGGGCGAGGACTGCGTCGCCCCCCCCGCCATATCTCCTGCGGCGTGGACCTGGCGGAATTCTATGTGGACGACACAGTGGATCAACAGGCGGTGCGCCGCAGTTTTGGGCTGCACCCCACCGCGCATCTTCTGCTCTATGTGGGACGGGTGGACGAGGAGAAGCGGCTGGATGTGCTGATCCACGCGCTGTCCCGCTCCGGGCGCACAGATTGTCATCTGGCTGTGGGAGGACGGGGGGCCGCGCTGACCGCGCTCAAAGAACTGGTGGCTGGGTTGGGGCTGGGGGAACGGGTCCATTTTCTGGGCTATGTGCCCGACGGGGAGAAGCGGAATCTCCTCAACAGCGCCGATATTTTTGCAATGCCCAGCGACGCCGAATTGCTGAGTATTGCCACCCTGGAAGCAATGGCCTGCGGACGTCCCATCCTGGCCGCCCGTGCCCAGGCCCTACCCGAACTGGTGACCGAGCAGGAAAATGGCCGTCTCTTCCGCGCCAACGATGTGGACGACGCAGCTTCGGTCTTGGCCGATCTGATCAGCCATCCCCAGACCTGGCCTGGGATGGGCGCGGCCAGTCGTCGGCGTGCCGAGGGCCACGGCTGGTCTGGGGTCCTGGCGGGCTATACCCAACTGTACGAGGAAGCCATTCAACTGAGCCGGGTTCGCAGCGCCCTTGCCCACGGGCAACTCCGCCAGGAGAAGTTGGTCGACAAAGCCCGGAGCTTTTCGGTCAATCGTATGCCGTAGCCCTTTTGCACTTCGGGTCTTGCCCATTGCCAGAGAGACAAAAAGCGAGGGTCCAACCGCAGCTGGACCCTCGCTTTTTGTCTCTCTTTTCGTTTCCGACTGCCTCCGTGTGACAAAAGTCGCAGCATCCCCGCCTCTCCTCACGTAGACTATCCCCGAACCGCAACCCCGCGGTCTCGCCATTGATTGCGTTATTTGTCACAAGTCCCCGCACACGCGGCCCAACAGGAGGAAACTTATGAAGCGTTCTGTCCTTTACGGGATTATCGCCGCCCTGGTTTTGGTGGTGATCGTCCTGGCAGCACTGGTTCTTTCGCCCGGCGAGGGCGGCGGCCAGACTGCTGCCCCTGCCCAACAGACTTCTGCCGGTGTCGCCGAAGATGCCGCCCAAGTCATTGCAAACCGGGGGCTGACCCCGGAAAATGTCACCGCTGCGCTCAAGACATATATGCCCAGCGGTCAGTACGACCCCTATATGATGTTTGCCTCCGGTGGTCATAGCGGCCAGGTCCACGTGGTTGGGCTTCCCTCTATGCGTCTGCTGCGCACGATTGCTGTCTTTACACCGGAGCCGTGGCAGGGCTATGGTTTTGGCGATGTGGCGCAGGCCGCGATGTTTGACGAGGGCAAAGTGGCCGGAAGCTCGGTCACGTGGGGTGACACCCACCACCCGGCCCTTTCCGAAACTGCGGGCAGCTATGACGGTGAGTGGCTCTTTATCAACGACAAAGCCCAGTCCCGCATTGCTGTGATTGACCTGCGCGATTTTGAGACGAAGCAGATTATCAAAAACCCGATTGCTATGAACGATCACGGCGGAGCGTTTGTCACCCCCAATACCGAATGGGTGATCGAAGGCGGCCAGTACGCGGCTCCCCCGGTGGGCAGCTTCGCCGGGATCGACGAGTACAATGAAAAGTGGCGGGGGATGATCACCTTCTGGAAATTTGATCGGGAAAAAGGGCGCATCATTCCCGAAGAGTCCTTCGCGATGGAGCTGCCTCCCTATTGGCAGGACCTGTGCGACAGCGGCAAACTGGTCAGCGAAGGCTGGATCTTCTGCAACAGCTTCAACACCGAGCGGGCCACCGGTGGCCTGGGCGCGGTGGAAGGGGCCGTCCCCTTTGAATCTGGTGCCAGCCAGAACGATATGGACTACCTGCACGTCATCGACCTGAAGAAGTTGGAGCAGGTGGCCGCGGCCAATACCAATGAACTAAACGGCATGAACTACGTGACGATGGAGACCGCCATCGCCGAAAATCTGCTCTTCTTTATCCCCGAACCCAAGTCTCCCCACGGCATCGACATCGCGCCGAACGGGGATTATATGGTGGTCAGCGGAAAGCTGGACCCCCACGTGACGATCTTCGCCTTTGACAAAATCCAGCAGGCCATTGCTGATCAGAAGTGGACGCCCGACGATTATGGCATCCCCGTGCTGGACTTCGACAGTGTGCTGGAAGCCCAGGTCGAGTTGGGTCTTGGACCCCTCCACACTCAGTTCGACAACCAGGGCTACGCCTACACCAGCCTCTATCTGGACAGTATGGTGGCCCGCTGGTCTCTGGGTGGCGGCGACTATGCCCACGCGGATGAAGGCTGGACGCTCATCGACAAAGAGTCGATCCACTACAATGTGGGCCACATCGCGGCTGCGGAAGGTGACACTGTGACACCCGCGGGCGACTTTCTGGTCAGCCTGAACAAGTGGTCGGTGGACCGCTTCGCCAACGTCGGCCCGTTGCTGCCCCAGAACTTCCAACTGATTGATATCGGCAATGAAGGGGCCAGCCTGCAACTGCTCTATGATATGCCCGTAGGTTTTGGCGAACCTCACTACGCCCAGATTATGAAGACCGAACGGCTCAAGGCTGTGCAAGTCTACCCAGAAGTGGGCTGGGACCCGCACAAGTGGGAAGTGAACCCGGATGCGCCCAAGTCGGGTGAGGAGCGGGTGGAGCGGGACGGCAACAATGTGACTGTCTATATGACGGCGATCCGCAGCCATTTCAGCCCCGAACACGTGAACATCAAAGAGGGCGACAATGTGACCTGGCACATCACCAATCTGGAGCGGGCTGTGGACGCGGTGCATGGCTTCGCCGTACCGGCCTACAATGTCAATCTGAGCATCGAACCGGGTGAGACGGCCACCTTCGAATTTGTGGCCGACAAAGACGGCGTGTTCAGCTACTATTGCACCGAATTCTGCTCGGCCCTGCATCTGGAAATGCACGGCTATCTGATGATCGAGCCGGATGAGTCCAGCGCAATGAAATGAGTATTGCTGCGTGCTGCGTGAATCGGTTATAGAGTTGGTTACGGTTCGGTGCACGCACTGGAAGTGAGTGTTAAAAAAGGAGAGGACGCCAGAAGCGGCGTCCTCTCCCTTTGTTTACGCTTGCAAGGGTTGCGTGGCTATTTCATCGTCGAAGGCAGATAGATACGATAGCCGGTGGGTGCAGCCTGGAGAGCCTGGGGTGGGGCCTCGTCCTGGGGCAGAGCGGGCACACCGGAAGGGATGCGGGATGACGTTCCTGCTGTCCGTTGTGTAGCCCCGGCGGACACAACGAGTGCGTAGCGAGAGGTGGTCCAGCCATAGACACCGACGGAGTAGATGTCCTGTGCAGGGGCAACGCCACTGACGGTATCCGGCACGCTACCCTCGTTGATGCTGCTATCGAGCCACCCGCCGCTGTTGCAGCAAAGATAGAGGTCTGGATCGCCGCTTACCGGCGTCGATGTGGCGGAAAGGGGACGCCCGCTATCCAACCAATAACTGAATATCTGCCACATCCCCTGGTTGACGGTAAGGGTTGTCGGTATGAAGTTGATCCAGAGTGTCTTGTTGAAGATCGATACGTTTCCGGCTCGATCCCCGGCCCAGGCCACCAGATTCTTCACGCCGGGCGACCAGTTGAGCGTCCAGTCCAGGGCCATCGGCGTGCCTGTATAGTCCAGCCAGCCCGAATCGCCCGTCTTCACCCACATCCCCCCGTTGGGATTCCAGTCAAACTCCATCACGTAAATGGAAGATACGCCAGAGCCACCGCTGTTGTCCGACGCGCTGATTGTTATATCGATGTTTGCATCGCTGAAGTCCGGCGCGCCCGCAGCCTGGATGCTGTTTACCACCGGTGGTTCTGCATCGACGGCTGGTGGCAAAACATCCACTGTGCGTGTGATTGTAAGATTGCCCGGATTGATCACTCCGTAGAGCGCCACCGCTCCTTCTGTAGCTGGTGTCCAGGGGGTGTGGAGTGTGGACACATAGCTGTTGGGGGAAAGGCTGGGGATAGCTTCCTGTCCCAGATGCTGTCCACCCGCGTTTGGGTCGCCCACATAGAAATCTACAGTCACATCCGTGCGGTCAGCGTTGCCCCCGGCTCGATGGACCACCAGCCCCACACCACTCGCAATGTTCTGCCGGGCTGCATAAGGGCCGACCCAAAGCTCATCGGCGTAGGCATAGAGGATATCCGCATTCTCTGGAATTACGGTGTAGGCGCTATCCAAAATGTCACGTCCGTTGTCGGGATTTGTCACCCGCAAGCCATAGACACCGCTCGGTGTACCCGCCGGGATTACTGCCTGGAGATGGGATGCGCTGAGGTAGTTCAGGGAGACCGGACTGAAGGTATTCTCTTTGACCAGATGGCCGGTGATGCCTGGCATGAAATTGCTGCCATAGACATTGACCAGATTGGCCCACGCGGCGCGCCCCTGATTGGGGCGTACTTCGCTGACCGTCACCACCTGGGGTACTGGGAAAGCCATCAATCCGTTCCAGTTGGCTGCTACATAGAGGGTTCCGTCCACAATCGTCATATCCCGCACGGCAGTGGGGTAGGTTCCCAGGCTCGTCGGGTGGGTGGGATCGTTCATGTCAAACCAGGTCAGATTCGGG
The DNA here is from genome assembly GCA_030432295.1 of Anaerolineae bacterium. GTDB lineage: Bacteria > Chloroflexota > Anaerolineae > Caldilineales > Caldilineaceae > JACQGT01. The sequence continues at coordinate 43,499 of JAUIHI010000041.1, read as the reverse complement.
TCAAACTGTTGATCGACCACAAAGACTCCCTGTTCTGTAGCGGCAATGGGATATCCGAGGGATTTCTCATAGTAGCCGATTTGGGTGGGCGTGGCCGGATTGGAGACATTCAGTGTCCATATACCTTTGAATCCACCCGAAAGATAGAGGCGATGACCCGCCAGCGCCATATCAAAGATAAGCCCATCCGGTTTGTAGTAACCAGCCTGGGTTGGCACAGTTGGATTCGCCACATCCACCACGTGCAGGCCGTTGGCCACCAGAAAGGCTGTGTTGCCATTGACCAGAACCTTTGTCGCCTCGTCCGGCGTTGTAGCGTAGTTTCCCAGGAATGTAGGGCTGGCCGGATTTGTTAGATCGTACACCTGAAGACCAGCCTCTCCGTCTGCCACAAAGAGTTTGTTCTGATATATGCTCACTGCCTGGGCCTGACCGGGAGTGTTGAGTGTACCACCGGCTGTGGGTGCATCTGGAATGGAAATGTCAATATATCGGACATTGCCTCCGTCGATAGCGTAGGCGTGGCTTCCCATCAATGCCAGGTCTTTGGCGTTGTCGGTTGCACCATTTATGGCCGTTGACCGTCCTTGGATGGTCAACTGGGCTGGGTTGGCTACATCGACAGGGAAGGCCCCCAGACTGTTGTCCAGAATCAGCGCCTGTGCTCCATCCACGGCCACCTGGCTTACTTCCCCGGGTGTGATCATTTCGTTGGTAATTGTCGGATGGGCAACATCTGTTACATTCGCCCAACGCCAGCCACCCCAGTCATCGGCTATCACCGCATAGCCACCGGCAACTGCCACATCCACCGCCCGGCCTGGTGTGTCCACGTTTCCCAAGAGAACGGGTGCATTGGGGGTGTTCACATTGAGTACGAAAAGGCCATTGCTCCAGGCTGTTGCATAGAGTCTCTCGCCGACCAACGCCAGGGCGTATGCCTCACCAGGCATCTGATAGCCGCCGATTTTCGACGGAGATTCTGGAGAGGCCACATTGACCGAAACGACTGTGGGATGGCCATAGCCATCGGCCAGATAGGCATAGCTGCCAGCGACCACTACATCCCTTGCATAGCCTGTGGCCTTGAGTTGTCCACCTGCCTGGGGATTGCTTGGCGTGCTTATATCGACGGTGACTAAGCCATCGCCGCCCGCGGCCAAATAGGCGTAATCGCCAGCGATCTCAACGGCTTGGGCAATGGAAACGCTGCTGTATTCGCCTGCCCGGGTCACCGCAGCTCTGTCGGAAATGTCAAAAACGCGGAAGTTGTCGAATACTGATGTTACAAAGGCGTAGTTGCCTGCTACGGCCACATCGGTCGAGCGTCCATCGGTTTTAAAATGGCCTACGGGGTTTGGCTTGGTGGGATCGGCGATGTCGAGAATCTGGACGCCCTGGTCTCCCAAAACGGCAAAGAGGGAATCTCCAGCAGCCGTGATGCTTCGCACTACGCCGGACAGAATAGGCGAGGCCCCAATGGCTTCACCGCCCGGCTGCATGACATTATAGACGTGGATGCGGGGACCAATGCCAACATAGGCGTAGCTACCCTGGGTCTCCACTGCCAGGGCAATCCCACCAGTCTGGCCGGTGGGTGTCAGGCTGTCCACGTCAACCGACAGTGGCGGCTGGGCATCTGCTGCGCCCGAAAACATTCCGGCGAGCAGCAGGAGCAGAAGTAGCCCTGTGCATATCATTCTGAATTTGGGATGAAAAGAAGGGAGTTTCATTTTTCCGCCTTTCGCATAAAGCACAGTGTGAGCCTACTGCAGAAAGAGGAGTTTCATTACGGCGTCCCTGCGCTGTAGAGGCGCAGGGAAATTCGGGGGGTGACGTTCGCGCCTGGCAGCCTCTGTGAGCGTTCCGTCGTCGCTACGATGGCCTTGTGCAGCAGAGTCATTTGTGGATCGTCATCTTGCCTGAGACAAAAGTCGCAGTCATCGCACCCACTTCTGACCTACACTATACCCGATCGCCAATGTCAATTTGTTCCCAGCTTGTCCAAGTGGGAATGCACCCATAGCGTACGGAGCAGACAATGAGTAGCGCTGAAACAACTGCCAAAACACCCCAATCCGGCGAAAACGAACAACTTTCCGCCATCGCCCAGATTTCCCGCCAGCCCAGCTTCCGCCTGAGTACAGCCCTGCTGATTGCCGCCGCGGCCGTGCTGGCTGTCTCCACATTTTTTCCTTATTGGAAGATGCGGCTGAACGCACCCCAATACCCCAACGGGCTGTTTGTGACTGTCTACGTGAACTATATGGAAGGCGATGTGGCCGAGATCGACGGGCTGAACCATTACATCGGAATGGCCCCGTTGAACGACGCCGCCGAGATCGAGCGGGCCATCGCGCCGATTGCAATGGTCGTCATCGGCCTGATGATCATCGGCGTGGCCTTCATCCACAGCAAATGGCTGGCCGTTTTTGCCATCCCGGCCATGACCTTCCCCTTCATCTTCATCGGCGACCTGTGGGTCTGGCTCTGGTATTACGGCAACAATCTGGACCCCACCGCGGCCCTCTCCGGGGCTATTAAGCCCTTCACCCCGGCAGTGCTGGGCACGGGTGTCGTCGGTCAATTCAGCACCACAGCCGTCCTCCAGCCGGGCTGGTATCTGGCCCTGGTCGCCGCGATTCTGGCGGGCTTGGGTCTCCACTACCGCCGGGTGGCGCGCCAGGCCGCGGAAAAATTAGCCACTGATGGACGCTGATAAACGCTGATAAAAAAAACAGCGATGAAAGATTCTGATTCTCTCGCCCGAAAGGCGTAGTGGTATGACTGGCAAAGTAGTTCGATTCAACCGAATCATCAAAAATCAGTATTTATCAGTGTTCATCAGTGGCCTGATTCTTCTCGCCGGCGTTGGTCAAAGCGCAGCGCAAGAAAACGGCTTTGACCTGACCGCCGCCATCGCAGCCGCGCAACCGGGCGCAACTATCGACGTGCCCGCGGGCGTCTACTACGGCGACCTGGCCGTGGACAAGCCTCTGCACCTGCGCGGGGCCGTGGCCGCGGACGGCAGCCGCCCGGTCATAGACGGCCAGGGCAAAGGCACAGTCGTCGTCATCACCGCGCCAAATGTGATTCTGGAAAACTTTGTCATCCGCAACAGCGGTAACGTCATCGACAAAGAGGACGGCGGTATTACCGTCGAAGACGCCGAGGATGTGCAACTGCTCAACAACCGGCTGGAAGATGTCCTCTACGGCATCCGGGGCATCAACGCCCACCGGCTGGTTATCCGGGGCAATTACATCACCGGCAAGGAACTGGACATCGCCCGCCGGGGAGACGGTCTGCGCCTCTGGCAGAGCGAGGAATGTATCGTCGAGGGCAATACTGTCGAACGGGTGCGGGACGCTATCTTCTGGTTCAGCGACGGCACGACCGTGCGGGACAACACTTTCCACGACAATCGCTACGGCGTGCATATGATGTACACCGACAAAATGCTCATCGAAGACAATTTTATGGTGGGCAATTCGGTCGGCGCCTATCTGATGTACAGCAAAAATGTGCTGATCCAGCGCAACACCTTCCAGCAGAACCGGGGACCCAGCGGCTACGGCACGGCCCTGAAGGATATGGACGGGGTGACTGTCCAGGACAACTACTATCTGGACAACCGGGTGGGCCTCTTCTTCGACAACTCGCCCGGCAATGTGGACATTTCCCATCCCATCGAGCGCAATGTCCTGGCCTTCAACGACATCGGCGTGCTGATGATGCCCGCGGTCAAGCGCAACCTCCTGCGCCAGAACACCTTTCTGGACAATCTGGAGCAGGTGGGCGTGAAGGGCGGAGGCAGCAATCCCGGCGACGAACTGGGCGGCAACAGTTGGGACGGCAACTATTGGAGCGATTATGTGGGCTACGACGCCACCGGCGAAGGGGTGGGCGACATCGCCTATCACGCGGAGAGTCTCTTCGAGAATATCGCCGACCGCCAGCCCAACCTGCGCCTCTTCTTCTTCAGCCCGGCCCAGCAGGCCATCGACTTCGCGGCCAAAGCCTTTCCGGTCATCAAACCCAAGCCGAAGCTGACCGACGAAACGCCCGAAATGACGCCCATTCTGCCCGCGGCCCTGCCCCAATCCGTCCAGGCCCAAAGCCGCATCGGCTGGCTGGCGGCCGCAATGCTGCTCGGCGCGCTGGCAATGTTCAGTGGACAAATCCGCTATTGGATATTGGGTATTCGAGTCCGCCCGGCTAGCGAGATCACACCACTACCCGATATCCAATACCCAATACCTGTCCCCCCAATTCTAAAGGGCCACCATATGCTCACAATCCAGAACCTCACCAAACGCTACCCCCGCCCAGGCCGGGCCTGGTGGAGCGACGAAACCGTCACTGCCGTGGACGATCTCAGCTTCGAACTGCCGGTCGGTACATCCATCGCCCTCTGGGGCGTCAACGGTGCGGGCAAGACGACTGTTCTCAAATGTCTGCTCGGCCTGCTGGCCAGCGAAGGCGAACTGCACCTGAACGGCTATGACCTGCGCCGGGACGGACGCACGGCCCGCCGCTTCCTCGGCTACGTACCCCAGGAACTGGCCTTTCACAACGACCTGAGCGTTGCCGAAAGTTGCCGTTTCTATGCCCGGTTGAAGAACGTGGGCGATGAGCGGATTCCGGTTGTGTTGGCCCAGGTGGGGCTGACGGGACAGGAGAAAAAGGCCGTGGGCGCGCTCTCCGGTGGGATGAAACAGCGGCTGGCCCTGGCCCTGGCACTCCTGGCCGACCCACCGGTGCTGCTGTTGGATGAGCCGACCAGCAATCTGGACGAGGCGACTCGCGACGACTTCATCGACCTGCTGGTGGGATTGCGCGACGCGGGCAAGACCCTCCTTTTCACCAGCCACTACGCGGACGAAGTGACCCGGCTGGCCGAGCGGGTGCTGATCCTGCGGGACGGGCGGCTGGTGGCCGACGGCGCGCCCGCCGCGGTGCTGGGAGGACCGCGGACGGCGGACAGCAGACCGCAAGGGGTGCATCCCCTTTCGTCTACGGAGTCAGCCATCATTGACCCTGCACCCGTCGCCACCGGTCTACCGTCCGCCGTCCGCGGTCTGCCGTCAGTGGTCAACGGTCTGCCGTCCCCCGTCGCTTTCAGCCTGGAGGAACCCGTCCGATGAACCTGAAAACTATCGCCACCCTCGCCAGCTACGAACTGCGCGCTTCCCTGCGCAACCGCTGGTTTGCCCTCTACGCCCTGGCCTTCACTGTGCTGGCCGTGGCCCTGAGCAGCCTCTCTCTCAGCGGCGCGGGAATGTTCGGCTTTGCCGGCTTCGGGCGCACCGCTGCCAGTCTCATCAATCTGGTCCTGCTGATTGTGCCGCTGATGGGTTTGACAATCGGCGCACAGAGCCTGGCCGGGGAACGGGAGCAGGGCACACTGGCCTATCTTCTGGCCCAGCCCGTCAGCCGAATTGAGGTGCTGCTGGGCAAACTGGTGGGGCTGGGCGGCGCACTGCTGGCCGCGCTCCTGCTGGGATTTGGCCTCTCCGCCGCAGTCATCGCCTGGCAGGGGGGCGCAGTGGAGGCCGGGCGCTACGGCGCGCTGGTCGTCCTTTCGCTTATGCTGGCTCTGGCCACTCTCAGCCTGGGAATTTTTATTTCGGCCTGGAGCCGCAGCGGTGCGCTGGCCGTGGGGCTGGCCCTCTTTGCCTGGCTGCTGCTCGTCTTTGTGGGGGATTTGGGGCTGATGGGCACGGCGATGGCGATGAAATTGCACATCAGCACGCTCTTTACACTGACACTGCTCAATCCGCTGCAGGTTTTCAAAATCGCCACTGTCAACAGCCTGCGCGCCAGCCTGGAGATTCTCGGCCCCGCTGGCATCTATGCCACTCGCACCTACGGGGACGCGCTCAACGCGCTGCTCATCGGCGTCCTGGCCGTCTGGGTCGGCCTGCCGATGGTGGGGGCGTATGTGCGCTTCCGGCTGGAAGGGGATTTTTGAGTGCGGAATTGGGGGATCGTTAGGAACGTTCTCGCCAGCGAAGAATAAAATACGCAGCACGCAATACGGAGCAAAACCAATGCAACACAGAACAATTCTTTTCACCCTACTTGTCTTTCTTCTCGCCGCCTGCGGTGGGGCGCAGATTGACCCGAATGTACCGCCGGAGATTGTCTACGGCGAGGATGTGTGTACTCGTTGCGGGATGATCATCAGCGATGATAGATTCGCAGCCGCGCTGGTGATCGAGAAAGCTGACAACGATTACGAGCAGATGATCTTTGACGACGCAGGCGAGATGTTCGCCTTTGTGGCCGAGGATAACGGTCAGTTGAAAATCGCCAGTTGGTTTGTCCATGACTATAATAGTAGAGAGTGGCTGGACGCGACATCAGCCTGGTTTGTGGTAGCAGATTCTCTGCAAACGCCAATGGGTTTTGGTATCGCTGCCAGCGCCCAGGAGCTGGAAGCCCAGGCCCTGGCAAATGAATGGGGCGGCGACGTTCTCTCCTTTGCCCAGGCCAGGGAACAGATGGGCGGCATGAAAATGGGGGCCGCACACGGACACAAATAGTCGAATGGCGAGTTGCGAGTTGCGTCGGTACAGTGACTACTGCCAACACAGCCCGCAATTCGCAATTCGCAACTCGCTTATCATCTCATCTCGTTGACTGAAAGGGTTTTCCGATGTTCAACCGCAAGACACTTCTGACCGTTCTCTTTATTCTTCTCTTGGCCCTGGCTGGCTGTGGCGGCCAAGAAGCAGAACCTACCGCTACACCGGCACCGGACAAGCCCACCGCAGCACCGGCCGCGGCGGTTGTGGGCGACGCGGTCGCGGGCGAAACCGTCTATATGGGCACGTGCATCGCCTGTCACGGCCCGGATGCCAAAGGTGTGCAGGGGCTGGGCAAGAGCCTCTATCCGGCAGACAGCGAATTTGTCGCCCAAAAGAGCGACGACGAACTGGTTGCCTTCATCCTGGCGGGTCGCACGCCCGACGATCCCCTCAACACCACTGGCGTGGGGATGCCCGCCAAAGGCGGCAACCCGGCTATCACCGAACAGCAATTGCACGACGTAGTAGCGTACATTCGGACATTGAAGTAGAATAGTCGCTCGTGCCAGCAATTGCATAAGATGCGCGGCCCGCCAGGCGAGCCGCGCATCTTTGGTTTTCTCCAAACCAGAAAAGGAAGAGGCAATGACCCCGACCCAGCCACCCCGCTCGGAACTGATCGAAACCCTGAGCGCCATATCCTTTCTGCGCGGTCTGGATGATTCCATACTGGAAGAAGTGGCTGATGCCGCGCTCTGGCGAATCTATCGCCCCGGCGCGCCCGTCTTCTGGGAAGGAGAACAATCCGCTGGCCTCTACTATCTGTGCACCGGCTGGCTCAAAGTCGTCAAAAGTTCTTTGGATGGCCGGGAGCAGGTGCTCCGTTTTCTGGGGCCGGGCGAGACTTTCAACGAAGTGGGTGTGCTGGCAGACCGTCCCAACCCGGCCACGGCCATTGCCCTGGAAGAGGCCACCCTCTGGCTGATCGAGCGGGCTGCCCTGCGCCGTCTGTTCCTTGCCCACCCGGACGTAGCCCTGCGCGTGCTGGAAAATATGGCCGACCGGGTGACTGGTCTGGTGCAACTGGTGGCTGATCTCTCGTTGCACAGTGTGGAAGTGCGGCTGGCCCGCTTTCTGCTGGAGCAGGCCGAGGGCGACGAAGTGGTGCGTCGCCGCTGGAACACCCAATCCGAGCTGGCCGCACGGCTGGGCACTGTCCCCGATGTGCTGAGCCGTGCCCTGCGCACCCTCTCCGAAGCAGGCCTGATCTCTGTAGATCGCCAGCGCATCCAGATTTTGGACCCCGCCGCCCTGGGCCAACGGGCACAACTCGCACTGTAACCCCCTTCCCCAAACCCGACAAAAGTCGAAGACATCCCTCCCCACCCCTGCTATCCTTGTGGTGTACGTTCGTTTTCAATCGTAACCCAAGGAGAAATGCAATGAACGCTGTAATGGAAGCCCCCCTCGTCTTTTTGGCCGACTGGCGCACAGCCGTGGCCCATTCACCCGAAGGTCCTCAACCCCAATTCATAGGTGATGGACCAAACCTGAAAGTGATTCTGGCTGGGCTGGAACAGGGCCAGCGTCTGCCACCCCACCCGGAGTCTCAGGCCGTCTATCACTTTTTGGAAGGTGCAGGCACGATGACCGTGGACGGCGAGAGCTTTGCGGTCAAGCCCGGTTCCACAGTCATCACCCCGGCTGGCTCGACCCGTGGGCTTGTGGCCGAGAGTCGCCTCTCGTTTCTGGCCGTCAAACCCGCCTAGCCTGACGCCTTCATCCCTTCATTTGAGGAGAAACTTATTATGAGTGCATCTGCACCTTCGGTTCCTTCAACGACAGCAAGCCGTAGCGATTGGCTGAGACTTGGCCTGGTCGCCACAGTTCCCGCGGTCATCGCAGTGCTGGTCGCCCAGATGATCGCCATCCAACTCTGGCCGGAGATTGCCCTCTTCAAGCCGCTGGACAGCTACGCCCGCAGCGCCCTCTTTGTGATTGTGCCTGCCATCGGGGCGACGGCGCTCTTCGCCTGGCTGGCCCGGCGCAATCCCCAGGCGGATGCCCAGTTTCTGCGCATTGCTGTCGTCGTGCTGGTTGTCAGCTTCATTCCCGACTATCTGCTGCCCGTAGAGCACAGGACCTTTTTGGCCAGCACAGTGGCCGCGGCTCTGCACGTCATTGCCGGTGTAATCATTGTGGCCTTGCTGCGCAATGGCTACCGGCGCATATCCAATTCTCATCGCTAATTGAACGAATAAGGACAAACAAATGTTGAATCCCTATCTGCTAATGTCACTTCTCTATCTGCTGGTGGGTCTGTTGGTGGCTGCCGATGCCTCCCTCACCAGCCTGAATTTACTGACCTGGTTCAGTGGCCTGCGCTGGCTGCGGGTCCACTTCATCACTCTGGGCATGGCGACTGAAGCCCTCTTCGGCGTGCTGCCCTGGCTGGTAGCTGCCCGCCGCGGTCTGCCCCGTCCCAAAACCCGCTGGGATATCTGGCTTACTCTCAATGTGGGGCTGGTCATTCTGCTGGTTGGCATTCCGATTATCAACGGCGCGCTGATCTTCACCGGCGGCACACTGATCTTTGTGGCGGCCACGCTGCTTGCCGTACAACTCTGGCAGATGCGCGGCGACAGTTCCACACCGGCGCGGCTGAGTGTGCGTTTTTATGTGATGGGTCTGCTCTATCTGCTTCTGGGCATTATTATCGGCACGGGACTGTGGCTGGGATGGAGCGGTCCTCTGCGCATCCAAATTCCCGTGGAAGTCCACATCCACGCCAACAATTGGGGCTTTCTCTCTCTCGTCTTTGCCGGCCTGTTGGTGGATGTGGTCCCCCGTTGGAGTCGCCGGGAATTGGCGAGCGACCGGGTGATCAACACCATTTTCTGGATGATGAGTGTGGGCGCTCTGGGTCTGGTGATCGGCCCCTGGCTGGGCGGTGCGCTTTGGGCCACAGTGCCGGGGCTGGTGCTGCACCTGAGCGCGACAATCTGGCTGCTGGGATTGTCGGCTGTCAGTATCCGGCGGGCCGGGTTGCTGGGTAAGCCGGGCGGGTGGCATCTGCTTCTCTCCTACGCCTGGATTCTGGCCCCGGTGTTGGTGGCGCCGTTGATTCTGCTGGGTGTGCCGGGCTTCCCCGGCGCGGGGATCGAAGCGACCGCACCCCAGGCCCTCATCTATGGCTGGGTTCTTCAGTTCGCCTTTGCCCTGTTGCCCTATTTCATGCGCCGCTTCCTGGCCGGGGAAGATTCGCCCCGGCTGGGCGGCAGTTGGCTGAGTCTGCTGGCTGTCAATGTGGGCAGCGGGCTGATCTGGGCCAGCATCTTTCTGACCGAACAGCAGGCAATGCTCAGTGGGCTTGGCTACGGATTCTTTGTCCTCGCGATGTTGCCGATCGCCTGGGAGATGGGCCAGATCAGCCGCTCTGCCCTCCACCGGTTGGAGTTGGTAGCCGCCCCCGCAGCCGGTGATTGACAGAAAATAGTTGGGGCACAATCTTCTGTGACATAAGTCCTGGATCGGTCTCCGGTCCAGGACTTATGATTGGGCAACCATTTGGTACAATGGGTTGCAACAGTCGTTGTTCCACTATCCACGTGTGAAATTTTTGCCCAATGCAAGCATCAAAAGTTCGGACCTATCTCTCCGTTGCCCTTTTCGCCCTCCTCGTGGCTGCGTCCACTGGTTCCCTTCTCCGTTTCGGCCTGGGCTGGGGAATGCCTGCCTGGGCTGCCAACTATACGGCCATCCGCCACGCCCACAGCCATCTGATGTATTTCGGCTGGGCCACTCTGGCCCTGATGGCGCTGATCTGGCACTTTCTCTCCCTGCACACCGGGCGCGCCCTGCCCCGCAGCGTCCACTGGCAGATGGGCATGACGGCTGTGCTTTCCCTGCTCAGCTTTCCCGCCTTTTGGGCCAATGGCTATGGCTTGACGCAGATCGGCTCCGCGTCCCTGCCTCTGGGCGCGATCATCTCCTCCCTCAACGGTCTTGCCTGGTATCTCTTTGCCTGGCTCTATTGGCGGGAAAGCCGACATCTGCCCCGACGTCCCCTGCCTGTGCAACTGTGGGATTGGGCGATTCTGCTCCTGCTGCTCTCCTCCGGCGGCGCGCTGGGGCTGATGGGAATGGTTGTCAGTGGCGGCCAGAGTCTCTTTTTGCAGCAGACTTTTCTCCATCTTTTCCTCGATCTCTTTGCGGTGGGCTGGTTTACACTGGCCCTGCTCGGACTCCTCTGGGCCTGGCTGGGAGAACGGATCGAACTTCCGCGGCGTTTGCCCGTTCTGCTCCTGGCCCTGGCAATCGCCCCGACTTTCTTTCTGGGAATGTCCCCCGCGCTGGTTTCGCCGCCCCTCTTTTGGGTGGCTGCGGTTGCCAATGGGCTGGCTGGCCTGCTGCTCTTCTGGCACGTGGCCGCGCTGCTGCGGCACTGGGCGCACCTGCCCTGGCTTATGCGTTTTGCTGTTGGGATGCTGGCTGTCCACGGGTTGATGGCGCTGGTCGTCCTCTGGCCCGGTGTGTGGGAATGGAGCAGCCGCACCCAACTGCGGGTCTACTTCCTGCACAATTTGCTGCTGGGGTGGATGAGCAGTGCCCTGCTGGCGTTGATTTTGGATCGTTTGGGGCTGGGAAAAATCCAGTGGGTGCGCTGGCTGGGCTGGGCCTGGATCGGTGGCGTAGGGGGGATGCTTTTGCTGCTGCTCTGGCTGGGACTGCTTCAATTTGTGCCGGTATCGGCGCTTCTTCTCCTGCGCGCGGCCACGTGGAGCAGTTTCGTGCCGGCGGGTGTGGCGGGGCTTGTCTGGCTGTTGAGCCTGCGCCCGAATCAGGCAGGTTCGAGAACCCGGCTTGACTGACCGGAGACGACCAGCCAGGTCGTGAATTGCTCGATCTTCACGCCGGTTACAACCGTATCGTCGTTGATCGAAATACCGATAAAGGCGTGTTCGTCCACATCATCCCAGACGCTGGGAGTGGGCGCGCCGTCAAAATAGACGGTGAGCGAATCCGCCAGTGGATTATAGTGTATCCACAAGTTCTCTGGTTTCAAGTGCTGCGGGAAGTAAGTTCGTAGAGATTCAGGAATTGTTATCGCTGCCATACTGTCATTTCCCCCCGTTTGATCCGCTTTACTCGATAGGCCGTAACCACCTCACCGGCGTCAACGACTACTTTGATCAGCCATCTTTCAGGTCGCCTGCGAAATGTCCTGTAATAGATCAGCCTTGCTGAATCAGTAGCGTCGGTGCAAATGTATTCTGCTCTGCGAATCGTTTGCTCGATTTCTTCGACATCGGACATATCCGGATGCTCATATCGAATGTGTTCGATGAAGCAGCTATGGCTCAATTCGACAGTCCGACCCTGCGGATCGGTAGTTGAGAAGAGTATGTCCATCATAGGTAGATAATACCAGACTCGCCCTTTCGCAGCAATGGGTGAAAGCGTTCAACGCAAATGGCTGGCTTCCTGGGCCATCGGTTTGACCCGGGGCCAGGCGTTGACCGCAAAAGCCCCAGCCGCGCCTGCCTCGCACAGCCGCCCGGCCAGGATCACCCAACCGGGCGCGGCCAGCGTCGCTCCCATCCCCGCCAGCCAGACACCGCAGTTGATCAGGGCAAAGGCCAGCCAGACAGGCCGTACGTCGCCCCGTTGGGTGTAGAAGCGGGGCAGAATCCAATAGGCCACTCCCAGCGCCAGTTGCACCGTCCACCCCACCAGCAGGAATTCCATATGCGCGGGGAGCAGCCGCCACATCAGCGGGTGGATGGGGATGCCTTTGTTCCAGAGCAGCAGCCCGCCAAAGGTGAAGCCCAGTGCCAGGTGGATCAGTGCGGAACGGAGAAACCAGATAGACGGCTTGGGCATCTCAGTGTCCTCTGACCCGGGGCCACACGTTGGCGACGAAGGCCATCGCTGCCAGCCATTGGAGCAGCGCAGAGAGGGCCAGCAACCAGCCCCACAGGGGGTCCGTGTTAACCGTGCGGATCGGTTCGGCGAAGACCCGCAGGAGCAGACCCCCATTGAGCAAAATAAAAATCGTCCAGGTCAGCCAGTCGTGGCCCCGCGGTTCTTCCCGGCTGAATTTGGGGAACATCCAGTGGGCCACGCCGAGGATCAGTTGGGTCACCCAGCCCACCATCAGCAGATGAAAGTAGACGGGCGTCAACGCTGCCACAATTGACGGCAGCGCCAGCACAGGCCGGGCCGCTACCAGCAGCCCGGCCAGGAGTGCGGCGATAAAATAGACCAGCGCTGTTTTTACGAAAAGACGTGTGAGAAATGGCATGGGTGTTGCAAGTGGAAAGTGGAAAGTTGCAGATGTGAATTCATTCTTCTATCTGAGAGTTGGGACGTAAAAGGTAAGATTACACGACGCATTCTTGCGTTTTACGTTTTACGTTTCCCCTCAGCGAAGCAACGGTGTTCAGCAGAAAGAGCAGGAGAACGACTCCGTTCAGCATCCCGCCCCATTGACGCCCCGGAATCCAGAGCAGCAGATCACCGCCGACGCGCAGGGCAAGGGTGAGATGGAGCAGAATCAGATGGCTGTAGAGCCAGGGCGAGTAGTGGATGGGCAGCCCCAGCACCGCGGGAAAGACAATCGGCGCGTGGCCGAAAATCATCGCCAGCACAAAGCCGAGAAAGAGTGAGTGCAGAATGGCATCGTAGAAGGGGCCAGCGCTCATTCCGCCGTAGACCAGGGCCAGCACCCCGCTGATCGCCAGCCAGCCATAGCCGCTGAGCAGACAGACAGCCACAAAACGGGCCTGTCCACCGGCCTTCAGTCTACGCCAGGCGATGTCGTAGCGGGCCAGCCAACCGGCCAGGGCCAGCATTCCCAGCCCGGCCAGGCGCACGCCGGACGGGTAATCGGCCAGTGAAACGAGCAATCCGGCCACAAAGAACGCAGTAGCGGCTACAAACAGTCGGGATGCGGTCCGGCTGAGACGCAGCATCCGGCTCAGTTCCAACCGTTCCCCGGCAATCGTCATCACCAGAAAGCCTGCCCACCAGAGCACCACTTGGGGGATCGACCAGCCCGCCAGCCACAGCCCATTGCCAATCAGCCAGAGCAGCGCGCCTAGGCCGATGGCAACGGTATAGAGAGCCGGCACTGTGCGGATGATGCCCGCAAAGACGACGACCAGCACCGCGCTGCCCAGGAGCATCAACGCAGCACCCCAGCCCGCGGGTGCGCCGCCGATCAGCAGCATCCCGCCCAGACCAGAGAGCAGCGGCCCCGCGTAGGCCCAGCGCTTCTGCACGCCCACCGCCCGCTCCAGGCCGATGAGTGTACCCAGAAAGCCGCCGATCATCAGCGGGCCGTGGCTCATCGGCAGGGCGGGGAAGAGCACAGGCCAACTCCAGCCGATGCGGACGATTCCGGCCCAAGCGGCCAACAGCAGTGTGGCAACGGCCAGCGCCAGCAGCGGGGCGCGCTCCCAGCGCAGGGCGTTGTTCACTTGGCGCTGTCCTTGATCATCGTCAGCAGCATCACCACCTGCTCGTGGGCATAGACGCTGTGAGGCAAGCTGGGCGGCATATAGACGAGCGTACCCGGCGCAGCTTCCATTTTGTCGCCGCCCAGGGTGAGGGTGGCGTTGCCTTCCAAAATGTGGATGGTGGCCGCCATCGGCGTCGTGTGTTCGCTCAACTCCTGGCCGGGGGCAAAGCCAAAGAGCATTGCCCGGCTATTGGCTTCGTTGTAGATATTGCGGCTGACGATACTCTCTTCGGCAATTTCGCCCAGCAGGGCGCGTACATCGGGGATGGCGACATAAGGGTTGCTCATCGGTCACTCACTTTCTGTTGGATCGGGTGGGAGATTTGGGGCTGCCGGACCAAAGACAATCATAAAAGGCAGGGCAATCGCGTTTTCGGGGCATACATCCTGGCAGGCCACGCAATAAGTACACAACTCCGGGTGGAGCAGAACCGCCTTCTCGGCGATCTGGGCCAGAGCCTGAGTAGGGCAGATTTCCACGCAACGGCGGCAACCAGTACACAAATTGTGGTCGATAGTAGGCAGCGGGTTCGTCACAGGCATTGGATCGGTCCGATGGTAAGGAACAGGAAGATTTACTCTGTTCCTTACCACTATAGAACAGATCGGGCGTGCATTCTGCGACAAATGTCTCGTCGTGGCCTTCCGGGAAGCGGCCAAAACATTTAGGAAGTGCCCTCAATTGAGTGGCCGCTTCCCGGAAGGCTCGGCATCTCTACACTTCCGCCTCTTTGCGCAGACGTTCCACATCCAGAACGACGATGCGGTGACGGTCGAATTCGATGATGCCATCGGATGCCAGCCCGCGCAGGGCACGCCCCACCATCTCCCGCACGGTGCCCAGACGGCTCGCCATCTCTTCCTGGGTGAGCATACGGGGCACCGCGTCGGTCTCGTTGGCTTCGGCCTGATCCAGCAGCAGATTCGCCAGCCGCCCTTTGACGCTGCGCATGGAAAGGTCCTGTACCATTCCGACCAGATGGCGGGCGCGGCGGGAGATGGTTTCGATCATCGCCCAGGCCAGGTCGGGATTCTCGTGTACGATTTTGCGCAGTTCATCGCGCAGAATGCAGTAGACCACCGCGTCGCTGTGCGCGGTGGCCGTGGCCGGGTTGGGACCGCCATCCAGCGCGGCCACTTCGTTGAAGGAATCCCCCTCGCCCAGGAGGTGCAGAATGTGCTCCCGCCCGTCCTGGGCGTGGCGGCTGATCTTCACGTGGCCTGTTTCGACGAGATAGAAACCCCTGACCGGTTCCCCTTCCATAAAGAGAATCGTCCCCGCAGCCACACTGCGCTGAACCGCGCTTTCCATCAGCTTTTGCAGGGCAGCGTCGGATATCCCCTGCAGCAGATTGACTTTGCGCATGAGTGCAGCCACTGTCAGTTGGGATTGGGTGTCAAGCGATTTGCTCACTATTTCTCCGCAGAAGGCCGGTTGGCCGCGGTGCGATCCAGCACACCGGCCAGGTCCAAGCCAAAGGTCCAGTGGGCCTCGGAACTCATCTCTCGCAGCAATTCCTCGTCCACTTCGATGCCCAGGCCGGGGCCTTCGGGCACAATCAGATGACTGTTGACGTACTGGACCGGCGATTTGACCACATCTTTCGTGTAGAGGTGGGGGCCGGTGCTGTCGCTGGGGAAGTCGAGGACCCGGGCTGCCGCGGCCAGATGTCCCACCGCAGCCGTGCCCAGATTCAACTCCTGTGTTGTGCCGATGAGGACGCTGGCGTGGGCGGCCTCGGCCAGGGCGATCAGGCGCAGGCTGGCTTGCAAACCGCCGAGCAGATAGGGCGAGACGTTCAGAATGTCCACACAGCCCTGGCTGAGCAGCGCCCAGCCGTGATGAATGTGGAGGACGTGCTCGGAGACGGGCCAGCGGCTGAAGTTGCGGAAGTTGGCCAGCCCGTCGAAATCGTTGCGGGGGACCGGGCTTTCGATGAGCATAAAGTCGCACAGGTCCGCATAGCGTTCGATCAGTTTGGACGACTCCCGCCATTTGACCAGATTGGAGAAGTCCAGGGATTTGATCTGCACCCGCCCCTCGAAACGGTCGGTGAAGGCGGCCAAAAATTGCGCGTCAGCCTCCGGATTGACCCCCACATAGACCCGGATCAGATCGAAGCCTTCGGCCAGTTTGTCTTCCACCCGCTGCAAGTTCGGTTCCACCTCTTCCACCGAGCGCATACGGAAGATGGGATAGCAGACCCGCGTGCGGTCCCGCAGTTTGCCGCCCAGGAGTGTGTAGACGGGCAGATTGTCCACCCGGCCCAGCAGGTCGTGGAGGGCCAAATCCACGCCCTGGCGCACCAGCCCAGAGCGGCTGTACATATGGCCCTCGTCCGGGAAGAAGCGGATGAGATCGTCCATCAGTTTGGCAATGTTGCGGGGGTCTTTGCCCATCAGCATCTGCTGGAGCATCTTTTCCAGTTCGGCGATGTCGAACTGGTACATCGGGACGTGGGAAAGGTCGCTCATCTCGCCCCAGCCCACCGCGCCGTCGGCGGTCTCCAGCCGGACGATGACGTGCTGGTTGGCAATGCCCGTTTGGCGCGGGGTAGCGACGGGAAAGAGTTCAATGCGGTCGATTTTCATCGGGTCTCCTGAAAAGGCTCTTTGGAAAAGGTGTGGGTTTCTGTTTGCTCTTTATAGCACGCGTCGGTATGATAGGCAAGGCGCGCAGGGCAGGTTAAAAATGGAAAGTTGCAGGTGGCGGGTAGGCTACGTGCATCACCCATCTATTGGGAGGGGAAATCCTATGTCGGACGCGTTTGGCGAATTGCTATTGGCCCAACACACAGGGACAGCGGCATACGAAGTCTATGAGCGGGACGACGGTTTTCTGGATGTGATTGGCGATGCGTCGGCCTATTTCAGCGCCTATCCCCAGTGGAGCGCAATTCAGCAGCAGGCGATGGCACAGGTGGCTGGGCGTGTGCTGGATGTGGGTGTGGGAGCCGGGCGCTTTGCCCTCCATTTGCAGGCAAAGGGTCACCCGGTCGTCGGTATCGACGTTTCCCCCGGCGCGCTGGAAGTCTGCCGCCAGCGGGGTGTGGCGGACGTTCGTTCTCTGCCCTTCCATCAGATCGACGGCTCACTCGGCGTTTTTGACACAATTCTGATGATGGGCAACAATTTCGGACTCTTTGCCACACCGCAACGGGCGCGCTGGCTGCTGCGCCGTTTGAAGGGAGTGACCAGTCCCGATGCCCGCATTGTGGCCGAGAGCCGGGACGTTTATGCGACCGACAGACCGGGGCATCTCGCCTATCACCGGCGCAACCAGGCCCGGGACAAACTGGCCGGAGAACTGCGCATCCGCTGCCGCTTTCGCCAATACACCGGCGATTGGATGCCCTATCTGATGGTCTCCCAAACCGAAATGGCCCAGATTGTGGAAGGAACCGGCTGGCGCATTGATGAAATTATTCCCTCTTCGGGCAGCCAATACGTCGCTGTTCTCACCAAATAATCGATGGTACGACTCCGAATCGCGAACCTGAAAATAGAAAGACGGACGACACGGAAAGGACGGATCTACACGGATAAATCTGTGCCATCTGTGGATAAAATTTAATCCTTCTTTGTGCCCACCTCAACCGGGTATGAATACCAATCTCTAATCACCAATCCCTAACACCCAGGAAACCCCATCCAATGAAACGCAAAATCCTCCTTACCGGCGCGTCCGGTCGCATCGGCAGCTTTTTTCTGAAGACCTACAAAGACGACTACGACTTTGTCCTCACCGACAAACGGGAACCCGCGGAGACCCACGGCTATCCCTTCCACCTGGCCGATCTGAGCGATTTCGACGCGGTGCGCTCTTTGTGCGAAGGGGTGGATACAGTCGTCCATCTGGGCGCAGACCCCAGTATGCAGGCCACGTGGGATAGTCTGCTACCCAATAATGTGATCGCCACGTACAATATCTTCGAGGCGGCCCGGCTGGCTGGCTGTCGGCGGGTGATCTTCGCCAGCAGTATCAATGCGGTCTTTGGCTACCCGGCGGATGTGCAGGTCCACACGGAAATGCCCATCTTTCCCGTCAACCTCTACGGCGCGACCAAATGCTGGGGCGAAGCCCTGGGCCGTTACTATTCGGCCACCCACGGCGTCTCGTCCATCTGTCTGCGCTTTGGCGCTGTCCAGCCCCGGGATTCCGGCCACATCGATCTCGAACACCCGTATATCGACATCATTTTGACCTGGGATGACTGCGCTCGGCTGATTGCCGCCTCGGTCAACGCCTCAGATACAATCAGTTTTGGCATTTATCACGGCGTCTCGGAGAACCGCTTCAAACGGCTGGACATCAGTAGCGCGCGCCGGGAGCTGGGCTACGCGCCCCAGGACGACGCCTACGCGATGGCGAAGGAGCGGCAGGGGAAACAGTAGGACGGAAAGCTTTTTTATCCTGTAGAAAAGGTGAAGCGTGAAATGTGAGAGTACCGAACCCTCTCACATTTCACGCTTCACCTTTTCAGGCAACGCATCTATCAATCGGATCGATCCGCCGTTCTCCCTACGCAGCGGCCAACGCCTGCAAGTCCGCGTCGATGGCTTCCAGCTTCTCTTTCGTCAGCCCGGCAGAGGCGGCCTCCGGGTAGTACATCACTTCCCGCAGGCTCATATAGAGGGCCTGGGGCAGGTCCGGGTGGCGGGCCGCGCCGGGCAGATGCTTTTCCAGAATGGCTTTGGCTTCCGGGTTGGCGATCAGGTCACGGATGGGGGATTTGGAACTGAGAGACATACAGCACTCCTTTGTCTATTGTGCGCCCATGCCCGCAAAGGCAGCGGCGACGGCAAAACCAATGCACAGCACACCTCCCAGTACGACTATCACCGGAATCAAAATCACAGCGATGGCCCGGCCAGAAGAGAGGCTGTAGCTTACTTTGATCGCAAAATAGTTGAGAACCAGACTGTAGATGAGAAGCAGGAATCCCACGCAGCCCCCGACCACCGGTATGAAGCCAAGAAATGCGTTGAGAATACTTACGGGCGCGCCGATGGCTGCCGAAAGATAGGCATAGCGGCCAAAGTCCCCCTGGCCGCCCAGCACATTGGCGATCAGATGGATAATCCCCACCCCAATCAGAAAGAAGAGGGGGCTTAGAATAATCCCCAGGAAGGCTCCGGCTCCGCTCAGCCCGGTCATCAGACCGCCTGCCATCATCTGGTTGATCAGCGCCTGGCTCTCCGGCGGCAGGTCCATCTGGGAGATCGTTCCCAGCATCCCCGCGGCAGAGGAAGCAAAGATTAGGCTCTGGACAAAACCCAGAACCGCCACGACAACCGCAGCCAGAATTGTCCAAATCAGGGCAGTGGAGAGGGTCGCGTTCGGGCTTGCCTGCTCCCGCTCAAAGACCTCCTCACCCGGCCCGGTCAATACAGAAATCCACGTCTGAGTCATCCCTGCAAAGTCCATCGGTCGGTTCCTTTCTGGTAGGCGAAGGGTACGTTACGACAATTGAACCACAAATTCTCAAAAGTACAAAGAAGAGTCGGCGCAGCGGGAGTGCCCATTGGGGTCAGAGAAACCGAGGGCAGCGCCGGTTGAGCCGAACCGCTTTGCCTTTGAGAGGCCGGTCTCTAAGCGTCTGCGTCCGTCTTTGGCTCCGAACGGCGCACGGATTCGTAGACCGCACGCAGACGCTCCAACTCCTCACCGCTGACCGTCTGTTCGCCGTAGTAGACCCGCATATAGGCTTCGGTGATGATGCCCAATCCGTCGTCCTGGCCGGGGAAGGCAAGGGCCAGCCGGGGCAGATAGTCGTCCGGCGGCTCGCTGGGTTGGCGGGTCTGCCCCCGCTGGCGGGCCAGACGGCAGAGATTAGCGTAGAGATTCTCCACCGAAATGGCGTCGAGCAACTCCCGCCCCAACCCGTAGCGCCGCACCAGACCGGCCAGATTGCGCAGCCGTCGCCAGCCCCGGCGCAGTGCGTCCCCGCCAAAGCTCAGCGACTCCGTGGCGGCGATCTCCTCTTCATCGGCCCGGCTGCGTGCCCGGCGACGCACCACCAGCACATAGACAATTACCAGCAGAATGACTAGCACACCGATTATAAACGCAGCCCGCATCAACATCAATAGAGTTTCGCTGGGTGGGCCGACTTCCGGGGGCTGGTCCTGCTGCAATTCCGGGGGGACCGTCAGTCGTGAGAACGCCTCGCCCAGAGTTTTGGCAAGATCGACGTTTGCAAAAAGAGGTGCAAGCCAGGCAAAGAGCCAGCCAATGAGCTTTTCCAGCACAAAGCTCAGGGCCAACAGCACCAGAAAGAAGAGGTTGCCCAGCAGATTCCAGAGCGGATCGAAGAAGGCCAGGATCGTGCGGATGCGATCCGGCGAAAGGAAACCGGCCAGGGCCAGGGAGAGGCCGATCGTCAAAGCCACGGCCAGGGCCAATTGGACCAGTCGATCCCAGGGCAGGGAGGCGCCTGTGCTGCCCGCCGCGCTTTCCGCTTTTTCGTCGCTGCGGGCCAGGGAGACCGCCAGCAGCCCCAGCCCGATAAAGAGTGTGGCGATGAGTGTGGCTGTTGTGCCCTGGGCGGGAAAGCGAAGGGCCAGAACTCCGCCGCCCAGCAAAACCAGCAATACACCCAGGCGAAAACTGACGCCGACGCTGAAAAAAGTGGTCATCCGTCCCGACGCGGACGAGGCCCGCAGCCAGAGAAAACCTGTAAAAAGGAGCAGGAAAACCCCTGGCCGCAGCCCCAGATGGAAATTCACCAGCCCATCTGCAATCTCGGCCAGCCAGTGGAAATTCAGTGTGCCCGCGCCCCGATAGAGCACCCAGCGCACGCCCAGCAGACCGCTGATCAACACCAGACCCACAATCGCCAACCGGTAGCTCTGGTCGGAGAGGCGGCTGCGGCCCAACAGATCGATAGCTGCGATCATTCCCAGCAGCCCCAGCCAGACCCAAAGGACGAGAGAGCCGGGCGGAATCGCCAGCAGCGAACCGCCTTCCCGCCAGAGCCACTCGACGCGGAAGAGCAGCAGCAGGAACGGAGCCAGCACCGCGGCTTCCATCCCGGCCAGGGCGATGAATATCAGGCGTATACGCCGGTTGGTGAAGATCATTGCTCTCTCGGTTGATGATTCCGGGAATCGGCCACAAATTGTTCCGAATGCCTCTGATCATCTGGCCGATTCCCGGAATCAGATCGGCCAAACTCTCTATCCACGAAAAGTCCTCTGCACCATTCCCATCGCGCCGATGACCAGCAGGCAATAGACCGCGACGAGGGCAAATCCCATTTGAATGCCCAGGCCGTTGCTGGCAAGGCCAATGGCCCAGGGGCCCAGCGCGCCGCCCACGCCCCCCGCGGCAAAGAGCAGGCCGAGGATTGTGTTGGTCTTCTGCGGGTTGACATCCGAGACGACCGCTGTGATGGTGGGGAAGATAATCGAAAAAAAGAGGCCACAGATGGGTATGAAAACGGCCAGTGGCGGCGGGCCAAAGATGCCGATCAGCACACAGATCAGCCCACCGGCGGCCGCGCCCAACACAGAGCGCACATAGCCCAGTCGCTCCACCACAAAACTGCCCACGACCCGTCCCAGCATAATCATCCCGAAAAAGAGGGAGAGAAAGCCCGTGGCCCCGGTCAGGCTGAAGCCTTTGCTCCGCTGCAAAAATTCCACAATCCAGGCCCCGATGCCCAGTTCGGCGCTGACATAAAAGGCAATCGCCGCATAGAACCAGAGCATCTGGCGGGTGAATCCCAGCTTGCCTACGGCCTGCCAATCGAAGGCAGGCTGTTGCGTGGATTTCGGCGCTCTTTTCGAAGGCGCTGGTGTCAACAAAAAGGCCAGTGTCAGGAGGATGGCCATTGGCAGACTGTATTGAAAGACCTGCCGCCAGGAAACGCCTGCATTCAGCAGCCAACCGGCGTAGAGGGGCACAACCAGTGCGCCGATGCCGTGAAAGGTCGCCAGCAAATTGAGATAACGCCCCCGGTTGAGCGGGTGGAGTTGGACGATCAGCCCGTTGCCGCTGACTTCGATGCAGCCCATACCCAGGCCGATAATCAGCATAGCGCCAAAGAGCAGCCAGAAAGTGCCAGCGCCAGCAAAAGCCAGAATTCCCACGCTGATCAGCCCACCGGCCAGAATCAGGATTTTGCGGTTACCCATCGAATCGGCCAGGACACCGGCTGCCAATGTCGCAATGAAGAAGCCCAGATAGGCCCCAAAGAGGATCGAGCCGCCCTGGGCATAGCTGAAATCCAGATCGACCAGCAGGCTGGAGAGGGTGGCCCCCTTCAGATTGTCCACAAAGCCGAAGATGAAAAAGGAGAAAAAGCCCGCTGCGGTCAACAGCCAGACGGCCCGGCTGGGCGAAGCAGTAGAGACGGGAGCGCTGGATTGCATAGAGAGGTCCGGGTGGATTGGCTGGGCCAGAAGTGCCCTGCATCCATTGTCGCTGAATGGAGATTTCCGTGCAAACCGGGGGCGGGCCGCAGACGGCTGACGGCATATACACCACAGGTCACTGACTCAATTTACTTTCCGGCCGGTGGGAAGGATGGAAAGGCGCATGTGGTTCGTGATGGGTGCTGCGTAATACGTGAGGCGATTTGCAAATCCTCACGTATTACGCAGCACCCATCACTTCCCTCCATGAAATCGCGACGCCTCTTCCCCGCTGGTCCCTGCGGCCAGGGCACGCCAGGCGAATTTGGCTGCCCACGGATTGGCTTTGCCCTCCACCACATCTGCGGCCAGCCCACCCAACACCGGCGCAAATTTGAAGCCGTGACCGCTGCCGCCGGTGCTGACGCTCAGCCCGGCCCGTTCCGGGTGGCGGTCGATCCAGAAATGTTCGTCCAGGGTGTCGCAGTAGAGACAGCGCCGGGTGTAGACCAGTTCTGCGTCGGCCAGGGCCGGGAAGGTCTCGGCCAGAAAGCCGCGCAGATGGGCGATGTCACTGTCGTAGACCACCCGCTCGTCGTGCTCCGGGTGGAGGACTTTGCCCACCCCGTGGCTCGCCACCTTCACCACCCCTTCCCGCGGATTGAAGGGGAAGCCATACCAGCCCGTGCGCGAGACATCTGCGGTGAAGACCGCGAAATTAGGCGGCGTGAACAGTGTGGGGTTTTGCGGTTTCAGGTGAAAGACCGGATGGCCCGTCGCTTTCATCACTGGCTGAAGTTCGGGGAGCAGATATTGGGTCCACGCGCCGGCAGCCACCAAAATGTGCTCCGCGTGGAAGGTCTCGCCCTCTCGCGTGCGCACGCCCGTCACCCGACCGGTTGTACCCAACAGTTCATCCCCGGTCTGCCCTTCGTGTAGCGAAACGCCTTCGCGACGGGCCAGAGCCTGCAACGCGGAAACCACCCGTCCGCTCTCTGCATAGCCGCCGCGCAGGCTGTAGAAACCGTCCACATAGCGCTCCGCGTTCCAGGCCGGGAAGCGCTGGGCAATCGCGGCGCTGTCCAGCCGTTCGGGGCTGTGGCCCTCGGCCTGGAGCAGTTTGTAGCTCTCCCAATTGTAGGGGACCTGCTCCATCGGCTGGCGGGTGAGCATCAGAACGCCGGTGTTGTGATAGAGCGTCTCGCCCAGTTCGTCATTCCAGGCCACAAAACCGTCGATAGCTTTATCCACCATCTGCATATACTGGCGGTCCTGGCCGTACTCCATACGCACGACTTTGCTGATGTCGGTGGACGCGGCCAGGGGGTGGGGCAGGGGGCCGGGATCGATGAGTGTGACCGAATGTCCCCGGCGGCGCAGCTCCAGGGCTGCGGTTGTGCCGTAGATGCCCGCGCCGACGACGAGAATGTCCGATGTGTTCATAGGAAAAAATCTCCTGGATGGGTAGTGTTAACTTGGGCTAATTGAACCCCAAAGCGGGCAAGAGCGCAAGAAGGGGTCGGTGTGTTAGAATGTGGGGGATGTGGCAGAGGAGCGGATGCAGATTGCGAGGTATCCTTTAGCCACTCGTATACCAGCCACTCCCGTACTAACCACCAGCCGCTTGCCATCAAATGCCTCGGATCACTTTCCATCTTTTCGGTGGCTTTCACGCCGAAACCACCACCAACATTGCCGTCGATCTGCCCACAGACAAAGTGCGCGCGCTGGTGGCCTATTTGTTGTTGCAGCCGGAACAGCCCCACCGCCGGGAACAACTGGCTGCTCTGCTCTGGCCTGAAGGGGAGGGCAGCACCAGCCTGCGCAATCTACGCCAGTCTCTCTACCGGTTGAACAAAGTGTTGGATACTGTCGTGCCCGGCCTCTTCGGTGAGATGTGTAGTGTCACCCGCCGGGATGTGACCCTGCACGGAGAATTGGTTCGTACGGATACCGCGGATTTCTGGGCAGGTGTCTCCCTGCCTGCCCAGCATCAGCACAACAGCTTGGCCGAATGTGCCACCTGTCGGGAAGCCGTGGCCGCTGCCGTGGAACTGTATCGGGGCGAATTGTTGGCAGGTCTGACTCTTTCGGACGCGCCTGATTTTGAGTCGTGGCTGGCTGGACAGCGACAGCAATATCACCTGGCGCTGCTCTCCGCCCTGGCCGCATTGGCCGACTGTGCATTGACTGACAGGGATTTCGCCGGGGCACACGCCTATGCCCAGCGCCAGCTCGATCTGGAACCCTGGCTGGAAGTGGCCCATCGTCAGGCTATGCAGGGGTTGCTGGGGATGGGCCAGCGCACGGCCGCAATGGAACAGTTCCACCGTTGCCGGACCGCTCTGGCCGAAGAATTGGGGGTGGACCCGGAGCCGAAGACTGTCGCTCTTTACCAGGAATTGCTGGAACCGGCAGCCGCTTCGCCGCCAGCTTCCGTTTCCACACCTTTGCCACCGCCCCGCCTGCCCGCCACCAATTTGCCTGCGCTTCTCTCCAGCTTTGTTGGCCGCCAGGACGAAATGGAGGCCATTCACCAACTGCTCCAGGACAACCGGCTGCTGACCCTCACTGGCCCCGGCGGTAGCGGCAAAACCCGCCTGGCCGTGGAATGTGGGCGGGCTTCCGCCGCCGCCTGCCCGGACGGGGTTGTGCTGATAGAACTGGCCGACCTGACCGACCCGGATCGGGTTGTCCATGCCATCGCCCATCGCCTGGGGGTGGATGAACGGGAGGGCCACCCGCTCGCCCACCTGATGGCCGATTTTCTGGCTCCGCGCCAAATGCTGCTGATTTTGGACAACTGTGAGCATCTGTTGAACGCGGCTGCCACCACTGCCGAACTGCTCCTCACCCGTTGTCCTGGCGTGCGGATTCTCGCCACCAGCCGAGAGCCGCTGGGCATCTCCGGCGAGCAGGTCTATCCTGTGTCGCCTCTGCCTCTGCCCGGCGTTATCCCATCGGTCGTGATGTCTGAGGATATGCAAGCGCTGTCCGATGCGCCTGCGGTCCGTCTCTTTGTGGAGCGGGCTGTCGCCCAGCGGCCCGATTTTGCGCTGACGATTGACAACGCCCCGGCGGTAGTTGAAATCTGTCACCGTTTGGATGGGATGCCCCTGGCGTTGGAACTGGCCGCGGCCCGCGTTCGCGCGCTTTCGCCAGCTCGCATCGCCGCGTTGCTGGACGAACGCTTTTCTCTGCTCACCAGCGGCAGTCGCACGGCTCTGCCCCGCCAGCAAACCCTGCGCGCGCTCATCGATTGGAGCTACGATCTTCTCTCCCCAGCAGAGCAGTGCCTCTTTCGCCGTCTGGCCGTCTTTGCTGGGGGCGCGTTGATGAGCGGGGTAGAGGCTGTCTGCGCTGACCCCGACGCTGGGTTAGCCCTGGCTGCCATCGACGGCGAACCGGTCTTCGAACTGCTGCTGCGTTTGGTCGATAAATCGCTTCTTTTTGCGCGGGAGGAAGCAGCCGACACCCGCTATGGGATGTTGGAGACCATACGCGCCTATGCCCTGGAGCGCTTGGCGGATGCGGGCGAAGTGGATGAAATGGCCCTGTGCCACGCCCGTTACTATACGGATTTGGCGGCTACGGCTGAAATGGAACTGGTCGGCGGCGAAGAATTCACCTGGTTCAAACGGCTGGGGCGAGAGGATGAAAACCTGCGCGCTGCTTTGGGTTGGGCTTTGGGCGGCGCACCGAATGGCCCCTGGCTACGCGCTCAGTTGGGCCTGCGCCTGGCGGGCTGTCTGGCCTATTATTGGGATGCTACCTCCCAATTAGACGAGAGCCGCCGTTGGCTGAATTTGGCCTGGGCGCGCGTGGATAAGCGGACGCCCGCGCCGGAACAGGCCCGGCTTGCGTCTGGCCTGGGAACGCTGGCGTGGCGCAGGGGAGTCTATGCCGAGGCACGCGTCTGGCATCAACAGGCCCTGCAATTCTATCAGCAGGCCGAGGATGACTGGGGCATTGCTTTCGCTTTGCAAAATGTGGCTGTGCAGTACGAGTGCGTGGGGGACTGGACCCGGGGGCAAAAATTGTTGCAGGAGTCCATACGCGTGGCCGAAGCGGGCGGCCAGTCCGGTATGCTGGCAGTGGCGCTCTTCTCTTTGGGCAATCATTACGTTTCCTTAGGGGAGCACGAAGAAGCCGGCCCGCTGTTAGAGCAAGCCGTTGCGCTGATTCGGCCACGCGGCTCCCTGCGTCTGTTGGGCTATGGCTTGGCTGCCTTGCTGGAATATCAGTTGGCGACGGGGCGCTTTCATCTGGGCTGGGCGACTGTGGACGAACTGGAAGCTGCGGCCAGCAGCAGCGAAGATCGGGTGCTGCTGGCCGCAGCCTGGATTTCTCGGGCACGGATGTTGCGCTTTGATGGGAAACACCGCTCTGCTTTTGACGCGTGTGCCGCGGCGCTGTCGCTCTATCGGTCCATCCCTCTCGATGTTCATCAATTGAACTTCTTTGAACCTTTTGCCATCTCGCTGATAGGCATAGATCGGGCAGATGCGGGGCTGCTGCTGCTGGCTGTCTGCGAAAATCATCGGCTGATCAGCCAAGAGAGTCGTCCACCGGCCTATCAGACTGAAATCGACGACGCGCTGGCTACGGCGCGTACTTTTCTTTCTCCCGGTGAATTTGCGACTATCCAGGCCCAAGCCGAAATATTGACGCTCCAGCACCTGTTGGCTTTTTCCCTCGTGCTGGCCGACGACGTAGACGCGCCCTTGCCACCGGTGGAGAGCAACACCTGGGACAGGGCAAACGTCCAGCCCATTGAATCTGTCTGAAGGCAAGGATGCCAGTACAGAGCCGCCGGTGTCTCCCACCGGCGGCTCTGTTGAATCCATCGAAAGTTGGCTTCTCCTAATTCGTTTGCCAGCACTTGACCAACACGTCATAGTTCTTGGACTTGACGGAAAAATCCCAGATGTTCCATTCCAGGAAACGCTTCCAATCCCCGTTCAGCTTCTTGCGTTCCACCCAGCCGATGATGGCCCCACCCAGCGGCTTTGTCTTCGCCTTCACATTTGCACAAAACTTCATCCCATTGGCGTCGAAGATTGTAGAAAGTTTGGCTGGAATTTGGGAATCCATCACCGTCAGTCCCACACTCACCCCACCCCGAAAGAGGCCAACTTTTAGCCCCACCCCGGCTTCACCGGTGAAACGCCCGCTGGGGGTGAAGGTGATATCCCCAGTCATCTGCAGGACGGCACAGGTGTCCACCGCATAGTTGAGATCGATGCTGTAGTGTCCCATCACTTTGACCAGTGCGGTCACAGCAATCCCTGCATAGACGGGATATGTGAAGCTGGCCTCATAAATTTCCAGGGTGTTTTTGTAGATCTTCTTCGTCTCCTGATAGGCACAGGCGACGGTGTAGCTGTTCTCCTTCTTCACCAACTTCTTGCCCACTTTGAAATAGTAGCTGATGCGCTGGCTGTCGCCCTGGGGTTCTACCCACGCACGGGTATCCAGCACTGTGCGCTTGAAATCGATGAGCTTTTTGGGTGTGGTGATGTAGACCTCCGCCTTCTGGCCTACGGACATCTCCAATTTGGGCGAGAAGGGCGGGCTGGCTACATAAGCTTCGCCGGGCAGATTGCCGCCGACCCATTTGCCGCCAAAGGGGCGATTCCACTTTTTCGAGAATTCGCCACCTTCGGGCTGGGGCTTGGGTGGCGGCCAATTGTCCAGCGTCTGAGCGGCTGCTTCGGACAGGGGCTTTTTGTTCTCCAGTGCATCGGCGATGACTTCCTTGACAAAAGGCGACTTTTTCTCGCTCTGCAAACCCTGAATCAGAAATGTTTCAGCGTCCGGGTCAGGGATATTGGCCAGCGCCAGATAGGCAGCGGCCTGCACCTGGGGCGCCGGATCGTCGAAATAGCCCTGGGCCAGGTTGAGGACATCGCTGTGGCCACTGTTGCCCAGCGCCAGCAGACTCAATTCAGTCTGCGAAATGGTCGTAGAACCGCGCAGGGCCTGGGACAGATCGGCCACAATCCCATTGGCTTTCGTCGGGTCGGTGCGGGCCAGTTCGCTGGCCACCGAACCTAACGCCAGCACACCTGTGTCGTGCAGCGGTTCATCTGTATTCCGATTGATCACCAGCAGCGCATCAATGCTTGCTGTCGTAGGCTCAGTCTGCAATGCCAAGCCGATAATGGCCTGTTCGCGCAGGTCGTCGCCGAATCCCTGGCTGTTGGGGGTCAATATCTCGGACAAAACCGACTGGGCTGCCGGTGTCCCCACAATCGCCAGCAGATCGATGTAGGCCCGGGCCACACTGTCGTTGGCTTTGGCTGCCTGCAAGCGGCTCTGGACGGTGTTCAGTGCGCCACCGGTGGCGTCGGCCTCCAGAAGCAGGGCCAGTCGTCGGCTCTGGGCCGGATTGGTTGGGTCTGCTTCCAGTGCATTCAACTCGGCGTTCAGGTCTGCGGTTTCCGGGTCCACCGGGCTGAAGGCTGTGACCGGATCGCCGAATTCTGTGCCCAGTGAACTGACCCGATAGACGCCCTGGCTGCCTCTGGTCAGATTGGCCGGCGACGCAGCCACCGAACGCAGCTTCAGCGAGCCGCTGGTATTGGTTCGATACCACAGGGCCAGGCCATCCCAGCCGCCCACCGCTGGATCGGCTGTCGTCTGGGTTTCGTCGTAGCTGTTCGTCTGTTCGTCGAAGCGGACTTCGCTGATCACCTGCTGGGTGCTGTCCAGCGTCATTGTGACGCGATTGGTCAGTTCCAGGCCGGTATTGGCGCCCTGAAAAAGAAAGTTGGTGAAGTTGGCACTGTCGATGGTTTTGTGGATAGCCAGCGCGTTCGGTTTCTCCATCAGGCTATAATCGACGGCGTAGCTGCCCTGACTGCCCTCTTCGTTGGCTTGATAGCTATTGCTGGCGGCCATCAGCGTCAGTTGCAGATTATTGAGAATGCCTTTGAGGATATTGGCTGCGTCTGTCGAGATGTCCGCGGGTAGCTGTACCTGGGAAATGACGCCGCTGGGAAGTTGCTGGAAGACGACCGGTTTGAGCAATTCGGCGGCCAGCGCGGGGTCCTCTACAAACCCGTTGGGTCCGCCGTCGCTGGTGGAGCAAAGCCACGGGTCGCGCAGGATGACCTGTCCCACAAAAGCCGTATCCTCTTTGCCTGTTATGGCGATTTCGGCAACGCCCTGAATCAGCGTTTCACCCCGGCTATCCTCGCGCACGCCCTCTGCACTGCGGGTGCCAAAGGCTATCCCGGAGGTCATCAGCCAGTCGTATGTGTAAGTTTTGCCCACCTGATAGGCCAGTGTGCGGGGGGCTGCCTGCGGTTCGGTGTGGAGTGTCGCCCGCACAGCCGCCACGGCCTGTCCGCCGCCTGCGGTGAAGGGAAGGAAAAGCGTGCGGATTGACTCTCTGGGCGCGCAGATGGCAGGCGTCTGCGCGTGGGCAGTGGCCGTGAATCCGTGGGGAAAGAGAGAGGCCAGCAGTCCGATCAGCAGAAAAATCCGTAATAACGGGCTGTGACTTGGCCGTCGGCGAGCCGTCTTCTGGTCTGCCGGGCAGGTGTGGGGTATAGATGATTTTTGCGTCATTTCTACATTCTCCTGATAGTCTGGGGCTGTCGTGGCCCAATGGGGACAATAACCACAGACTATCAGGTCGGCGTAGATGAAACGTCACAAGAACGTAGCCGGGGAATTCGTCAGCTCACCGCCTCCCATTTCATCCCGTCGCCTGTGCTGCGGATGCGCCCGAAACCGGCGATGTGAGATGCCAGAATTGATGCATTTTCCGGCAAGGCAGCGGCTAAAAAAGCGGCCCGGCTGGCATTGTGCGCGGTTGCCTCGGCCCAGTGGCAGGCCCATTCCGGGCGCGCAACCTCCAGCCGGTGGTGGTAGAGATCGCCCACGTGATAGAGCACCCCGTCGGCTTCTTCGATCCGCACGATCTGGTGGCCGGGGGATTCGCCCGGCGCGGGGAGGATGCGGATGCCGGGCAGAATCTCCATCTCTCCGTCCACCAGTTGCAGTAGACCAGCCCGCTCCACCGCGCCCAGCGTGCGGCTCTGCAAACTTTGGGGGTCGGCCAGAGCTGGCTGAATCATTTCCCAATCCCCCCGGCCCAGATAGTGGACCGCGTTGGGATAGATGGGCTGATCTTCCCCATCCACCTGGCGGGTCAGCCCGTTGAAGTGATCCCAATGGGCGTGGGTGATGACCAGATGGCTGATCGATTCCGGCGGGATACCCGCTGCCTGCAACTGTTCTTCCAACGGCGGCGGCGGTGCATAGCCGGGAATCGGTGTCGCGCCGCCGGGATTGTCGTCGTGGGCCGGTGCGTCGATGAGCAGTATGCCTTCTGGTCGGCTGATGCAAAGGGCCTGGCAGACCACTGGCTGCAAAGTCGCCAGTTCCGGATAGTCGGGTTCGTCTGCCGGGTCCACCTGATACCAGTCGGCCAGATTTGCCAACATTTCGCTGGCATTCAATAACGTGTGCATGGCTTATTCCTTTTCTCTTGTGGATGCAGCAACTGTTCTGATTTTAGGGCTATTTCATCTTACGGTGAACAGATGTAGAATAGGCATTAGCGTCCGTCGCATCGAAGCGTATCGGACCGTTCTGTAGCGTCAATAGTACGTGACAATTGTCTGTTGGGCAAGCAGTCTTGTTCTTATTCCGAGTGTTTCAGCCAGGGGAGAACCCCAATCTGATGAATACAAAGAGCGTTTCTCTCCTCCTGATCGGCGCAGACCCGGCCCTGGAGCCGCTGATGCGAAGCTCGCTACTATCACACTTTCCTGCCCTGCATCTGCACGCTGTCGCCGATCACATCCAAGCGTTGGATTTTCTTGGGATGAGCGAAGTGGATGTGGCGTTGATCGATCAGGACGGCGCGGATGATCAGTCTCTGGCCGTTCTCCGTATCTTACGCGAAGCCCATCCTCACCTGTCGATTGTGATGCTGATCGATCTGGAAAGCGAAGAATTGGCTGAAGAAGCACTGCTGGCGGGTGTCCATAGCTATCTTTTCAAGACGCCAAAGTTTCTGAACCGGCTTCCCCGTCATCTGGCTGGCATTCTGGAGGGGGCCGAGCGAATGGTCCAATTCCGCAGTTCAGAGGAGAAACTGCGCTTGATATTTGAATATGCGTTCGAGGGTATCAGCATCTACGAAGAATTGCCGGAGAGTGGCGGGCGGCGTCTGCTGGAGTGCAATGACCGCTATGTGGAGATGTCGGGGTACAGCCGCTCAGAACTCTTTGCCAGCAGCAATACATCTCGACTTCAGCAGAAGGTGAGCCGAAAATTCAGCCGGGCTGAGAATGAACAGATCCGCCGCGAGCAGCGCCGCTATCAGGGACTCTTTTCGTGGATACGTCCCGACGGACGAGAAAATGTGATTGAGTATTCGGCCAGCCCTATCGACGTGGATGGTCGTCCACTGACCATCGGGATCGATAGGGATATCACTGAGCATATCCTAGCTCAAAATGAGCTACAGCGCCGGGCTGCCCATCTGTCGGCCCTCAATGCGGTGATCGGGGTTTGCGCCGCGGCCACGAATGTCAGCTATCTCCTGGGTAGGGTGGCTGACGGTCTCTGCTCTGCGCTGGGCAGCGACCAGGCAGTCTTCTGGTTGGAAGATGTGGTGGAAGTCCGGGGTGTATCGCCGGATCAGGCTGCGCTTTTGCGACAAAGTCTGGCCACACAAGAGCATGCAGATGGACAGAGCGGTGCCTTCTGTTTCTACCCGGAAGATGGCGGGGACGGCTGCTGGCTGGCCGCGCCAATAGTCCACGAAAGCGAGCGCATGGGCGGTCTGCTTGTGCGCTGCTGGCTCGACCACAACTGGTCCCAGGAGATAGAAGCGCTGGGGCAGGCGATTGGCCGTGAGATCGGCGCTGCGGCTGTGCGGCTGCGGCTGTTAGCGAATATCCAGGCCCAGGCCCGCCAGATGCAGACCCTCGTCGATGTGACACCCCAGGCCATCATTCTGTTGGATGCGAAGCAGCAGATTCTGCTTTTCAATCCGGCTGCAAACAGTATGTTTGAACCGCTGGGCGGATTGCTCCAGGGCCAGATGCTGGCAGACCTGGGCTTTGTGCTGGCCGACGATTTGCCGAATACATCTGAGCCGACTGTGCAGGAGATGGAACTCCTTTCCGAACCCCACCAGGTCTTTGAAGTAACTGCCCGTGCTGTGGATGCCTTGAATCCCGACAGCGGATGGCTGCTGGTTGTGCGCAATGTGACCCAAAATCGGATGCGTCAGCAGCGAAGAGAGCAGCAGGCCCGTCTGGCTGCGGTCGGTCAACTGGCCGCGGGCATTGCCCACGATTTCAATAATCTGCTTGCTTCGGTTCTTCTATTCGTCCAGTTGACAGCCGAGGACACCGGGCTTTCCGGTAAAAGCCGCACCTATTTGCAAAAGTCGGTGGAACAGGTCGAGCACGGATCTACCCTTGTTCGTCAAATTCTGGATTTCGGTCGCCGCTCGATGCTGAGTCGAACGACCAGAGACCTGGCTGACTTTTTGGATGAGACTGTAGAACTTCTGCGTCGAATGCTGGGGAACAGTGTGGCCATTCGTCTGGAATACCCGGCCCGGCCATTTCCCCTGACCGCAGATTTTACCCTCTTGCAGCAGGTCTGCCTGAATTTAGCTCTGAACGCCCGGGATGCAATGCCAATGGGTGGCGATCTGACCTTCTGCCTGGAGCTTCTCTCCAGCGAGGGAACCGAAGACCATCCGGCGGGGCTGGCTTCCGGGGAGTGGTATGCGCTGTCGGTGAAGGATACCGGCGATGGTATTGCCACCGATGCTTTATCCCACATCTTTGAGCCATTCTTTACCACCAAAGAGATAGGCCAAGGCACAGGACTCGGCCTTGCCCAAGTCTATGGCATTGTCCAGCAACATCAAGGCGAAATTCGGGTGGAGAGCCGCCCAAGCCAGGGAACCCGTTTCACCATCTATCTGCCCGCGCCTGCCCAGGACGCGACCGGGACATCTTTGGTCGAACCATCGGCAGCCGATGCGGATAGCGCGCCCTTCTCTCCGCGCATTCTCGTCGTGGAGGATCAGAGCGCACTGCGTGAAGCCTTGTGCGACATTCTGGATATGTATGGATACGAGACGGAGATGGCGGCCAGCGGAACCGAAGCGGTCGCGCTGTTTGCCGAGAACCCTGAGCGGTTTGCTCTGGTGCTTTCCGATATGTCGATGCCAGGCATGACCGGTCTGGAAACCCATCGCCAACTGTGTCGCTATAACCCTCGTATCCGCACATTGATCCTGAGCGGACACTCTATGCAGAACCAGGCCCAGGACTGGCAAAGCGAAGGGGTGGCTGGTTGGCTACAGAAGCCGATCGACAGTGAGGAACTGGTGGCAAAAATTCAGGCAGTTCTGGCGGACGCCGGTGAATGATCCGGGCGAATTTCCTGTTTGTGGCGGGTCATATCTTGTGTAGCAGAAATGTAAAACGTGAGATCGTTCAACGATCTCACGTTTTACGTTTTACGTCTGGATTGCGAAAAATCGTCCGGCGTTGCCCGCTTCCTACACCACCAACTCAATTTCCCTGGCCCGGTGACAACTGACGAAGCGACCCGGCTCGATCTCCTCCAGGGGGGGCGCTTCCTGCTTGCAGATGTCCACCACAAAAGGACAGCGGGGATGAAAGTAGCAGCCACTGGGGGGATTGGCCGGGTTGGCAATCTCACCTTCGGGTATCACCCGGTCTTGGAGATTGAAGGGGTCCGGCTTGGGGACCGAAGCGATGAGCGCGGCGGTGTATGGATGCAGAGGGCGGCGGAAAAGCTCCAGGGGCGGGCCGATCTCTGCCACCCGGCCCACGTACATCACCAGCACTGTATTGCTGATCTGATTGACGACGCTCAGGTCGTGGGCCACAAAGAGATAGGTCAGCCCGAACTCGTCCTGCAAATCCATCATCAGATTGAGCACCTGGGCCTGCACCGAGACATCCAGCGCGGAGACCGGTTCGTCGGCAATGATCAGCCGGGGGCTGGCGGCCAGGGCACGGGCAATGCCGATGCGCTGGCGTTGTCCACCGCTGAAGGCGTGGGGAAAGCGGCGCATATACTCGGCCCGCAGCCCCACCCGTTGCAGCAGGTCCGCCACCCGATCTTCCCGCTCCCGCTGGTTGCCGATGTTGTGGACGCGCAGGGGTTCGCTGATGATCTCATAGATCGTCATACGCGGGTTGAGGGAGGAGAAAGGGTCCTGGAAGACCATCTGAAACTCCCGGCGAATGGGGCGCAGATCGCCCTGGCTGATTTTTGCCAGATCGATGATTTCGCCGTTCTCTCGCCGGTAGAGGATTTCGCCGTCTGTGGGGTCCACCGCACGCACAATACAGCGGGAGGTGGTAGTCTTGCCGCAGCCGCTCTCTCCGACGAGGCTGACTGTCTCGCCCTGGCGGATGGCAAAGCTCACGTCGTCCACCGCGCGCACAGTGCCTACCTGTCGTTTTAGAAAACCGGCTTCCACCGGATAATACTTTTTCAGGTTGTTGACCTGTAATACAGTTTCGTTGTTCATAGATATACCGTTTGTATCACAAGCTAACAGCTTGTGGTTGTTGCGGCACAAGCTAACAGCTTGTGTTACCTAACATCCCGGATAGAGAAAACAACTGGCCTGATGATTCTCACCCACTGCGGCAAGCTGGGGTTCCTTCACATCGCATGTGCCCGCGATAAAGGCAGGGCAGCGGGGGTGGAAAGGACAGCCGGAGGGCCGGTTTTGCGGGTGGGGAATCGAGCCTTTGATAGAGGGCAGCCGCTCTCTTGGCTGGGCATCGATGCGGGGAATGGATGTGAGCAGCGCCTTTGTGTACGGGTGTTTGGGGTTGC
This sequence comes from Anaerolineae bacterium, assembly GCA_030432295.1. Taxonomy (GTDB): domain Bacteria; phylum Chloroflexota; class Anaerolineae; order Caldilineales; family Caldilineaceae; genus JACQGT01. Next base: position 8,219 of record JAUIHI010000041.1, on the reverse strand, counting down.
GGAAAATCTCCTTCACCGGCGCTTTTTCCACAATCCGCCCCAGATACATCACTGCCACTTCGTCGGCCACCTCCGCAATCACCCCCAAGTCGTGGGTGATGAAGATCATCGCCATCCCCGTCTCCGCCTGCAAGCGCTGCAACAGGTTGAGAATCTGGGCCTGGGTCGTCACGTCCAGGGCGGTGGTCGGCTCATCTGCAATGAGGATGCGGGGATTGGTGGAAAGGGCCATGGCAATCATCGCCCGCTGGCATTGGCCGCCGCTGAGCCGGTAGGGGAATTCGTTCAGCCGTTGGGTTGGGTTGGGGATGCCTACGTGGCTCAGCCATTGGATGGCGGTCTCGTTTGCCTCTTTGTCGCTCATCTCCGTGTGGAGTTGAATGGCTTCGGTCAGTTGGTTGCCCACTGTATGCACCGGGCTGAAAGAACTCATCGGCTCCTGGAAGATCATCGAAATTTCGCCGCCCCGGATAGCGCGCATCTCCGCGCCCCCTGCGTCCAGCCGCAGCAGGTCCCGGCGCACTTCCTGGCCCGCGGAGACCTGGGAAGAGTAGATGATTTCGCCATCCACAACCCGGCCCGGTTTGTCCACAATCTGCAGGATAGATTTGGCGGCCACGCTCTTGCCGCAGCCGCTCTCGCCCACCAGGCCGAGGGTCTTGCCAGCGTGGACCTCAAAGTTGGCACCGTCCACCGCCAGGACAACTCCTTCGCCGGTGAAGAAGTGGGTGTGCAGATTTTTTACTTCCAGAAGCGGCGCTCCGTTGTCGATTTTGTGGGATGCGACCGCTTCGCTGCGGGTTGATTGGGACATAAAGCCTCGCTCTGTATGAAGGATGTACACTTAGTATCGAGGGGTGGTGCGTAGTGCGTGAACCAATATCGCTACCAGTACACGCATTACGCACTAGGCTCATCATACGCATTACGCAATAGGTTATTCTTGCACAACCGACCAGGTTTCCGGATAGCCGTGCCCCGGCGTCTGGTCGTAGACATCCCGACCCAAAGGCCGCGGCACATTGCGCATCTGATTTTTGATGATCACAGTCAGGTCAGGCACATTGACAACCATTCCCAGCCGGGCCTGGGCGTCGCACATAATTTCCGTGCCTTCGATGTACAACTGGCGGCGTTGGGCCGGGTCGGTCTCCTGGACGGCTGCCCAGTGCTTGGCAACCAAATCCTTGATCCACTGGGGACCGTCGTACTCCGCCGGGTCCGGGTTGGGATCGCTGGCCCAGGCCGCAGCCAGGGGAGCCCAGCGTTCTGTCGGCAGCAGTGTCGGGGAAACATCCGGTGTCCACGAGCCGGTGGCGAACATATTCATCATTGGCTGGTTGGCCATCATCCGCTCCTGCCACAGACTGCGCTCCACCGGGTTGACCTGTAGCTGGACGCCCACGCCATCCTTCCACATCTGGCCCACACTCTCGGCGATGCTGGGGTAGTCGATGAAAGCACCGCTCACCGCGTCGATGCGCAGGATCAGCCGTTGGCCGCTGGGCAGCAGCCGGTAGCCTTCGCCGTCCCGCTGGTCCAGCCCGATTCCGTCGAGGAGCGCATTGGCTTCATCTGTGGCATAGCGGCCAAATTCGTCGTCCCAACGGCTGCTGTTGAAATAGGGGGGCGTCTCCTGGGGGCAGAAGCTGGCTTCGGTTCCCTGGCCCAGGAAGTAGGTTTCGTTGATTTCGTCCCGCTCGATGGATAGGGAGAGCGCCTTGCGGAAGTCCCGATTCTGCAGGAAACCCGCGATCTCCGGCTCTTCGTTCCAGTCCTGGTTGAAGGCAATTTTGGCCTGATGGCGGGTTCGGTTGGTCCAGAAATCGACGAAATAGTCGCCCTGGACTTCGTTCTCCCGGATGACAGGCAGTTTGGAAAAGTCGATGTGGCGGCCTTGCAGGGTATAGTTGCCTGCAATCGCACGCAGATTGAGCACTTCCAATTCCTCCACTAGTTCGCCGGACACCCCGTCAAAGTAGGGGAGCTGATTGCCTTCGCTGTCCACTGCCCAGAAATAGGGGTTGCGTTCGAGCACATACTCCTGGGACGCAATCGTCGTGACCGGCATCCAGGGGGTCATTACCGGCACGTCCGGGTTCATATGGGCGTCGTTCTTGGACAAGAAATTGAGATGCCAGGCCTCAAAACCGGCTTCCTTGGCCAATTCGTTGGCCTTTTCCTCGCCGATGAAATCCGGGTGGAACTGTTCCAGATAGTGGGCCGGTGCGTAGAGCGCGCCGCTGCCGCCACTCACCCCTTTGTTGTAGTGACCGGCCACCCCGCTGGAGGCCATCGTCTCCAGCCAGGAGGGGAAGGATTGGGAGAATGTGATGCGGAAGGTGAAGTCATCGATCGGTTCAAAGACCGCGGGTGTGCTGCCCCAATTGATCCACCAGGGCTGGGTGGGCGTCAGTGTCTCGTTTTTCAGGATATGCTCATACCAGAACATATAGTCCGCGGTGGTAAAAGGCGTGCCGTCAGACCACTTCGTGCCTTCGCGCAGGTGGAATGTGTATTCTGTAGCGTCCGCGTTCTGCTCCCAGGATTTGAGAATGCGGGGCACAACTTCTGCGCCTGCCGTATCCCAGTAAATGTTATAGTCGTTGATCATCCGCTCGAAATTCTGCCGGTCGCCGGGTCCGGTGAAGGCTCGCCGCCAGATGCCGCCGTAGGGTCCCACGGATTCCGGGGGCGCAATGACCAACGGTTCCAGGGGGAGCCGTTCGTCCACTGGGGGCAGTTCACCCGCGGCCACCTTTGCGGCCAGCATCGGCGCTTCGTGGAATTCGCCGGGGACTGCGTTGACAATCTGGGGCCAGCAGGGAGCGGCCCAGGTGCAGTCGGCCCGGTGTGCCTGATATTCGGCGGTCGTCATCGCCGGGGAAGAAGCCGCCTCTGCCGGAGCTTCTGTGGCTGGCGCTTCGGTCTGTGGCGCCGGCGCGGCGGGAGCTGCCGAAGCCGGTGCTTCTGCCTCGGGTGCTTCCGCTGGAGCGGCTGGCGAACCGCAGGCCGAAAGAACTACGACCAGCACAAGCAGAATCGATAGCAGAAAAGTGAATCGGGTTTGGGGGTGTTGGGACATAACGCCTACTCCTCAGTCACAAAAGATTGGCAATGGGTGGAATGAATAGCGGGGGTTATGACTCCACCGCGCTGTAGGGATCGGCCGCATCGCGTAGACCGTCGCCCATAAAGTTCAGGGCCAGAATCGCCACAATCACCGGCACTGCCGGGAACATCAGCCAAGGGGTGAGGGCGATGGCCTGCACATTCTGGGTGGCCTGTAGCAGCACGCCCCAACTGATAGCGGGCGGACGCAGGCCCAGGCCGAGAAAGCTCAACGCAGTCTCGCTGATAATCATAAAGGGAATCGCCAAAGTAGCACTGGCGATCAGATGGCTGTAGAACGACGGAACCATATGGCGGAAGATAATATCCTGCCAGGGCGCGCCGGCCACCAGCGCCGCAGTCACAAAATCTTCCTCGCGCATGGCCAGAAAGCGGCCACGCACCACCCGGGCCAGATCGGTCCAGGCAAAGAGAGAGACAATTATTGTGATGGCAAAATAGAGTTGGAGGATCGACCAGTCAGCGGGCAGGGCCGCGGCCAGCCCCATCCACAGGGGAATCGTCGGGATGGAACGGATGATTTCGATTGTGCGCTGGATGACATTATCCAACACCCCGCCAAAGAAGCCGGAGATGCCGCCCAATGTAATGCCCAGGGCCAGACTCATCGTCACGCCGATTAAGCCAATGGTCATGGACGAGCGGGTTCCGTAGATAATGCGGGAATAGAGGTCCCGCCCCTGCACATCCGTGCCCAGCAAAAAGATATACTCTTCGGATTTGTACTCTTCAGGTTCGCTCACGCCGATCAGATGGCGATTGGACGGGATCAGCCCCAGAAATTTATAGTCGAAGCCTTCGGCAAAAAAGCGTACACCGATCTTTTGGGTGCAATCGGCTTCGTATGTTTTTTGTAGTGTGTAGAGGTCCCGGCTGCCCTCGACTGCGCAGACGTGGGGGGAAAAGCTGCCCTCATCGAAAAGATGGATGGGCTGAGGCGGCACGACGGCCCGGGCTGATCGGCCCGCTGTGGGATCGCTGACCGCCAGAAACTCACCGCCCAGGGCGGCCAGATAGAAACAGATGACGACGACCAGTCCGGCCAGGGCTACCTTATGGCGGCGAAAGCGCCACCAGATTAACTGCCGCTGGGAAGCTACACTGACTCTGTCTTCGAGGAGTTTGACTTCTACATTTTCATTCGGAATTTCTTGACTCATTCGTTCTGCCTTAGCTGGGAATAGCTACCGATGAAGACTGATGAAACCTGCGAAAATCTGCGTCCCTCTTTCTGTTACTCCAGCCGCACCCGGGGATCGACCAGCCCGAGCAGAATATCGGAGAGCAGCGTACCCACGACGGTCATCACCCCAATCAGCAGGATAATCGCGCCGGCCAGGAACATATCCTGGGAGAGCAGAGAGCGCAGAAGGACTGGGCCAAGCGTAGGCAGGCTGAGCACAACTGAGACGATGATACTGCCGGAGACCAGGAAGGGGAAGATGTAGGCGGTCAGGCTGATCACAGGATTCAGGGCCAGCCGCACCGGGTATTTTAGTATCAATTGCCATTCAGTCATGCCTTTGGCTCTGGCTGTTACCACATAAGGCTTGCGCAGTTCATCCAGCAGATTGGCTCTGGTGATGCGGATCAGGGAAGCCGTGCCTGCTGTGCCCAGCACAATAATTGGGATAATCATATGCTGCAACAGGTCCACCACCCGTCCCAGACTCCAGGGCGCGGCCGCGTATTCCTGGCTGAAGAGGCCGCCGATGCTGAAGCCCCACCAGTCCCAGGCCAGGTACATCATCACCAGGGCCAGCAGAAAGTCGGGCACAGCCAGGCCAATAAAGCCCAGTGTGGTGGCGATATAGTCCTGGATCGAATATTGGCGCACCGCTGAGAAGATGCCGATGGGGATGGCCGTGATCCAGACAAAGACTACACTGCCCAGGGCCAAAATAATCGTCAGCAGCATCCGCTCGCCGATCACTTCGGTCACCGGAACCCGATACTGGAAGGAAAGCCCCAAATTGCCCTGGGCAATCTGATACATCCATTTGCCATATTGGACATAGGGCGGCTGGCCCAGACCAAAGTAGGCGCGCAGGGTCTCGGCTTCTTCGGCTGAAACGTCATCGCCCTGTGCTTCCAGCGCAGCGATGTAAGATGTCACATAATCGCCCGGTGGCAGTTGAATAATCAAAAAGGAGAGAACTGAGACCGCAAAGATCGTCACAATTCCATAGGTAATGCGTCGAATCAGATAGCCTAGCATAGGTGTGCCTGGGGATTGGGATGGGAGACTTAGGAATAGGAGACTGCGAGATTGGCTGAACACGAATCTCGCAGTCTTCTATTCCCTTTATCTCAGTTCGTTAGTCTTGAATCTGGAAGAACTGCTCGGGGTAGCCGTTGCCGGGAGTCTGGGCATAGACAACCCACTCCATCGGCTTCGGCACATTGCGAACGTCATTCTTGATCAGTGTCGTGTAGACCGGCACATTCACCACTACACCGAGGAGGGGCTGGTTATCACACAGGATTTCCATACCCTCGACGTAGAGTTGGCGGCGCTTGTCCGCGTCGATGGTCTGAATGGCTTCCCAGTGCTTGAGAATCTGGTCTTTCTGCCACTGGGGACCGTCGTACTCGGCCGGGTCTGGATTGGGCTTGCTGCCCCATACACCGGCAATCGGCGACCAGCGATTCTGGGGAATCAGGCGGGTGTCGGTCTCGGGATTCCAGTCACCTGTTTCGAAGAGACTCATCATCGGCTCGTTCGCATCGCTGCGCTCGATCCAGAGACTGCGCTCGACCGGGTTCACATTCAACTGAATCCCCACGGCTTTCCACATCTGGGCGATGCTTTCGCCGATCTCTGGGTAGGGGAGGAAAGAACCGCTGACTGCATCGATGCGCAGGATCAGTCGTTCGCCGCTGGGCAGCAGACGGTAGCCATCGCCGTCTTTCTGGTCCAGGCCGATAGAATCGAGGATGGCGTTGGCTTCATCCGGCGCAAAGCGTCCAAAGTTCTGGTCCCAGCGGTCACTGTTGAAGTAGGGCGGTGTGTTGGCTGGGCAGAGCGATGCCTCTGTGCCGACACCCAGGAAGTAGGTCTCGTTTAGCTCGTTGCGTTCGATTGCCAGCGAGAGAGCCTGGCGAAATTCCAGACTGCCGACAGTATAAGCAGCGATGTCTGGATCGCCGTTCCAGTCCTGGTTGATGTAGACAGCCACCGGGTTGCGAGTGCTGCTGCCCCAGAAGTTGACGAAGTAGTTGCCCTGGGCCTCATTTTCACGGATAACCGGCAACTTGGCGAACTGCATATGCCGGCCCTGAACGGTGTAGTTGCCAGCGATGGCACGCAGGTTGAGCACTTCCAGTTCTTCGACCAATTCCAGCGAGATGCGGTCGAAGTAGGGGAGCTGATTGCCCGCTGTATCCACGGCAAAGAAGTAAGGGTTGCGCTCCAGGACAAATTCCTGGGAGGCGATCGTCGTGACCGGCAGCCAGGGCGCGGTGCCGGGCAGTTCCGGGTTCATTGCCGAATCGTTTTTGGAAAGGAAGTGCAGATTCCACGTCTCGAAACCGGCAGCTTTTGCCAGTTCGGTCGCCTTCTCTTCGCCCACAAAGTTCGGATGGAATTGCTCCAGATAGTGGGCTGGTGCCACCAATCCACCACCGGTGCGGCCGCCCTGGTAGGGGCCATTTACAGTCGAGGTAGACATCACCATCGGCCAGGTGGGAAAGGCTTGGGCAAAGGTCATGCGCAGGGTGAAGTCATCCACCTTTTCAAAAACGGCCAGTTCGCCGCCCCAGGTCATGTACCAGGCCTTGGTGGGCACAAGCTGCTCGTTCTGAACGATATTCTCGTACCAGAACATATAATCGTCGGCGGTGTAGGGTTCGCCGTCGGACCACTTCATACCCCGGCGCAGATGGAAGGTCCACTGGGTGGCGTCTTCGTTGGACTCCCAGGACTGGAAGACCCGGGGGCGCAGGTCTGTGGCTCCTGTGTTCCAGAAGATGCCGTAGTCGTTGTTCCAGCGCTCTATATTCTGGCGGTCGCCTGGCCCGGTGAAGGCCCGATAGAGGGTTCCGCCGTACTGGCCGATCATTTCGGTCGGCTCAATCACCAGCGGCTCCAGGGGAACTCGCTCCTCAACTGGCGGGAGCGTTCCTGCGGCCACCTTCTCTGCCAGCATCGGCGCCTCCTGGAAGGCGGCGGGAACTGTGTCGGAGATATCCGGCCAGCAGGGGGAGGCTATCGTACAGTTCTCCCGCTGGGCCTGATACTCCTCGTTGCTCTGGGCCACCGGCGCAGCGGCGGACTCTGCGGGAGCGGCAGGCGCTTCTGCAGCGGGTTCTGCAGCGGCTGGTTCTGCGGCTGCCGGGGCCGCTTCCTGGGCCGGGGCTGCGGGTGTATCACCGCCACAGGCGGAGATTACGAACGCGGCGATCAGCAGGGCGATCACCGCCAAACGGAACGGATGCAACACGGGTGTACCTCTTGCCATGACATTCCTCCTTGGGACATGCTTGTACTGTGGGTCGTAGGGTAAACCGACGAGGAGCCGTAGTATAGCAACAACCTGATGAAAGGGCAACCCGCGTTTTTGCACCCCCTGTCGGCGCTTGCAGACTCAAACGAGAGAGCTAGACCAGAGATGAGAGACAAACGGGTGGTTTTTGATCTGGGGATGGTTCAAGTGCATGCACTAATGCGGTTTAGGGGGTGCGCAAAGCTTACAGTTGAGCTGTTTCTGCCCATTGTTTGGAACGAATGGGGACAATTCGTTTTCCGGAAAACTTATGATGCGGGGGAAATAGCTGATAATATGGGAGTTTTCTCCCCGAATAGCTCCTGCGCTCCTGGCAACACAGATTCTTGGAGATTCACTATCTGTGTATCGGGCAAAGGGATGGTGGAACGGATACTTCAACGTCAAGATGGGAAGAATGGAAGGCGCAAAGCAATACTTTGTGCTGCTAACTGTTCCGTTGACTTGTGGCGGCATAAGTAGAGTCGAGAAAGTTTTTAGATTTCTGGTAGTTGATGGCATACTGAAGGAATGCCAAAACAACTGAAGTATCAACTGAACGAAACCGAATTGAAGCAAATCGAGCAGGCGATCAAAAGCGCA
>JAUIHI010000040.1 GCA_030432295.1 Anaerolineae bacterium | reverse complement strand
CCTGTGCCAACAAACTTTTCGCTTCCGTCTTGGACCTACTTGCTTCGGCCACCAACTGCCTTCACAACCAAAACAATTTGCTTTCTGATGACCGATTTCTATTTCTAAAAACTTAGTTGGTTTTACTAACCACATCCGGATAAGTATACAGTCCCGTCGCACTGACACAAACACGCATATCGCTCATGAAAAGCGCGCAGCCTCGTCCCTGCAATTGGGTGCGAAGTTCGCCAAACAGATCCCCTGCAATGTAATTGTGTTCCCGGCTTGCGCCAGCCATCGCGTAGATTTCGCCGTTGACGTATTCACTTTTCGTCTCGGCCTTGCGTTCCAGCGCAAGATATTCTTCTGGGGTATAAGTTCGTTTTGTGGCAAGTGTCATCGAGCACTCCGATCCATCACTCCGTAGGCCAAATTTATTTTTCTCTGCCCAAAGCGAGTGGACGGTTGGGATTGGCCCACATTTCGAAGGGCAAAAGAGGGATGCTTACGCGGCTCACTATAGCACCGAGGCTGTTTCGCCGCAACTCAAATAGTCTGCACGGCCACATCTACGACATGGGGAGACCTGGTTTCCCGAATTTGGGACACAACCGACTCTATCACCCGACTGCCAGAGGAAGAGAGGCGCTACCGGTTCACCGATGGCAGATAGAGCACGCCTGCTGCCCCGGCCAACGGGTTGTATTCCATTGCGCCGATGTCGCACCCAGCGCCGTAGGGCCGATCTGCGCCACGCTGGTCGATGGGCAACAGGCAACTTCCCGCGCCCACTGCTCGACTGTTCCCAGAGAGCGGATAGGCGTAGGTGTCAGCACTCGTACGCGCTAGGCTCTCCCATTCGCTCTTCTGGGAAAGCAGGTTGCTGCCCGTCTGGCCGAGGACGGTGCAACTGTCCAGATTGCCCAGCAGATTGTGGCCGCCGGAAGAAATCCGCCCCAGACAGTTGGCCCCCAGGGATGCACCGTTGTTTGCCAGGATTGTGTTGACCAGTTCGATACCGTCACCGGTGGCGTGGATGCCGCCGCCCTCGGCGTTGGCCCCATTGCCGACAAGCGTGGCGTTTTGCAGGGAGGCCGTGCCGTTGTCGCTGAAGATGGCCCCACCCCGCTCTGCCCGGTTGCCACTGAAGGTGCTGTTCTGGGTTGTCAGGCTGCTGTTACGCAGATGGATGCCGCCACCGCTGCCTTCTGTATTGTTATCCGGCTCTGCCCGATTGTCGGTAATCGCGCTCTGGCGGATGGTGACGGTGCTGGCGTGGGCCATCAGACCACCGCCGTTGCGTGCGCTGTTGCCAGCCAGGGCCACCCGGGCCAGTTCGAGTTCGCCGTCGACAACCAGCAGCGCGCCGCCGTCGTCATTGGCGATTGCCCCCCCGGAGAGCATCAGATTGTCCAGAGTCAAGCTGGCATTGTTGACCTGAATCACCCGGCTCTGGCCGTTGGCGTTGACAATCGTGCGATCCGGGCTGAGACCGGTAATTGTGAGGTCATCGGTCACCAGTAGGGGAATGCTGGCCCCAGTCAGACGCCCCTTCTCCTCTTGAATATTGAGTTGATGCACGCCATAGCCCAACCCGATTGTCTGGGGACCTGCCAGGGCATTGGCCTCTTCCACCGCAGCGCGCAGGGTGCAGCCACTGCCGGAAGCACAAACGCCGTCGCCGGGGTCGGTGTCGCTGCCCTCCTCCAGACTGGTGACAATGAAATCCGCCGCGGGCAGCAGGGCCAGATCAACCAGCAGCCCGTTGTTGTCGGGGATGGCGTCGGGTGTGCTACTTTCCACCCGGCTTTCCACCGCCACTTCGTCGCCCGCTTGCAGGCTGGCGTCCAGGGCCACCGTCAGGATGACCTGGGCCGAACTGCCCGCGGCCATGCCGCCGATGGGGCAGCGCAGACTTTGCCCCCCCGCATTGCAGGAGAAGCTGCCCCCATTCACCTGCACCTGCTGGTAGGACCCGCCCGCGGCCAGAGTTTCGGTCAGCACAACATCCGCCGCGGCAATCCCACCTGTGCTGGGGGCGCGATTTTCAACGGTCAGGGCATAGGTCAACGTGCGCCGATCCGCGGGGACAACTGCCGCACCGTCCCGCTTGACAGCCAGGTCCACCCGGTTCTGCACCGAGACAGTCTGGGTGGTGCAGCCCTGCATCCCGCCCTGATCCACCGCGCAGATTTCCAGGGATTTGTCGCCAGGGGAAGTGTAGTTGTGAAAGCCAATCAGCGTGCTGGTGACAGTGCTGTCGGCCAGAATCACCGGTCCGCTCAATGTACCGTCCTCCTGGATTTCGCCTTTGACAGCGGATTCGCCGTCGCCCCATTCCAGCAGCAGCCAGTGGGTATCTTCCATATCCGGGTCCACAATCAGCGCATCCAGACTGAAGGGGAAACCGACGCCCGCTTCCAGCGGATCGGTACGGATAATCACCGACGGCTCGTCGTTGACTGCGGTCACGCTGATGGGCACAGTCTGTGGCGCAGAGTCCTCCCGGCCATCGTTGACGACGAAGGCAAAGCTATCTTCGCCGAAGAAATCGGCTTCCGGTATGAAGATGCGTTCGGCCCCGCTGCCTTCGCTGATCGAGCCGTAGACCGGTTGGGCCGTCACCCGATAGGTCAGAGTGTCCAGGCTGCCGTCCAAATCGTAGCCGCCCAGGGTGACGGGCACGGCGATGTCTTCGGTGGTGGTCACAGACAGCCCGGCCACAGCCTGGGGTGGGCGGAAATTGCGGCTGACATTGACCGCCACTGTGGCCGACGCGCTTTCGATCAGTTCCCCCTCGGCTGTGCGGAAGCCGTCTGTAGCCCGGAAGCTGAAGCTGTCCGGCCCCACATAATTGGTGTCAGACTGATACTCCACCCAGGCCGAGGTGTCGTCGATGCTGTGGATGACGCTGGCCTCGAAGACGTGGACCAGTTCCGAGTCAGTGTCCAGAATGTAGAAGTTGTTGGAGTTGACAGCGATGTTGCCGGGGCTGCCGAAATCTCCCAGGACAAAGCCGCTGCAACCGGGGCAGGTGGACTGGGAGCGGGCTTCCCCGGCGAAGATGCCGTCGCTGTTGAAGCGCTGCACCCGCTCGTTGCCGCTGTCCGCTACGTAGAGCACATCTTTGGGATCGATGGCGATGGCGGCGATACCGTTGAACTGGCCCGCCGCGCTGCCGGAGAGATCGCCCTCCACCCCACAGGTATCGTCTGTGCAGCGGAAGCCGATGCTGTGGCCGTCGATGTAATTGCAGTTGGGGCCGCTGCTGCATTTGCCCATCCAGCCGATCAGATCGCCCAGAACGACACTGCCGTCGTCACGGGCAATTGCGGGAGCGAATTTGTAGATGCGGTGGTAGCGGGTGGCGGAGGTGGTGGGATCGGCGGCAATGTAGACCGCGCCCGTACTGTCCACGGCGATGTCTTTGATCCCCCACAGGCGCATGGCATCCGCGCCAAAGCCGGGATAGTCGCCCACTTTGGTGGACTGGACAATAGGGCTGGAGTAGACCGGCGTGCCCAGCAGATCGAGACAGTCCAAGGGACCTTTCCCAGTAGTGTTGTTGCACTCTGCCGGGCGGAAGGCGGCCATACCGGTCAGGTTGTGGGTTCCGATCACATACAGCACATTGTTTTTGGTGTCCCAGGCCGCGGAGCGAGCGTTCTTGTACTCTGGCCCCCGGCGTGTATTGGACGACCCCACAAAGATGTCGTTGATTTCGTTCCACAGCGTGTAGGTGCGCAGTTGCACGATCGGCTCGGACGGATTTTCCGGTTGGGTGGTGTAGACATCGACCAGACTGTTGCCCGTACTGCTGCCGTCGCTGTTGGTAGCCAGAATTGTCCCTTGGCCCACATTAAAGTTGATATCCCGCAGGGGACGGCTGTCGCTGCTTCGCTCTATCTCTCCCACATAAATGCCGTTCTGGTCCCACACAGAGATGCGCTCGCTGCCGTTGGGGGCCAGGGTTCCGCCGCCGTGGTGACATTTGCGATAGGCCCAATCGTAGATGTACGTATAGCCGTTGTCATCCACAGAGATGTACTTTTGGCTTCCCCCGTTCCAGCTCACAAAATCTTTGGGCAAGTCCGTGCGGTTGATGTCCTCGGCACACACTGTTTTGATGTATTCCCGCATCGCGTCGGGGTCAGCCGCCAACTGCCAGGCAAACTCTTCGCCCTCTTTGGCGGCAATCTCTGGACTGTAGCGGGCGGTCATACGGTAGTCGTTGATGAAATAGGGGTAGAGGGGCGCGATGAAGAAACCGTTGTCCGGCTGCTGCTCCACTGTAAACCAAAGCGGGTCCGGCGGATTGTTGCCGTCCGTCCCCCGCACAGTGATTTTGATCGGTTCGTCGGCAATGGCCTGAATCGTGTCGCTGCCACCGATGGCGTGGGCCATTGCGGGCAGATTCGTGCCCGGTTCTTTGATATTGACCAACTGCTGCTTCACTTCCGAGCTATTGCGGGAGCGGTCTGTGGCAGACCAGTCCACGTAGTGGATGCCTGGCCCAAAGATCGGCCATTGGCTGCCCTGGGTTGTGCCGCTGGCTGTATAGGTGATAGTCGGGCGCAGATCGGCCACATCGAAAACCTGGGGCGTGCCCAGCGCCACCTCCACCCCCCCGGTGGATTCCATAATTACTGGCGGCGGGGGCAGCAGAATGGGCGGCAGAGTGTCCTGCACAACAACGGTTTGGGTGACTGTCGTCGTGTTCACACCGCCGGTTGGCGTGGCCGCGCCGTTGTCGCTGGCTCTCCATTCAATAATGGCCGAGGGCAGTGGGTTGCCATCCGCGTCCAATTGCAGAGGCCAAAAGGAGGGTGTGTTGTAATTCAAGCGGGGATTCTGCGCGCAGTCGTCGTTGGCACGAATAATCGCCAGCAATCCGGGCAGGGTGGCTCCTGCCGATGCACCCCCAGGCAGAAATGCCTCCACAGTGACCACATCCTCCACACCGCTGATGGTGGGTGGGGTGTGGTCCTGGATAATCAATCCCTGGGTGGCAGTGGAGGTGGCGTTCGGTTCGCCCTTGACAAAATAGGGCTGGCGCAGTTTGTTGGTTGCTTTCGCCGTGTTTTTGGCAGCTTTCTTGGCAAGGTTTTTCGCCAACTCTTTGAAGAAGGCATTTTGGGTGATCTCCTCAACCGCCTCCTGGGTGACCTCTTTGCCCGCCTTTTTAAGCTGCTCCTCGGCTGCTTTGACAGCCGCTTCCTTGCGGGCTTTGTGCGCGGCGGGGGTGTCGCTGGCGACACTCAGGAGAAAGATGGGGAACCAGTCGAAGGCAGAAATCAGTGTATCTGCCTGCCAGTTGAGGCTGTAGCTGCCGGGGCGGAAAGCGACCGTCTGGTCGCTCACCCGCTCCCCCGGATGGCGCAGGGTAATGAAGACATCCGAGTTGTAGTGGAAGACATCCGGGCTGCCTACATCACCCCAGTCACCGGGTGCCCATTCAGACAATTCCAGAGGCAGGACAATGCCGTATATATTGGAGTAGCCGCCGTAGACTTCGTTCTCAAAGCGTCCATACTCGCTGTCGATCAGTTCCTGCAGAACGGGACGCAGGGCATTGGGCACCTGATAGCGTTCCAGCAGCAGCGAGAAGAGTTTGTCGTCCATCAGATGCAGCTCGTTCCAGGTAGCATTCAGGGGCAAGTTCATCTCATAGACGCACTCCGGCGGCGGCGGCTTGACCACATCCTTCGGGGGGAGCAGATGGGGCGGGCAGCCCTTCAACGCCAGATTGGCGCCGTATTCGGCCATATCCGCTGCTGTCTTGAAACCGGGAATAGGTACGGGGAGTAATGAGGCGATACTGGCCGCGATGTGGGCGATCTGCAAGGGGACGATACACTCTTTCGGTGTTGCCGACCCGACAGTGGGCGCATCTGCACCTGTGGGTGTTGTCTCCTGGGCAGACAAGTGGGCTGGAGGCAGAGCCAGCAGCAGGCTCAGGCAGAGAAACAGGGGCAGCAGAATGCGCTTGTAGGGGGAATTCATTGTAGGTTAGTTGCTCCGTTTGTTGTATTTTGTCGAATTGCATATTCGTCCTGCTGCTGAATATGCGATCAACAATCTCCTTTTGACCCGTAGAGGGTTATCAATGGCCTTTGCCCAAAAAGACTGATCTCTACCTGCTCCTGACAGACCAGCCCCTCAAATGTCAACAATTCCGGCTTGCTGGTCAGCAGTGCGACCCGCCCGCCGGGGACCAGCACCCGCTCCATTTCGGCGCAGAGTTGGGCGTAGAACTCGGCTTCGTCACCGTCGATGGCCACCTGCCGATCCCAGGGCAGATTGCAGGCGATGCAGTCCACCGATCCGTCGGCCAGGGGCAGGGAACGGGCGTCCCACAGTTCGATTGGGACAGAAACGCCCGCGTTCTCGGTGTTGGAACGGGAAGCCGCTACGGCTTCGGCGTCGATGTCACCGCCCTGGGCCGACGCCCCCCGGCGGGCCGCCTCGGCCAGGATTGTACCCGCGCCGCAGCAGGGGTCCAAAAGTCTTTCGCCCACTTGCAGCGCCAGCATTTCCAGGAGGGCCGCGGCGACCGGCGGTTTGAGGGAGCCGGGCCGCTGCTCCTCTTTATAGCTGCGCCTGTGCAGGGGCGTGGCGGCCAGACGCACGCCGACCAGCGCGTTTTCGTGTTCAATAAAGAGCCGCACATTCAGCCCCGCTTCGCGGTCGTCCGGCGTATAGACCCAGCCGGTGCTGGCTTCGATCCCTACGGCCAGGGCGGTTTTGATATCCTCGCTGCTGTAGTTACGCCGCCCCACAAAGTTAGCCGTCACCGAAAAGAGAGGCCGCCGGTCGATGGGGCGCAGTTGAGTACAGACCGCCAGGGCAGGACGCAGGGCCAACTGCTCGGCCAACTCCCGCAAAGTTTCCAGTGCGGCGCGGGTGTGGCTGATGCCCGACCAGCGGCTGACTTCCAGAAAGAGATCGTCGGCGGTGGAGAGGGCCAGCAACGGGCGCAGATGCTGCGGGCGCAGTTCGCCACTGGCCTGGGCGTGGACCCGGCGGTAGGCGATTTCCCCAACCGTCAGCCCAAAGCGCGCCATCTCCCGGGCACAGATTTCCTCCAATCCCCGGCTGGTGACGGCAAAAAGGGCTGTTGCTGATAGGGTCGTCATCTGTTTCGTCCCGACTGAATTTCCCGGCGACGGCGGGCCACGTAATCGTCAAGTTCGGCCCGGATAGCGTCGTCGAGCACGGGTGCTTCGTACTTGGCCAGCATCTCCTTCCAGCGGGCGTTGGCCCGGATCAGACTGTCCCGGCTGCCCTCGGCCTCCCACTTTTCGTAGTTGTCCATTGAGAAGATTTTGTGTTGATAGAAGGCGGTTTTATAGTGGCGCAGGGTATGTTGGCTGGCCAGAAAGTGACCGCCCGGTTCGACTTCGACGTAGGCGTCCCAGGCGAACTGCTCCTCGTCCAGAGCGATGCCGCCCGCCAACCGTTGCATCTGCCCGCAGACCTCCAAATCGAGGATGAACTTCTCGTAGCCCGCAATCAGCCCGCCTTCCAGCCAACCCGCGGCGTGGAGGACAAAATTCGTCCCCGCGTGGATCGTCGGCCACATCGTCCCCGCGGACTCGTAGCCCGCCTGGGCGTCGGCCACTGTCGAAGCGGTGAAGTTGCCGCCAGAGCGATAGGGCAGGTGATAGCGACGGGCCATCTGGGCACCGCCGTAGATGGCCAGCGCATCTTCCGGCGTGCCAAAGCAGGGCGCGCCGCTCTTCATATCGATATTGGCCAGGAACGAGCCGTAGACACAGGGCGTCCCGGGGTTGAGCATCTGGGCGTAGCAGATTCCAAAGAGGGCCTCTGCGTTCTGCTGGGCTAAAGTGGCAGCCAGTGTGCTGGGCGACATCGCGCCGGCGATGATAAATGGGGTGACGATCAGCGCCTGATTAGCTCGTGCGTAGACTTCCAGTGCGCCGAACATCCGGTCGTCGTAGCGCATAGGACTGGAAGCGTTTATGAGAGAAATTGTGGCCGGGTTACGGCGGATGGCCTCGGCCCCAAAGAGGATTTCGCTCATCGCCACCGTATCGGCGGCGTTGTTCGCGTGGGTCACACTGCCCATAAAAGCTTTGTCGCTGAGGGTGATGTGGGCCATCAGCATATCCAGATGGCGCTGGGCCTGGGGGATGTCGTTGGGTTCCACAACTGTGCCGCCGGAGTGGTGAATTTCCTCGGCCATATAGGCCAGCCGCACAAAATTCTGGAAGTCTTCCAGGGTGGCCTGACGCCGCCCCCGGTCCAGATCGCTGACAAAAGGTGGGCCGTAGACTGGGGCAAAGACGCTGCTCTTGCCGCCGATGGGCAGATTGTTGGCCGGGTTGCGGGCCAGGAGTGTAAAAGTGGAGGGGGCCATTCCGATGAAATGGAGCAGTGTCTCTTCGTCGATGTGGACGGTAAGCCCCTCCACCCGCGCGCCGTTGGCCCGAAAGGTTTCCAGCGCGGGGGGATAGTCCACAATCAGCACGCCCCGCTCCCGCAGCAGCCGCATAGACGCGTCGTGAATCTTCTGCTCGCCCGCCGGGTCCAACAGATTCAGGGGCGGCAAGCGGTTCTCAATTGGGCGCATCTGCCCTGCCTGACTGGCCCGTCCCCGTCGCTGCTGGCGACGCTCATCCTGGCGTGAAGTACGTTCAGGCATAGAATTTGCTCCGGTGGCATTGGAACCAATAAAAGCAGTGAGGCAGATGAAGGATTTTGTTCACAGATTGCGCCGTGCCAATCTTGAAAATCCGTATCCAAGAATCTCTTCGGCCTTGCTCAGCAGTCTCTGGGGGATGAAAAGTGGACCAGTCTACGATCAGTTGGATTTTTGTTGAAGTAGGGCTACAATAATTGAAAATGGACTTGGCGTCAAGTCTATTGTGTCCCCTTATCTCTCCGCTACGGAGGTTTGGCAATGGCTATCCACGTGGGCAACGCGCCCTGTTCCTGGGGAACCCTCGAATTCGGCAGCACCCAAAACGACCGCACGATTTACGAATCCATGCTGGACGAACTGACAGAGAGCGGCTATACCGGCAGCGAACTGGGAGATTGGGGCTTTATGCCCACCCAGCCAGACGCGCTGGCAAACGCCTTTCGCAGCCGGGGGCTGACCCTCACCGGCGCGTTTGTGGGGATGAAGTTGGAGGACGCTGACGCCCACGCACCCGGCGCAGAGACGGCTGTGAAGACCGCTCGCCTGCTGGCCCAGACCGCCGACCTTCTCGGCAGCAATGTACGCCCCTTTCTCGTCCTGGCCGCGGACAACGGCAGCGACCCCACACGCACGCTGAACGCGGGCCGCATCGGTCCGGAGATGGGGCTGTCCGACGACGAATGGGCCATCTTTGCCAGCGGTGCAGAGGCCGTCGCGCGCGCGGTGCGGGATGAGACGGGACTGCGTACAGTCTTTCACGCCCACTGCGCCGGTTTCATCGAGACGCCTGACGAAATCGACCGGCTGATGGAGCTGACCGACCCGGCGCTGCTGGGGCTGGTCTTTGACACAGGCCACTTTGCTTTTGGCGCGGGCGGCTGCGATGGCATTCTCCCCGCGCTGGACCGGCTGTCGGAACGCATTGATTACATCCACTTCAAAGACTTCCACCCAGCTGTGGGCCAACGGGTGAAAGCGGAAGAAATGGACTACTTCCAGGCGGTGGGTGCAGGCGTCTTCTGTGAACTGGGCCAGGGCTGCGTAGACTTTCTCGCGGTATTGGCCTGGCTGCAAAGGCGCAACTACCGCGGCTTCATCACCGTCGAGCAGGACGTTCTGCCGGGGATGGGCGCGCCGAGGGAGAGTGCGGCGCGGAATCGCGAGTACCTACGGTCGATTGGTTTGTGACGATTGGATTTCGACCTTCCGGGAAGGTTCAAGACTAGTGCTGGTTGAGTAGGCGTCGCATAAGAATGCGGGGGCTGTTTCCCGCCGTATCGCTTGTACTGAGTAGCGAAGCGTATCGAAGTGAAACCGAGCGGGTCTACCCGTAAATACGGGCTTCTACCGTCAAC
The DNA here is from genome assembly GCA_030432295.1 of Anaerolineae bacterium. Lineage (GTDB taxonomy): Bacteria > Chloroflexota > Anaerolineae > Caldilineales > Caldilineaceae > JACQGT01. The sequence goes on along the minus strand of JAUIHI010000040.1, from coordinate 47,614 downwards.
CCGCCGTCTTAGTTTCGATACGCCGCCGCCAACTGAACGCCAATCCGTTTGTTGTCCGGGCGGCTACTCAACCGGCGACGTCTGATCTATCGTCCTGTTCCTATCCACACAACACACCCGCTTTTGGAGACAAAATGCCAACCCAATCGCTAAACTTCGGCATCATCGGGGCCGGTCGCATCGGCCAGGTCCACGCGGAGAGCCTCTGCTATCGGTTGCCCCAGGCCAATGTGCTCGCCATCGCCGACATCTTCGGCGACGCGGCCCGCGCGGCTGCCGAGCGCTTCCATATCCCCCACGCCACCGACGACCCGACGGAATTGCTGGACAACCCGGCCATCGACGCCATCGCCATCTGTTCCAGCACCCCCACCCACGCGCCGCTGATGATGGCCGCGGCGAAGGCGGGCAAACACATCTTCTGCGAAAAGCCAATTGCCCTGGATTTGGGCCGGATCGACGAAGCCCTGGCCGCTGTGGATGCGGCTGGCGTGAAGCTGCAAATCGGCTTCAACCGGCGCTTCGACAGCAACTTTCAGCGCATCCGCCAGGGCATTGCTGACGGCGAAATCGGCAGCCCCCACATCCTGCGCATCACCAGCCGAGACCCTGCGCCGCCACCCATCGACTATATCAAAGCGTCGGGCGGCATCTTTCTGGATATGACTATCCACGACTTCGATATGGCCCGTTTTCTGCTGGCGGATGAGGTGGAAGAGGTCTACGCCCAGGGCGGAGTGATGATCGACCCGGCCATCGGCGAGGCGGGGGACATTGACACCGCCGTCATCACACTGCGCTTCTGCAACGGCGCGCTGGGCGTCATCGACAACAGCCGACAGGCCGTCTACGGCTACGACCAGCGGGTGGAAGTTTTCGGCAGCGGGGGCACACTTTCTGCCGAAAACAATACCCCCCACCGGGTCACAGCCAGCACCCGCGGCGGTGTGAGCCAGGCCAAACCCCTCCACTTTTTCCTCGAACGCTATATGGAATCCTACGTGGCCGAGATGCGGGCCTTCTGCGAAGCGATTCTCAACGATCAGCCCACTGCGGTCAGCGGCAACGACGGGCGTATTCCGGTGGTGATGGGCCTGGCGTGCTGGAAGTCCTATCGCGAGCAGCGCCCTGTCCGCCTGGACGAAGTCACCCTTTCCTAACCACATTCCATACATTTTCGGGATTTTATCCAGCAACCGGTACTGGTACGTTTGTAGGACGGACTGACAATCCATCCAACATTCGACTAACCGGAAGCTGCGTATGACTCCCAAACCACTTGCCCTTGCACTCACCACCAGCGCGCTGTTCTGCCTTAGCATTTTGGTGCTCTTCCATTCGTCTCCGCCCGCGCTGGCAGACGACAGTCCACCGGTCACTACCGTAACCACAGCCACACCCACAGGGACGGACACCCCCAGCCCGTCCTCAACCAGCACCGCGACTGCGACAGAGACGGCCACATCGACAGCGACGCAGATAGCGACGGCAAGCCCAACCCCGACGAGCACGGCCACAGCCACAGGGACAGACACGCCCAGTCCTACCCCAACCAGCACAGCGACTGCGACAGCGACAGCGACACCCACCGACACACCGACACCTATCCCAACACCCACCCGGGGGATCGGTTCCATTGATCCCTCTGAATTCGGGCTGGCCTTTGTCAATTCGGCAGAGAACCCCGCGGACCTGACGCGCATCCAGCGGGGCGCGGCCACGGGTGCGCGCCTGGATCGCTTCCCCTTCTACTGGGATCGCATCGAAACCGGCTATGGGATTTTTGATTGGTCCAGCCAGGATGCGGTTGTGGCCGCCAACGAAGCCAACGGGCTGGGCACGCTGGCAATTCTGCTGGGCACGCCGGGACAATACCGGAACGGCAGCCGAGCGGGCAATGCCAACGACGGGCAGGACGAATGGCAGGCGTTGCCCATCGGCGGCAGTTTCGTGCGCGGGGCGGACGCCCTGGAGGCGGCGGGCGGCTGCAATGCCTGGGACGGGCCGCCAGCGCCCAACGGTCTGTGGAATCCCATTTTCAGCGACGGTTCCGATATGCCAGCGCCGGGCAAACCCATCAACCCGGACAACCCCTGGGCGCGCTTCGTGGGGCTAACTGTCGAGCGCTACCGGCCCGGCGGTTCAGTCGGCGCAAATGTGAGCGTCTGGGAAATCTGGAATGAGCCAGACCTCTGCCATTTCTGGTCGGGCACACCGGAAGAGTACGCCCGGCTGCTCAAAGTGGCCTACCTGGCTGCCAAACAGGCCGATCCCGACGCGACAATCATTTGGGGCGGGCTGGCCCACTTCGCCAATCCAGAATTTTTGACCCGGATGATGGCCGCGCTGCAAGCCGACCCTATGGCCGACGAGTTTGGCGGCTTCTTTGACGCGGCATCCAGCCACCAATATTCCCTCAGCTATCACGGCTTGCAGTATACGGCCCGCATCCGGGCAGCCCTGGCCGCGGCGGGCTGGAACGACAAAGCGGTCTGGATCACCGAAAGCGGCGTGCCGGTCTGCGACGACTTCCCAGGCCCCAACTGCCCCAGCCCCTGGCGAGCCACTGCCGAGGAGCAGGCCGCCTACATCTGGCAAAATATCGTCTACACTCGGCTGGCAGGCGGCGGGCCGATCTTCCACTTTATGCTCCACGACGACTGCGGCAATGTGGTGGCGGTGGATTCCCCCGACGGTTTCGGCATCCACAAAAACGAGAACAGCAGCTACTGTTCCCCGGCCAACGGCGAGGGACGGATCGGGGCCACTGCTTTTCGGTTGGCGAACCAATACTTCCCCGGCACAGAATTGGTCTGGGCCAATATTCAGGAGCAGAAAGCCCGGCGCGTGGCCTTCTATCACCCGGAAAGCCACGAACGCCGTCTGCTTACCTTTGCCATCACCGACCAGCCTGCGGTCGCGCAGATTCCCGCTGCGGGAACACAGGCCCGGCGCATCAGTCTGGACGGCAGCGAGACGGTCATCACGCCCACAAACGGCTACTACGCCATCGACCTGCCCGGCGCGACCAATCACAACTGGCCCAATGCCAACGGCGGCTACGATATGGGCATCTACGGCTCGCCCTATCTGCTGATCGAGGAGGACACACTGCCTGCCCTGGCCGGGGTGGTTGAATTGCCCGACGCGTCACCGCCAGAATTTCCTGTGGAGTGGTGGGCAGTGGATTGGGGCGCTGGTGTGGAGAGTGTGGAACTGTGGACGCAGATCGACGACGGCGAGTGGTCCCTGTGGCGGGAGGGTCTGGCTGACAGTGGCTCGCTGACCTATGCCGGCGAGCTGGGCCAGCAGGTGGCCTTTGCCGCGGTGGGGATCGACAAACTGGGCCTGGTCAGCCGCAAGCTGACAGCCCAGGCCTGGACGACGATCAGTGAGCCGCCCACCCAGGCCCAGGTGGCGGGCAAAGTCATCGATCCGTCCGGCCAGGGCGTCTACAGCGTCACTGTCTCCATCGGTGCGGTTTCAGCGACGACGGATGCCAGCGGCGATTTTCAACTGGCCGTTCCCTTTGGCGTGTGGGATGTGGCGGTGGAGGGGCGGGTGGTCAACCGGGCGCGCAGCTTTGCCGAGGACAGCCTATTGCTGCTCGTCCACGCACCGGGGGGGAACGCAGTTGTCAATGGGGATTTTGAGAATGGCCAGGCCGGGTGGACGATTGGGGGCAGTTCGCCCTCTGCCGTGGAGCAGCAGCCGGGAACCAACGATCACGCGCTGCGACTGGCGACGGCTTTCGTGGCCAATCTCGGCGTGCCCGGCGCAGAGGGCAGCGACGGCGGCAACAGTACGTGGAGCCAGCAGGTGCAGGTTCCCGCGGGCCGTCCCTTCCTGGCCCTGGCCTACCGGGTAGAAAGCCAGGAGAGCAGCGCGGATCAGGACAAATTCGAGGTGATACTCGCGGCCGAAAATCGCTCCCCCGATTATCTGATCGTCCAACCCGCAGGCAGCCCCTGGCAATACCGCTTCTTTGATCTTTCAGCCTATGCCGGGCAGACGGCGACGCTGATTCTAAACGTCTACGAGACATCGCCCAACCGGCGCACCAGCGCACTGGTGGACGGGATTGTACTCAGCGATGTCTCCCGCACACCACCTGTGGAGTTCGCCCCCACGAACTTCCTCTTTTTGCCAGGAGTAATGAGGTAAGAAATGATGAGATGCTGGGGTTGTACAGCCCAGCATCTCATCGTCATTCATCTTTCAGATATTTGTCAAAGAAGGCTATCGACCGAACCATCGCCGTGCCAAAGTTGGCGGAAATGTTGTGGTTGTCGCCGGGATAGCGGAAGTATTCGACCACACCGCCCACATCCTCAATCTGAGCCGCCAGCACATCTGAGTATTGGACGGGCACGCTTTTATCCCCGGTTGTGTGATGCAGTTGGATCGGCCCGGAAAGATCGGTCAGATAGCTATTGGGCGAAATCGACTCCCAGAAGTCCGGGTTTTCATTCGGTGTGCCGTAGGCAGCGATGAACTTGTCCCGCCATTCGGCAAACCATTCGGGTACAGGCACGCCCTGTAGTTCGAAGCGGTTGAGCAGGTCAGGATAGGACGCCACCACCCCAGCCCAAATCACCCCTACTTTGACCGTATCGGTGATGACCATCGAACGCAGGATAATCGAACCGCCCATCGAGTGTCCCCACATCCCGATGCGCTCCGGGTCTGCATTGGGATAGCGCTGCAAGGAAGTGAGCGCGTTGAGCACGTCCGTCGTGTAGTCCGGGTTGGCGTGGCCGCTGCGGGCCTCTCCTTCTGAATTGCCGTGGCCCCGGTAGTCGGACTTAAAAGTGATGTAGCCGTTGCGGGCGAAGCCGTCCTGATAGGCCACATAGCGCTCGGTGGTGCGGTAGAGTTCCGGGGTGATGTGGCCGTGGTTGAAAAGAATAATCGGCCAGCCCGTTGGCGGCGGCGTGCCGTTGGGAACAGTCAGCAGGCCGTAGATTTTGAAGCCGTCCGAAAGATGGGAGGCCACATAACGCTGGTAGTTGACCCCGGCGGCGAGTGTTTGCTCAATGACGATTTCGCTGCCCGGATAGGAACGGGCACGCATATTCTCGATGACCAGTGGATGATCCGCAGCGGGAATCGGTGTGGCAATTGCGGTGGGCGTGACGACTGTTCTGGCCGCGGGCGTCGGTGCGGCTGTGGCAGTGATTGTCGCCGGACCCACGACAGGCTGGGCTACAACCGCGTCTGTGGCCGGAATGCAGAGCTTCTGGCCCACCCGGATCAGCGCCGGGTTGTCGATGGCGGTAAAGCTACTGTCCAGCACCGCGGCCGCGTTCGTCGCTTCCACAATCGCCGGATAGGCCGCGAAGCTGCCCAGATGCCGACCCGCCAGCAAAGAAAGCGTATCGCCGGATTGGACCTGAACGGTCAGCGCGCAGTCAATGGATTGGGCGGTTTGGGCAGTTGTGATGGCCGCAGTCATAAGAACGATGAGCAGTGCCAGCGGTAGTGCGAGTGCCGTGTAGAATTTGTGGGTCATATTTTCCTCCTGCCCAGCCTCCCCATTTGGAGGCGAAGCTGATTCGTCGTTGATTTTCCGGTTGGGCTTTCGACGGCACCCGCCGCATCCTATGCGCGTATATGCCCGATTGCTGTACGGGAACATCCACTTTCAGCACGTCCAACCGTTCCGACGGGCGTTTTTCGCTTGACATCGGAGTAACTTCAGGTAACAATAGAATCTGCGAGGTTCGTAAAGATAGACGGCAAAGGGGAGCCTCCTGGATATATTGAACCACCCAACGCTGAAACTTGCCCGCTACGCTCATAAAATGGGCATAAAGACACACACCATTTCTCCACATCTGGTTTTACAATAGAACAACAGACTACCCGCACACCTTTTGCCCCCTGGTTGCACAGGCGGCTTGGATGGATACAGGGCCTACGAATTAGCGAATCCGAAAGCAGAAAGGAAGAAAGATGATTGAATCCAAGCGGGAAAAACGAGAACGGCCACTCAAGAGGAGTGCCTATTCTGGGTGGACATTTGTTGCCCTCTTTTTGGCCGCGGTGGGAATTGTCTTTGCGTTTGCCGAGACAGGCACTGCGGCTGTTGGGCAGGCGACGGTCTTCGATTCACCATCCCCCTCTCCCATCGAATCCCCATTGCCCATCCCGGCACCAATCGTTGAGAGCATCAGCCCAAGCACGGGTGTTGTGGACAGACCCCGCCAAGTGAATATCTATGGAAAGAATTTCCAGAGCAAAGCAGTCGTACAGATTGCCTGGGAAAGCAACAGTCGATCAAATGATGGGGGAAACACAGGCGATACGATTGAATTGCATACCACATTCATCAGCAGCCAACAGTTGACCGGAAAGGTTCCGGCCAACATTGCCACAGGGATATATGGGGTCAAAGTAGTCAATCCAGACGACCAGACGTCGGACACATTGCCCTCGGCCTATGAAGCCGCCAGCGCCGATCCCCAGGAAACCGACGATCTCAACGCCCGTGCCGAAAATCTATGGGCCACCCCCAATACACTGACAGCCGGTGAATCGGCGTCGATTGGGTTGACGGTCTACCGGGTGGGCGGGGTTGGAGGACTTGCGCCCTTTGCCGTGGACTTCTATGCAGACGAAATCGATGCGGAACACCTTATCGGGCGCGGCATCGTGGCTGGCATCAGCCCAGACAGCAGCGCAACCACATCAGCTGTAACCTGGACGCCTGACACATACGGCGAAATCAGACTGATTGCGGTGATCGATCCGGATGGGCAGGTGGACGAGAGCAACGAAGGCAACAATACCGTCCGGCGCAGAGTCAATGTACACTACAGCCAGCCGGAGGACACGACGCCCCCGCTGGCACAGAGCCTGTCGGTGAACGGGGGTGCAAATCAGGTCTCTGATCCGAATGTCACCCTCAGCATCGAAGCCGTCGATCCAGACCCGAACCCCACTGGCGTCAATAAGAGCTACTACGTCGAACTTCAGTGGGCTGGGGGTGTTGGCAATGGCGGGGCCTGGCTTCCGGTAAAATGGACCAATTGGAATAGCTATGCGAATCAGCCCCACGACTACGAAATGATGCCCAACAGCGGCGTGCGCTATTTGCAGGGGTGGGTGGCCGACGCGGCGGGCAATATCTCGGCCAAGCCGGCTATTCAGCGGGTCAATTACATCCCGGCTACAGACACCCTGCTGGAAGGTGAGATTCGGGTCTATCGACCGGCAACCCTGGCGGATCAATGCCTGCGTGTGCGGGTAGAGCCTGCCAGCGCCACAATGGACCCGGACCTGTATGTCTGGCCCCCCAATCATACACCGGGCAACGGTCCGGCTGGCTATAGCATTTTGGGAGCGGGCGAAGTGGACGAGGTGATCATCCAGCCCACCCAGGCAGGCATCTATCAGGTGGAGATTGTCGGGTTCACCGACGCCACCTATACCCAGTCCATCGAAGTTTTGACCAGTTGCCCCACCCAGCGGGCCAGCCTGCCTGTGTCGCCAACGGCGAAAGAACTCCGCCAAGACCCGTCTGTTCCGGTCGAGGATGTGCCGGTGGGCACGGAAGCATCGCCCGAAACCATCAAGCAGTTCATAAGCTTCATCAGTGTTGCACTGCAGGAAGTCAGCAGCGCGGGGGCGAACACATCGGTCTTCCTCCCGGCAATCTCTCGCTAGGGAAATCCCGGCAGAGAGACCCCGTCCAGTCTATAGTGTATGCTCATTTTTGGTTGTACTGAGGAGTGAGCACGCCCACGTGCGGCCTGAACCGGCACGTGGGCGTGTCCACTCCTCCAACTCATTTTGAACGGACAAAAATAGGGGCAGAAGCGGATACAGCTTCTGCCTCTCTTTTTTGTTACCTGCCCACGCGGCTATTTGTCCGAGAGATAATGAATCCCACTTTGCTGGCGCAGCCGTTCCGCGGCCTGCTCCGCGGTAATATCCCGCTGGGGTGTGGCGAGGAGTTCGTAGCCGACCATAAATTTGCGCACAGTAGCCGAGCGCAGCAGGGGCGGATAGAAGTGGGCGTGCAACTGCCAGTGGGGATAGCGCCCGCCGTCGGTCGGTTGGCCGTGCCAGCCCATCGAATAGGGGAAACTGGTCTCGAAAAGATTGTCGTAGCGCACGAGTAGCTGCTTGAGAATCCCCGCCAGATCGTCCCGCTGGGGAGCGGTCAAACCCGGCATATCCAGGACCGGGCGACGGGGCAGCACAAGCGTCTCGAAGGGCCAGACCGCCCAATAGGGAACCACTACCACCCATTCCTTGCTCTTCACCACCACCCGCTCCCCAGCCTCCAACTCGGCCTCCAAATAGTCGAGCAGCAGCGGGCGGTTGGTGCGCTCAAAATAGAGGCGCTGTTCCCGATCCTCCAGAGCCGGTTCGGTGGGAACCCGGCGGTTGGCCCAGACCTGGCCGTGGGGATGGGGGTTGGAACTGCCCATCATTGCGCCCCGGTTCTCAAACAATTGGACGTAGCTAATCTCAGGCTGACTCCCCAACTCTGTCACCTGAGCCGCCCAGACATCGACCACCTGGCGAATGTCTGGCACATCCATCTGGGCCAGGGTCAGGTCGTGGCGGGGACTGAAGCAGATCACCCGACAGGTTCCGGTCTCGGCTTCGGCCTGAAAGAAATGGCCCTGACTGATGTCGTGAGAGGGGGAATCGCCCAGAAGCGCAGCAAAGTCATTCGTGAAGACGAAAGTGGAGTCGTAGGCCGGATTGATGTGCCCCCCCATCCGCTCGTTGCCGGGACAGAGATAGCACTTCGGATCGTAGCTGGGCAGATTGTCCTGGGGCGGGCGTTCCACCTGTCCCTGCCAGGGCCGTTTGGTGCGATGGGGGGAGACGAGCACCCAATCGCCGTTGAGCAGGTTGCGGCGACGGTGGGGATGTTCGGTCGGGTCGAATTGGGTGAACGGATGAGCAGAGGATTGGGTCATTGGTTTGTGCCCGGACAACGAGTAGTGGTGAATTTATAGCGATTCCGCCAGAGCCTGCTGGGCCAAAGCAATCGACCCCAGCACCCCTGCCTGATTCCCCAAGCCGGGCGGCACAATATATTCGGCAAGGCCCGTATCCAACGCCGGCATCTGAATATAGCCCTTCAACTGGTGGCGCACCTCCCGGTGGATCAGCGGGAAAATGTGGGGCGAACTCATCACACCGCCGCCCAGAATGATGCGCTGGGGGGAGAGGATCGTGATGATATTGACCAACCCCAGCGCCACGTAATGGGCTTCCAACAGCCAGGCCTCGTGTTCCGGCGGGAAGGTTTCCCCCCGCTGCTGCCAGCGGGCTTCCAGCGAAGGACCGTTGGCGAGACCCTCCCAGCAGTCGCCGTGGAAAGGGCAGACGCCCGGAAAGGGGTCTCGATCCCAGTCGTGGGGCACATACATATGGCCCATCTCCGGGTGCATCAGCCCGTGTACCAGTTTGCCGCCGACAATTGCCCCGCCGCCGATCCCCGTGCCAATTGTCAGATAGACAACCGTATCCAGCCCCTGGGCCGCGCCCCAGCGCTGTTCGCCCAGCGCCGCACCGTTGACATCCGTATCGAAACCGATGGGCACGTCGAAATGTTCCCGCACCATCGGCACAATCGGTGCATTCTGCCATACCAGTTTGGGTGTGGTAGTGATATAGCCAAAAGTCGGCGATTGCGGGTGAGGATCGATAGGGCCAAAAGCCGAAATGCCGATGGCAGCCAGCGGGCCGTGGATACCCTCCTGGCCGCGAAAAAATGCGATGGCCTGGGCCATCGTCTCCGCAGGGGTTGTGGTGGGAAAGCGGCTCTCGGCCCGAATGTCGCCGGGGCCTGTGCCCACTGCACAGACAAATTTCGTGCCGCCTGCTTCGATTGCGCCGAAAAGTTGTGACATACAGACCTCTTTGTTGATTAGTTGATTGGGTGATGCTTTTCAGTCAGTCGTCTCAGTTGTGACCCGATGGGCCAAGTGAGTGAACCCCGCCTGTGACCAGCCGACGCGTGCGCCCATTCGTTCGTGCAGCCAGCCATAGAGCGAACGGGCCGCTTCCTCTGCCCGCCAGTCGCCCCAGCCCAGCCGGGTATACTCATCGGGGATAGACGTGCGTGCGGTGCGCTTGCCCCCCTGCCCGTCGCCGCTGGCGTAGCTGTCCACCACCACCCGCTGGCCCAGTTCCACAAGCAGTCCGCCAAAATCGTCCAGTGCGGTATAGGGTAGGCAGGGGCTGACCGCCACCTGCACATTCAGCCCGGCAGAGCGAGCCGCACGGATCGTCGCCAGCCGCCGGGCAATCGACGGGCAATGGGGTGTCAATGCCTGGCGCACATCCTCCCGATCCGTCTCCAGCGTCATACTCAGCCAGCAGCGCTCCCCCAGCCCGGCCAGCAGATCGAAGTCCCGCTCGACCAGCGGTGAACGGGTCTGCATCACCAGCAGGCCAGGCGGAGCCGCCACAAACGCTTCGAGACAGCCGCGGGTCAGCGCCCACTCCCGTTCCGCGCCCTGATAGGGATCGGTTGAGGACGAGCAGAAAATCGCCAGGGAATCCAAACGGCCCTTGCGCCGGTCGCGGGCCAACTCCACAGCCAGCCGCTCGGCCACCCCCTGCCGGGGAAAGGCGTAGTCACCCCAGGCAAAGCCCCCGTTGAAAAAACGATGGACATTCGACTCTTGCACATAGCAATAGGCGCAGCCAAAACGACAGCCGATGTAGGGTTGCAGGCTGTGGGTAAAGCCCTTCAAAAAGCCGCCGGTCGGGTTGAGCGCGGTGCGGGCCGGGCGAGGCGCGTGGCTGCTTTGGGCAGAAGTCGTCATAGCCAGTAGTATACCATTGCCCGCAGTAGGACGCACGAAAATAGGCCAGTGCATCACTTTTGGCTATACTAAAAGGGATGGCTACCGAATATCGTTTCTGCCCAAACTGCGCTACGCCGCTGCAATCGATCTACCGCTACGACCGGGTGCGTCCAAGCTGCCCGGCCTGTGGCTTTGTCCATTTCTCCGACCCGAAGGTGGCGGTCATTGCGCTTGTGATTGCCAACGGAGCAGTGCTGCTGGTGCGGCGGGCCGTCGATCCGGGCAAAGGGCTGTGGTCCCTTCCCGGCGGTTATATGGACGCGGGGGAGATGCCAACCGATGCACTGCATCGCGAGGTGGCCGAAGAAACGGGGCTGGCAATCGATGTGGGCAAGATGAGCGCCATCTTTCCCATGGAGAATGGCGCGGGTGAACGGGTAGGCATTGTGCTGGCTTTTCAGGCGAAACCAGCGGGGACGGATGTGGAAGTATGCGCCCAGGACGACGTAAGCGAAGCGGGCTGGTTTGGCCCAAGCCAGATTCCACCCGATCTGGCATTTGATTCAACCCAAACGCTCATTGCAGAGTGGGCGCGCAACGAAAGATAGACGGAGTAAAAAGTGACTGGAAAACGAGTTCTGATCACCGGTGGGGCTGGCTTTTTGGGCATCAATCTGGTGCGCTATTTGCTGGCCAGAGGCTATGTAGTAACCACCCTGGACATCGCCCCCTTTGATTACCCGGAAAAGGAGCAGGTGACGATTGTCACGGGCGACATCCGGGACAAAGCCGCGGTGGAGCGGGCGATGGCTGGAATAGATTTGGTCGTGCATACCGCGGCCGCGCTGCCCCTCTACAGCGCCGAAGACATCTACACCACCGACATCGACGGGCTGCGCAATGTGCTCCAGGCATCCTTCGACCACAGCGTCGAGCGCTGCATCCACATTTCGTCCACGGCCGTCTACGGCATCCCGGATCACCACCCATTGCGGGAGGAGGATCGGCTGGACGGTGTGGGGCCATATGGCGAAGCGAAAGTGGAGGCAGAAGCGATCTGCCAGGGCTTTCGGGAGCAGGGGCTGTGCGTGCCGATCATTCGCCCCAAATCCTTCATTGGCCCGGAGCGGCTGGGCGTCTTTGCCCTGCTCTACGACTGGGCGAAGGATGGCAAAGGTTTTCCGATGCTGGGCAGCGGCAAGAATCGCTATCAGTTGTTGGATGTGGAGGACCTGTGCGAGTCTATCTATCTGGCGGCCACACTGGACAGAGAAATAGTCAACGACACTTTCAACATCGGCGCAACCGATTTCACAACGATGCGCGAGGACTATCAGGCCGTGCTGGACTACGCGGGCCACGGCAAGCGCATCGTCCCCCTGCCCGCGGCCCCGGCCATCTGGACCCTGCGCCTGCTGGAAAAGCTCAATCTTTCGCCCCTCTACAAATGGGTCTATGAGACAGCCTCGAAGGATTCGTTTGTCTCTGTGGAAAAGGCCCAGCGGGTGTTGGGTTGGCAGCCGAAGTTCAGCAACAAAGAGGCGCTGGTACGCAATTACGTCTGGTACATCGAAAACCTGCACGCCTTTGAGAAGCAGTCCGGTGTCTCCCACCGGGTTCCCTGGAGCCAGGGAATTTTGAAAGTGGCAAAAATGTTTTTCTAGAAAAGGGGAGCGAAGCAGATCGGGGAACTCCACAGCAGGCATGGCTCCATTGCAAAACAGGCTAAAAACCGAGTTTTTGAGACCGAATTGCTCCTGGAATTCCGGGCAATCTGCACAAAAAACTCGGTTTTTGCAGTAGACTCAGGCATATAACAAAAAAGCCCCGCATACATTAATGTGTGCGGGGCTTTTTTGTTAGCGTTCTACGCTACTGACTACGCACTGGCCAGGCGAACACCTGCGGCGTTGGGGCCTTTGGGGCCTTGTTCAATCGTGAACTCAACCTTGTCGCCCTCGGTCAGGCTACGGAAGCCTTCGGCCACGATTGCGGAGTGGTGGACGAAAACGTCCTTGCCACCGGCGTGCTCGATGAAGCCAAAGCCTTTTTGATCGTTGAACCACTTGACGGTTCCAGTTACTGTCTCAGCCATTGTTGGAAAACCTTTCGTTTTCTACGTACTACATAAAAGTTGTTACAAAACGTTAGAAGTTCCCAACAGGCATAAAAAAACGCCGCTCGGACTTGTTGTCTGAGTGGCGGTCTTACGAACGTGATTCAGAACTTACAACATCTTGCTGAACACAACTATACTACACCCCGCATCAGATGTCAAGTTAAATTTGTGTTAGATTTTTTATTGGTCCTGCAGCGGCTCGCGTTCCAGGTTTCATCAGTTGCCGATTCTTCCTGTCGGGTGTACGATTTCTAAGAAGGACATTCTACGACCCATCCACCCAAAGGAGACGCCCCCATGCGCGCCGTTATGGTTATGTTTGATTCTCTCAACCGCCGGATGCTGCCCCCCTATGGCTGCGACTGGACCCACGCCCCCAACTTTGCCCGACTGGCCGAGCGCACTGTCACCTTCGACAACTGCTATGTGGGCAGTATGCCCTGTATGCCCGCCCGCCGGGAACTCCACACCGGGCGCTATAACTTCCTGCATCGCAGTTGGGGACCCATCGAACCCTTCGACAATTCCATGCCCCAGATTCTGCGCGAGAACGGCGTCTACACCCATCTCAGCACAGACCACTACCACTACTTCGAGGATGGCGGGGCCACCTATCACAACCGCTACACCACCTGGGATTTTCACCGGGGCCAGGAGGGCGATCCCTGGATCGGTCAGGTGAAGCACCCGGATATTCCGGAAACCGTCGTCTCTCGCGGCGAAAGCCCCCGCTGGCGGCAGGATTGGGTCAACCGGCCTTTTATGCGCCGGGAAGAAGAGCAGCCCCAGCCCCAGACCTTTGGCGCGGGCATCGATTTCATCCGCCGCAATGCAGACCAGCAGGACTGGTTTTTGCAAATCGAGACCTTCGACCCCCACGAGCCATTCTTCAGCCTGCAACACTACAAAGACCTCTACCCCCACGAATACAGCGGCAAACACTTCGACTGGCCAGCCTATCGCAAAGTGGAGGAGAACGACGAGGAGGTGGCGCACGGGCGTCTGGAATACGCCGCGCTGCTGAGTATGTGCGATCACTATATGGGGCAGATTATCAATCTGTTTGACGACCTGAAACTGTGGGATGACACAATGCTGATCGTCTGTACGGATCATGGCTTCTTTCTGGGCGAGCACGACTGGTGGGCCAAGAACAATATGCCCCTGTGGAGCGAAGTGGCCCACACCCCCCTCTTCATCTGGGATCCGCGCAGCCGGGTGGCCGGGGAACGACGGGATCAGTTGACCCAAATGATCGACTTCCCTGCCACACTACTGGACTTCTTCGGTGTAGAGCTTCCGGCGGAGGTGCAGGGGATTCCCCTGGGGGCGGCCATCGCCGACAACGCGCCCACCCGGGAGGCCCTGCTCTTTGGCTATCACGGCGGGCCGGTGAATGTCACCGACGGACGCTACGTCTATATGCGGGCCGCGGCCGGTGACAATACGCCGCTCTACGAATATACGGTTATGCCCACCCACATGAACAAACTCTTTGAGGCAAGCGAGCTACCAGTCTGGGACAAAGCGGAACCCTTTGCCTTTACCAAAAACTGCCCGGTAATGAAGATTCCAGGCCGGGCATCCCACGTGGCCCCCACCGCCCACGCGATGGGCCACCTGCTCTACGATCTGCAATCCGACTCGGCCCAGGAGAATCCATTGAGCGATCCGGCAACCGAACAGCGGATGATCGATCTGATGATTGGCCTGATGCAAGCCAGCGAGGCCCCAGCGGAACAATACGAGCGACTCGGACTACAATAATCACTCTTACGCCCCACCCACTAGCGGAGAACCCAATGGCGACCCAATCCCCCTTTCCACCCGTTTTCGACGGCCACAACGATACGATCCTGCGCCTGCATATGGCGAAGCCAGCCAGCAACACTCCCTTTTTTGAAGGCGACGACAGACTGCACATCGACCTGCCCAAAGCCAAAGCAGGCGGGCTAGGCGGCGGCTTCTTTGCGATTTTCACCCCCAACCGGGAGCCGATGGGCAGCTTTCCCGGCACAACCGACGGCGGCAACAGCTACGCTTTTCCCCTGCCCAAAGCGCTCAACCGCACCTATGCCATGAACTTTGCCACAGGAATGGTGGCCCGGCTCCTGCGTCTGGAAGCCGAATCCAACGGGCAGACGAAAATTGTACGCGATGCGGATGAGTTGGCCGCGGCGTTGGACAGCGGCGTGCTGGCGATGATACTACACTTCGAAGGAGCCGAGGCCATCGACCGGGACCTGAACGCGCTCCACCTTTTTTACGCGGCTGGCCTGCGCTCTCTGGGGCCGGTGTGGAGCCGCCCGACAATCTTCGCCCACGGCGTCCCCTTCCACTTTCCCGCCAGCCCGGACATCGGCCCCGGCCTGACCGACGCGGGCAAGCGGCTGGTGCGGGAATGCAACAGCCTGGGAATTCTGCTCGACCTTTCCCACCTCAACGAAAAGGGCTTCTGGGATGTGGAATCTCTGAGCGATGCGCCGCTGGTCGCCACCCACTCCGGCGCCCACGCGCTCTGCGCCAGCCCGCGCAATCTGACCGACAAGCAATTGGACGCCATCGCCGCCAGCGGTGGGGTGGCCGGTGTCAACTTTCACACGGGTTTCCTGCGCGAGGATGGACGCCATAAAGAGGAGACTCCGCTGACCGAAATCGTGCGCCACGTGGATTATATGGTGGAGCGGGTGGGGATCGATCACGTGGCCCTGGGGTCGGACTTCGACGGAGCCACAATGCCAACGGATCTGGTCAACGCCGCGGGGCTGCCCAAACTGATGGCAGCGCTGCAAGACGCGGGCTACGGGCCAGAGGAACTGGCGAAGATCGCCAACGGCAACTGGCAGCGGGTCCTGCGCCAGACGTGGAAATAGGGGGTCGGGATCAGCTATTGTGCCGCGGGAAGTGAGTCCAGCCGAATCGACTCGACAAAGACGCTCTGAGGTGCGGAAGCAGAAAGGGCAATCTCGCCAATCGCTTCGACAGGCGTAGAGACACCCAGCCCAGCCAGCAGCGCCGCAAAGTCCAGCACAACTTTCCTGCCTTCAGGCGCAGGGGGCAGGGAAGTTATCTGGGCCTCTGCCAATCCGGGGAGACGCACAGTGACCGTCGCGCCCGGCAGGCTGCGGTAACGGATAGTCACCCGGTCATTCACGCCGGGCGTGTGGCGAAAAACCAGGCCCGCTGGCTCCTCGCCCAGCCAGCGCCCAGACACACCCGCCTCTTCCACCAGTGCCCCCCACCCCAACTCGCCCAGAAGCAGGTAGGGCTGGGGCGCATCCACCGGCATCACCCGCCAGGCTGTGATGCGCTCGTCCGCATACAGGGGCGACTGGCCGGCAAAGATCGCCTCGGCCAGCGCGCTCGTATACTCCCTCTCCAACCCACCGGGCATTTTATAGCGGTCCGCCACCACCCAGCCCACACCCAAATCGGCCAGGACAGTCGGCCCCAGAGCCACCGGGTCCACATCCAGAATATCCGGCCCCAGATGGCGGAAGTGTTGCAGCACCGGCGAGCGTTCGGTCAGGGTGCGCGGGTCGTCCCGGCTGATATAGGCCACAGTCAGAGGCTTGCCATGCACAGTCTGGTAGAGCAGATAGCCAGGCCGGTCGTAGTTCATAGGCAGATTCAGCACTGCGCTCGGCCCGGGATCCCCGGCCAATTGGTCGTAAAATTCGGGCGTGTCCGGCGGCGAGATGGGGAAAGGGGCCACCCAAAATTCGGCCAGGACGAGCAGGGAGACGAGTCCGGTGAGCAGGTAAGGACGGGCCGTTGTGTTGTGTGGCGCGTGGTGCGTGGACTGGTTGGGGAAAAGACGGGTCACCAGAGCCGCCAGACCTACGCCAGCAGCCACGGACAGCGCCAATTGCACCATCACTGCAAAACGGCTGACGCTGCGGCTGATGCGCATAAAGGGGACCGCTTCCACCAGCAGGCCGTAGAGGGTCCAAGTGGGGCCGGGGTCGCCAGCCGGGATGTCGGCGGCGGTGATGTTTGTGAAATGCAGGGCCGGTCCCAGAGCCAGCAGGAAGAAGAAGCCAGCGACGGCCAGCCAGAATCGGCTGCGTCGCCAGGCCCAGACCGCACCCATCCCTGTCAAAACCAGAGCCGTATAGCCAATGGCAATTGTGCGTTCACTGACCGGCGCGATCTGATTGCCCGGCCAGGCGAAACTATCCGGGCGGAAGAGGGTGTGCAGCCGATTGGGCACAAAGAAGTCCGCCACCGCCGCGCTCAGAATGTACAGATCGCTGGTGGGCCGCTGCATAAAACTGAAACGCAGGGCCTCCGAAATCATCGGGATGAGGACCGGTGAAAGAAGAATTACAAAGACCAACCCAGCCGAGGCAGCGGGCAGCAGGTATTGGATGTTCGGCAGTGTGCGCCGACGAAATACCCAATACCCAATCTCCAATACCAAAAACAGTCCGGTAAAGAGAAATAGATACAACACAAAATACCAGTCGCAGAGGCCGACGAGGACGAGGAAGAATCCGGCCAGGAGCGCGTCGCGCAGCCAGGGCTTGCCAGTACGCTGGCGTCGGGTGGCGCGCAGGAGATAGAGGATGTAGAAGGGCATCCACTCCAGGCTCATCACCTGCATATGGCCGAGGAGGTGGGCCATGTGAAAGGGGGCGAAGGTGAAAATGAGACCAGCGACAAAGGCAGCCAAACCTGGCAGGTTTTCTGAAACCTGCCAGGTTTTTGTAGATCGCAACACCCACAGAGTGAGCAGAAAAACCCCGTAGCCGCCCAGCACCCAGGAGAGAAAGACGACAGCGTTATAGGCGGCGTAGAGTCCCCCGGCCAGTTGCACGGGCAGGGTTGCCAGACCGTTGAAAGGGTTAAGGGTGTGAAAGTAGAGACCGACACCCGTGGGCGCATAGAGCAGATCCGTGACGAAGGGCGTCATCTGCCGGTCCACCAGGGCCAGCTTCACCCACCAGAGATTCCAGAAATTCTGCCAGCCGTCGAAGCTGTCGCCGGGGATGGCGGAAGTGAGGTTCAGGGCCAGGGGCCAGGTCATCACCGCGGTGAGGAGGGTGTACAGAAAAAGTACGGCCACATGCAACGCGAAACGTGAAACGTGAGAGGAAGGATTGATTTCACGTTTCACGTTTCACGCCTCGCACAAAAAATTAAGAGAAAGTCGACACAGTCGGTTTGACCATTGACGGCAGACGATAGACGATAGACGATAGATGAACGGAGTGTACCTGAAAGATACTATCGGTTCGTCCTTCGTCTACCTTCAGTCGTCTGTCGTCATGCAGATGCACACCTGACTATTCGATGCTCGTTCGATACGCATCGAGCAGATTGCTCATCAGCATCGCGTTAGTCACTGGCCCAGTGCCGCCGGGAACCGGTGTCAGCATCCCGGCCACTTCTGCCGCCTCCGCTTGCACGCAGTCGCCTTTCAGCCCGTCGTCGGTATAAGTGGTGCCAAAATCCACGACGACCGCGCCCGGTTTGATCCAATCCCCCCGCACCATTTCGGCGCGGCCAATCGCCAGACAGAGGATGTCGGCGCTGCGGGCCACCGCGGGTAGATCGACTGTGCGACTGTGGGCGATGGTCACTGTGCAGTGGCGGTGGAGCAGAAGCAGCGCCATCGGCTTGCCCACAATATCGCTGCGCCCGATGATGACCGCCTGTTTGCCTTTGAACTCCACACCCGCCTCTTCCAGCAGGCGGATGGCCCCGGCTGGGGTGGCAGGCACGAAGTAAGGGGCTTTCTGTGCGGACAGACGGCCCGCGTTGAGCGGGTGTACCCCGTCCACATCTTTGGCCGGATTCAGGTGGTCGATAAGTCGATGGCCGTCGATCTGATCGGGCAGGGGTTCCAGAATCATAATGCCGTGGACGCCGGGGTCGCTGTTGAGCTGGGCGATCTCCGCTTCCACACTTTCCTGGGTGGCATCGGCGGGCAGGACATGGCTGGCAAAAGTGACACCGACCCCCGCGCAGGTGCGCTCGATAGCCCGGCCATAGCCAGCCGCCGAGGCGTCGTCTCCCACACGCAGGACAGCCAGAGTGGGTGCAATGCCCGAAGATTCGGCCAGGGCCGCAAATTGGGTTTTCAGGTCGGCCCGAATGCGCTTAGAGAGCGCTTTGCCGTCGAGGAGTTGCGCGCTCATACGTTCACCCCCAGGGTGGCAGAACAGGCAGCCGCGGCGGTGGTGTAGGCATCGGCGGCCGCGGCCCGCAGGTCAGCGGCTTTCGCGGCCCATTCGGCATTAAATGCGTCGTCTTTGATATATTTCAGATTGATTTCCACATTGATCAGCCCGCTGTCCAGACCGGCCTGGGCCAGATAGAGGCTGGTGGCTGCGTCGCTGACAACCGTTGGGTTGCCCTTTGCGCCCACCGACTCGGCCAGTTTGAGCAGTTCCAGACATTTTTCGGCCACGGCAAAGGGCACTTTGGTTGCACCTTTCATCCCGGCTTGCATAGCTGCCGTGCGCGCCGCCTTTTCCTCGTCGGTGGCTTTGGGCATGGAATAGGTGGCGACGACTACGCCGAATGCCTCCGCGTCCGCGTCTATCAGAGCCAGCAACTCGGCCCGCAGTTCTTCTGTGCGGGTCAGAATCGCCTGCAACTCCTCTTCTACAGCCGCATATTTCTTGCGCCCGACCGTAAAGTTAAGAACCATACTGAGCAGGGCCGCGGCCTGGCTGCCTGTGAGCGCAGCCGCGCCGCCACCGCCGGGGGTCGATTCACCGGAAGCCAGGGCATCGAGAAAGCCCTGGAGTGTATTGTCGCTGATTTTTGCCACGGGAAACCTCCTGTGTGCGGGATGGAGAGTGGAAAACGTAGAATGGAAGCAACAACCCCCTCTACGATTTTTCTGTACGGATAAGTATACCACCGACCGCGGGATCGCCCAGATTTTCGGTCAAAAAGAAGACCTGCCCGGCTTGATGAAACCGGGCAGGTCTGTAGAGAATTATCGAGCAGCCGGAAAATTTGTGGCTATTTCCCGGCTGCTTTGTCTAGCGTTGCACTGCTGGCAGGTAGTTGCCATAGCCGACAAAGACATCGGCGCTGACACTGCCGCTGCTGCCGTCGCTGTCGGTCGCCGTAAGCGTCAGGGTGTGGGGGCCAGGCGTGAGAGTGTTGGTGGCAATCTCATAGCCCTTGCCCAATTCGCCCTGGACATCGCTGCTCCAGACCAGTTTGTCCTCTGGGATGGAGCCATCTTCCAGGTCCGTAGCGCTGCCCCGCAGGAGCACGACAGTCTCCGGTGCGAAGAGGTAGGCCGAGGGTTCCAACAGCACAGCCATCGGTGCTTTGTTCGGCACGTCAATGACATTGGGCGTCTCGGCCATGCCTGTATTCACCCCATCGGTCGCCACCACCCGGAAGCGGGTATCGATGCCGCCGGCCAGGGTGTCCACAGCCACTTCCAGACTTGTATCGCTCAGTTCGCTGGCAAGCAACTGCCAGTTCTGGCCGGCATTGTGGCTGTAGAAGACCGCATAGTGCAGGGTGGTGTCCGGGTCCGGGTCGTCACCCTTCCAGGCAAGTTTGCGGGTTTCGCCTGCTTTCCAAAAGGCTGGCTCCACCGGCTCGACGATCTCTACCGTCGGTGGGTTGCCACTGACAACGCGCTCATCCAGAAGCGTCTCGCCTTTGTAGGTCAGGGCAATCGAAGTCGTGCCATCCACCCAGGGCGCTACCAGTGTGATGTCCACCTTCGCGGTCGGGTTGGGGTCGAAGACGTCTTCGCTGCCGCCCGCGGCGTGGGTATGCCCCTCACCGCCGGTGTGATACTCGCTCTCGAAGTTGGCTACGAATGGATGGGATGCCAGAACCTGCTTGCCGTTGCGTAGCTCGACGGCATACGCCCCTTCCGGCAGGGTCAGGAAGAAGCCTGAATCCACCTGATAGAGATTGCCCAGATGCCCACTTTCTTTGCCCACAACATCCGGGTTGTCAACCGTCAGATTGACAATCACAGACTGGCTGTGGCCTGTGCGCATAAGGGTGAAGAAGCCGGGATTGGCGGCAATCACATCGCCCTGTGCGCCGTTGGCTTCGGCAGCCTCGGCATTGGTGGTCGCCAGCTTGTTGAACATCTGCGTCCAGGTGTAGGGCGAAATCCAGCCTTCCTTCGATCCACCTGCCGGACAGTAACTCATCAGGTCGTGGGTGGTTGCCGGATTGTAGACTTTCTGGGTGGCCGGGTTGAAACCGAATTCCTGGATGCTGGACGAGCCATAGGGGAATGCGGTGGAGCCATCCGACGATCCACAGCTATCCGCGGTGTTGGTATGCTTTTCGTCGTAGTCATGCACCAGCTCGTGGCCGAAGATGAGTGCGCCGCCGCCCGGATTGTCCGTGCTGGGGCTTGCACCCACCCGATCCGTACCGATGCCAACCACACCCAACCCACCCGCGTGGGGATAGACGGGCATATCGGCGTGGCCGCCGCTATAGCCGCTGTTGGGTGCCCAGCCGTAGATGTGGTCCGGGATAACCTGCGGCTGTCCGAAGAGAATCCCGAAGATGACCAACAATGCGTAGTTCCCGTTCAAGTGCTCGATCAACGCGTGTTGGCCTGCACCGCTGCCCAGTGTGGTGGTCCAGTCCAGATTGCCGCTGGCGATGCTGTGGTTGATGCCACCGTTGCGGATGGGCAACATTTGATTGAACCAGGTGGCCGCGCCACCGTTCACCGCCCAGCCCTGGGCCAGCCGTGTGCCTGCATAGGCTGGCGGGTGATAGTCCAGAGGCTGGCTGATGATCTTCAGATTCTCCCGCTGGCGGAAGGTCATCGTCACATAGCCACTGCTGGGATAGCGATTGTTGTTTTCATTCGTCTCAGTCACAACGCCGTTTGGATCCGCCACCGCATAGAAACGCACAACGGCTGTGCTGCTGCCAGGGATGGTGAAGATAAAGTTGGCGCTATTACCGGCCTGGGACTGATCCAGCGTGGGACGAGCCGTCGCCAGGGTGTTCGCCTGCTGCCAGGGGCCATTGTTCACGCTCAGATAGAGGCGCACAGGCGTATTGGAGCGAGAGCCACCGAAGATGCTGGAGTAGCTCAGATAGACCCGGGCCGCGGTCAGTTTGCCCAGGGCTACAGGCAAGGAGTTGTCCGGGCAGTTCGCCAGCCCCTTGCTCGTGTCGAAACACTGAATGCCCTGGGTAATCTCGATACCGAAGAGGCCCAGGTCCGAGTTGAGAATGACCGGCTGCACGATCTCGAGAACAGGCTGGACTGGATAGAACGAGTACTGTGGCCTTGGGGTAGCCGTCGATGTAGCCGTTACACTGGGAATCGCGGTCGGCGTGGCAGTCGGCGTTCGGGTCGGCAACGGTGTGCGGGTTGGCGAAGGCAACGGGCTTTCGCTGTTAGACTTCACACGCACATAGCCGCTGCCCGCGCTGGCCAATTCGTCCGTACCGGCAAAGAGGCAGACTACTTCCTCAATGCGTTCTTTGCTGGAATAGATAGCGCCCTCAAAGCTGCCATCCTTCTGCACATCGACCGTCTGGCCTGCTTCGGGGATAAATCGGCGCTTGCCATCCACGCCCTGAATCATCACCCGCAGGGGCACACGGCCGCCCAGATACTTGTCCACTTCTTTCAGGAAGCCATTGACTACAATCTCGCCGGCGTCGTTGGCTTCACATTCCACGCGCGCTGGGAGCAGGACACGGGCTTCCACCCGCGCGCCGCCCAGTTCCGCATCTGCGGTATGGGTATCCTTCGGGTCCAGATCATTGACGAGGACCTCCAGATAGGATGCACGCACATCCACCCCAAAGATGCTACCCACAGCAGCCGGTCCCTGGGGTTTGATGACAATTGGAATTTTGCGCGTCTCATTTGGGTTGAGCATCACGCCCTGCTTGCCCCCGTTCACATCCAGCACCCAAGCAGCGGGCAGGGTACTGCTATAGCTCAGAGAGAACCACTTGGGGTTGACCAGATCGTCGTTGCGCAGGGTGATGAAGCTGTCGAAGACTCGGGGACCGCCTGGATCGTTGACGGCCTGGAAGTAGTTGATGTTCTCCTGCTCCCGGTCGCCGTTCTGGTTGCCCAGCACAGTCTCGCCTGCCACCGCATCGATCAGCACCCGCACGCAGGTGTGGAAGTAGAAGTTGCCCTCTGCGATCTGCTCGTCGGTCAAGGCGAAGTTGGGCGTCCACTCGATGTAGACATCCGTCGTCGCGCCGGGGGCCAGATTCGCCAGGGCGGGGAAACTATTCTTGTCCACATTGCCCAGGTTGGCCCATCCGTTGGAACCGGCAATGCCAAGACCCGGCGGATCCGTAATCTGGAAACGCACCACAATATCTGTGGCGGTCTGGGTTCCCACATTGCGCACACGGGCATAGAGCCGGTTGACCAGCCCCACAGCCGGGTTGTCGCCGTTGCCCCGGGGCACAGTGCTGCCCCGCAGATCGTCCCACATCCCATAGCGATAGGTGTCATAGCCATTGACCGGGCTGTCCACCCAGATGTCCGTCGTCTCCCAAGTGTTGCCAGGGGCCGATGTCCAGGGAGCGATCATCACATCCGGCTGGATGGCACGCTTGTCATAGCGTACAGTGATGCAGTATTCGTCCGGGTTCGGCGAAGTTTGTTGTTGGATCAACACTTGAATCCCATCATCGCCGCTGTCAAAGGTGTCGCCCGCTTTCCAAAGAACGTTGCGGTTGCCCCCCTTGCCCTGTACAGTCACCCATTGCGCCGCGCCTTCGCTCACCCGCTCAATCAGCACACCCTCGTCGGGTATGGGCCGCAGATCATCGCCCAACACGGCCCGGCGCACACTGATCATATAGTAGAGGCTGCCGGTGATGGAGGCTTTGATGGCCTGAGGATTGGGTTGACCCTTCGGGTCATACTCCTCGGCCCAGAGACAAATCTGTTCGCCGCCGTTGGCCGACGAAATTTCCACATACTTTCCAGGCGGCAACCAACCGGGGAAAGCCATATCGTCCAGCTTCTCAAAAACACCCGTCTGGCCAGGATAGCTGGCATCCATCAGCTCAAAGGCGTTGTTGTAGTTGCTGGGATGAGCCGGGCCTGCCACCTGAAAGGCGTGGCCCATCTCGTGCGCCCAACGACCCCAACGGGCCGTGGCCCCTTCGGTCGGGTTCTCGCTGAAGATAGCGCAGCCAACTGTGCGGTTGGCCCCGCTTGCCCCGATGGGCAGTGTACATTTGTTGGCCTGGCCCCGGTGAAACTGATTGCCTGTCTCGGCCATCAGCACAAAGACCGCATCAGCGCCGCTGAAATCCACCGTATTGGGGGCGTTTGCCACGGCGTCGTCCAGCACCTTCTGGTATTTTCCATCACAGGAGAGATCACCGCCGGAGGTCACATCACAGGGAGTTCCCTCCGAACCGTTGCCGTCACCGTCCGAGTTGTCGGTGCCTGGCTCGTAGGTTCCGTTGCCGTTGTTGTCTGTCCAGCCGTCGCCGTCGTCGATATAGGCGCTGCGGTTGCTGGGCAGTTGGTAGAGTTCTGAGACCCGATGCACAATACTGATTTTGCTGTAGGAAGTGTTCTGCCACAGCTTGTCCAAGTCATCAAAACGGGCCTGCACATCGGCCTGAGTCAAAAGACTGGCGTTGGCGTAGTCGTTGAAATAGACCCGCAACACCACAACCGTCTTGGGACCGGTGATGGGCGCTGCATTCAAAGACGCGGCCTGCATATCGCCATTCTGCCGGGCCACCCACTGGTCCAGCCCAGCCACCGGCGCATTGGGAGCGCCGCCAAAGTCCACAATCGTCGGGACTTCCTGCTGGGCTGTCATTGCCGGCTCGGCAGCCGTATCGCTGGCCTGTCCCAAACCCAAGGCCTGGGCAACTGGCTCCCATTGGGGCAAAGCAGCCAGGGCAGTAGCCCCGCCACCTGCCAAAGCGGTCAAGCCAACTGCCAGTAACCCACAAAAGACGAGCAGCAGAGAGATTCGTTTGCGACTGTCCACGCGTGATTTCATATGTTCAGCCTCCTCGGATCAAGAAATAACATCGATGGCACGAAGTGATAATCCATATACATCTCCTCACAGATTATAGGGGGATAGAAAGGCACGGTAGCAGCAGCATAGACGAAGCCCTGGGAGACTTCTATGCGCTAAAACCGCTGTAACTGTGTCGTGGATCGCATCTATTATTAGCATACTTGCCCAACTCTGTCCATAGCACAAAATAGGACTGTAGGGCATTCTGTGTGCAAAAGCCACTCGCACAGAAACTCTGCCAGCCACAAAAAGTAGGCTATACTCAGCAAACGAATGTTTGCCAATAACCTCCGATTTCCGGCGAATCACTACCAATAGGGGTTTCAAAATGCAAAAGAAACGCTCCCTGTCCGGGCTATCGATTGTAAATACACGAGCCAGCCATCAGGCCGAACCGCTGACAGCCGAATTGACGGCCCAGGGAGCCACTGTCCTCCAATACCCGGCCATCCGCATTGGACCGCCAGCCGATTTTGCGCCGATGGACAGCGCTTTGGCGGCCCTTTTGCAGGACGAATTCGACTGGCTGATTCTGACCAGCACAAACACAGTGGAGAGCCTGGCCCAACGGCTGGCAAAGGTGGGAACGACAGATAATCTTGCGGCTACGGCGGTGCGGGTGGCATCCATCGGCCCTGCCACCGCAGAAGCCGCGGCCCAAAGATTGGGTGTTCAGACAGCGCTGATACCCGAAAAGTTTGTGGCGGAATCCCTGGCCTCGGCACTCGCCGTGCAACCGGGCGAACGAGTGCTCCTGCCCCAATCTGAGATCGCCCGGCCCTTTCTGGCCGAGGCTTTTCAGGCATCCGGGGCCGATGTCGTCCAAGTGGTCGCCTATCGCACACTGACCGGTCAGGGCGGGGACCCGGTCCCCCAGCTATTTTGGGAAGGGCGCATCGACGCGGTAACTTTCACCAGCCCGTCAACCGTCCACAATTTTCTCAAACGATTGAAAGCCGAGGGAGGCAACGCCAGTATGCTGGTGGATGTGGCCGTGGCCTGCATCGGCCCCCAGACAGCCGCAGCCGCGGTCAGCCACGACCTGCCCCGCCCCCTGGAAACGGATGAGTTCACAGTCCCGGGTCTGGTCCAGGCACTTGTCGAACATTTTCAGGAGCAGACTCCAAAAGTTCGTGCCCATTGACATAAAACCGCAATCCTCAATTTCGACCAGAATTTGCTCAAATCTATTGGGGTATGCTATACTTCGGGTCGGTATGGAGAGGTCGCATAGTCTGGCCTAGTGCGCGGGCCTGGAAAGCTCGTAAACCGAAAGGTTTCGAGGGTTCAAATCCCTCCCTCTCCGCCTGAAAGTCGTGTGCTTTCATCGCTTCGTCAGCGGTTGGGTCCTGTGCGGCAGGACGCCGTGAACTCCGTCAGGGTCGGAAGGCAGCAGCGGTAAGCGGGCTGTTCTGGGTGCCACGGGGCTGCCTGGCAGCTGGCGAAGCGGTGAAAGCACACGACTTTTCTCTTTTTTATTTGACTTTTCCGGTTTAGTAGGCTATAATAGTAGAAATTTGACTGTTCAAAAATCGAAATTTCAATTTTTTCTCATCATCGTTGATTCGAGACTGGCCTGTTGATGGATTGTACTGAACTCTGCTGCAAAGACGCTATCACTTCTTGGCGTATATTGCGTTTGACGACGAAGCCGGATAGACAGCATTAACTTGCGCCGCCTGAAATTAGGTGGAGTTGGTTGTTTTTGTCCTGCTGTCCCGGCCTGCACGTCGCAAACGTGTGGGTTTTTTTATTGTCCTGAGCACACCTTTCAGGACATTGCCTCTGGCAGTACCGAAGGGTGTAGCGTCTCTCCCCCGAAACGCTACACCCTTCGTTTTACCTTTTTGAGCACCCTACGTGCAATAGCCCCTCTTGACAAAGGAATGGCCCATGCGCCGTCTCGACCCCACCCGTATTTTTCTCATCCTGCGCGGGGGCAGCGCCTTTTTCCATACCCTCATTTTCACCGTCAATCTGGTCTACCAGGCGGAAACCGTCGCCCTTTCGCCATTGCAACTGGTGCTGGTAGGCACGACGCTGGAGATGTCGGCCTTTCTCTTTGAAGCGCCGACAGGCATTCTGGCCGATGTCTACAGCCGCCGCCTGTCGGTGATTATCGGTGTGGCCCTGATGGGAATCGGCTTTGTCATCGAAGGCTCGTTCCCCTTCTTCGCCGCGGTGCTGCTCAATCAGGTGTTGTGGGGACTGGGCTACACCTTCACCAGCGGGGCCACCGAAGCCTGGCTGGCCGATGAAATCGGAGAAGAGGCCGCGGGGCCAGTCTTTCTGCGCGGCTCACAGGTCGGCCAGATTGCCAGTTTGCTGGCGATTCCCCTGAGTGTGGCGCTGGCAACCATTGCCATCCAACTGCCGATTGTGCTAGGCGGACTGCTCTTTCTCGGCCTCGCGCTCTTCCTCTGGCTGAGTATGCCAGAGACGGGCTTCACCCCTACCCCGGACGACGAGCGTACCTCCTGGCGGCAGATGGTGGAGACAGCCCAGGCCGGCGTACAGATGGTGCGCAGCCGCCCCCTCCTGCGGGTGATTCTGGCTGTCAGTCTGGTGGTGGGTCTCTACAGCGAAGGCTACGACCGGCTGTGGACGCCCCATCTGCTGGACAATTTCACTTTTCCCATTCTATTCGGGCTACAGCCGATTGTCTGGTTTGGGGTCATTCGGGCAGGCAGCACTCTTTTTTCCATTGCGGCCACGGAGATCGCCCGACGCAAACGCATCACCGAAAGCGGTGGGCGGCTGGTCAGTTTGATGATGCTGCTGGATGGAGCGATGGTGTTCGCGCTGTTGGCATTGGCCTGGGCAGGCAATTTCTGGGTGGCGCTGATCGCGCTGTGGGTTTTCAGCACAGCCCGCAGCAGCCTCGAACCCCTGGACAGCGCCTGGATTGTGCGCCACACGTCAGGCAGCGCACGGGCCACGGCCATCTCCTTTTCCAGCCAACTCAACGCCATCGGCCAGGTGGTGGGCGGCCCGGCTGTGGGTTGGATCGGCACTGTCGTCTCCCTGCCCGCCGCGCTGACAGCGTCCGCCCTGCTGATGTCGCCGATTCTGCCTCTGCTGCTGCGGGGTAAGCGAATGGAGAGGGAACGGGAGAGTTGAAATGGAGAAAAAGCAGGCGAATTGATTCGAATAGGGTATACTGAGAGAAAGTTTTTTCTCTCCAATTTTCATCAAAGAGGCACAAACCTATGACGACAACTCTCGATCACGCAACCCTTCTCCAACAGGACAGCCACCAACTCCACGGACTGCATCACCCCAGCGCCCACAGCGATCCGCTGATTGTGGAGCGGGCCGACGGCGTATGGCTCTACGGCACGGACGGGCGTAAAGTGCTGGACGGCATGGCCGGTCTGTGGAATGTGAACATCGGCTACGGCAACCAGGAATTGCCCGATGTGGCCCGGGACCAGATGCAGAAGTTGGCGTACACCAGCGGCTTTGTGGGCATGTCCAACCCGGCTTCTATCCAACTGGCCGAGAAGCTGGCCGGTTTCGCCCACCCCACCCTCAACACCACCTATTTCACCTCTGGCGGCTCCGAGTCCAACGAGACCGCATTCAAGACCGTCTACTACTACTGGCGGCGGCTGGGCAAGCCGGAAAAGCGCAAGATCATCTCCCGGATGAACGCCTATCACGGCATTACGATTGCCGCGGCCAGCGCCACCGGCGTCACCGGCTACTGGAAGATGTTCGGCCTCCCCATCGCCGATTTCCTGCACATCCCCGATCCCAACGCCTATCGCTATGCGGGCGACGTGAAAGAGGGCGAGACAGTGGCCCAGGCCGCGGCCCGTGCGTTGGAAGAAGCAATTCTGCGAGAAGGGCCGGAGACTGTCGGCGGCTTCATTGCCGAACCGATTCAGGGCGCGGGAGGGCTGGTCATGCCCGGCGACGGTTACTTCGATCTGGTGCGGGCCATCTGCGACAAATACGACGTCCTGCTCATCGCCGACGAGGTGATCACCGGCTTTGGCCGCACAGGCAAGTGGTTCGGCCAGCATCTCTGGAATCTGCGCCCGGACATTATGGCCTTCGCCAAGGGCGTGACCAGCGGCTACCTGCCCCTGGGCGGTATCCAGATTTCCGACGCCATCCGGGAAGTGATCGTCAGCGCGCCCGCGGACGAATCCTGGATGCACGGCATCACCTATTCGGGCCACGCCGCGGCCTGTGCGGTCGCCATCCGCAATATCGAAATTATGCAGGAGCAGAAGCTGGTAGAGAACGCCGCGGAGATGGGCAAGCGGCTGGGTGCGGGGTTCAACCGGCTGCGGGACGAATTCGCCTTTGTGGACAACGTGCGGGGCGCGGGTCTGCTCTGGGGTGTGGAGATTGTGACCGACCGGGAGAGCCGGACGGCTGACAAACCAAAGGCTACTGCCATTGCCAACGCGGCCATGCAGCGGGGTCTGCGCACCCGGCCCATCGGCGCGGGGACGCTGGCCTTTTCGCCCTCCCTGGCCATCACCGCCGACGAAGTGGACACAATTATTGAACTGCTGGGCAGTGCGATGGATTCTGTGCTTTAGTAGGTTGGGTAAAAACGAAAAAGGGGCCGGGCAAGTGCCCGGCCCCTTTTTCGTTTTTACCCAACCTACGCGGCCCGTCCGCGGGGCACTTCAAAGTAGTGTTCGATCTTGGCAAACTCATCAACAGGAATCAGGTCCCGGAAGAAGTACCAGTTGAATTCTGGTAGTTTGTTGCCGTTGAAGCTACCCCGCAATTGGCTGATCGCGAATTCGAGATTTGTGCGCAGATGGGAATACTCGCCCTGCACAGCCCAGCCCAGCCCGGCGATGGCAATAATCAGCGGGTCCCGGTTCTGGCGCATATTTTCGATCAGACGCAGGGCCAGTTGTAGCCCCACCCGTTTGGCATCGCCCAGATAGTATTGGGCGAGAATCCAGTCGGCAGCCGAGCGCATGAGAAGATCGTCGATGGGGATGCGGGTCACCTGCTCCCACTCCACCTTCGACCCCTCTTTGTCGCCCTGATAGTAGCCGTTCAGTCCCCGCCAGAAGCCCTGGGATGCAGGCGATTTTTCCCGGTTCAGCGCCCGGTTGGCCAGTTTTGGCTCGCCGTTCAGCACCAGCAGCCGGAAGAGTTGATGCCAGTTCTCTTTGTAAGCCTCGCTGATGTTGGCCGCCTCTACAAAGAAATCGTAGGCCGCCTGCCACTCGCCTGCCTCAATCGCACTCATCATCTTCAGATAGCGCACCAGCCCTTGCAGGGTCTCCACCGAAATAGCCTCATCCGGCGGGGCCAGGCTGTGACGTTCCAGCGCGTCGAGCAGCCCCTCCAAATCCACAATCAGTTCGGCCATCTCCTCCTTGCGCCCCTGCTTGCGATACATCTCAAAGAGTTGCCAGCGCAGGGAGATATCCCAGGGGGTCTCGGCCTGCACCTTCGCCATCAAATCCAGACTCTCGTCGTGACGCTCCAGCCAGCCCAGCATATAGGCCTGCCGTTCGTTCCAGACGGCCATTGCATCTGAATCAAAGATGTAGACAAGCTGATCGGCCTGCAAGTCGATAGCCTCTTGCAGCCGGTTGCGCCGGGCCAGGAAGGACTGATAGGTGAACATACACTCTTCCAGCATCCGCTGCATGCGAAATTCGTTGGCGGCCAGCCGTTCCAGGGGAAGTTTGACCAGACGGCTGATGAGCAGTTCGTATTTCTCGCCGGCCCGCTCGTCGTCGCGGACGGCCAACTGGCGCGCCTCGGCCAGCATCTCCTCCCACGAGCCGCGCACGGGCGGGGCGGATTGTCGATTGGGTGTTTGGGTAGTCACGTAGGGTCCTTTCAAAAGACTGGATATTGGAGTATTGGGTATTGGATATTTGTTAGTGGTCGCCACTCGATCTGCCAGACGAAATATCCAATACCCAATAGCTATTCACTTAAAACAGGCAGTGCCTCGTTGAACACCACCCGTTTGCGCCGGGCAGCCAACCAGAGGCTGCCCAGTTCCGCGGCCAGCATCCCCACTAGAATGAGGGCGCAGCCGATCAGGGCACGCAGGGTCAGTATTTCGCCGATGAGCAGATAGCTGAAGAGGGCGGCTGTGACCGGCTCCAAAGTATAAAGCAGGGCAATGTGGCTGGCGCTGGTGAAGCGTTGTGCCCAGGCCTGGGCAGTGAAGGCGAAGGTCGTCGCCAGCAGACCCGTGAAGACAGCCGCAAAGAGAACATTGCCCGACAGAGGCGGCAGACCCGCGGGAACCTCAAAGATCAGCGAAATAATCGCACAGGCCACGGCCATTGTAGCAATCTGAATGGCCGCCAGGCGAAAAGGGGAAACCTGGGGCGCGTAGCGGGCGACCAGCAGAATCTGGGCAGCCACGGCAATGGCACAGATGAAGACGAGAAAATCACCGAACCCGATGGATAAATCGTCGTTCAGGCTGAGGAGGGCCAGCCCAATCGTCGCCAGCAGCACCCCCAAAATCACCGGCGCACCGGCCCGCTGGCGCAAGAAGAGCGCGGCCCCCACCGGCACAAGAATCACATTCAGCCCTGTAATAAAGCCGGTTTTGGCCGGGGTGGTGTAGAGCAGGCCAACGGTCTGAAAGGCGTAGCTGGCCCCCAGCACAAGGCCGATGACAATCGCTGGAATCAAAATCCTACTTTGTGCCTTTGTGTCTTCGTGGTTTGCTGTTGAACCGGAGCGCATCCGCCGCCAAAGAAAGATCGGAGCGAAAGCTGCCGTGGCGATGGCAAAACGCAACGCCAGGAACGCAAAGACCGGCCATTCCTGGATCGCATCCTGCACCATCACAAAAGTTGCGCCCCACACGATCACCACCAGCAGGAGCGTCAAATCGGCGATAAGCTGTCGGTGAACCATTCCCACCCACCTACGCTGGACGGACTAACAGTCCGCCGTACAATAAAACCACGAAGGCACAAAGACACAAAGGAAACTATTCTTTGTGACTTTGTGCCTTCGTGGTTTCGTATCTATCACTTAATTTCGCGTTTGACTGTATTGAGCAGCGTATCCGCCCGCAGATCGGGCAGATTGTGGCAGACGCCACCCATGTGGTCGGCCAACGCCTGGGCCAGCCCCCGATCAAAGGCCATGTGTTCCATATTGATCACAATCGAACGCACATCCCCCTGGTCGAAGAGTTCGGCCATACGCATGGCCTCCTCCTGGGCGGGCATACCGGTCATACTCACATTGCCCGCGCCGTCGGTGAGCAGAATCACCAGCGGACGCATCTCCGCGTCCTTGCGCTTGGCCGCTTCCACCACCTGCCAGGCCGCCAGCAGACCGCTGCTCAAGGGCGTCTTGCCACCCACGGGCAGATCTTTGAGCGCTTTCTCGGCCAGGTCCACACTGCTGGTGGGAGGCAGCACCACACGGGCTTTGTCCCGCTGGAAGACGACCAGACCCACCTGATCCCGGCGCTGGTAAGCATCAACGAGCAGGCTGAAGATAGCTCCTTTGGTGGCTTCCATCCGCTCGCTGGCTGCCATCGACCAACTCGCATCCACCACAAAGAGAATCAGATTGCCCGTGCGCCGCACCCGCACTTTGCGTTGCAGGTCAGACATACGCAGCTTCAGGGCCAGATCGTTGTCGCTGGTCTTCGCCCGCTCTTTCTGATGTATAGAAGCCGCCCGCAACGTCGCATCGAAGGCGATGTCGTCGGTCTTGTCGCCGGCAGGCCGGGCTTTGATGTAGCGCCCTCGCTTGCGATCCGTTTGACTATACGAACGCTTGCCCGTCTGTTCACGGGTCACTTTGTCCAGGGGCGTGTCAAACTTGCGCGCCTCGAAGACGTCGCCCACATTGATAGGTTTGCGTGCGCCCTTGTCGTCTCCGGGTGATGAACTCTGCTGAGGGGCAGCGTTGGGTTCAGCAACACCCCCTTCGCCCCCCTCCGGCGAACCGTCTAGTTCGTCGGATTCATCACCCTCTGTGCTTTTTTTTCCGATGATGCCCCGCTGGCGTCGGCTTCTTCCATAGCCTCGTCTTCGTCAAAGGCTTCCTCGGCCTCGGCCCGAGCCTGGCGCATATTGGACTCCAACTGCTCCGGGCGCAGGGCCGCATCCTGGAAGGGCTGCTTCTTCATCCGGTGGGGCAGGGCCAGCTCCGCGGCCACGAGAATGTCCCGGTCGGTGATGGCCGTCCGGCCCTCAAAG
Source organism: Anaerolineae bacterium (assembly GCA_030432295.1). Lineage (GTDB taxonomy): Bacteria > Chloroflexota > Anaerolineae > Caldilineales > Caldilineaceae > JACQGT01. The sequence goes on along the minus strand of JAUIHI010000040.1, from coordinate 14,541 downwards.
GCAGCCTGGGCACGGGCCGTTTTCAGAATCACAATGTCCGCCCGGTGGCCATCCACGTGGAAGCTGGAGGTGAGAGCGGCGATTGTGTAGAGGTCTTTGTCCGTATAGGTCACGCTCTCGTAGAGACGGCGAGCCGCGATAATACGCTCGCCCAATGTGCTGGCATCACCGGCGAAGTCGGCGCCGAAACGGGCCGCGTCCTGCTCGAAGCGGGTGCGGCGGCGCAGAATCTCCACCCGTTCCTTCGGCGTGTGGATACCCACCACATCCACCGAATGGGCGAAGCGGTCCAACAGTTGGGGGCGCAGGTCGCCCTCTTCCGGGTTCATCGAGCCGACCAGCACAAAACGGGAGGGGTGTTGGACGCTGATACCTTCCCGCTCGACGACGTTGACACCCATCGCTGCGCTGTCCAGCAACAGGTCCACCACGTGATCGTCGAGGAGATTTACTTCGTCCACATAGAGAACGCCCCGGTTGGCCGCGGCCAGAATGCCCGGTTCAAAGTGGCGCTCACCCTTTTGGATGGCCTTTTCAATGTCCAGTGTACCCACCACCCGGTCTTCGGTGGCAGAGACGGGCAAGTCTATAAAAGGGGTGTCCCGCATACTCACGGGCATTTCGCCGGTCTCGGCGGCCAGACGGCAGGAAGAGCAGAGGCCCGCGGTCTGGTCGGGTCGGCAGGCAAAGGGGCAGCCGTCCACGGCCTGGATGGCAGGGAGCAGGGCGGCCAGACCACGGGCAGCGGTCGATTTGGCTGTGCCTCGTTCCCCCCTGATGAGGACGCCACCGATCAGCGGGTTGACGGCGTTAAGCAGGAGTGCCCGCTTCATTTTTTCCTGGCCGACGATGGCGGTGAATGGATAGGTTACTCGCATAGTCGTTTCCTTTGGGGCTTGAGGCAAAGAGTCGGGAGAATTGTCAGCGCCCGGTCAAAGTAGAGTCAGAGTCCGGGCAGGTATTGTTGTCAAAAGCTGGTTATACTCGAATCTATGTTTTCAACAAAAAGCGATATTTGTCGAAAAAGCACACTTGTGGGCGGAGCATCTTTTTATTATACCCGACAGCCAAAGGCAAAATCAAACCAAAGCGGCTTTGTGGCAGCGTAAGACTTGCCGGGTTTCGGAAAACTGGGCAGTTCTGGTCGCCTGTTGACGAAACTTTCCGATTTTGGCTGCGTATTGCACAATAGAGTAGTCGTAACGAATGAGGCACTCCCGATGAATGAACAGGAACAGCGCTGGTTGGAACTGGCCCGCAAGGGCGACCAGCAAGCCTTTTGCCGTCTGGTCGAAGCCTACCAGCGGCCAGTGATGAGTCTGACCTATCGAATGCTGGGCGATCTGGAAGAAGCCGAGGACGCCGCGCAGGAGACATTTTTGCGCGCCTGGTCCCGGCTGCATCAATACAACCCGGATCACAAATTCAGCACGTGGGTCTTTTCCATCGCCAACCACCACTGCATCGACCGCCTGCGCAAACGGCGGGTGACGGTTGTACCGCTGGACGATTCACCGGTTGTCTTTTCCTTGCAAGGCGACGAGGACAAACCGGAAGAGTCCCTCCTCAGCGCCGAGAGCGCCGAGGAGATGCAGGCGTTGGTGGAACTGCTGCCCTCCGACTACCGCACGCCGCTGGTTCTGCGCTACTGGCAGGAATGCAGCTATCAGGAAATCGGGGAAATTATGGACTTGAGCTTGCCCGCTGTCAAGAGCCGTCTCTTCCGTGCCCGGCAAAAGCTGGCCGAAGAGTACGAACGCTCCCAGGCCGCCATTCGGGGGAAAATGCAGCCCGCGCAGCCTGCCTATGCGAAGGAACCTGCCCGTACCCGACCCGCATTGGGCCAGAGCCTCGGCGCTCCCCTGCGGGCCTCACTTACAGGTGCGGCCAGTTAGCAGTAAACAGTAATCGGTGGGAAATCAGACTTGCCACCTGCCACTTTCGACTTGCAACCTGAACGGTGACACAATGACAGTTCTACAACCCCAGCCGCTCGTTCCGATGGAGGACGAAGCCGAAATGAACAACCACGACGAATACGGGATGCTGATGTCCCTGGCCCTGGACAATCTGCTGGAAAGCGGAGAACAGGCCCAGTTGGACGCCCATTTGGCCGACTGCAACCGCTGCCGCGCCCAGTGGAATCTGTGGCAATCTCTCGACGCGGCACTGCACGCCGCGCCGATGACGGCGCCTTCCCCTGCCTTTGCACAGAATTTCGGCCTGCGGCTGGCAGCCCAGGACCGGCGACGGCAGGTGCGTATGGGCATTCTGCTCGGCGCGCTGACACTGGTGATGTGGCTGATCGGCGTGGCCGGTGTGGCACTGGTCATCGGTGGGCTGCTCTACAATCAGGTGAGCTGGTTCACCGACAGCCTGCACTGGCTGGCCTATGTCTGGACAGCCGTGACAGTCGTCGGCAATTCCCTCCTTGCCCTGCTGGGTGGGGTGACAGAGCAACCATCGGCTGTCGGTCTGTTGGCCGGTTATGTAGTGCTGGCAGGCGGCGTGCTGGTTATGTGGTCCCGCTATCTGCGCCGGTCGTTGCAGATGGTCGATGTCTATTCGTCCTAAACCATCCCGGATGCGCCTGTGCTTCCGGGATTCCGTTTGATACCCATTGATTCGATACCCATTGAGTCGTTCTTTGTGAAGGTGTGTAATGAACAAATTGACCCACAATACCCGTTGGCTGCTCGCAGCCACACTCATCACCCTTGCCACCCTCGGCCTTCTCTTTGCCCCCGCGGCCCAGGCAGAAGACAGGGCAGACACCCCCGACTGGGGTTTCTCCCAGGCTGATTTCAGCCCGGTTGGTTTCAGCCCGGACCAACGCATCTTCAACGAAGACTTTCTGGTGAGCGACGGCCAGGTGATCAACGACAATGTGGCCGTTCTCAACGGGGATGTGACCATCCGCACCGGGGGGGTCATCAATGGTGATCTGTCGGTGGTGCGGGGTGATGTGGATGTGGCCGGGCAGATTCGGGGCGATCTGGCAGTCGTGCAGGGGGACGCTTCTCTGGCCGCCACCGCCCGCATCGAAGGCGACGTGAGCATTGTGGGCGGCGCAGTGAGCCGGGCCGACGGCGCGCACGTGGGGGGCAATTTCATAGGCGGAACCAACCGGGGTTGGGAGGGACAGTTTGAGGGCGACAGCGGGACAGACACCAACAGTGCGCCCCAGTTGCGCGGCCAGGCAGACGGGCGATCCTGGCTGGTGCTCTTCTTCTGGCGACTGGTTCGGGCCGTGCTGTGGACACTGCTCATCACCGGGCTGGTGGTGCTGATTGTCTGGCTGGCTCCGGCCCAGGTCAAGCAGGTGGCCGAGACTGCCGAGGCGGAACCGGCGCTCTCTTTTGCCGTGGGTCTGGTCGTCTCGCTGGTTATCGCTTTCCTCTCAATGGGGCTTTTTGCCACCATCTGTTTGGCTCCCGCCGGTTTTCTGTTGAGCAGCCTGTTGGCCATTGCCGGGTTGCTGGGCTGGGCAGCCACTGCCTGGTGGATCGGTGAAAAGCTGGCCGCGCTCAGCGGCGACGGTGCGCTGACACGCATTCCAGCCCTGGTTTATGTAGCACTGACGGCACTGATACTTACGGGAATCGCCTTCTTCTTCTGGGCGTTGCTAGCCTGTGTTGGCTTCATTCTGGGGCTGTTGCTGATCGCCCCCGGTGTCGGCGGGGTGCTGGTGAATTTGGCCCGACGCACCCGCCGGAAAGATGACGGACCGGCGCTGCTTGCCGCAGACACGCCTGTCGAGCAGGTAGAGCCAGCGGACGGAGCAGAATCTGACAGCCCGACACCCGGCACATTTGCAAGCGGGGATAATCTGGGCCTGACCGAGTCCGAGCGGAACGCGCTCCAGGCTGGCGCGGGGATACCCAGCGCCGAACCCGCCGACTTTACCCGACTGAAGGGCATCGGACCCGCCTTTGATCTGCGATTGAAGGCAGCGGGCATCACCACCTTTGCAGCGCTGGCGGCATTGACACCGGAGGAAATTTCCGACATCATCGGCTGGCCACCGGAGCGGGTGGTGCGGGACGAATTGCGGGAACAGGCCGCGGCGTTGTCCGAAGAAGATTGAGCAGTTCTTCATTATGTATACACGGATAAAAAGGAACACGGATTTTCAGGCTAATCCGTGTTCCTTTTTATCCGTGTATACAAGCTATTTTCAGGCAGTCAATACAAAGGCGATTCTCTCCCAATGTCCATTCTGCAAACCCCTTTCCTCAATCACATTTTGCCCACACCTCTGGTGCTTGCCAGCGGAATTTGGGGGACGACTGTCAGCCTGCTGGTGCGGGCTGCTTCCACCGGAGCGGGTGCGGTGACGGCCAAAAGCTGCGGGCCTGTGCCGCGCGCGGGTCACGTCAACCCCTCCTGCGTGGCCTGGGAACACGGACTGATCAACGCCATCGGCCTGGCCAATCCGGGCGCAGACGAGGAGGTCGGTCTGCTGCGTCAGGCCCAGGCGGAGCTTGCCCCGCTTGGCGTGCCACTGATCGCCAGTATCTTTGCGGGCACAGCCGCGGAGTTTGGCGATGTGGCCCGGATTGTGGCCGAAGCCCGGCCCGACTACATCGAAGTCAACATCTCCTGCCCGAATGTGAGCAGCGAATTTGGCGAACCCTTCGCCGCCAATCCCCAAAGCGCGGCCGAGGTGACCGGTTTTGTGGCAGAGGCGGTCGCTCCATTCGCCATTCCGGTCATCGTCAAACTGGCGCCGAATGTGCCCAGCATCGGTCGGATCGCCCGGGCTGTTGTAGAGGCTGGCGCGGACGCACTCTGCGCTGTCAACACAATGCCGGGACTGCTGATTGACCCGGAAAGCGGCCAGACAATTCTCGCCAACCGCAGCGGCGGGCTGAGCGGCCCGGCACTGAAACCCATTGCCCTCAAAGCGGTCTACGACGCCCGGCGCGCCTGCCCGGAGATTCCGATTATCGGCACGGGCGGCGTCTCCACCGGGCAGGATGCCATCGAAATGCTGATGGCCGGTGCGACCGCCGTGGGCGTGGGCAGCGCAATCTACTACCGGGGCGGCGACACCCTTTCGCTGATCCGGGACGAAATGCTGGCCTGGATGGAAGCCCACAACGTACCTTCTCCTGACGAAATTCGTGGACTCAGCCACCGGGAAACGCTCTACACAAGCAACCCCACCGGTGCACCCATTCCCCACGCGCACTAATCCCCCAACGACTGTTTCGCCAACCAATAGAGATACCCAAGCCGGGAGCAGATCCAATCGCTCTCGGAATCTCTGCTTGCCAAATAAATACTGCTCGTATCAGCAATTTACGGGATAGTTACAAGATCAGGCCTGCGATAGCATAGATGTGCGTTATTTTGAACGCTATTGTCAGATCGATGGAACCTTTTTACCCAGAAGGAGCTAAAAATGCAACGACTCACACGCCTGATCGGCATTGTACTGATTCTCTCCCTATTTGCGCCGGTAGCGAACGCCCAAGAGCCAGTTCGATCCTACATTTTGCTGGGAAAGGCCGACAAACTGCCTGCGGATCTGGCCCAGGCTGCGGCGGAGAAAGGCGGCACAGTGGCCTATACAGTGCCAGCAATCGGCCTGGCGGTGTTGACTTCGGCCAATCCGAATTTCCAGGCCGAGATGGAGGGCGTGGTCGATGTGGAGTCGGTTGCGCCGGACGTTCAAATCAACTTCTACCTGCCCGGCTTTCAGCCCACCGCTCCACCCACAGTCAGCCCGCCCATGCCCGACGACGACTTCTACTACGGTTTTCAGTGGGGTCTGGACGCCATCGACGCGCCAGAAGCCTGGGCACAGGGCGCGTTGGGCGCGGGTGTACGGATTGCGATTGTGGACGACGGCCTTCTGTATGGCGATGTGTATGGCAACGGTACTCTCGACTACCACCCAGACCTGAAGCCAAACCTGAATGTGGGACTCAGCAAATCCTTCATTCCCGGCGACACAAATCCCTTCACGCCGATGAATTTCCCCAGCCATTCCAGCCACGTAGCCGGGATAGCCGCGGCCGCGGACAACGGCACCGGCATTATCGGTGTTGCGCCCGAGGCGGAGATTGTGGGTGTGCGGGTGCTGACCTGGCTGCCTGACGCCAACTCGCCGATTGGATACAGTTCCGAAGGGAAGTTTGCCTGGCTGGCCGCGGGTATCGTCTATGCTGCGGACATCGACGCCGACATCATCAACATCAGCCTGGGCGGCTGGTTGGACAAAGACGGCTATTGCAACGACGACGGCTGTGTCAGCAAAAAGGACGCGAAGGAACTTAAGAAGCTGCTCGATCGGGCCACCAAATATGCCCACAAAAAGGGTTCGGTGATCATCGCGGCTGCGGGCAACGACGGCACAGACACGGATCACAACGGCAAGAACTACTTTCTGCCCGCAGAATCGGACAAAGTGATTGCCGTTTCTGCCACCGGTCCAAACGGCTGGATATTCAACCCGTCCACCGAACTGGACACCTTCGCCACCTATTCCAACTACGGGAAAAAACTGGTGGACTTTGCTGCGCCAGGGGGCAACACAACATTGCTCAACCAGGATCCAAGCTGCACTATCGACTATGGCGGCTACCCAATCCCCTGCGGCTACTTCGATCTGGTGATCGGCCCCACGGCTGCCCCCTTCCTGTGGACCTGGTCATCAGGAACCAGCGCAGCGGTGCCCCACGTTTCCGGGGTGGCGGCTCTGGTGATTGGCAAAAATGGGGGGGAGATGGACCCGAACAAAGTGGAGAAGGTGCTGAAGAAGGGCGCTGACGATGTGGGTGACAAGGCTTTCTTCGGCGATGGGCGCGTCAATGCGGCGGCTTCGCTGGGAGAATAACGAGTAAGCAGTGGGTATGCCTGTATCCACTGGTCTGAGATAGGGCTTGTATACACGGATAAAAAGGAACACGGACAGTCAGGCTGTCCGTGTTCCTTTTTATCCGTGTATACAAAATTTAACCCCACCGGGGGAACGGGTAACGTCAGAGAATCAGCATCGCGTCGCCAAAGCTGAAGAAGCGATAGCCGTCGGCTTTGGCAATCTCGTACGCATCCAACAGAATCCGTCGCCCCGCATCGGGATCGTCCCTGTGGGCCTGGGCCACAAAAGCGCTCACCAGCATCAGCAAAGACGAGCGGGGCAGGTGAAAGTTGGTGACAAGCGCGTCCACGGCCCGGTAGCGGTAGCCAGGGCGAATGAAAAGGTTGACCGTACCCTCAAAGGCAGCGACCCGTTTCCACGGACAGGCGTTTGTGTCGTAGGGATCGATGCCCTGGGCACCGGTCCCGCCCCACTCCAGCGTGCGCACAGAAGTCGTGCCCACCGCCACCACCCGCCCGCCCGCCAGGGTGGTTTCGTTGATCTGCTTGGCCGTGCGCGACGACAGTCCCGCCCATTCGGTGTGAATTTCGTGATCCTCCACTGCCTCCGCCGTGACAGGGCGAAAAGTGTCCAGCCCCACGTGCAAAGTGACAGTCTCCCAGCCCACCCCTTTTTCCCGCAAGGCCAGCAACAATTCCGGCGTGAAGTGCAGGCCCGCGGTCGGCGCGGCCACACTGCCTTCGGGTCGGCTGTAGATCGTCTGATAGCGCTCTGCGTCGCCGCTGTATTCGGTGATGTAGGGCGGCAGAGGAATCTCACCCAACTCGTCCAGATAGGGGCGGACAGGTTCGGCAAAGTTGACGACCCGAGAGCCGGAGGGGAGGACGGAGACGATTGTGGCACGCAGGGATTGGGTATTGGATATTGGGGATTGGGCAGCGGCGTCCAGGCTGATTTCGACGCCTTCGGTCAGGCCGCGGCCGCGGACAAGACACTCCCATTGGCTGCCCGATTCGTCCAGTTGGCGGAGGAGAAAAATCTCCACTGCTCCGCCGGTAGGTTTGTGGCCGTGGAGACGGGCGGGGATCACCCGGCTGTCGTTGCCCACGAGCAGATCCCCCGCGTTCAAATAATCGCCGATGTCGCTGAAATAGCGATGCTCTATCGCTCCGCTCTCCCGGTGCAGCACGAGCAGACGGCTGCTGTCACGTGGCTCCGCGGGCTGCTGAGCGATGAAAGTAGGGGGCAGGTTATAGTCGAAAAGTGATGTTTGCATTTTGAAAGTGGCAGGTGATAGGCGGGAAGTTGCAAATGGCAGGTCGATGGTCGCACTACCCATTCACAATTCACTACTCCCTATTCACCATTCACTATTTTCCTCCGCTCTCCACACGCATCAATAAAACTCTCCCACAGCCGTCGGTGACCGTCGGGCAATTCAAATATCCGTTCAGGATGCCACTGGACACCCACCACCCAGCGATGGGACCGACTTTCGTAGGCTTCGACCAGCCACTCATCGGGCGCAGTGGAAAGTGCAGCAGCCTGCATCCCCGGCGCTAAAGTGGGAATGTCCACGCCCTGGTGGTGATAGGTGTTGACGGCCAGGGAAGTACCGCCGATTATTTCCGCCAAACGGCTGCCGGGCAACAGAGAGACTTCGTGCAGCACAGGATTGTTCGTGTCCGAGCGGTGGTCGGGAAAATCCTGCACCATTCCGCCACCGGCGGCCACATTCAACACCTGGCAACCCCGGCAGATGCCAAAGAGAGGCATATCCAGGGCCAGGGCCTGCTGGGAGAGAGCAATTTCCAGTTCGTCCCTGGCTTCGGAAATTGACTGCAGATCTGCCCCGTCCAGCTCCGCGCCGAAGTAGCGGGGATGGACATCGCCGCCCCCGGAGAGGATCAGCCCGTCCAAATGGGCCAGCACTTCTCTGGGCAAGCGTCCCGAATCGTCGGGCAGATACGTCGTGCCATCGGGCAGTGTGGCCGCTTCGTCCGGCGAGAGCAGCACAGGCGTCGCGCCCAGTTCGGCCAGCATAGCCAGATAGTTGCGGGTGTTCTTTTCCACCCATTCCCGGTTGCCGTGTTTGGAGGTCAGGCCGATGAGAAGTGGGCTTTCTAAACCGTTTTGCATAGAGCAGTGCCTTTGTAAGAACGAATCGAGAATTTCAGCCGTTTACTATACCCGAAAATCGGCTACGCTACTATTTCTCTGCCATTTCATACAAGCATTCCGTAAAACGCGTTACACAAACTTCACCGCTTGTGATACAATCCGTTCAGGCTATCCTCCAACTAAACCGGATTTGTACCCATGACCACCACAACCGCTACTCCTCCGCTCATCAAGCCTGTCCCAGCACCCGAACACCGCCGCTATCTCCTGCGCGCTTTTTTTCTGCTGCGCAACTATTGGCAACTCACCGCTGGCGCATACGGGGCGCTGGTAGGGATTACGCTGCTTACGCTGGCCACGCCCCAATTCATCCGCTGGATTATCGATCAGGGCATTGACGCCGGCAACAGCCGTCTGCTCACCTGGTCGGTGCTGGCCCTGCTGGGGCTGACTGTCGTGCGCGGCATCTTCACCTATTTGCAGGGACGCTGGACAGAAATGGCCTCCCAGAGCGTGGCCTACGATCTGCGCAATTCCATGCTGGAACGGCTCAGCCACCTCTCCTTCGACTATCACGACCGCACAGAGTCCGGCCAGTTGCTGTCGCGGGCCATGCAGGATGTGGATCGGATCCGCTTTCTGACCGGGCGGGCTGTGTTGGGACTGGTCAACGCCGTCGTTCTGCTGATCGGCACGGCCATTGCCCTGCTGCTGATGAACCCCAAACTGGCCCTGCTGGCCCTGGCAGCTATGCCGATTCTGGCCTATCAGGCAACCCGCTTCGGCGTTCGCTTCCGCCCCCTTTCGCTGGCAATCCAGCAGCAGATGGCTGTTCTCACCACCCGGCTGGAACAGAACTTGCGGGGCGCGCGCATTGTCAAAGCCTTTGCCCAGGAAGACAAGGAAATCGAACGTTTTGAGACTGAGAATCGCAATTGGTTCGGCCTGTCGGCAGAGGCAGCCCGACTTCAGGCGCTCAATATCCCACTGATGGACCTGATTGCCAACGCATCTACGGTCTTTATCCTCTGGTATGGCGGATCGCTGGTCATCAATGACCTGATTACCCTGGGCGATCTGATCGCCTTCACCACCTATCTGGGGCAGATGGCCGGGCCGGTGCGCCGCTTTGGGATGATTATCCCGGCCATTGCCCAGGCCGGTGCGTCTGCCGAGCGGGTCTTCGAGATTCTGGACGCGGAGTCCCAGGTGCAGGACGAGCCGAACGCCCAACCCTTGCCGCCTGTGCAGGGCCACCTGTGCTTTGAAGATGTGAGCTTCGCCTATAGCGGCTCCCGCCGGGTGTTGAACAGCGTCTCCTTCGATGTGAAGCCGGGGCAGGTGCTGGCGCTGCTGGGCCCGACCGGATCGGGTAAATCGTCGGTGATCAATCTCATCCCCCGCTTCTACGACCCCAGCGCGGGCCGGGTGACGATTGACGGCCACGACATCCGCCACATCACCCAGGCCTCCCTGCGCAGCCAGATCGGCATTGTTCTGCAGGAGTCTACCCTCTTCGCCACGACCATTCGGGAGAATATCGCCTTTGGGCGGCCCGATGCCACAGACGAGGAGGTGATCGAAGCGGCCAAAGCAGCCCAGGCCCACAACTTTATTATGGAGATGGCGGACGGCTATAACACAGAGGTAGGCGAGCGGGGATCGACCCTTTCCGGCGGCCAGCGGCAACGGATGGCGATTGCCCGTGCCCTGCTCAAAGACCCCCGCATCCTCATTCTCGACGATGCCACGGCCAGCGTGGACACGGAGACCGAGCGGCTGATCCAGAAGGCGCTGAACCGGCTGATGGAAGGGCGCACATCGGTCATCATCGCCCAGCGCTTGAGTACCGTGCGCATGGCCGATCTGATCCTCATTTTGGAGCGGGGCCGGGTGACCGGCGCGGGAACCCACGAGGAGTTGCTGGCAACGTCGTCGCTCTACCAGCGGATTTATCAGGGACAGCTAGAACGGGCGTAAGCCAGCGAGCAGTAAGCAGTTATCAGTGACCAGTGGACTAGCGACGCCGGTTGAGCCTGTCGAAACCAAGGACCGGGTCTACGAGAAATTACCGTCTAAGCCGCTGGTTTCGACAAGCTCAACCGACGCTCCCTGAGTGGATTGACACGATTTGTCCTTCTGCGTCCTAAACTGTCGGGTAGCCAGGCCAGTAAACAGTGAGTATCAGCGCGACAGACTGGTTACTGATCACCGATTACTGATAACTGTTCACTCGCCAGACGCACTCATTTACAATTCACAACTCACCAACCACCAGTCGAAAATACTATGAGCTTCTCAATCGGATCGGTCGGACGCAGTGGCGGGCCAAATCGCGCGTTGCGCTCCCTGGCAAATGAAAATGAAAAAGAAGGGCGGGCCTTCGACCCGCATGTAACCCGGCGGCTGCTGGCTTTCCTGCGCCCCCACGCGGTCAAAATGGTGGGGGCTTTCGTGCTGATGCTGCTCGCCACCGGGCTGACCCTGGCTGTACCCTATCTGATGAAAGTCGCCATCGACGGCGCTATCGCCACCAAAGATGCTGCGAGCTTGGGGCAGATCTGCCTGGCGATGGGGGCTGCCTTTGTGGGGCTATACCTCACCACCGCAGGCCAGCGCTATCTCCTCTCCTGGGTGGGGCAACGGGTGCTGGCAACCCTGCGCCTGCGCCTGGTGGAGCATTTGCAGCGCCTCTCTCTGGGCTATCACGACAAGAATATCATCGGCGTGACCATCTCTCGGGTGATCAGTGACGTGGCGGTGATCAACGAACTGCTCTCCCAGGGGCTGATTACCTTGGTGGGTGATGTGCTGATTCTGGTGGGCACGGTCATTGTGATGCTGACGATGAGCCCCCGCCTGGCGCTGATTACCTTCAGCGTCATCCCGCTGATGCTGATTGCCACCCGCATCTTTTCCGGCCACGCCAAGAGCGCCTTTCGCGAAACCCGCCGCAGCGTGGCCTCGGTGATCGGCGCGCTGGCCGAAGACCTGACCGGTATGCGGGTCATCCAGGCCTTTGCCCAGGAGGAGGAGACCCAGAGCCGCTTTGCCACAGTCAACGAAGCCAACCGGGACGCCAATGTGCAGGCGATGAGTCTATCCTTCGTCTTTCTGCCCACAATGGACTTTTTGGGCGTCCTTTCCACAGCAGTCGTGCTCTGGTTTGGCGGGCGGGCTGTGACGGCTGGGGACCTGACCCTGGGCATTATTGTCGCTTTTCTGGCCTACGTCACTCGCTTCTTCCAGCCTGTGCAGGAACTCAGCCAACTCTACACCACATTTCAGCAGGCAATGGCCGGCGGTGAACGGGTCCTCGAACTGCTGGATACGGTTCCCGAAGTGCCGGAGCCGGAGACGCCAGCCGAAATGCCCCCGATTGACGGGCGCATCGAACTGGACCGGGTATATTTTTCCTACAACCCGGAGACGGAAGTGCTGCACGACGTTTCCCTCGTCATTCAACCGGGCCAGATGGTGGCGCTGGTAGGGCCGACGGGCGCGGGCAAATCGTCCATCGCCAATCTGGTGGGGCGCTACTACGACGTAACCGACGGCACAGTGCGCATCGACGGTATCGACGTGCGCACTGTTTCCCAGCAGTCCCTGCGCAGGCAGATGGGGCTGGTCTCCCAGGAGCCGTTCCTCTTCCCCGGCACAGTGGCCGACAACATTCGCTTTGGCCGCCCCAGCGCCAGCCAGGAAGATGTGGAGTCTGCGGCCCGGATGTCCAACGCCCACGAATTTATTGTGGATTTGGTCAACGGCTACGAAACGCCGATTGTGGAGGGCGGCGTCAACCTTTCGGTGGGCCAGCGTCAACTGGTCTGCATTGCCCGGGCCGTCCTGGCCGATCCCCGCATTCTGGTGATGGACGAAGCCACAGCCAGCGTGGATACAGTGACCGAAGCCCTGATCCAGGAGGCTCTGGACAATCTCCTCAAGGGCCGCACATCTGTCGTCATCGCCCACCGGCTGAGCACCATCCGCAATGCGGATATAATCTGCGTGATTCAGGACGGCAAGATTGTGGAAAAGGGCAAGCACGGGGAGCTACTGGCACTGGACGGCGTCTACAAAAATCTCTACGAGCGCCAGTTCATCGGCGCTGACGAACCTGTGGAAGCAGCCGAAATCTCGCAATGACAAAGAAAACCCCGACCCCGACCCAACGCCCCCGCTGGCAGTCTCTGCTGGGGACGGGCATTCTACTGCTCGTCGTTCTCTTCGTCTATCTACGCACGGGCACTGTGCCCGACGAACTGCTGGAAGGCGTGCTGGGCACACCGGCGGCAACCGTTGCGACAACGGCAGAGGCTCCGAGTACGGAGGCTCCGATTGCAGACGCGCCCGCGGCTGACACAGCGACGCCTGTAGCGGTCATCGAATCGACTGCCACCGAATCAGCCACAACCGCGCCAACAACCGAGCCAACCGGCACACCGACGGCAATTTTGGCGGCCACGGAGCAGCCAACCGCGGAGGCTACCGCCACCGACACATCTGTCCCGACCCGCCAGCCGACAGTCACCTCCACGGCTACTCAACCACCGACCCGTGCGCCACCCACGGCCACAGCCGCTCCTACCCGCATCCGCTCCCAAAGCGGTTTGCCCTATATTCTCTACAACGACCTGCCGCCGGAGGCCCAAGAGACCATTCGCCTGATCGACAACAACGGCCCCTTCCCCTTCCGCCAGGACGATTCTACCTTCCAGAACCGGGAGAGGATTCTGCCTATCGAGCCCTTCGACTGGTATCGGGAGTTCACAGTCATCACCCCCGGCTCCCCGGACCGGGGCGCACGGCGGATTGTGGAGGGCGAGGACGGCCTGCTCTTTTACACAGACGATCACTACGACAGCTTCCGGGAGGTGATCCGGTGAGGGGCAAACTGCGCAGATTATTGGCGGACGGAAAGCAGACCGGCGTCTTTCGGGTGGATGCCAAAGAGAAACCGGCGGATATCCTGGCCGGGGCCGAAGCCCTGGGCTGGACGGTCTTTCGGGTAGACGGCGGGGATATCCCGGACAAACCGGCCTTTCTCAGCCGCTCGGCGTCGGCTATGCGCTTCCCGGCCTATTTCGGCCAGAACTGGGACGCCTTTGAGGAGATCGTCAACGACCCGGATGCCATGCCCGAAGCCCAGGGCTATCTGCTTCTGCTGGACGATTTCGCGGCCTTTGCCCGCTCCCAGCCGGGGGATTGGGCCACGGCCCGCTCGATTCTGGCCCAGGCCGCGCAACGCTGGCAGGCCCAGGGCCGGGGCTTTGTGGTGCTGCTGCGCAAGGCGGGCCGGTCCGCGCCGGATGTGGCGTGGGTGTGAGGATGGACCGCTGACCGCGGACGACAGACCGAAGAAGTGCAACTTTTTGAGGAAAGTCGCACTTCTCTTTTTTCATAAAAAGCCCCGTTCCTGTCCTCGGGGGAGGAGTCAGGAACGGGGCGAGGGATACGATTACTATTGTACCGTCCTGATATATATTGACAGAGTCAAAACCAAGAAGGAGACTCTGGAAAGATGACAAAATCGGTACTCAAGCGATATAGTGTGGCCTTCAAGCAGCATGTTGTAAGAGAGTACGAGACTG
>JAUIHI010000039.1 GCA_030432295.1 Anaerolineae bacterium | reverse complement strand
AGTCTCGTACTCTCTTACAACATGCTGCTTGAAGGCCACACTATATCGCTTGAGTACCGATTTTGTCATCTTTCCAGAGTCTCCTTCTTGGTTTTGACTCTGTCAATATATATCAGGACGGTACAAACGAAGTGTGACACTCGGCGTTCGTCTATCGTCCTTCGTCCGCCGTCCAGCACTCATAAGGAGATGAAACAATGAACTATCTCAAACTCGCCGAATCTGTTGTGTCCCAGGCCGGCGCACGGGGTGTGGCGGCAGAGGCGTTTGTCAATGTGGGGCAGAACTCGGAGATTACGGTGGACCGGGGCCAGGTGGAAAAACTTTCCCACGCGGGGAGCAAAGGGATTGGGGTGCGGGTGATCCGGGAGGGGAAGATGGGCTACGCCTACACTTCCGACTTTTCCTCGGCCAGCCTGACACACACGATTGACGCGGCCATTGCCCTGGCCGAAGTGGCTGACGGTGACGAATTCCGTACACTGCCCGCGGCCCAGCCCGTCGCCGACGAGGATCTGGAAATCTACGATCCAGCGATTGTCTCACTGTCCATCGAAGAGAAGGTGGCGATGGCAAAACGCATCGAGCAGGCCGCGCTGGGCTACGATCCGCGGGTGGTGCTGACCAACCGCTGCACCCTCCTCAGCCAAAGCGGGACCGTCGCCATTGCCAACACCAACGGCGTGGCGGGCAGCTATGACAAAGCGGTGGTGGGCGGTTTTACAATGGCAATGGCGGCGGACGAGAACGACCGGTCGATGGCCTTTGGCTTTTCGATTGTCTCCCGGCTGGCCGATTTTGATCCCGACGCGGTGGGCCAGGACGCGGGCCGCAAAGCGGTGTCGATGCTGGGCGGCAAGCCTGTGCCCACCCAGAGTGCGACGGTCGTCTACTCGCCCCTGGCCGCGGTCTCGATTGCCGGTGCGCTCTCCCGCGCATTGGGCGCGGACGCCATCCAGCGCAACCGCTCCTTTTTGCAGGGCAAGCAGGGCCAGACAGTGGCGTCGGATATGGTGACGCTGTTGGACAACGGGCGGCTGGCTGGCGGCGTGGCCACTCGTCCCTTTGACGACGAGGGCGTGCCCACCAGCGCCACCCGGCTCATCGACGAGGGGGTCTTCCAGGCTGTGCTCCACGACCACTACACCGCCACCCGGGACGGCACAGCCAGCAGCACGGGCAACGCCAGCCGTTCCAGCCACGCGGGGCTGCCCGGTCTCGCGGCCAGCAACTTCTACTTCCAGCCCGGCCCCCAGAGCGCCGAGGAGGTCATCGCGGGGGTGGCGAACGGCCTGTATGTGGAGACGGTGATGAATACGGCCAGCATCAACCCCATCAGCGGCGACTATTCGGTCTCGGCCAAAGGCTATTGGATCGAAGGGGGCAAACTCAGCCATCCGGTCAATGAGGTGACGATTGCCATCTCCCTGCAGGACCTGCTGCGCAACGTCTCCGCGGTGGGCAACGATCTCACATTTGTGCCGATGTTCGGCGCGCTGGGGTCCCCGACGATTCGGGTGGACGGGGTGATGATTGGCGGGAGTGGGTGAGGTGGGGATGACGGGATGACAAGAGGACAAGGTGAAGGGGTGAGAGGCAGGTGCTTCTTACCCCTTTTTTGTTGGTTGCAGGGTGGGCGTAAGGGGTGTAGAATGGTTGGGATGTTTTTTTGCTGACTATTTTCACTTCATCAGGGAGATTTCCTCGTGCCACTATTTAGCATTCGTGAGAATGGAATGGACGCCATTGAGCAGACAAATTTCGAATCTGAAAAAATGCTCCAGCGAATGGTGGAAAAAAGTCTTATTGCTATCTTCAATTGCCGGTTTGTGGCTACGGAATTCTCTACTGGCGCGAAACATGCAGGTAGGATTGATACACTTGCACTTTCCGAAGACAACAATCCAGTGATTATTGAGTACAAGAAGATCGAGTCTTCCGAATTGATCAATCAGAGTTTATTCTACTTGTCATGGATTCACGATCACCGCGGCGACTTTGAGATTGCTGCCATGAAAAGTTTGGGCGCAGATATTGAAGTTGATTGGTCTGATGTTCGAGTGATCTGCATTGCTCCCGGGTACAAAAAATATGACCTGCATGCAGTACAGGTGATGGGAGCAAATATTGAACTATGGCGTTATCGTCTGTTTTTGAATTCTACGATCTACTTTGAAGAAGTCTACCGCCAAACTTATCCCACCGAAAACACGAATATCGAACCACTCATCGAAGGTTCGGCCAAAAATCCGGTAATGGTGGAAGCGGGGAAAAAGGCTGCTCTGACCAGAGCCACAGGAAATTACACCTTTGATCAGCATATCGAAGGTAAAACACCGAAAATTCGTGAACTGGTGATTGCTATTCAGGAATATATTTTTAGTCTGGATTCAGGAATTGAGGAAAGCCCCAAAAAGTTCTATGTGGCTTACAAGATTTCACAAAATATCGTATGTATGGAAGTCCGTAAGCAGCATATTACGCTTTATCTCAAGTTGAAGCAGGGCGATGTTCTACACCCGCCACCTAATTACCGGGATGTGACCGACATTGGGCATTATGGGACGGGGGATGCCGAATTTACTGTAAAAAACGATGCCGATTTTGAGATAACAAAACCATTCATTGAGATGGCCTATAGAAAAGTCGGTGGTTGACCAACATCTTCGGAGCAAAGTTAGCGAGATGGCACAAGAATCTAATGTACTGGTTGCTATCGTCAATAATTTGCAGGATTTCACGATCGCTCGCGAGCAGCAGTGGTATCGAATCCCCGTAAGCAGTGTTGACAAATGGCTGCGCAACCGCTGGCCGCCGGAATGGATCGCATTTTACCACACCAAAATCTTTGGTGATCTGGCCTATGCCATCCACTATTACGCGCCGATAATCAGCATCAGTGAAAAGGCTCGTTGGGAACTACTGCCCGATCAGCCCTACGACTATCGGAGTACGCGTCGCTATTATCAACTGCATCTTGGCCCTTTACAGAGGCTTCCCGATCCGATCTTCAGCCGTCGTCTACGCCGGATCGTCTTCATTTCAACGACCTGGGCAAAATTTATGCAGGCGGTTGAGATCAACGATCTGTACGACGAAAGTCCATTGGAAGATCGATTGTGGGCGGCATTGAAACGTCTGCATATTCAGGCGGAACGTCAGGAATTTGTTCGAGTCAAGAAGCGGGATTTTGCCCTCGATTTTGCGATTTATTGCAGAGATGGGAAAATTGACATTGAAACCGACGGCGATAGCTGGCACTCCAATCCCAAAAAGGCTACCGAAGACAACTATCGAGACAATGCGCTGAAGACCGCCGGGTGGAAAGTGCTGCGTTTCAATACCCCGCAAATCCGGGAAGAACTGGCGGAATATTGTATACCGACGATTGTCGAGAATGTGAATGGATTGGCTGGTCTGGACGACGGAAGACTTGTAGCAAGGAACTTTGATCCGAAGAATCCGGATGGGTCCCAGCAAATGGGTCTCTTTGACGATTAGGTGGAACAACCAATGGCAAAACAACAAAAGCGATGGGTCTATACCCCATCCAAAACCAAATCGAATCTCGCTGTACCTGCCGCATTCAAAGACGAAATCAAACGCCGTGGCGACGAACTGATCGAGTCCACGCTCAAACCGGCACACCTAAAGCCGCCGCCCGATGACCCCCAGTTCAATTACATCGAACAGATCGATTGCTACTGGCGCGGGCGCTACTTCTACTTTTTTGCCACTTATCGGGTGGTTGGCCCCAATGCCATTCGACCTACCTTCGAGTCGAAGTTTGCCCGCATGGAATACCAGGGCAACAGCACTTTCAACTTGGCCTTTCAACGCTTCAACGACCAGTGGTTTGAAATCGGCCACGCCGTCTCGGCCGATGACTGCTTTGACAGCATCGGCTCCGATCCGCTTTTCCACCCGTAGGCGAAACTTACTGAGCGGTGGATATGAGTATGGCCTGGATCGACGTCATCCCCACTACCGAAGCCACCGACCTGCTGCCTGAACGCGTCGCCCGATAACGACGCAAACACCCCCAGCCCTTCCCAGAGTTGATTTTACACCCCCTTTCTCGTTACAATAGATAACTACCCCAGCGAAGATCAGAAACGGGGCGAGTGCAGTTGTCGCGTGGGATGGCGCAGGCAGATCGCGCCGGACAGACAATCCGTGTGCAGCCACTGAAAAGGGAGATTCTCCCGCAGGGGCGCGGAGCCGCAGAGAAATTTCGTCCGCGTCTATCCGTGTCCATCAGTGGCTACTTTCAGAACAGGAGCAGAGGAATGAGCAAGGAATTGAACGGCCACAAAAACGGCCAGGTGGAAAAGGGTACTTTTGCGGTCAAAGCCGGTCTGGCCCAGATGTTGAAGGGCGGCGTGATTATGGATGTGGTGACGCCGGAGCAGGCCCGCATCGCCGAAGAGGCCGGGGCCTGTGCGGTTATGGCCCTGGAACGGGTCCCCGCCGACATCCGGCGTGATGGCGGCGTCTCGCGCATGAGCGACCCGGAAATGATCAAAGGCATCATCGAAGCCGTGACCATTCCTGTCATGGCCAAGGCCCGCATCGGCCACTTCGTCGAGGCCCAGATTCTGGAAGCCCTGGGCGTGGACTACATCGACGAGAGCGAAGTGCTGACCCCGGCTGATGAGGAGCACCACATCAACAAGCACAAATTCGGCGTGCCTTTTGTCTGTGGCTGCCGCAATCTGGGCGAGGCCCTGCGCCGCATCGGCGAAGGCGCGGCGATGATCCGCACCAAAGGCGAAGCGGGCACGGGCAATGTGGTCGAGGCTGTGCGCCACGCCCGGGCCGTCTACGGCGACATCCGCCGCTTGCAGACAATGGACGAGGACGAGCTTTTCGCCTTTGCCAAAGAGATTCGCGCCCCCTATGCGCTGGTCAAAGAGACTGCCAGCCTGGGCCGCCTGCCGGTGGTCAACTTTGCAGCCGGCGGTGTGGCCACCCCCGCCGACGCCGCGCTGATGATGCAGTTGGGCGTGGATGGCGTCTTTGTCGGCTCCGGCATCTTCAAGAGTGGCGACCCGGCCAAGCGGGCATACGCCATTGTCCAGGCCGTCACCCACTACAACGACCCCAAGATTCTGGCTGAGATCAGCGCCAACCTGGGCGAAGCGATGGTCGGCATCAATATCGACACCCTGCCTGAGGCTGAAAAGCTGGCCCACCGGGGCTGGTAAAGATGACAGGATGAAGGGGTGACAAGGTGACGATTCGGGTTCACTTTGTCATCCCTTCGCCTTGCCACCCAGCCAGTGAAGGATGCTTCTATGAGTGGTGTGACAATCGGCGTTCTTGCCCTGCAAGGCGCTTTTGCCGAACATATGAAAATGTTGCGTCAATTGGGCGTGACCGCGCGGGAAGTGCGCAAACCCGAGGAGTTGGACGGCCTGGATGGGCTGATCATTCCCGGCGGCGAGAGCACCAGTATGGCGCTGATCGCGGAGCGCTGGGGGCTGGTCCAGCCGCTGAAGGCGTGGGTAGGCGCGGGCAAACCCACCTGGGGCACCTGCGCGGGGATGATTCTGCTCTCGGACAGGGCCACAGGCCAGAAGCAGGGCGGCCAGTCCCTCATCGGCGGGCTGGATGTGACGGTCAACCGCAACTACTTTGGCCGCCAGATCGACAGCTTCGAGGCCGACCTGACCGTGCCTGCCCTGGGCGCTCCACCGGTTCACGCGGTCTTCATCCGCGCTCCGGCCATCACCGGGACCGGCGCTGGCGTGGAGGTGTTGGCCGATCTCACCGACAACGCAGGGCAGACGGTCGCCGTGGCTGTCCAGTCCGGGCCGATTCTGGCTACCGCCTTCCACCCGGAACTGACCGACGATCTGCGCTGGCATGCGTTGTTTGTGCGGATGGTGACAGAATCGGATGCGGATTGAACAGATTCAAGCGGGTTTTTTACAAAAATAGGGGCTGGTCAGGAAGATATTGAACTTTAACGCAGAGTCGCAGAGATGGGGAGACGCAGAGAATAGCTTTGCGTCTCTGCTCCTTTGCTGCTTTGCATTGAAAATCAATACTTTGAGATGTCGCTGACCAATACAATTTTTAACAAAAAAGGGGCTGCCGAACCAATTGTTCGGCAGCCCCTTTTTGCTTTGTTTACCAGTCCACGCACAACGTACTACGAGACAATCTGCGGCGGGGTGAAGTCGTCCTCGTCACTCTCATCGCTGTTCAGGTCGTCCATCTCCACCGGACCACTGCCACCTACCACTGCCGGAGCCAACTGACCGTAGAGGTGGAATTGCAGATAATAGATGACCAGTTGGGCCAGGGGGATTGTCACCACCAGGCCGATGAGGCAGAGGATGACACCGGCGATGCTACCAACGGTGGCAATAATCATACTGCCCACCAGATAGACAATCGTCACAATCACCACTTCGCCGATGTGTGCCCGGGTCCAATCCCAAATGCGGGCGATTTGCAGGCCGTCGCTGATCTGCTCTTTTTCTGCAAAGAAGATCGTCATGGCCGGCTGAATCAGCGTGTAGGCGATGGCGACAATAAAGGAGACACAGGTGGCGCACAGGGCCAGCAATGCAGCAAAGCCTTCGGCGTCGCGTCCCCCGGCATTGCCGACGATTGCCGACACAATCATAACCGGCAGAATGATCAGAATAATCGGCAGCGCCCACACAAACTGCACCACAAAGAGTTTGAAGCCCCGGCTCAGATCATCGCCCCACTGATCCCATTCGGGCAGGACCGGATTGGCATTGTCCCGCACATTTTGCAACAGGCGCACACCGTAGCCCATCACAATAAAGTAGCCCACCACACCTACCAGTACAAAGGACAGGAGTGTGCTGAGCAGCAGGACACCTGTGCCGATGGCCGTCTTTTCGATCCAGCGCTCATCCTCTGTAAAAAATGTGAGTGCGCGTCCAATATCCATTTCCGTTCTCCTTTGATTGTATTTTCAGTGGCCAGGGGCAAAACTCACCTGTTCACAAAATGGCCTGTCCAAACCAGCGAATTGTAGCACACCGCCCGAAAGAGTCGCAATCCAGCGGGCGATCCCGCAAAGAACAGTACGAAGCATCGGGCAGAAAGTTGCACCGATTATCCCAATGCAGCGCTGATCTCTTCCCGCACCCAGGGATCACCTTCCACAGCCAGCCGTGCCGCCAGCATCTCCCCGGCCTGGGGCAACCGGTGACGGCGCAGAATCTCCCCGATGGCCCAGGCCGCGTGTCCTCGGCCCAACGCCGCCTCGTCCTCCAGTGCCAGCGCCAGCCCAGGCAGCGCCGATGGATCGGCCCAGTTGCCCAGGGCCACACAGGCATTGCGCAGCATCCCCGCCCGCTTGGCCCGTTTGATGGGCGACCGTTGGAAATGCTGGCTGAAGGCTGTCTGATCCAGCCAGTAGGGACTCTCTGGCGCAAAGCCCTCCAGCAGAGGCGGCGCGATCCGTTCGTTGCGTGCAGCCAGTCCGGCCAGTTGGGGTGTGCGTTCCGGCAGGCGGCTGTTCCACGGGCAGACCTCCTGGCAGATGTCGCAGCCGAAGATGCGGTTGCCAAAGAGCGGGCGCAAATGGCGGGGAATGGGCTGGCGGGACTCGATTGTCCAATAGGAGATGCAGCGTTCCGGGTCCAGGTGAAAAGGGCCGACAAATGCGTCGGTGGGGCAGGCGTCCAGGCAGCGGGTGCAGCGGCCACAGGTGGCGGGCGGGGATTGGGGATTGGAGATTGGGGATTGGAGATTGGGCAGTTGCCATCCGCCGAAGTTTATAGAGGGCGGGAGACCGGCGGCGACAGCATCGGCGGAAAACAGCGGGAGATTGACGGGTATAGGCGCTGAATCCGCGGCCAACCCTTCGGGCACGAGGAGGGTGGCCAGAAAGAGCCAGCTTCCCCGCTGGGGGTGAATGGTGCAGCAATTCTTGCCCGTGAAGCCCAGCCCAGCCTGCATCGCCCAGTCCCGTTCCAGCACCGGACCCGTGTCCACCAGCCCTTTGCCCAGCGTCGTGCGCCCGCTCTGCCCACGGATGAAACCGTCCAGTTCGTGTAGCAGGGGGCGGATGATTTCGTGATAGTCGTCGCCCCAGGCATAGCTGGCGATGATACCCCGGCTGGGGTCGTCGCGCAGGGCCGGGGGCAGGTCAAAGCGGTGATAGTCCACCCCCAGCACAATCAGCGACCGAAAGGGTTCCCCGTCTTCGGCCAATAGGGCCGGGTTTTCCCGTTTCTCCACATTCCGTTCCAGATAACCCATCTCCCCCGCCCGTCCCAACGCCAGCCAACGCCGGTAAAATTCGCTGTGGGCTGCCTGTGCAACAGGCACAATCTGGCAGAGATCGGAACCCAGACGGGCTGCTTCTCGTTTGATGAGGGTGGCAAGATTGTTCATAGGGTTATTTTGACATCCCCAGGCGGGAAAGGCAAAAGGCAAAAGGACGTGACACCCGACACCTGCAACCTTCCACTTCTTTAAGTTTTGTGTATGGTAGACAATAAGGGATTTGGTGGTTTCGCAAATATGTGCTATAGTTGGACTGTTTAGCTGGGCCCTTGGCCTTGGTATTCCAGCGTTGGTCTGGCTAAACACCGGAATGAGTGTCAGTCCGGTTCAAAGCCTGGAGCAAATTCCAGATAGCCTAGAAGGAGCGTAGGAGTACCAATGAGTATAACCAAGCAAGGCAAGACTCAGGTTATCGAAGAGTACCGTATCAACGAGACAGATACAGGCTCACCCGAAGTACAGGTCGCGCTGTTGACCACGCGAATCAATGGGCTGATTGACCATTTGAACACCCACAGCCACGACGAAGGGTCGCGGCGGGGGTTGCTCAAGCTGGTGGGTCAGCGGCGACGCCATCTGGCCTATTTGGCTGGCAAGGACGTTGCCCGTTATCGCCAATTGATTCAGCGATTGGGGCTGCGCCGTTAGAAAAGAAGATCAGGGGCGGTTTGTCGAAGCAAATCACGGCACCGCCCCTGTTTTCTTTTTATGTCTCAGAAACTCGACTTTCTTCAAAAGTAGAGTCGAGCTTCTTCCATAGGGTTTCCTGCACGGGACCCACACACGTATCTGTTGGCCGGTTTCTACTCTACCCGCGTTCGGGGTCCGGCATTGGAGAATGGAGCGAAGCTTTCCCAGGCTTCGACCCATTCTCCAGTTCCGCACCTCGATAGAACCTCCCAATCAGACGTATGAATCTATTTGTGTTCATGCGGCCTGCGTGTGAGCGCCCTGTGCGTTCCATACGTGTGGCCGGGCACTTCGCGCCCGCCACAAAACAGAGTAGTTCTACGAAAGGTAGTAACGAGTATGCACGATTTACAGATTTTTGATGGTGCCAAGGTTTACACAACCCATCTTGGCGACAAAGAAATCAGCATTGAGACAGGTGTCCTGGCTCAACAATCCGGCGGTTCGGTCACTGTGCGCTGCGGCGACACTGTGATTATGGCAACCGCCACGATGGCCAAAGATGTGCGACCGGGCATCGACTTCTTCCCACTCACGGTGGACTTTGAAGAAAAGATGTACGCGGTGGGCCGCATCCCCGGCAGCTTCTTCCGGCGCGAAGGCCGCCCCAGCGAACAGGGCATTCTGCTCTGCCGTCTGGTGGATCGCCCCCTGCGCCCCCTCTTCCCCAAAGGCTTCCGCAACGACGTGCAGGTGATTCTGCACGCGCTCAGTTCGGATGCCGAGCATCTTTTCGATCCCCTGGCTATCATCGCTGCTTCGGCAGCCGTCGCCATCAGCGACATCCCCTGGGGTGGACCTGTGGGTGCGGCTTCGGTCGGCTATGTGGACGGCCAGTTTATCGTCAACCCCACCAATTCGGAAATGAAGAACAGCACCCTGGCCCTGCAAGTCTCCGGGACCGAGGACAACATTCTGATGGTGGAAGCGGGCGCCAACGAGCTGCCCGAAGATGTGATGCTGGAAGCGCTGAAACTGGCCCACGAGTCCATGCAGCCGGTTATCCAGACCATCAAGCAGATGCAGGAAGAGATCGGCAAAGAGAAGTTCACCGGCTACACCGTCTTCCTGCCTAAGGAAGAGACCGCAGCACTGGTCAAGGAACTGGCGACCGACAAGATTCGTGAAGTCATCGCCACCAGCGACGACCGGGGCGACCGCAAGGACCGTCTGACCGCTGTGACCGCCGAGGTGGTGGAATCTCTGAAGCCCCGTATGGAAAGCGGCGAAGTGGCAGCCAAAGATGTGAAGGATGTCCTCGATTCGATTGTCAAAGAGGCTGTGCGTCGGCGCATTCTGGACGACAGTGTGCGTCCCGATGGCCGGGCACTGACCGAAATTCGCCCGATTCGGGTGCAGGTGGGCAAAATGCCCCGTGTGCATGGCAGCGGCCTTTTTATGCGTGGCGAAACCCACGTGCTGACCATCGCCACCCTGGGCACGCCCGGCGACGCCCAGCGGCTGGACACCCTCCTCTCGGACGAATCCAAGCGCTATATGCACCACTACAACTTCCCGCCCTACAGCACCGGCGAAGCCTATCCCCTGCGCGGACCCAAGCGCCGGGAGATCGGTCACGGCGCGCTGGCAGAACGGGCGCTGTCGGTGGTGATTCCCGAAGACTTCCCCTACACCCTGCGCCTGGTCAGCGAAGCGGTCAGCAGCAACGGCTCGACCAGTATGGCCTCTGTCTGTGGCAGCACCCTGGCCCTGATGGATGCGGGTGTGCCGATTGATGCACCCGTGGCCGGTATCGCTATGGGCCTGGTGCAGGATATGGACACGGGCAAGTACGCAGTCCTCACCGACATCCAGGGCCTGGAAGATCACCTGGGCGATATGGACTTCAAGGTGGCGGGCAGCGAGCACGGCATTACCGCCCTGCAGATGGATATGAAAATCAAGGGGCTGGACTTCGACATTCTGCGCCAGGCGTTGGAGCAGGCCCAGACTGGGCGGCTCTTCATTCTGGGCAAGATGTTGGAAGTGTTGCCGGAACCGCGTGAGGCAATGAGTCCTCACGCCCCTCGCATTCTCACTGTCAGCATCGACCCGGAGAAGATCGGCAAGATCATCGGGCCGGGCGGCAAGACCATCCGTGGGATGCAGGAGAAGTATCAGGTCAAGATCGATGTGGACGAGGACGGTACTGTCTACATCTCCGGTCTGAACGGTGAACTGGCCGAACTGGCCCGGGTCGAGATTACGTCCATGACCGAAGAGGTCGAGGTCGGCAAAATCTACACCGGCCAGGTTGTTCGGGTAGAGCCGTATGGCGCATTCGTCAATCTGCTCCCCGGCATCGACGGGCTGGTGCACATCAGCCAGTTGGCCGACTATCGGGTGAACAATGTGGAAGAGATTGCCAATGTGGGCGACGAACTGACTACAATGGTCATCGACGTAGACCCATCCGGCAAAGTGCGCCTGAGTCGCCAGGCTGTGCTGGAAGGCTGGAGCGCCGAAGAGGCCAGGGAACGGGATCGGGGCGGCAGCCGCGGCGGTGGTGACCGAGGCGGACGCGGCAACGATCGGGGCGGGCGCGGTGGCGACCGCGGCGGTCGGGGCGGACGTCGTTAGGTTTTCCCCATAGCCGTCTACCAATGAATTGAAAGACGCCAGCGCCCAAGACCGGCGCTGGCGTCTTGACTTTTGCGGAGAATGGTTGTATTTCTGTACTCAGACAATTGGGTACGCGATTTCCAAGGGGTCTTCTCGTGACCGAGAATATAGACATCACTGACACCAAAAGGGCAACCGACGAGCCTATCCCTGCCGAGGATTATCAGACAGAGTCTCCAGACGAAATCCCCGGAGCGGACGAGGTTTCCCCAGCGGGTGACGGTGTGGGGCAGACATTCGCCCTGATTGGGACGGCTCTCAAAGAGGTTTTGCAGGTGGTTGTGCCTGCCATCCTGCTGGCCCTGGCAATTCACATCTTTCTGGCCCAGGCTACAGTTGTCTATGGTCAGAGTATGCAGCCCAATCTACAGCCCTCAGAGCGGCTGGTGATCGAGAAGGTTTCCTACTATTTTGGCGCGCCCCAACGGGGTGATATTGTGGTGCTGGACCGACCCCAAATGAGTGATCTGCTGATCAAACGGGTGGTGGGTCTGCCTGGGGAATCTGTGGAAATCCGGCGGGGGCGGGTACTGATCGACGGCCAGGCCATCGACCAGTCGTTCGTGCAACTGCCCGACGGTTCCACCTACGGACCCATCACACTGGGGGCTGGCGACTATTTTGTGATGGGTGACAACCGCAACAACAGCAACGACAGCCGGGTCTTTGGCCCTGTCCATCGGAACGAAATTACGGGGAAGGCGTGGCTGCGCTACTGGCCGCTCAACCGTTTCACATTCTTTCAGTGAACCCACCGGTAGTGCTGCCCACAGCCAGAACCAGTTTCTGGGGTTTTACAAGTTCGACTTTTTCCAAAGAGTCGAACTTCTGGTATCAAAAACTTCGCTTGCCGAGCGCTGATTGCCACGTATGACATCCAAACGCTGGAGTTCCACAACCAAAATTATTGTGACTTCACTGCTGGCTCTGCTGGCGGTGATTTTGCTCATTACCTTCCGGGCGATGATCCGCCCCACAATCGTCGCGCTGCTGCTGACTTTCATCCTGCATCAGCCTGTGAATTGGGTGCAGGGGCGCACAGGCTGGAGTCGGGGCGCGTCGGTGGGCGGCGTCTACATCTTTTTGATCCTCCTGCTGATCATCACGCCTGTTGCCTTTCTGCCCCGACTGGTAGAATCCCTCCAATCCCTCAGCACCGCCCTGGCTACGCTGGTCAACGATCTGCAAACCGCCGCGCTGGGTCCTATCTTTCAGTTTGGCGGTTTTCAAATCAGCCTGGACAGCCTCTTCCAGCAGGTGGGCACACTAATTCAGGATGTGCTCTCGCCGGCGGCTGTCGGCGCGCTGGGCTTCGCGCTCACTCTGACGACGACTGTGCTGAGCACTATTTATGTGCTGGTGTTGGGCTTCTGGCTGCTCAAAGACATTCACCTTCTCCAGCGCGCCATTCTCAACAGCGTCCCCGTCGATTATCGGGAAGATGTGCGCCGCCTGGGCCAGGAACTCTCGCTCATCTGGTACGCTTTTCTGCGTGGGCAGTTTGTGCTGGCACTGGTGGTGGGTGCGATGACGTGGATTGCCATGGGGATTGTGGGTCTGCCCAGCGCGGCGGGCTTTGCGCTTTTGGCCGCGCTGATGGAGTTTCTGCCCACTGTCGGTCCTGGCATCAGCGGCGCGATTGGCACACTTTTTGCCCTTTTTCAAGGGTCCACCTGGCTGCCGGTAAACCCGCTCATCTTTGCTCTGATAGTGATGGGGCTTTACGTCGTCATCACCCAAATCGAGAGCGTCTATCTCATCCCTCGGCTGGTGGGGCGGCGGGTCAATCTGCACCCTGCCGTCACCTTCGCCGGGATTATCAGCGCGGCTCTGGTCTTCGGCTTTCTGGGTGTGTTGCTGATAACACCCACCATCGCCAGTGTGCGCACACTGCTGGCCTACATCATGCGTAAACTGCGGGACCAGGAACCTTTTGAGAGCAACTTCACCCAAAGCGATGTGCGAATCCCCGGCCTGATTGCCGGCCATCGCATCCAGGCTGTTATCTTCGATCTGGACGGGGTGCTGACTGATCTCGACTTCGCTTTAGCAGATCAGCTTGCCGCCCGGTTGGGGTGGGCGGACAGAATCTGGCCTGCGGAAATGCGCAGCCGGACTTTTCGCCGGTTGCTGCTCAAAATGGAGGGTCCGGTCAATTGGTGGATCGGTATTCTGCTCTGGGTTCAACTACACGACGATCTGGAGCGGATGACTGGCTTTCTCAATCGGGTTAGGGCATTCCCCCCAGCCGAACAGTTGCGTATGCGGCCCGGTACTGCCGAGCTGCTCCGGGAGTTGAGCCACACCTATCAATTGGGGCTGTTGACCGCCCGTCCCCGCGCCGAAGTCGATTGCTTTCTGGAAAAAGCCGAGCTTCCCCCGGCACTTTTCGGGGTGGTTACCGCCCAGGACGATCTCCGTTCATCCACATCTCCCAGCGAATCCCTGTCCCAATCGGTCAAGGCCCTGGGGCTGACACCCAGCGAAGTGCTGGTGGTGGGCGATAGCGAATGGAAACTGCGCCCGGCCCAGGCTTCCGGTGCGGTGCGCTGTGGTCTGCTCAGCCCGCAGACAGCGGAAATCGACTTTGCCGGGGCCGATCTGGTGGTCAATGACCTGACCGATCTGCGCGACTGGCTGTGATCGCCTCTATCCGCTGATGGTAGACTGTATACGTAGAGATGTCGCTGGCTCTGGAACTGCGACGTCCGTCGCTAATTCATCCGTTGCTAATTCATAGGGCTGAATCAGCACCGCGGCTGAGATACCCGTCCCGGCTGCCAAACGGCGAATCATCGCCAGCGTCAGGCGGCGGCGGCGGTTTAGTATTTCGGAGACCCGATTCGGTGAACCAATGAACGGCTCCAACGCTTTGCGTGTCAGACCGCGGCTTTCCAGATAGTATTCGAGGGCAGCAATAGGCGATGGGTGGGGAATGGGGTGGTACTGCTCCTCATAGGCTACAACCAGTGTCGCCAGCACATCCAAACGTTCTTCATCTGGCGAACCCGGCGCTGCATCCATCAGTGTCTCGATTTCTGCAAGGGTGGCCCGATAATCACTTTCGGTGTAAATCGGTTTGATAGTCACAGAATAACCTCCTTTGAAGCTCACTCCCACGCACACAGCCCCGCCACATACGCCGCGGAACCGTCCCGCAGCCAGCCATCGAGCTGATCGACTTCCTTCAACTGCTGCCCCCGTACTCTCGGCACGACCACAAAGCGGCAATCGAATTCGGGCAGGGCAGTCATATCCCCCCACAGCTTCTCGAATTGGGTGATGGGGAAGATGTCCTCCTGGCCTTTGCCCCAGCGCTTCTTCACATCCTTCAGCGTCACATAGGTGGGCATCCGCGCCGCCATCCCCCGCACAGTGGCCGAGACCCGCGCCTCGTCCCGCAGATCGTCCCGGCCCAGGCCAAAGAGGGCCAGCAGCCGGTCGATGTCGATCCAAAAGCTGCTGGAATTGTAGAAGCTGAGGCCAAATTCGATGCGCTCGTGGGGCAGGGCCAGCCCCTCCACCAGACGCAGACGACCGTCGATGCGGGCCAGCCCGCCCCCCCGGTCGTCCAGCAACCGGTGGATCACCTCGCCGGTCATCGCGCCCCCGCTCTGCAAATGCAGTCCCAGCAGGGCCGGGTCCACATCCGCGCCCACTGTGTCGATATTGTGCATAAAAAGGGTGCGCAGTTGGGGGTGGGTCTCCAGCAGATCGGCCAGGACGCCGTTGCGCAGGAGGTTGGGCAGTTCGTACCAGTGGCCCACCGGGTGGATGCACTGGCTGGGCAGATTGTCTGTATAGTCGCTGCCTTCCCCCGCGCTTTGTGCCCAGCCGATCAGCGCGGCGTGCAGGCTCTCTTGCACCTTCTGCGCCTGCTCATCCAGAAGCTGTTGGGGTGTCTCCTCCCAGGCGAAGCGCAAATCCCGTGCCATCGGAATCAGACGCAGACCGATGGCCCGCCCCGGCGATAGATGCAGCGGTCCGTCGTAGCCGTAACGATTTTCCGCAGCCAGAAAGTCGGCGATAGGCCGGTGGGTCAGGTGGCTGGTGGTGAAGATGTGGGGCAGAGATTCCCCGACCAGGCGGCTGATGCGCCGACTCTTGGCCAGATGGACCTCCACGAAATTGCGGTGCGCCCCGTCCAGCCGGGCGAAGGGGTTGAGGGCTTTGACGACGCCCGCGCCTTTTGTCCAGCGGCTGCCCACGCCCCCGGCCAGAGAGACGACGGCCACTTCGCCCTTTGCCAGCGCATCCAGCCCGACGCTGCGCAATTCTTCTGATAAACCGGCGGTGGCGTCGGTCACATCGCCGGCGCGCACATCTTCGATGTGCATACGGCTGGGCAGTCGGTTCTGGGCCAGACCGATGCGCCCGGAGCGCAGTTCGGCCCGAATCTGTTCGTGCTGTGCCCGGTCAAAGCCGTTGGCCGCCAGCAGCTCGTCCAGCGAACCGCTGCCCGGTGCGGCGCTCTCGGCCTGGGGCAGCAGACGGTCGAAAAGGGCCTGGACTGTGCCGGAGAGAGTGGGGTCTGTGCGGCAGGCCGCGCCGAAGCGATCCAACTCGGCCCGGCGGGAAGGGGAAAGGCTGCGCTGCTCCTGGCGCAGAAGCTCCGGGACGGTCAGCGTATAGTAGCTGGCGGGCATCAGCGCGGCGTCGCCCTCGGCTGTATCTTTCCCGACCAACTCCGCCCAGGTTCCCCGCTCGTTGATGGCAAAATCGTAGACTACCGGCTGCATGGCGAAGGGGACAGCCCCTTCCAGGGCCGCTTTTGTTTCGTCCATAATCGCCTGCAAGCGGACCTGCCCCGCGGCTTTGTGGGCCGGGTCGAAGATAA
Source organism: Anaerolineae bacterium (assembly GCA_030432295.1). Lineage (GTDB taxonomy): Bacteria > Chloroflexota > Anaerolineae > Caldilineales > Caldilineaceae > JACQGT01. The sequence goes on along the minus strand of JAUIHI010000039.1, from coordinate 43,050 downwards.
AACCCATCCCCCCGCCGGACATCCCGCCCAGCATCCAGAAGCCCCAAAAATTCTCGCCGAACTCGTCCCGCACCCGGCGGATGAGTGTATCCACATAGCGGTTGCCCGCCCAGGGGATAATCGTCTGCAACGGGCCGGTGAAGTTGGCTTCGGTAGCCGCGCCGATGGCCCGCACATCTCCCGCTTTGAGCAGGCCAGTGATCTGGTCCAGCGTCGCCATCGCGGCTTTGCGTCCGGCCCATTCCGCCTCGGCCCGCAGCAGATATTTCTCCGTCACCATCTCCAGAATCGGTCCCACGTCCTGGGCCATCCCGCCGTGGACCAGTACCAGCGACTCCTGTAGCTTGCGCCGGGTCTCCTCGCTCACTTCGTCCCGGCCAAAAACGTGATGGCTGGGTAAGAGCCGCCCCCGGCTCACGCCGAACTCCGGATCACCCTCCGCAGCCAGTTCGCCCTGGATCAACTTCATCCCCGGCCAGACCCCACCCGAATCCTGCCAGCCGCCACCGGAGCCGCCCAGCCACTCGCCCAGAATGGCTCTCGCCGCCACCAGCCGCCGCTCAGCCTCGTCCAGCCCGCCGGTCAGGGCAGCGGTTTGCCCGGTGGCGCGCATACAGACGGCGATGAGGGAGGCCAGCAGATTCGTCGAGACCGCCAGCCGGGAGCCTTTGGGGATGTCGTTGACTTTGCTCACTAGTTCCAGCCCTAAACCGGGGCCGACCAGCCGGGCCAGCAGATCGCTGAGGGGTTGCTGCGCGCCTTCCATCCCCGGCGGCACAATCCCGGCGGCGATGAGCGCGGCTTTGAGCAGGCCCAGATAGTCCCGCGCGAAGTCGAAAATCTCGGCCAGGGAAGTAATCTCGGCGGACGCGCCCAAATCCACACTGGTCAGGCGGAGGACAGGCCGGTCGATGACCCGCAGCCAGGCTTCCACCGGCGGTTGGGGAACCCCTCCCCGCCCCCCATTCTGGGGGGAGCTTGTATCGGCTAAGTCCCGCACGCTGAGGTCGATGGAGACATTCAGCACCCGCGCACCTTCGGGGAAGTCCATACCCAGAAAGAAAATGTCGCTCCAACCGCTGTGGGTCAGGTCCATGCGCACAGGCGTGCGCTCGCGCAGAATCGGGTAGAGTCCACTGGCCGAGGCGCGCAGGAGTTCGGGCCGCACCCGCAGGGGGTGATCCGCGGGGTGGCCGGCCCGGAACATCCAGCGGTTGCCGCTCACACTGCGCACGCTGCGCCGCACCTGATCCGCCAGGGTCTGGAAGGCCAGTTGGTGATAGGCCGCGGCCAGCGCGCTGGAGATGGCCGCGTTGGGGCCGTCGCTGCTCTGTTGGGCCAGAAAGCTGTCGATGGCCTCGTCAAAGCGGCGTTGGAGCAGATGCTCGTAGCCGTCAAAGGGGATGTGGCCCTGGCCGAGCAGATCGGCCTTGGCGGGCAGGTGGAAGCGATGCAGCGCATAGAGAAAAAAGAGCGCGCGCACCCGCTCGTAGAGATTGGCATTCTCCCGGCGCATCCGGTCCAGAGCCGCGCATTCGTCCAGCAGTTCGGCCAGAGACGCATTGCGGGCAAAGCCTTCCAGCGAGCGGTCCCGGATGGCGGGGTCGGGGGAGGTGATGATGGGGATGAGTTGGCTCATCGGACACCTCCCCATTGACGACGACAGACGACGGACGAAAGACGAACGTCTGGCGAATTGGTTCGTCTGCCGTCCGCCGTCCGCGGTCCAGCGAAACGGGAAACGGGTTGTTCAATCAATGACTTCATCCCCCCACCTCCCGCATGGCCAGCAGTTCCAGCAGGCGGGCGAGAACCTCGTCCCGGTCCTGGCCGTTGAGGGCCAGAGCCACCTGCGCGGTGAGCAGGCCATATTTCACCCCCACATCGAAGCGCTGTGCGTTCTGTTGCAGGGCCAGGTATTGCTCGCGGCGGGCCAGTTCGTCCAGTGCGGCGGAGAGGGGCAGGCCCCCGCTGTTGTCCGCGGCCAGCAGACGGCCCAAAATTTCCATCACTGCTGGCGTGAGGACGTGCATCCCAAAGAAGCAGAGATAGTGACCGGCGCGCAGACCGGGCGCGATGAGGTGCTGCTCGGCTTGGGTGGGGGTGGGCTTTTCGATGACCGTTTCGATGCGGTAGAGATCGTCCCGGCCCGCCAGCCGTCGACCGCCCACTGCGCCGTAGTAGGGCAGCAGATGCTCACGGGTCGCCTGCACCGCAGAGACCGCGCAGCCCTGCCGGGTGGCGACTTCCACCAGCCGTTGCGCGCAGCCCTGGCCCTCCCGACTGACGTAGAGGTGATCCCCCACCAGATGCAGGAAAGAATCGCCGCCCACAAAGTCGCGGGCAGAGTAGACAGCGTGGCCGTAGCCCAGGGGTTCGGTCTGGGGGATGAAGTGTAGGCGGCCCGCGTGTTCACCCGCCACATCGGCATAGGCTTTCTCGTCGCCGGGGCGGATGACGACGCCGATGTCGTCCACCCCCGCGGCGATGACCTCCTCGACGAGAATGCGCAGGACCGATTTTTCCACGCCGTCCCGGTCGATGAGGGTTTGCAAGGGCAGGGTGCGTTGCCGCCGCCCGGCCGCGGTGATGAGTGCTTTTGTGATGTGCATGGATGCTTCTCCCAGAGGTGGGTGGAAGATGGGGCATATGGAATTGATGGGAGAATTGTATCACAAAATCAGTTGGGGAGGGGCCTATGGGGCGTGGGGGGAAGCCTCTGGATGCACCCAAATTTGGTCCAGAATCTCCGTACTCAGGGCCAGTTCGGTCTCGCCGATGCGGATGACCGGCGCGGGGGTACGCTGGACGAGTGTGACCCAACTGCCGGGGAGCAGGCCAAAGACGCTGAGCCGGGCCAGGCGGCGGGCGGGCATTTCGTCCAGCGTGCCCACTTCCACCTCTGCGCCGTCGGGGATGTGGCTGAGGGGCACGAGCTTCTCTTCCATCACTTTGCGGGCGCGGTCCCCTGCATTCTCTGGGCGGGCACGGGCGGGAAATATACGTCCGATCCAGCCGGCCAGCTTGCTGCGGGACTCGTCCACGGCCTGGTAGCCGCAGTGGGGGCAGCAGATGAGATTGCAGTGGCTGCCCAGGGGACAGTTTGTGTGGCAGACCAGTGATGTCACTTCAAATTCGTAGCCGCAAAGTTGGCATTGCATAGCAAAACTCCCAAAGCAAAACAAAAGGACACGGATACAAGCGGATGGAACGGATTTGCACGGATTCCACAACGCAAAGGAATCCCCTGCGTTAAGATTAGTCGCACTCAAAGCACGACGGCGAAGGCCCGCAGGATGAAATTCAGCGCGCCGCCGATCAGAAAAGCGAGGGGGAAGACGACGGCTGTCACAGCAATCGCCGTGCGCCCGCCGTATTCCTTTACAATCATCAATAGATTGGCGATGCAGGGCATAAAGAGTGTAATCACAACCAGACTGACGACAATCTGCACCGTATCCAAACTGCCGTCCCGGGCGATGGCAAAGAGACCCGCCGCGCCGTAGTCCCGGCGCAGAAAGCCGACCAGAAAGGCGTCGGTCACGGTGGCGGGCAATCCCAGCCAGCCCACAATCAGGGGGGACATCAGCCGTTGCAACAGGCCCAGAATGTTCAGCCGATCCAGCACAAAGAGGGCGGCGGTCCCGACCACAAAGACGGGGACCACTTCCTTCAGATACCACTCCATCCGGGCCGCTGTCTTCAGCGCGATATTGCCCAGCGCAGGCAAGCGCATGGGCGGCAATTCCAGAATGAAATCTGAGCGCTCACCGGGCAGCAGACGGGCGGAGAGGTAGCCCACCACCAACAGCGTGCCCACAATCACCCCGGCCCAGATGGCTGTGGCAGCAGCCCCCAGCCCGGCGATCATCCCCAAAATCACCCCCAATTGGGCCGAGCAGGGCACGCCCAACGCCAGCAGCAGCGTCACCTGAATGCGCTCCTTGCGTGTCTCCAGAATGCGGGTGGTCATCGTCGCCATTGTGTCGCAGCCCAGCCCCAGAATCATCGGCAGCACCGCTTTGCCGTTCAGCCCCATCCAGCGGAAGGCCCGGTCCAGCATCACCGCCAGCCGGGGCAGATAGCCCGAATCCTCCAGTAGGCTGAAGGCGAGGAAGAATGTGCCGACAATCGGCAGAACAATCGCAAAGCTGTAGGTGAGCGCGACGGGGAAGAGGCCGTACTCCCCCACCAGAAAGTCCCGGATCAGACCCGGCGGGGTGAGCTGATTCACAATCCCCGTCAGCCACGGGTTGATCAGTTCGCCAAAGAGACGGCTTTCGATCAGATCGACCAGTGTGCCCGCGCCGAAGACGCCGACGAAACGGTAGAGGGCGTAGAGGACCAGCAGCAGAATCGGCCAGCCCACAACCGGATGGACAGCCCACTGGCCCAAGGCCGCTGCGACGCTTCGCTTGACCGGTGTGCGTGCGATCACCGCGTCCAGAATGGCCTCTGCCCGCTGCAAACGCTGCCGGTTGATGGCAAAACGCAGGGGCTGACCCACGGCCTGTTCAGCCCCTTCCCTTGCCTCTTCGATAAGGCTTTCGTCGTACTCTGACAGTCCCAGCCGTTCCAGCAGACTCTCGTCGCCCGCCAGCAGCATCAGCGCCAGGGAGCGGCTGGAGATGGCTGTCTCTGGCAGAAGCTGGCTGATGACGGTGACAGCCTCCTCAATCGGCTCGGCAAAAACTGTGGCGTAGTTAGCGGTCTGGGCCTCTTCGACCAGACCAGAGATGCCCGACAGCCCCGCACGCTGGGTCGCCACTGTAGAAATGACCGGCACACCCAACAGATCGGCCAATCGCGGGGCGTCCACCCGAATGCCCCGGGCCTCGGCCTCGTCGGCCATATTCAGACAGATCGCCAGGGGCAGACCTGTCTCGGCCAGTTCCAGTGCGATGAGCATCCCCCGGCGCAGATTTTTCGTGTCGATGACCTGCACGACGATTGCGGACTGGTTGTCCAGAAGGATGTCCCGGGTGACCCGTTCGTCGTCGGAAAAGGGTACAATACTCTGGATGCCAGGGGTGTCGATGAGGGGTCGGCTGTGACCGTTGGGCGTGAACGCCCCCCGCGCGACCTCAACGGTTGTGCCCGGATAGTTGGAAACCGCCACGTAGCGGCCCGTGAGCGCGCCGAAGATCACCGATTTGCCCACATTGGGATTGCCGACGAGGATGACCGGCGGGTCGTCAATTGCAGTTGTAGTCTGATAATCCATCGTAAATCCCGTTTGCACAAAGTGGGCGGAGAGCTACCCACATTCTACAGAGAAACAGGGAAGAATTCCGATACGACAGGCCAGAGATTTTACTGGTCAGTTGGAGAGTGGGAGAATGAAGAGACTGTTCACCCTTTATTTAAGCGAGGTTAGGAGATACCTGTGACGAGCCTAATTGTTGTCCATCCAAAGTTCGACGGCGTCTGGCCCTTTGCGGCTGATGCCCTGCGCACCCGTTGGCAGGCGCACGGGCCAACGGAGTTTCTGCGCCTCCCCCCGGACGAAAGCCGTCCGCTGGGGGAGGTGGTGGCCGCGTCTGGCCAAGTGACGCGGATGGTCGTGCTGGGTGTGCCGGTGACGGAATCGTGTGTGGAGAAGTTCACAGCGTTGGAAGAGGTAGCCTGCCAGGAAGCCTATCAGGACAGCGCAGGCAATCTCTTCCGGGCCAGAGGAGTGACGGTCTATCGCCAGAACAGCGAAGGCTTCTGGGGGCAGAGCGTCTCGGAGTACGCCCTGGCCCTGACTCTCTGCGGGCTGCGGCGGATTCCCCAACTGCATCACCGGATTCTCACCGACCTGTCGGCCTGGGACTATTCGCCCGCGGATGGCGTGGGGCTGGCTGGTCAGCGGGGGCAGCAGTACGGCGACGATTCTCGCTTTACGAACGGGACGGTAGCGGGCAAGCGGGTGCGTATTGTGGGCGCGGGCAATATCGGCAGCCGCTACGCCAGCTTCGTCAAAATGCTGGGCGCAGATGTGGCCGTCTGGGACCCCTTCGCAGCCGAGCCTGCCTTTCACCGGGCCGGTTCCCGGCGAGAATTTCACCTGGACCGGTTGGTGCAGGACGCTGAGATTTTTGTGCCGATGGTTCCCCTGACCGACTCGACCCGTGGGCTGGTGACCGCCGAACACATCCGGGCGCTACCCACCGGCTGTCTGGTCGTCCTGGCGACGCGGGCGAATATCTGCGATATGCCGACGCTGCGGGAGCGGGTGCTGGCCGACGAACTGTCTTTGGCCGCGGACGTCTTCGATGTGGAGCCGTTGCCGTTGGACGATCCCCTGCTGGGGCGGGAGAATGTGGTCCACTCGCCCCACAACGCGGGGCGCACCGTCCACGCCAACGAGGCTTGGGCAACGGCGCTGGCGGATCAGTTTCGCCCGCGCTAATTGCTGGATGCATACGCTGCTTCCACCACACGGGCCACGGCTAACGCATCCTCACCGCTGGCGGGCAAGGGATCGCCGGTCTGAATGGCCTGCACGAAACGGCGCAGGAAGATCAGGCCGTGCGCGCCCGCATAGGCGGTGGAGGGGATGAGGTCGGCTCGGAATTCCCGGCGGGGCGCGGCAGCCCAGTCGGGATGGCTGCTTTCGATCCACAAATCGGGCGGAAAGATTGTATCGCCGTGCCAGCCCAGGCGACCGCTCTGGCCGCAGAATTCGGCGTGGGTGGCGTAGCCCTGGCGGTTCTCATAGCCTGCGCCGCTGAGGGAGAGGACGTAGCCCACATGCAGGCTGCCCACCGCTCCGGAAGCAAAAGTCAGATTGAGGACGGCCACATCTTCCACGTTGATGGCCTCCCCACTGCGGGTGGAACAGTGGCCGGAGACAGCCACAATTTCGTCGCCGGTGATGAAACGCATCAGGTCCAGATAGTGGCAGCCCAGCCAGGGGAGAATGCCGCCGCCCGCGTATTCCTTGCGAAAGAGCCAATGTTGGGGGTTGCGGAAGTGGGGCTGGGTGGTGAGAAGCTGCATGTGCAGGGTCATCAGTGGCCCCAGCAGACCCGCATCCACCGCCCGCTTTGCCTCCTCTACCAGCGGGTGGCAGCGGTTGGGATAGCAGACGCCCAGACGCACACCAGCCCGGTCAGCCGCTGAGATCACCTCCGCCAGGGCTGCCGGGCTGTTTGCGATTGGTTTCTCGACCAGCAAATGGACACCTTCGCCTGCAATCCGTTTGCAGACAGCAGGCATTCGGTCGTTGCGCACGGCCACCAGCGCAAAATCGGCGTCGTGTTCGGTCAACAGCCAGTCCAGGTCTGTGTGGGTCGCAGTAACCTTCGCCGTCCTCCGCACTTCCTCCGACGCCAATCTCTGCGCGTCTGCATCCCAGAGCAGAATCGCGTCCACTTCCGGCGTCTGGGCCAGGGTGCGCAGATGGGCGAGGGAGTGGGGGTGGCTCAATCCGGCGAGGAGAACACGCATGGCTTACTTTCGTTTGGCAGTGTTGATTTTCGTGGGATGGGCTTCCGTTGGGTTGGATACCCACTTCATTATGGATGGGGCGGGTGCCAACCAGCTACAATCCAATTGCGCCGAACGGTTTGCGCCAGTTCTGTGTTCAACCGAAGTGCTTCGACGGTTGCCCGTCCAATAGGGGTAACGCCGATGACTCGACTGCCATCTGCACTCCATACGAAGTGCTCGTCCCATCGCTGGTTGCGGGGATTGAAGAGGTTGACCACGATTCCGGTCTGTGGGTCGGGAGCTTCTGTTTGCGTCCATTTGTGCTGGTTGCATAGCTCACAGGCCAAGCAGAGATTCTCTTTCTCATTCTCCCCACCTTTTGCTAGGGGGAGTACGTGGTCAATTTGGAGACGTCCCATAATAAGCGCTTGGGGACTGTGGCAGTATTCACAACGATCTCTGGCCCTGGCACGCACCAGAACGCGGAGTTCCCGGCTAATCCTAGGCATCGGTCAGCGGTTTGCGAAGTCCACGACGAAAGGCTTCGGCAATGCCTTCAGACTTGCGCAATTGGCCTATCTGAAAAATATAGAGCAATGAAGTCAGTTCATGACGTTCTATTTCGGACAGGCTCTCCGTTTTTCCTTTTTCTTGCAAATCTGACAGCCGCTTATTTTGTGCCACACTCAATTTCATATCAGCAATCGCCAATACTTCCAAGTCGGACAAATCAGAAATAGGGGGATAAATGGATGTTAAAGGGAGTGCATTCCACGCGGGCCACAGCGTTTCCAACGCATTGGTCAAGACGGCCTCGACAGCCTGCTCGCTGGAATGCCCTACACGTTTTGCGCTCTCCACGATACTATCGGAAAGTGTCAAGGTGAGTTGGACGGACATATTCACCCTCCATTTGTTCAAAACTCTGAGGGAAATTCCTTCCCCAAGCAGAAAAGCCTGTCCTATCCTACTCCTGAACACCCGCCAGCGTCAACTCCCGTGCCCGGTGGCAACTGACGAAGCGATCGGGCTGCACCTCTTCCAGGACTGGAGATTCGGTGCGGCAGCGGTCGATGACGTGCTTGCAGCGGGGGTGAAAGTAGCAGCCGCTGGGGGGGGATGCGGGGTCGGCCACTTCGCCTTCCAGGATGATGCGCTGGGAACGGAGTCGGGGGTCCGGCTTGGGGACTGCGGAGAGCAGGGCTTCGGTATACGGGTGCATCGGCTGCTGAAAGATGTCTTCCGTACCGGCAATCTCCACAATTTTGCCCACATACATCACTGCCACCCGGTCGCTCACGTGTTTGACGACGCTCAGGTCGTGGGCCACAAAGAGATAGGAGAGGCCCATCTCCTCCTGCAATTCCAGCATCAGATTGATGATCTGGGCCTGGACAGAGACATCCAACGCGGAGACCGGCTCGTCGGCCACAATCAGCGCGGGTTCCAGGGCCAGGGCGCGGGCGATGCCGATGCGCTGGCGCTGGCCACCGCTGAAGGCGTGGGGATAGCGACTCATAAATTCCGGGGGCAGACCGACCAGCTTCAGCAACTCCTCGACCCGGTCGCGACGGTCAGAGGCAGTGCCCACGCCGTTGACCAGCAGGGGTTCACCGATGATATCCAGCAGGGTCATGCGTGGGTTGAGGGAAGAGTAGGGGTCCTGAAAGATCATCTGCATTTGGCGACGCAGAGGGCGCAGTTGGCTTTTCGGCACTGTGGCAATATTGACAACTCGCTGTTTTTCCGTGAGGAAATTCACATCCCCCGCGGTCGGCGTCAGCGCGCGCAGGATGCAGCGGGAGGTGGTCGTCTTGCCGCAGCCGCTCTCCCCCACCAACGAGAGGGTCTCGCCCCGGCGGATGGTGAAGTTCACATCATCCACGGCGCGCACATTCCCTACTACCCGGCGCAGGAGTCCCTTGCGGATAGGGAAATACTTTTTCAGTCCACGGACTTCGAGAAGAGTTTGTCTGGTTTCGTTCACGTCATTACCTGATGAATAACCACAAAGGAAGAGTATCGGGCCTTTTCGTGCTTTTGAGCCTTCGCGGTTCAATTATTCCGGTAGATTGTCATACAAAAAGCAGCTTACCACCTGCCGCTCGTTGAGCTTCTGCAACTTCGGCTCGGCCACATCGCAGCGCCCCGGCATAAAGTCCGGGCAGCGGGGATGGAAGGAGCAGCCCGCAGGCCGGTTGTAGGGATGGGGAATCGAGCCAGTGATCGTTGCCAGTTTCGTGCGGGGTTTGGCGAGAATGCTGGGGATCGATTTGAGCAACGAACGGGTGTAGGGGTGTTTGGGGTTGTGGAAAATGTCGTCCACTGGTCCCTCCTCCACCACCTGGCCCAGATACATCACCACCACCGCGTCGGCCATCTCCGCAATCACGCCCATATCGTGGGTGATCAGAATAATCGAGACGCCCTTCTCCTCCTGCAACTGGCGTAGCAGGTCGAGAATCTGGGCCTGGGTGGTCACATCCAGGGCGGTAGTCGGCTCGTCCGCGATCAGAATCTTCGGGTCGCTGGAGAGGGCCATCGCAATCATCACCCGCTGACGCAGACCGCCGCTGAGTTGGAAGGCATACTCATCGATACGCCGTTCCGGTTTGGGGATGCCTACCTGTCTTAGCAGATCGATGGCCTTTTCCCGGGCCTCTTTCGGGCTGAGCTTTTGGTGCAGGCGGATGGCTTCAATAATTTGATTGCCGACGGTGTGGAAGGCGCTGAAGGAGGTCATCGGCTCCTGAAAAATGAGCGCAATCTCGCCGCCGCGGATGTCACGCATTGCCTGACTGTCCGCGTCCAGTGTGGTCAGGTCCACCCGCTGGCTGCTGCCGTTGCTGCCGCTGGTGCGCAGCCAGATGTTGCCCTGCTCGATTTTGCCCGGCTCCTCCACAATGCGCAGAATGGAGCGGGCGGTGACGCTCTTGCCGCAGCCGCTTTCGCCCACAATGCCCAGGGTCTGGCCGGGGTAGAGGTCGAAGCTGGCCCCCTCTACCGCGCGCACGACGCCCTCGTCCTGGCGGAAGTAGGTGTGCAGGTTTTCGACGGAGAGAATGGGTGCGTTTTGTTGGCTCATCGGTCCACGTAGTTTTGAATGCGTAAACGTGAGGCGTAAAACGTGAGAAAGGATGGGGTTGCTCTCACGTTTCACGCCTCACATTTCATCTGTTTTATCCGTAAGGGTCCGCCGCATCGCGCAGGCCATCGCCCAAGAAGTTGAAGGCCAGCACCGCCACAATCACCGGTATCGCCGGGTAGAGCAGCCAGGGCGAGAGGGCGACCGCCTGGATGTTCTGGGCCTGTTGCAGCAGAACACCCCAACTGATGGCCGGGGCGCGCAATCCCAGGCCCAAAAAGCTGAGGGAGGTTTCGGCGATAATCATTGCGGGCAGGGCCAGGGTCGTGGCGGCGATAATATGGCTGAGGAACGACGGAACCATATGGCGGAAGATAATCCGCATCTGTCCCGCGCCGGCCAGTTCCGCGGCTGTGACGAAATCTTCCGTGCGCAGGGAGAGAAAGCGCCCCCGCACCACACGGGCCAGCGTCGTCCAGCCGATAATGCCCAGAATCAGTGTGATGAAGAAATAGACCCGGGTGATAGGCCAGGAGGTCGGAACCGCCGCGGCCAGAGCCATCCACAGGGGAATCGTCGGGATAGAACGTACGATTTCGATCATACGCTGGATGATATTGTCCACAGCACCGCCGTAGAGACCGGACAGCCCGCCCAGCAGAATGCCCAGAAAGAGACTCATCGCCACGCCTGCCAGACCGATGACCATCGACAGTTGGGTCGCCAGCATCAGTCGGGAAAAGAGGTCCCGGCCCTGTAAGTCGGTCCCTAGCAGGAAGATTGTATCCTCGGCTCTGGCCCCTTCCACGCCCAGCAGATGGCGGTTGGTCTTGAACAGCCCCAGGAATTTGTACTCGTAGCCTTCGGCGAAGAGCTTCAACGGCACTTTCAGATTTGGGTCCGGTTGGTAGACTCGCTTGAACGTTTTGGGGTCCCGCTTGCCGGTCAACCCGAAGACGTGAGGGCGGAAGGTGTCGCCGTCGTACCAGTGGATGGGCTGAGGCGGCAACAGCGAACGCTGGGCTTCCGATATCTGGGGGTCGGCGTAGGCCAGAAAGTCGGCGAAAACGACGCCCACATAAAAGAGGATAATAATGGCGGCAGCGATCATCGCCAGTTTGTGTTTGCGAAAACGCCACCACATCAACTGCCACTGGGTGGCGACGAAAATGCGTTGGGCCGAAACGGTCTCCTGCTCCTGGGGTTCGATGGCCACACTCATCAGCTTTGCCCCTCCATTCCGTGACGAATGCGGGGGTCGATCCACATCAGAATCAGGTCGGAGACAAATGTGCCTACAACCGTCAGAATCGAGAGCAGAAGCAGAATTGTACCGGCCAGAAAGAGGTCCTGGGCCACCAGCGCTTTGAAGAGCATCGGGCCGACTGTGGGCAGGCTGAGCACGAGTGAGACGATAATACTGCCGGAGACGACAAAGGGAAAGAGATAGCCGATGGTGCTGGCAAAGGGATTCATCGCCGCGCGCACGGGGTATTTCATGATCACTCGGTTGCGGGAGAGTCCTTTGGCCTGGGCAGTGACCACATAGGGCTTGCGCAATTCATCCAGCAGATTGGCCCGCATAATGCGCACGACTTCGGCCATACCAGCCAGCCCCAGAATGAAAGCGGGCAGGGGCAGATGTTTGGCCATATCCCAGGCCTTTGCCCAACTCCAACTCTGTTGCAGATATTCGGGCGAAAAGAGCCCCCCAATATTCTGCACGTTGAAATACTTAAAGCTGGCGTAGAGGACAATCAACGCCAGCATAAAATTGGGCACAGCAATCCCAATAAAGCCCAGGAAGGTGAAAAAGTAGTCGCCGATGGAATATTGGCGCACAGCCGAGTAGATGCCGATAGGCAGAGCCAGCGCCCAAATCAGAATAATCGCGGCCACAGAGACGATAATCGTCGTCGTCATGCGGTCGCCGATCACCTCGCGCACAGGCCGGTTGTACTCCATGGCCATCCCAAAATTGCCCCGCAACATCAGCCCGGCCCATTTTACATATTGGACGTAGATCGGTTGATCCAGCCCGTATTGGATGCGCAGGGCATCGGCCTCTTCTCGGGAGAGGACGGTTCCGGTGGATTGCAGGTTGGCGATATAGGCGGTCACGTAATCGCCCGGCGGCAGCTGGATCACTACAAAGGAAATGATCGACGCTGCCCAGATTGTCAGAATGCCCGCCAGGAAACGGCGGATAATATAGTTGACCACTGGCGGCGCTTCCTATGGATAGAGAATACGTGCGGTCAAAAGTGTGGATTTGTAACCGATTTTGGGCGTCTATACTACAGTTGATGGTCTACGGTACAACAGGTCACCAGATGGGGTGGTCTATTTGGTAGACCACTGATGACGCGAATACTATACCGTCTTTCCCCCGGACTGTCAACCGGCTATTTTCCGTTGCGATTGGCCTGGGAACGGGGGGTGAGATCAAACCAGGTTTCGTGGCCTCCAAAGAAGCGCTCCAACTCGTCCACCATCAGACCGAAGAAGCCGGTCTGTGTGCCGCCCGCATACCAGCCGATGTGAGGGCTGAGGAAAACGTTGGGCAGTTGCAGGAGTTCGCTGTCCGGGGGGATGGGTTCCGGGTCGAAGACATCCAGCCCCACGCAGATGTCCCCCTGACGCAGGCGGGCGATGAGCGCATCCGAGTCCACGACTTTGCCTCGCGAGACGCTGACAAAGACTGTGCCGGGACGGAGCAAAGCGAATTCGGCTGCGCCCAGCATCTTCTCGGTTTTGGGCGTGTGGGGCGCCAGACAGACCACCACATCGCAGCCGGAGAGCACATTTTCCAGGGAAGTTTGGGTAAAGCCCAGAGCTTCGGGGAGTTCTCGGGGCAGGTACGGGTCGTAGACAAAAATCTCGGTCTGGAAGGGCGCAATCAGCTTCATCAACCGCCGCCCCATATGGCCGCAGCCGATCAGCCCCACCCGCTTGCCCCACAGTTCCCCCTGCATTGTGGGGAAGAGTTCCTGTTTCATCGTCGTATCCCCAGCGATGATGCGGCGGAAATGGGTTCCTCCGTTGCGCAGGGAGATGAGAATCAGGGCCAGCGCCCACTCGGAGACCGGATAGGAAGAGGCGTTGGTGGTGTCCACTGTGCGGATGCCCCGTGCCCAGGCCGCGTCCAAATCCATGCGACTGGCGAAGCGATCCCCTTCCAGTTCGCCGATGAAACGCAAATTCGGCGCGCCTGCCAGCACTGTTTCGGTAATCGCCGGCGCGCCGTGGCAGACGATCAGCGCGTCGGTTTCGCCCAGCGCTTCGCTCAGCCGTCGGGCCGTTTCGGTGTCGGTGTTGGAGGAGTAGATGCCCCCCCCTTCACAGGAAAACCAATCCCAATCGGCGAAGGATTCCAGGCGGGCGATATCCTCCGGCGTCAGATAGCCGTTGCGGACATTTGGATTGCAGGCAAGCAGGATAGACGGACGATTCGGCATAGAAGCTCCTTGCTCGAAAATAAAATCAGTTCTCCATGCGCCAAGCGCGCCACGGAGGATGGAAATTTTGTACACACGGATAGAAGGGAACACGGATTTTTAACTTATCCGTGTTCCCTTCTATCCGTGTGTACAAGCTATTTTTCAGCGCTTATCCCTGTGCCCGGGGACGGCTGGGATCACTGCTCCAGTCGCTCCACGAGCCGGGGTAGAGGCGGGCCAGTCCCAGCCCCGCGTGTTCCATCGCCAGCAGATTGTGGCAGGCTGTCACGCCGGAGCCGCAGTAGTGGACGATTTCGCTGGTGGGGCGTTGTCCGATCAGCGCGCGAAACTCTTGGGCCAGTTCTTCCCGATTGCGGAAACGGCCATCGGCCAGATTCTGGCCGTAGAAGTGGTTGGATGCGCCGGGGATATGGCCGCCCACCGGGTCAATCGTCTCATTCTCGCCCCGATAGCGATCCGCTGATCGGGCGTCGATGAGCAGCGCGCCGCCGCTGGCCGTATATTGCAGCGCATTCTGCACATCCACAACCATCTCTGCGCGCAGGTGGGGGACAAAGTGCGCGGGTGTCACTGTCGGCGCTGTGCTCTGTACAGGACGATTCTCCCCACTCCACGCGGCCCACCCGCCATCCAGCACAGCCACTGCGTCGTGTCCCAGCCAGCGCAACATCCACCAGCAGCGGGCGGCCATTGCACCGGGGCCGTCGTCATAGGCTATCACTTGCGTTTCGTTGTCGATGCCCCAGGCCGAGAGGGTGCGGGCAAACGTCTCCGGTGTGGGCAGGGGATGGCGGCCCCCTGAGCGGTCCGGGGCCACAGGCGCGGAGAGGTCTTCGTTCAGATTGGCGTAGACAGCGCCGGGGATGTGGGCCGCGGCATACGCCTTGCGTCCAGCGGCTTTGTCGGCCAGGGAGAAGCGGCAATCGATGACCGCAATGCGGGGGCCATCCAGCACAGCGGCCAGTTCAGCGGTCGAAATCAGTGTCGTATACATTTCTCGGCTCCTTTTTTGTGGCAAAGAAAAGAAGTTCGACTTTTCAGAAAAAGTCGAACTTCTAACTATTATTCAGCACTGCGGCTGCGCAGGGCACGCACGGCGCGGGTAAGCAGAATCACAGCCAGCCCGGCCAGCACAATGGCCCAAATATAATTGATGCGAATGCTGGCGGCCAGCGTCAGTACGGCCAGCAGCCAGCCGCCCCCAGCCACCCCAGCCACACGCAGCAGATGGCGATGCACCAATTCTCCCTCTCCCTGGCGCTCGGCCGCGGCCTGCAAATGGGCCAGATAGTGGGTCAGGTCCCAGCCAACCAGCCCGGCTGTGACGCCTGTCAACAGCCAGCCCCAGCCCACCCCTTGCAATCC
Organism: Anaerolineae bacterium; assembly: GCA_030432295.1. Lineage (GTDB taxonomy): Bacteria > Chloroflexota > Anaerolineae > Caldilineales > Caldilineaceae > JACQGT01. The sequence goes on along the minus strand of JAUIHI010000039.1, from coordinate 27,723 downwards.
ACCCCAGACCGCGGCCATCACAAAGAAAAAGAGTCCCCAATCGGCCACTCGGCCATTGCCGTGACGCAGCACACTGAGCCAAAGCAGGCCAATACCCAGCATGACAAGACTGGTGTACCAACTGGTGGAGATGAAAGCGGCCCCCAGACAAAGCGTCACAGCCCCGATCGAAAGAGCCACCAGCACACGCAATCTCGCGATCATTGGCCCTGACTCCGTAGACGGGTGCGGCCCAGGGCGCGGTGGGCCACCTGATGAAAGGGGATTTCCACATCCCACTCAAAGACATCCACACCGGCCCGGCCCAGAGTGCGCAGCAGGTGTCCCCGCTCCAACTGGGCTAACCGGGCCGCCAGTTGGGTGTTGCGGGTGGCGGCCAGCGTCTTCATCTCAAAAGTGATGGCGTCGGGCGTCACCAGCAGCAGTTCGTAGCCCCGCGCCCGCAGGCTGATAATATCGTCCAGATCGTCGGGCTGTAACGGGCTGATGAGGACCAGTTGGGAACGCACGGGAAAGAGACGGGTGGGCAAATGGCTCAGTCTGTCGAAGACCTGGCTGCGCTCCATTTTCGCCCTGGCCAGGGCGCGCAGAATGCGTTCCCGCTGGACTTTGCCGGAGCCGGGGAAGGTCCAGTCAATCGCGCCCCCGTAGAGAAAGAGACCGACCCGGTTGCCATAGGAGAGAAAGGCGTCGGCCAGGGTGACGGTGGCGTCGATGGTCTGTTCCAGAAGCGATCCACTACCTGCCAGGAGGTTTGTACTCTCCCGCACGTCCAGAATCAGCCCCACATCCACGGCCCGCTCCTGCTCAAAATCGTTGACAAAAAGGGTCTGCTCGTAACGCGCCCCGGCCCGGTGGTTGATCCAGCGCAGGGGATCGCCCGGCTGGTATTCACGCACGCCGTAGAACTCCACGCCGGAGCCGCCCGTGCGCGCCGGAATCTGGCCGGGATAGACCCGCACCCGGCGGGGTCGAATGGCGACCGCGGGCACTTTGTGGACCACCGGCAGGATAAAAAGGACGCTGGGCAGCTTCAGTTGGCTCTCAGAGCGGAAGACGCCCAGGGAATCGCTGACGGTCAGCCGGGGGCCGGGCAGTGTGTGCAGCCCCCGCTTGCCCACAACCGTATAGGCAATCTCGGCTGTCTCGCCGCTTTCCAACGAAAGCAGCAGCCGGGTGTCGCCCTCCACCACTTCCAGCCCGTCGGGGATCGGATCCTCCACCAGCAGATCGGCCAATGCGCCGCCGGCGTTGGTGAAGGTCAGCGTCACCTGCACCGGCTCGCCCTGAAAGAGCCGGTTGGGTTGCAGGGTGCGCCGGGCATTCAACTGGACGGGTGGTGCTTTTTCCCACAGGCCCACAGCCACGTAGAGCAGGAAAGGCACGGCCAGCACCAGCAGGCGCGGGTTCAGGCTGGCCAGACCAACCAGAATGGGCAGATATATGAGGAGGCTGAGCAATAGCGAATGGTTCAAGAAAGTTGCCGACCCTTGGCGAAACTTGGGAGCGGTAGGTGAGTGGATGATGGGATGCTGAGATGATGGAGTGTCCGCATCATCCCGTCATCTCATCATCTTCCCCCCACCACCGGAACGCGCACGCTGCCCACAATCCCTGTCAAAATTTCCTCGGCTGTGCCTGCCCGCATCCAAAGCTCCGGGTTGAGGATCAGCCGATGGACCAGCGCTGGGCCAACGTAGGCTTTGATGTCGTCGGGCAGGACGTAATCCCGACCGTCCAGCGCGGCCTGGGCGCGGGCCAGTTTGAGCAGGGCCAGGGAGCCGCGGGGGCTGGCCCCGACAGTCACCCGGCTGTGCTGGCGGGTGGCGTGGACCAGTTCGACGATATAGCGCTCCAAATCCGGGTCCACATGAATTTCCTCGATGGCAGCCCGCATTTCCAGCAGTGTCTCGGCATTGATAATCGGCGTCAGGGAGAAGTCGTCGCTGCGCCGTTTGCGCCGACGGCTGAGAATTTCCTGCTCCTCTTCCAGAGAGGGATAGCCAATGGAGAGTTTGACCAGAAAGCGGTCCAACTGGGCTTCGGGCAGGGGGAAAGTGCCTTCGTACTCAATCGGGTTCTGGGTGGCGATGACGACGAAGGGCAGGGGCAGGGCCATCGTCTCCCCTTCCAACGTCACCTGGTGCTCCTGCATAGCTTCCAGCAGCGCAGATTGGGTCTTAGGCGAGGCCCGGTTGATCTCGTCGGCCAGGATGATATTGGCGAAGATCGGCCCTTTGCGCAGCTCGAAATCCCCCCGGTTGCGGTCGTAGATGTAGCTGCCAGTGATGTCACCGGGGAGCAGGTCCGGGGTGAACTGAATGCGGCGGAAGTCCAGCCCCAGCGCGATGGCGAAGCTGTTGGCTGTCAGGGTTTTTGCCAGGCCGGGATAGTCTTCCAACAGAATGTGGCCGCCGGCCAGGATTGTCGCCATTATCTGGCGCAACACCGGCCCTTTGCCCACAACGGCCTGCTCTACTTCGGCAACGACGGCATTGCTTAGCTCTGCAACTTTACTCAATAGCATCGGGATTAGTCTCCGGCAAGTCGCCCGGTCTCTTTTTCCAGAAAAGCCACAACGACTTCCGGGTCCAGGTCCAGGGGGTGGGATGGCTCGGGATGGGATGAAAAGGTGGATTTGTTCTGCAAGCGCTGGCGCAGGGAAAAGCCCTGCGCGGGCGGCAATTTGGCATTGAAATAGTTGGAAATATCGGGCGTCAGATTCTGCTCAAAGTCTACCCGGTGCTTGTCCCGCTGCAGGCGTTCATCCGGGCTGAGCGTCTCCTGGGCCAACCTGCGCAGGGATTGAGCCAGATTCCAGCGGGCGAAGCGTTGATTCTCGGCCCGTTCCAGCAGACCCATCCAACGGCGCACCTGGCCCTGGGACGGGTAACGCTTCTCCGGGATTGTGACTGGCGCGCTTGCTCCCCGGCCCAGGCTGCGCAGGATCAGCACCAGCGCCACCAGCAATAATAGACTCCAGAAGACGCTCTGATGCAGGCTGCTCAACACCAGCCCGAAAAACCAGAAAACGTAGAGCAGCGGTTGAATGATCATCTCCTGCAGGAAATTATCCAAAGCCAGAACAAGAATGGCCGTGACCAGCAGGACGATGCCCAAGGGCAGATAGCGCCGCATCAGGGCTTGGCTCCGTAGGTCTGGACAATCGCCTGCAAACAGTCGCTGGCTTCCTGGGCCACTTTGCCTGTGCCGCTTTGGGTTCCGTAACGGACCGATTCAAAGAGCCGGGTGAGTTGGTGGATGTGTTCGTCGCCCAGGCCCGCCGCAGCCAATTGGCCCTCAAATTCACGAGGGGTCATTGCATGTCTCCGTTCCACCCGGTGGTTCTCTTTCAACACTGCGGTCATCTGCACATAACAGCGCAGGACCACATCTCGCAGATCGCCACCCGCTTCCAACTCGGCCAGCGCGCTGGCGGCCTCATCTACCAGCAGGGATTGGGGGTCTGGTTTGGGACGCAGCCGTTTCCACAGATACCAGAGCAGAATGAAAAAAGCCAGTGCCACCGCCACTTCCACTGCCCAAGTGAGCCAGACCGGTGGATCCGTAACGAAGGGCGGTGGTTCGGGTATCGCAGCCGGGGCAGCTTCGGGCAGTCCTTCCATCCCCTCAACTGTCGGCATTTCCAACGGCTGCTCCTGCAAACGGTCCCGGTAGCGGTCGGCGATAAAGAGAACCAGCAGCACAAAAATCAGCGTCATAAAGAGCCGTTTGCGCGCCTGCGGCGATACAATCGCATAGGCCAGGGTGAAGGCAAGCATCAGCCAGAAGGCGACGCGCATCCAGGGCTGGAAGTCCATCCTGCCCGATATTGCCGGGGTGGGGGGAGCCGTTGGCAGCCGTCCGTCGCCCAGCAGCAGCGCCAGCAGATTGATGTCCTGACCCGGCTCAAAACGCAGCCCGCCCATCCCCGCGGCCAGAAGCAGGAGCGCGGCCAGAGCGATTGTGAGTTGGAGGAGGGTGGTGGTGCGCTGGGTCATAATACGTGGTGCGTGCTGCGTGCTGCGTAGGTAGTGGCAAACGAGGCTTAATTCCGCACTTCGCAGTAGTGAATAAAACGTAAAACGTGAGATGAGTCGAATGATCTCACGTTTTACGTTTCACTCCTCACCCTCAAAGTGGGGTTGAGACTCAATCGTCACATACTTACGCAGTGGCATTACGCAATCCGGCTCTCCTTCCCGCTGGCCGCGGATTTCTGGATGCCTTCGACAATCTTCACGCTGATCAGCGCCTGCTCCCGGGTCACAATATCGGTCTGCTCCCCGTCCAAATAGCGCACGAAGTCCAGGGCGAAGCGGCCATAGGAGTTGCCGCCTTTGGGCACGGCGACCGGAATGTTGACCGGCTGACCGTTCAGGTTTGTGTACAGTTCCATGCGGTCTTCGCTGCCGATGTACGCGCCGCCTTCGGTCCCGTAGAGTTCCGTGTAGAACTGGTCCTCGAAGTGGGCCGCCCAACTGACTTCCAGCATCAGTGTCGCGCCGTTGGCAAAGCGAATGAAGCCCCAGGCGAAGTCGTCCACATCGAAGCGCGCGCCGGGGGTAGGCTTCTGCTTGTCCATCCCCCAGCCGCCCAGCCCCAGCCCCCGGGGGCCAAATTTGGCGTAGCTTGCGCCGCTCACCGAGACCGGTTCGGGATAGCCCATCAGATAGAGTGCCCGGTCCATGGCGTGGATGCCGATGTCAAAGAGGCTGCCGCCCCCGGCCAGGTCGTTGTTGGTGAACCAACTGCCATAGCCGGGGATACCGGCCCGCCGGTTCCAGAGGGTGCGGGCCGCGTAGATGTCGCCGAAGAAGCCCGCGTCCACCTGCTGTTTGGCGCTCTGCACCGGATTCGAGTAGCGGTAGTGGGTTCCCACAGCCAACTGCTTGCCCACCTCATCGGCCACGCCGTACATCTCCAGAGCGTCGGCGCTGGAAAGGGCGAGAGGCTTCTCACACAGCACATTCGCCCCAGCCCGCAGAGCGTCAATCGTCATCGGCTTGTGGTAGATATTGGGCACGGCCACCACCACAATATCCAGCCCTTCTTTGGAGAGCATCTCTTTGTAGTCGGAATAGGCGTTGGGCACGCCGGTGGCCTGGGCCGCTTCCTGGGCCCGGGCCAGATTCACGTCGCAGACTGCCACGACTTCGGCGTTGGGTACGGCCTGAAAATTGGGGATGTGTCCCCGCTGCACAATCGCGCCCGCGCCGATCATCCCGACGCGGTATTGTTTGGAAGATGTGGTCATTGGTCGCTCTTTCTCCTGTGGGGTGGAGGGTGACAGGTATTGGGTATTTTATAGTGACGTCGGTTCGGGTCTGGAAGTTATCGGTGAGCAGTGACCAGTAATCAGTTGGTCCTCGTCGGTGGAGACACTTGCGAACTGTCTACTGCTTACTGTTCACTCCATCAACCCGCCAATCTCCCCTGCGAAATACCCAATACCTCCTACCCCCGAATCATCGCCTCAATATCATCAAAAATCACCGCGTGTAGAATCTTCGGGCCGTGGACGCCCATTGTCAAAATGCCTTCCAAGTCGGCGGATTTGCTCGGTCCGCTGACCAGCGCCACATTGCGGCTCTCGCGCAGAAAGTCGGTCAGGGTCCCGTCCTGGCGCATCTTCGCCATCCACGCCTCGGCTGTGGGGAAGATGCGGCTGATGGGGACGAGCAGCAGGTGGCGGAAGGGGGTCAGGCTGGCGGCCCGACTCTTGTGGGGACCCGCGCCCAGCACGACTGTGCCTGTGGCGGCGAAGGCCGCGTCCACGCCGGTGATGCCAGCCCGGGCGTAGCGCACCCGTTCCCGCTCGTCCGGGTCGTGGAGATTCTGCGGCTCGATCACCCGAAATTCCAGATCGGAGAGCGCGGGTGTCAAACCGTCGATGGGCAGGGCATCCGGCGACCAGATGAGAATGTCCCGGTCGCCGGGCTGTTCGGGTCGCTCTGTGCGTCGACCAGCCAACTCCTCGGCCACCCACATCTGCAAGCGGCCAATCGCGGCCATGCGCGCCTCGGCCAGGGTTTCCACAATTTCAAAGGTTCCGTGCAGGGTCTCCAACTCCGCGCCAAAGCGTCGGGCCAGCGCCCAGCGATCCCCTTCAGCAGTGCCGACGGTCATCCGGTCATCCGCGGTCAAGCGGTGGGTCTCCGGCGGCGGAAAGCGTAGTTCCGGCTGGCGCAGGGCCGTGCGTAATCGGTTCAGAATATCGTCGCGTGCGGGCATAGGGTATTGGTTCATTGGTTGACTGGTTCATTGGTTGACTGAGTGGGGCACATACACCCCAATCAACTAATCAACCAATCCACTATTCTCGATTTCTCAACTTTTGCCGTTCTTCCCACCACTCCCGAAAACTCTTCTTCGCAAAGGGCGGGAAGTCCCGGTGGTCGGTCCAGCCGTTGAGGGGGGGCGGCATCCATTTGATCTCGCCGCCGGTCAGCCCGGCCAGCAGATTGCTGGCAACGCTGGCAAATTTGCCCCCCCGTTCGTACATCTCCCGGCTGCTCATCGCCTTCACATAGCCTTGAATTGCCAGTTGTTCCACACGGGGGTTGGTCTTGGCCTCCACCAGATCGGAGCGCAGATCCACCAACAGCCGGGGCAGATCGATCTTCACCGGGCAGACATCCCGGCAGGCGCCGCAGAGGGTGGTGGCGTGGGGCAGTTCTTTGAATCGGGCGATCTCCGGGGCCAGGGCCGGGGAGATGACTGCGCCAATCGGTCCGTTGTAGGTGCTGCCGTAGGCGTGGCCGCCGATCTCCTGATAGACAGGGCAGACGTTCAGACAGGCGCCGCAACGCACACAGAGCAGCGCTTCGCCGTAGCCCCGTTCCAGCATCTGCAAGCGGCCATTGTCCATCAGCACCACATGCACCTGCTCCGGGCCGTCGGGCTGATCCGGCTGGCGGGGGCCGCTGGTCATCGAACAATAGACGGTCATCTGCTGGCCGGTGGAACTGCGGGTGAGGGCCTGCAATTGGAGCAGCGCGTCCTCCACCGTCGGCACAACCTTCTCGATCCCCATCACCACCACATAGACTTTGGGCATACTGCTCACCATCCGCCCGTTGCCCTCGTTGGTGACAATGCAGATCGTCCCCGTCTCGGCGATGGCAAAGTTGCAGCCGCTGACGCCCATCTGCGCCCCGAAAAATTCATTGCGCAGCCGCACCCGGGCCGCGGAGGTGATCTCCGTCGGGTCCATCGTGCGGGGCATATCCAACTTTTCGTGGAAAATTTCGGCGATCTCTTCCAGCCGTTTGTGGATGACAGGGGCAACGATATGGCTGGGCGGCTCCCCGGCCAGTTGGATGATATACTCGCCCAGGTCCGTTTCCACCACCTTCAGTCCGGCCTGCTCCAACACGTGATTCAGGTGAATCTCTTCGGTCGCCATGGATTTGGACTTGACAACCGTCTTTGCGCCGTTTTGCAGACCGATCCCCCGCACAATTTCGCCGGCTTCCACCCCGTCCCTGGCCCAGTGGACGACAATGCCGTTGGCCTGAAAATTGCGTTCCAACTGCTCCAGATAGTCGGGCAGATGGCGCAGCACATCCTCTTTCATCTGTCGGGTCTGGGTGCGCAGACCCTCGCCGTCGATGCTGTTCATCGCCTTGTGTCGGGCTTGGAGCATCCGATCTGTGGCGCGCACCACCGCTGGGGCCAGATGGCTATCGCCCAGGGCATTCGCCACCCGCTCTTTGAAGGGCGCTTCCAGATTGATCACAGCCATCAGTCGCCCCCCTTTTCGCCTTTTGCAGCCGCATCCGCTGCGGTGGCGTCCTGCCAGCGGCGGGGACGTTCCAGCGTCATTGGCGGCTCTTCCTCTGGCGGATGCAGACGGCTGCCCAACTGGCCGTTGAGAATCTCGGCGATGTGCACGGCCCGACAGTCGATCTTCTCTCGGCTGAGGATGCCGTTGATGTGGGTCATGCAGCTCACGTCGCACATTGCCACCACATCCGCGCCGCTGCGGGCCAGATTGTCGGCCTTGCGCCGCCCCATCGCGCCGCTGATTCCCGCATTTTTGACGGCGAAGAGGCCGCCAAAACCGCAGCAATCAACAGCATCGGGCAATTCTACCACCTGCGCGCCATCCACAGCAGCAAGCAGTTTGCGCGGCTGCTCGTCCACGCCCAGTTCCCGCAGCAGATGGCAGCAGGGGTGATAGGTGACAGTGCCTTCCAACCGGGCATGGGTGTCGGTGACACCCAGCACATCCACCAGAAATTCGGTCAGTTCAAAAGTGACGGAGGCCAGGCGTTGGGCCAACTGGCGCAGGGGCTGTTCTTTGGAATCCTCAAAGAGCACGTCGTAAAAGTGGCTGGTCATCGTGACGCAACTGCCGGAGGGCGCGACAATCGCCTGCACACTGCCGTTCTCCACCATCGGCCCGAAGACCTGCAAAAAGCGCCGGGCCAACACCCGTGCCTCGTCCCGGTAGCCCGCGTTGAAGGCAGGCTGACCGCAGCAGGTCTGTTCCATAGGGAAGACGACTTCGATGCCCTGGCGTTCCAGCAGTTCTGTGGCCGCGATGCCAACGCCAGGATAGAGCATATCCGCCATACAGGTGACGAAGAGGGCGACGCGGCGGGGTGGGGTGGAGAAGGATGATTTTTGCATAGGTTTTCGAATAATGGGTGTCAGGTATTGGATGTTTTGTGGTGACGATATACGCACAGCGCGAGAGATCGTCACTACGAAATATCCAATACCCAATATTTGCTATAGCAACGCGATCACTTCCGTCTGTACCGGTCCAGTTGCGATCTCCAGACTCTCTTCGTGGGCGATGCAGTTGAGCTCCGAACGGATGCCCAACCCTTTGGCCTGGCCGCTGCCGTCAAAGTCCAGATCGGGCAGGTAGATGCCCGGCTCAATCGTAAACATCACGCCGGGGATGATGCGCCGCCGGTCTTGGGTCTCCACATTGTCGATGTTGACGCCGTTCCAGTGCATGGCCGGTCCCAGGCTATGGCCCGTGCGGTGGAGGATAGCGTGGCCGAAGCCAGCGTCGTCGATCACATCCCGGGCCACGTCGTCGATCTGATGGCCGCGAGGCCGACGCCCCCCGGCAATGGCCTCGCGCACAGCCGCCACTGCTGCGTCCCGTGCCTGGCGTACCACCTGAAAGACCCGCTCCACTTGCGCGGGAACCGTCGCACCGCAATAGGCGGTCCAGGTGATGTCCGCGTAGCAGTCGCCGGGATCGTTCTGCTCCTTGGCCCACATATCGATCAGCAGCACATCGCCCTTCTGTATCGGGCTGTGCTGCTCCGCGCTGGGCGCGTAGTGGGGGAGAGCCGCGTTGCCGTTGACGGCCACAATCGGGCCGTGATCTGTGTAGAGATTGGCCGCGGTGAACCGGTCCAGAATATACTGCTGCACGTCGTATTCGTTGATGGCCCGCCCGCTTTTCAGCGCGTCGGCCACAAAAGCAAAGGCTTCGTCTTTGATACGCATGCAGTGGGCCGCGGCCCGGCGGTGGCTCTCCATCTGAGCCGGGGAGAGGACCGCCTGCACCAGTTGCACCAGATCCGAGCTACTCACAATCTCCGCGCCGGTCACTTCGGTAATCAGTTCGAACGTGCCCGCGTCCACTTTGCTGATGTAAGGGAGCGCGCCCAGGGGGCTGTACTCCATTGCGATGCGCAGAGGCTTTTCCCCCTGTGCGCCCACAAATTCGGGCAATTTCTCGGCCAACTGCTGCCAGCCGATGTAGAGATGCAGATCGCCCCGCATCTCTGGCGAGACCGCGGCAAAGGCGTTCTGTTCGATGGCGTGGATCAGATAGGACGGGCGGCCCTGCGCGGGAATCCACAGGAACCAGCGCCGGGTCCCACCGCTGGTCAGGCCGGCCACCGAGAGGGCGATGGCGTTCTGGCCGCGAAAATCGTAGAGCAGCCAGCCATCCAGATGATTGGTTTTCAGGTAGTCCTGAATGGGTTGTAGTTGCACGTGTAACCTCCATTGGGGAGGATGGGCAGGTGATAATTTCTGCCTATTATCCCACGTCTTGGGCGGTGCGTCTAATGGCGCAACTCATCGGGAGAAAACAGAACAAACTTTCTAATTGGGGCTGAATTTTTATTGACATATAGTGGAAAGAGAAGTACAATAACAACACAATTTTGCCCCCGTGCAGGATTCCCATACCTGTCGATTGTTGGGAGATCGGCGATTCTATATTCATCACTTTTGCCTTGACAAGGAGCCTCTGCATGTATCAACAAATTACCCTCGTTGGAAACCTGGGCAATGACCCGGAAATGAGGTACACCCCCAGCGGTGTGCCAGTGACCAGCTTCAGTCTGGCTGTGAACAAATCCTGGACCGGGCAAGACGGGCAGAAACAGGACAAGACCACCTGGTTTCGCATTACCACCTGGCGCAAGCAGGCCGAGATCGTCAGCCAATATCTGACCAAAGGCCGCCAGGTGTTGGTGATTGGCGAGGTTGAGGAAGCCCGCCCGTGGACCGATAAAGATGGCAACCAGCGCGCTTCGTTGGAAGTGACCGCCACAACCGTCCGCTTTATCGGCGGGCGCGAAGGCGGCAGCGGCGGTTCCTATGGCCCGCCCACACCGTCCGAAGCCCCCCCAGAATATGTCGGCGAAGAAGACATTCCGTTTTAAGAGAACGGATATTGGGAATCAGCGACCGGAGACTGGGGAGAAAATTCCTCCCAGTCTCCGGTCGCTGATTCCCAATATTGCATGCCGCACCGCGTCATGACTTGTCGCCCCCTCAAATTTCGGGTACAATGACAGCATCAGCCAACCGTCATCCCACCAGGCACTGCTCTGGACGAGTGACTGAGGACGTCTGAACCAATTCTGTCACGTCTCCGTTCCCGGAATGGAAGTGTCGCCAGGTATGACCAGCCCAGCAACCCGCGCCGCCCCCTTCATTCACATTACAACTTTTGGCACCCTGCGTGTGGTTTGGCAGGGCGCCGAAGTCGAGGAGAGTACCTGGCGCACCCGTCAGGCCCGCCAGCTTCTCAAAGTGCTGATCACCGAACGCCCCCGTCCGGTGGCAACCGATCGACTGATCGATCTGCTCTGGCCGGGCAACAGTGTGGAGACAGCGGCCACGACTCTGCGCAGCGCCATCAACGCCCTGCGCAATGTGCTGGAACCGGACCGCCCCAACCGCGCCCCTTCCCGCTATATCCACACCCAAAGCCCTGGCTATGCCTACCGCGCCCACCCCGACATCTGGCTGGATGTGGAAGTTTTCGAGAATTTGCTGCGCCAGGCGGAAAAGACGAGAGACCCGGACGAAAAGCAGCGCCTGCTGGAAGAGGCCACAGCCCTCTACAGCGACGACTATCTGATCAGCGACCCCTATGCGGATTGGGCCAAAAGCGAGCGGGAGCGACTGCGGGAACTCTACTTTCACGGCCTGCTGGCCCTGGCCGATTTCTACAGCCGGGTGGGCAACTACACCGACGCAATCCCCCTGGCCCGGTTGATCCTGACCAAAGACGAAGTGCGGGAGAACGCCTATCAGGCGCTCATGCGCTATCAGGCCGAGTCCGGCGACAGCGCGGCCGCGCTCATTACCTACGAACGCTGCCGCTCGATTCTGGGCGAAGAATTGGGCGCAGACCCCAGCCCTGTGACCCAGGAACTCCACAGCCGTATCCTCAACGGCGAAATCGATGTGCGTTCCGCCGCAGCCCTGGCGGCCCACGCACCGGTCACCGGCCCGGCCCAGAGGAGCCAACCCGCTCCTTCTCCCGATGGCCCGTTGCCCCAGCAGATTCTGCTGCCCACTTTGGACGACCCATTGCTGGACACTTTTGTAGGGCGGGCCGCCGAAATCGCGTCCATCAGCAGCGCATTGGAACGGGCGCTGGCTGGCGATGGATCGATTGCTCTCCTGGCCGGGGAAGCAGGCGTGGGGAAGAGCCGTCTGGCCTACGAGATTCTGCGCCGGGCCGAGGCAGCGGGCACGACTGTCATCAGCGCGGCCTGTCAACAGTTGGAGCACAACCTGCCCTACGCACCCCTGGCCGACGGCATCAGCCGCTATCTGCAACTCCTGTCTGACTCTTCTTTGCGCCGGTTGCCCCCGGCCGCGCTGACCCAACTGGTGCAGATTCTGCCTACCCTTCAGGACCGCCTGGGCACAGAAAAGCCGGAGAGCAGCGAAAGCGATCTGCCAGATGAGAGCCGCCAGCGCATTGTCGACGGGATTGTCACATTTCTCACACGGCTGGCCGAACTGCGTCCCCTCGTCCTCTTTCTGGACGACCTGCACTGGGCCGACGCCGATTCTCTGGCCGTGCTCAGCCGCCTTTCCCAGCAGATCAGCCGCTTCCCCATTCTGCTCCTCCTCGCCTTCCGGGAAGAGGATGTGGCGGAGAATGAGCATCTGCGGGTGCTGCTCCACGCCCTGCGCCGCACCCCTTTCAGCCGCACTTTTGCCGTGGAGCGGCTGACCCCCGACGAGTCCCGTTCGCTGGTGGCCCAATTGCTGGGGCCAGAACGGGAGGCGATCGAACCCCTGGCCGCGGCTCTCTACCGCACCACCGCGGGCAACGCCCTCTTTTTGACCGAAGCGGTGAAGAATCTGCGCGAGCGGTCTGAGCAGCCGGGCGAGCCGTCGCCCCATTTCAGCCCCAGCCAGCGGGTGCAGGAGATTATTGAGGAGCGGATAGAGCGCCTGCCCTCCGCCAGTTTGGATGTGCTGCGTCTGGCCGCGGTGGTGGGTCGGGATTTTGGCCTGGACTTGCTGGAAGAGGCCGCAGAGACGGATCCGGCTGCGGGGTTGGATGTGCTGCTGCGCCGCCAATTTCTGTTGGAACGGCCCGACGAGCGCATCGATTTTGTCCATCAAATTGTGCGCCAGGTGGCCTATGACCAGCTCAACAGTCTGCAACGGCGGCGGCTGCACGGACGGGTGGCCCACGCCCTTGTCACGGCGCAGGTAGCGGGGGGCAAAGCCCACGAAAACCCGGCAGAGATTGCGTTCCACTTTGGCCAGGCCGGTTCCAGCGTTCGGCCCGATTTTGCCTATTACAGTCTGCTGGCCGGGGAGTCACTGCTGCGCACCCTTGCCCCACAACAGGCGATTGTCCACTTTGACCGGGGATTGGCCGCACTGGGAGCATTGACTAGCCCACCGGAGGGTCTGATCGAACGGGGCTTTCGGGGGCTGGGGCTGGCCTACGAGAGTCTGCTCGACCCGGACGGCGTGACCCGCACCTACAGCTTTCTGCGCCATTGGGCTTTGGAAAAAGGGGACAAAGAGATGGCGCTGATGGCCCACACCCGGCTGACGACGCTGCTGGGGCTGGTGGGCCAGCAGGCCGAGTCCAATGCGCTGATGGAGGAGCTGATCGTCGGCCCGACCGAACGCCCCTCCCCCGCTCTGGCCGATATGCTGGCCCGCCGCGCCGTCATCTTTGGCCGGGATGAGGAGGAGGCTGTGCTCGGCGAGGGCTGGGCTGCTTTTGTCCCGCCGCCGCCGGTGGTGGCCGACCCGGTGGGGGATTTGACTGCGGCGATGGGGCCGGTCTATGCAGCGCTGCCCCTGCTCATCTACGGCTGGATTTTGCAGATTCAGGGCCAGTTGGACGACTCAATCCGCTGTCTGCGCGCCGGGGTGGAGATGGCCGAGGCCAGCGGTCAGCGTTCCCTGGCCAGTCTGGCCTATCACCAGTTGGCTGTGACCGCGCTTTTGCAGGGGGATAGTGAGGAGAGTCAGCGGCTGAACGACGAGAGCAAAGCCATCAACCGGGCCGCGCACGGGCCGGGCGCACAACTGGCGAGCCTTTGGCCCCGCATTGCCAGCGGCTATCAGGCATTGGCGACGGGCGATCTGAGCCTGGCCGAGAGCCGTTTCCAGCAGATTGCCGATTTCCTCGCCAATCGGGACAGCTTCCGCACCCATCTGCACAGCACTGTCATCGGGCTGGGGTTGGTGGCGTTGGAACGGGGCGAAGTGGAGCAGGCTCAGGCGCTCTTGGCCCAGGCCACCGCGGACCCGGAGAATCGCTACCCGTACACATACGTTCTGGGGCGGCTGGGGCTGGCCCGCATCGCGCACCGCCAGGGCGACGGAGAGACGGCCCGTTCGATCCTACGCCGCACATTTGCCTACGCGGCCAGTCGCAGTCTCGTGCGGGAGTATGCGGAGTGTGAGCGGGTGCGGGCGGAGTTGGCTATGAGCAGTGAGCAGTAATCAGTAATCAGTGTCGTTGACATGCCCACTGATTACTGGTCATTGCTCACCGTTTACTAGAACTCAAACGACTGCCCCAGCGTCGGCACTTCCACCGACCGGTGGCCCTGCGCCTGCAATTTCCCGGCCAGGGTGAATTGTGCATCTTTTTCGCCGTGGACGAGGAATGTCTTTTGCAGGCGCGCTTTGTCGAAGTGGCTGGCCCAGGCCAGCAGTTCGCTCTGGTCGGCGTGCGCGCTGTAGCCGTCGATATGCTCCACCTGCGCCCGCACGGGATACTCGTCGCCGTAGATTTTCACTTCCGTTTCACCTTCTAAAATCCGTCGTCCTAAAGTGTGTTCGGCCTGAAAACTGACGAAGAGGATCGTATTTTCCCTGTGTGTGATGTTATTCTTCAGGTGATGGAGAATACGCCCACCTTCGGCCATACCGCTGGCGCTGATGATAATCGCCGGTTCGCTGAGAAAGTTTAGCTGCTTGCTGCGCCGCACATCCCGCACGTATTCGATGTTGGCGTCGTCAAAGGGGTTGCGCTTCTTGCCTTCGAGCAGAAACTCCTGGACTTCGCTGTTCCAGGATTCCGGGTGCATACGGAAGACATCCGTGGCGTTGACGGCCAGGGGGCTGTCCACAAAAATGGGCAGTTCGGGGATGTCGCCGGCCTCGTCCAGCATATTGAGCGAATAGACCAATTCCTGGGTGCGCCCTACGGCAAAAGCGGGGATAATCACTTTGCCCCGCCGCTTGGCCGTGGCGCTGACCACCTCTTCCAGCCGTTTGCGGGCGTCGATCTGGGAGCCGTGCAGCCGGTCGCCGTAGGTACTCTCCAGTATCAGAATATCGGCGTCGTTGAGGGTGTCCGGCGGGTAGAGGATCGCCAGTTCCTCCCGGCCCAAGTCGCCGCTGAAGACCAGCCGCCACTCTTTGCCTGTGCTGAACTCTTTGATTTCCAGCAGGACAAAGGCCGAGCCAAGAATGTGGCCCGCATTGTAGTAGGTGAGTTTTACCCCATCCGCAATGGGAACCTGCCGCCGGATGCCTACACTGACAAAGAGGGGCAGGGAATTGCGGGCGTCTTCCTGGGTGTAGATGGGTTCCACCGGCGGTTCGCCCCGCCGTTTGCGCCGTTTGTTCAGGTATTGGATATCCATCTCCTGGATATACCCGCTGTCCAGCAGCATATAGGACGAGAGGTTACGGGTGGCCGCGGTACACCAGACGTTGCCAGTGAAGCCCTGTTTGACCAGATTGGGCAATTTGCCCGTGTGGTCGATGTGGGCGTGGCTGATCACCACCGCGTCGATGCTTTTGGGGTCAAAGGGAAAGTGCAGATTGCGCTCGTAGGTTTCGGCCCGGCGGCCCTGGAAGAGGCCGCAGTCGAGCAAAATGCGCTGGCCGTTGACTTCCAGCAGGTGCATCGAGCCGGTGACTTCTTGTGCTGCGCCGTGGAATGTGAGTTTCATAGGATTTGCCTTTGTAGTGAAACGGAAGTCGCATTGGCTTCATTATGGCGCAGATTGACAGCTAGCGCAAAGGGGTGTGTGCATTCAATAGTGAACGGTGAATAGCGAATAGTGAATTTTTAATGGGCTGGCGTCTCACCCGATCCCCAGTCTCCAATCTCCAATTCCCAACCCAATGTTCCAAAAATACCACGCGCTTGGCAATGACTATCTGATTCTCGACCCGGCCCAACAGTCTGGGGAAATGGCCCGCGGGTTGACGCCCTCCCAGGCTATCGCCATCTGTGACCGTCACCGGGGGGTGGGCAGCGACGGGATCGTCTACGGTCCGCTGGCCGAGGAAACCCGGCCCGGCCACTTCGCCTGTGAAATCTGGAATCCCGACGGCTCCATCGCGGAGGTGAGCGGCAACGGCCTGCGCATCTTTGCCCGCTATCTGGTGGATGCGGGCTACATTTTGCTGGACGAGACAGATGGGTGTATTCTCCACAGCGGCGGGCGCACAATCTCCATTGCCTACGGTGACAGGCCGGATGCGCCCATCCGGGTTGAGTTGGGCCGGGCATCCACCGCACCCGAACCTGATACTTTGCCACCCGATCTGCTGGCCGCACTCGGCCCGGCTACGCTTGTGAATGTGGGCAACCCCCACTGTGTCTTCTTCCCCGACGCTGCTATCGACGAGTTCCTGGCCCGGCGCTGGGGTCCAATTGTCGAGAGCCATCCCGCCTTTCCCCAGCGCACGAACGTTCAATTTGTGCGGGTGATCGACGCCCATACCATCGCCATCGAAATTTGGGAGCGGGGCGCGGGCTATACCCAGGCAAGCGGCAGCAGCAGTTGTGCGGCCGCGCTGGCGGCTATCCAGCGGGGTGGGTGCGCGTCGCCGGTCACTGTGCAGATGCCCGGCGGCGAACTGACGGTGGATGTGTCTTCAAACGCAGAGGGCTGGCACGTCGCCCTCATCGGCCCAGTCACACCGGTCTTCACTGGCTTCTGGGCATCAGACTTCCTTGCTCCAATCTCCAATACTTAATCCCCAATCTCCAAAACTCAGAACATTCGTGCGAATTGGGTCTTGACATCGCACAGATGTTCGTGTATATTTGGGATAGTTTGGGAAACAGATGTGCTATTTGGGATAAGTTATTGGGAAATCATTCCCTTAAAAAGGACAAAACAATGAATCTCTCCGACCGTCAGATGAATATTCTTCGTTATATCGCTGAATTTGTGGAAGAGCGGAGCTATCCCCCCACCATCCGACAGATCGGCGCGGCCTGCGACATCTCCAGCACATCGGTTGTCAAATACAACCTGAACAAACTGGAGACGGACGGGCTGATTCTGCGTGACCCGGAAGTGAGCCGGGGGTTGAGCCTGGATTGGGCGAAGCTGGATGCGGCGGGCCTGCTGCCGGAAATTCAGAAACCGGTGGGCTACGCTGTCAATGGCGCAGCCACGCGTGTCGCCGAACGGGTCAACCGGGCAACGGAGCGGGTGGTCAGCTTTTTCAGCGTGCCTGTGCTGGGTCACATTGCCGCTGGCGAGCCGATTCAGGTGGACGTTTCCGATTATGACAGCGCAGACGAATGGATTGACCTGAACCAAGCCCTCTACCGGGACCGGGACAAACTCTTTGCCCTGCGTGTCCAGGGGGATTCGATGGTGGATGCCAGTGTGCTGGATGGGGATATTGTGATCCTGCGCCATCAGGAGAAGGCTGAGAACGGCGAGATGGTGGCGGCCTGGATCGACGGGCTGGGCGAGACAACGCTCAAGCATTTCTATTTGGAAGGCAAGCAGGTGCGCCTGCGTGCAGCCAATCCTAATTATAAGGATATGTTCTTCCCCGCGGCCCAGGTCAGCGTGAAAGGTCGTGTCGTGTCGGTGATTCGCCAGTTGGAGTAGTGGAAACGGATTTTCCTGACCAGCCATCGAATCGCTTCGGCGGAGATGTTCGGACGAAAAGCGTGGGCACAATGAGTGCCCACGCTTTTTTATTGATCCGCCGAGAGGGTTTTCCACTTATTGCTCTACTACAACAGCATTTGCCAGCCCATCCAACGTGACCACCAAGTGATTCAAAACGTCTCGCCCGATAATCACTTCGTCAGTATCGGCATTACCTACCACATCGATTCGCTGCCGTTTGTAATGGGCAAATTGCAGTGAAACTGTGTACAAATTGGCACCAGCCCGTCTGCCGGAGATGCCTCGAATAGAAACCCGACGTCGTTTTTTTGCCGCGATTTCTTCAAGAAAACTGACTGGAATCATTGTCGCGTCTGCACCGGAGTCCACAAGAGCAGACAAACTGAATGATGCGACAGAATCGGGTCTCCCGATCTGAATCTGCACAGTTGGCATCGCCGGGATATACGCCAAATCATAATCGTAGGTGTAGATCGCCATTACTCCACCTCTTCCAGGCGGGGTGAACGGAATACGAAAGTTTGGATCGGTTCTTCTGCAACGGTTGAAACCCACACGAACCCGTTGGGATATTGGGCGTCTATTCGTCGTGTCAACCTCTCGTAATCGGTATCAGAATCGATCAGTCTGCCCTCATAAATTGCCACATGCTTGCCAAAGTGGGTTTTCTTCAAAAGGGGGTGCATAGCAATGTAGGCTTGCATCTCACGCGCAACCGCCGGGTCTTCTTCGAAAACATCAATTTCGTGAGGTTGCGCAGATGCTAAAATCTCTTCGAGCAAATCTACCAATTCATCAGCAGATTTTTCTTTGCCCACCTCTGTAATTTGTTTTGCCCGTACAAACAGATCGTCTGGTATGACCAAAGTTACATCTGATGGCATACATGCCTCCCTTCTCAAATGCGACACCTACCACCAATTATTCGCGCCAAACCGATTCCCTGTCACTTCCGCCCTGCCGGAACCAGAATACTTCCCTCCGTCACAGACCCGTAGGTGACAGCCGCTTTTGGCCCGTATTCCCACAGATAGGACGCCACATAGGCACAGGTGATGGCGTCCAGCGTATCCTCGTATTCCTTCAATCCCCGCCCCCGCAGTTCTGCCACATCCACGCCTGTCAGCAGTTTCTTCGTGCCCTTCAACGGTGGCGACGCTTTGCGCAACCCACGCAATAGCTGCTGATAGCGGGCCATCTCGCTCCGTCGCTCGTCCACCCTGCCCCGTTTATATTTGAGGATACGTTCCAGTCCAAAGAGGCTGACGTGGGCTGGATGGGGGAAGACCTCGCAGACCAGTCGGGCCTGGCTGCGCCGGGGAATTGTGGCGGCTTCGGCAAAGCGTAGTTCCCGCACAAGCGCGGTTACCAGCGCTTCGCCCCGCACAACCCCCTCTTCGGCCAGCCGCGCCCGGTTGGCGGGCAGCGCACCCGCGTGGAAGCGTCGCCAGTCCGCAGAGAGCGCAGTGTCGCAGGGACGGCTACCCGTCTGGTTGGGCACGCGCAAGGGCGCGTCCACAGCCACCACTGCGCCACCGGTTTGTGGCAGATACTCGGCCACAAAAGCGACGATCTCACCATTGCTGCCCAGTGTGCCCGTGGCCGTGTGCAGCCGCCCGTCGCGAATCACCGCGCCGCCGGAAGGATTCGACGCTTTCCAGGCCAGATCGATACCGATAAAGACGGGGGCTTCGGTTTTCTTTGCCATAGGTGTTACCGGTTTGGGACGGAAAAATGTTTCGGTTTTGACGACGGACGGTGGACGACAGACGAACGATTGTGGCATTGGTTCGTCTATCGTCCACCGTCCGCCGTCGGTCGCTATCGCGTCAACACCACCCGTTCCTGGGTCACTTCGTCCAGGAGTTTCTCATCCACCACCGCGCCGTTGCCGGGACCGGTGGGCACAGTCAATGTGCTGTCGCTGTTGAGGGTAAAGGGATTCTGCACAATATCTCGCGGGAAGTAGCGGTCATTGGCGCTGATGTCCCCGGGCAGGCTGAAGTTGGGGAGGCTGGCCAGGGCCACATTCGTCGCCCGCCCGATGCCTGTCTCCAGCATTCCCCCATGCCAGACGGGCATCCCCGCGGCCTGGGCCATATTGTGAATCTCTACAGAATCGGCCAGGCCGCCGATGCGGGTCGGTTTGATGTTGATGATCTTGCAGGCGTTGAGTTCGATAGCCCAGGCCGCGTGATCCGGCGAGACGATACTCTCGTCCAGACAGAGGGGGGTCGAGATAATCTTCGCCAGCTTTGCGTGATTGAAAATGTCGTCGTGGTCCAGGGGCTGTTCGTTGAGGAGCAGATTGAACTGGTCCAGTTCCTTCAAATGCTCGGCGTCGCTCAGGTGATAGATGCTGTTGCCGTCCACTTGCAGGAGCAGGTCCGGCCAGCGCTCCCGGATGGCCTTTGTCGGCTCCACATCCCAGCCCGGCTTGATTTTGAGCTTCACCCGCTTGTAGCCTTTGTCCAGATAGCCCCCCACTGTTTCCAGCAGTGTGGGAATATCCGGTTGGATGGGCACGCTGACGCCTACATCTACGCTGTCTCGGGTCCCGCCCAGGAGTTTGGAAAGGCTCACATTCTGGGCGCGGGCGAAGAGGTCCCACATGGCAAACTCCAGCCCGGATTTCGCCATCCGGTTGGCCCTCACCCGTTTGAAGGCGTGGCGGGTCTGCCAGGGATCAGCCACATCCGCATCCAGCAGCATCGGCCCCAGATAAGTTTCCATCATAAACCAGGCGGTCTGGTAGGTCTCTTCGTTGTACCAGGGGCCTTCGCTCATCGGGGCCTCGCCCCAGCCGGTCACGCCGTCGGCATCCACCCGCACAATAATGGCGTCGCTGGCGTCGTGAAACCAGCCACTGGTCTCAAAGCGGCGCACATAGGGCAGATGGATACGGCGCAGTTCAATGCGTTCAATTTTCATTGTCGGTTCCTTTGTGATTTATGAATAGGATGTGGGGATCATCCGCAGACCCATTTGGGCAAAGTGGTGATCAAAACTGAATGCCTGGTCGATGCCCCGATTTTGGGCCAGGGCCAGACAGACACAATCGGTGTAGCTCCATTCTTTGTCGCTATAACTGCTGAAAAGTCGCCAGGCCGCGGCCTCTTCGCCGCCGTCTACGACGATCAGTTCGATCAGGCTGCTGTTGCGCAGGCGCATCCCCAACTGGCGGGCCACGTGAACCCCCAGCCGGGCTTTGGTCAGTGTCATCGCTTCGTCAAAGATGTGGTTGGAGACCAGCAGTGCCCCCGGTGTCTGGATCGACTTCAGGAAGGCCGCGGCTGCCTGGTGGTGGGGGTCATTGCGGTCTACCAGCGCATAGAAGCCGCTGGTATCAGCTATGATTTGGGCCATCTTCTGCCACCGCCAACAGTTGGGCCGGTTCCCGATCTGTCCAGTCGGTCCGGTAAAGGAATGTGTCCAGATTCTCGCTGTTCACGCCGTCATCCGGGCCAGCACCGATGCCGATGATACCCCACAACGGATCGTCGGCCAGGGTGGCCGCCTGCCGTTGTTCGATGGATGTGGTGATCAATTCCCGCAGCAGTGCAGACATTGTGGTTGCCTGGCGTTGGGCCTCTTCGGACAGCCATTCGTGCTGCCACTCTTCCAAAATCATCTGTACGCGTTTCATAGCCATCCTCCGTCACTGTGTACACACTTGATTTACACACACGAAGTGTACACAAAATCAAGGGATTTGTCAAGCACTTTTTTGCCGGAGATAAAGCCAAAGCGGGGTAGCAAAAGCACCCCGCCTGTTGCCCCCCCTTTTGTCAGCTCACAGCCTCATTCCCGTTCGCTCCCTACGCATACTCCCGCTCGTCGTTTTCGTCCGGGGTGTCCACTTTCAGTTCGACGACGGGCCGCCAACCCGTCCCCTCGGCCACGGCAAGTTGGGCGATTTCCATCACCGCTTCGGAGCCGGCCAGGGCAATGACCAGCGGCAGTGTACCCCCGACGGCATAGACTGTCTGCCACATACTCTGGCCCGCGCTCTGTTCCCATAGCTGGGCAAGAAAATCCCCCAGCACGGCCTGTTCTTCTTCCAAGGCGGTGACGTCCTGCTCGTCGCCCTCCTCGGACTGGCGCGAGGCCAACCGGCGCACCAGTTTCTCGCAGACATCCTCCACACGGGTGGGGAACTCCCGGCTGACGATCCCACCCAACGCCCGGCACATATCCGGCAGAAAGGCCCACAGCAAACGGTCGTTGGGGGTAGAGAGCAGAGGTTCCAGCACATTTTCTGTGTAGAAGAGGGCCAGCGCCTTGCCTTCCAACAGATTGGGCGCCCAGCGGCGCACGTGGGAAAGGTGGACAACGGCCCGATCTTCGCCCCCTCCTTGGGCTCCCTCTTGAGAGAGCAGCGCGGCGTGCATACGCAGGGCCTCCTCGCGCAGGGCCTCTTCGTTGGGCTTTTCGCCAAAGAAGCGGCGCATCCGTACCCCAAAGCTGGCGGGCCGTCGCTGGTTCAGCACAGCCAATGCTGTTTGGGCCTTGCCCAGGGCCAGATAGGCTTCCACAATCCCCCAGATAGTCAACCGCTCCGGGTGCTGCTCGGCCAGAGACTGCGCCCAGCGCACACCGGCCTGGGTTTGGGCGGACGCGCCGGCTTCGTCCCCGGCCTGCAACAGTGCAGCCACCAGCACCCGGTGGGCCTCGCTGCGGCTGTGATCCGTGGGATCGACGCGCTCGTTGATGGCAACCGCGTGCTGAGTCGCACCCAATCGCACCAGTGTGCCCGCGGCCGCGGCTGCACTCCAGCCGTCGCTGGCCCCACCCAATTCGGCCACTTTGTCGGCCAACAGTTGGCGCTGGGCCAGGGAAACGCTTTCCAACGGCAGGCCATCGACGGCCTCTTTGAGGGTGTAGAGTTGAAAGTCCACGTCCGCGTTGGCTCTGGGACGCCGTACCTGGCGCACCAACTGCTGCTCGGAATCGCGCAGGGCGTAGATGCTGCTTGTGCGCCGGGCCTCCTGCACATTGGCGATGATTGTGATCTGTTCCAAAATCTGCTGGGGCTGTCCGGCCAGGCCAAAGGTGATGGCGGCGTGGCGGCGGCTGATGAGGGAGATGATGGCCGTGTTCTGGAATGTGTCTACGCAGCGGCGCAGCAGACGGCGGCTGGCCGAGACCCGGCGTTCTTTCCGAATGTGCCGGGCCGTCAGGGTCCCCACGCTGAGCAGGAATTGACCGCCCGCCTCGCCGTGGTGGCGCAGGGCGTTGCGCAGAAGTTGTATTGTCAGGGGATGGGGGCCAGCGTAGGCGACAGTCTGGGCCAGCCGCTCCCGCAGTTCGGCGCGGGCGAAGACGGTGGACCAGATGCCGGGCTGCTGATCCAGCCGTTCCAGACAGGCAAAGGCCAGGCTGCTGTCGTCGATGCGGGCCGCGCTGTAGGCCAGGGCCAGAAGACGCTCGGCCCAGATTTCCCGGTTGCCGGAGAGGGGGAGCGTCGCCAGTCCGCTGACGCTGCGCAGTTTCTCGGCCAATGCTACCGCCAGTCCCACATCGCTCTCGGCCCTCTCGGCTAGAATGGGCAAGGCCCGAAAGAGGGAGAGCGGCTCGCCAGCGTCTGTCAGATCGACCACCGAAAAAGTCGCTTCCGGCGTGCCCGACGCGGCCAATGCCTGCCAGCAGTGGCGGATCAGCCAACTATCGGGCTGGCGCACCTGGCGGTCATTGGGCAGGGGCGGGGTCTGGGCAGCCCGGCGCAGGGCATTGGTGGCGGCGGTGACGAGTGGGTGGGCGGGCACGGGAACTCCTGATGGGTACTGCGTGTTTCGTACTGCGTAAGTAGTGATAGATGGCGCGCTGATGGGTGTTAGTTGGGTGGTGGAAAACTACAACGAATTTGGATAGGAACAGATAACGACTTTCATCTCTTCGTTTTTACACGAGTGGTGGCTCAATTGCGACTGCCTACGCAGTACGCAGCACGCCTTCATCCCGTCAGCAGCCACACTGCCAGCAGCAGTCCGCCCAGGCCAAGCCCCGCAATCAGCAACCACAGGCCGATCCGTTGCAACCGACCGGCCTGGGTGACAGCCTGGCCGTGGGCTTCGTGGGCCGCGTCGCCCCGGACGAAGACAGCCGGGTTTTCGTGTTCGACGTGCTGCACCTTCGCCAGCCACCAGGCCCGGTTGCAAAAGGCCCAGGCCCCGATGTCACTGGCCCGCACCAACGAGCGATCTTTTGCCATATTATTCTTCCGTCTCGTCCCACTCTTCCAACACCAATTCCTCGTCCTCCCCTTCGCCAGAGCGGATGGCCTGCTCGAATTGGCGCAGGGCAATGCGCATCTTCTCCTGGCGCATGGCCATTGTCAGATCGCCCCGGGTGCGTTCCAGCACGCCCCGCAGCACATCGGTCTGGCGGCGCAGACCCATCGTCACAGCGTCGGGGAAGTCCACTGTCACCTGTAAAGAGTATACGTCGTCCATCATCCGCAGGAAAGGCTCGGCAGCCTCCACCTGATCCCGACGCATCAGGTCCAGGGCAAAGCGGCGCATCTCCGTGGCTGCTTCAGACATTCCCTTCAGGTACGTCGCGCCGGTCACTTGCAGGTCAGCCGGGGTGGGGAAATCGCCGCCGGTGATGAAGGCGTAGACCAGATGGGCTTCCACCACTTCCTTCAGCGCGTCCTGGGTGTAGCCCGTGTAGTAGAGGTCCGGGAAGTCGGCCAGGGGCGCCACCATCGCGGCCGCGTCGGCCTGGGCCTGGGCGATGAGGCCGGCGGCTTCGTCCATCTCGTGGCGGTGCATGGCCCGGATGCTGTGGGCGCAGACGCGGATCAACGCCCGGCTGCGGGTCAGGGTCTCGTCCCGCACCGCATTGATGCGCTCCATCTCCTGTATAATGCCATCGACAATCGCGGAAAGTCCGTTCTCGGCCATCAGTCGCTCCTTTGGACCGGGTTTCCTTTGGGGAAAGGTGGTTGGACAGTATGGGGATATTATACCGCAGGGGGAAGGTTTGGGGGAAGGGGGAGGGTGTATCGGTAGTGTGAGCGGTTTCGGTGGAAATTTGAAAGAGAGAGATGCTTTGGTGGCGATGGCTATCGGCCCCGCCCGCTTCTGAAGCCGCTGGGCCGGATTGACTTTCTGCTGTCTTGGGTGCGCCAGTTGGAAGTGGAAATGGGAAATTGAGAACCGACGACGCTATTAATTCCGCATTCCGAGTTCTACATTCCTGCTACTGTCCCGGCGCGCGATAGGCCGCGGCAAGCTGTCGGCCCTGGGCCGCGGTCTCGTCCACCTCTTCCGGAGTGATGAGGACAGTATAGGACGCTTTGACTGTCCCCGTGGCGTTGGCTACCAGCGAGGCGGCGACCGCGTTCACATTGCCCGGCAAATCTACAATCAGTAGTTCACGATTTGGGTAGAGGGGTAAGAAAAGGGACGGACATGACAACGCCATAAAGATGTTCAATGGCACGCCTGAGCAAGCAGACGAAAGCAGAAGCCTCGGTCCAGATAGAAGACACGAATGTTCAGGTTGAGTGATTTAAGGCGTTCATGCAGTCGCGTGACTACATCGACTGTCTTCTCTTCCGATGTTACAAAGGCAACCGCCAGGGTCAGTCGCATTTGTCGATAGATGACATAGGCACTGACTATGCGGAAAAAGTGAGTCGTCCCGTTTTTGGCTCGCCTACGCACGGTGTAAGCCCGCAAAGCAGGTGATTTGCCGTAACAAGGCTCGTCATGCTCATCGATGGCTGCTTCCAGCCGTACTTTGCCCAGGCGGCGCGGCATCTGAACGGACAATGCGCTGTTGATTCTTTCTTCGTGCTGTCTCAATTCTTCAACTTTCAAGTGTTCGTTGAGAACGTCTCGCAGGGTGTTACCACCCACGCTCTGCTCCAGGTCTCGGCACGCTGCATCAATGCTGATGTTCTCCGTCGCAGCTTTCAATAGTACGTCATAGACCATTTCGTTCGTCAACACATACCCGTTGGCTTCGATAGGTAGATGCTCTTGGACTACTTCTTGCATCGCCATTCGCACATCTTGGGCCTTCAGTTCCTGTTCCACTATCATAGTAACCGTCCTGTTTGGTTGGGTTGATGGGTCTTTGATAACCACATTCAACCAGCTAAATAGGACTGCTTCCAAATCGTTTTAATGACAAATCGTGAACTACTGACAATGACAAAAGCGTCAGTGTCGCCAAAGGCGTAGTACATCGAGTCCAGACTTCCACCCAATGCTTCTGCCGCCCGTGCAACAGCATCGCGGCGGGAAGAACCGCCCTCTTTTAACAGCCCCACAACGCCCTCGCCGACATACGATGCAGGAACCAGATACTCGGCCATTCGAGTTCTCCTTGTGTGTTGGTTGATCCCAGTTTCGTCAAAGCATTCGTCACAAACAATCTCAGTCAGTCATCGGCATCACCTCCTCTCTGTCAACCGGTAGATATTTCGGATAAATTGGGTAAGAGAGGCAAGAACAAAGCTATTTTGGCTTCCGCCCAGTAACCAGCATTTGCAGAATCGCTGCGAAGTACATTCCCCGTGAATCTGAGTTTTCGAGATCACGATGCCATACGTCCAGTTCTTCCTGGGAGATCACAGCAGCCGCTAGGGCTGCATCCTCCGTTTCGTCAAGAAGCGCACCGCGGCGTCCGATCTGGTAGTCAGTAACATAAGTGGGGGCCATCTCAACCGATACACCCTCTAACCCAGACTCTAAAAACATCCGGTACAATTTTCTTCCGCTGTAACCATTCCTGAAACCTTTCTCGACGTGGAATCTCTTGATTCTCTGTTCGATATTGATGAGTTCGGTGTCAACGGACATCGTACTCCAGTCCGTATCAAGCACAACTATGCGTCCACCTACTTTTGTCACCCGAATCATTTCATTCAGAAGTTGGATTGGTGCGTCCGTATGTTGGAAGACCCGCTCGCTTCTTGCCGAGTCAAAGTAGTTCGCCTCGAACGGTAAGTTGCTCCCATCGCCAAGTCGATGTTCAGTCCAATTCTGTACCCCTGCCTCCGCAGAACGTTTTTCAGCCAACTCGATTTGCTGCTCGTCGACATCAATGCCGATTACTTGGCCGCCCGCTCCTACAATTTTCGCCAGCGGAATCGTATCCGTTCCCGGACCACACCCCACATCCAAGACTCTTTGCCCAGAGGCCACTCCCATCAATTCGTATGTTCGTTGCTTGTGCTTCGCGACCATTTCAGCAATTAACTTCAGATAATCTGCCTGAGAATGCCCTTCTGTATGTGCCATCACTACCTTCCTTTCTATTGTTTGTCTGGCATCTGCACGACTGCCAGCAGAAGCGGTTCATCGCCAACGGTTCGGCTGCGATGGCCCTTCCCCCACGTATCTTCGACGATTGTGGCGTCCCCTGCCCGAAAGCGGCGAATCGTGCCGTCGCTGACTTCCGCTTCTGCTTCGCCGGATAGATAGAAAAATATCTGGCGTTGCGGTGTGGGATGCCAATCGCCATACCAGCCAGGCGGCAGTGAGAAGAAAGCCCATTGAGTGGCCGGGGTAAAAGTTGTCAATCGGACCAGCGGCGCTGGTGGCGCGAAATTCACATCGGCGAAATCAATCTCCAGGTCTTCAAAATGGCTTTCGCCGTCCGAGTCCGTGTATATGCGAATATATTGCATGACAATTTTCTTTTCTGATGGATTGTATCGGTAGAACTTATGCCTTCCAGCCCACAGCCTCACACCAGGGACGGGCCAGGCATGCGTTGGGATCGATGATTTCATTGGGCATTTGATGTTTCCCTCAGATAGAAATTTGTGACTGTTCTCAATTCGTTGCTGTGCCGATCATCCCTTGCGCCCCACGCAGGGCCTCGATCATGCCCAGATGACGGTTGGTGTGACTCAGATGCAGAAACAGGCCGTGACTCTGTGCATCGTACATTTCTGGCTTCAGCTCCGCCATAACAGTCTCAACCGACTGATAGGCACGAACATAATAGTCGATCAATACTTCTTTGGCGGGATAAGTAGAGCCGAGAAAGTTTTTAGATTTCTGGTAGTTGATGGCATACTGAAGGAATGCCAAAACAACTGAAGTATCAACTGAACGAAACCGAATTGAAGCAAATCGAGCAGGCGATCAAAAGCGCA
>JAUIHI010000004.1 GCA_030432295.1 Anaerolineae bacterium | reverse complement strand
TTGCCCCGGACGCAGTCGTGGCGGACAGAGAGAACGCTCTGCGTCTGTGTGAGCGGGTCGAATTCCTGCCCCTGGCCCTCAGAGCCAGTAATATTTAAACAGGCTCTGAGTGATTTGGCGAGCTTGCCGGGGGAAGATCGGGGGGGACGACTGCGCCAGGCCCTGGCGGCCTACGACGAAGCGCTGGAAAAGCTGCGGGATGTGCCCCTGGCCTACGCTCAGACCCAGAACAACCGGGCTAATCTGCTGAGTGATTTGGCGAGCTTGCCGGGGGAAGATCGGGGGGGACGACTGCGCCAGGCTATCCAATGCGCGGCAGAAGCGTTAGCGATTTTCGAGCAGGTGCAGCACGCGCCCTATCTGTCCATCGCCCGGCGCGTCATGCAGGGTGTGGCCGCCGCCTGCGGCCCGGATTTCGGCGGCTTCTGGGCCGAACTGGGGCTGGGTCCTCTGCCCGATTGGCTGGCAGAGGAAGGGGAGGACAAGACCGGACTTACCATGCCGGACGCCCTTCAGGAACGCTTGCGCCAGGCCGGGGTCAGCGATGAGGCCAGCCTGGCTGCTGCCCTGGAGAATGACCCGGAGCTGGCGCAAGCCTTTACCGACTGGATGGCCGCCCAGAACCCGGAATCCCTGGCCCGGAATGCGATGGCGGGTCTGCTGACCGCCTTTGCCCGCATCGCCGACGGCGAGCAGATGCTGGCCTTCTATCGCAGCTTGCCCTCCGAGATGGAGGAAGCCTTTGCCCAGGCTTTGGAGTCCCGCATCCACCAGGCACGCGCCCAGGGCAACGACGACGAAGCCGAGGGGCTGGACGCCCGTTTGCAGGGCTTCCGTCAACTTCAGCAGGCCGCGGCCGCGGCTGGCTCTATGAGCGACAACGACCGGACCCGGCTGGCGGCCTTTGCCGAGCAGGTCCAGCACTACCAGACCCTCTTCCAGGCCGCGGACGCGGAAAATCCGGCTGTGGACGAATGGCAGGCCATCACCGCCCTGGGCGAAGAACTCCTGGCCGGGGAAGCCGAGGGTCTGCCCGGTCTGGACTGGGCGGCTCTGGGCCGTCAGGCCGCCAGCGACTACAACAGCCTGGGCAATGCCCTGGACAACCGGGGCGACAAAGCCGCCAGCCTGGCCGCCTTCGAGCGGGCCTGTGCCCTGCAGCCCGATTTTGCCATGTGGCAGCGCAACCGCACAGGGATGCTCATCGAACTGGGCCGTCTGGACGAAGCCGCAGATGCCCT
The DNA here is from genome assembly GCA_030432295.1 of Anaerolineae bacterium. Taxonomy (GTDB): domain Bacteria; phylum Chloroflexota; class Anaerolineae; order Caldilineales; family Caldilineaceae; genus JACQGT01. The sequence continues at coordinate 296,298 of JAUIHI010000004.1, read as the reverse complement.
GGCACAGGCCCGCGCCCTGGAACCCGACGCGGCCCGTCTGCCCCAATTGACAGAGCAGTTGGCTGCGGCCCGTAACCCAAGCAATTAGCTTGTAGCCTGTAACCCAAGCTGTTTGGAGATTAAAAAATTAATCCAGCAATGTGAGGCTCCCCGCTGGTCCGTGACCAGCGGCGTGACGCGGCAACTGTTACACCTCTCGTTGGGCCGCCGGGTCACGGACCCGGCTGGAGCGGCGCAATACCGCAACGGCGCAATACGGCAGCGGCGCAATACGGCAGCGGTTCCCCGATCATTTATTGAATCTTCAATTCGCTTGCGGTCCGTAACCCAAGCTGATGTGAAAATAAGGACACGGATAAACACGGATTGAACAGATTCACACGGATTCAATCTGTGAAAATCTGTGTCATCTGTAGATGATTTTCGTCGTTACCGGTGTCAGCCCGTCGTGTGGCCTGTTTGGAAATCAAGAAATTACTCCGGTAATCGTAGATGCGGTTTCTTACCGCACATCTGCCGGTCCTTCCCTGATTGCGCGGTTCAAAACCGATCTACGGCTGTTCCCTGATTTAATTCTTAATCCACAATTAGCTTGCGGCAGGAACGGAAGAGGCGAGGAGACTCAATGACCAATACCACAAAGCTGCTGGCGGGCGCACTCCTGGCCGGGATGGGCATCGCGGCCGGCCAGGCCACCCTCACCGCCACGGCGGCCGGGGTCGGCGTCAACTGGCTGGCTGAAGGGTTGTCTGGGGGATTCTCTGGGGGGCTGGCTGAGCTCTGGGCTGGCCTTGGCCCGGCGCGCACGCCCCTGGCCGACGCCTATGCCCGGGCTCTGGGCGAAAGTGTGGCCAGCCTGGAAGAGGAATACCGGCGTACAGTCGATCCCCGTGGGGGCTCCCGCGCCTTTGGGCTGGTGGCTGCCTACGCGGGCCAGGTGGCCGATGGGGCCATCCCCCCGGATATGACGGGCCTGGCGGATATCCGTCGGCGCACAGCCAGCGCGCTGGCGGCCCTACTCCACGGCCACGACCCCCGCCAGGTGGAATTTCTGACCGAGCGACTGCTGCCGGCCTGCGCTGTGGCCTTTCAGCGTCAATTGATTGGGGACGACGGGGCCTGGCGGGCCTTTCACGGCCAATTGCTCCAGGGACTGGCCGCCAATAGCGCCGATCTGCTGGCCCGGATCGACAACTTCACCCAACTCCTGGCCGCCTGGAGCGATCCGGTCGCTCCCCAGGCCCAACTCGCCCGTCTGGAAGCCCAGATTTCCGCGCTGGCCCGTCCGCCCCAGCAGGCTCCTCTCCCCTTCGACAGCCGGGGCCAGCCCCTGGCAATCACCAGCTATCATTACTCCGCCCACGCCCAGAGCGGCGGCCATGCCCGTGTGGTCAATTACATCGGTGGGCCGTCCCCAGCGGCCGCGGCGGCCCCGACCCCAGCGCCGGTCACGCTCCTCTTTCTGGCCGCCAATCCGCTGGATGCCGAGCGTCTGCGCCTGGACGCGGAGGCCCGGGGCGTAGACGACGCCCTGCGGCTGGGACGCTACGCCCGGCGCTTCCGGCTGGCACAGCGTTGGGCTGTGCGCAGCGACGATCTGCTGGACGCGCTCCTGCGCCACCGGCCCGGTCTGGTCCATTTCAGCGGCCACGCGGCCGACTCCCATCTACTGTTGGAAGACGGCCAGGGCTACAGTGTGGCGGTGTCGCCGGGCGGTCTGGTGCGTCTGCTGGCCGGGCCGGGGAGTGTGCGCTGTGTGCTGCTCAACGCCTGTTGGAGCGATGACCTGGCCGACGCGCTGCTCCAGGCCATCCCCTGTGTGGTGGGGATGGGGGATGAAGTGGAGGACGGATCTGCCATTCGCTTTGCCAGTGGCTTCTATCGCAGCCTGGCCGACGGAGCCAGCATCCCGGCCGCGGTGGAGGCGGGTCGGGGGCAGATGGAGGCTGGCGCGGGCGGTCGGCCTGTGGCCCCGGTCCATCTGCGCCTGCACGCCGAAGTGGACGGGGCGCAGATGCGCTTTGTCTGATCCTCCGCCGACAGACCGTTCGCCAAAGCCGCGGCCAGCCATCCGCGCGTTCTTCCCCAATCGTTGTCATCCCCCGGAACTTCCGCCCGTCCCCCATCGTCTATACGGGTGATGAACACAACACCGACGCCCGCCCCCCGCATCCGAAAAAACCTGCCAGGTTTCAGAAAACCTGGCAGGTTTTGGCTTGCCCTGATTCTGTTCCTTTTCCTGGGCGGCTTGCTGGCCCTGCGTCTGACAATTTTGGCCGAACTACCCTCTGTGGACGATCTGGAATCCCGGCTGGTGCGCCCCACCACCCGCATCCTGGACCGCAACGGGCGGCTGCTCTACGAAGTGCTGGACCCCAACGCGGGCAAGCAGATTGACCTGGCCGCGGATGCCGCGCCCGGCAGCCGTTATGGCATCGCGGGTATCCCCGACGCCTGTGTCCAGGCGACCCTGGCCACGGAGGATAGTCGCTTCTTCTGGCATCCCGGCGTGGACCCACTGGCGATTGGCCGGGCGCTCTGGCAGAACTGGCGCGCGGACGGTGCGATTGTCAGCGGGGCCAGCACCCTGACCCAGCAATTGGCCCGCTCGGTGCTGATGGAGCCGGAGGAACGCTACGTCCAGAGCTATGACCGCAAACTGCGCGAGGCGGTGCTGGCCCTCCAGTTGGAACTGCGCTACAGCAAAGCCGAACTGCTGCGTCTCTATCTCAACCAGACCTACTACGGCAACTTTGCCTTTGGCCTGGAGGCCGCGGCCCAAAACTTTTTTGCCAAACCCGGGGCCCAACTGAGCCGAGCCGAGTGCGCATTGCTCACCGGGCTGATCCAATACCCGACCGGCTACAATCCCTTTGCCGACCCGGAGACGGCCAAGAACCGTCAACTGACTGTTCTGCGTCTGATGGCAGACGCGGGTTTTATCACCCAGGCCGAGTCCGACCAGATCGCGGCCGAACCCCTGCGCTACCGTTCCCAGCTTTTCGCCATCGAAGCGCCCCATTTTGTCATGTACATTCAGGACCAACTGGTGCGGGCCGTGGGGGTGGACCGGCTGCGGGACGGCGGGCTGGAAGTGCGCACGACCCTCGATTTGGGGTTGCAGCGCCAGGCCCAGGCCGCGGTCACTCGCCGTCTGGCCCAATTGAATTGTCTTCCCCAGGGGCAGAAGAAGGGCACAAGCGGGCAGACTGAATGCGATCCGGGCACAGAAGTGGCCGGCAATAGCGCAGTGGCCCGTAACGGTGGGGCGATTGTGCTGGACGCGGCCAGTGGTGAGATTCTGGCGATGGTGGGCAGCCCGGACTATTTCGACGAGTCGAACCAGGGCAATGTGAACGCGGTCCTCTCCCAGCGCCAGCCGGGCAGTGCTATCAAACCCCTGACTTACGCGGCCGCGCTGGACCCGGAATGGAGCCGCCAGGCCGGGGTCGAACCCCTCACCGCCGCCTCGATTTTGGCCGATCTGCCCACGGCTTTTCCGGGCGGGCGGGGGACCGCGGTGGCCGCCAACGGCTCTTTTGGCGATTCCGGAGCCTATCGCCCGGAAAACTATGACCTGCGCTATCACGGCCCGGTGACTGTGCGGGAGGCCCTGGCCAACAGCTATAACATCCCCGCTGTGAAAGTGCTGCAACGCATCGGTGTGACTACCCTGCAAAGCATAGCCAGCGCTGCGGGCATCGGCAGCTTCACCGGCGAATACGGCCTGGCCCTCACCCTCGGCGGTGGGGAAGTTTCGTTGTTGGATTTGACCGCGGCGTATGGGGTTTTTCCGTCAGGCGGCTATCGGCTCGAACCAAAAGGGATATTGGATATTGGATATTTGGCATCCAGCGTGCAATCGTCACTACCCAAATACCCAATACCCAATATCCAATCCCCAACCGTCATTTCACCCGCGACCGCCTTCCTCATCACTGACATCCTCTCGGACCCCATCGCCCGGTTGCCTGCTTTTGGCGAAGGATCGGTGGTGGAATTGCCCTTCCCCGCCGCGGCCAAGACGGGGACGACGACGGATTGGCGGGACAACTGGACGGTCGGTTTTTCCAGTCAGCGGTTGGTGGGGGTCTGGGTGGGCAATGCGGACAACAGCCCGATGGTGGGCGTCACCGGCATCGACGGCGCTGGGCCGATCTGGCGGGATATAATGCTGGCCGCGCACCCCACAGCGCCGCCTGCTTTCACCCGCCCGGCCACTGTTGCAGAGGTCACCATCTGTGCGCCCAGCGGGCTGCTACCCACCCAGGAATGCCCGCGCCTGCGCCGGGAAAATTTCATCGCCGGCACAGAGCCGACCCGTCCCGACGATCAGTTTGTCCGCGTCGCCATCGACCGGGCGACCGGCCAGCTTGCCGACGCGGAGACACCCGCCGCCCGCATCAGCGAACGGGTCTACTGGAATCTCGGCCCAGAGTACGCGGACTGGATGAAATCTCAGGGAATTCCGGTATTGGATATTGGATATTTCGTGGGCAATACATCCCCACCCAATACCCAATATCCAATACCCAATACCCCACCCCTGACTATCACTTCACCGACGCCCAATTCGGCCTACGCCCTTCATCCCGGCGTGCCCGCAGAGCGGCAGCGGCTGCCCGTGCGGGGTTATGCCAGCGGTGGCGTCTGGCACAGCCTGCGTCTGCTGGTGGATGGGGAAGTGATCGCCCAGGCGGAAAAGGCCACCGCCGTCGAAAGCTGGTGGCAACTGGCCTCCGGTCCCCATCGCTTCTGGCTGGAAGGCGAACAGAACGCAGGTGGACCAACTGAACGTACGGAAGTCATTTCAATTGTGGTAGAATAACGTATACGCAATTTCTGGTGATCCCCGCCGCAGGAGATGGAACGATGAGAAGTCAAACCCAAAGAATAACAATTGTTCTGGGCCTTGTCCTGGCCCTGCTGATCAGCGCGTGTGCGCCCCAGCCTGTCACAGTGCCGCCTACGGCCACCCTCGTCCCGCTCAGAGAAGGTGGAACCCTGCCCACCCGTTCCGCGGATATTCTGGCCGAGGTAAGTACCCCCATCCCGGCCTTCACCCCCGCGCCGCCGTCCGCGTGGATTGGGCTTTCGTCCTGGTCATTGGTCTCGGCTGCCCAAGCTGCCGACGAAGCGACTGCGACAGCTACAGACGAATCCACCGCCACACCTGAGGACGAGCCGACTGCTGCGTCTACATCTGAACCGACGGAAGAATCTGCGTCGACAGCCACGACTGATCAGACCGCGACTGTCACAGACGAATCCACCGCCACACCAGCGGACGAGCCGACTGCTGCGGCAACGGAAGAACCGGTGTCGACAGCCACAACTGATGAGACCGCGACTGTCACAGACGAATCCACCGTCACACCAGCGGACGAAGCGACTGCTACGGCAGCGGAAGAATCCACAGCCACACCTGCGGACGAAGCAACTGCAACAGCGACGGAAGAATCGGCGTCGACAGCCACGGCTGAGCCGATGGCTACCTCTACAGACGAACCTACCGCGGTAGCTACAGAAGAGCCAACTTCCGAGGCGACCGCTTCTGAAACGACCGCTTCCGAGGCGCCCGCTTCTCCAGCCGGTGACTCTTCTGCTGATGAGTCTGCGCCAGACACACCGGAAAATGCAGAGGAGAATGCACCGGAGAGTCTGGTGGATACGCCAGACGCGTCGGCTACTGTGCCGCCTATCGCCGCTCAGATTGCCGCGGCAGTGGCTGAGCAGCGAGACATCGCCGCCAGTGGGCCGATGTCCGAGACGGTCACACAGCCTGCGGGCGAGACAAGCGCAGCACCTGCCGAAACCACGACGACGGAACCGACAGCGACAGAAATCCCAACCGAAGTTCCCACCGAAACCGCGACCCCATTGCCGACGGAGACGCCTACCGCGGAACCGACGGAAACCGCGACGGATGTTCCAACCGAGACGCCGACCGAAACCGCGACCCCATTGCCAACGGACACGCCTACCGCGGAACCGACTGCTACATCCACAGAGACCCCAACCGAAACTGCGACGCCGTTGCCGACAGAGACGCCCACAGCGGAACCGACGGCCACATCCACAGCGACCAATGAGCCGACCGCGACGCCTGTTCCCACAGCGACCGCTACAGCTACGGATCAGAAGGTAGTGCTCTCCCTTTCCATTTCGCCCAAGCAGAAGGCGGATGAGACGCCCACACCTGTCGAGGAAGCCGCGGACACAGCCGCGGCTGCACCCGCGGCTGTGGCCGACACTGCCACATCGACCTCGACGCCTGCGCAACCCACGCCTGCGCAACCCACAGCTACCGACACGCCCGCGCCGGTTGCGAGCGCGACACCGACGTCCGCTGTGAGCCAATCCGCAGACCCCATTCCCAATGCGGATCTGCCCCTATTGTTGCTCTCCACCGAGCCTGCCGACGGCGCGACCTGGCGGGGCGAAGCGGTCGTCTTCACCTTCGACAGCGATCTGGACCCGGCCAGTGTGGCGGGTTTGACTGTTGAACCCGCTGTGGGCGGTGTGGCCGAGGTGGACGGTGCAACCCTTACCTACGCCCTGGAAGAAGCGCCCCTTCCCGATACTCGCTACCGTTTCACCCTCGGCCCGCAGGTGATGTCGGCTGATGGCCGCGCACTATCCGGGGAAGCGAGCGTCGAACTGGTCAGCCCCGCGCCCTTCAAAGTGACCAGCACCCAGCCCAGCGACGGCAGCGAAGCAGTAGCCGCCAATTCGCCGATTGTTGTGATCTTCAACCAGCCGGTTGTGCCCCTCAGCGGCATCGACGACCAGGCCGGTCTGCCCAATCCGCTGACGATTGAGCCAGCCACCCCAGGCACAGGCGCGTGGGTCAACACCAGCGTCTATCGCTTCCAGCCGGAGAAGGGGCTGGCCGGGGCCACTGCCTACAAAGTGGCTGTCACGGGCATAGAGTCCCTGGCCGGTGATGCCCTGGCCCTGGACCCGACCGAATTCAGCTTCACCACCGCCGCGCCGGTGGTTATCGGCACCACCCCGTCCGGCGCGCTGGATGTGGCCCCGGACAGCACTGTGGCTGTTCAGTTCAGCCAGCCGATGGATCAGCCCAGCAGCGAAGCTGCTTTCCAACTTATCTATGCAGAGGGGGATGGCGGAACAGTGGCCGGTACGTTTGAATGGACAGCGGCAGGGGATAGCTTTACATTTACCCCGGACGAGCCGCTGGAATTCGGCAAACTCTATCTGGTTATTGTGGGCACAGATGCTCTCTCTGCTTCGGGCGTGGGCAACCTGCGCCAGGAATGGCGGGATAGTTTTCAGGTGGTCGGTCTGCCCGGCATTGCCAGCAGCGACCCCCAGGACGGTCGGGAAGGGGTCTCCACCGACGCGGGCGTGACGATTCGTTTCACCGGCAGCCTGAGCATCACAACGGTTCTGGAGAATGTGACGCTCAGCCCGGCCATTACCGAAACCACTGTCTACAGCTATTTCTCGCCCTATAGCAACGAACTCTATCTGAACTGGGCCATGCAGCCCCGCCACTCCTATACGGTTACACTGGGCGGGGCCATCGCCGACATCTACGGCAACAGCCTGGGCGACGACGTCAGCATCAGCTTCACCACTGGCGACCGACCGTCGCTGGTCCAGTTGGGCCTGCCCCAGTTTACCCATTTCAGTGCCTACACCGACAGCCGGGTCAGCCTGCTCTATCGCAATATGCCCAGCCTGGATATCGCGCTCTATGGCCTGCCCGAAAGCGAAGTCTTCCGCCTGCTCAGCCAGGACCAGTGGCAGGTCTGGCGCAACTATCAGCACCCCAATCCAGCGGAGTTTCTGGTCTGGGAGCAGAGTGTAGCTACACCGGCGGAAGTCAACGAGCTGGGCCAGCACGTCTTCGCCCTCACCGACAGCGAAGGCGAGCGGCTGCCCACAGGCGTCTACCTCCTGCAAGTGGGGCTGCCGCCTTCGTCCGATCCGGAAGCCGAGCGCACCGCCCAGGCGATGATTGTTCTCAGCAATGACAATCTGCTGCTGAAGCGATCCGGCGCAGGCGAGGGTCTGGTGTGGCAGACCGAACTGGCGACAGGCGCACCCGTGGCGGATCAGTCGGTCAGCTTCTGGGAAGAGGGCCAGCAGGTTGGCTCTGCCCAGACTGATGGCGACGGAATGGGTGCTGCTGCTGTCCCCTTGAACCGGGAACAGCCCTGGCTGCCTGTGATTGCTGTCAGCGGCCAGGCGGGCGACGAACATTTCGCCCTGACTTCCTCGGCCTGGGAAGACGGCATTGGGGCCTGGCAGTGGGATCTCTTTACAATGCTGGAAGGCGATGAAGTACGCAGCGCCTTCTACACGGATCGGCCCATCTACCGCCCCGGCCAGACTGTCTATTGGAAGGGGATTGTCCGTCTCATCCAGAACGACACCTATGAACTGCCGCCGGTCGGTATGCCGGTTTGGGTGACCATTCGGGATGATCGGGGTAATGTGCTGGTGGATCGGGAGTTTCCCGTCAACGAGCACGGCACAGTCAACGGCGAACTGGCCCTGGCCAACGCTGCGGCCACGGGCTATTACGGCGTGGAGGTGCGCATTCCCCTCTCCGGCGACCGTTCGGCCTATGGCAATACGAATTTCCAGGTGGCCGAATACCGGGCACCCGAATTTGAGATCAGCGTAAACAGCGCCCAGCCCGCATACGTCCAGGGCGAGACTGTGCAAATCCCTGTGGAGGCCCGTTACTTCAGCGGTGGTCCTCTGGCGGATGCGCCTGTCACCTGGCGGCTGCTGGCCGAACCCTACTATCATTTCTGGGCCGATGCGCCCGCGGGCCGCTACTACAGCTTCGAGCCGGTGGAACTGGACGACCAGAGCAGCGATCCCTTTGGCAGCTTCCCCGGCGGTCTGATGCAGGAGGGCGAAGGCGTCACCGACAGCGAAGGACGGCTGACTATCGAAGTCCCGGCGGAACTGGCCCAGGCCAGCCGCAGCCAGAATTGGACCTTCGATGTGACTGTCCAGTCTCCGTCCAACCAGTGGGTGAGCGGGCGCATAAGTGTACCCGTCCATCGCAGCCAACTCTACATCGGCGTCAGCCCACAGGAATATGTGGGCGTGGCGGGCAGCGAACTGGGCTTCGATCTGGTCAGCCTGACCCCGGACAACCAGCCAGTGACCGACGCCAGCCTGGATGTGATCGTCTACGACTACCGCTGGAACAGTGTCTATGCCCAGGCCGCGGATGGCTCCTATTATTGGGAGACGAGCGTGGATAAGACGCCGGTCTACACGGGCACGGCCTCCACCGACAGCGATGGCAATGGCGAACTCCTGTGGACGCCGGAAACAGGCGGCCAATATCTGGTCGCCGTCGCCGGGCAGGACGGCGCTGGCAACCCGACCAGCAGCGCTGTCTTTGTCTGGGTGAGCAGCGGCGAGAGCGGCTTTGTGGCCTGGCCCCGGGACAACAACGACCGGCTGGAACTGGTGGCGGACAAGAAGAGCTACGAACCCGGCGACACAGCCAAAATTCTCATTCCCAGCCCCTTCACTGGTCCGGTCAATGCCCTGATCACACTGGAGCAGGGCGGCATTCTGGAGCGCAGCGTACGGGTGCTGGAAGGCAACAGCGAGACCCTGGAAATTCCCATCAGCAGCGCACATATCCCAAATGTCTACGTCAGCGTTGTGCTGGTGAAGGGTGTGGACGAGACCAATCCCACCCCGGCCATGCGGGTCGGCTATGTTCTCCTGCCTGTGGACGCAGGGGAGAAGGAATTGTCCATTGACATCGAGACCTCTTCTCCCTCCCCTGGAACGGGGGAGGGTCGGGGTGGGGGTGTCCGTCCGGGGGATACGGTAACCTACACGCTGACCGTCACCGACTACAGCGGCGAGGCCGTCTCTGGTGCTGAACTGAGTGTGGCGCTGGTGGACAAGGCGGTACTCAGTCTGGCCACGGGGGACAACCGTTCGCTGATGGACCAGTTCTACTACCAGTTGCCTTTGGGTGTTTCCATGGGAGCGCTGCTGACGATCAATCAGGACCGGCTCAACCAGCAGTTGAGCGAAGGAGGCAAAGGCGGCGGCGGTGGTGGACCCGAAGGGGCACTCAGCCTGCGCCAGAACTTCGCCGACCTCGCGCTCTGGCGGGCCGTGCTGGTGACGGATGCAGACGGGGTTGCCACCTTCAGCGTCACCCTTCCCGACAATCTGACCACCTGGCGGCTGGCCGTGCGCGGGGTGAGCGACGACACGCGGGTGGGCGACGCCTTTCACGATTTGACCGCCAGCAAAGAATTGCTTCTGCGACCGATTCTGCCCCGCTTCTTCACCGCGGGGGATCGGGTGCGCATCGGCGTGCTGGCCCAGAACACTACCAACAGCGCTATGGGCGATGTGACGCTTACTGCCCATGTGCAGGGCGCGACATTTGTCGGCGGCAACGAACCGATCACTGCCGGGCTGGATGTGGCCGGTCAGGTAGAGATGTACCGGGTGATCGAAGTCGGCCCGGAAGTCGAGAATGTGGAGATTGTTTTTTCGGCAACCACTTCCCCCTCCCCTGAAACGGGGGAGGGCCAGGGTGGGGGTTTCAGTGACGCGGTGAAACTCACCCTGCCTGTGGAGCGCTACGAGACGCCGGAAGTCGTCGGCACATCGGGCAGCGTCCCCGCAACGGGTCGACTGGAAGCCATCCGCGTGCCTGCCGCGGCCACAGAGAACGGCGAACTGAGTGTCGTCGTCGAACCGAGCCTGGCCGCAGGAATGCTGGGCGGGCTGGACTATCTGAAGCACTACCCCTACGAGTGTGTGGAGCAGACGGTCAGCCGCTTCCTGCCCAATCTGGTCACATCCCTGGCCCTGGCCCGGCTGGACGTGGACAATCCGACCCTTCAGGCCGATCTGGAAGCACAGTTGAGTGTGGGTCTGCAAAAGCTGGTCAACTGGCAGAACCCGGACGGGGGCTGGGGCTGGTGGGCCAATCTGATGAGCGACCGCTACATTTCCAGCTACGTTCTGTGGAGCCTGTGGACGGCCAAAGAGGCGGGCTATCCTGTGCCCAACGACACACTGGTCAACGGCATCGGCTTCCTGGAATTGAACTGGCTGCCCCCGTCCCATATCGAGGAGTGGTACACCCTCAACCAGATGGCCTTCTCCCACTTTGTTCTGGCCGAGATGGGCAAGGGCGATCCGGGGCGGATGAGCACCCTCTACGACGAGCGGGAGCGGCTGGACATCTACGGCAAGGCACTCTTGGCCCTGGCCCTGGACAAAGTGGATGTGAAAGGCGAGGACAGCCGGGAGCAGACGCTGCTGGACGACATCGCCGGACAGGCGGCGCTTTCGGCCAGTGGCGCACACTGGCAGGAGACGGAGACCGACTGGTGGTCGATGAACACCGACCTGCGCACGACTGCGATTGTGCTCTACGCCTTCAACCGTCTGCGCCCGGACGATCCGCTTCTGCCCCAGGCCGTGCGCTGGATGATGAACGCGCGGCAAAGCGGGCGCTGGTCCACCACCCAGGAGAATGCCTGGGCCATCATCGCCCTGACCGGCTGGATGGAAAATAGCGGCGAACTGGAAGGGGTCTATGACTGGCAGGTGACGCTGAACGGCGAGGAGTTGGGCGCGGGCAGTGTGGATCGGGCCAATGTGGACGAGGCGATTTCGTTGCAAGCCCAGGTGGCCGATCTGCTGCGCTACGAAGCCAATGGCCTGCAACTGGGCCGCAGCAACGACAGCGGACAGCTTTACTACACCGCGCAACTGCGCTACTTCCTGGACGCCACGGCCATCTCCGCCCGTGACCGGGGGCTGGTGGTCAACCGCCGCATCCTATCCGCGGACGGTCAACCGGCCAGCAGCGCGGCGGTGGACGATGTGCTCAGCGTCACCGTCAGCCTGAATGTGCCAACGGATGCCCACTTTCTCTTGCTGGAAGTGCCCATCCCCGCGGGGACCGAAGCCATCGACCCGGCCCTGGCCACTACCAGCAACGAATTCACCGGGCCGGCCTTTGGCACAGATGCTGTGGACCCCTGGCGGGAATTCTGGTGGCGCTATTGGGTTCCCACCCGTACTGACATCCGGGACGAGAAGGCAGCGCTCTTTGCGGATCACCTGGCCGCGGGCAGCTACGAGTATACCTTCCAGGTGCGGGCCGCCATCCCCGGCGAGTATCGGGTGCTGCCGGCCCGGGCCGAGTTGATGTACTTCCCGGATGTGTGGGGGCGGAGTGATGGAGCGCTCTTTACAGTGACCGATTGACGCTTGTACTATCTGGATAGTTGCTCTACAATCAGCAGGTGGCTGCCCCGTTCGATGGCAGCCACCTGCTGATTGCTTTTCCAAAGGCAGGGCTGAGTCTCCTTCAAAAAGCCTTTCCAGCCACTGATGAACTCTGATGAACGCGGATAAAAGCGGATTCCTCTCCTGAATTTCTCTGCGTCTTAGCGGGAGATTTCGCCTTTTTATAGTGGAGTTGGGCTACTTTCCAAAGAAAGGGTTTTGTGATGGTCAACGCGGTGATTTTGATGAATGTGAAGCGGGACAGCATCCCGTCTGTGGCCGAGGCTTTGGCCGATCTGCCTGGCGTGTCGGAAGTCTATTCTGTGGGTGGGCGCTACGATCTGGTGGTGATCATTCGGGTGGTCACCAACGACGATCTGGCCACACTGGTCACGGAGCAGATTCGTTCTATCGACGCGATTGTCAGTACCGAAACGCTCATCGCTTTCCGGGCCTTTTCCCGCCACGATCTGGAAACGATGTTTTCCATTGGCCTCAACTGACCGGAAGATAGGACGCGGATGACGCGGAAACAACTGATATGCGCTGATTAAATCAGCGTCAGTCCACCCTTTCCGCGTCATCAGCTTCCGTTTTTCGTTGCTGATTGTGCCCGAAATGGGCATGAATACAAATCCCAAAGCCAAACATTCAGGAACCCACCGCCCATGCCCTGGCCCCCAAAAGACTCGACGACTGCCTGGAAAATCTGCCATTTGATTGTGAGCGGGGTGATGCCGCTGCTTGGCTCGATCAAAATCGAGGGGCGGGAGAATGTGCCCCAGACTGGTGGCGCGGTCCTCTCTTGCAACCACCCTGGCGGTGTGGATGTGGTGGCCCTGGGCTACGCGTCGCCGAGGCAGATTTATTATATGGCGAAGCAGGAGTTATTCGAGTTTCAGCCCTGGTTTTCCGCGCTGATCAGTTCCGTGGGCGCGTTTCCCATCCGCCGGGGGGAACGGGACACCGCAGCCATCGATCACAGCCTGCAACTGGTGCGGGAAGGCCAAGTGCTGGGGATGTTCCCGGAAGGGACCCGCAACAAAGGCGGCCCGCTGGGACGGGCCAAAAGTGGTGCGGTGCGCATCGCTGCGTTGGCTGGCGCACCCCTCGTCCCCTCCGCTGTCATCGGCATCCCCGAACTGCACAGGGAGTGGAATAACCCCCTGCGCCGCACCCACGTTGTCGTCCGCTTTGGTGAGCCGATCCACTTCACCGGCGACCCGGACGACGCCGCGGCTGTCCAGCACCAGAGCGTGGAACTGATGTACGCCATCGCCCGTCTGCTTCCGGTGGAGCTGCGGGGGCGGTATGGGGATCGATAGAAACCAAAAAGGGCCGGATTGCACTTGCAATCCGGCCCTTTTTGGTTCTTTGGGTCATCGCTCCTGCGCGGTTTAGAACCCCGCCATCAACTCTGCCAACGCTTCCCGGCTGGGGCGCAGCTTCTCTGTGGGCAACTGGGCCAGGGGCGTGCCGGTCAGGTGGAGCATCTCCAGCATATCCGGCTGCTCTTCCGAAACGTAGAATAGGCCGGTCAGGAATTTGCCCTCCTGGTGGGCACGATCGATTGCGTCAAAAGCAGCCCCGCGGCTGGTGGGGTCGTGGCTCTCGTCCAACTTCTTCAGCACAATCTTGGCGCCGTCGTGGAGTTCCACCTCCAACTCCCCCTCATACTCCTCAATCTCAATCTCATCGTGGATGGCTGGCACGTAGCTCAGCTCGTGCAGGGGAATCTCGTGTTCTTTGCCATAGCCGTAGCTTTTGGTCGACGAGTCGTGGTTGTTGAAGGTGACGCAGGGGCTGATGATGTCGATGACCGCGATGCCCCGGTGGCTGAGCGCAGCTTTGAGCAGGGCTTCCACCTGCTTGGGATCGCCGGCAAAGCTGCGGGCCACGAAAGTGGCGTTGGCGGCCAGGGCTTCCAGACAGATGTCCAGGGGTGGCAGATGGTTGACGCCCTGATACTTCAATGTCTGGCCGTCGTCTGCGGTGGCGCTAAACTGGCCTTTGGTCAGGCCATAGACGCCGTTGTTTTCCACGATGTAGACCATCGGCAGGTTGCGGCGCATGGCGTGTTTGAACTGGCCGATGCCGATAGAGGCGGTGTCGCCGTCGCCGCCCACACCGATGCAGGTCAGCTTCTGGTTGGCGGCAATCGCGCCAGTGGCAATAGAAGGCATACGCCCGTGGACGCCGTTGAAGCCGTGGCTCCAGCCCAGATAATAGGCGGGTGTCTTGCTGGAACAGCCAATGCCGCTCATTTTGATCACCTGGGATTGGTCGAGACCCAATTCCCAGGCTACGTTCATAATGCGCTGGCTGATGCTGTCGTGGCCGCAGCCCTTGCAAAGGGTGGAGGGGCGGCCTTTGTAGTCGTTCTTTTCCAGCCCCAGTGGGTTGACTTTGGGGGTCACTGCGCGGGCAGCAGACGCAGCCCGTTTGGCGACCATTTCTTGTGCACTTGTACTCATCGTTTGCTTCCTTTATAGAATGTAGAGCTACCCACAAAGTCTCTAAGACACGGACAAAGAGAAGATTTTATCTCAACTATTGCTTTTCTTTGTGCTTTTGTGTCTTTGTGGTTTCTCTTCTGTTAAGTTAGTTGATACCAGCCGCCACACCCTCGGCGATGAAACGGGCGCTCAGCGACAGCCCATCACACTTGGCCAGGGAGAACAGTTTTGTGGCCTGGGCTGGTTCTTCGGTGGTCAGAATGTTGTGCAACTGACCGTCAAAGTTGGCTTCCACCACAAATACCTTCGAGTAGCTGTGGATGAAGTCGCGCACGCTGGCCCCGATGGGCAGGGCGCGCAGGCGCAGATAGCTGGTGGCAATGCCCTGGGCCGCCAGCCGGGAGCGGGCTTCCTGCACCGCGCCGTCGTTGCTGCCCAGGCTGATAATGCCGATCTCCGCGTCGTTGTCAGTCTCCACGACCGGTCCGGGAACCAGTGTGCGGGCGGTGTCAAACTTGCGGCGCAGGCGGAACAGGTTGGCTTCCCAGTCCTCCGAGCGTTCGCTGTAGACCGCATATTCGTTGTGGCCTGTGCCCCGGGCAAAGTAGGCCGCGGCCGGATTGGGCGTACCGGGGAGGGTGCGATAGCCGATGCCGTCGCCGTCCACATCTTTGTAGCGGCCCCAACTGCCATTCAGCGCTTTGATTTCGTCCGCGTTCAGCACCTTGCCCCGATCCATAGGCTTCTCCGGGTAGGCGAAGGGTTCGGTGATGTGGACATTCATGCCCAGGTCCAGGTCGCTGAGGACAAGCACCAACGTTTGCAGCCGCTCGGCCAGATCAAAGGCGGTGGCCCCAAACTCGAAACATTCGGCGGGATTGGCCGGGAAAAGCACCACGTGGCGGCAGTCGCCGTGGCTTAGATAGTAGGCCGAAAGAATATCCGGCTGGGCCGTGCGGGTGGGCAGACCCGTGCTTGGCCCCATCCGCTGCACATTCCAGACCACAGCGGGAATCTCGGCAAAGTAGGCGAGACCGGCAAATTCAGCCATCAGACTCATGCCGGGACCGCTGGTGCTGGTCATGGCCCGTGCCCCGGCCCAGCCCGCGCCTACGACCATCCCAATCGCGGCCAGTTCGTCCTCGGCCTGGATGACTGCATAGGTGGCCTGGCCTGTGTCCGGGTCTGTGCGCAGTTTCGGCGCATATTTCGACACATTCTCGGCCAAGCTGGAGGCCGGGGTGATGGGATACCAGGAGGTGACGGTCATCCCACCAAAGATAGCGCCCAGGGCCGCCGCGGTGTTGCCGTCGGCCATAATTTTGCCCTCGTTGAAGCCGGTCATCGGCGCTACCCGGAAGCCGTCGGTTTTGGTCAGATTTTCCTCGGCCCAGGCAAAGGCCCGGTTGACCATATCCATATTCAGTTTGGCGGGCTTGGGCTTGCCCTCAAAATTCCAGAGCAGGGCGGCTTCGATCTCGTCCAGATCAATCTCCAACAGATGGGCCAGCACACCCACATAGACCATATTTGCCACATAATCGCGCAGGGCGAAGGGCAGGTCTGCGGCCTTGACCAGTTCCTTGACCGGCATGGGATAGTAGGTGACATCCTTGCGCCGGGCCGCAACAGGCAGGGAATCGTCGTAGAGGACGATACCGCCAGGGGCCACCTGGGCCATATCCTCGGCCACCGTCCGCCCATTCATACAGACCTGGACTTCCATAGTCTCCCGCCGCCCGGTATAGCCATCTTTGCTCAGGCGGATGATATACCAGGTGGGCAGGCCCTGGATATTGCTGGGAAAGAGGTTCTTGGCCGTGACCGGAATGCCCATTTTGAAGAGGGCACGCACCAGCACGCCGTTGCTGGTCTGGCTGCCGGAGCCGTTGGCCGTTGCCACATTGATGGCAAAATCGTTCACGTTCTCGGCTGCTTCTGCCGGACGGGCCGGCGCTTCTCGCACTGCAATTGTCATGGGGGTCTCCTTGCATTCAGGAAAAGAACAGAAATGTAGAGCGCTATGTTATGGGCTTGCCTGGGTGGGGAGCAGTCTCCCCGCTGGCAATGGGTCACTGTCGAATGGCACGCCACGGCTGCCCAGCAGGGACATGTGGTCGAGATGCAACTGCTTGGCTGTGGCAAAATTCCCAGCCGTGATGGCGTCGGCGATCTGCTCGTGATAGCGCCAGACCGCGGTCAGATAGCGGTAGTCGGCGTAGGTGTTCAGGTCTACGGCTTCGTAGGCATCCCAATAGGCTTCCAGCAGATCGGTGACAAACAGATTGTCCAACCGGGAAAAGATCGTCATGTGAAAGGCCCGGTGCTCGGCGTGGGGAATCTGGATACGTCCGTGTTGCAATTTGGCCCAGGCTCCTGCCACAAGCTGGCCCAGCCGCTGGCGGTCGTCCTCTGTCAACCGCACCACCGCCTCGTCCCAGAATGCGATCTCCAGATGGCCGCGCAGGGCACTGTAGCTATCGAAGAGATGGCGGTCCAGGTTCAGGCCGAACATTAGGCTCTGGCGCACAGCAGGCAGAAAGTCGTAGCCGGTGTAGTGGATACCCCGACGGGGGCTGGCCTCGATCAATCCCAGCACCCGCGCAACTTCCAATTGCTCGCGCAGTTTGCCAACACTGATACCAATTTCGTTGCTGATTTCGTTGAGGGAGGGTAGGCGGCCGCCGGGCGTGCAGCCCTGGGCAAGGAGATAGCGGAGAAAATCGGACTCGATCCTGAGTTGGGACATGGGGTTTGCGCCGTTGCTGGAACCCAGAACCTGGCACCTCGACTCGGCGAAGAGCCAGAAACAATTTTTATAGAAACAATTGATTTGATTGATCCAATCAATCAGACCGTCTATTAAGTATAGAAAACAGCCCAAAAAAAGTCAATTTCGCGGCAGCCGAAATTTGTTTCCGTTCTCAACGGGAAATAGGGCGCAGATTTCGCAGAAACCACAGATTGCCGCTGATAAAATCTGCGTCAATCTGTAGTGATCAAAATGATGGTGAAATTTTCAACGCAAAGATGCAAAGGTGCAGAGATGCAAAGATTTATGGGTTCTCCTCTGCGTCCTTGCGTCTTTGCATCTTTGCGTTGAAAAATAACGTTTCATCATCCTGTTGATCAGCACAAGATCTGCGTCAATCATCTTCTTCAGCGGCATCAGCGTCCCATCTACGCTGTTTGCCTATCCCGTCTGCTCGTCCAGCCAGGCAAAGGCCGTGTTCGCCATCAACGCCACCCCCGTGGAGAGCATCCGCTCGTCGAAGTCGAAGGTGGGGCTGTGGTGGGGGCTGAAGGGGCCGGTCTCCGGGCTGGCCGCGCCGACGAGGACAAAGCAGCCCGGCGCGCGGTTGAGAAACTCGGCCATATCTTCGCCCACCATCATCGGCGCAATCTGGGCCACCTGCTCCTGGCCGACGACGGCTTCGGCCACCCCCTGCATCAGCGCCGCACCCTCGGGCGAATTGACGACCGCCGGGCAGCCGCCGGGCACGCTGAATTCGTGGGTGGCCCCAAATGCCTGGCAGATGCCTGCGGCCACTTCGTCGATGCGCCGGTGGAGCATCGAGCGCACCTCCGGGTCGAAACTGCGCACAGTCCCCTGCAAGACAGCTTTTTCGGAGATGACATTGCCTACCGATCCGCTCTGGAAGCTGCCCACAGTCACCACTGCTGTATCCGTGGGGTTGACGTTGCGGGCCACAATGCTCTGCAATGCCACTACAATCTGGCTGGCGATGAGGGTTGCGTCGATGGTGTCGTGGGGGGTTGCGCCGTGGCCGCCTTTGCCGTGGATGACCAGATCGAACTTATCCGCAGCCGCCCAGAGTGGACCGGGTTGGACCACCACCTGGTTTAGCGGCAGGCGGCTCCACAGGTGCATGGCAAAGGCCGCGGCTGGTTTGGGATTTTCCAGCACTTTGTCAGCAATCATCGCGGATGCGCCGCCGACGCCCTCCTCCGCTGGTTGAAAGACGAGCTTCACCCGGCCATTCAGATGCTGCCGGTGCTTGACCAGCAGCCGGGCGACACCCATCCCAATCGCTGTGTGGCCGTCGTGACCGCAGGCGTGCATCACTCCTGGATTCTGGGAGGCGAAGGGCAGACCGGTCTCCTCCAGAATAGGCAGGGCGTCCATATCAAAACGGAGCAGAATCGTCGGCGCGTCTTCGTCGGCCCCGTCGCCCTCCACCATCGCCACCACACCGGTCTTGCCGATGCCGGTGCTGACTTCCAGCCCCAAATCGTGGAGATGCTCGGCCACGATGCCGGCGGTACGTGTCTCCTGAAAGCCCAATTCCGGGTGGGCGTGGAAGTCCCGCCGCCAGTTGATAAGCTGGGGCTGGAGGTCCTGGGCTTCGGCGTTGATGCGTTCTTGAAGGGTTGTCACGGGCGGCTTCCTTTGATATTGCAGGCAATCAAGTTGCTGAATCGGTGTTCGGTTACAGTGTATCCGGGCCGGGCCGGGGATGCAAATGAGTGGATAGGATGTACCTGATACGAAAGAGCGCCGGGTCCATTGACCCGGCGCTCCAAGCAGTTTCTATCACAGAAACTGGCTCACAGTTATTTTATTGTTTGTTCAGTTGTTATTCACTGGGCGTCATTGCCGGGGCTTTTGCCCCACTGCCCTACGTTACGGGCCGGTGTCCAGCACCGGATTAGCCGTAGACCAGTTCCTCTTCCCGCTTGAGCCTGTGACCCAGGGCAATCAGATTGTCCCCGACACGGGCTTTCAGGTGGGAAAGGTGGTGCGGATTGGTCTGGGACTGGGCTTGGTGCTTGCGCAGCATCCTGGCCTTGCGTTCCAGCGCAGCTTCCCGCAGTCGTTCCTCGTAGATCGAGCGGGCTTCATATTGATACAACAGCATAGGAGCCTCCTTCCGAAAGTTCAGTGGCTTCCTGTTTTAATGGGATGGGACGCATCTGCGGCCCATCAAGACACGACGACAAAGGCATTGAAAGTGGCGGTAAAACCGCTTTCGCTTTTGCCAGTTGCACTGGTTCGAGTTGTGCAACCGGTTGCATTATAGACAACTGGCGTGCCTCTGTCAAGTAAGGGATCATCCAATCATCCATTGCGCGAAGAAACTGAGTTTTTTGCTGACCCTTGCGTAGGCTGGTCAAGCCGCAAAAACTCAGTTTCTTCTGCTTTATTGAGAATGTGCGCCGGGGCTGTCGAAAATGCGGTCCAACTGGGCGTTGTTTTCGCGCACCTGTTCGTATTTGCGCCGGGCCTGCTCCAGCAAAGTGCCCACAGTTTCCAGTCGCTCCTGCAAATCGTCCTCGCTCTCCGCGGCTTCCCAGGCCTGGCGCAGCATATCCTCGAAGGAGTCGGCCCCTTCCAGCCCACCCAGGATCAGGTCCAGTTCGCCGATGACCAGTTCGAACATACGGATTTTGCGGGCCAGCAGATCGACGATATAGGCTTCGATGGTTTCGTGGCAGCTCAGATTGAAGATCGTCACGTCGCTCTCCTGGCCCAGGCGATGCAGACGGCCAATGCGCTGCTCCACCCGCATGGGGTTCCAGGGCAGGTCGTAGTTGATCAACTGGTGGCAGAATTGGAGATTGCGCCCCTCCGCGCCGCTCTCTGTGCTGACCAGCACCCGCACGCCCCCGGTACTTTCCCCGTTGGCTTCTCCGTCATTTTCCTCTGTGCGGAAGCGGTCGATGGCCGCCTCTTTCTGGCTGATATTCAGCCCGCCGTGAAAGGCCACTGCGCTGATGCCCAGCCCGGCCAGATGGGAGACAATCGTTTCCAGTGTCTGCCGGTATTCGGTGAAGATGAGAAATTTGCCGGGGAACTTTTGCAGAATCTCCTCCACCGCGATGAGTTTGCGGGGGAGAGGAATGGAGCGGGCCAGGGCCAGAAAGCCGTTCAACTCGGCCCGCACCGGATCGCTGTAGGAACGGTCGTCGGCCATCTTCGCCATTGTCTGGGCCAGAGCCTGGGGACTGCTGCAAAGCTCTTTCTGCAATATAATCAGCGTCAGGCGCAGATGCTTGTCGCTCTCCGGGTCGCGGAAGCGGCGGCGGATGTAGTCGGTGACAGCAGTGTAAAGTTGCCATTCAGCTTCGCTCAGGCTCAGGTGGTAGATGGCGGCCCGGCGCTGGGGGAATGTGACATCCACCGAACTGCGCCGGTTGCGGATCATCACATCGCCCAGCAGACGGCGCAGGGCCGGGGCGTTCTTGGGCTGGCGGGCGTCGGACTGCTCCAGGAAGTGGCGGCGGAAACCCCGCACTGTGCCCAACTGGCCGGGGGAGAGGATTGTGATGAGGCTGTAGAGTTCCATCAGATCGTTCTGCACCGGCGTGGCGGTCAGCATCAGCACATAGCGTTTGCGAATCTGATTGACGAACTTCCAGGCCAAAGTGCTGCGGTTCTTCAGTTTGTGGGCCTCGTCCACAATCAGCAGGTCATACTCCCGCTGCAAAATCGCCTCGCTGTACCTTTTCATTTTGGCCCGGTCCAGGCTCATCAGCCAGCGCCCGCTCTCGGCTGTGGCCGCGCCATCCGCGCCGTCAGCGCCGGCCCACTGGGCCAGGCTGTCGATGACGGTGAATTCCTCCCGAAATTTGGCCGACAACTCCTCCCGCCATTGCTCGGTGAGGGAGGCGGGGGTCAGTACCAGAATCGAGCGCACCAGCCCCCGCTCGATCAGCTCTTTCATCACAATCCCGGCTTCAATCGTCTTGCCCAGCCCCACTTCGTCGGCCAACAGTGCCCGGCCCCGCATCTCACGCAGGGCGCGCAGGGCCGTCTCCAACTGGTGTTCGTAGTGCTCCACCGCGATATCTTCCAGGCAGATCAGATGGTCGAAGCCCTGGCTCAGACGCAACTGTTCGGCCTGTAGGCGTAGCTGGTAGTGGTCCAACGGGCCGGGGGGCTGCTGTCTGCCGTGGATGCGGAAAAAGTTTTCCAGATTTTGGGTCGTTTCGATGAGGCGGGGGGGCAGGCTGATGCCCAGGGACTCAATGGCCGCGGCCATTTTCTGGTCCATGTGGAAGCGGTGGCCGCAGCGGAAGCAGACCGTCGCGGTCTCTTCGTCCAGCCAATTGCACTGGGGGCAGCGTTTGCCCAGCACCGCCTCCGGTGATTTATCTTTCGTTTGTGTTTCGCTCTCTACCCCGTCGGGGATTTCGAGCCATTCAAAGCGTTCTTGGGACATTCATCTGACCGTTGAAATGATTGTTTGTTGGTGGTATATTGCGCCAAGCTGGATGATGTGAGTGCTGAGTGGGCCGCTGAGCGCATTGCTGCCAAAGGTTGAACAGGCCGGGGGAAATTTGTCGCTTACAAGAGCGGCAGATTCATCGAAATGTGGACCAAATCGAAACTACAATCCAGAGAATTATACCTCCAGCATAAGTCAGAAATAACGCAGCCAGATAAGCTATCAAACTGAAGACAACGTATTTTTCAAGCGAATTGACAGTGGGTAAGCCTCGGTCTACAAGGGTACTCAAAAGTATACCATCAATCAGTGCGGGAATAATGACAGTTGCCCCGCACAAAACCCATGCGTTCATCTCTTCTACTTGTAACAACAAATATATGATGGCGACCAAAAGGATGGCTGTGATCGCGCTGGAAAGGCCGGCAAGCACAAAACGACGCGAGATCGCAAAATCTTTCAGAAGCCATATTTTGATGAACAATGCAATCACAAATGCACCAGCGATTGTCATTGCTGCAAACAGTTCGCCTAATTCCATTGTTTAGACTGTGAGTTCGGGCATATCGTAGCTGAAATAGAGAATTGAAGCCGAAAGCGAAGTGGCAACAAACAAGACAAGAAGTAGTGGTCACTGAAACGATAATCCAGGGCCAACCAGGCAGGATAGGGCAACCAAATTGGGTGACGTCAAGCAGAAAATCAGGTGAATATGTGCATAAGATAGGGTACTCCCTTGTTCAGGCAGATTGCAGGGTGGCAAAGGTATCTGAATGTAAGCCAAGTAGAGCCAGAATGCGTTGATGAACCGGCCTCAAGCCGGTCAAAAAGGTGGATGTGCGGCCATCTTTAGGGAAAATGACCAGGTCAATCCCGTCACAGGCCTTGAACATGCGCTCACTGGTAGGTCGTGTAGTGCCCCGATTGGGGTTGCCAGCATAGACATCGGTCAGTTCTTCGCCCAGTGTGGCCAGAGCTTCCCGGGCCAGATAATCACCCAAGGCCAAAAGTCTGGCCGCCAGGGTGAGAAGGTGGACCAACCCTTGGGCATGATCCTCTCGTTGGACATAGAGAGGGGTGATGGAGAGCATTTTGCCGTGCAGGCGGCGAAAAACGTTTTCTTCAATAATCTGGTCCCGGTAAACGGCTACAGCCTGGGGCAGAGAAAGCCGTTGGCTGATTTCATTGGTGGCATAGATGCGCCAGCCAGCCTCCCATTCTGCCTTTTCGATGGCCTCTTGCTGGCGACTGACGGTCAATTGATAGCGCACCTGGCATTCCACACGGGCATCTGTCTCTTTGTAGCCACGCACCTGCCGCTCAGTCGTCTCGGCTTGATAGTCGTAGTGGAAAAACCCTTGCACCCGGTACTTCTTTTCGATCTGTGCAATGGCAGAGAGCAGTTTGGCCTCCTGGATTATCTGTTTCTTGCCCCGCTGACGAGGAGGAGTCAGGGCCAGGAAGGCGGCCTCTGCTTTCTCCAGCCGTTGGCGCAACCCGGCCAGGATGCTCTGCCTATAGCTGTAGGACTGGACGACCAGCAGCCGTTCCGCCCAGGTGATTTCTACCCCATCCAACCACACGCTACGGGTACGTGTCACCTCGAAGCCCCGGGCAATCGCCAGTTCTGGCTCCGGCTTCCCGCCGTCAGCAGGCATATCTTCGGGTCGGAAGATGGGTATTGCCTCTGCCTTGCGTTCCTGCCAGGCCGCCAGTTCCTGGGCAAGCAGGTGGGGTTCGTCTTTCTTGTCGGCCAGGGGCACCAGATAGCTGTCCTGCCCCGCCACAATCGTGGCCCGGGTCGTCAAGGCACTCATTTTGCTGTCGCCTACCACCAGGATGCCGTCGTGCTCTACTATCTGCTTGGCCCGCTGGTAGCTGGGAATGTAGAGCGGGTCGTCAGCCTGGTGGCCTGGCTTCACATCCACCACCAGGGGCAGTCCCAGGGGGTCCAGGCTGGCCATCATCAGTTTGAACTGGGTCTCGTACAGTCCGTTTTTGGCTTTGCCTACCTGAAACAGGCTGCCATTTTCCGGGTTGTGGTTGACTGTGCCCACGGTTGCATCCAGTCTCAGAACGTTGGTTCTCAGGTCATAGACCCGAATCAGTCGCATGCCTAACTGGTTTTCGATGGCTTGCCAAATCCCGGCTCCGCTCAGTTCTCGCAGGCAAATAGCCAGCTTATCGTCTGCAAAGTCCAACGCCCGTACTGGCTGACCGCTCAGTCGGGTCAATATTATCAGATGGCGGCTTACCCACTGTTGCACCGGTTCCATCAGGTGATTTTTCTCGCTCAGAATATGGGTCAACTACAAGGTGACCACCCATCCCGGACTGATTCCTGTCCAGTTCCCGTGGGGCGTGATGGCTCCATCTGTGATAATTTGGATGCCCATTCGCTCTAGCAATCCATAGATGACTGGTATGTCATCTACCCGTTCTATTCTTGGTGCCTTCTCGTCTATTTTTGTCATATCTGACGAGTATCAATATTCTCTCTTTTCCTGTCCAATTTCACCGAACGTTGAGTTTAGAATATCCTGTTGTAAAAGTGGAATTGACTTGGAGTATCCAATACCCAATACCTCCCCTGCCCACTCGACCTTCCCTACCCACTCGCCCCTCTCGCCCGCTGACTGGCCCAGGAACGCAGCCCCGCAATCTCCTCGGCCATCATTGTGCTCAGTGGGATCGTCTCCTGTAGTACTGTCAATAAGTCATCCATTGTCAGCGGACGGTTCTGGTCAAAGGCGTCGTAGAGCGCGGCGATGATGGCCTGCTCGATCTCCGCTCCGGAGAGACCGTCCGAGGCCATAGCCAGGGAGTTCAGGTCGAAGTCGTCCGGGTTGCGGTTGCGTTTGAGCAGGTGAATACGCCAGATTTCCCTGCGCTCGGACGCATCGGGCAGGTCCACAAAGAAAATCTCGTCGAAGCGACCCTTGCGTACCAGTTCCGGCGGCAGGTGGTGGACCGCGTTGGCGGTGGCGATCACAAAGACTGGCGAACGCTTTTCCTGCAGCCAGGTGATAAAGCTGCCGAAGACTCTCGCCGATGTGCCCGCGTCGCTGATGTGGCTGTTGCCCACGCCGGAAAAGCCCTTCTCGATCTCGTCCACCCAGAGCACCACTGGCGCCACCGACTCGGCCACCCGGATGGCGTTGCGCAGATTTTCCTCGCTGGAGCCGACCAGCGAATCGAAGAGCCGTCCCACATCCATGCGCAGCAGGGGCAGCCGCCAGGCATTGGCAACCGACTTGGCTACCAGTGATTTGCCACAGCCCTGGACACCCACCAGCAGAATCCCTTTGGGTTCGGGTAGACCAAAAGCACGAGCCGAATCGGAAAAGGCCCGCACCCGTTTGCGCAGCCACTCCTTCAGCGTCGCCAGCCCGCCCACATCCTCCAGCCGGTCGCCGCCCGCATAGTATTCGAGCAGCCCGCTCTTGCGGATGATCTGGTGCTTCTCCGCGCCGACGGCTTCGATGGCGTGACCGTCCAGCCGCCCGTTGGCTTCGATAATCGCTTTGGCGATGGCGTTGGACGCTTCGGTGCTAGTCAATCCCAGGCAGGCCCGCACGAGCTGGTCCCGCTCCCGGCGGTTGAGGTCGATAGCGATCTGCCCGTTCTGTGCCGCGCTCTTTTCAATCCCCCGCAGCAGGGCGTCTATCTCCTCAGCGGAGGGCAGGGCAAAATCGACGACAGTAATCTCTTTTTCCAGTTCCGGTGGGATTTTCAACACCGGTCCCAGGAGCAGAACCGTCTTCTGGCTGGGCTGCAGGGCAAAGGCCACTTCACGCAGACGGCGCACAACCGCGATGTCTTTGAGGAAGGGGTGAAAATCCCGTAGCACCCAAATTCCCGGGTCGTTGGCTTCCAGAATGGCGTTGAGGATGGCCTGGGGTTCCCGTCGTGTCCGCTCCTTCCGGTCACCCAGCGCGGGGTTTGTCTCGCCGCTGGTCACGCTCCAATGGAAGAGGCGACGGCGCAGATCGACGGCCAGCTTCTCGATTTCGCCCAGCGCGCGCTCCTCCTCAGGGGTGACGATCCAGAGCAGGGGGTAGCGGGCACGGATGTAGACTTCCAGTTCTTTACGCATGCAGAAAATAGCCACTGATGAACGCTGATGGACACTGATAAAAACGGATTTCTGTGCTGGTCAGGTGATAGCGGAAAAGGCTGGACGCTGATTTACGCTGATCCAGAGGTGAAAATCTGCGTTTTCTGCGTTCATCTGCGTCCCAAATTCTCAACCTACTACCACCGGCACTTCCCGTTCCAGCCAGACCCGGCTGGTGGTGACGCCGCAGGTGTAGGCGTAGAGTTCCACGCCCTGTTCCTGGGCCTGGGCCAGGGCGTCGGCAAAGGCCGGGTCGGTCTCCCGATTGGGCGCAATCGAAATGGCGTCGGGCCGCTGAATGATAAAGACGACCGCTGTCCGCAGCGCCGCTGCCCGCACGCCGGTCGCGGCCAAATACGCCAACTCCTCCACGTGGCGGCGGCCGCGCTCGGTGGGCGCGTCGGGAAAGTAGGCCCGTCCGTCCTCGTATACTAGGGTAGCCGATTTTGTCTCTACCCAGCAAACCCGGCCATCCGCCGCGGATAGACGAAAGTCGATGCGGCTGGTCACCCCTTTGGCTGGACGCAGATTTTTGTGATTTGGATGGATTGCCGCTGATTTTTCTGCGGCCGATGCGGGTGGCGGCAGAGTGACCTCGCGTTGGTGATTCGTGTAGTCGGTAAAAGGGGCAAAGAAGCCGTCGGCCAGTCCTTCGGCAAAGAGGTCGTTGGGCAGTTGGGTGTTGAGGCTGATCAGTTGGCCGTTGGCCGGGTGTTCGATAAAGCGCAGGGTGTAGGGTGTGCGCCGCTTTGGATCGCCAGCTTTGTCAATATAGACCGTCGCGCCGGGGATCATCAGTTCGTGCATTCGCCCCGGATTGGGGCAGTGGGCGCGCACCTCTTCGCCGCTGCTGTGCAGCCGGGCGTGGATGACAAAGCGGTTGGGGCGTTCCAGAAAGGTAGCCGGTTCGACGAGGAAGGGGATGTTCATGGCTTTGCCATCTCCAGCACCCGCGCCAAATCCGCCGCGCTGGTGAACCAGCGCACGGTATGCAGGAATCCGGCAATGTCGTCCGGGGTTTTTCGTTGTAGCTCCTGCAACTGCGCGCCGATGGGACTGGAACTGGCCCCGCCGGTGGCGTAGCTGCCGTGAAAGGCGAAGTAGGCCTGGTTCAGCACCCGCAGGTGATAGCCGTTCTCCACAAAGACCTGGCGCTGGCTCTCCATATATTGCTCGGCGGCCAGATAATCGCCATTTGCCAGCAGTTCGTCCACCTGTCGTCGGGTCTTGCCCATCTCCCGGTTGAAGTCGAAGACCGATGGGTCTTCCGGCTCGGCAGGGGTGGGGGCTGTCTGGGTCTGGGCTTGGCGGATGGGTCTGGGCGCAAATTCCGGGTAGAAGTGGAGCAGCACCCGCCGCCCGATTTCGTCGCCCACAATATCGGCCACAGTTTCGTTGAGGGTCGTCAGTTCCGGGCTGCTGCCAAAGCGCATGCCCAGGGGGAAAAGGGTCAGATAGTTGTGCACCCATTCGTGGGCCACTGTGGAGACCAGCCATTCGATGTTTGTGCTCTCCACCACCATTGTGGGGTAGGCCCCCAGCCCGCCGATTTTTGTGATGTAGGCGGAGTAATCGGTCTGGGCTGCGATGGCCCCCTCTTTTTGGCCCGCCTCCGCGCTGTCGATGTCCGGGACCAGCATCCGGGCGTAGACGTTACGAATCTCCTGGCGGGGGCTGATGATGAGGATTTGGGGCGGCTCAGTAAATGTGAAGTTGACCGGCGGCACAGGCGCGCCATTGATGCCCAGACCGGTGTCGATGAGCATCTGCCCCACCTGGCGCTGGATCACCGCCTCGGCCAGGGGGCGACGGCCTGCTTGCCTCTGGCGCAGATCGGCCAGATCGCTGCGGGCCTGGGCCAGTTCATCCGGGGCAGCATCCAAACTCACCAGCCGGTTGACCCGTTCCTGGGCCGTGCGCACCCGGCGCATCCCTTCGATATAGCCCAACACCACCGCTCGTTCCTGCTCGGTGGTCAGCCCCGCGCCCACCCCAGACCGCCAGCTTTGGATCTTCTCGCCCAGCGCCTGCCATTCCCAGCCGACCAGACTAAAGGCCCGGCTGCCTACCAGCGCGCCGATAGTCTGGAAGCGGGCCTGGCCGTCGCTGGCTGCGCTTCCACCCACAAAGCTGAGGGTAATGCTAAGCGTAACCAGCAGCGAGAGAAAGGCGCGCGCGGAGGGCAACCGGTCGGTCAACAACCGCAGGGTGAGCACAGATTGGGGGATGTGGCCTGTCCAGCGAACAATATAGGAGAGGCGTTCGGACGCTTTGGAAGACAAATTGACCCCTGTCGGGCGGAATGGTATAACGTCTGTATCGAGCCAATCACTAGCTGCGAAAGTATACCACAAATGCCACCTGCCGCCGTCAGCCTGCCCTCAATCACTGACTTCCTGCGTGCCCTGCCCAAAGCCGAACTCCACATCCATTTGGAAGGAGCCATCCAGCCGGCCACTGTGCTGGAACTGGCCGCGGTCCACGGGCGACTGGACAGCCTGCCCGCCCAGGATGAGGAGTCCCTGCGGCGCTGGTTTGTCTTTCGGGATTTCGACCACTTCGTCGATATTTTCTGTGCGATTCAGGAGTTGTTGCGCACCGGCGAGGATTTCTCCACCATCGCCTATCGCAACGGCGAGGATATGGCGGCCCAGGGCATCCGCTACCGGGAATGTACGATTACGACCTTCACCCACACCCATTTGCAGGGCAAAGAGATTTCGATTGAAGAGATTTTTGCGGGGCTGGAGGATGGGCGGCAACGGGCACGTCGGGATTTTGGCGTGGAGATGCGCTGGGTGGTGGACATTCCCCGCAATGTCAGCCTGAAGCCGGGCAGGCCCTATGACCCTTTTCCGGCGGATACGACCCTGGCCCAGGCGCTCTATGGGATGGAGTACGGTGTCATCGGCTTTGGTCTGGGGGGAAACGAAGTGGGCGCGCCACCGGAACCCTTTGCCCACGCCTTTACAAAGGCCAAAGCGGCGGGTCTGCACTCCCTGCCCCACGCCGGGGAGATGGAAGGCCCGGCCAGCGTGTGGGGGGCGCTGAACGCGTTGGGCGCGGAGCGTATCGGTCACGGGGTGCGGGCACTGGAAGACCCGGCCCTGCTCCTGCATCTGCAAGAGCGGCAGATTCCCCTGGAAATCAACCCCTACAGTAATGTTTGCCTGGGCGTCTATTCCAGCGCCGAGCAGCACCCCTTCCCCCATCTGGACCGGATGGGGCTGTTTGTCACGATCAACAGCGACGACCCGCCCCTTTTCAACACCAGCCTGCTGGATGAGTACCGTCTGCTGTCGGATACTTTTGGCTACAACAAGGCCAATCTGATCCGCATTGCCCGCAACGCATTCCTGGCTTCCTATGCGGAGCCGGGCCTGAAGCGCGCACTTTTGGCTGATTTTGATAAATGGTGTGGTGATCAGACTGATGGTGAAAAAGTTGGACGCAGATAAACGCTGAAAAACGCAGATTTTTGCCTCTGGATCAGCGTTTATCTGCGTGAATCAGCGTCCCATTTTTTGTTTAATCATCCTGCTGATCAGTACAGATTTTGATAAATGGGTGCGAAACGCATAGCCATCGGGTATCACAATAGAAATTGCTGGTGAGATATTGCCGGGGATAGAAGGGAGAGGTTCAGCCCTGCAACATCGCCGCAATCTCTCCATCCCCGTTCTGCTCCGCGGCCATCAACGGGGTGAATCCACCTGCCTGTTGCGCGTTCAAATCGGCACCGGCATCGAGCAGCGCCCGTACAATCGTTGGGTTCCGCCCCGCCACCCCGGCGTGAATCGCCTGCAATGTGGCCCCATTTTTGCTCACGGCGTGGATGTTTGCACCCTTTTCAATCAGCCAGAGAGCTACTTCGGCCTGGCCAAAGTAGCAGGCCAGTTGTAGGGGCGTAAAGCCGTCTTTGGCGTACCAATCAATTGTGGCCGGGTTCCAGTCGTAATACTCCTCTACTTCGGGCAGATAGCCGATAGCTGCGGCAGAGAAGATGTCCAGCTCAGCGCTGGCCTTGTGCAGCATTTGTGCGATGGCAAACTGATGGGCATAGGCCGCTACCATCACCGCCGACTGCTGGTTGGCGTCGCTGGCGTCGGCCAGTAGTGGGTTCTTGGCCAGAAGAGCGTCTACCCCCTCAGCGTTCCCGGCGCGGATGGCGTCGATCAGAGCGGCGCTGTCGGCCACAGCCTCAACCGCAGCCCCCGCCCGCCCACCGACCGTCTCCGCCAAGCCAGTGCATTCAGCCGTCAAATCCGCAGCGCCTATCAGCGCGCCTTCCACACGCGCCAGCGCTCTGTAGAGTGTGCGGATATGCAGCCGGGCCTCGCCGGGGATGTGGCCCAATGCCAGCAGGGCCTTTTCTGCCTGCACAGTGTGCTCGCGCAGATGCGCTGTGAAGCGCCCAATTCGGAAGGCGACCGAAGACTGCTCCGGCTCCCAGAAGGGCGAACGGGCCTCCAATTGCGCGTCACTCAGCCCGGCCAGTTTTTCCTCGACCAGAAAGTGGAGCCGGGCGTAGGCCGCCAACCGCTCTGCCGGGTCTGCGTGCGCGGTTGGCGCTGGGTTCGCTTCTGCCAGAATCCCGGCCCGCTGCTCGCGGGGGGGCATAGCCGCGGCTGTGCCCTGCACCTGCGCGTCCAACCCGGCCAAAATGGAGATAAAGAAATTCCGCTCAGCGCTGTCAATGTGGCTGAAGGCTTCCATCACAGACCACTCGCCCTGGGCAGGAGCGCGGGTGAGTTCTGCCGGTTCGATGCCTTCCAGCAGTCCCTGCAAATCCCGGTAGGCGGACCGGTGGTGGGCCAACAGCCGATGGACGCGGGTGGGTGGGTTGCCAGCCGCTGCCCGTTGGACGTGGAGAGAGGCGGCCAGCGCGTCTAAATCCTGGGCTGTGCCGAGTAAGGCCATACGCACGCCGCCGTAATCGCCCCACGCAAATGCGCCGCTGGCCAGTTCGGCATCAGTCAAATGGACGGAGGCCGCGGCCAGGTGTTCGACGGATTGGGTCAATTGGGAGAGGGTCATTGGGTTGCCTCGCTGTGGTGGGGACTTTTCATCTCGCTAAGCCCATTGTATACTGCCAAAGGTAGTAGGGTCAACCGCTGTATATCAATCACCAGGGCAATCGCGAGTAGGTGGTAGTGAGGACCGACGCCGGCTGAGTGCCGCCTTCAGGCGGTGTATCGAAGCCCAGTCGGGCCGAACGGTCGCGAATCCTGGATTTCGATACGGCGATGGGATCTGAACGCTCAAGGAAAGTAGCCTTATCGCCTACCCTTCGACAGGCTCAGGACACCGCTCAATCGGCGGATTCACTCCCTTACTTCCCAACTCGCGATTGCCCTGATCCATCACCCCCGAAAGGCCGTCCCCTGTGACCCGTCGCCCGCTCGCCGCTATTCTGCTTGTCTCCCTCGGCCATATGCTGTTGGAAGTCTTCCACCAATACCTGCCAGTCATCTACCCGCTGCTGCTGACGAAATTCGATCTCTCCTTCGCCCAATTGGGTGTCATTGGACTGGTGGCGACGACGGCCAGTTCTCTGGCCCAGCCGATCTTTGGCTTTTTCACCGACCGCTGGGATGCACGGCGGGTGGTGGCGCTCAGTGTGCTCTGGCTGGGGCTGCTGATGGGGCTGGTGGGCTTGGCGACCGACTACTGGCTGCTGCTAGGGATTGTAGCCCTGGCCGGGTTGGGGTCCGCGGCCTTTCACCCCGCGGGCGCGGCTGTCGTGAGTAAAGCCACCCGTGGCTTGAAGGGGCTGGCCGTCTCCTTCTTTTCCGTGGGCGGCAATCTGGGCAGTGCGCTCAGCCCAGTGCTGATGGCCGCGGGGCTGGCCGCCTTCGGTCTGGCGGGCACGACGATTCTGCTGCCCCTGGCTCTGCTGGCCGGGGGACTGCTCTTCTTTGGACTGGGCCGGGAAGATGCCGGGGAACAGGCCAGCCACCGCAAATCCCAGGCCGAAGCGGGCAACGGCTTTGTGGCCGGGTTGGTGCTGCTCACCCTGGCGGTGATGACCCGCTCCTGGTTTCAGTTTTCCCTCACCTCCTACCTGCCCGTCTGGCTGGAAGGCCAGGGGCGCACAGTGGCCGACGCCGCGCAGATGCTCTTTTTACTCTCCATCTGTATCGGCCTGGGCAGTCTGGCTGGGGGCACACTCTCGGATCGGGTGGGGCGCTGGCAGGTGCTGATCGTCTGTCTGGCCCTGCTCTCGCCCCTCTACTGGTTCTATCTCAACAGCAGCGGGCTGACGCAGGCCGTCTTTCTGGGCGGGATTGGGTTCTGTCTGGGGTGTACTTTCCCCACCGCGGTGGTGCTGGCGCAGGAAGTCTGGCCTAAAGGACTTGCCCTGGCTTCGGGTCTGGTGATGGGGTTGGGCTGGTGGCCGGGGGGCCTGGGCGCGTCGGTCACCGGCCTGCTGGCCGATCGCATCGGGCTGGACGCGGCCCTGCGCTGGCTGCTGGTCGCGCCGGTGTTGGGCGCGCTCTGTATGGCGGTGTTTGCCGTGGCCCAGCGGCGGGAGTTGGCAGTGAATAGTGAGCAGTAATCAGTGGACTTGCTTCTCCACTGATTACTGCTCACTGGTCACACTCCTAAGCCTCCACCCGCAACGCCTCCAACGCCTTCACCAGCAGCACCCGCCAGAAGTCGTCCTCGTCGATGGGCAGGTAGACCGCTTCCCGGCCCACGTGCAGCCCATTCTGGGGGATAAACTCACCCTCGTCGCTCATATGTCCCAAATCCCGACGCAGACGGGTCTGAAGACTGCGCCGTTGGGCGTCGCTCAACCCCTCCTTGCGGATGGCGATCTGCTCCCGCCGCCGCCCGATATTGAGAATCCCCGCCTTCAGGGCCAGGATTTTGATGAGGATTTGATAGAGCAGATTTTCCACCGGCATGGGCAAGCCATCCCGTTCCTCGTCCGTGCCGAAGCGGTCCAGCAACTCCTGGCGCATGGCGTCGATCTCGGCCCGGCTGTTTAGCCCGGCAATGCGCCGGTAGAGTTGCAGGCGCAGCCCTTCCTCCTGCACATAAGTGTCAGGAATCTCGGCCAGCAGGGGCAAATCCAGCGTCACTGCCGGGGCAAGCGGGTCGTCCAGATCGAAGGGGAGCGAATTGCGAGTTGCGAGTTGCGGATTGGATGTTTCGTCCGGGTCCAGACTCAGATTATTGTCTTCATCTTCGTGCCTTTGTGTCTTTGTGGTTCCATTTTCTCGCGCCTCGGCCTTCTCAAACTGACTCTTCTTGCGCCGCAGTTCGTTGACCGCCTGGGTCAGCAGCCGGGTGTAGAGATCGAAGCCGATGCTGGCGATCTGCCCGTGCTGGCGCGCCCCCAGCAATTCCCCCGCACCGCGGATTTCCAAGTCCCGCATGGCTATGCGGAAGCCCGCGCCCAACTCCTCGCTGCTCTCAATCAGCGCTTCCAGCCGTCGTCGCGAATCGAAGGTGAGGGATTTGTGCTTGTCGTGCAGCAGATAGCAGTAGCCCCGCACCGCACCCCGGCCCACCCGCCCCCGCAACTGGTAGAGCTGGGCCAGGCCGAAGTGGTCCGTCCGGTTGATAATCATCGTATTGGCCCGGCGGATGTCCAGCCCGTTCTCCACAATCGTCGTCGAGACCAGCACATCGATCTCCCCCTCGGAGAAACGCATCATCACATCTTCCAGCCCCCGCTCCGCCATCTGGCCGTGGGCCACCTCCACCCGTGCATCCGGGACCAGCCGCCGCACTCGCGCCGCAATCTGTTCGATGCCCTGCACCCGGTTATGCACCAGAAAGACCTGGCCGTCCCGGTCGATCTCCCGCTGGATGGCCTGTTTGACCAGGTTGTCGTCGTATTCTGACAAAATTGTGCGCACAGGTAGCCGTTCCTGGGGCGGGGTGTTGATGGTGCTCATATCCCGCACGCCGCTCAGGCTCATGTGTAGGGTGCGGGGAATGGGCGTTGCGCTGAGGGTCAACACGTCCACCTGCTTGCGCATCTGCTTCAGCTTCTCTTTGTGAGAGACCCCAAAGCGCTGCTCCTCGTCCACCACCAGCAGCCCCAGATCGTGAAAGTCCAGGTCTTTGCTGAGCAGCCGGTGGGTTCCCACCACAATATCCACACTGCCTTCCCGGATGCCCTGCAAAATTTTGGTCTGCTGGGCGGTCGTGCGGAAGCGGGAGAGCACCTCGACTGTGACCGGGAACTGGGACAGGCGACGGCTGAAGGTGCGGTGGTGCTGCTGGGCCAGGACCGTCGTGGGCACGAGTACGGCCACCTGTTTGCCGTCCATCACCGCTTTGAAGGCCGCGCGCACGGCCACTTCCGTCTTGCCGTAGCCCACATCGCCGATGATAATCCGGTCCATCGGCTCTTCCGACTCCATATCCCGCTTGACTTCGCCGATGGCCTGTATCTGGTCTTCGGTCTCCTGGAAGGGGAAGGCAGCCTCCATCTCCTCCTGCCAGGCCGAATCTTTCCCAAATGCGTGACCCGTCACCAGTTCCCGCTCGGCGTAGAGGACGAGCAAATCCTCCGCGATCTCCTCCACCGCCTTCTTGGCCCGCTCTTTGACAGTCTGCCAGTCCGCCGTGCCCAGCCGGGTGATGGCGGGCGGAATGCCGCTGTCCCCTGCGCCCACATAGCGGCTGAGCCGGTCGGCCTGATGCACTGGCACGTACAATTTGTCGCTCTGGGCATAGCTAACCTGCAAATACTCCCGGGCCACGCCGCTCAGTTCGATCTTCACCAGCCCCTCGTAGAGGCCGATGCCGTGCTCCATATGCACCACATACTCCCCGGCCTTGACATCGGCGAAGAAGAGTTCCGGGGCCACCGATGAGCGGGTCTTGGCCCGTTTGCGCTGACCGCTGCTCTGCCAGCCAAAGAGTTCGGCGTCGGTGAGGAGGTGGAGATTTGCGAGGGGCGAATTGCGAGTTGCGGATTGGGATTCGTCATCTGTCTCTCGCCCCTCGCCCCTCGCCCCTTGCATCACAAACCCTTCGGAGAGGACGCTCTGCACAATTGTGACGCCTGCGCCGGGAGGGGCGGACAGATCGGCGCGCAGGTCTGCGGGGATGGATGCTTCGTTCAGATCGTTCTGCATCCGCGCGGCCTGGCGGGTGAGAAGCACCACCTGATCGCCCGCGGCCACAGCTTTGCCAATGGCCTGGACGATCTCTTTGCTCTTGCCGCCGAAGCGGGGGCCAGGGACAAAACTTCGGGCCAGGGGTGAGGGTTCGCTGTCGGCCCGGCCCACCAGATCGCCAAAGCCGAGCAGAATGGGCTGACGCGCCTGCACCGCCGCCAGCATCTCCTCGCCACTGAAAAAACTGGACGGGAAGCCCGCGGGCAGTTCCCCGCTGCGGCCCAGTTCGTAGCGAAGCTGCTGCACTCGCTCGTCAGCTTCGTGTAGCCGGGTGGTGAAATCCGTGCCGTCGTCGATCAGCAGTTTAGCGTTGGCCGGCAGGTGATCCAACAGGGAGGCGGGCTGGGCGTAGAAAAGGGGCAGATACCACTCTATGCCCCGAAAGCTGCGCCCCTGGGCCAGCAGGTCCAGTTCGTTGGCGATCTCATCCCGGATCGCCAGCAGCACATTGGGGTCGGCCAGGAGAGGGGACTGGGGATTGGGGAGTGGAGATTGGTCACTGGTGACTGGCGACTCGCCTGGCATCTTGTCGCCCTGCCAGCCTGTCACTCTGTCACTGTATTTAGTCAGTGCTTCGCTGCCGGGGCCGATTTCAACCCGGTTCACCTTTCGTTCTGTGCGTTGGGTGTTGGGGTCAAAGACGCGCAGGCTCTCCACTTCGTCGCCGAAGAGGTCGATGCGGATGGGATAGGGCAGGTTGGGCGGCCAGATGTCCACCAGACCACCGCGCCGGGCAAAGCGGCCTGGCTCCTCCACCACCTCCGCGGGTTCATAGCCCGACTCCACCCAGCGGGTCAGTGTCTCGTTCAGGCGGATGACGCCGCCCACAGAAAGGGGGCGCAGGGAAAGCCGTAGGTCCCTGGCCGGGAGGGTCATTTGCAGCAGGGCGCGGGTCGGTGCGACGACAATCGGCGGCGGGCCGGATTTGCTCTGCAACGCGGCCAGCGCGGTCAGTCGGGACTGGCGGGTGCGGTCGGTCCATGCGATGCGCTCGAAGGGCAGACTGTCCGGCTCCGGGTAGAGCAGCACAGGCGGGCCGCCCTCATCCGCGGGGGTCAGAAAGTGGCTGATCCCTTCCACCCACTGCTGGGCCTGCTCGCTGCTGCCAGTGAGGATAACTACTGGGCCAGGACTGTCCGTCGCCAATCCCGCGGCCAGAAATGGACGGGCCGCGCGTATCAGTGCCAACGGCGCGTTGCTGCCAGTGTCCAGCAGATGTGTGTAGGCAGGGAGTCTGTGCAGTATGGGTAGTAGGCCGTTAAGTTTCATGAATTGTCGATCCAGGATAGTAAGCGCTGGTTGAGTAGCCGAGTCTTCGAGGCGTATCGAAACCTAGCGAACGGGTTGAACGATAATAGGGTTTACCCGCTTGGTTTCGATACGGCGGGGAAAAGCACCCGCCTACTCAACCGGCGCTGATCAACCCTATCAGTTTATCATCCATTAAATCGATTCATCGCCACTTCGATGCCTTCAAACAGCCAGTATTCTACTGCGTCAGCGGTGGTCTCCCGCAGGATAGCAAACTCTTCCTCTTCCGCTGCGCTGAAATTTTGCAACACATAATCTGCGGGGTTCATCCGTCCGGGCGGGCGACCGATACCCATGCGCACCCGGCCAAATTCCTGCGCGCCGCCCAGATGCTGGATGATCGATTTGATCCCGTTCTGCCCGCCGGAACTGCCGCCGGGACGCAGACGCAGTTTGGCCGAGGCCAGGTCCAGGTCGTCGTGGATGACGAGCAGATTTGCCACATCCACATCAAAGTAGCGCATGAGCGGGCCGACGGCCTGGCCGCTGTTGTTCATATACGTCATCGGTTTGACCAGCAGCACCTTCTGCCGCTCGGCCAGCCCACCAAACGGATCGGCCGGGTCTGGCGTGCGCCGTTGGCTGATCCAGCCATCCCCGTAACGGGCTTTATTCTGGCTGCGGCCCAGATCGATATTGTGGCGGCGGGCCAGAATGTCGATGACCTGAAAGCCCAGATTGTGCCGATTGCGCGCATATTGGGGGCCGGGATTGCCCAGGCCCACGATCATTTTTACGTCTGCCATACCATTCTCTTCGGTTTGTGCGCGGGGCTGAACCCAGCGCACTATTTTTTGTAGAAAGTTCATCTTTTCGATCAACGCCGGAAACCCTCTCACGGGCGCAATGGCCTGTGGGAGGGTTCGATTTCAACGCTTTAATTGTAGGGCAGGTTTCTGTCTGCCAGGACAGAGCAATCGTCAGCCTGCCCGGGCCAGTGCCCACTGAATCAGGCGCTTGGCCGCAAAAATTGCAAAGACGAGCAAGAAAATTCCCGCGGCCCAGCGCGCACCTGTGAAGAAGCGATCTCCTAGCCTGTCCAGCGAAACCGCAGCGCTCAACTCGCGTGTAATCGCATTTCCTTCGCTCACGGCTTCTGTAGAACCCACGGCCTGCGGTTCATCGGCCACGGCCGATTGACTGTCGCCACCGCTGTTCAGTGCTACCAGTTCCGGCGTGGGGGTCGGTGTCGGTTCGGCCAGATCGGGCTGGTCCACCGAGACAACCACCGGCGTGGGCTGGGTGATGGGCGTGGGCGTGTCGATGGGAATCGGCGTGGGCGTCGGTCCGGTGGGCGTTTCTGTGGGCGTGGGTGTGGGCGCTTCCAGATTCACCCGCAGGTCCCGGGCAAAGAATTCGCCGTAGTTGCCGTCGGGCCGCACAATGCGCAGACGCAGGGTGTAGGTTCCCGGCGCCAGATCGCCCGTCTGCCAGGTGCCCAATTCGCCGTCAAAAACCTGGGCTGTGTTGCCAGCAAACCAGATATACGACTCGTCGCCGCTGGGTTCCTGCTTGAAGTAGAGTTCGTAGCGGGCGAAGGAGTCGCTGCTGGCCGTGCCCCGTACAGCCACACTGCCCCGCACACTGCTACCCGTGGCGGGCGATGTGATCCCCGGCCCGGATTGGGCCAGCGCAGAGGGCGCGGGCAGCCACAGCACACTTACCAGTGCCAGAATGAGCAGCGTTAGATGGATCGTCAATAAGCGGCGTGCCATATTTGTCACAGAAGAATACTCTCTTATTGGGGAAGTCCGTTGCGAATATAGCCAATAATCGCAGTCAACTGCGTATCCGTCAAATCCGGGCGACCGCCGCTGGCAGGCATAGCTACACCGCTGGCATTGTCCGCTGCGTTCGGTTCCCGTCCGGCCCGGATCATCGCCAGCACCGCCGCGTCGTCGTTTGTCGTCAGAAACTTGGAGGCGACAAGTGTATTCCCCAATGTCACAATGCCTTCTCCGTTGGGGCCGTGACAGGCGGCGCAGGCTTGGGCATACAGAAGTTTGCCCTCCTCCAACGTCGCCGAGGGCGCGGCTGGTTCCACCGGATTGTGCTCAGCGTCTTCGGTCCCTTCCAGAACGGTCACCGGCAGGGCAGTCGCTGCTGCCTCTTTGGCCGCCTGGGCCTGGCCGTAGACACCGCCGTAGATCAGCAGAGCCAGAGCAATAATCGCAACCACCGGCCAGCGCACTGGCATTCGGTTTTTCTCGCTGGGCTGGTCGCTGTAATAGGCGGTCAGGACGGCGATAGTGATGATGAGGAACGCGATCATCGCCAGAAAGGGAATAGTGATGAAACCGAGCCAGTTGATCCAGGCAGTTGTGCAGGGCACGCCCGCCGCGCAGGCTGTTGGCCCACCGAAAATCGTCGTCTTCTGGATCAGGTAGTGGTACGTGGAAACCCCTTGCCCCAGCAGGGAAAAGGGCAGCACCAGAAAGGGCAGATGGCGATCCCGGCGCAGGATGCCAAAAGCGATCAGCCCGGTCAACGGATACATCAAAATCCGCTGATACCAGCAGAGGGCGCAGGGCACATAGCCCCGCACTTCGCTGAAGTAGAGACTGCCCAGCATCGCTGTCCACGCGGCCAGCAATGCGATATAGAGTGCCCAGCTACCCGTCCGACCAGTGGATGTAGACGATTCCATCACTTCTGCGTATCCTTCTACTGGCCTGCGGCAGCCAGGAGCCTGTCGATTTCAGCGGAGACGGCCGCATAATCCATTGGGTTGTCCACTAGCTGATTGTTGATCAGCAGGGACGGCGTACTGTTCAGTCCCAGACTCACGGCCTGGCTCAAGGATGCCTGCACGGCCTGGAAATGTTCTTGTCCGGTCAGGCATTGGGTGAATACCCGGCTGTCCAGCCCCAAATCTTCCGCATAGGTGATCATCCGCTCGGCAGAGAATGCGGCCGCGCCCGAATTCTGCCCGGCAAAGAGTTTGTCATGCATGGGCCAGAATGCGCCCTGATCCGCCGCGCACTCCGCTGCCTGGGCGGATACACTGGCCCCCGGTTCGTGCTGGCTCAGGGGGAAGTAGTGATACTCCAGGCGTATTTTGCCCGCTTTGATATAGTCGTCCAGCAATCGGGGCTTGACAGTCTGATTCCAACTGGCGCAGGCCGGGCAGGGGAAATCTTCCCAGCCCTGCAGGACGACGACTGCATCCGGGTTGCCAATGCTATTCCGATCGATCCATTCGACGGGGACTTCATTATAGTCGGTGGCGACCGCAGGTGCTGGCTGGTTGGCAATCACATAGGCAATCACGACGATCACGACCAGAATTGCCGCGCCGCCAATCAGCAGAAGACCGGTGGGCGGTTTTTTCTTGCCGGGTGTGGCTGCGGCAGATACAGGACGGGATGTTCTTGAACGTTCGGCCATTTGTTCTCTTTGACCTCATTTGGTTGGGAGATTCAGGGATATAACTTTCTACAGTATACCTTTCTGCGCGAAAGTGACCAAATACAGAGGCAATTCCCGGCGGGGAAAGTTGCCGGATTTGGGGCAGAGCGCTATGCTGAATAGCGAACGGTGAATAGCGAATAGAGAGTTTTGAATGAAAGAGCTACGGGGACGAATTGCGCTGGTGACGGGAGCCAGCCGGGGAATAGGAGCGGCGATTGCTACGGCGCTGGCCGAGGCGGGCTGTCACGTGGCCCTGGTCGCGCGCAGCCAGGGCGCCATCGAAAAACTGGCGGACGATCTCCGCCAGCGCTACGGCGTGGAAACCATCGCCCTGCCCGTGGATTTGAGCGACGAAGGCCAGGTGGCGGCAATGGTCGAGGCGGTTATCGAACGCTGGGGCCGACTGGACATTCTGGTCAACAACGCGGGCGGGGGCATCTACGGCGATATGGCTGGGCTGCGTTCTGACGACTTGCACGCCACCTTTGCCGTGAATTTTTTTGCACCAGTCGCGGCTATGTATGCCGCTGTCCCCCACATGCGCAGCCAGGGCGACGGGGTGATTGTCAACATCGGCAGTATTGTGGGCAAATTTCCCCAGCCCCTGGGCGGCGGTTACAGTGCCAGTAAATACGCACTGCACGGGGCCAGCGGCGCGGCCCGGGCCGAACTGAAAAGCGAAAACATTGCCGTCGTCCTCGTCTGCCCCGGCCTGACCGACACGGAATTTGCCGCCCATTCCCGCATCAGCGTGCCCGGTGTGGAGGATATGCAGGGTGAGCGCCACGCGCCCCTGCGCGGTGTGCCCGTCGAGCGAGTCGCCCGCCGGGTGGTCAAGGCCATCCGCCGCCGGGAGCGGGAGGTCTACATTACCCTGTTTGACCGGCTGATCGTCCTGGGCGCGCAGCTTTTCCCCGGCCTTTTTGAATGGGGGCTGCTCCAGGCCACAAAAATCCGCCGCCGCCGCTTCGCTGAAAGCAGACGGCAGACGACGGACGACAGACGAACGAAAACGGACGATTGACACCTCCCGTTCGTCTATCATCTATCGTCCGTCGTCATATCGATAACCCAATATCCAAATCCTCTCTACCACCCAAAGGAACCCCAACCCATGCCCAAGCCACGTGCCATCTATCTCCTGCGCCCCGACGCACTGCCCAAAATCTACGGCCCTGCCCAGCAGTCTGCCCTGGCCGAACTGGTGGAGTTTGTCGCCCCGCCCCAGAATGTCCAGTCTGTGCTGGAAAATCCGTCGGTCCTGGCCGATGTGGAGGTTATCTTCTCCGGCTGGGGAATGTCCGAAATGAACGAAGAATTCCTGGCCGCCGCGCCCAATCTGAAAGCGCTCTTTTACGGGGCTGGTTCGGTCAAGAAAATTGTGACCGATGCGTCCTGGGCGCGGGGCGTGCGGGTGACCAGCGCCTACGGGGCCAACGCTGTGCCCGTCTCCGAGTATACTTTGGCCCAGGTCATCTTTAGCCTGAAGCGGGGCTGGCACTACTCCCGTTCCATCCGCGAGAACCGCAGTTGGGTGCAGAAGACGCCGATCCCTGGAACGTATGGCAGTACCGTTGGTCTGGTCTCGCTGGGGCAGGTGGGGCGACGGGTGGCGAAGGTGCTGCAAATTCTGGACGTGCAGGTGATCGTCCACGACCCCTTTGCCAGCGCCGCGGATGCCGCCGAGCTGGGCGTGGAACTGGTCGGGTTGGAGGATGTCTTCCGCCGTTCGGATGTGGTCTCCCTGCACACGCCCTGGCTGCCAGAGACCGTCGGGATGATTACCGGCGCGCACTTTGCGTCGATGAAAGAGAACGCCACATTCATCAACACCTCTCGCGGCGCAATTGTGCGGGAGCCGGAGATGATTGCTGTGCTGCAGGAACGGCCCGATCTCTGGGCGATTCTGGACGTGACCTATCCGGAGCCGCCTGTGGAAGGTTCGCCTCTCTACGATCTGCCGAACGTCGTCCTGACGCCCCATATCGCCGGCGCGATGGACGACGAATGCCGACGCATGGGCCAGACAATGGTGGAAGAGTTGCGTCATTTTCTGGCTGGGGAAGCGATGGAGTACGAAATTACAGAGGCGCGGGCGAAGTTTTTGGCGTGATTCTTTGCTACGTGCTGCGTGCTCCGCGGAATGTTTACGGAGCACGCAGCACGTGTCAATGTCCCAGCGCATGATCGGTCGGCATATCCACCCCGCCCCACGCCTTTTGACTCGTCCACATCGCGGGCGGGTCGGCCCAAAATGGGTCCGACGGGGGCAGGCCCAGGGGCAGCAGGCCCGCCGCGCAGAGGTAGAGGCTGCCTGTGCAGATGTACGTCTCCCCAATCCCCGGCTGGTGGCCGCAGAAGCCGACGGTCAGCCAGCCATCGGCGTCGAAGGTTCCCGGTGCTTCCATCTGGCGGCGGATGACGGCGGTGAGCGCGGCCCGCACCTGGCCGGGTGTCACTTCCTCCGGCAGGCTGTGGAGCAGAGCGGACTGGGCCAGGGACTGGAACGCGCCGAAACGGTAGGCCAAAGAGCGCCCAATCGCCGGGTAGGTTCCCTCTGGTGAGATAAGCCGCTCCTGCACTGCCGCGTAACGGGTGGCCCGTTCCTGGACAGCCGGCATCATCACATCCCACTGCGCGTAGACACCCCGCACAGCCGTCAACACATCGATCAGCATCGGCTGGATGACGAAACTGTTGTAGTAATCCCAGTGGAACTCTACGCCGTCGCTGTAGTGACCGTCCCCCACATACCACTGGGCGTGCTGGCGTAGGGCGTAGTCCACCCGCATAGGGTCCCAGTCCGGTGCGCCCACTGTATAGAGAAACGCTTCGATCTCCCCGCCAAAGAGCAGCCAATTGCTGAAGCCCGGTTTGCGGGTGCGGGTGGCACGCAGGCCGTCCAGCACTTGCGCTTTCGTCTTGTCCGAGAGGGGCTGCCAGAGAGTGTTGGGCGCACGCAGGAAGGATTGGGCCAGAAAAGCCGCGTCCACAATCGGCTGGTAGTCGTAGCTGAAATTGAAGAAATCGGGTGAATCCGGGTCCACGCCGAATGCGATTGTGCGCCTGGACAGTTCGGCCAACTCCGCGCGCCGGGCCTCCTCTGGGCCGCACAATCCTTCCAATTCCAGCCAGGGGGCAATGCCACAGAGCAGACGACCCACTGCTTCCAAATGGGCGAAGCGGTGGCGGTCAGTGCTTTCGGGTCGGTGTTCGATGGGCATACGCGCCCGCAGTTCGCCAACCGCGCCGGCTTCGAGCAGTGGCCGGGCGATGCGTTCCAGAACAGTGAGCCAGTAGGCCCGGTCGGAATTTGAGCCGTTCATTGGGTGGGACTCCTTTCGTCTGGTAGGGAAGCAGATATTGGGTATTGGATATTTTGTAGTGTGGCACACGCCGTGCCACCGTCAACTATCCAATGCCCAATATTTTTTCCTGTTCTTGGCGCAACGTCCAGAGGACCGAACCAGCGGGTCGTTCCACCGCGCCCACTGGGATCGGCGTGCCTGCTGGCACATCCCGCCGCAGTTGCAGGCCGCTGCCCAGATGAATCGGCAGCCAGGCCCCGTCGTCGTGGATGGACTGGACCGGGGCGATCAGCGCCTCCACATCCGGGCTGTGATCCGTGCCCAGCGTCTCCCCTGCGGCCAGGTCCCGACGAGCCACCATCACCACATCCCACTTCTGACGGTAGCTTTCATCATAGGTGGAATGGCCGGATTGGGCCGCGGCCAGGAGTGTGGCAGGTGTCTCCACCCCGCAGAGGTGATAGGGGCGGTAGATGAGAGCCGCGTCGCCGCTGGCATTGGCGAGACAGCCTTTGGTGGCGAGAATCTGCCGGGAATAGTCGGTGTCGGCGTGGACAACAGCGAAGACGCCGCCGCCCAGCCCCGCGGCTTCCGGGATGCGCAGGGAGGTGAGGACTTCGATGACGCCCCGGTTTTCCAGAATGCCGCCCATTTCCCTGGGGCAGAAGACGCCGGGGATTTCGGTGGTGTAGAGTGCGGGGCCGTGGAGTTGTCCGCCGCCGGTTCCGTCGAATGGATCGTCCGGGCGCAGGCCGAGGGCGTTGGCCGCGATGACCAGTTCGGTCAGGTCCCAGCCGCCCACGCCGGGCAGAGGGGCCAGAAAGTCCATCCGCTCCTGCAACTGCCCGGCCAGATTGAGTGGACGCAGGGGCGCGAGCCAGCGGCTGTCCCGGCTGCGCAGGCGCAGCACGTACTCGCCGCCCCGCACCTCCAGGGCTGTGCGGTCGTAGAAATATTCGCCGTCCCTGGCTTTGCCCGCGGCCAGCACCTCCAGCCCCAGCATCCGGCACCAGCGCACCAGTTCGATGAGCAGGCCGTGCTGGTCCCCGTCCACCGGCGTATAGCTCACCCCGGCCTGTCGGGCCAGATGGGCCAGCATCGGCCCGACGACGCTGTCCGTTTCCTTGCTGACCATCGCCACGTGCTTGCCCGCGGCAATGGCGGCCTGGGCGTGGCGCGCGCCCGCTTCCGTCACGCCGGTGGATTCCACAATCACATCCACAGGCAGGTCCATCAGCAGCAGCGCGTCCTCGACAATCGCCCGCTGGCCCCTTTCCAGTGCAGCCAGCGCTTCGGCCCGGTTTTCGCAGAAGGCGATGGCGTCGTCGGGCACACCGGCCAGGCGAAAGGCCCGGCGGGCAGCTTCCGGATTCAGGTCGGCCACAGCAGCCACCTGCAAATCGGTCATCGATTCGCTTTGGGTGACAACTGCCGTGGCAAAGTGGCCGGTTCCGATGACGCCGGCGCGGGTGGTGGGTTTGCGAAGGCTGCTCAAGATTTTGCCTCTCTTGATTTGTCAGCGATCCACCAAAGTTGAGGCCAGATAATATCGTCGGCATTCTGTTGAGCCGTGCCTGGGGTACTGCGGCCATTGCGAATATAGCGGGT
This sequence comes from Anaerolineae bacterium, assembly GCA_030432295.1. Classification (GTDB taxonomy): domain Bacteria; phylum Chloroflexota; class Anaerolineae; order Caldilineales; family Caldilineaceae; genus JACQGT01. Next base: position 251,478 of record JAUIHI010000004.1, on the reverse strand, counting down.
CAGCAGTTCGGTCAACTCTTCGACGACCGCAGGCTGATCCCAGGAGATGTTGGCGCGCTCGCCGATGTCGGCTGCCAGATCGTAAAGCTGGATAGGCGGTAAGCCTTCACATTCCGGGCCGGGTCGGGGAAAGCTCCAGCCGCCAGAGCCGGGACACATCTCCAGCTTCCAACGCCCTTTGCGGATGGAGAGCGAGCCATCGATGGAGGAGTGGACGGTGGCTTCCCGCAAGGAGGTATCCAGCGATTCGCCTTTCCACAGGGGCAGATTACTGACGCTGTCCTCGGCTGCATTGTCCGGCAACGTGTCGTGCAGAATGTCGGCGCAGGTGGCCAGGAAGTCGACCAGACATACGGTTTCGTCACAGACGGAGCCGGGTTTGATCGCGTCAGGCCAGCGGACGATCAGCGGAATGCGGTGGCCGCCCTCGTAGATGTCGGCCTTGTGGCCCCGGAAAACGTAGCTGGGATTGTGCCCAAAGGTAGCCAACTCGGCAAAATCGACCCGGTTGGAGCAGCCGTTGTCGCTGGTGAAAATGAGGATTGTGTTGTCTGCGATGTCGTTGCGATCCAGGGCTGTCATTAGCTGGCCGACCAGATCGTCCACCTGCAAACAGAAATCGCCGTAGCTGTTTGTGCCCGATTTGCCCACAAATTCTGCGGTCGGCAGGATGGGCGTGTGGGGTGCTGGCAGCGGAAAGTAGAGATAGAAGGGAGCATCTGCATTGGCCTGTTCGTCGATGTAGGCAACCGCCTTGCGGGTCAGCAGGGGCAGCACTTCCCGATGCTCGAAGTCGGGTCCAATGGGGCCGGCCCGCCACATCTCTTTGCCGCCGCTTTCCGGCACAATTCGGTCGGGCTGGGCGGTGACCCGGTCGTTTTCAATGTAAACGTAGGGGGGCATATCCAGGGAGGCACTGATGCCAAAGAAGGTGTCGAAGCCAACCGCGGTGGGGCCGTTCTGGATGGGTTGGCTGAGATCGATATGCTCGCCTTCAAATTCCGGGGTGTCCAGGAGCGCTTCCGCTGTTTCTGGTGCGTCTGGCTGGGTGCCCCAATCCCAGCCCAAATGCCACTTGCCCAGGCAGGCCGTCCGATAGCCGTGCTGTTTGAGGAACGAGGCCGCGGTTGTGCGTCCTTCCTCGATCAGCGGGCGGGAGTAGCCCCATTTGACCCCCTGTTTCAGGGTGGAACGCCAGTTGTAGCGGCCGGTCAAAATGCTGTAGCGGGAGGGCGTGCAGACGGCAGAGGAGGAATGGGCGTCCCGAAATTTCATGCCCTCTGCGGCCAGGCGATCCAGGTGGGTTGTACGAATTTTGGAGTTCTCGTTCAGGCAACTGACATCCCCGTAGCCCATATCATCGGCCAGGATGTAAATGATGTTTGGTTTTGCTGTGCTCATCGGCTTCTGCCTCGTCTGCCTACTGTCGTGTCAAGCATTAAATAATGGATGAAGGGTCAAGGCCCTCGTGCCGGTCCGGGCCGCACGAGGGCGTGCTCGCTCCTCGGGTTTCTATCAGATCTGCCATGACACGACACTACTGGCCTGTCTTCTCAAAAGAAACCCAAAATCAGCCTTATCCTATCCCTCAAGCCCCAGGGACGCAAACGACCACTCGCTGGCCTCCGGGAAGATCGTCGGGTCGAAGGGTGGGTTCAGGCCAAAGGGTGCGGCCACGACGCTGGCAACCGAAATGCTGCCCTCTTCGATTGCCAGGCTGGGAAAGCTGCGCCCGTCCGCGGTTGTGTGCTGGCGGTAAAGATCGCTGTGTGCGGACAGTACAGCCGCCTGCTGCTCTGCGGGTAGATGGGAGAGTCCTGCGAAGTAGTGGTGGCCGTTGCGCTCGGCGTGGCTGATGCCCAGGCTGGCCACCACTGCCAGGTCTTGCAGCAGGGCCACTGGGCCGACGTTCGAGAGGTCCTCGCAACTGAGAATGTAGGTCTGGTTTGGGTCGTTTTTCTGCCGGTGGCGAATGAGACAGGCGTTGGCGATGCCTTTGAAAACCCCTTTGCAGTTCTTGTGGCTGGTCCCTACATAGCCGCTGGAGAGGGCGATGGGCGCGCTGTCCAGCGTAGCGTCGGACTCGTCGATGATCAGCGGGGGGCGTTCGTCCCAGGCCAGCAGGGCAGCGGCGGTATCTTCGCTCAGGGCCACGTCCCGATGCAGGGGCTGCTCCACAAAGATCAGCCGTTGCAGAAAGGAGGCAAGGGCCGGGTCGGCTGTGAGTCCTTCCCACAGGCTGCGGAAGTCGGCCACGGAGCGGTACTGCTCGTTGCCGTCGAGGGTGAAGCGGTAGTCGATCCCCCGCTCGTCCAACAGCCGGGCAATGCGGGCCAATCGCGCCCGGTCTGCGGCCACATCCCCGCCGATTTTGAGTTTGAAGTGGGTCAGGCCGTAGGTGTCGATGTTGGCAGCCAGGGAGTGGGGCAATCCATCGGTCTGTCGATCTGCTGGGGCGATTTCGTCGTCGGTCAGGGGATCGATCAGGCCGATGGTGTGGCGGACGCTCACCCGTTCCAATGGCTTCTCTGGCAGCAGGTCCGCAGGGGCAAGCCCGGCCAGTTCCGGGTGGATGGCGTCCAGACGGATGCCCAGCCGGTTGGCGCTTAGGGCTTCGGCGAAGGGTTGGCCTGTGGCTTTGCAAAAGGCGTCGATCAGCGCCCGTTCCACCAGCGCGGGTCCGAGTCCCCAGAGTAGTGGCGGGTGGGGGGTGGCCGCGGCCCAGGCTTTCTGCTGCTGATAGACCCGCTGCCAGAGGTCGAAGACGGTTGGCTGCTCACCTGCGTTTTGCGCGTAGTCACAAGCAGCGCGGATCACCGCCAGCATATCGTCGATTTCGTCCCGGAAGGAACTGTCCGGATTTTTGGTGAACCACTTGGGGGCCAGGCTGTCGGCTGCGATACCCCAACGCTCCTGCCCGTCCACCTCCAGCAGGACGCGCACAAAGAGATGGGGCACGGCTGTCATTGTGGCGATGCCATAGCGGAAGGGCAGCCGGTTGTGGAGAGTGAGGATGTGAAGGTCGGTGGAGAGAATTTTCATTGCTCTTTTGGCTTCGTTTTGGGGGTCGATTATATGTAAGGAGTGGGATGAGGGGAGAGGTCTAGCCTCTCACCATCTCAGGGCCGGTGCCAGGACTGCCGTCGTCATCCCCGCGTGGTTTTCCCGCCCGTGGCCCCGGGCGATAGCGCTGACTGTGCGGGCTGCACAGCCGTGCTCCCGGCCATCTGGAAAGGCTCGGCGAGCCAACAAAAAATAGGCGCGGGCGAGATCGACGGTCGCGGTTGCCAGCTTTTCGTCCCGGCGTATTTCGGCAGCTACCAGCAGTGTGATGGGGTTGTGGCGACGGGGCGCGCCATCCTCCAGCCAGCGGGGCATGTCCGAGCGCTTGCCCACGCCGGAAGGGCGGTGGTCCAGGCGGAAGTCCGTGTCCAGGGTTAGCTCACGAACAGCGCTGGGTTCGAGAGTCGCCACTGCCTTCAAAACAGCCGCGTCGTAGCGGCTGTCAGCAGTCCAGCGCCGGTATGCCCGCACAGCATCCGCGGCTGCGCCCGCGTCGGGATCGTCGAGTTGGGTGACGAGGAGATCGAGCAGGCGCTCGGCTGCCTGACGAAAGCGCATCTGACCGCTCTCTTTCCACAAGCGCAGAAAGGTGTTGATAGCGTCGGACCCCAGGAAATTCTCGGCCCGGTCCACCGGCGATTCCAGACCGGAGACTTCGCCCATAAAGGAGCGGTAGACCGCCTCGTTTGCGCCGTCAAAGTCGTAGAGTGTGCCCGTTGGCGTCAGGGCCAATGGCAGGCGTTCCTCGGCCAGAATAGCATCTGCCCACTCCCCTGCATAGAGAATGGCGAGGTCAATGTAATGTTCTATAGAGCTGCCAGGTTTCGGAAAACCTGGCAGCTCTGCACCCGCGGCCAGTAGGCAGATATTCACCAGGCGCAGATGGTCTGGCGAATTGATCTCCATCCCCGATTCAGCGCGCACGCCATCCGCACCGAAGAAGAGGGAGTGGAAGCGTCGTCGCTCCCAGTTAAACCAGTCCGACACCTCCGCCGACCAGTTGCCCACATGTTCGGCCGCGTCCTGAAGCTGGCGGGTTGTCTCCGGGTCGTCGGGCAAGACCCGCTGCAAAAAGCCGAGAAAGAGTTCGAAGTGTTCTGTGCCGTGATGGGCCTCGTGCATAGTCCAGTAGCCGTGCCGCCACTGGCCGGTCTGCGTGTAGTGAACACAAATTTCATTCCGCAACTTTGCCAAATAGCCCAGAGCTTCCGGGTCGCCCGTGGCGAGCAGATAGGGTTCCCAGCTGGTGGTGTAGGTGGCCTGGTCGTGGACATTCGTGGGCGGCGCGTCGGCGTAGCGCCGGATGCAATCGCGTACCCAGTCGCCCACATCGGCCACAAAGCGCTCACAGGCAGTGGGCAGGTCCGGGGAATGGACGACGGGCTGGCTGTAGATGGGCACGGAGGCGTCTCCTTGCGGTTCTTGCACGAGGTTACTGGAAAAGAGTAGGGGCGTGAATGCATCACGCCCCTACTCTTTATTCTATCCTTCTATCTTTCTCATCACAACTTCCTGCTACCGTTTACCTGATTACAGTCGGCAGATAGATGGGATAGTTAAGCGAAGCCGCTTTGTCATCATCGGCAATAGTCAGCGTTGCACTGCTGATCGCGCCGAGTTTGGCGTTGACAGGATTGCTCAGTGTCAAAGTCAGGGTTTCGTTGCCCTCAACGGTGTCGTCGTCGAGCAAGCTAATGCTCACGCTGGCGGAAGGTTGACCTGCCGGGATGGTCACAGTACTGTTGATAGCGGTATAGTCGCTGCCTGCCTGGGCTGTACCATCACTGCTGGCGATGGTCACAGTCACATCCGATTGGGTGATGTCACTGAGGATGAGGTCGATCAGCACAGTGCCGCCATTCTCGCTGGCCGTGTAGCTGGCTTTGCCGAAGGAGACTTCCGCAGAGCCGATCTTCTTCATCGTCAGGTGCAGATCGGTGACCTCTGGCGGGACACCCACAACGGGGCTGATCCGGGTTTCGTAGCCGTCCGCTGTGACTACAATGTACCAGCAACCTGCGGCCACATCCCAGGCGTAGTAGCCAGTGTTGTCCGTCAGCAGCGGGTTCTGGACCGGGTCGATCTCCTGGGGATCGGCCAGGGGGTTGCCCAGGCGACCGATCAGCGGCGCAGGCGGCATATCGTTCCAGACCGACGGACGGCTATCGACGGTGTGACAGGTGTTGGGTCGAGTATCCGCAGGACCGGTCTTTGGCACCCAGCCATCAATGGTGAATAGCTGGACAGTAGCGCCCACAATGGGGTCGCCCGTCTCTGAATCGGTGATGAAGCCGCTGGGGTCGATCAGGCCGTGCCCGACCACCTCATGGACCTCGGTGCCGTCACATTCATAATCAACCGCAATCGTGCCGCGGGTCAGGTCACCGGCAGGAATCGTCGCTGTGTAGGTGTCTCCGCTGCCCGTCATAGGATATTCGTACGTTCCACTGCTGGTCGTTTCGAACACCAGTGTCACATTGGTTGGGGTGATATTGCCGCTACAGGTAATCACCTTGGAGATGGTCAGATCCGATGGATTGCTGCGGTTGATCCAGATGCGCGATTCACCGGTTCTGGGGTCAACATATACGTAGTTGTTGCCAGCGTCGACCGACGCCTTTGGTGGCGCTGGCGGAGCGAAGCGGGCATTGATGTCTGGTGTGATCTGGCCGGAAGTCACGCTTACCAGCGTGGCGCTGACGGTGGTGGTCACATCGTCATAGACTTCGTTGCCCAGTTGGCTGTAGAAATAGACGAAGTAGTTGCCAGCGGGCAGGCCGCCAATGTCGTACTGGCCGCTGGCATCGGTCCGTGCCCAGCCCCGGGCATAGGGCGGCGTATTCTGATAGGCATAGGCGGTAGCCCATTGCAGGGGTGTGCCGTCGTCCATCGCCACAGTTCCGGTTATACGACCGGGGACAATCACAGTGCTTGTGACCACATCGGAATTGTTGTCGAGGTCTACGTCTGTTCCTGCGCCGGAGATGCGGACAGCGTTGGTCAGAACCGTACCTGCCGTTACCGTATCGGTCACGTTGACGGTCAGATAGAGATAGCCCGTGCGATACGGCCCCAAAGAGCCAAGGGACCAGACCAGATCGTCACCGACAGTCTGCATAGTCGTGCCACGATTGTAGTCGTAGTGGTATTGATACGTTAGGCCGCTGGGCAGGGTGTCGGTGATGAGAATATTATCGACGGTGCGGTTGCCGATGTTTCGATAGTAGATGTAGTAGTTGATGGTGTTTCCTGGCTGTGGGGAACCGTAAACCCGCTTCTCAATCGCGAGGTCGCGTGTACTCGCTTTCACCTGAGCCGTATGGGTATAGCTGTTGTCAGCAGGATTTGCATCATCTGTACTGGAACGGATCGTCACCGGATTGCTGATGGTTGTATCGATGGCTGCTGTATCCGCGACACGGGCTGTGAGGGTCAAATGACCATAGGACCAGGCCGGTAGATTGGATATGGTCCACAAGGCCACATTGCCGTTGGTTTGGGTGACGACAGATTGGGAACCAACTGTCCAATGCACACCTGAGTTGACAAAGGTCAATTCCGTCGGCAGGGTGTCGCTGATCACCACATTCTGGGCGGCCACACTGGACTTGTTGCGATAGTAAATGTAGTAGGTCAGCTCGTCTCCCGCCACAATCGAGGGAGCGTAGACGGATTTATAGACCATCAAATCCGTTTTGGCGATGGAGACATAGGCCTGGGCCGTATCTGAAATCACAGTTCCCGCTGCGTCCTGGGCAGTCCAGGTCGCCACATTCAGCGTGTCTGCGTCAATGACTGCGGTCGTGGTGAAGCGCGAACTCTCACCGGTAGTGAGGGTGAAGGCTGCGTTGTTGATCAGTGTGCCCAGCTTGTCGTCGGTGAGGGTGTGCTGTGTAAGGGTCAGGGCGCTGCGATTGATCACTTCGTAACAATAGGTTACTTCCGTGCCCGCTGTCATATTCAGTCGAAAGCGATCACAGCTCCCATCCAGCCCCACCTTTTTGGAGAGGAAGATGCGGTTGGGGAGGGAAGACTGGCCCGCCACCCAGTTCACAGTATTGTTAAGTAGCCTTGCCAGGTCAGCGCTTGCTAGCTCAACACTGGTCATCAAGTTGGAGAAGCTGGCAACGCGACCCGTGCCGATTTCCCAGCCAACCAACCCGCTGTGGCCTGTCGTAGTGCTGCTATAGAATGCGGTGGCCCCTGGTTTGGGATCAAGGCCAGTCTCATAACCGCCGAGAGTAGTCAATTTCAAATCAAAGCTATTTGGCAAGCCTGCATTGATGACTGCGTCCGGCGTATCAACAACATAAGTAGTATCAGCCCCCCCACAGCAGTATGTATATGTGGCGGGCAAGATGGCGGAAATCGGCGAAGTCGAAGTGCCTAAGGAGCCATAGCGCCAGATAATCCACTCGGCAGTGACGAGACCACCGCCATTTTGCACGTACTCCACCAGACTGTTTTCGCCCGCCACGGGTAAGATGCTATTGGGCCAGTTGTGGCTGTGTTGCAGCACAACCGCGGCAAACAGAGTCAAGTCGACCTGTGAGCCTGTAAATTCGCCGGGTTGTATCCCAAGCGTTGGGCTGAATCCTCCCGAGCTAAGTACTTCCAGGATGCGCTGGTCTGTGGTGGTGTTACCGCTACTGAAGACATAGACCTGCTGGGAAGTACTGAGGACAGATGTGGGAGCAACCTCTGAATTGGTGGACATATCCAGGCTGGGTTGGTTGCTGCCTGTGTCAATGCCTGTGGCATGGGACTGGGCGGTATTCAGCGCGAATGCCAGAATACCCAATAGCAGGGCTGCGAATAATGTGGCTATGGGAACATAGCGGTTCATCGAATTCTCCTTGAACTGGGGCAATATGCCTTTGCAATCACACTACAACAGGTCATCGATTGAGTGCGGGCAAATAGATACGAGCGCCCGTCTGCACGGTGATTTGCCCGGGTAGACACGGGTTCATAGGCAAAAATCCGCGTCCCTCGGTGTTTATCTGCGTTCTGCTCTTTCCATCCTCATTTGGGCCATTACAGATGCGCAGAGACAGAGCGATGCAGAGAATTGCTTTTACTTTTTTTGTATTTTTATGGCGCAAAACCGGCAATTAGTAGGAGAGGGGGGTGGCTGATTTTAGTGCCGAATGTACTTATTCATAGAAGCTTCTATCCGGTTGAGCAGGCCCATCATAATAAATCAGCAGTGATCTGTCAAACGACTGGACAGGACGACAGGACGGGGTATAGTTCAGAATCGTCGGTGATGGGCTTCCTGCATCGTCCAGTAGCCGTGCCGCCAACTGCCAGTATTCGTGTAGTAGTTATGGGTGGCGTCCCGCAATTTTGTCAGGAAAGTCAGTGCTGCCGGGTCGTCCGTAGCCCACAGCTAGGGTTCCCAGCCAGTGGTATGGCAGGTCCGGGGAAGGGGGAGGGGCTGGGTGTTGAGGGCACGGAGGCGTCTCCTTGCGGTTCTTGCACGAGGCTACTGGAAAAGAAGTAGGGGCGTGATACTTTCACGCCCCTACTCTTTATTCTATCCGTCTAGCATCCCCATCACAACGTCCTTCTACCGTTGCATCATCGGCAACCAGACGAAGTTGTCCAGAGTCACACCGCCTGGGCCGCCGGGATCAGTGATCACACCGTTGGCGGTCAGGTCGCTGTCGCCCCGTTGCCCGTCTACAAAGTAGAGGGTAATCGTGCGTCCGTTGATGATGGCACCAGTCTGGCTGACCGCGTCGAAGAGGAACTCGTACCAATGATCGGTCTGATTGTCCACTGTCTTCCCGTACTTCCAGTAGCTGGTGGCGGTGGCTCCCTGCTGCAAAATGAGCGTAATACTCATACTGCCGCCAGCGCTGATGCCTGCGGCCTCAAAGCCGATCAGCCCCTGGGGCAGGCCCACATTGGCAGGCGGGGCCACCGTGGGGGGCATCGCCTGCACGTTGCTCAGGATCACGCCCGCTGGGGCAGCCAGCGTCACCGCATTGCCCGTCTCGCTGCGGAAGGTCTCCACATTCGCCTGCTGGTCGTCGGGGATGCCGTCGCCGTTGCCATCTGTGATTGCTAGTGTGCCGCCCACCGTCCCTTTGAATACGCTGCCGAGCGTGCCAGCATAAACAGTGTCAGGTTGAGCCGGGTGAATGGCTAAAGTGTTGACGTAGGAATCCTTCAGCCCACCGTTGACGGCATTCCAGCTTATCCCACCGTCAGTGCTCATGAATACACCTTTGCCAGAGGACCCCGCGTATACAGTAGAAGGTGTGCTTGGGTCGATGGCCAGAGAATAGATGTAGACGAAGTTCGATGTCTGGTTGGCAGCGCTCCAGGTGGCTCCGCCATCACTGCTTTTGTAGACACCGGCATAGTAGCCCAGGTAAAGGGTAGAGGGATTGGTTGGATCGATGGCTAGCCCATTAATCGCAGTTGATGGGGGTAGACCGTTGTTGATGGCATTCCAACTGCTTCCGCCATCGGTACTCTTGTACATACCTACGGATGTGCCGGCATAGATAGTCGTCGTCGTACTCGGATCAATTACCAGCTTGTATACCCACGGATTGCTGGGCAACCCGTTGCTGGTCATAGCCCAGTTCGCCCCACCGTTGCTGCTCTTGTACACACCGTCAGGTGTGCCGACATAGAGGGTGGTTGGTGTCTTTGGATCAATCGCTAATACATGAACAAAGGGGTTGAAAGGCAGTCCCTGGCTGGCCAAGTTCCAGTTTTCCCCACTGTCGCTGCTTTTGAAGACACCGTTGCCTCCGGTCGCAGCATAGAGAATTGTAGTCGTAATGGGGTCGATCGCCAGGTCGTAGATTACGGGATTGGTCAAACCGCTGTTTATGTCGCTCCAGCTCATGCCTCCATCGACACTCTTGTATACGCCGTTGCTACCGGTTCCAACATAGATGGTGGTAGATATGGTCGGATGAATCTCCATGTCCTGAATTGAGATGTTATTCAGTCCTTTGGTAGTCTGGACCCAGCCGTTGCCACTGTCAGTGCTCTTATACACACCGTCATTCATCCCGGCATACACGGTTGTCGAGGCGGCGGGATCAACCATCAGATGGTTGATTTTCACTCCAAAATAACTTAGGCTGTTGTTGAGTTTGCTCCAATTCGCACCGCCATCCATGGTTTTGTACACTCCATCATCCGGTGCGCCCAGATATATTGTACTGGCATTTTGTGGGTCAATGGCCAGCGCTGTCGCATAGCGCCCAAGCGTACCCAGACCGCTGTTTATCTGGGTCCAGTTGCTTCCACCGTCGGTGGTCTTATAGATTCCTGCTCCATTTAGACTCACGTAGAGTGTGTTTGTTTGAGAAGGGTCCATCACCAAAGCTTTGGCGCTGGTGTTACTCAAGCCACTGTTCACCGGATTCCAGGTCGCCCCACCATCCGTACTCTTCAACACACCGCCGCCAGTGCCCCACATGGCGGCATAAATCGTGCCGGGGGCGGTGGGATTAACCACAATGCCCCAATTTTGGGTATTGCTATTGAATACTTCGCTCCACATCGCCCCGCCATCAGTGGTTTTGAATAACTCACCGCGAGTGGTGCCCGCATACAGCGTGGCGGGCGCAGTTGGATCGATCGCCAACGCATTGACTGGATTGGTGCCAGTTGGGAAACCTGTATTCATCGCGAGCCAATTGGCACCATCGTTGATGCTCTTGAATACACCACCAGATGTTCCGACATAGAGGGTTGTCGTTGTGATTGGGTCAATAACCAGATCGTCAATCTGAGTAGAAGTCAGGCCGTTGCTGGCGGATGCCCAGGTTGCGCCGCTGTCGGTGCTTTTGAAGACGCCAGCATTTGTCCCCGCGTAGAGGGTTGTGGGTGTGGTGGGATGGACCACCAGAACGTTCACAGGTCCACCTTCAGGTCCTAGCGACTCCCAACTGACGTCATTGGCTGTGGCCTGGGATTGGTCGGTATTCAGCACAGAGAACAGCAACCCCAGCAGCAATGCCGTGGTGAGAGTGACAATGGGAATGGTACGGTTCATCTGAATTCTCCTCTGCGATTGTATTTACATTGCATTTGCACAAAATTTTCCTTTACATCACCCCAAACCTACCCATCCCGGCTGACCGGGAATGCCCACCTGCGCGGTTTTGTCTTTTGTTGCTCAACCTTTCCATTCTTGTCCGAAAAGCTGCGATGGCGGGCGGGGACATCCCACGCGGGTGAGGTCAGGATGCCCAGCCCGCCCTACAGGTTATTTGTTGATAGAAGGCAAGTAGATACGCTCACCCGCCTGGATCGTAATGCTATCGCTGGCGCTGTTGTTGGCCGAATCCTGCACTGTCACACGGAAGGTGTGTTCGCCGAAAGCCAGGCCGTTCGCCAGCTCCAGTTGGCTGCCTGTGCCCAGTACCTTCCCGGCGGCGTCGCTCCAGGTAAAGGCTGTCTCGGGCAGGGATCCGTCCTCAAAGTCGAAGCCCACGGCGGTCAAGAGCACCGATTGGCCGACATTTACTCGTAACGGATCCTCCAGATCGATGCCGACCGAGGGAGCTTTGTCCGAGACCGGGCCAAGTTCCAGTGATTTGCTGGCTTTGGTGGTGCGGTCCACCGCGATTACTTCCAAGAGACCATTTTGAGAAGCCGACAGCGCACTCTTGGAACCGCTGAAACTATTGCCTGTGAGTCCCTGGGCCAGTACCTTCCAGGTGGAGCCGCCATCTGCGCTGTAGCGCAGGGAAATGGCTACATCCGGCGTGCCCTGAACTGTCCAACTGACGGTGAAGGATTCGCCATCCAGTTGGAAGGTGGCAGAGATTTGAGGCGTAGCGCTGGCGAGCAGCGTATCCAGCAGTTGATTCTGATACCAGAGTTCGATGCGATCCAGACCGGCATGGGCTGGAACATTGAAGCCAAAGCCCAGGGGAAGTTCATCGCCTTCCGAAGAATCCACCGGCTCAAAGGCGTAGTCGAACAGGATGGTAGCATCGGCGGATTTCAGCTTCAGGCTGTAATTGCCCGCACCGGGAACCGTCACCACCGCATCTGTTTCCAGTTGGATGGCGTTACCTAGGTCGCCGGTTTTGGCTGTCCCGGAAATCTCACCGGAGACCAGCAGAACTGTCTCGTCCGTTGTGTTCTGATCGGCCAGACTCTGGGCCTGCGCCAGGCTGCCAGTCATCACATTCATCAATTTCTTGTAGCCAAAGTCCGATACCCACTGAGGCCAACAGTAGGACATGAAGTCTCGATAGATTGCCGGATCGTAGGTGCGCATGGAGAACACATCCAACCCGACATACCCGATGCTGGATTGGGCATGGGGATAGCTGGCATCGGGTTTGGCGGGAGAAGCGCCGCAGACGCTGGACTCAATGTGGCGCAAGCCCAAATTGTGTCCAACTTCGTGGGCGGCCACTAGGTATTGATCCACCAGGCCCATACCGGCGGCACCAGGTCGATAGGCCAGACCGCCCCAACAGGAGGCTTCCATAGGTAGGACGCCGTAGTAGAGAGGCCGTACAGTGGGGTTGCCCCAAGAGCTTTCCCTGGGCCGTTCCTGTACCCGCAGATTGCTCAATTCACCTAGAAGATCATTCCAACCCTTGCCACAGTCATCGCCCGAAGCATCGGAGAGAGCACTGCCCAACGCGCCATCGAAGTAGTATTCCTCGTGCCGCGTGATGGTGACGCCGGGAATGGGGTAGACCTCCTTCAGCCCCTTGAGACCGAAGACATTGTCAGCATTGATATTAGGCCGGTAGATAGTGCCCTGGCCTTTGTGTTGATAGGCGATGGGGATAAGCACCACCTCCAGAGAGGGTACAGCAACCACCTGGAGGGTCGTCTCCCTACTCAGACTCGCGCTTTGGTCCCCAGCGCGCTGGCTGCCCGGCAACTTCATTTCGACCCGCAGGGTCAGCATGCTATTGCTGAGCCAGCCGGCGGGCAGGTTGAAATTGATAGTATGGGCCAGGTTTGTCTCTACAATATCCACCGGGATTGTCTGGTTTGTCAGATGCAGGGGCGAACCCGCCAGGGCCACGCCGCCGCTGGATCCGTGCAACAGCACCTCTACGCCCGATACCGGGCTGGTACCCGCGTTCTCCACATAGACTCGGGCCACAGCCGGACGTCCCCGCACCAGAGGCACACTGTTATTGGTGTCTTGAATCGCCTGAGAGACTTCCACGCGCCGGATGGTTAAATTGCCCGTGGGCGTGGGCGTGGGCGTGGCCGTAGGCGTATTCGTCGGCGTGCTACTTGGCGTGGGCGTAGCCGTCGGCGTACTTGTCAATGTGCTACTTGGCGTGGGCGTCACTGTAGATGTATGCGTCGGCGTGCTACTTGGCGTGGGCGTCACTGTAGAGGTATGCGTCGGTGTGCTGCTTGGCGTGGGCGTCACTGTAGATGTATGCGTCGGTGTGCTGCTCGGCGTGGGCGTCACTGTAGACGTATGCGTCGGCGTGCGGCTCGGCGTGGGCGTCGGGGTAGGCGTCGAGGTTGCCCCACAGTCGTCGTTGCGGTAGAGCTTTGCCACGAAGACGATGTTGGTGACGCGACCGGTGAGGAGGATGTCGAGGTCGCCGTCGTTGTCGTAGTCGCCCCAGGCCACGGCGGCGTAGTTGACCTTCTGCAAACCGGCGTTGATATTGGTGAATGTGCCGTCGCCGTTGTTGCGGTGGATGCCTGCCTGCACATTGTTGTCCGCGCCGGCCCAGAGCACGTCCAGATCGCCGTCGTTGTCGTAGTCGCCCCAGGCCACGCCGCTGTTGTGGATGGCAACCAGGCCAGCGTTGATGTCAGTGAAGACCCCACCACCGTCGTTGCGATAGATGAATGATCCATAGGAATTGGCGCTGACTGCGCCAGTGAGAAGGATGTCCAGGTCGCCGTCGTTGTCGAAGTCGCCCCAATCGGCGCTGCCGCGCCTGACCCCTGCCAGTCCGGAGCCGATGTCGGTGAATGCGCTGCTGTCGTTGCGGTAGACCCGGCTGACAAATGTATTTGTATTGGCTACTTCACCGGTGAGCAGCAGGTCCAGGTCGCCGTCGTTGTCATAGTCGCCCCAGTCAACACTGGCCATCCACAGGGTTGGCAGACCGGCAGCAATGTCGCTGAATGTATCGTCGCCGTCGTTGCGATAGATGCGGGCATCGCTACCCCGACCGGCCAGCACAATGTCCAGGTCGCCGTCGTTGTCGTAGTCGCCCCAGGCCACAGCGCTCTGCTGCCAGTAGCCAGCGATGCCACTGTTGACCTCGACGAAAGTCCCGCGGTCGTTGCGGTAGAGGCGGGTGACGGGTATGCTGTTGTTGGTGTTGGTCGCTCCTTCGGTGCCTGTCACCAGCACATCCGGGTCGCCGTCGTTGTCGTAGTCGCCCCAGGCCACGCTGCCCCATTTGAGACCGACCAGCCCCGCGCCGATGTCGGTGAAGTTGCCGCCGCCGTCGTTGCGGTAGATGAGCGTTGCATCCGAGTCGTCGCTGGCCGTGCGGCCGCTGAGCAGAATGTCCAGGTCGCCGTCGCCGTCGTAGTCGGCCCAGGCCACGCTGCCAAAGTCGATGTTGGCGATGGACGCGCCGATGTCCGTGAAGCCTGCCACACATCGATTCGTCACCGCACCCGCACGAAAACTCCACTGGACAGGCGCGAGCGTATCCCCATTCGTCCCCTGGACTCCCGACGTGCCTACCACCTCTACCTGCTCACCCGTAAAGAAGTTACGGGTGGGGTCTACGCTGATGGTAGCGCCGCTGACTGTGGCCGTGCTGGTGAAGAGGCCACGCAGACTGCTGCGCACAGTGAAGGTGTGGGTGGTCACGCTGCCCGCGTTTACGTCCGAACTGAATGTCGCCGTGATGATTTGGCCCATGTCTACACCCACAGCGTGGGGCATCGGCCCGTGACTGGTCAGGATGAGCGAACCTGCGAAGCTGTTCATCGTCCTGGCTGAGATGCTGGCAAAAGTATCAGCATAGGCACTCTGGGTGATACCGGGGCTGACCGCCACGGTAAGGACTAATAATGCGAACAACGAAGCCAACGTACATATGGTAACGGATATTCTTTGGTGCATAGAGAATCTCCTTTTGGTCAGAGTTAAAATAAAGAGCAATGAAAGCCGAGTACAGAGGACAAGGGATGTTCCATCACCACGCGTATCCTGACATAAGGTATTACACACGATTTATCTCTGTAAGTAGACGGATGGTTACTTTCAGACATCGGGCGGTTGACAAGTGGGTTATTTCTATTGTTATAGGATCTATCACCCAGTGTACTCAGCCAGCGCTTCCAAAACGCTTCCACAGCGCTGGGGCATCGCAGAAGTGGAAGCGAGCAGGTGCAATGAGACTTTCCTACTCTTTCCGCTCTATGAAAGTCCGCACTGCTGGGTGCAGCCGGTAAAGGTCTTCCGACACTTGGTGTATCAGCAGGGATCGGTTACACAGAGCGGCAAGCTGCCCCGGTGTTGCCCTTGCCACGCGTCGGGCTGTGGCCGCGCTGAACTCTGCGTCCAGCGCGGCCAGCCGGGCCAGACATCCTTGCAGGTCCGGGGGCAGACGCTGCCAGGAATCGGCCAGGGCCGCGGCCAGGCTACGCTGGCGGGCTGGTGTATCCCGCAGAGGGGAAGATAGTATCTCCAGACCGCTTTCGAGGGCGGCGGCGATCTCCGGCAGACTCATCTGTTTGGTCTGGGCTGCGGCCAGTTCCAGGGCTAGGGGCAGCCCCTCCACCAGTCGGCAGATGCGGCGGATGGCCCTCTGGTCGGCCCGGGTAAGAGGCGCCCAACAGTGCTGGGCGCGGCGAACCGTCAGGAGTTCCACCGCTTCCCATGGCTGCTTGTCATTGTCGTCGTCATTGTCATTGTCGTTGTGGCTGGGTGGATAGGCCAGCCCGGTCAAAGGAAAGGTGGGGCCCAGGCCGGGCGGCGGTGCGTCCCGGCTGGTCGCCAGCAGGTCCACACCGGGACAGCGCTCGGCCACAGAGACGAGGAAGGGCAGGCCATCCCCGGCCAACCGCTCCACGCTGTCCAACACCAGCAGTGTCCGTCGCCCTGCCAGATGACCGAGCAACTGGGCTTTGGCGTTCGCACCCTCCCGCCAGGGTAGCTGCAGGGCAGCGGCGATAGCTACCGCCATTTCCCTGGTCTGGTCCAGCTTGCCCGGCTTCATCTCCGCCAGCTCCACCAGCCAGACACCCTCCGGGTAGCGGTGCAGACGTTCCTGAGCGATGGCAATTGCCAGGCGGCTCTTGCCCACGCCACCCATTCCCCACAGGTTGACAAGCCGGGTTGAGCGCTGGTCCAGGCTGGCGTGGATCTCCCGGCGTTCCTCCTCGCGCCCGATGAAGGGATCAAAATCAGGGGGCAGGTTATGGGTGGACGCTGGCCGTGCGCGCGGCGGAAGAGGGGAATCGGGACCGACCACAAGAATGGCTCTCACGTATGATTTGAAATCTGCGTATCTGCGCGGTTTATGTTCAGCGGCTGCGACGGGGATGATATTCAGTATAGGGAGTGAACGCTTCCAAAGCGCTTCCAAGTGGCGCTTTAGCCACGAAAAGTGGTAGGAACTGTATTGGTCAACAACAGCTTGAACTGCCGATCCTCAACGCAATGGCGCAAAGATCGAAAGATGCAAAGCTGTTCTCTGCGCCCTTTGCGTCCCTGCGACTTTGCGTTAAGTTTCAACATCTACCTGACCAATACAGAAAAGCGGTGGGAACACTAAATTTTTTGGAGAATAATCGAAGAACCAGCGAGGACAATAAGGAGGATGGGTGGTGGAGCCGCGCGGAACCTTTGCCAATAACTCAATGAATGGCCTGTGCGCGCTTCAGCAGTTCAGGATTTTTGAGTTTCGTTGCCAACGCAATGGCCTGGGCTGCATATTCTCTGGCCTGGGCGGCCTTTGTGGCACGCCAAAGCCCGGCCAGGCCGATCAAAATTTCACACGCAATGTACTCCAGCTTGTCCCGCCGTGCGATTTCCAACGCTTGTCGATAGTAGGACTCGGCCTCTTTGCTCTCTCCGCGCGCTTGTTTCGTGTCGGCCAGATAGAATAGCGCAGTCGCCCGCAACATCGGATCACCAATTGGCTCCACAATCTGCATTGCCTGGGCCAATGCTTCCTCGGCAGCATCGAAATCACCCAGCAGACGATAGTTTTTACCCAGGTTGTTATAGAGAACTCCTTGCACATAGACATCCCCGGCCGCCACAGCCAGGTTCAGCCCCTGCTGTAAATAGTAGTGGGCATCCGCATAATTGCCCTGTTCAGTAGCGATCATACTCAGGTTGTTGATCAGGTTTGCCTGGCGATGGCGGTCATCGATCTGTTCACCGATTGCCAGGGCTTGTTCCATGGCCTGCTGGGCTGCTGGCAGATCGCCTTGATGATAGCGCACAATGGCAACGCTGTTGAGGCTGTTGCTCAACGCCTGTGCGTTATCGATTGTCTGCCACGCGGCACATGACTGCTGCAAATGGTCGAGGGCGCTGGCATAGCGGCCTTGAATGTCGTCGATGATGCCCAAGTGATGGTGACACCAGCCCACAATTTGGGTCGCATCCTCCGCCTGGACACTCTCTGGGGCCATCCCTTCTGCAAGGGCGAGGGCGTGGGTCAGCTGCTGCCGGGCAGTTGCGTACTCCCCCAGCCGCCACAGAGATTCACCCCACAGGATGTGGCCCATACCGTCTGCCCAGCGGTCATTGACTCTCTCCGCCAATGCCACTGCCCGTTGGGCTGTCTCAATGGCCGGCCGGTAGCGTCCCAGCCGATTTTGGAAGCGCGCCCGTTCCAGTCCAGCCCGCGCCGCCAGGGGAAGGCCGCTTGCACCCCATTCTGCTGCTGCGCTGGCTGTGGCCTGCATCACGTCCTCGGCCTCACGGGCCAGCCCACGCAGTTGATAGAGAGTCGAAATCGCCGGCAACGCAGGGGCGAGTCGCTTGGCTGTGCGCTCGGCCAGCGCGGTCTGCCAGGCCAGGCGTATATTGTCCAGGTCGGTCAGAAGCAGCGCCACAGACTTCTGGGGCGCTGCGCGCTGCAAGGGGTCCGCGTGGGCAGCCAGCAGAGATAGGTAATACTCGGCGTGTCTGTGGGGCGTGGGGTCTTCGGCTGGACGCTTGGCCGCGGCATAGGCACGCACCACCGAATGGAGCGTGTAGCGGTCGGCTTCTGGGCTGTAGGTCAGCAGGGACTTTTGTTGCAGCGCGTCCAGGTGACGGGCATCGGCCTGAGCAATCTGCTGGGCTGCGTCAGGGGCAAAGCCGCCGCGACAGATCGCCAGTTGGGCCAGGCAGGTCCGCAGGTCCGCCGACAGTCTGCCCCAGGACATTTCGAAGACAATATGCAGGCTGCGGTGGCGTTCCGGTACATCGCGCAGAGAGGCAGTCAACTTGTCAAAATCGTTCTCGATCTGGGCTGCAATTTCCTGGCTTGGGGTCTCCTGTGTCAGCGCGGCGGCCAGTTCAAGCGCCAGGGGCAGCCCTTCTACCCTGCGGCAAATGGTGCGGATGGCGGTCATCTCTGCGGCTGAGAGTGGCCCCGGCGACTGTTGGGCATGTCGGGCCACAAACAGGTCGACGGCGTCGGAAGGAGTCTCCTCCCTATCGTCGTCGGGATAGTCCAACCCCAACAGAGGGATGGCCCATTCGGCCCGGATGTGCAACGCCTCTCGGGATGTGGCCAGCAATTGCACGGCTTCGCAGCGTTGCAGAATGTCAAGAACGATCTGTATGCCGCCCAGGATATGCTCGAAATTGTCCAGCACCAGCAACGTTTGCTTCTGTTGCAGATGGGTGAGCAGTTGTTCGGTTGGCCTGGCAGAGCCGCTCAGGCGCAGGTCGATGGCGGTGGCGATTTCGATGGCGATAGCTTCGGCCAGGTCTTCGTCCTCCGATTCTACCTCTGCCAGATCCACCAGCCAGGCACCGTCGGAATAGCGGTCCAACCGGTCCCGGGCAATGTCGGTAGCCAGCCGTGTTTTCCCTACACCCCCCTGGCCCACAATTGTCACAAGCCGACACCAGGACTGGTCCAGTCGGCTGTGAATTTCCCGCTGGACGCGCACCCGGCCAAAGAATGGATTGTAGGCGGGGGGGAGGTTGTGGGACGCTGACCGGAGATGGCGGGCTGGTGGAGAAGGGGTGGGCAGGGCAGGCTGGATTAACCCTGACAGGGATGGGGACGGTTCCACATCCAGTTCAGAACGGAGCAGGTGGACAGCCGCCTGATAGTGGGCGACAGCCGCCGGTCTATCGCCCTGTTCCAGCAGCAATCGGATCAGCAGAATGTGGGCATCTTCATCCAGTTCATCCACCTTGAGCCAGCGCCGGGCGATGGCGATGCCCTGGGTGGTCTCTCCACCGTCCAGAATGTACTCTGCCAATTTGCGAAAGGCGACAATCACTTGTGTCCGAATTTCTTCGCGCGTCGTCGTTGTCCAACTGTCGAAGAGGGGCGCGTCGCTCAGATAAAAGTCGGCCAGAAAATCGCCCCGATAGTCGGTCAGCAGGTTCTGGAGGGCCGTGGCCTTTTCCGACGAACCGATCGGGCCAAAGTTGATCAGCGCCTGGAGCAGACGCACCGAATCCACCGGGTGGCGGCTATCCTCTGCCAGCCCCACGGACGAGCGTGTGACCACCAGCGCGTCACCAACTTGCTCGCGCAGGCGGGAGAGGACGGTGCGCAGATTCCCCCGCATCTGGCTGATTGTACGGTCTTCCCATAACAATTCGGCCAGAAAATCTCGGGGATGGCTCTCTCCCGTGTGGGCCAGGTAGATCAGCAGCGCGGCTTCTTTTTGGCTGCGAAACTGCTCCAGGGGCTTTCCATCTTTGAATAGGGCAACCTGCCCCAGTAATCTAAAGGAGAGGATTGAAATTTCTTCAGCCAATCCCGACGCTCATTCCCTTTCCCAGTCCTGGGCCAACGGCGCAATCTTCTCCGCGTCCCACAAGCCATTCCCAACCACAATGCGGTGGCGCAGTTGAATCGTCTCGTCGGGTTGCAGGTGGTAGATTTCGTCGAACATCCAGGCAAAGGCGGCACAGGCGAAGGGGTCCCGGCGCATAAACCACTGGGTGGGGTGGCGCAGGCTGGACGGGTGGTCCAGAAAGACGAGGGTAGAGCGGTCGCCGCTGCCGTCGTGCTGCCCGCTGTAGGCGATCCAACTGGCCCGTTCTCCCATACTTTCGTCGTTCTGGCGGCCTTCGCTGTCGATGGTTGTGCCCTGGAAGAAGGAGCGGGGACCCCGCCAGAAGAGACCGCCGTAGCCCGCCTTCTCCCGGCCCGCAGTGGTGGGCGAGCCGATATGGATGACCTTGCCCCGCACATTGGTCAGGCTGCTGCTGAAATCCAGCGCCCAATAGCCCGCGTCCGCGTCAACGGCAGCACCGATCTGCCGTTCCTCGGCCAGCCAATGCTCGCCGCTTTGGGTAATCCAGGAGAGCCGCTCACAGGCGCGAAGACTCTCGCCGTCGAAGTCGATGGCATCCCAGGCGTCGTGGCGCTGGGTTCCGTTGTTGGGCAGGGGAATGTAGCCCTGGCCGTGGCGGTAGCTGGCCCCGCCCCAGAAGTTCTGGTCTTCCAGATGGGAGATGGTCAAGGCAATGCCTTTGTGCCAGACGTGATCGTAAGGGCGGAAGATCGTCACCAGATTGCCCGCCAGGTCGTGGACCGGGTGAAAGTAGGGCTTGGGCGATTCGCTCTGCTCCATCCGGGGCTGGTAGACGTAGCGGAAAAGGGTTGTGTCGCCGTGGCGTACCTCCAGGGCGTCGTCGTAGTCGTGGGTCAGGTGGAGGGTGGACATAGACGGGTAGTTCCTTTCTGTCTAAATGGGGTGAGTACTGAACAAAAATTGGGGCACGAATTTGTACGGCGGTCTCCTGAGCTTGCCGCTTGTACTGAGCCTGTCGAAGTGAAGGGATAGATTGGATGTACGGGAATTTAGTCTGCGGAAATCTGTGTCATCTGCGTTTCCTTCTGCTGGCTTTTCAGCGCAGCAGAAAGCCATAGGCCAGGGGATCCTCCGGGTCGATGAGCAGTTCGTTGCGCCCGCAGATGTGGGCGCTGCCGCTGACCCGGGGGGTGACCGCTTCGTAGCCGCCGAATGTCGTCGTCTCCGTCACCGCTCCGGTGAAGGTCGTGCCCAGAATGCTTTCGACGGTGAAGGCTTCGCCCAGCCCGATTTCGTTGCGGGCAAAATGTAGCGCGGCCCTGGCGCTGACGCCTGTGCCCGTGGGCGAGCGGTCCACCTCGCCGTCGGCGAAGATGCAAACGTTGCGGCTGTGGTGGGCCGGATTGTGGGCTGCACCGGTAAAGATTGTGCCGTAGAGAAAGCCCAGGTCCGGCTCTGTCGGGTGGTGAATGGGCAGACTTGCCATCACCGCCCGTTTGATCGCCATCCCCACATCGATCAACGCCCGAAAGTTCTCCGGCCCCAGGCCCACGCCCACCTCTTCCGCCCGGCAAAAGGCATAGAACGCACCCCCGTAAGCTACATCATAGCGCACCGGGCCAAAGCCGTCTACTTCCACCGTACGATCCAGCGCGTAGACAAAGGAGGGCACATTGTGAAACCAGACTTCAGCCACCCGTCCGCCTGCACGCCGGGCAAAGGCCGTGACCCGGCCCGCGGGGGTGTCCAGTCGGATTTCCAGCACAGACGGGTCTGCCGCGGTTGGCTCGCCGGTCAGCAGGCCGGTCTCCACCCCCGCCTGGGCCAGGGCGATAATGCCGTGGCCGCACATTGTGCTGAAGCCCTCGTTGTGGACAAAGAGTACCCCGGCGTGGCCGTCGGCTGTCACCGGCTCGGTGAGAATCGCTCCGTACATATCCGCGTGGCCCCGTGGCTCCCACATCGTCGCCGTGCGGATGTGATCCCAATGTTCTTTCGCATAGCGACGCTTGGCGAGGATTGTGTCACCGGGGAAGTTCGGCAGCCCGCCGGTAAATATACGCAACGGTTCGCCCGCGGTGTGCGCGTCGATGGCGGTGATGTGGGTCCAGTGGGCGGGGGGAGACCAGGTGGGAGTGGTCATTAGATTTCTCCGAATGGGTGCGAATTGACGGCGGACGGCAGACCGCGGACCGCCAGGACAGCGCCGTCCGCGGTCTGCCGTCCGCCGTCTGTCTTGTCACGGCAAGTAGAGCACCAAGCGTTGAGTCGCCACGACCTCCCCACCCATTCGCCATTCCAGCACACCGGCACTGGCCCCGGCTGCCCAGAGACCGGGCGGGGGCAGTTGCAGACGACGGTAGGGGGAGAGACGCTGGCGTTCCCAGGCTGGCAGAAAAAGCGCAGGTGTTTCACCCTCGGCCCGCACAAACCAGCGTTTCTGGTCCGCATCGTAGACTCGATCCAGCGCAGTCAGCCGTGGTCCGCTGCCGAGATTGGCCCAGGCGAAGCTGTTGTCAGCGGCGACGGCCAGGGCGCGGGCGTCAAAGTAGCGATCCTGGCTGCCCAGAATGACTGCGAAAAGCTGATGGCCGCCCCGGTCGATCCCAGCGACGAGATTTTGGCCGGCCGCGGTCGTCGTGCCAGTTTTCACGCCGTTTGCGTTGGGGAAAGTCCCCAGCAGTTGGTTGGTGGAGACGAGCGGATGGCCCGCTACTGTTGCCGAAGCTGTGCCTGCTATCTGGCGAAAGAGGGGGTAGGCCCAGAGCAGGCGGGTGAGAGTGAGCATGTCCTGGGCGCTGCTGATCTGTCCGTCCGCGTCGAAGCCGTGGGGATTGGCGAAAGCGGTCTCGGTCAGTCCCCGCGCCTGGGCGCGCTGGTTCATTGCCTGGACGAATGTATCTACGCTCCCGGAGTGATGACGGGCCAGGGCCATAGCCGCGTCGTTGCCGCTGGGGATGAGCAATCCCCAGAGCAGTTCCTCGGCGGTGAGCAACTCACCTGCGGATAGCCCCATTGTGGATTCGCCCACCAAATCTTCCCGCTCCACCACCACCCGCTGTTCCAGCCCACCCTTTTCCAGAATGAGCAGAGCGGTCATCAGTTTTGTCAGGCTGGCCGGGGCGCGGGCAACCCCAGCGTTGGACTGGATGAGAATGCGGTCCGCGTCTACATCATAGACCAGCACGGCCTGGGCCGTAATCGTTTCTGGCGGGCGACCGGCCTGTTCCATCTGGCGCAACTGGCCGACGGTCAGGCGCTGGGGATTAGGGCCATCCCTGTCCAGGAGAGTGGGCGGGCCGAAGCCGCAGAGGAAGAAGGCAAGAAGGGCCAGGGTCGCCACGGAAAGTCGGCGACGCGATATCGTAGGGGCGCTGCTTGCTGCGCCCGATGCACGACGGGCGCAGCAAGCAGCGCCCCTATGGGTGTGCAATTCTGATGGTTTTTCGCTTAGGCGGGCGTGCGAGTTCACAGGCGTGTGCACAGGTGGGCGGATGGGTAAATAAGGGCTGCTGTAGGCATTCTAGCGCAGACGGGGGGAAAGGTAAAGCGTGGGCATCCGATGCCCAAAATGTGACCAGAGCGGCGATTCGCAGTATACTTTCTTGGCATCCCTATAAACACCAATTTGCCTGCAAAGGATTCACTCTATTATGACGGACCCAACCCTTACCCCCGCCCGCGACATCCGAGCTCTGGCCCAGGAACGCATTCTGCTTCTGGACGGCGCGATGGGCACGATGATTCAGGAGCACCGGCTGGACGAAGCCGACTACCGGGGCGAGCGCTTCGCGGACTGGCCCACCAGCCTGAAGGGGGACAACGACCTGCTCTCCCTGACCCAGCCAGAGATTATCGGCCAGATTCACCGCCAATATCTGGACGCGGGCGCGGATATTATCGAGACCAACACCTTCAACGCAACATCCATTTCCCAGGCCGACTATCAGATGGAGGCGCTGGCCTACGAAATTAACCTGGCCGCGGCGCGCATCGCCCGGCAGGCCGCGAACGAAGTGAGCGCGGCCACACCCCACAAGCCCCGCTTTGTGGCCGGCGCGCTGGGACCGACCAACCGCACGGCCTCCCTCTCGCCGGATGTGAACGATCCGGGCAAGCGCAATGTCACCTTTGATGAACTGGTGGCCGCGTACAAAGAACAGGCCGCGGGGCTGATGGACGGGGGGGTAGACCTGCTGCTCATCGAGACAATCTTCGACACCCTCAACGCCAAAGCCGCCTTCTTCGCTGTGGACGCGCTCTTTCAGGAGCGGGGCGAGTATCTGCCGGTGATGATCTCCGGCACAATCACCGATGCCAGCGGGCGCACCCTCTCCGGCCAGACCACCGAAGCTTTCTGGAATTCGGTCTCCCACGCCCGGCCCTTCAGCGTAGGTCTCAACTGTGCGCTGGGTGCGGCGGAAATGCGTCCCTATCTGGAAAGCCTCTCCGAGCACGCGGATACACTGGTCAGCGCCTATCCCAACGCGGGTCTGCCCAACGAGTTCGGCGAATACGACCAGACCCCGGACGAGATCGCGGCCCATCTGCGGGAGTTTGGGGAGAGCGGCTTTCTCAATATCGTGGGCGGCTGCTGTGGAACCACACCGGATCACATCCGAGCCATCGCCCAGGCAGTGGAGAAACTTCAGCCTCGGCACGTCCCGGCTATTGAGCAGTACACCCGTTTCAGCGGTCTGGAACCGCTGGAGATTACCCCCGTCACCAATTTTGTCAACATCGGCGAGCGCACAAACCTGACCGGTTCCGCCCGTTTCCGCAAGCTGATCCTGGCTGGGGACTACGAGGCCGGGGTGCGGGTGGCGGCCCAGCAGGTGGAAAGCGGCGCCCAGTTGATTGATGTCAACTTTGACGACGGGATGCTGGACGGGGAGGCCTGTATGACCCGCTTCCTCAATCTGATCGCGGTGGAGCCAGACATCGCCCGGGTTCCGGTGGTCATCGACTCGTCCAAATGGAGTGTGATCGAGGCCGGGCTGAAATGTGTCCAGGGCAAGGCAGTGGTCAATTCCATCAGCCTGAAAGAGGGCGAGGAACAATTTCGGCAGCAAGCCCGGCTGGTGCGGCGCTACGGCGCGGCGGTGATTGTCATGGCCTTTGACGAGCAGGGCCAGGCCGATACGGTCGAGCGCAAAGTGGCGATCTGCACCCGTGCCTACCGCATCCTCACCCAGGAAGTCGGCTTTCCGCCGGAGGATATTATCTTCGACGCCAATATCCTGACGGTGGGCACAGGCATCGAGGAGCACAACAACTACGCAGTCAACTTTATCGAGGCCGTGCGTATCATCAAAGCCAGCCTGCCCGGCTGCAAAACCAGCGGTGGTGTCAGCAATCTCTCCTTCGCCTTCCGGGGCAACAATACCGTGCGCGAGGCTATGCACAGCGCCTTCCTCTACCACGCCATCCAGGCCGGGCTGGATATGGCGATTGTCAACGCGGGCGCGCTGCCGGTCTACGCCGACATCCCCACGGGTCTGCTCACACTGGTGGAGGATGTGATCTTCAACCTGCGGGATGACGCCACCGAGCGGCTGGTGGACTTTGCCGAGCAGATCAAAGCTGCAGGCGGGGACAAAGTGATCGCCAAAGCCGAAGAGGCCGCCTGGCGTCAGTTCCCGGTGAAGGAACGGCTGATCCATTCTCTGGTCAAGGGGCTGACCGACTACATCGAGGCCGACACGGAGGAGATGCGCCAGCTTCTGCCCGAACCGATTCAGGTCATCGAAGGGCCGCTGATGGACGGGATGAATGTGGTGGGCGATCTCTTCGGCGGGGGCAAAATGTTCCTGCCCCAGGTGGTCAAGAGCGCCCGCGTGATGAAGAAGGCGGTGGCCTATTTGCAGCCATTCATCGAGGCGGCCAAACTGGTCAGCGGCAACAACCAGCCCGCGGGTAAAATTGTGATGGCGACGGTCAAAGGGGATGTCCACGACATCGGTAAAAATATTGTCGGTGTGGTCCTGGGCTGCAATAACTACGAAATCGTGGATTTGGGGGTGATGGTCCCTGCCGAGAAAATCCTGGAGACCGCGCGCCGGGAGAACGCGGACATCATCGGCCTGAGCGGGCTGATCACCCCTTCCCTGGACGAAATGGTCCACGTGGCCAAGGAGATGGAGCGCCAGGGCTTTATCCGCCCGCTGCTCATCGGCGGGGCCACCACCTCCCGCATCCACACGGCTGTGAAGATCGACCCGGTCTACAGTGGCCCGGTGATCCACGTCAACGACGCCAGCCGCAGTGTGGGTGTGGTGGAGAAGCTGCTCAACCGCAACAGCCAGGAGCAGTTTATGGACGACGTGAAGGCCGAGTATGCCAGCCTGCGCGAGCATCACCAGGCCAACCAGCAGCGCAAGCCTCTGCTCTCCCTGGAAACGGCCCGCGCCCGCCGCTTTAAGAGCGAGTGGGATCAGGTGGATATTGTGCGCCCGGCCCGGCTGGGGGTGCAGGTCTTCGACAATATCGACCTGGCCTGGGTGGCCGAGCGCATCGACTGGACCCCCTTCTTCCACGCCTGGGAGATGCGGGGGGTCTATCCGGCCATCCTCAACGACCCGATGAAAGGGACGGAAGCCCGCAAACTCCTGACCGACGCCCAGGCTATGCTGGCCGATATTATCGCCACAGGCAAGCTGAAGGCGAGAGCGGTCATCGGTCTTTTCCCGGCCAACAGTGTGGGCGACGACGTGCAGCTTTTCACCAACGACAGTCGGGGCGAAGTATTGACGACCCTGCATATGCTGCGCAACCAGACCGACCGGGGCCAGAGCCGTCCCAACTACAGTCTGGCTGACTTTGTGGCCCCGGCGGAGAGCGGCGTGGCCGATTATATGGGGATGTTTGCGGTCACCGCGGGCATCGGCGTGGAGGAACTGGTGGCCGCATACGAGGCCGACCACGACGACTACCAGTCGATTATGGTGAAAGCCCTGGCTGACCGGTTGGCCGAGGCCCTGGCCGAACGGATGCACGAGGAGGTGCGTAAAGTCTATTGGGGCTACGCGCCCGACGAGGAACTGGACAACGAGGAGCTGATCAAAGAGAAGTACCGGGGCATCCGTCCCGCGCCGGGCTACCCTTCCTGCCCGGAACACACGGAAAAGGGCACGCTTTGGCAGGTGCTCGGCCCGGACAGTGCCATCGGTCTGCACCTGACCGAGAGCTTTGCTATGACCCCCACGGCTGCGGTCAGCGGCTTCTACCTGGCCCATCCCCAGGCCAGCTACTTCACAGTGGGCAAAATCGGGCGGGATCAGGTTGAGGACTACGCCGCGCGCAAGGGGATGGCTGTGGAAGAGACCGAGCGCTGGCTGGGGCCGAATTTGGGGTATGAGGGGTAGAGTATATCGCCTACCCCCCAACCAGCACCTTCAACACCCCCCGTTGCCCCGCATACCCCAGCGCGGCCACCCCGTCATCCAACGTATAGCGGGCGTGGATGAGCGGCTGCACGGACACCGCTCCCTCGGTCAGCAGACGAACGGCGGGCGGGAAGGGTCCACAGCGACTGCCGACGAGGGTGATTTCGTCTACCACCAGACTGCTGATGTCGAAGCTGGGGAGGTCGGCGGCGAAGGTGCTTTTGAGGGCGAGGATGCCGCCGGGCCGCACCAGCCGCCGGGCCAGGGCGAAGCCAACCGGTGAGCCAGTGACTTCCACCACCACATCCGCGGGGTGGGCGAGGAGTTCTGTCAGGACTCTCGGATTGTCCGTGCGCGCGGTGGCGATGCCCCGTTCGGCCAGGATTGCCAGCTTTGCATCGGTGCGCCCCAGCGCGGTCAGGTCGCAGCCGGTGCGGGCGATGACCTGGGCCACCAGCAGCCCCAGCCGTCCATCCCCCAGCACATAGACCCGGTCATCCGGGCGGATGTGGCACTGTTCCAGCAGTTGCAGGGCCGCGGCCAGAGGTTCCACAAAGACCGCGTGCTCGTCGGGGAGAGTGTCGGGCAGGGGGTGCAGGTTGGCGATGGGCAGGGTGAGGAAATCGGCGAAGGCTCCATCGCGCCCGATGATGCCCAGAGATTCCCGCTGGCGGCAGTGTTTGCCCAGCCCCCGGCGGCAGAGATCGCAGTGGCCGCAGCCGATGTTGAGCTCCCCCGCCACCCGCTGGCCGACCCATTCTGTGTGGCCGGGCGCTTCCACCACTTCCCCCACAAACTCGTGGCCCAGCACCCCCCGGTAGCCGTGCTTGTAGCCTGCCAGCAGTTGCAGGTCTGTGGCGCAGATGCCTGCCAGCCGCACCCGGATCAACGCTTCGTCCGGGCCGGGTATGGGGACGGGGTAGTCCGTGTCCAGAAAGGGGCCGTTATCGGTCAAACGCAATGCGCGCATTGGGTTATCTCCAATTATAAGGATGAGGCCGGCTTGCATGCGAAAGTCCCCAGCACTTCCCGCACAACAATGGAGTGATTGTGGCCTATCGACTCGCTTGGGCAGAAAGTGCCGGGGACTTTGCCGAATTCACACCAATCAAAAACAGCGGAGCCGCATGGCTCCGCTGTTTGCAATAGAAGTTCGACTTTTCGGAAAAGTCGAACTTCTAAAAACTAAACTTCTGCTTTAAGCGGTAACCGCAACGCCACTGGCTTTGGCCGGCACGGGGGTGCCCAGTAGTTTGCGTTCTTCCCAGGCCACCACCACCGGCGCTGCGTTGAAAATCGAGGAGTAGGTCCCCGAAATCAGACCGACCAGAAGGGTGGACATAAAGACCTGCAGGGTAGCGCCACCAAAGATAATCAGTGCTACCAGAATCAGCATCGCGGTCACTTGGGTCGAGATGGAGCGCTGCATTGTCTCGATCAGGCTGCGGTTGGTGACTGTGGCGAAGGACTCGCCCCGATGGCGGTGCAGATTTTCCCGGATACGGTCGAAGATGACGATCGTATCGTTGACCGAAAAACCGATAACCGTCAGGACCGCGGTGAGAAAGAGCGCGTCGATCTCCCAACCCGCCACCAGATTCATAATTGCGACAAAGGAGATCGTCACAAAGACATCGTGGATCAGCGCAATAATGGCGGCTGTGCCGAAGCGGAAGGGGTGGGGAACCTCGCGGAAGGCAAAGGCGATGTAGATGAGAATCAGCACCGAAGCGGCAATCACGGCCAGCAGCGCGGCCCGGCTCACCTCAGTACCGATGGTGGGGCCGATGCTGCGGTAGGAGCGTTCCTCAAAGTTGCCGTATTTGGCGGTCAGGTCGGCCAGCAGAATATCTTTCTGGTCCGGATCGATGCTCTTGAGCTTTAGCTGTACAGTCCGCCCGTCGTCTTCCACCAGAAAAGCGGTGGTGTCGGGGTAGCCCGCGGCCACAAAGACCTGCCGAACATCTGTGGGTTCTACGGCCTGCTCAAAGCGCAGCTCCCACTGGGTTCCACCGGTATAGTCGATGGCCAGTGGCAGAGGCGTGCCTACTGTTGCCAAATGCCAAATCATATAGAGTATCCCTGGCAGAATGAGTACCAGGGAGATCGCAAACCAGAGGCCACGCCGTTCGACAAGATTCATAGCAAAAAGTCCTCGTTAGTATATTCAGAACCAGAAGTCGGACTTCTCTGAGAAGTCCGACTTCTAAAAGTTTAGTACCCGATCAACCCGCGATTGTCCAGCAGCCGTTGCCCCTGGGTAGAGAGAAATGCCCGCATGAATGTGCGGGTGGCAAAGACCGCGGTGAACATCGAGAGCAGCACACCGATGGCCAGGGTGATGGCAAAACCCTTGACAATGCTGGCCCCAAAATTGTTGCCAAACCAGTAGAGCACCGCGCAACTGATCAGCGTGGAAAGGTTGCCATCGCGGATGGCAGGCCAGGCCCGGCTGAAGCCGGTCTCCACTGCAAGCCGCACAGAGCGGCCTGATCGTAGCTCCTCTTTCATACGTTCAAAGATGAGGATGTTGGCATCCACCGCCATACCGATAGAGAGCAGGAAACCAGCGATACCGGGCAGGGTCAGCGTGACAGGCAGGAGTTTGAAGATGGCGATGTTGAAGGCCACATAGGCCGAGAGGGCCACGTCCGCCAGGAAGCCGGGCAGCCGGTAGAGGACGAGCATAAAGAGCAGAACCATCGACATACCGATGATGCCTGCGGTCAGGCTGGCGTCCACCGAATCCTGGCCCAGGCTGGCACCGATGGTGCGAACATCCACCACTGTCAGGGGCACGGGCAGCGCGCCATAGCGCATCTGGACTGCCAGGCTGTTGGCCTCTTCCCGGGTGAACTGGCCGGTAATTACGCCGTTATCACTGATGGCCGCGTTGATCACCGGGGCCGAAAGTACCCGGCCATCCAGCACAATGACCAGAGGCAGACCGATGTGGTTGCGGGTGTATTCAAAGAATTGGCTGCTGCCGTCGCCGGTCAGGTTGAACTGAATCTGCCACTGGTTGTATTCGTCCTGGGCAGCGAGTGCATTTTGCAGAATGTCGCCGGTCATCACCGTCTCAAAGACCCGGTCGGCGAAGGGGGCCGCAGCTACGGCCGCGGGGTCCGCTTCCATGGCACGGGCCACCGCGTCGGGCCGATTGGTGGTGTTGATGATCATCCCACTCGAAAGCTGTTCGCCCGCCGGTTCGATGAATTCCAACTGGCCGGTGGAGCGGATGGTGTTGATGGCCTGGTCCGGGTTGCTGACGCCGGGCAGTTCAACAATCATCCGCACCTCGCCCTGCAACTGGACATTTGGCTCGGAGACACCCAGGCCGTTGACACGCTGCTCCACAATCACTTTGGCCGTGTCCAGCGCGCCTGCTTCGATACTCTGACCTTCGGGCAGGTCCACCTCCAGCAGCACTTGGGTTCCGCCCTTCAGGTCCAGCCCCAGAGTCAGGTCCCGGATATCCCGCTGGGTGTTCTCGCCGGGGGCCAACGCCTCTTCCAGCCAGAGCGGGTGGTCGATGGGCAGGCTGACGTAGAGGGCGACCGCAAACAGTAGGAGTATCCCCACAAGGGTGACGTTGTTGTTGTTCTGCATACCAGATCCTTCTCTTTTGGATGATTGCGCTGGCTAGTTTCCTGCGGTGACAGTCCGCTGGCGAAAAATGCTGCCGTTCCACGAAACAAGGAGGGCGGAACCAGTGTGTGGGGCATTGTGTGGCAAGAAATAGCAACATTCAAACCGGTCCATTATAGACCAGCCCGATCCCGGTGTCAAAATTGGTCTTACATTTCAGCCGGACTGTTGCCACTTTTTGCTGGCAGAGGGTATACTCGTATCTATTGCCTATTCATCTCTCCCAATCCACAGGAGGCGGTGCAGTGTCCCCCCAACCCAATATTCTCGTCATTATGACCGACCAGCAGAAGGCCACGGCCAGCCATCTCTGGGGCAATGCCTTCTGCCAGACACCCAATCTGGCCCGGCTGGCCGCCGAAGGGGTGCTCTACGAGCACGCCATCACCCCTCATCCCCTCTGTATGCCGGCCCGGGTCGCCTTCTGGACGAGCCGCTATGCCCACAGCACGGGCAGCCGACGCAACGAGACGCCGATGAAGCCCGATGCCCTCCACGCCTTCAAGCTCTGGAAAGAGACCGGCTATCGCTGCGGGCTGATCGGCAAAAATCACTGTTTTAGCGAGCAGAGCGATCTGGACCTCTTCGACGTCTGGTGCGAGATCGGACACGGCGGGCTGCCCTCAGGCCCAACTACAGGCCCGACGACCAAAGGAATGGAGTGGTTTCGGCCCATCGACGGCATCCACGCCGCCCACGAACTGCGCCGCACAATGACGCCCCAGAACCCCCGCTTTGGCTACGCCATCTCCGATCATTTACCCCTGGACGATCACAGCACCGGGCTGGTGGCCGGGCAGACTGTGCGCTTTCTGCAAGAGCAGGCAGACCAGCAGGGGGACCAGCCCTTTGCCCTGTGGGTCTCCTTCCCCGATCCCCACGAACCCTGGGTCTGTCCCCGCAGCTACTTTGAAGAGATGGAAGATCAGGTGCAGCTTCCTCCCTGGCGGCCCGGTGAATTTGACGACGGCACGGCCCCGGAACGCAACCGGGCACTCTACGAAATGTTGGGCGTGCGCAACGAGGAGATCGACGAATTGCGGGGGGCGCTGGCCGCCTATTATGGGATGGTTCGCTTCTTGGACGACGGCGTAGGGCAGATTCTGGACGCGCTGGAACGGACGGGGCTGCGGGAGAATACGATTGTCGTCTTCTGCTCGGATCACGGCGATTTTATGGGTGAGCATCGGATGCAGTGCAAAGGGGGTGTCTTCTACGATGCGCTGGTGCGAGTTCCCCTGATCGTCTCCTGGCCGGGGCAGATTCCCCAGGGCGTGCGGGACGATTCTCTGGTCAACCTGATTGACATTGTGCCCACGATTTTTCATCTGCAAGGGGCCGAGTCACCCGTCGCTTTTCAGGGCGCTCCCCTGCCCACGGCCACGGAGACGCCGCCCAGAGACGCGGCTTTTTCTGAATATGGCGCGGGCGGGCCGCTCTTTGGCCTTTCGGACCTGGCCCGGCTGCCCGAACCCCACGGACGGCACACTCTTCTCCAAACCCTGCGCTGGCGGGAGGCCGAAGGGCGGCGCAAAATGGTGCGCACTACAGCCTGGAAGTACGTCCACGACCCGATGGGGGATCGGGACGAACTCTACGATCTGGCCGGGGATCCCTGGGAGTTGACGAATGTGGTGGACGATCCGGCGAATGGCCCTGTGCTGGCTGATCTGCGGCTGCGGCTGGCCGATTGGAGCATCCGCACAGAGGACAGCCCGCCGGTTCCCCTGCCGGAGATGGGCGGGGTTGGAGCCAGAGACGACGAAGCCTTGCCGTCGATGTAAAAGGGCCTCTGCCGATCAGACCTGGCAGGTTTCAGAAAACCTGCCAGGTCTGACTTCTTGGATTTCAGATACACGCCACACGCTTGGACGATTAAGCATCTTTCCAATATCTGATACAATAGGCAGGTATCTCATTACCCATCATAAGATCACTACAACAACTAAATATGAAACAATGACAAGGGGAAGTTGAGTTGCTAAAAGCTGGCATATTTTTAGACGTGGAAAATTTGAGCAGGAATGGCGGCTGGGGTATCCGCTATGAAATTATTAAGGAATTGGTGATTGCCCAGGGAGATATGGCTGTACTGCGGGCCAACGCCTATCTGGCCGTGGATGTGGAGCGGGAGGCCGAAGACCCGGCCTATCGCCAGCGTTCGTCCGACTACCGGGCCGCGATCCGGCGCACGGGCTTCCATCTGATCCACAAGGAGGTGCGCCGTTTCCGGGATTCTGAGGGCGAATTGGTACTGAAAGCCAATGCGGATTTGGACCTGGCCGTGGACGCCCTGCTCCAATCGGACAACCTGGACTACATTCTGCTGGGCAGCGGCGACGGCGACTTTCTGCGCCTAGTGCGCGCTCTGCAAAACCGGGGCAAGCGGGTGGACCTGATCTCCTTTGCCAACGCCAGCAACGATCTGGTGCGCGAGGTGGACAACCACTTCAACGGTTTTCTGATCCCCAATGTGGTGCCGGTGGACAACCAGCGGGAGGGCCGGCTGCGGGGCGTGTTGCACGCGGTGAATGAGGAGAAGGGCTTCGGCTTTATGACTGTGCGCACAGGGCTGGGGCCGGACGACGTGCGCTACGATGTCTTCTGTCACATCAGCGATGTCACCCGCAACGGACAGCCCATCGACAACGCCTCTTTTGCTCACCTCAAGAACCGCCGGGCCATCATCGAATTTGACCTGGTCCCCACCGATGACGGGCGTGTGAAAGCGGTGAACGCCAAGGAATTCCGCTGGACCGGATGATTTGAATGCGGAACGAAGAAGTGGGAATGCGGAACAAAAAATACCCAGCACGGAGTACAAAATGATTTCGATTGAGAATGAACGGCTCTCCCGACAGATACACTTCCTGCTGGAGATCGACGGGCTGAAGCAGGTGCTGCGCCGCTCGCTGATCCTCGGCTCGTCCCGCCGGGAGAATTCGGCGGAACATTCCTGGCATCTGGCCATGCTGGCGCTGACTCTCCACGAGCACGCCAACGAGCCGGTGGACCTGCTGCATACACTCAAAATGTTGCTGGTACACGACATTGTGGAACTGGACGCGGGCGACACTTTTGCCTACGATTTTGCCGGGGGCAAGACCAAAGCCGAGCGGGAAGAGGCCGCGGCCGACCGGATTTTCGGACTGCTGCCCGCGGATCAGGCCAGTGAACTGCGCGGGCTTTGGGATGAGTTTGAAGCGCGCACAAGCGCGGAATCCCGCTTTGCCAACGCTGTGGATCGGCTGATGCCGATGTTTCACAATCTGGCCGACGGCACCACTACCTGGCAGATGGCGGGCGTGCTCCCCCAGTTTGTGGCGGACCGGGCCACAGCCATCGAAGAGGGGTCGGATGCGCTGGGCGAGTTGGCCGGTCAAATTCTGCGCCAGGCCCAGGCCGACGGGCTGTTTGGGGGGTAGAAGTTCGACTTTTCAGAAAAAGTCGAACTTCTGAATGTGAAGAGGAACAACTGTGGGTCTTCGTTCGTGGCGTATCTGGTTTCAAAAACACCCCGATCTCAGCTTCTGGCTGCTCTTTGGCCTGCTCAACTGCCTGCTCTTTCTGCCCGGCCTGTTGACCAGCGAAGGGGAGGCAGGCTTCTGGTCGGCTGTGACGAGCGCGCCGACCCATCTCTGGTATATGCTGGCAATCTGGCGGCCCACGGCGGATGTGGGCCGACTGCATCTGGAATGGCTGCTGTTGACCGCTCTCTTTGTGGCGCTGCCCTTTCTGCGCCGCACAGTCCCGCGGCTGATGCTTCTGCTCGGCTATCTCCTGGCCCTGGTCTATGCGGTCTACGAGGTAGCCATGCGCTCCCTCTATCAGGTGGAGCCGGTCTTTTACAGCCAATACCGGATGTTGACCGAAGGGCTGGGCTTTTTGTTGGACGGTATGAGCATCCCGGCCCACTACTATCTGCTGGCATTGCTGGGCGGGGGATTGCTCCTGTCTGGCCTTTTTGTCGCTATCCGCCTCCTGACCAGCCAGACTGTCGCTGGCGGGATCAGCCATTTCTCCCAGGCTGTGTTGGCCCTGCTCGTTGTCTTTGGTCTCGGCCAGGCCGTGCGCTATCAGCACTACCTGGCCCAGCCGGAAATGGTAGTGAGCAGCCTTTTCTTCAAAGTCCAGGACAATCTGGCTGCGTCGGAGAAGATGTACCAGACTGTGCGTAGCTTTGACGACGGCTATGTGCGCCGTGCCTACGATTACCGGGGCCAGGCACTGGTGACAAAGCCGAATGTCTACCTGATCTTTCTGGAATCCTACGGGAGTGTCCTCTACAAACGGCCCGACTGGCTGCCAGCCTATACCGCGCTGGCCGACGAGCTGGAGACAACCCTGACCGCAGATGGCTGGCACGCGGCCAGCGCCCTCAGCACATCCAGCACCTGGGGCGGCGGTTCGTGGATGGCCTATACCAGCGCGCTCTTTGGCCTGCGCATCGATTCGGACCCGGAATACGAGATGCTGATGGAGCGCTACCAGGCGGACGATTTCCCGGACCTGGGCAGCTTTTTGAAGAGGCAGGGCTACCGCTTCTATGGGCTGTCGTCGATTGCTCTGGAACTGTCCGACGCCAAATGGGATCGCTATCTCAGATTCTACGGCGCGGACCGCTGGCTCCGCTACCGGGACCTGGAGTACATCGGGCCAAAGTATGGCTGGGGGCCGTCTCCGCCGGATCAATTCGCCCTCAATCGGGCACGGGCCGAGATGCAGGCTGAGATTCAAGCAGGGAGCGAGCAGCCCTATTTTCTCTTCACCATCACCCAGAACCTGCACTATCCCTGGGCGCCCTTGCCCGCGCTGGCTGACGATTGGCAGACGCTCAACACCCCCGGCGACGATCCCGCGCCGATCGACGCCGAGGGCATTTTCCACGAAACCCGGCGGCAGAACTATTTCGATGCGGTGGCCTATGACTTGCGGGTGCTGGTCGATTTTATCCAGAATGAAGAGGATCCCAACGCGCTCTTTGTGTTGGTCGGCGATCACCAGCCGCCACGGGTCTCCCGCAAGGAGGACGGCTGGGAGACGCCTGTCCACATCATCAGCCGGGACACTGTGCTGG
Source organism: Anaerolineae bacterium (assembly GCA_030432295.1). GTDB lineage: Bacteria > Chloroflexota > Anaerolineae > Caldilineales > Caldilineaceae > JACQGT01. The sequence continues at coordinate 215,409 of JAUIHI010000004.1, read as the reverse complement.
TCGACAGTCTGGCTGCATACGGTTTTGAGAGCGGACTGGATGTGACCAGCCGCAGCCCATCGCTCCACCACGCGGGCATCCATTCACTGTTGGCCCGCCTGCTGCTGGACAGCTACGGGGATCACAGCCTAGCCTTGCCCCCATTTTTGCCCGACGGTGTGCCTTTTCTGGGCACACTGGCGGCTCAGCCAAAAGAAGGAGAGAAAACACCGTGAAACGAATTCTGCTACTCTTGACTGTTCTGGTTCTGCTCGCTGGCTGTGGCGCGGCGACGCCCGCCCCGCAGACAGCGGCCCCCGCCGAACCCACCGCCACAAGCGCGCCACCTGCGGCCCCCGCCGCTCCCGGCATGCGTACCTTTGTGGTTGAGCCTGGCTCGTCCACCGCTTCCTATCTGGTGGACGAAGAGTTCTTCGCGTCTGCTCTCTCCAAATATAACATTGAGGCCGGGCAGAAGGTCACAATCGGCAGCACTCAGGAAGTGGCCGGTTCTCTGGCACTGGACCTGGGCGCGGATCAGCCCCTGGGACCCAACCGCTTCACCGTCGATCTGCCCTCCCTGACCAGCGACCAATCCCTGCGCGACGGCTGGATTCGGGACAACGCGCTGGAATCGAATAAATTTCCCGAAGCGGTCTTTGTGGCTTCTTCGGTTGAAGGCGCACCCGCTGACTACACCGAAGGCCAAGAGGTAAACTTCCAACTGGTGGGCGACCTGACCGTGCGTGCCATCACCCTGCCCGCCACCTTTGATGTGATAGCCACCCTCAGCGGCGATACAATTACCGGTGTGGCCGAAGCCAAAGTGAAGATGAGCGATTTCGGCGTGACCCCGCCCAACTTCGCCAACACACTGGTGGTGGACGATCTTTTCACGATTCGGATAGAATTGACCGCGAAGGAGCAGCAGTGAGCGAACTGACGATTCTCTGTATTGGCAGCTTTTTCAAAGGCAATGAATTTCTGCGCGAGTGCAAGCGCCAGGGCTGCCGGGTGATTCTGATTACTGTGGAAAAACTGCGGGACGCGGCCTGGGCACACGAGAGCATCGACGAGATTTTCTACATGCCCAAAATTGTCCTGCCGGATGTCACCAATGCGGTGAGCTATCTGGCCCGCTCCCGGCGCATCGACCGCATTGTGCCTCTGGACGACTTCGATGTGGAGACCGCCGCGGCCCTCCGTGAACATCTGCGCACGCCAGGAATGGGCGACACCACCGCCCGCTATTTCCGGGACAAACTCGCCATGCGCGTCCAGGCCAGGGACAGCAAAATCCCCGTGCCCCCCTTTGTCCACGTCCTTAACTACGACAGCCTGCGCACTTTTATGGCCGACGTGCCCCCGCCGTGGATGTTCAAACCCCGCTCCCAGGCCGGTTCGATTGGGCTGAAAAAGGTGGAGAACAGCGAGGAACTCTGGCGCAGCCTGGACGAACTGGGCGATCTCCAATCCCATTACGTGCTGGAAAAATATCTGCCCGGCCCGGTCTATCACGTGGATTCGATTGTCTCGGAGCGGGAGGTCATCTTCCACATCGCCCACCGCTACGGGCGGCCACCGATGGATGTCTTCCACAGCGGTGGCATCTTTACCACCCACACCCTGGACTACGACGACGCCGAAACCCAGGCCCTCTTCGCCCTCAACCGCCAGGTCTTGAGCAGCCTGGGAATGGTGCGGGGTGTCACCCACGCCGAATTTATCCGCTCGAATCACGACGGCCAGTTCTATTTTCTGGAGACTGCCTCCCGGGTCGGCGGGGCCAATATCGACGAATTGGTGGCCGCGGCCACCGGCGTGAATCTGTGGGCCGAGTGGGCGCGCATCGAGTTGGCCCATCTACGGGGCGAAGCCTATGTACTGCCGCCCGCCCGCCAGGGATACGCGGGTCTGATTCTCTGCCTGGCCCGCCAGAACCGCCCGGACCTCTCCGCCTACAGTAACGAAGAGATCGTCTGGCGGCTCCACAAGGAAAACCACGCGGGTCTGATTGTGGCGTCCCCGGCATTGGAACGGGTGCAAAATCTGCTGGGCAGCTATGCCGAGCGCTTTGCGAGCGATTTTATGGCGGTGCTGCCGCCCTCCACCACCGCCCAGGCCTAGGAAAGACGCCGTGTCCAGTCTTCTCCCATCTGCTATAACCCCCACCAATCGCTTCCCCCTGGGCGTGGCCGAGGATGGCGCGGCCCGCGTCCGTCAACGCCGGGTGGCCGAGCGGGCCAAGTCTCTGGCCGCTGGTCTCGCCCGCTACCAGCCAGACGGCTCGATCCCCCGCAGCCTGGCCGAGCCGAGCTATCTCTGCGACGAAAGCCACAATTCGACCCGCCCGCTGGTGGAACGGATGCGGATTCTGGGGCTGATGGCGACCAGCCTGGACCAGTTCTGTGTGGATCAGGAGTGGGGCGGTGGGGACGACGACGATTGGGACCAGCCGTCGCTCTTCTCCGACGAATTCTGCGCCGGTGTGATTACCCTCCTGGACCGCTCTTCCCGGCTACTTCGCCGGGAACTCTTGCCCGCTCTGGCCCAGGAGCGTGGCGCACTTCTGCGCGAGCCAGCCACTTTGGACAGGGAGCAGCGAGCCTGGCTGCGCTCTTTCTTCCAGGCCCAGATTTTCCCTCTGCTCACCCCACTGGCGATTGATCCGGGCCACCCCTTTCCCTTCATCAGCAGCTACAGCCTTAACTTTCTGGTGCAGCTGCGAGGGCTGAAGCCCGGCGCGGCTTCTTCGAATGCCAGCTTTGCCCGCATCAAAGTGCCCCGTCTGCTCAGCCGCTTTATCGAAGTGCCCGAATCGGAGATTGGCGAAGACTCGAACGCGCGCAGTTTTGTGTGGAGCGAGGAGATCGTGCGCTTCTTTCTCCCGGAACTTTTTCCTGGCCTGACTGTGGAAAATGCCTGGCTCTTTCGGGTGCTGCGCTCGGTTCCTTCCCTTGCCCAGAATGAGGAGCTTTTCGATCCGGCCCCTGTACTGCATAACCGCCATCTGCTCTCCTCCGTCGTGCGGCTGGATGTCGAAGCGGATATACCCGGCCAAATGCTCGACTGGCTTGCCGAGCGTCTGGCCGCGCCCGCCAACGGCATCTACCGCATAGACGGCCACATGGCGCTCTTCCAGTTGACCGATCTGATCAATCTGGTGGAGGGGAGTGAGGTGGTGCGGGCGTTGATTTAGATGCTACTGGTACTACCCCCCCCTGATTTTTGCCCCTTTGACAGTGACCTGATTTTTTGTTAGTATCCACCCACTTCCTGCGTCCTGGCCAACCCTCTGTCAGTGAGAAGACGACCCGAATCTCTCCTGACCGGCGATCCATCTGTGGAGGAGAAAGTGGCTACATCGACAACCCCAAAACCCAAAAAATTGACCGGTTCCCAGTGGCGAATTCTGCTTAACGCGCTCAAAGATGCCTTCAGCTATCGGGAGTTGGAGCGGTTGCTCAAGTTCGAGATGGATATCGACCTGAGCGATATCGTTTTTCCCGGTCCAATGCCCGATGTGCTCTACGAAGTCATCAGCTTTACCGAGGCGCGCAACCGCACCCTGGAACTAGTGGAAGCGGCCCAACGTAACCGACCCAACCTGCCTCTGATCTTCGACTTTGCCCAGTCGGTTGGGGTCGCGCCACCTACAGACAATTTGGAACGGATACTGAGTAGCCAGAATGTCGTTTTCGACATCGTGGCTTTTCGCAACCAGGTGGCGGCCATCGAGCGCCAGGTCTGTCGTGTGGAGATGGGTGGCCAGCCCCGAGGCACCGGATTTCTGGTCGCTCCTAATCTGCTCATCACGAATTATCACGTGTTGGAAGATGTAATCCGGGCAAAGGGGGCTGGCGCGGACAAAGTGACATTGCGTTTTGACTACAAGGTGTTGGACGATGGCACCACCATCAATTCCGGCGTGATCCATCGCCTGGTGGTAGGCGCGCTGGACGACTGGCTGATCGACAGCAGCCCCTATAGTAGCGCGGACCACCAGCCGGAGCCGAAAACGTCAACTCCAGCCGTCGATGAATTGGACTACGCGCTTCTGCGTCTGGATAGCAGCCCGGGTGAGGACCGTGTGGGCGAGCCGAGCCTATCTGACGAGCGGGGCCACCTGTCCCTGCCAGCGCTGGGCACCAGCCACGATTTTGAAGCCAACAAGGTACTCTTTATTGTGCAACACCCCAAAGGTCAGCCACTGAAAATCACCGCCAACATCTATCGCGGCCACAATCAGAACGACACCCGCATCACCTATTTCAACGACACCGAACCCGGATCGTCTGGCTCCCCCTGTTTTGACGCCAACTGGCAAATCGTCGCCCTGCATCACAGCGGCGACCCCGACTTTTCCAGGCCGGGCCAATACAACGAGGGCATTCCCCTGCAGGCGGTTGTGAGCCTGTTGAGCAAGCGGGGGAAACTGGCCGGTCTGGGCGGATAGGGAAGTGCTATGAGCAATTACGAAGAAGGTCTCTTTGTCAATCGAACCCGCATCTTTGGCGGTCTGCAAAAGCTGCTGCAACCCGAAGTCAGCCATTTTGGAATGGTGGTAGAGGCCGACGAGGGGATGGGGAAGAGCTGGCTTGCGCAAAAGTTCTACCAGTTTTGCCAGCAGCCCGAAAACCAAAAACCGGTGGCCTATGTTGACTTTGGCCTGCGCCGGGGACAACACAACATCCAAACCCCCATCAATCTGATCCAAATCCTGGCTGCCCAACTGCAAAGCCCCGGCAGCGATGATTTCCCCAGCCTTGCCCAGGCCCTGGACCCCACCACCCGCAGGCTGACACCTGTCACAAAAAAGTTGCACAACAATTTACGCCCTGCGGACCTCAAATTTCTGACCGGCGCATTGGGTATCAGGATTGAGGACATTGTGGGAGATGGCAGCGATCCCTTCTTTTTGCAGGTGCAGAAAGTGGTCGATTTTTTCGATCGGCTGGGGAAACTGGCCGCGCTGATCGACACCATTCCTACCCTGCCCACAATGGAAGGCGCCAATGTGAACTGGTGGGCAGGACTGGAATTTCTGCGGGAAGATTCGCCCCAGCCCCCGACGCTCCAGGCGGATGACCGCTTCGTCACCGATTTGGGTTCTGAACTGCGTTTTGCCGACGAGCGCAACCGCAACCGCGCCCAACGGGAGATCAGCGCTGCCTTCTTTCAAGACCTGGAAGCGCTGGCGCAACGGGCCGACGCGGTTGTGCTTCTGCTCGACAGTTTTCAGGATGCACCCCAGGAAGTGGGCGATTGGGTTCTGGCAGAATTGTTGGGCCATCTGCGGGCCATGCAGACCAAAGTGATCGTCCTGATCAGTGGACGGCCCAAATTGCCTGAGTTGACAATCAGCGACAGACAGCGCATTGTGGCCGCAATGCTGGACCCGCTGGAGGCCAAAGATGTGCAGGAATATCTCTTTGACATCCGCGGTTTTTCGCCCGCCACACTCATTCCCCGTCTCAAGACACTGATTCCCCCGACGGTGCTGGAAAGCCTGGAAAATAAATTTGGCATCCCTTTTGATGCAAACGGTGGGGAGACACCTGGGCCGGATGGTGCAGCCAATGCCCTGGATGAATTGATTGTTGCCATTCTCCAGCTCGCCATCCAAGGCAACCCGGGCACAATGGCGAGCATTGCGGGCAATCTGACTGTGGATCAGCCCAAACACGACCCCTTCTTTGACGACGTACCCGCCTAGGCGAAACCGATGAGCGAAGCCGCGTATTCCTACCAACACCAGGTGGAAGTTCTGGTCAAGGGTATTTTGCAGGACGTACACCCCTTGATGGCAGAGGCCTTCCGTTTGGCCGCGCTCCCGCTCTGGTGTCCTGTACCCCTCTTTGCGGCCCTGCGCAATCGCACAGATAGACGGGAAGAGGGGCTGATTGAAAGGTTGGAAGCCTATCCTTTTGTCAGTCAGACTGTTGACCCCGTCAACCACACCCAGCCGGGCATTGCGGTTTCCGCTCGCCAGCGGCAGGTAATTCTGGAAGATTGGATTGCCCGGGAGCCTGACAGCTTTCGTGCGGCCCATACCCACAGCCTGACCTTCTGGCAGGCCAACCCCGACCCCAATAGCTTTGCCCAGCAACAGGTACTCGTCTACCATCGCCTCTTTGTGGATTTCGAGGCGGGCGTCGGGGATCTGATCGCCTACTTCCGCGTCTATGTGGAAAACCGTTTTTTTGCCGCGGGGGATCGGCTCTTGTCCGCGGCCAGAGAAGCCCATGCATTGCTGGCCCTGCTGCCCCCATCCCCTGGCAACGGCGGCGACGGGTCCTCGTCCGGCCTGGGGCAGTTGCTCACCGCGCTCAGTATTCAATTGGATCAGTTGCGCGGTCGCTGGGATGCGCGCGGCGAGGAGTTGCGCGGGCTACGTTTCGCCCAGGATCTCCCGCCGGGCATCTTTCCCTTTGTGGCCCGCCTGCGCGGCTATGGCCTGCTCCACAACGAGCAATATGTGGACGCCATCAACGAATTCAACGGGGGGCTGCACCGGCTTGAGCAGGCGGGCAAAGGCTCCTTCGCCGTGGCCGACATGGCGGCAGAGCGGGGCGCGCTGCTGACAGCCCTGGGCGATGCCCACGTGGCCTTTGCCGATTCTCTGCGCACCCCTGCCCAGCACTTGCCCGACGCGCCCCATTGGTGGCAGCGGCTGCGTGGGACGATTCTTTTTTTGCTCTCCCTACCTCGGGTTCTCTACCTCTCCTTTGCCCTGGGGCAGCGGGTCTGGCGCACGGCCCTGGGGGAGAGTTTGTATGGCATGGACTGGATGGTCACCCGGCTCTACGCCCTGGGCGTTCGCTTCTATCGCCAGGCCGACCAGACTCTGACTGGCAGCGAACAGAGGGCCGAACGGCTTTCGTTGAGCCGCAAGCTGGCGGAGGTCTACCTGACTTTGGGGGATGCCGAAGCAGCTATCGAGACGATTGATCTGTTGGAAGCCGGGGCCGGCGCGGAGCTAGGAATCTACCCGCGGGCAGTGTTGCGTGTAGCCAGGGCCAGGGCCGAACTGTTGCGCAAGCGGCCGGAGCAGGCGGTGGATGAGATCAACCGCGCCCTTCCCGTACTCGTGCATTTTGAAGATTTCGATCTGGCGGTGCGCACCCGTTCTCTGCTGGCCGATGCCTATTGGACTTTGGGCCAGCGCGAAGAGTCCCTTCAGCAGTTCGCCGACAGTGTGGCCGAGTATCAGCGGCGGGAGGAGTGGGAGGCCGCGACCGGGCTGGTGGAGCGGCTGGCAAGTCTGCGCGCCCAGGCGGAGACGCCCGCGAACATCCAACCCCGGATCGATACAATCATTTCCAGCCTGCCCCGCCGTCACTATTCCGTAGCCTATTGCCACCCGCTCTGGCGCCTCTCCCAAATCCTCCTTTTTGTGTTGTTGGCCTTCCTTCTTTTTGCCGTGCCGCTGCTGGTCATCCAGATCGATCCAGTCTATGAATTGAAGCCAGCCATCGGCTTTACGATTGATGTAAAGTATGGCGGCAGTGGTTTTGCCCTTCCTCGTCTTGATGACGTCGCTCTGCGCAGTGCCGTCCACCAGATGACGGTTGATGTTTCCTCTGGCCGGGCGTGGGTGTGGGGTGGTCTGATTGCCCTGGGCTTGTACCTGCTCTTTTCCCTGCTGTTGGGGCTGCTGCTCATTGCCGTCACCCCGCTCTGGCTGATTGAGCGCTATGTCAGCACGTTCGAAATCGAGATTGACGATCAGGAACTTCGCTTCGGATCGGGCAGTTCCCAGCGGGTGTTGCCCCTGGCCGAGATTGACGGGCTGGTTTCGGCCAATCTGGGCGTTCTCTCTCTACCCATCCCCAACTTCTCCACTTTTACGCTGCTCACACCCCACACCCCGGCTATGGTGGATGGCAACACAAACTGGTATGCAAGTCTCAATGCCCATCTGCGCACACGTATGTCGTCCAGCGTGCGTCTTGTGAATGCAGACTACTGGCTGGGCCGCAGCACGAGTCTCTGGCTCTATTTGGCCGGGCTGTTGATCTTCGTCCTCCTGGCAATAGCAGTCCGGGGGCGGATGGATTTCCTCAACCTTTTTATCGTCGGCAGCGCTTATCGTCCGATTGATCTGTACCCCTATCTCTTCCTGACCCTCTTGCCCGCTCCCCTCTACTGGTTTGTGCTGCGCCCTCTGCGCCTGGCCCGTTTCCAGAACCCCACCAGCCAACGGGCTTGGTGGGTGCTCGCATTGGCTGGGCTGCTGCTGGTCGTCCAGTTGTTGGCCCGTTTCCGCCCGCTGATCACCGGCGTCAATCTTGTCCTGCCCGTCCTTACCCTCGCTTTGGGGTTGGCCGCGGCCTTTTTCCTCTGGCAGGCCAGGGAGAGCAGCGTGCTCCTCTATCCCCGTGTAGTGCGCGTTGGCGTGGCTCTGTCCGTCTGCGCTGTGGTCGTGTTGATGCTCGTTGTGCTGGGGCGAGAGAGCGCTGCCTACCACGCCCTGGCAACGGGCAATTCGCTGCAAGAGAGATACCAGACCCAGACCCAGACCACCGATCCGCAGGGCTGTCCCTCCCCGGCGGATGACCCCACCGGAGGCGGGCTGGCCGCCTATGACAGGGCGATAGCCGCTCGCCCCGCGGGGTCGTTCAGCTATGATTGGACCCTGACCCGTACGGTCACAACCCTAGCGCCCGATAGTCTGACCCCGATTCTGGCTGTGGAGAACAAAGCGGCTCTGTTGGTGCGGCTGGGCTGCTATCCCCAAGCGTTGGCCCTGTACAAATCTCTGGACGGCGTTAGCGGTCGCCCGGATCGCCTCTATGCCCAGATCGGCGCGCTTTCCCAGGCGGTGGCGGCGGCACAGGGAGTGGAACAATCGGCACAGCCATCGGATGCGACCACACAGCCTGCTTCCGGCGGAGAATTGGATGCGGTCGGCTGGTATAGCCGTGCGCTTGCTGACAACCCCGATCGGGCGGAACTCTATCTGTGGCGTGGGCTGGCCCTGCAAACCGCCAAGCGGACCCCGGAAGCCGAGTGCGATTACCGGCGAGCGCTGGGGCTGGATGTGGCCGACTTGCCCGCCTGTGAGGAGGGGACGACAGCGGGCAAAGATACTTTGACAGCCCTAAGCCTGGAAGATGAGATGCTGGCGCGCACAGCCCTGGGGTGGATCAAATTTGGAGAAGAGCAAGACGACCGCGCGCTGAACTTCTTTCAAACCGCCATTTCGGCCACGGCTGACAGCCCCCAGCCCTGGATCGGTCTGGGCAACGTCTACTACCGAATGAGCAAATATGAGGATGCAGCCCAGGCGGGAGAAAAGGCGCTGGCTCTGGAGCCGCGCAACCTGGCCGCCCTCATCCTGACCAGTTCGGCCCATTGGAAATTGGGCGGCGTAACTGAAGATGCGGAGTTGTGTAAGCACTACGAAGCTGCGTTCAAGTACCTGAATACAGCCTCGCAAGTCGAGGGGCAGACATCCGCCAAAATTGCTTTCTGGTATCGTACCGAGGGCAATCTGCTCTGGCTATTGCAGTCGAAACGCTGTACCCCGGACCGCGTGGCTACGTTGGAAGAATCCATTGCCAGTTACGACAAGGCGATTGATTTAGTGCCGGATAAGGCGGATTATTTTCATATGCGTGCTCGTCTGCGTATAGCGCTCTGGGAAGTAAACAGGAACGAACTTCGGCGGAAGACACCCCTGGCCGACTGGCTGATACCGATTAAAGAGGATATGGAGTCGGCACTTTCCATAGACCCTACTGACAGAGGCGAGTATAAGCCCAACGCGTTCACTCGCCATTTTCTGTCAAAATTTGTGTTTAGCGATGCTTTGATCGCGCTACCCCAGGACCCGGAACGGGCCAGGACGCTTTATACCCTGGGCGCAGAATTGGGGAGCCGGGTAGAGGGTGGTCACAGACCGGTCCAGCAGGCCGCAGCGGCTTTGGATGCGTACATCCGTGACAACCCCGGCGTGGCAGACCCCAGATTGATCGTTGAATTGGACGGAATTCTGGCCACAGCCCAGGGCTTCTTCGACAAGGGCCTGGCTGCGTTGAAGGCAGGCGAAGTGGAGGCTGCCCGTTCCAACTTCGGCCAGGGGCTGGATGCGGCGGTGGAAGAGGCGAATCCGACACTCGCCGCGGACAATTTGCTGGCCGCGGCGGTGGCAACGAACGGGGTCATTTCCGACTCGGTATTGGCGTCATTTGCCCAACGGCTGCCCGATTTCACGGCGGCCAATGACCCCAAGAACGCCAATCACGCCTTCAAACTCGGCCTGATGGCAACGATTCTGGAACAGTTCGACGCGGCGGGCTACTGGTTCAATGAGGGCATTCGCCGCACAGAAGCGGATAGCGAACAGTATCGCTTTCTCCGCGCCGTGCCCGAAGACCTGCGTAGACTCTGGCAGGTGCGTGGCAGCACCACCACCCCTGCCCTGATCGATGCTATGCAGAACCAATTGCCAGAACAACTGCGTGAGCATCCTGAACTCGAACAGAAAGGATATTACTGGCGATATCGGGGCTGGTTCAAATTTCACTTGGGCCGGGTCGCATTTCTGGAAAGGGACGAGGCCGGCGCACGTTGGGCACTGGATGTGGCCATCCCCGACGGCGACAAAGCCTATGAATTGAATGCGACGGAGGGTTCGTCCCAGATTCAGACCTATCTGAAAGAAGGGGGTTGGGGCTGGTATTATGTGTTGCGCGCCCGGGAATCTGAAAAAGATGGCGACGACCAGGCTGCTCTGTCAGATTATGAAGCAGCGGTCCGCTATTATAAACCGGTGGCCGACAATGAGGCGCTCACGGAACAGCGCAATGCTGCCTTCAGCGCCGCCGAAATTGCCGCCAAAAGCAATGCTTTGGACAAAGCGGTTGTCAATTATGACATCGGCAGCCAGCTTGCCATCAGTACAACCGCAGATGCACCGCCGATTTGGACAGCCCTATGTGGTGTGGAGAATCTAGCCAGGCGGCACGCTGAACTCGACTTGCATACCATCCACGCAAACTTGGCACGCGCGCTCTCCCTGACCTATGGCCTGGACCAGGCGCTCTACTGTAACCAGCAGCAGATTCACATCGGCAACGATGAATTCTCCAGCGCGTCGGCCTGGGCCTCGCTCTACGGCACTTGCTGGGCCACCACCTTTCAGGTGAAGAAGCGTCCTGCTAGTCTGGTCTTGCATATGCAGATATTTGGGGCAGAAGAGAAAAATTGGATTGAACTCAACGATCGCCAGGTGGCTGTTGTTCTTCCCCAGGCATTGCGTTCGGGGGAAAACATCCCCAACTATTGGAGCGAAAGCATCTCCCTGCCGTTGGTGATCGAGCCACTGCGCGTCGGAACCAATCACCTGAAAATTTGTGCGGCTTTTCCTGCAGATGGCAGCGATCAGGACGAGTTCCAATTCCGCAATCTGTGGCTGGTGGCCCAATAGAATACCCAATCCCCAATACCCGATTTTGACACCCCTCCCGCCCTGTGCTAGGATTTGCCAATACGAACAGAGCAATGGCGATGACGAAAGCCAGGGCGCGGCAGGGTCTTCTTTCAGAGAGTTGCCGGGTGGTGCGAGGCAACAGAGACCGGACGTGTCAGCACTTTCCGAGCTACCGGCAGGCAATGGCCGGGCGGGTTGTCCCGTTATCGACAGATTGAGGCAGACCGTTCAATGCGGACGGCTGCGAACTCAGGTGGCACCACGAATTTCCTTCGTCCTGTATTGGGGACGGAGGTTTTTTTATTGGGGTAATGAATAGCGAATGGTGAATAGAGAATAGCGAATTGTGAATGGACGGGCCGACACCCGACACCGGACACTTTCAATCTGCAACACTAGGAGGAACGGACAATGCTCGACATCAAATGGATGCGTGAAAACCGGGACGCTTTGGCCGAGGCCATGCGCAAACTCAACGACAACACCGCGCCCTGGGAGCAGGCCCTGGCCCTGGACGAACGCCGCCGGGAGATTCTGACCCGTGTAGAGGCTCTACGCGCCGAGCGCAACAGCGGCTCCAAAGGCATCGGTCTGCTGATGCGAGAGAAGAAAACCGCCGAGGCCAACGCGCTGAAGGAAGAGATGGGGCGCATCGGCGATGAGATCGACGGGCTGGACGCCGAGTTGCGCACAGTGGACGCCTACTTTGAGGACGCGATGCTGCGCATCCCCAACATCCCGGAGCCGGATGTGCCTGTGGCCGAAGACGAATCGGGCAATCAGGTGGTGAAGGAATGGGGCACACCGCCCACCTTCGACTTCGAGCCGAAGGCCCACTGGGACCTGGCCGAGAAGCTGGACATCATCGACTTTGAGCGGGGTGTTAAGATTGCGGGCAGCCGCTTTTACGTGCTGAAAGGCCCCGCGGCCCGGCTGCAACGGGCGCTGATCAACTGGTTTCTGGATGTGCATACGGCAGAGCACGGCTACACCGAAGTCTATCCCCCGTTTCTGGTGCGGGAGCAGGCTATGCTGGGCACGGGCAATCTGCCCAAGTTTGGCGACGTCCTCTATCGGGACGCGGAGGAGGACTACTGGCTGATCCCCACCGCGGAAGTGCCGGTGACGAATCTGCACCGGGATGAGATTCTGGAGGCGGGCACTCTGCCCCGCTCCTACGTGGCCAACACCCCCTGCTTCCGCCGGGAGAAAGTGTCGGCGGGCAAAGATGTGCGGGGCATCAAGCGGGTCCACCAGTTCCAGAAGGTGGAGATGGTGAAGTTTGTGGAACCGGAACACGGACGGGAGGAGTTGGAGAAGCTGACCCGGGACGCGGAAGAATTGGCCGAGCGGCTGGGACTGCCCTATCGCCGAGTCGCCATCGCTACCGGCGATCTCTCCTTCGTGGCCGCCATCAAATACGACATCGAACTGTGGGCCGGAGGCTGCCAGGAGTGGCTGGAAGTCAGCTCCTGCTCGCTCTTCCGGGACTTCCAGGCCCGGCGCGCCAACATCCGCTACCGTCCCGAAGAGGGCAAAGGCACAGAATTTGTCTACACCCTCAACGGCTCCGGGCTGGCCCTGCCCCGTGTGATTATCGCCATTCTGGAAAACTACCAGCAGGCCGATGGCTCGGTGGTGGTCCCGGAAGTGCTGCGGCCCTATATGGGCGGCCTGGAAGTGATTGCGTAGCGCGGACTGTCGGACCACCCGCCGCTAACGTAGGACCACTTACTGACGCACAGGCGCATTGCAAGGAAGATGGCTGTACACAGGCGCAGGGGTCGCTTTCGGCCCCTGCGCTGCCTTTGCCAATCCGTCCTCATAGAAGCTCAACTTTTCAGAAAAAGTCGGACTTCTAAATCCAAGAGGTGAGCAATGAAAGATGCGGTGCTGCGCGAACAAAAAGATCGCGTGCTGGAGCCTCTGGCGCGGTCTTTCTTTAGATCGGTCTCGCCGAATCTGATTTCTTTTGTTGCATTGGTTCCCGGTTTGCTCTCGGCCGCGGCGATTGTGCAGGGAGAATTGGGCTGGGGCATCGGCTTCTGGTTGCTCAACCGGGTGCTGGATGGGCTGGACGGGGTGGTGGCCCGCATCCACGACAAGCAGAGCGACTTCGGCGGCTATCTGGACCTGCTCCTCGATTACGTCGTCTATCTGGCCATCCCCATCGCCTTTGTCATCGCAACGCCCACGCCTGCCCACTTGTGGACGATCATTGGGCTGCTGGCCGCCTATCAGATCAACAGCCTGTCGTGGACGCTCCTCTCCTCTCTGCTGGAGAAGCGTCAGGCCGGGGTCGTGGGGCGGCTCACTTCTGTCGAGATGCCCGCGGGACTGATCGAAGGGGCCGAGACAGTTGTTTTCTACACCCTCTTCTTTCTTCTGCCCGCCTACGTGCCCTGGCTCTTTGGGGTGATGGCTGGGCTGGTCGTCGTCACCGCTTGTCAGCGGGTGTGGTGGGCGTGGCACAATTTGGAGTAAGGAACTTAGGACTGGCAAGCGGGACTGGTAACGATGACAGATGACTGGAGAAGGCATGGAACTTGACGTGCAGGAGCCTCGACAAACCTTTTTTGACTTTGTGTGGAAACACGGCACGAAATTCAGTGCAGGCATCTTCTGGCTGGCGTTGCTGGGGGGATACGTCTGGTATATGCGCTCGACGGGGCTGTCCGCGCAGGAAGCCGCACTGCAACTGCGGGACTTTTTGGCGGAGAGCGCGTGGGGGCCGTTGCTGTATGTCATTCTGTACACGCTACGCCCGCTGATCTTCTTCCCCGCTACAATCATGACGGCGATGAGCGGCTATCTCTACGGCCCGCTGCTGGGGACCGGCTATGCGCTGATCGGCGGCAATCTCTCCGGGACACTGGCCTATTTTGTGGGACGCTTCTTTGGCGGCGATCTCTTTAGCGAAGACGACGCCGAAGCCAGCGGCTTTGTGGCCCGCTATGCGTCCAATCTGCGGCGCAACGGCTTTGAGGCTGTGCTGGTCATGCGCCTGATCTATTTGCCCTACGATCTGGTCAACTACCTCTGCGGCTTTGTGCGGGTTCCCTGGCTGCAATACGCCACGGGCACGCTGCTGGGCGTGCTGCCCGGCGCGTTGACCTTTACGCTGCTCGGTTCGGTCTTTAGTGCCGATTCGACGGCGAGTCAACGTTGGCTGTTGGGTGGCTTTTCCCTGGGAATGCTGCTGTTGGGGCTGGGCTTTTCCCGCTGGCTGAAGGCGCGGAAAAGTGCCGACTGATTGAGATTCAGTGGAGTCCAACCAATGGCAACTACTTGCCGTCCGCGGTCTGTTTAGCTTATCTCCCCGCTGGAAACCGACGGACACCAGAAGCGTTCGATATAGCCGATGACCAGTTGGGTTCCCTCGTCGTGGCTCACATACGGGGCGCTGGCCGGGTTGTACATTGTGTCGGTCAGGTCCCGCACCAGTGCGATTTCTTGCCCCCATTTCACCATCTGTTTGATAGCGAAGGAGCGGCGCAGGATACACATATTTGTATGCACCCCCATTATCAGCACCTGTTCGATGGCGTGATGGCGCAGATAGCTGTAGACCTCCCGCCCGTTGTCCGAGATCACATCCCGTTCCGGGTCAATCGTCAGCCCCGCATGCTGGCGGGTCCACACCTGGGACATCTCTGGCTCGCCCGTATCCGAGCCGCCGTCCCGGTCGTCGATGGGCGAGGGCGGATCAGGGAGTTCCCGGTTGGGCGGTGGCTCGACAGGCGGCAGGGCCAGAATGCGCTGACGGGCCGAGTGATCCGTGTAGAATTCCATTGTCTCCGACGGCGCGTGGATAATGTGGACGCCCTTCGCCCGGGCCGCGGCCAGCACCGCCTCCATCCGGGGAACCATCTCGCCAACCCGCTCGACCGCACCCCGACTCCAGTGCTGATCCCACATATCGCAGATGACGATAGCAACCCGATCCGCGGGCAGGGAACGCTCGGCGATCTCTTCCCGCCAGACGGCCCAGCCCCGCTCGTTGTGGTCCAGCACGTGGGATCGCAGGCGTAATTTCAATTGCTTGACCATCACTTTTCTCCTTATGCAATATCAGATAGAAATTTGTAAGCACGGATGAGAAGAAACATGGATAGGGTTCAAAGCTATCCGTGTTTCTTCTCATCCGTGTTTACAAAAGAAATAGCGAGCACGTCATCGATTTGGCCTAGCGCCCGGCCAGCAACGCCTGGGCCAGAATGATTTCGGCTACTTCCATTGTTTTCAGCGCATCGCCAAAGTGGGAAGGGGGCAATGTGTGGTTCTTCACCCCGTCGATGAACTCCCGGTTCTTGGCCTGAAAACCGCCGTAAATATAGAATTCGTCGCTGCCTGCCACCTGTCGGGTCTCGTACTCCACACCTGTGGTGTCGCCATCCGCGTGTAGATGGCCTTTGCCCTCCGGGTTGGCCTCCATACAGATACCCGGCGCGTGGGCCTCAACCTTGAAAATGCGCCGTCCGCTGGTCCAACTGTTGACCAAAATGCCCGTCGCGCCGTTGTCGAATTCGAGCAGCGCGGAGAGGAAGTTGATGTCGGGAACCTGCACCCGTTTGGTCAGACTTTGGACATTGACGACTTCGCCGCCACACAGCCAGCGCAGGGTGTCGATGGAATGTACGCCGTCGTCCAGCATCCGGTCCCGGGCGTGGAGGTACGGATCGATCTCGCATTTGAAGAAAGTAGACTGGGCGTGGACGATCGGCCCTCTGTCCAGACACTGGGCGTGCAGGTGGACCAGTAGCGGCGAACTGCGCCGCTGGAAGCTGACTTGGGTGATGCAGCCGTGGCGATCGGCCAGATGGGCCAGGGAGCGGGCCTGGTGCATAGTGATGCCCATCGGCTTTTCGATGCAGAGATTCAGCCCCTGGCTCAAGCACCACTGCCAGACGTCGTATAGCAGATGGGGCGGTCCAATGGCGTAGACCGCATCGGGCGCGACCTCCTCGACCATTTTTTGGTAGTCGTTGTAGCGTCCTTGCACCCCGTATTTGTCGGCGGTTGTAGTCAGCCGCGCCTCGTCCAGATCGCAGATGGCCGCGATCTCCACATCGGCAAAAGAGGCCAGGGACGGGTAGTGGACCCGATTTGCCATACCCCCCGCGCCGATCATTCCCACACGTACTTTTTCCAGCATCAGTGATTTTCCTCGTCTTGTGGGCCAGTGTTATCCCGACAACGATTTGTCCTGTAGGGGCGCTTGCTTGCTGCGCCCGTGTCCCACAGCGGGCGCAGCAAGCAAGCGCCCCTACCAATAATTACCTGAACTACAGCACTTATCGGGCCAATTCCTCGCGCAGGCGGCCCAGAAGGATCGGCAACTCTTCCTCGGAAAGTGTATGTACGGAGATGGGAATGACGTCTCCCTCGGCCCGCGCCCAGACCACCGGCGACCCGTTGCGCAGGGCTGCCGAGACCTCCGCTGCGCTTTTGCCGACCGTGGCGCTGTCCCACTCCAGACGCAGACGCATCCACGGCCCACCCTCCTCGTCCCACACATTGCGGGCGGAGATGTGGGGCAGATCGGCCAGGCCTTCAGCCAGAAAACCGATGCGCTCGGCCTGGCTCTGCAAGCGCTGTTCGTGGTCCATTTCCAGCCACTCGGTCAGGGCGACGGTCGTGCCAATCACCTCCTGGCGGTCGATTTTGTAGCCCCGGCCCACGCTGCGGTTGTTCTCCGTCTCGTAGCTGACAAAGCCGTTGCGCCGGGCCGCCAGCACCGCTTCGTTTTTGCCGCAAAGGATGCCGGTCGAGTTGCCCGCACCCATATATTTGCCGCCAAAGCAGATCAGGTCCGCTCCGCTGCCCGCCACCCCGTGCATCCGTTCCAGGGGATAGACCTCGCCCGCCGCGTCCACCAGCACCTGCACACCCGCGGCGTGGGCGATTTCTACGACTTGTGCCAGTTTCAGTGTATTGGGCGTGCTTTCGCCTTTGGCATAGAAAAGGATACCCGCGGTCTGGGGGCCGATGGCTGCGCGTAGCTGTTCGGCTGTTGTGCCATTGCTGTCCCCCACCTCCACCAGTTTGCCGCCGGGGGTCGTCACCGCGCGGTCGTAGCGGTAGCGGGTGGCGGCCTGGATCAGAAATTCGTTGGGGATGCCGGTGGTATCGGGCAGGCGACCGATGCGCTCCGGGTCTGTGCCGGCCAGAATCCCCGCTGCGCCCTGCACCAGCGCAGCGTAGCAGCCGGAGGTGACCACCGCATTTTCCACGCCCAGCTTCCCGGCGATGAGCGCGCCCGTGCGGTTGTGGACATCTTCCATCGCGGCGAAGGAGCGGTTGGCCGCGGTCATTGCCGCCTGCACGCCGGGAGAAAGCACCGAGCCGCCCAGAATCGTCACGTGGCCGGTGGCATTGATGACGGGCTGAATGCCCAGTTGGGTGTAGATGTCGTCGGTTGCGGGCATTGGGATTGTCTCTTTCGTGGGTGGATGAACTTGTGTGTCTATGTTTTGTATACACGGATAGGAAGGAACACGGATTGATCTGTAGTGATCAAAATGATGGTGAAATTTTCAACGCAAAGATGCAAAGGTGCAGAGATGCAAAGATGTATGGGTTCTCCTCTGCGTTAAAAAATAACGTTTCATCTCTGCTGGAATAGGTTTGTCAATGGATGACAACACCGGCTTCGGCGGCGATGCGGCGCACATTGGCGACGGCCTGGGGAATCTTTTCCAGGGGCAGATGCTCGATGAGGCCATAGCCGTTGGGATAGAGTGCGTCGAAGCGTTGGAGCACCAGCGCCGAATCCAACTCCCCTTCCCTCGGCACAGTCTGGTCGATGTGCAGCACCAGTCCGTTGGAGACTTTCAGGTCTTTGATGTGGGCCAGAGGCGCAATCGGCCCCAGTTCGTCGAAGATGTGGTTGACCCAATCGCTGCTGTTGTAGACCTGGTGCATAGACTGAAAATGGTTGACCGCATCCAGAATCAGGCGCAGGTTGGGCGAATCAACAGCCTCCACAATCCTCCGACACTTCGGCGGCAGGTCCAGAATCGAAAGCGCGTGGGTTTCCATCGCCAGGACGACGCCTTCGGCTTCGGCTTTGGCGGCCAACGGGCGCAGAGTCTCCACCAGCAGTTCCGCGCATTCGGGTCGGTGGTTGTCCCGGTGGGGCGTCCAGGGACCGTCCGGGTTCAGGCTGCCGGGACGCAGTAGGAAGGCCTGTGCGCCCAATTGGGCCGCAATCTCCGTGCCCCGGACGATCTTCGCCGTCACCCGTTCGCGCACGGCCCGGTCGGGATGGAAGAGACATTCGTTGTAGGTGATGGCGAACTGGGCCAGGTCCAATTCCTCGTCGGCGAAAAAGCGGCGACCGGCTGCACACTCCGCCTGTGTGATGGCGAAAACGTCATCCCCGTTCAGGTGGAAGCCGAAGCCGGTGAAGCTCAGGTCGCGAATCGCCTGCATCTGCTCCCGCTGAAAAGTACGAAAGTCGCCGGGCAACATCCCCACAATGCCAAGTCTCATCAGTCAAACCCTTTCGGTTGATTTTTTGTTGACCGCAGACGACGGAACGCGGACCGCAGCAGCCGTCGTTTGGCCTGCTGAATGGTATTCTCAAACAGTGAATTCGTCAACCGGAGGAATTGGGCTGCGGCCAATTCTGGCGAAAGCCCGGCTTTCCTTCGCAGCCTCAATTGGCTATACTTCTCTGCGACGCAGCCAGTATGCCCGATAGAAGGGACGCAAATCACGCAGAGATTATCAGCGTCAATCATTCCTTTCCGCGCCATCAGTGTCCATTTTTTAGCGCAAAGCCATCCATCCCCCAGGAGTCTCCCATGCCGCAACGACCGAAAATCGCCATCATCTGCACAGTTGTCCGCAAATACGCCCACGCCCAGCACTTCATCGACCGCTTTCTGGAAGGCTATGGCTGGGACAACCGCCACCACCACCCACCTATGGATTTGGTCTCTGCCTATGTGGATCAGATAGGCGAGAACGATTTAGCCCAGGAGCGCAGCAGCCGCTTCCCGTCCATGCAACTCTACCCAACTGTGGCAGATGCCCTGACTCTGGGCACGGAGAGCCTGGCTGTGGACGGTGTACTACTCATCGGCGAGCACGGCGAATACCCCTACAACGAAAAGGGCCAGCATCTCTACCCCCGCTACGAACTCTTCAAAGAGATTGTGGCCGTCTATCGCATGACCGGACGCACGGCCCCCATCTTCAACGACAAGCACCTTTCCTGGAAATGGGAATGGGCCAAAGAGATGGCCGAGACCGCGCAGTCGATGGGCTTTGCCTTTATGGCCGGTTCCTCCCTGCCTGTGACCTGGCGCACCCCTTCCGTCGATATGCCCCTGGGCGCGTCTGTGCGGGAAGCGCTGGTCATCGGCTACGGCGGGGTGGACAGCTACGACTTTCACGCCCTGGAAACCCTGCAATGTATGGTGGAGCGCCGGGTCGGGGGCGAGACCGGCGTGCGTTGGGTGCAGTCCTACCGGGGCGACGCCTTCTGGGAGGCCCATCACGCAGGCGTCTGGTCACGGGAACTTTTCGAAGCCGCGCTCAGCCGCAGCCACACACTGACACCGAGCCGACCCGGATTCAACAACAATTTCCCCACCGGCGATGAGATGCGGGAATTGGTCAAAGACCCGGTTGCCTACCACTACGAGCACAACGACGGCCTCCGTTCCACGATGATTCTGTTCAGCGGGCTGGTGCAGGACTTCAATTTTGCCGCGCATCTGGACGGACAGAGCGAACCCTTCTCCACCCAAATGTATCTGCCTATGCCGCCAGCCCGCTCAACTTTGGCCAACTTCTTCTCGCCCCAGGTCCACGCGGTGGAGCAGATGTTTTTGACCGGCGAGCCGACCTATCCGCTGGAACGCACACTGCTCACCACTGGCCTCAATGCCGCGGGCATCGAGAGTCTGCACGCAGAGCAGACTCGCATCGAGACGCCCCATCTGGCCATCGCCTACCAGCCCACAGCCGAGTCCACCTTCTGGCGGGAGGATCGGGTCCATCTGTTGCCCACGCCCCAATCATCCCGCCCCCAATTGCCACCCCCGCCCGCGCCGCCCCTGCGCATTGCGGTCATCGCCTCCATCTACCGCCTGCGCTCCCACGCCCAGCACTTCTGCGACCGCTGGCTGACCGGCTATCCCGTGGATGGGCGCTGGCATCGGCCCAACGTGGAGATCGTCTCCCTCTACGTGGACCAGCAGCCGGTGGGGGATCAGAGCATCGACCGGGCACGGGAGTTCGGCTTTGACATCTACCCGACGATTGCCGAGGCCCTGCGCTGTGGTGGCGAGAAGCTGGCCGTGGATGGGGTGATGCTGGTAGTGGAGCACGGCGACTATCCCCGCAACGATCTGGGCCAGATACTCTACCCCCGCCACGACTTCTTCGTGCAGTGCGTGGAAGTCTTTGAGGCGGATGGCCGGGTTGTGCCGATCTACAACGACAAGCATCTTTCGTATAGTTACACAAAGGCCGCGGAGATGGTGGATGACGCTCACCGGCTCGGATTCCCATTGCTGGCTGGTTCTTCCCTGCCTGTCACCTGGCGGCTGCCCGATGTGGAATTGCCTCTGGGCTGCGTAGTTGACGAGGCGCTGATGGTAGGCGTGGGCGGCTCGGACCCGATGGACTACCACGCGCTGGAAGCTATGCAGTGTATGCTGGAGCGGCGGGCCGGGGGGGAGAGCGGCGTGCGGGCTGTCCAACTGCTGGAAGGTGAGGCGGTCTGGCAGGCGGGACGGGAGGGGCGCTGGTCGATGGAACTGCTGGAAGCAGCGCTTTCGCGTAGCGATTCGCCCCGGGGACTGAGCGATGAAGACGGGCGCACCCAGGATTTGCTGGGCAGCGGTGAGCTATACAAACTGGTGGAAAACCCTGCGGCCTACTGCATCGAATACAACGACGGCCTGCAGGCCACACTGCTGATGCTCAACGGAGCGCTCAAGGATTTCTGCTTTGCCGCCCGCCTGGCCGGTGAGGAAAAGCCGGTCTCCACCCAATTCTTCCTCACCCCCGGCCCGAATGTCACCTACTCGGCCTGTCTGGTGGGCAAAATAGAGGAGATGTTTGCAACAGGCGTTGCGCCTTTCCCCGCCGAGCGCACACTGCTGGTCAGCGGCGTGCTGGAAAGCTGCCTGACCTCCAAAGCACAGGAGCACCAGCGGCTGGAGACGCCCCATCTGGCGGTCGTCTACCAGCCGCCGGTCGAGTCGCAACACGCACGGGCATAGGAGTGGGAAAGCAAAGAGCCGAGTTTCTCACAGGAGAAACTCGGCTCTTTGCTGGGATTCGACAGCCTTCTGTTCAGCTATTCGTGGCGTTCATGTGGGCGACCGATGCCTCGACCAGTTGGCGCAGCACGTCCGTGTCCACATCGGAGAGCCGTTTGATGTAGAGACAGGAAACGCCCGTGCTGTGCTTGCCCAGTTTGCCAAGCAGTTCGTCGTAGCGGTCAAAGCCGGACATAATGTAGAGGGTCAGGTTCTGCTTGCGCGGCGAGAAACCGGTTACCATCCACTCCCCTTCCCGACCGCTGGCGTATTTGTAGTGGTATTCGCCAAAGCCCACAATCGACGTGCCCCACATTTTGGCAGGCGCACCGGTCACATCCTCCATCAGTTCCAGAAGCGCACAACAGTCGTCCCGCCGCTTCTCGTCTACGCCGTGGAGAAATGCCTCCACGCTGGCATCGTTCTTCTGGGTTTTCAGTTCAGCCATGCCCATTCTTCCTTTCGGCCATTCCTTCATCTGCACGGAATGGTAGTGTAGCACAGGAATACGCTGAAACAAATGTTCTGAAATGTGGCATCAACCGCAAAGGCTGCCTCTCTCCTAGCGCCGGGAGGGTAGCCCACAGGGAACGGCTTGACCACCCACACCGCCGCCTGTCACCGGACGGATAGCACAGGGGGTGGGCGTGGGTGTTGGCATGGCATAGCGGCCCAGAACCTGGGATTGGGTTAGTTGCACCTGCACAGGTGGCCCCCAGCGGGCAAAGGCGGATGCGGGGGAAGTCCCGGCCGAGACGAATTGCCCACCCACATAGAGAGAGTCGCCGAAAACTGCCAGTGCCCTGACACTTGCGCCTGGGCTTAATCCGTTGCCCAGCCCTTCCCACTGCTTCCGTTCTCCATCCCAGCGGGCCAGGGAAGATGTCTGTGCTCTCCCCGCCGCGGTGAACTCGCCACCGGCAAAGAGGCCATCTGGCGACACGGCCAGGCTGTACACATAGGGCGTGTCGGTGCTGCTCACACTCTCGCCCAATGCCTGCCAGCCCTCGTCAAAGTCAAAGGTTGCCACGCCTCGGGCGGCCACACCGCCTGTGCTGTCAAAGACACCCCCCACATACAGAGCGCTCTCCGTCACGGCCAGGGCATAGACTTCTCCACTGAATTCAGCGAAAGTGCCCAGCCGGGTCACGCCCACGTTGTCGCCCCGGCTGAGAGAGTAGCGTTCGTCGGTCTGGCTGTCCCAGATCAGCAGCCCGTTGACCGTCACCTGCTCGTGGCCCTCTTCAACTGTGCTGAAAGAACCGCCCAAAAAGAGATTGCGCCCATCCCAGGCCAGGGCGCGCACGCTGCCGTTGGGTTCGATGCCTTTGCCGAGGGCAGCCCAATTCTTGCCATCCCACTGGCCTACGTAACTGGCAGTGGACGCACCCGCTGCGGTGAAATCCCCGGCCACATAGAGCGTGCCATCTGCCGTCACAGCCAGGGCGCGCACATAACCGTTGACGCCGCTCTCCAGGCTACTCCAGCGCCCGGTGACTCTGTCGTATTGGGCGATGTACCTGGCCCCTGTGCCCCCGGCTTTGGTGAAGGATCCGCCCACATAGATTTTGGAGCCGTACGCGGCCAGGGCAAGGACCGATCCGTTGACACCCTCATCCAATGCGTCCCACTGGCGGCCATCCCAGACCGCGATATTCTGTACAGGTTTGCCCGCGGCGCTGTCAAAGCTGCCGCCAGCATAGACCAGCCCATCGGCATCCACAACCAGCGCTTCCACCCGGCCACTGGTCGAGCCGTGGCCTAATCCCTGCCCCAGCGCTTCCACCCGGCCACTGGTCGAGCCGTGGCCTAATCCCTGCCCCAGCGCTTCCACCCGGCCACTGGTCGAGCCGTAGCCCAGTCCCTGCCCCAGCGCTTCCCACTCGTCACCAGTCCAGTGGGCCAGATTGGGGCTGAAGAGTTCGTCTGTCCCCGTAAATGACCCGCCCGCATAGAGGCCGCCCGCGCCGTCCGGGTGCAGGGCCAGCACGCCGTCGTAGCTATCCCGCAGCCCGTCGCCCACGCCTGTCCATCTCTGCCTCTGCCAGACGGCCAACCCCGCCACTTTTTTGCCCCCAATGCTTGCCATCCCCCCACCGGCATAGAGGGCGTCGTCCACCACCGCCAGGCTGCTCACATAGCTGTAGGCCGAATCGATACCCACGCCCCGGCCCACAGGCTGCCAGCCTTTCCCATCCCACTGGGCAATGGAAGTGGCTATCTCACCGCCCGCCTTCGCGAACTGGCCGCCCGCATATAGCGCGCCCTCTTCGTCCACGGCCAGGGCACGCACTTCGCCTTTGCCATACGACTTCTCGACACCGCTGCCTAGCGCTTCCCAGCGGCGACCGTCCCAGCGGGCTATACTGTTGACCAACAGCGGTTGCTGATTGCCCGCAGAGGTAAAATCGCCGCTGGCATAGAGAGTGCCATCCGGCCCGACAGCCAGAGCGTAGATGCTCCCATAGCCGGAGGCATCCATCGTGCCGTTGTAATCCACATCCCCCAGGCCATCGCCCAGAGAAGTCAGCTTGCGTCCGTCCCAGCGCACAATGTCCAGGGTGGACAGGTCGTTGAAGGAGGTGAAGTCGCCGCCAATGTAGAGGGCGTCGTCGGCTACGGCCAGGGCGCGCACAACGCCTTTGTATGCGCCCTGCATGGCCCCCGCCCCATATCCCACGGCTGACCAGCCTAGGCCATCCCAGACCGCGAGACCGTTGACCTCGACGCTTCCGGCCTGGGTAAAATCACCGCCTGCATAGAGTTTGCTGTCGAAGATCGCCAGGGCATAGACATAACCGTTGATGCCTGTGCCCAACGGGTGCCAGCGGCGGCCATCCCAGCGGGCCACATTGTTGGCGGGCAGAATCCCCGCGCTGGTGAAGTTGCCCCCCACATAAAGATTTTCGCCATCCCCGGTGATGGCGCGCACAGCGCCATACTCGATAGATGGAAAGCCGAAGCGGTCATCCCACTCGTCGGCTTCGCCACCCACCGGAACGGCACCAGCCAAATTCCTGCTTCCCAGCAGAAAGACGATGCATAGAATAACCCACCTCACATGACGAACTGCATACATCCTTGACTACACCACCTTCTTGGTAAATTGACGGGCTTGACCCGGCGAAACGCCACACAGTATAAACGAAATGGAGCGTTTCAGCCCATCCCAAAGAAGACCGGGCTGAAGTAGGGAATCAGCCAGATCAGCCAGACGGCTACGCTGAAGCGATGGAAGCTGACAATCAGCCGTTCGTCCTTTTTCCACAACACCCAGGACGCCCAGGCCGCGTGGACAAACATCAGCAGAATCGCAAGCAGACCGCTCACTCCGTGGATGTCGAAGGTCATGCCGCCGGCCATCTCGAACATCGCGCCGGTTCCCCAGGTGTCGCAGACGATTCCCAGCCAGAAAAAGGCCAGATGCCAGCCTTTCAGCCGGCCTGCCAGCCGTTCGGCCCACACACCGATTGTGTAGAAGAGCAGGGCCAGATTGATCACCACAAAAGCAGGGGTTAGCTCCATTTTAGGAATACGCCTCCGCTTCGCTCACCTTGCGCTGGCCTTTGGGGATAGAGGGCGCGTTGTGGATGACCGGCGCAGCTTCCCCCGCCTCCACCATCCGGCGGATCAGCCGCGCCTTCAGTACATCGCTGGCCTGGCGGTGGCTCTCCCAGCCGATTAGATTGGTTAGTTCGTAAGGGTCGAATTCCAGATCGTAGAGATACTGCTCCACATATTCGTCCGAGCCGGAGTGCTGGCTGCCCCCCTTGTCCGGCGCGGTGACCCCGTATTTCCAGCGCTTTGTGCGCACGGCCCGCCCCACCTGCGATTCGCTGATTTGGATAAAAGCCTCTTCCGGCCAGTCCACCGCCTGCCGATTGACCAGTGGCAGCACCGAGCGCCCCTCCATCTGCTCCGGAATGGGCAGCCCCGCCGCGTCCAGGAGTGTGGGGGGCAGATCGACCAGACTGATCATCTCCCGAATTTCGCCACCGCCGGTGAAGCCTGGGCCAGTGATGGCCGTGGGCAGACGCACAGACGCCTCGTGACAGGAGCGTTTGTACTCACTGTTGCGGGTTTTGAAGTGGCTGCCGTGATCCGTCGTGTAGAGGATGACGGTGTTGTCCAGCATCCCCAGACTTTTCAGGCTGTCGGTCATCCGGCCCAATGCCTCGTCCAGCCGCTTGATCATTCCCCAATAGCCGCCCAAATGTTGCTGGCTGGAACCGCCCAGCGCGGCCAAATCCGGCGGCGTCCAGCGGCCCGCATAGCGCTCCCGGTAGCCGTCGGGCGGCGGGTAGTCGTCCAGATGGTTCTGGTGGTGGGGTTCGATATAGGAGATGAAGAGAAAGAAGGGGTTTTCCTGGTGGCTGTCGATATAGCGGATCACTGCGTCGGTCTGCGCATCCACCCGATAGCCGGGCAGTTTCACCCGCTGCTGGTCGTTGTCATACATCACCATATCGTAGGCATCGGAGGTGAATTCGAGCAGATTGGAGGCCAGCCAGTAGTCGTAGCCGCCCCGCTGCTCCGGGGGCACAGCGCCCTCGTACTGGTTGTCGGCCAGATGCCACTTGCCGATATAGCCGGTGTCGTAGCCGCCTGCCGCGAAGAAATGGGCCATCGTTTGCAAATCCTGGCGCAGGGGGATGCCGTTGCGCCAGGAGCCAGTGTTGGTGGCATACATCCCGGTTTGCAGACAGGAACGGGCCGGTCCGCAGACGGGCTGGCAGGTGACGGTCGTGTGCAGATGGGTTCCCTGGCGGGCCATGCGGTCGAAGTTGGGCGTCAAGTCCAGGGGATTGCCGTGGACGCCGGTACTGTCCCAGCGCTGCTGGTCGGTGAAGAAGACAATCACATTCGGTCGATTGGATTGGGTTTGGGGCACGGGTCTCTCCTTTGAAGTGGCAGATGGGCGAGGGCAAGCGCATACTGTCTATATCCTACACAATTCCGCGCTTCTCTGCACATCCGCACACCCTCACTGCCCACAAAAAGAGAGGGGTGAAACAATATATGTCAACATACCAGGCGCAGTTGGAGATTCAATAAATGATCGGGGAACTGTTGCGGTGTTGCGCCGCTCCAGCCGGGTCCGTGACCCGGCGGCCCAACGAGAGGTGTAACAGTTGCCGCGTCACGCCGCTGGTCACGGACCAGCGGGGAGCCTCGCATTGCTGGATTAATTTCTTAATCTCCAAGAGCGCCTCACGCGAGAGCCGTTTGTATCAGTGTCCATCAGCATTTATCAGTGGCTCAATTGGCTTTTTGCAGTAGACAAATGAGTGGAATCGCTCTGTTTCCCCTTTGTGTGTGATCTCAACTATTTCTTATCGCCACCTCCAGAATTTCTACACAATCGGCACATATACTGTACCTGTCGCAATTAACCGGTTCAGCGCGTGAGGAATGCAATGAAAACAGTTTTACAGGTGGTGATAAGTCTCGTCGTGGCCGTTGGCCTGCTGGGTATCGGCTTTTATGTCGGCTCCCAGCCCGATTTGGCTGCCCAATTGGGATTGGACACTCTGCTGCCAGCGACTGCAAGCAGCACAACTGCCCCATCGGCCCAAGCATTCCAGGCCGTTCGCGCCCAGGCTGGGAATGGGGGGACTGCCGCGCAAACTACCACAGATGCCGCCGTCTCAGATGCCGAGACAGCCCCGGCGGACACCAGCGCGGCTCCGGCAGACGGCAATGCATCACCCACCGCTAATGCCCCC
Source organism: Anaerolineae bacterium (assembly GCA_030432295.1). Taxonomy (GTDB): domain Bacteria; phylum Chloroflexota; class Anaerolineae; order Caldilineales; family Caldilineaceae; genus JACQGT01. The sequence goes on along the minus strand of JAUIHI010000004.1, from coordinate 187,987 downwards.
GCCCGGACGGGCAACATCCCTGCTTTTGAGATCAGCGAAGACCAGCTTGTAGAAATCCTCCCGGCCAGCAGCGGGGGAGCGGGCGAGACAGCAACGGGCGCGACTGCCAGTGTGGACCAACAGCCGATTCTCCTTCCGCTGGCGGGTACAATCCAGACAATTGAAGTGGCTGTCGGCGACGCCGTGGCCCCCGGCGATCTGCTCCTGACCCTGGACGGCGCTGCCCTGGAGGCGACAATCGAAGAGGCGCTGGCCGAACTGGCCGCGGCCCAGGAAGACCTGGACACATTGAACGCTGACCCGGTGAAGAATGAGGCCAGCCTGCCCGTTGCCAATGATCGGGTGACGGATGCCAGGGCAACCCTGGAAACCGCTGCGGCCGATCTGGCAGCCACGCAGATAGCCGCACCGGTCAGCGGTAGGGTGCTCTCTGTGGATGTGCAGGTGGGCGAAGAGATTGCGGGTGGCACGCCCGTGCTGGTGCTTTCCACCGGCGACGCACCGGCCAGCGCCGCTTCTGGTGTAGACCCATCCGGCACGGGGTGGCTTGTCCCCGCCACGGCTGTGCAGGAGCGCAACGGCAACGCAATGCTCTTTGTGGTCCGGGATGACCAGCCCACACGGGTCACTGTAACGAAAGGTGAGGCCCAGGGAGAACTGGTGGTTGTGGAGTCGCCAGAGCTACAGGCCGGAGACAAAATAATCGCAGATGTCACGACCCTCTTCCAGGGCGGTGGCTTCCCCGGCGGGGGGAATCTTCCGGGGGCTGGAGCCAGCGGCGCTCCAACGGATGGCAGAGGCGGCGATCAGACCCAATCCCAGCAGCCCTAGTCCCAGGGAAAAGAGAGGAGCAGGCCGTGGCTGAAGCTGTGATCGATGTGGCGGATGTGACGAAAACCTACCGGATGGGAGAGATCGAAGTGCGCGCCCTGCGCGGTGTCTCCATGCGGGTGCAGCCGGGTGAACTGATGGCCATTATGGGGCCATCCGGCTCTGGCAAGTCGACGCTGATGAATATTTTGGGCGCGCTGGACACCTCCTCCACCGGCAGCTACCGGCTGGATGGCGAGGACGTGAGCCGGATGGATGAGAGCCAACTGGCGGATGTGCGCAACCGCAAGATCGGTTTTGTCTTCCAGAGCTTCAACCTCCTGCCCCGCACCTCCGCCCTGGACAATGTGGAACTACCCCTTATCTACGCGGGTATCAGCAATGGACGCCAGCGCTGCATCGACGCCCTCTCTCTGGTGGGGTTGGGCGATCGGGTACACCACAAACCGAACGAACTCTCCGGCGGCCAGCAGCAGCGGGTGGCGATTGCCCGCGCCCTGGTCAACCGGCCCAGCATCATTCTGGCCGACGAACCGACGGGCAATCTGGACTCACACTCCGGCGCGGAGATTATGCGCATCTTCCAGGAGTTGAACGAGGGCCAGGGCATCACAATTATTTTCGTCACCCACGAGCAGGACATTGCCGAGCACACCCGGCGCATCGTGCGCCTGCAGGACGGGGTGATTGTCGCCGACGAAGCCGTGGCAAATCCCCGACGGGCTGGGGAGACCGAGCACCCGCTGCCCGTTGTCACGCCGCCCGCTCCCGTTGACACAGCCAAGCCAGCGATTCTTGTGGAAACGCCAGATACAATCGTTTGACCCACCGCCGGACTTCCGGTACGTAAGGAGTGTTTGAATGTTCAAAATTTGGCTGCGGGTCGGTCTTTTGCTGATTCTGTTCCTGGCGGGCGGGATTGGCTATCTCCAACGGGAGACCCTTTTCCCCGCCGCGGATGCCACTACCGCCAGCTTCACCCAGATTGTGGCCGTGGAGCAGGGCAATCTGAACGCGGTCCTGAGTGTGGTGGGCGAGTTGGATGCGCCCCAAAATCAGGAACTGGCCTTCGACCGGCTGGACAGTACCGTCACGCTGCTGACCCTGGAGGTGGCTGCGGGCCAGGTGGTGGAGGCAGGACAGGTGCTGGCGACGATTGATCCCACCCCCTACGAGCAGGCGCTGGAGCAGGCCCAGAACGATCTGGACGAGGCCGAAACCGCGCTGGTTGATCTGCAAACGCCGCCGACTCAGCTTGCCCTGGCCCAAGCTGATCTGTCCATTGCCCAGGCCGATCTGGCCTATGAGCAGGCCGCGGACGCGCTGGACAACCTCCTGGCCCCAGACCTGGCCGATCTGCAATCGAAGGTCTCTGATGCCCAACTCAAATTGACCCAGGCCCAGTCCGCTCTGGTCACATTGCAGAACGATACGTCGGCGGATGACGACATCTCCCGGCTGAAGGATACGGAGAGCGAACTGGCCGGGGAGTACGGGCGGCTGACCAACGAAAGCTACTCGGACGCCTACTATCAGGACCGGGTGCGGTTGGCAAACAATGCCTGGCTGGCCACCCAGGACACCCGCATCACTGCCGAGATTCAGCAGCAGGCCAAATTGCTCTCTGGACAGGCCAGTGTGACCAGTGCCCAACAGAGCCTGGCCGCGGCCCGCAAGACGCTGGCCGATGCCCAGTCTGGCGTGGACGATCTGGCGATTGCCAAAGCGGAGCAGGCGGTGGCCGCGGCCGGGGTCAATCTGGCCCAGGCCCGTGCCGATCGGGCCGATCTGGACGCGGGGCCAGATCCGGTGGAACTGGCCGCGGCCCAGGCCGCCGTGACCAGAGCAGAGCAGGCGGTGGTGGAGGCCGAAGCCGATCTGGCCGGGGCCACACTGACCGCGCCCTTTGCCGGTACGGTTCTCGATACAAATTCGGATGTGGGCAGCCGGGTCACGGCCACTTCTGTCATTCTCACTCTGGCCAATCTGAACCAGCTACAGGTGGTGGCCGCGGTGGACGAGACGACTATCCGTCAGGTGCAGGCAGGCCAGACGGCGAACATCTCCTTCGACGCCTTCCCCGGCCAGGGCTTTACTGGCGAGGTGCTTTCTGTGCCATTGCAGGGTACGTTGCAGGGGGGTGTGATGGTCTACGAAGTGGCGATTTCGCTGGAAGGGGCAGACGAATTGGCCCTGCGCGTGGGGATGACCGCCAACGCGGAGATCAATGTGGGGCAGTCCCAGAACGCGCTGCTTGTGCCAGCGATGGCTCTGCAAAGCAGTCGGGTGGGCTATCAGGTTCTGCTTGCCAACCCGACTGATCCCACAGCCCAACCCCAGGCCGTGCCCGTGGAAATCGGCCTGACCAACGGCACATTCACAGAAGTCACCAGCGGGCTGAATGTGGGCGATCAGGTCGTCGTCCAATTGACCGCATCTTCCGACACCAGTCCCTTCGCTCAACGGGGGGGCGGCAGCATCAACAGCGCCACCCGGCTTCTCAACGGGCGTTAGTTCAGCTTGCCGGACATAGGCGAGTGATTTCATACGTGGTGCGTAGTGCGTGTACCAGTTCACGCACTACGCACCACGAAAACGGCGAGCGAGTTTCATCGGCATTTGTAGTGTAATCGGCGGGCAAAAGAAAGCAGAGGTTGTGGTATGGCGCGTCTTTGGAGATTTATCTGGCTTACCCTTGCGGTGGCGATTGTGGGAGCCGGTGGCTATTGGTTCTATCAGCAGCAGGGGGTGACAGCCCAGGAAAGCACGGACAGTGGATTCACTCAACTGGTCACTGTGCAACAGGGCAGCCTGAGCGCGGATATTTCCGTTGTGGGCCAACTGGAAGCTGTGCAGCAGGAGGAACTGGCCTTTGATCGGCTCACGGGGACGACGACGCTGCTAACCCTGGACGTGACCGCGGGCAATCGGGTGGAGGCTGGACAGGTGTTGGCGACTATCGACCCCGCGCTCTATGAGCAGGCATTGGAGCAAGTCCAGAACAATTTGCTGGAAGCAGAGCAAAATTTGGCCGATCTGCAAGAACCGCCCACAGAGCTGGCCCTGGCCCAGGCCGATCAGTCTGTGGCCCAGGCCGAATTGGACCTGAAACAGGCGTTGGCGGACCTGGCCGGGCTGGACGATCCGGAGGATGTGAGCGATCTCCAGGCCGCGCTGAAGAGTGCCCAGGACAGCCTGGCGTTGGCCCAGCTTCAACAGCCCCTGGCCGAACACGACGGCCTGGCCAAGACCGAGCGGGATTTGCAGTATGCCATCGACTGGAACCAGCGGCGCTATTGGGATGTGAAGGCGCTGATCAGCTCCGGCGCGGCCAATCTGGAACAGACCCAGGAACTGGACACGATCCAGGAGGCCCTGTCGGAACTCCCGGCTGAGCTGGCCCGGGTTCAGTCCCAGCGGCAGGTGGCACGCCAGACAGCCGCGGCCACTGTCTCCACAGCCCAGGCTGCCGTGGCATCCGCCTGGGAGAGCCTGAACGAAGTGCAGAGCGGCAGCGATGCCCTGAGCCGTGCCGCGGCCCAGGTGGCTGTGCAGAAAGCCGAAGTATCCCTTCAGGCCGCGCAGGAGGCACGCGCCCAACTGGAAGTAGGGCCAGACCCGGCCCAGTTGAGCGCGGCTCAGAATGCCCTTTCCAAAGCAGAGCAGGCGGTGATCGATGCCCAGGCCGATCTGGACGGGGCCAGCCTGGCCGCGCCCTTTGCGGGCACAATTCTCCAGACCAGCAGCGCAGCCGGCGACCGCATCGGGGTCAACAATATCATTTTGACCCTGGCCAATCTGACTGAACTGCGGGTAGTGGCCGCAGTGGACGAGACGACCATTCGCCAGGTCGAGACCGGCCAGCCTGTGGCAATTGCCTTTGACGCCTTTCCCGGCCAGGTTTTCAGCGGGGAGGTGCTTTCTGTGCCTCTGCAGGGCACACTGCAAGGCGGGGTAATGGTCTACGACGTGCCCATCTCTCTGACCGGGGCCGAGAGCCTGCCGCTGCTGGTGGGGATGACCGCCAACGCTGAAATCAGTGTGGGGCAGGCCGAGAACGCGCTGCTTGTGCCCAGCATCGCGGTGCAGAGTAGCCGGGGCGGCTATCAGGTGCTTCTTCCCGATCCGGGCGACGCCCTGGCCGCGCCCCAGGCTGTCCCGGTGGAGATAGGGCTGACCGACGGCACGTACACGGAAATTGTCAGCGGATTAAATGCGGGCGATCAGGTTCTGGTGCAGCTCAGCGCGGCCACCGACAGCAACGTCTTTGGCTTCCCCGGTGGGGGTATCCCCGGCGCGGATTTTGGCGGGCAAGGGCGAGCGCCGGGCGGTCGTTAGCAACAGTTCCCCACGCGCAGGGTGCGCTATGGGGAATGGCAATTTGTATACACGGATCGTAAAGAAACACGGATTTTTAGGCTGAGCTGGCATCGATACCGATGAAAGCCGTCCACAGATGACACAGATTCTCACAGATTGTGTACTGATCAACAGGATGATGAAAAGGCTATTTGTACCGCAAAGGAGAACCGACAAATCTTTGCATCTCTGCTCCTTTGCCTCTTTGCGTTGAAAATTTCACCATCATTTTGATCACTACAGATTTATGCGGATTGAATCCGTGTTCCTTTCGATCCGTGTATACAGGCTATTTTTTCAGGCAGGAGCAGGAGAAATTATGAAGAAGTTTTATATGGTTCTGCGGATTGCCTTGCGGGCCATCGCCGCCCACAAAATGCGCTCATTCCTGACAATGCTGGGGGTGGTGATCGGCGTGGCCGCGGTGATTTCGCTGGTGGCGGTGGGCCAAGGCGCGCAGGCCCAAGTGGTCAGCCAGTTTGAGTCGTTGGGGTCCAATCTGCTGACCGTCTCCTCCCAGACTAGCTCCAATTTTGGTCGGGGCGGTCTTCAGCAGAGTTCCCGCGCCCTGACCAATCAGGATGTGGAGGCGATTGAAGCCCTGGCGACTTCCGTGCGCTATGTGGCGCCCCAATACAACAGCAACAACGCGACGGTTGCCTACGGCAGCAACACCACATCGGTCAATATACAGGGCGTCACCAGCGTCTATGCGGATGTGCGCAACTGGACGATTGCCGACGGCCGCTTCCTCACCCCAGAGGATGACCAGGCGCTGGCGTCGAATGTGGTGCTGGGCCAGACTGTCGTCGAGGACCTTTTCGGCAGCGGGACGCTCAATCCTGTGGGGGAGACCATCCGCATCAACCGGCAGAACTATCAGGTGGTGGGGGTGCTGGAGAGCAAAGGCCAGACCGGCTTCCAGAATCAGGACGAAGTGATCTTTATGCCCCTGCGCACGACTCAGTTGAAGTTGGGCGGCGCGGGCAATCAGAATGTCAATCAGATCAGTCTACAGGTCAACAGTGCAGAGGAGATGGACCTGGCCCAGGCCCAGGTGACCGCGATTCTGCGCTCGCTGCACGGCCTTCAGACCACCCAGGCCGATGACTTTACTGTGCAGAATCAGGCGGATATTGTGAGTACGGTTTCGGCCACGACCAACACCTTCACCACACTGCTGGGCAGCATCGCCGCCATCAGTCTGCTGGTGGGGGGCATCGGCATTATGAATATTATGCTGGTCAGTGTCACCGAGCGCACCCGGGAGATCGGTCTGCGCAAGGCGGTGGGGGCCAAGCGTTCAGACATTCTGGTGCAATTCCTGGCTGAAGCAATTCTGCTCAGTGTGGCAGGCGGACTGACTGGCGTAGCCCTGGGCGTGGGCGGCGCGCAGGTGATTACGCCCCTCCTTGGCGGCAGCCAGGCGCTGGTCACGCCGGAAAGTGTGGTGCTGGCCCTGAGCGTCTCCCTGGGCATTGGCATTTTCTTCGGGCTTTATCCGGCCAACCGGGCGGCCAGCCTCAAACCCATCGACGCCCTGCGCTACGAATAGGTGATGTGAAAATAAGGACACGGATTACACAGATGTAAGGATTCGCACGAATTCAATCTGTGAAATCTGCGTCCTCTGCGCAATCTGCGTTCCTATTTTCGTCGTTATCGGTGTCAGCCGGTCGTGTTGCCTGTTCTGAAATTTAACGCAGAGGCGCGGAGACGCAAAGAAGCAGAGGATAGCTTTGCACCTCTGCTTCTTTGCGTCTCCGCGTTGAAAATTGGTAATTCAAATCGTCGCTGAACATTACGAAATCCGTGTAAACCCGTTCTTTCCGTGTCATCCGTGTTCCAGCTTTCCGGTTAACCGGATTCCCGAAGTCGGCCATCGGTGCTATAATTCTGCCACGCAGGTTACCCACCCTATCACCCACTTCGGAGACAAATAATGATCGACACAGCCCGGCTGCAAGAGAAGTGCCGCACTGCCATGGATTTTGCCGCGGGTCAATTGACCGCGCTGGTAGAGAATCACCCGGACTATTTCCCGATGTACACCCAAAACGGCAAATGGAAGCACGGGGGCGAAGCCTGGACCAACTGGTGCGAGGGCTTTCTGGGCGGCCAATTGTGGATGCTCCATCGCCACACCGGCGACGCCTATTTTCGGGAGAAAGCAGAACACTATTCCCGCCATCTGGAAGAACGCAAATGGGACCGCAACGTCCACGACTTGGGCTTTCTCTTCTGGTCCACCTGGCGGCGCTGGTACGAACTGACCGGCGACCCGGTGCTGAACGAGACGGTCATCCAGGCAGGCAAGACGATGGGTCTGCGCTTCAAAGAGAAGGGCGAATATCTGCGCTCCTTTGTGGCCGACGAGAGCCTCTTCATCGATATTATGATGAATGTGGGGATTATCTTCTACGCCGCGCTGCAAACCGACGACGCGGATCTGCTCAGCATCGCCAATCGCCACTGTCTGACCACCCGGCGCTATCTGGTGCGGGGAGACGGCAGCACCAGCCACGAGGGACTCTTCAATCTGGAGACCGGCGAGTTCATCCGCCAGAGCACCCACCAGGGCTGGCGGGATGATTCTTCTTGGGCGCGGGGACTGGCCTGGTCCCTCTACGGCTTTGGCACGGCCTACAGTTTCACCGGCGACGCCCGCTATTTGCAGACTGCGGAACTCAACGCCCAATTCTACATCGAGCAGACCCAGGCCAACGGCGTGCCGCCCAACGACTGGGCCGAGGCCAATCCGAAGAATCCCTACGAATCCTCCGCGGCGGCCATCGCTGCCAGCGGGCTGATCAACCTGAGCCGCATCACCGGCGACCCGACCCGTGCCCGGCTCTATCACGACTACGCGTTGCAAATTGTGGACACCCTGACCGGGCCGGAATTTCTTGCCAACGAGACGCCGGGCTGGGAAGGCGTGCTGAAGCAGGGGATGTATCACGAGCGCAAGGGGCTGGGGGTGAATGAGAGTGTGATGTGGGGGGATTATTTCTTCCTGGAGGCGGTGAGTAAGGTGTTGGGGTATGAGTAGCAGATTGCTGTGGTATTATTTTCATGTACGCAATCGGCATCATCCTGAATGGCTAACCAGATGATTAAGATTTACTTGGATACCTGTAGCATACAACGCCCTCTTGATAGCCTGAACCAAACACGGCTGCGTCTGGAAGCAGAAGCTATCTTGGGCGTGTTGGATCAAGTTAAGTCGGGTGCCGTCGAACTTATATCATCAACAGCACTTGAGTTGGAGGTTCAACGGAATCCCTTGTCGATCCGTAGAGAACACGGCGAGCAAATTCTGGCACAAGCAACGGCAATTGTGATCATTAACCCGCAAATCGAGCAGCGTTCGCTCCAATTTGGAAAGGTGGGTGTCAAAGTCATGGATGCACTCCATTTGGCCGCTGCCGAAGCTGCACATGCAGATTACTTTTGCACGTGCGATGACCGATTTTTGCGGCGGGCAAAGGCGATTGTTGGATTGCAAACCCAAGTTGTCTCGCCATTAGAGTTAATAGAGGCTATAGAAGAATGATTGCTACTCCACAGCCATTGACTGAAATCACACAAGAAGCGTTGCGTCTACTCTATCGAGAGTTGGGACTTGTCAATACAATTCGCTTCTTGAACCAGTTTACGACGGGCTTTGGCAATTACACCGAAGAACGTAGGGTATTATTGGAAGATCAGACACCGGATGAGGTTTTCGCTGAACTGCGTATATACCAAGCGAAGCGCGTACCGCGCCAGGAAGACATCCACCCTGCACAAGGCGTTTAGCTGAATTCGACTGATGCGGAGAACTGGCCTCAAATGCCCGTGTGTCCACACCTGGATCTTCAACAAACCTATCGGCTGACACCGATAACGAAGAAAACAGGAACGCAGATTGCGTCTGACCGAGCGCTATTGTGTGGTCTATCAAACACTCCGTCTGCCGCTCCAGATGGAAGTTTCGTGTAGTCCGGCCCTCGGTTTGCGATTCGCTTCTTAACTGCCGAAGATGTGTGATGATATATGGAACAACACTTCCTGGCCGATGCCTACCCGCCCGCGGAGATCGCCCGAAAGGTTGAGAGCCTGGGCGTTGCCAAAGCCAGCACCAGCACCCTGACACTTCTGGTGCTGGCTGTCCTGGCGGGCGCGTTCGTTTCCATCGGTGCGATCTTCTACACAGTTGTGATGACCGACTCCACTCTGGGCTTCGGGATCACCCGTCTGCTGGGTGGGCTGAGTTTCTGCCTCGGCCTCATTCTGGTGGTGGTGGCCGGGGCCGAACTCTTTACGGGGAACAATCTGCTGGCCATGGCCTGGGCTAGCAGACTGATCAGCAGCCGGGCGGTGGCACGCAACTGGGCTATCGTCTACGCTGGCAATGTAATCGGCTGTCTGGCTACGGTCGGTTTTGTGGCCTGGGCCAACATTGCCAGTATGGCGGGCGGCGGGGTAGGCGAGACGGCTCTCCAGATCGCGACATCCAAGAGCGCGCTCTCCATGGGCGAAGCCTTTGCTCGCGGCGTGCTATGCAATGCGCTGGTCTGTCTGGCGATCTGGCTGGCGATGGGCGGGCGCAGTGTCATGGACAAAATCTGGGCCATCCTTTTTCCCATCACCGCCTTTGTCGTCCTGGGCCTGGAACACTCCATCGCCAATTGGTTCTTCCTCCCCTATGGGCTGCTGTTGGACCAGCAGAGTGCCATCCCCCTCTCCGGCGTTGTTGCCAATCTGATTGCGGTCACCGCGGGCAATATCGTTGGGGGGACGCTGCTGGTGGCCGGTGTCTATTGGGTGGCTTATTTGAGGGGGGAACGGAAAAAGTGAAGACTGGACGCGCCATGGACAACTACTTCGACTTGGGCACGTACAGCCGCCCCATTACAACCAACTCCGCCGAATCCCAACTCTGGTTTGACCGGGGGCTGAACTGGTGCTACGCCTTTCACCACACCGAAGCCTTGCGTTGCTTCCAAAAAGTAGTGGCCCTGGACCCGGACTGTGCGATGGGCTATTGGGGGATCGCCTATGCCACTGGCCCCTACTACAACATCACCTGGCTGGAAATGCCCGAAAGCGGGCGCATCGAGGCGCTGGTGACTACCCACGAAAACGCCCGGCTCGCCAAACATCTGGCGGCCCAGGCCACGCCTGTCGAACAGGCCCTCTGCCACGCCCTCACTGTTCGCTTCCCCGCGGCCCAGGCCGACAACGACGATTGCTTCGCCGAGTGGGAGGACGCCTATACCGACGCCATGCGCGAGGTCTATGCCCGTTTCCCCCACGACTACGACGTCTGCGCCTGGACCGCGGAGGCGATGATGTGTCGGACGCCCTGGCTCCTGTGGGATTTGCAAAAGCGTCTCCCCGCGGAAGGCGCGGACACCGCCGAGGCCAGGACGATTATCGAAACCTCCTTCCAGCGCATCGAAGAAAGAGGCGACGAACCCCATCCCGGCCTGCTCCATTTCTACATCCATTTGATGGAGATGTCGCCCGAACCGGAAGTGGCACTGGACGCCTCCGACACCCTGCGCAATCTGGTCCCCGACGCCGGACATCTGATCCACATGCCGTCCCACATCTACATTCTGTGCGGCCAATACGAAAAGGTGGTGGAGTCGAATGTGCAGGCAGTCGTCGCCGACGACAAATATGTGGCGGTGGACAGCAGCCTGGGCGTCTATACCGTATACCGGCTGCACAACATCCATTTTCAAATCTACGGCGCGATCTTCCTGGGCCAATACGGGCCAGCCCTGGCTGCGGCCGAGCAAATTGAGGCCGCTATAAGCCCGGAAGCGCTCGGCCACGTACACCCGTGGATTGTCAACACCCTGGAGGCCTATTACGGGATGAAGGCCCACGTCTTCGTCCGTTTTGGCAAGTGGCAGGAGATTCTCGACGAGCCGCTCCCTGACGACCCGGACATTTTCTGCGTCACCACAACCCTCTGGCACTATGCCAAAGGCATCGCTTATGCGGTGCTGGGCGATATTGAGAATGCCGCGCAAGAGCAGCAGCGCTTTCAGCAGGCGGTGGCGAACCTGCCCGAAGAACGCATTATCTTCAACAATGAGTGCCGGGAAATACTGACTGTGGCCGAGGCGATGCTGGCCGGGGAACTCGAATATCGCCGCCAAAACTACGCCGACGCCTTTGCCCATCTGCGCCGCTCTGTCCAACTCTATGACAGCCTGCACTACACAGAACCCTGGGCCTGGATGCAGCCGCCCCGCCACGCGCTGGGCGCGCTCCTGCTGGAACAGGGCCACGTGGACGAAGCCGCGCAGATCTATCGCGCTGACCTGGGGCTGGACGATTCGCTGGTCCGCCCATCCCAGCATCCGGGCAATATCTGGAGCCTGCACGGCTATGCTGAATGCTGCGAAAAATTGGGTCGTTCTGAGGAAGCCGCGGTGATTCGGCAGCAACTGGAAGCGGCCCAAGCTCTCGCCGATGTGACTGTCAACGCGTCCTGTTTCTGCCGCACAGCCGATCACTGTTGCGCGTAGTCATACAGAGGCGCTACCGCGACTGATCTCCTCCCGCACCACCGGCGCGACTTTTGTCCCCAGCAGTTCGATGGCCCGCATCATTTTGGCGTGGGAAATTCCCCCTAGCCCCAGCTGCAGCAGTAGCCGCTGGTGGCCGAAGAGACCGTGCTGAAAGAGAATCTTCTCGACAATCTCGTCCGGATGGCCGATGAAATCCGCGCCCCGCAGCCCGCGGGAGGCGTCGTACTGTTGGCGGGTGATACCGCTCCAGCCCCGCTCGCGCCCGATTTTGTTCATCATCAGCGAGAAGCCGGGCCAGTAATCGTCCGCTGCCTGTTGGGAATCGTCGGCGATGAAACCGTGGGAATTGATGCTCACGGGCAGGGTGGCCGGGTCGTGGCCCGCGTCCGCGGCGGACTCCCGGTAGAGTTCCACAAAGGGCGCAAAGCGCTCCGGCATCCCGCCGATGATGGCCAGGGCCATTGGCAGCCCCAGGCTGGCCGCGCGCACGACTGATTCCGGCGTGCCGCCCACCGCCACCCAGACCGGCAGCTTGGCCTGGTAGGGCCGAGGATAGACGCCCAGATTATTCAACGGCGCGCGGTGTTTGCCCGCCCAGGTGATTTTCTCCGCTTCGTTCAGCGCCAGCAGCAACCCCAGATTTTCCACAAAGAGTTCGTTGTAGTCCTTCAGGTCGAAGCCGAAGAGGGGGAAGGATTCGATGAACGATCCCCGCCCGGCCATCACCTCCGCCCGTCCGCTGGAGATGAGGTCCAGTGTCGCGAAGTCCTGGAAGACGCGCACGGGATCAGCGGAACTGAGGACTGTCACTGCGCTGGAAAGGCGGATGTTCCGGGTGCGGGCTGCGGCTGCGGCCAGAATCACCGCGGGCGCGGAGGAGATGAATTCGGGTCGGTGGTGCTCGCCCAGCGCAAAGACGTCCAGCCCCACCTGATCCGCCAGTTCCATCGTTTCCAGCAGATTCGCCATCCGCTCGGTTGGGCTGATGGATTCGCCGGTGGCCGCGTCGGGCGTCAGCTCGGCAAACGAGTAGACGCCGATTTCAAAGGGTCTGTCGGTAGCAGGTGGGGTATCGATGGTGATTTGTCCTGTTGGGTTGAGAGTCGATGGGGTGAATGATACTGCGCGTTTTGTTCCCCTGTCAATTGAGCGGTGAATAGCCGGGTGTTATTCAGATTTGGGGCGAAGAGGAATCGTTCGTGTCGTCCGGCGCTAAAGACACCGGCTACTCTGAAGTAGCCCGGCTACCGGGCCACGCCCCCTGAAAGGGGCTAGCGCAGGAACGGACAGACTGCCTCGAAGCCGGATTTATCCGGCGTTGCCCTGTAGCTGTGGGCTTCGGCCCATTGGCCTTTAGCCCGGAGCGGTCGTCGCAAACCCAACCTTGCCCGAACTTTTATTACACTCAACGCGAAACAGCGGTTTGAACCGATGGGGAAGACCAGTTATAATAGGCAACGCCTTACTGACTCTTTCCATATTGATGTCCCTGTAAACCTGCTGACTGCACTTGCCATTCTTTGGCAAGGCCGGACAGAGAAACCGGTTTCCGTCGTGCCGTCACTGGCGACACTCGTCTTCCAGAAATTCGGTTTCTCAAAGTAGCCTGGCTTAAAAAATAGCCTGGCTATAAATTCCGCAATCCCATCACCATTCGACAGCGTCTCAACGGCCCGCGGCTTCGTCTGCTCGACCACCCGATTGAATCTGCCTGACTGCGCCCCACCCGGCCGCCGTGCCAATTCCACAAGGAAAAAGCTATGAGCCAGCCATCTGCCCGCTTTACTGTTAATCGTCTGCGCCTGCTGCCCCTTCTCGGTAAATCCACGTTTTGGGTTTCGTCTGTGCATGCGCTTCTGATAGCTGCGCTTCTGCTCAGTTTGCTGCCCGCGCCACAAGCCTATGCCCGCCCGGCAACGGCGGTGTCGTCAGCGCAGTCCAGGACGGCAGAAGCAAATTCCGTTTCGCCTCGCGCCCAGGAATCGACGCAACCCCAAGCTCCTGTCGCAGTCCAGGCGGACACAATTTCCATTCAGGCTGCGGGTTTTGTCCCAGGCATCCTGATTGTGACGCCGGGTACAGAGATTACCTGGCGCAACGACGACACAGTGGCCCATCAGGTGCGGGAAGGCTCGCCACCGACTCTTGAAAATGAGACCCAATTTCTCTTTCTGCCGATGGTACAATTGGCCGATGTGACCTCCGCCCAGTCCGCCTCTCTCTTTCTGCCCGCCGTACACAGCGGCGGCAGCGCTGGGAGAGTGAGTGCATCACCGGCCCTTCAATCCCCAGCCAATCCTCAACCCCCGGCTCCCCGGCTCCCCGCCCAATCGGCTGCCCCGGTCAGCGATCACCCCAACTGGGAGAGTGGCTCCCTGGCTCCCGGCGAGAGCTTCCGCCACACCTTCAACGAAGTGGGCACTTTCGCCTATTACGACCCCGCAAATCCGACACTGGCGGGCCAAATTGTGGTGGAAGCCCAGCCCCAGCCCAACCAACCGCCGACTATCGCCATTGACAGTCCTGTGGCGGACGCGGTGGTGGGCAGTTCTGTGCTGGTGGCAGGCCGGGTGAGTGACGACAAAGGCGTGCAGAGTGTGAGCGTCAACGGTGTGGCCGCCTCCCTCGCGGGAAACGACTTCAGCGCGACGATTTCCCTGGCCGGGGGCAACCAGACGATCAGCGCAGCGGCCATAGACACTGATGGCGCGACCGCCGCGGCCAGTCGGGTCGTGCGTGTGGACCGCCAGGGACCGCTCCTGACGATTGCCGCGCCCGCGACCCGCCAGAGCGTCACCACCCGCCAGCCATTCATCTCCATTCAATATGGCGATTTTGACAGCAGTGTGGCGACGGCCAGCCTGACCGCGCGGATCAGCAGCCAGGGCATCCCAGATGTCTCCGTTGTGGGTGACCTGACGGTGACCGGCAGTGGAGCCAGTGGCACGCTCTCCACGCCGCTGACCGGGGGACACAGCTATACGCTGACCGTCTCCCTGGCCGATGCCGCGGGCAACAGCAGCAGCGCCACCTCTGCCTTCTACGTCCCCACCGATCCCGACAGTATTACACCCCCGGAGCAAACCGCGGATGGGGGGTGGGTCAGCGGCTCTGTCTACAATTCCACCACCTGTGATGTGGACCTGACCACCTGTGCCGGTCTGCCCGGCGCACAGGTGACACTGGAGAAGATCAATCCCACGGCTGTGCAGCAGATTCGGGATAGCCGGGCGCGGGCCATCGAAAGCCGCTGGCAGCGCAGCCGGGCCGAATTTGTGCCCCTGTCGCCTCTCTCTACCGCCGCGGCTCTGGCCGTGCCGATCACCGGGACGGTCGTTACCGGGCCGGATGGCTTCTTCGCCTTCCCTGTGCTGGAGAGCGGCCACTACTGGCTGCGGGTGGAGGCCGACGGCTTCACCTACGCCCAGCGGGAAGTCCAGATAGTGGCCGAACACCACACCGCTACC
Organism: Anaerolineae bacterium; assembly: GCA_030432295.1. GTDB lineage: Bacteria > Chloroflexota > Anaerolineae > Caldilineales > Caldilineaceae > JACQGT01. The sequence continues at coordinate 172,800 of JAUIHI010000004.1, read as the reverse complement.
AATGCCCTCTACCTCACCCCGCTGGACTCGGCGGTCACCACCTGTGACGCCAGCGGCTGTGACCACACCAACAGCGACGGCACAATGCAGGTGGTTGTGCCTGCCGGGGCGATTGGGCCGGGCGACAATCTGGACGTGACGGCCACCGTCTTTGATCAGGTGGAATTTCTGCCCAGCGGCGATCTGCCCCCCGGAACCTGGGAGACCTACGCCTTCAATTTGGGCGGCGACTCGGACTATATCTTCCAGCCGGGAACCGAAGTGACCGTGCGCATTGCCAACAGCAAAGGTTTTGCGCCGGGCACGCCTATCCCCCTGGGCTTCTGGAATCACAATACGCTGGCCTGGGAGCACGCGGGCACAGGTGTTGTGGACGGGTCGGGCCAGTGGGTGGAAATGAGCGTCACCCACTTCTCCAACTACGACTGCAACGATCCCATTTCCGTGCCGGAGATCGATACCGAAGTGGCGGACCAGACCGACGACGACGACATTCAGGAGTGTCCTGCTGGGGAGAACGGCTGCTTTGTCTCTCTGCAAAAGGGCACGTTGGGCGAGGCCGTGGAATTGCCCGCTGTGCAGGTGTTGGGCGAGAGTGTGGCCCCGTCACTGGTCTACAACAGCGAGCGCACAGTGCCCAGCCAAGTCCTGGATATGCGCCTCTCCCTGGACATTCAGGGCAGTGTCACTCTGGGTGACTCTATTGGTTTTGAACTTTTCATCGAAGGCGAAAAGACCGACGACTTCACCTTCAGCGCCGACCTGCAACCGGGCGAAGTGGGCCGTTTCCGCTATCTCTGGGACGGGCGCAATGCCCAGGGCCAACTGTTGCCGCCGGGTCTTTACCCCTACACCGCCCGTTTCCGCGTCCCCTATCAGGGCGAATACTGCTACGCCCTCAACGGCATCTTCGGCAATCCGCCGGACTGCGTCAATGGCGGCACAGGTGTCTTTATCAGCGGCGAAAAGGTGCTGGCTGTCGAGGGCACTGTGGAATTGAATACCCAACTGGACAGCCCCTACGGCGCGGGCTGGGTGTTGAGCGGCCAGCAACGTCTCTACGCGGACGAGGCCGGGCGCATTCTGATCACCGATGGCGACCGTTCGGTGGAGTTCTACGCGCCGGCGCAGAATGCGCTCGCTCAAGCGTCGGGGCTAGCCCTGGCCGGTGGCGGTGTCGTAGCGCAGGCGGAATCCATCCCTGCACCGTCGGCCCGCAGCCTGCCCGCGGATGTCGCGGCCTATGACTCTGTGCGCGCTGCCGACAGCACAATTGTCCAGGGCTTCATCGCCGCCGACACTACCTGGACCCAGGCGGGCAGCCCGTATGTCATCACCAGCACAGTCGTTGTCAACGACAACATAACCCTGACCATCGAACCGGGGGTGGAGGTGCAGGTCAATGCCGGACACAGCCTCTATGTGTTGGGCATCTTGAAGGCTGTGGGCAACGCGGGTAGCCCCATCACCTTTGGCCCCGTCTCTGGCAACGCCGACGGCTCTTGGACGGGTGTCAGCATTGGGGGCGGCGCGGTGCAGACCGATAGCGACGCGTCCCAGCTTCAGCATCTGACTATCCGAGGCGGTGGCACGAATTTGTCTATCACCGACAGCTTCCCGACACTGGCCGATGTCATTCTGCAAAATGCGGCTGGTGGCCAGTTGGGCGGCATCGGGCAGGGCCTCTCTGTGGTGCAAATCCAGCGCACGGGTACATTGACACTCCAGCGGTTGACCAGCCGCAATAACGCGGGGGGCGGGGTGAGCCTGGCTGGCGGCAATTACGTGCTGGACAGCCTGACTGTGCAAAGTAACAGCGGCATCGGCCTTTCCGTCAGCGACGCCAGCTCTCAGGTGACCCTGCGGGACAGCACAATTCAGGGCAACCTCTCCACGGCGATTCTGCCCGCGCAGGTCGTGCTGCAAAACAACACTTTCGCCAACAACGCCACGAATGTTATCGCTTGGATCGGTGGCGTCATCGACCGCAACCTGGCCTGGGACGTGCCGGGCATCGACGGCTATCAGATTTTGGGGACTGTCACGGTGCAGCCGGGCAATACCCTCTCTGTGCCCGCGGGCACGCCCGTTACCTTTGCCGGGCCAAACGGCGTGGCGTTGGATGTGCAGGGCGCTCTCCAGGCCATCGGCACGGCAGAGCAGCCGGTGGTCTTTTCCTCGTCGACCCAGGCCAATGCACGCACCGGGCAAATTGATCTGCGGGGCAGCGGCTCTCAACTGTCGAATGTGACCATTCAGGGGTTGGGAGGGCAGCCGGGTGCGCTCAATATCTACGGCAACACCCCCCAGTTGGATGGGATTCGCGTCAGCCAGAATATCACCCACGGCATTTATGTGGAGAACGGCGGCTCGTTGGCCCTGCACAATAGCGTTCTTGCAGGCAATGGCTCCCACGGCCTTTTCAACGCCACGCCCGCCCAGCAGGTCGATGCCACCAACAACTATTGGGGCGCGCAGTCCGGTCCCCTCCATCCCTCCCTCAACCCGTCTGGCGCGGGGAATCAGGTAAGCGACGGTGTACTTTTCAATCCCTGGCTGCCCGTTCCACCGGAACAGGCGGGGACGATTCAGGACCGCACCGCGCACGATTTCAGCGAACTGCGCTTCGACGAGAACAGCGGAACGTACAGCCGCCACTACCCCGACGGCACTGTCGTCCACTTCACCTCGGCTGGATTCCACGATTTCACCGAGACCCGCGTGGGGACCCGGATCGGATACGTCTATAACGGCGACGGCTCGACAGCCACAGTGGCTATCACCGCGCCGGGGAAAGCCGGGCCGGATTGGGTCTGGACATTCGACTACAGCGGCGGCAGACTGACCGGCATCGCCGACCCCGCGGGGCGTACCACCGACTTCAGTGTGAACGGCAAGAATCAACTGCGCCGGGTGACCTTCCCGGACAGCAGCGAGCGGGCCTTCTTCTACGACCAGCAGGGGCTGATGACCCAGCAGACCGACCAGATGGGCGATACTACCAGCTACACCTACGACAGCTTCGGGCGCATCCGCACAGTGACGGAGCCGCCTCGCCCGGTTTTCGACCCGGCTGCGAATACTGTGACAGTGCAGTCGGAAGTGCGCACCTTCACCCCCTCCGACACGGCCTATCCCCTGCTCAACCAGAGCGCTGTGGGTACGTCCAGCAACCCGGCCCCGGCTCCGTCCACAACCGCGGCGCTGATGGACCGCGTTGAGTACGGCAACGGCACAGTCAGCGGCCACACCAACAAATGGGGACTGTGGGACGACCGCACGGATGGGGTTGGGCGCACCAGCCACTACCAATGGGATGCCAACAACAATCTGCTCGAAGAGACTCTGCCCAACGGTGACTGCGTGGCCTATACGTACGACGCCAACGGCAACCGCACATCCGTGGCCGAATTCCCCGCCGCGGAGTGCGCCAAAAGCCGATCCCAGCGGGAGCCGAGCGCGGCCCGCACGTGGACCGTCACCTTTGAGCCGCGCTTCGATCAGGTCAAAAGCGAGGTGGACCCGAAGGGGAACGTCACAAAGTATGTCTATGACTACGAAGAGAACGCCGGGGATGTGGGCAATCTGATCCGGGTGGAATATCCCACCGTGCCCGACGAGAACGGCACGCCTGCCACGCCCACAGTTGTATACACCTACAACGCGCACGGCCAAGTGCTCACCGAGACGGATCCCCGCGGGGTCGTCACCCGCTACGTCTATTCCGCGGGCACAGCAGACGAAGCCGATGGTGGCAGCAATCCCCTCTTCCTGTCCGGCGTGACCCCGAAGCCCGGCCTGCTCACGCAGGTTATCGAAGACGCGGGGGGAACGGGCGATCTGAATATCACAACTGTCTTCAAAGGCTTCGACACCGCGGGCAATCCGACGATTGTCATCGAGCCGCATGGGTCCACCTACACGACCGTCTATGACTCGATGAATCGGCCCATACTGGAGACTGACCCCCTGGGTGTGGTGACGAAGCGCGAGTACAATGCCCGGGGCGCGCTGTCGCGGGTGGTGGACGACTTCACCCTCACACCCGGCGCGGGCCTGAATGTGGTCAGCACTTTCGATACGAATCTCTACGGCCAGATCGAGCGGGAGCGGGTCGGTTTTACCCAGGCCGGGGACGAGCGGGGCAGCGACTATTTCTACGACATCAACCGCAACCTGGCCCGCACAACCGATGTGCTGGGCAACAGCACCACCTATGCCTATGACGACGCGGACCAGCAGATTTCCAGCACAGACGCCCTGGGCAATGTGACCCGTTACGCCTACGACGAACGGGGGCTGCTCGCCTCCACCACCTATCCCGGCGGCGCGGTGGACCGCTTTGTCTACGACGGCTTCGGGCGGTTGGTGGCGGAGACTATCGACGCTGGTGGTCTGGACCTGACCACCACCTACACCTACGACGCCAATAGCAATATCACCCAGACCACCGACGCCAGCGGCACAACGACCTGTCACACCTACGACGCGCTGGACCGTCTGGTGCGCACCCAGCGGGATTGCGGCGGTCTCGATCTGACGACGACGTTTGTCTATGATCTGGCCGGGCGGCTGGTGCAGCAGACAGATGCCCGGGGTGTAGTCACGCTCTTTGGCTACGACGACGCTGACCGGCAGACCCTGCGCCGTCACGACGAGGACGGGCTGAAAATCGAGAATCGCTACACCTACGCGGCCAATGGGGATATGCTGAGCATCACCGATGGCCGGGGCACGCAGACCGTCTTCACCTACGATCCTCTCAGCCGCCTGCGCACGCAGACGGTGGACCCCGGCGGGCTGGCGCTGGTGGACGAGCAGCGTTACGACGCGCTGGGCCGCCTGGTGGCCGCAGTGGACGCCAACGGGGAGACGACGACCTACGCGGTCAATGCCTTTGGCGAGACGACGAGCGAGACCGATCCTCTGGGCAATGTGACGGGCTACACCTACGACGCCGCGGGTAATCTGCTCACCACCACCGACCCCACGGGGATGACTCTGCGCCATCGCTACGACGCTCTCTACCGGCCTGTGGCACTGGTCAACGCGCTGGGCGAGCAGGCCCAATACGCGTACGACGGGCGGGGCAATCTGGTGCGGGAGATCGACCCCAACGGCAATGCGACTGTCTACGCCTACGACGGCGCACAGCGGCGCATCCGCCAGACCGACGCGCTGAGCAATACGACTGCCTTTGCCTACGACGGGATGGGTCGAATGATTGGGGAGACCGCCCCGCTGAGCACGACCCACACCTTCGCCTATGACCCCCTGGGGCGACTGATCGAAGAGGCGAATCCCCTCGGCGAACGAATGCTCCACACTTATGACGCCGCGGACAACCGCGTCCGCACGGTGGCGGCTATCCCGGCTGGCGGAAACCAGGCCGACGGCCAGCTCACCCAATTCGAGTACGACGGGGTGAGCCGTCTGGTCCGGGAGATCGATCCCCTGGGTAATGCCACTGCCTACGAATATGACGCCAACGGCAACCGCACAGCCACAGTCGATCCGCTGGGCCGGCGCACGGCTTTCGTCTACGACGCGGCCAACCGTCTGCTCACCGTCACCGATCCGCTGAATCAATCCACCACCTACGCCTACGACGCCAAAGGGCAGATTGTATCGACCACCTACGCCAACGGCGATCTGCTCACATACACCTACGACGCGGCCGGGCGCGAGGCGGCGGTCAACTATCCCGACAGCACCGCCATTGCCCGTAGCTTTGACGCAGCCGGACGGCTGACCCACGTCATCGCTCCGGTGACCGATATGCGCCTGGGCTACGACGCGGTGGGGCGGCTGGCAACTGTGGACGACCGACGGATGCAGAAAACCATCCGTTACGCCTACGACGGAACCGGCAACCGCACCCAACTCATCGGGCCGGATGGCCTGACCACCCGCTACACTTACGATGCCCTGGATCGCCTGACCCAAGTGGTCCAGGGCGGCCAACGCATTGGGCTGACCTACGACGCCAACAGCCGCCTGATCGGCCAGCAGATGGGCGACGGCGTGCAGATGCAGATTGCGTACGACAGTGCTGGGCGCACAGTCGAGATGGGCTACCAGGGCGCGGATGGGACTGTGCTGGATCAGCTTGCCTACACCTACGACGCCGCGGGCAACCGCACCCGCATTGACTACGCCAACGGCGATGTGCTCGCCTATGCCTACGACGACGCCAACCGGCTCACCGGTGAACAGCGCACGGGTGGGCTGAGCTATAACCAGACCTTTGCCTACGACGCCGCGGGCAACCGCACCCAATTGGTGCGAGATGGCACGGCGACAACCTATCAGTACAACGCTGGCAATCAGTTGACCCAAAGCAGCGGCGGCCAGAATCAGACCTACACCTACGACGCCCGAAGTCGGCTGGTAGGGATGAGCGGCGATGTCAACCGCACCTACACCTACAACTTCCGCGACGAAATGACCGGCACGACCGGTCCGGATGGCAGCGCCGCCTATGCCTACGACGCGCTGCGCCGCCGGGTGGGGGAAACTGTCGGCGGCGTCACCACCAACTTCCTCCACGACGGCGTGGGCGTCGGCACGACTGTCCTGGCCGAATACGCGCCGGTTGGCGTGCTGAAGACGGGCTACACACTGGCCCCCTTCACCGACGGTCGCCTGGCCCGGGCCGGGTCCGATGGCAGCGGCTACTATCTCAGCGACGGGACTGGCTCCACCCGCTATCTGGCAGACAACAGCGGCGGGCTGGTCAACCGCTACGAGTACGACGCCTTTGGCCAGAGCACGGCCCGCCAGGAGAATCTGGCCAACCCCTACCAGTTCGCTGGTCGCCGCTGGGACGCCGCGGCTGATCTCTACGACAACCGGGCCAGGCGCTACAGCCCCAGTCTGGGCCGCTTCGTCCAGGCCGATCCCCTGGGCCAGGTGGAAGGGCCGAATCTCTACCGCTATGCCCAGAACAATCCGGTCACCCGCGTCGATCCGTTGGGCTGGTCCTCCACCGACTGCATCTCCGTCCAGAAAGAATCGGACGATCTGTTGGGGTTGGAGAAATATACAACACGGATTTCGTCCTTACTCAAAGGGCTGCCCAGCGCACCTTCTGTCAAAGCCAAAGGCACGCTGAAAGCCCAGGCCAAAGTCTGCCGCAAATGTTGCGAGGGTCCGGCGGGTGGGGACTGTCCCGACTGCCCGCGCAAGGACTACGTGGGTTCTGCCAGTGTGAGTGCCAGCGCAGGCATCGCCATCACCTGGCCCCTGGCCAGCATCGGCTTCCAAATTCGTAGCTACAGCTTCAAATTTGGGGTGGAGGCCTACGGCAAACTGGGCGTGACCATTGCAGGCGGCGGCGAGCTGAACTACTGTTCCGGGCAGAACAGCATCAAACTGTGTGGTACGGGCAGTGTGGCCGGTGGCGTCAAAGCGGGGCTGCTGGAATGGCCCTTCAAGCAGGTAAAGCTGAAGGCATATGTCTATGGCGAATTGAAGGGCAGCTGCTCGGTCTGTATCGGCTACTCTCTGACCCGGGGCGTCTCCCTCTACAGCGCCAAGTGCCAGGCCTGCGCCGAGATCGGGTATAAACTGGAGGTGTCGTTCCTTGCCGATTGGGTGAGCTATAGCCGGGAGGATATATTCGCCAAAGGCTGTATCGGCGGGTAGCGTCTCCTGCCGCACGTTTTTGCATAATTCTGTATTGGTCAACAACAACTTGAACTGCCGGTCCTCAACGCAATGGCGCAAAGTAGCAAAGACGCAAAGGTGTGCTCTGCGTCTTTGCTACTTTGCGACTCTGCGTTAAAGTTCAATATCTTCCTGACCAGTACAGTTTTGGCATAATTACCATTTGCTTTTCCATATCAAAGTACAGAAAGGTATCCCGTGTCTACAGAACCAATTGTCCTCCTTGTGCGTGCCGATGACATCGGCTTTTCCCACGCGGCCAACGAAGCCTGCATCCGGGTCTTCACCGATGGCATCTGCCGCTCGGTGGAATTGATGGCCCCCACCCCCTGGTTTCCGGAGGCGGTCAAGCTGCTGAAGGCCAATCCCGGCTACGACGTGGGCGTCCATTTCACCCTGACCAGCGAATGGGAAAACTTTCGCTGGCACCCCCTCACCGGCCCCAGCACAGTTTCTGACGCAGATGGCTTCTTCTATCGCACCTTCCGCAAGAACGACAACTACCCGGACGAGATCACCTTCGAGCAGGGGGATTGGACGCCCGGCGATGTGGAGAAGGAACTGCGCGCCCAGATCGAACTGGTGCAGAAGCACATTCCCTGGGCCAGCCACGCCACCTTTCATATGGGCGGCCTGCGTGACGACCCCAACTTTCAGGGCGTCGTCGATGGGCTGGTTGAAGAATTCGGCCTGGGCGTGGATGTGAGCGGCGCTGGCTTTGAGCGTTTCCGGGCCTTTGGCGAAAACAACCAGGCCCTTTCACCCGCCGAGAAGGTGGCGGCCTTGTGCCAGAATCTGGAAGCGCTTCAGCCGGGGCGCTGGCTGCACGTGGATCACCCCTGTCTGGACACTCACGAGAGCCAGGCCATTGGGCATGTGGGCTATGAGAAAGTGGCGCAAGACCGCCAGGGCGTTGTCGATGCCTGGACCGACGAGGGTGTCAAGGATATTATCGAAGTCCGGGGTATTCGGCTGGTCAGCTACGGCGATGTGAAGCGTGGCGCACTCTAGGCGCTGGTCAACATTCCTTCGGTCGTATCTCTCCAAATTACTCCCCGAACAGACCTGGCAGGTTTCAGAATACCTGCCAGGTCTCTTTGAGAATGGGCTGTGCCGGTCTAAAAAAGCTGTTTGTGCAATGTTTGCAACTGTGCTATCTTCTTATCCACCCCATAAATTTCCCTTTTTGTATCTGTTCGGAGCCACTATTCAGGAGGAGCGGAATGAAGAAGCAGAAAAACAGCGGACTGAACCCACTGGTGTCACGGCGCGCATTCTTGCGCATTGTCGGATCGAGTGCAGGGGTGGCTATTCTGGCCGCGTGTGCGCCAGCGACGACACCCAGCGGGGAAACCCTGGCCACCGTTGCCACGGCCACGCCCGTCCCCACACCCGCGCCGGCGGTCCAGGGCGAGGGGATGATGCGTCCTGACGGTACGCCCAAGCGGGGCGGTATCGTGCGCACAGCCTTTGGCGTCACAATGTCCAGTTTCGACATCCATCAGGGGGGCGGCGTTACGGCACTGTGCCATATGTACAACGGGCTGGTGCGCAACAATCTGGTGGACGGCCTGCGCACAATTGTTCCTGACCTGGCCGAAAGCTGGGAGGTCTCGGACGATGGGCTGGTCTACACATTCAACCTGCGCGAAGGGGTCACCTTCCACGACGGCACGCCCTTCTCTTCTGCTGATGTAGTGGCGACTTTCAGCCGCATCACAAACCCGCCGGAAGGCATCGTCATCCCCCTGAGCAGCGACTACGGGATGGTCGATTCAGTGGAAGCTACCGGGGATTTGACTGTGCAGTTCAACCTCAACTCGCCCCGGGCCTTCTTCCTCAACCTGCTGGCGGATACCGCGGCAATCGTCTATTCCAAAAAAGCTCTGGATGAGAACAACCAGGACCTGCGCTCGGTCATCGCACCCGGCACAGGTGCTTTCCGTTTTGTGGAGCATCTGCCTGCGGAAAAATGGGTGCTGGAAGCCAACCCGGACTATTGGGATCCGGAGCTTCCCTATGTGGATGGGCTGGAGCTTCTCCACGTACCGGCCTGGTCTGATCGGGGCACGGCTGTGCTGACGGACCAGGCGGATATGTCCTGGAATGTCTCCAAAGAGACCTGGGACGAGGGCAACAATCGGCCCGATAGTGTGCAGGCCAACAAACTTGCCAACTTTGGTGCCTATTGGGCGGTGATGAATTGCAATAAACCACCCTTTGACGATCCCCGGGTGCGTCGGGCCGTGCATCTGGCCGTCAGCAAGCAGAATCTGGCCGCAGCCTTTGGAACCCAGGAATTGATCAACATCACCCGCTGGGTTCCTCAGGGAAATCCCAACGCCACGCCCCCGGAAGTCCTGGCGACTTTACCCGGCTATCGAGAGGACAAGAGCGAGGACATTGAGACGGCTAAGCAGTTGCTGGTCGATGCGGGCTATGGGGACGGCATCACAGGCGTGGAACTGCTGGCCGCGGCGGGCCCCCAGGGCGAACTGCTGGCCCCGGCCTTCCAGGATATGCTCAAACGCAGCCTGAATATCGAGACCGATATTCGTATCGTCGAACGGGCTACTCTGCCCTCCGAACAGCAGGCGGGAACATACCAGATTGTGATCGACACCCGGGGCCACGGCGTCTCTGACATTTCGCCTCGTGCCAACCAATGGTGGCGCACAGACGGCTCTCAGAACTGGAAGGGCTACAGCAATCCGGACTTCGATGCCCTGCTCGACCAGATTGACGTGGAGACCGACCTGGACGTGCGCAAGGGACAGATCGACCAGGCCCAGGATATGCTGGACGAGAATCCCCCCGAATACCTGATTGGCTACACCTTCCACTTGCCCATGTGGAACAATCGGGTCAAGGGGTTGTCTCTGGACAACCGCATCTTCGCCGAATGGGGCCGGATCGAAACTGTCTGGCTGGATGACGAAGCATAAATAGAGACAAGGGATTGGAGATTGGGATGGGAGATTAGTTGATCTCCGCCCTCAATCTCCAATCCCTCATCCCCAATCCCTACCCCACCCACACATCACCCATGACAAAATACATTCTCAATCGCCTGTTGATTGCGATTCCGACTATCTTTGGCGTCACTGTGCTGATTTTCTTGGCCATGCGCGTGCTTCCCGGCGATCCGTTGCAACTGATCTTCTCCGAATCGACCGGGATTTATGTACTCAACGAAGAGGAATTGGCCGCGGCCAGAGCCAGCCTGGGGCTGGACAAATCCTACCCTCTGCAATATCTGGACTGGATGGGTGCGGTTGTGCGGGGAGATATGGGCAGTTCCTTCTGGACCAAAGACCCCATCAGCGCGATGTTTGTGCGTCGAGGGCCAATATCGGCCCAGATTGCGCTGATGGCCGTTCTCTTTTCCTGGCTGATTGGGGTTCCCGTGGGTATGCTGAGCGCGATTCGGCGCAACAGCCTGATGGATCAGATGTCCCGGGTGGGAATTACGATCTTTATCGCTGTGCCCAGCTATTGGCTGGGGCTGCTGATTATCCTCTTCACTGTGCTGACCTTCAGTTGGCGACCGCCCATCACAATTATACAGCTATGGGAAGACCCCCTGGGCAATCTCTCGATGACGCTGCTGCCCGCGCTGGCTCTGGGATTGCCCCTGGCCGCGGCCATTGCCCGTTTCGCTCGCTCCGCCGCGCTGGAAGTGCTCTACGAGGACTACATCCGCACGGCCCGGGCCAAAGGGCTGACCGATTATCTGGTCATCTGGCGTCACGTCTTCAAGAACGCAATGCTGCCTGTGGTCACCACCACTGGCCTGGCCTTGGGCGGTCTGCTGGGTGGTGCTGTCTCGGTGGAAAAGGCCTTTGCTGTGCCGGGGCTGGGCAGTTTGCTGGTGCAGGGCCTGACCGAGCGGGACTGGATGATGATCCAGAATCTGGTTCTCATCTACGGCCTGATCTATATTTTTGTCAATCTGATTGTGGACATAAGCTATGCCTTCCTGGACCCCCGTATTCGCTACGATTGATAAACACCTGTTGCTGTCAAACCCTTTCCGCTCGCAGAAGGATTTGGGATGAGTCATTCAAGAGTTCTGCCGCCAGACCCAAATGGGGCTGGCACCGCCGTGGAGATTGAATCCATAAGCTTGGCGCGTCGGCTGTTTGGGCCTGTCGCCCGTTTTGCCCTCTCCTCGCCGATTGGCGCGGTCGGGCTGGTCTTCTGGATTATTATGCTCGCTCTGGCCATCTTTGCCCCCCAGATTTCCCCTTTCGATCCCTTGGAAGCGGATTATGGGGCGATCCGACAGGCCCCCTCCGTCAACCATCTGCTGGGGACGGACAACCTGGGCCGGGATGTCCTCAGCCGTATTATCTTTGGTTTTCGCATCACCTTGATTGTCAGCCTCACATCGGTCTTTTTGGGCGATCTGATCGGGTTTATCTGGGGGGTTGCCAGCGGCTATCTGGGTAACCGTTTTGACTTGGTCAGTCAGCGGTTGATCGATGTGCTGATGTCCTTTCCTGCTCTGATTCTGGCCCTGCTCCTGCTGGTGGTCTCTGGAGCGGGTCTGCCTACAGTCATTATTGCGATTGCCGTCACCCGCATCCCCTCCTCCACCCGCATTATTCGTTCGGTTGTGCTTTCCGTCAACCAGAACGCCTACATCGAGGCGGCCCGTTGCGTGGGGGCCAGCCACATGCGCATTATGTTGCGCCACATTGCGCCCCAGGTGGTGGCCCCGATTCTTGTGGTCGCCACACTCAATCTGGGTGGGGCGATTTTCGCTGAATCCGCGCTCAGCTTTCTGGGCCTGGGTATCCCGCCCCCGGCCCCCAGCCTGGGAAATATGCTGGGCGGTGTGCTGGCCGCGGCCTTCAAACCGCCCTGGTGGCTGGTGGTCTTCCCTGGCCTGGCTATCACTTTTGCCATTATGGCCGCCAATCTCTTCGGCGACGCCCTGCGCGATTTCCTGGACCCCAAATTGAAAAAACGGATCGACTGAGCGTCGAAATTTGGCGCAGAATTCTGCCAGCAAACCACAAACCGGAGATAGAAATGGGTTTTCCCGTCTACGACTTTCGTACGGATGTACGCAATATTTTGGTTACACCCCAGATACGCTCGCGCTTTTTGCGTATGGAGCCGGGGCAGGTTTCCCAGGGCCATACCCACGATCTGGGCCATGAAATTTTTCTGATTCTCTCCGGGCGCTGCGAGTTCACCATCGACGGGGAAAGTGAGGTGCTCGGCCCCGGCCAGATGTGTGTGGCGCTGGTCGATCAGATGCATTCGGTGCGGGTGGTCGGTGACGAGCCGATGACAATGTACCTTTCCGTCACGCCCCACATCCAGCCAACCCACACTTTCTGGCTGGCAGACGGGGTGAAGGACGCGCCCCGCTTTTCGCCCCACAGCGCCTACGACATCGCCGTGGACACGAGTATAACTAACGACGAACTGCTGCAACAACACGTGGGCGCGGCCCAGACTGTCGCGGCCACCGCCCAAACTTTTGCCCAGGTGCAGACAGAGCAGGCGGCTGTCTATCAGCGGGCGATGGGCCAGGGCGATGTGGCCGCTGCGACCGCGGCCCGGGCCGCTATGTGGGATGCCCTCTCTGCCCTGCACAGCCAACTTTTCTCTCTGGACGACAACTGGAACGAACTGGCCCCCCGTCTGATCGACGGCAAACAGGCCTAATCCCCCAACCATTTCACCAATAGGAGATCCAATCTATGAACCCGATTCGCATGGGTGTGGTCGGCTGTGGCGCCATCGCGCAGGTCCACCACATGCCCAATCTGCTGGAATTGCAGGATGAGTTTGAAGTCACGGCTGTCTGCGATGTTTCGGCTGGGGCCGCGGCCTATGTGGCCAAACGCTTTCACGTGCCGCATCATTTCACCGACTACCGGGACCTGCTGGCCGCGGATGTGGACGCGGTGCTGCTCTGCCAGAGCGATCCCAAAACCGATGTGGCCGTGGCTGCTTTTGACGCGGGCAAGCACGTCTTTATCGAAAAACCGGTCTGTTTTTCCTTGCAGGAGATGGAGCGGATGGTGGCGGCCCAGAAGCGATCCGGCAAAGTGGGCCAGGCCGGCTATATGAAAGTCTTCGATCCGGCCTTTGAGGTTGCCAGGGCCGAGGCCGAGGAGATGGACGTGACTTTCGTGCAGATCAACCACCTGCACCCCAATAACAATCTGCACACGGCCCAGTTCGACATCCGCCGCTTCGACGATATCCCTGCCGAGGCCATCGAGGCCACCAATGCTGCGCGCACAGCCGCCCGGATGGAGGCCATCGGCGAGGCCCCGCCCCCGGTGGAGCGGGCCTTTCATATGCTGTCGGGCAGTATGATCCACGACCTCTACGGCCTGCGTACGGTGATGGGGTTGCCCACGGAGATTGTGAGCACGGAAATCTGGCTGGATGGGCGGGCCTTCACCACCACCCTGGCCTACGCCAACGGTGCGCGCTGTGTCGCCACCTGGATCGACCTGCCCGAACTCTGGGATTTTCAGGAATCCCTGGAAATCTACGGCGGCAACAAACGGGTGATTCTGGAATATCCGACCGGCTTCTCCAAAGGCCACATCTCCAAAATCACCATTCAGGGCATCGACGAAGCGGGCGTCACCTACCGCAAGCAGCCGGCCATCGATTGGGACAGCGCTTTTGTGCGCGAGATGCGCCACTTCCACAGTTGCATCACCGAGGGCACGGCCTGCCGCACGCCGCTCAGTGACGCGGGGTTGGATGTGGGGCTGATCATTGACATTGTCAAATCCTATCTGGCGAAGTAAAAAGAGAATCATTCGGAGAATCGACCCACTCCCGTCCACACGTACAAGCCGTGGATGGGAGTGTTTTTTTGTCGATATTTCAATATAGCAATCAGTTTGCCAGGCTTTACGATGAGATGTACACTGCCTTATCAAATGATGATCCCTGAGTAAGAATTGTCAGTAGGTGTCCGATGAATTCTCCCGGCTGGATAAACTCACCTAACAGCCAAGCGCTTCTTGATGAATCTCTCGATGAACTTGGCCTAATCCCTAGATTTGTGACAAATGCGTTGTTGAGATCGGGCATTGTTACTCCTCGACTTTTGATTATGCATACGTTGGAATTGCTTCAAAGTGTTAGAGATTTAGGGCCAACGAGTCTGGCATATATAGAATTTGTATTAGGAGAACAAGGTTGGACTCTAGCGGAAGAGGCTGATGAGAATAGCGTCATCTTAACCAGACAGTTAATGGTGGTAATGCAGAAAAGTACTCATCCACTATCGCTATCTACTCTTACGCAAATGGTTGATGGGTACTGGGATGAAGCGGAAGTCGCGATGATCGCTGCCAACCATCCATATATTGAAGATATGGAAGATGGCCTTTATAGATTTCGGTTGAATTCGGCAAAAATTTCTGCCTCCTTTTACCTCGATGATACGCTTGCTGCCTTCGAAATAGTAACGGAACAAGGAAAAGTCTTATTATCCAAGTTGTGGGATGTCTGGGTTGGAAATTTGAATCAACAGCAAAAGGAAACTCTATTCTTGTTCTATGGTGTGCAGGGAGGATATCCACTCAATTTTCAGAATGTAGGTGAAGAACTTGGCCTAACTCGCGAACAAGTAGGTCATATCAAAAACAAAGGGCTACAGAGGTTGAAAGATTTGGTGAAAGGTCCCTATTTTGAACCCATGCGCCAAATGTTGTCTAAAGGCATCCGACAATCGAATTGTCTGTTGACTCCAAGTGAATGGGAGCGGTGGCTCGATGGAAATGCTGTTTGGAAAGGAAACGAATCAAGACCGTCGTTGCTGCACTTGTTGTGTGAAGTATTTAATGAGTTTCATTATCTTGATTACTATCATGTGACCACGGTTGCCGAAATCAAGTCTAATCATTTGTCCGATCTGAACTACATTCTGAAATCGATTCTTTATCCATACAAGGGAGTTGGTTTAGCAGAAAATGATCTGATTTTGGAAACGCAACGCCGGCTTCCTGATAATTTCCCTGGTGCTGTGCGTGAACCAGCCTTTATTTTGAAGGCGATAAGCTTGTTTGATCGGATTCGACTGGAGGCCAGTGGCCGCTACTTTTACTTGAGAAAGAAACAGGAGTCTACCTATCCGTCCATCGATTCTGGTTGGGCAGGAACTTCACGAAATCGTTTTTTTGAATGGGAACAAAGGTTGCCATATCACGTACAAACGGACTTTGCTATCTGGCTGCGTAGCAAATGGCGGGATATTTTGGCAGTATCTGATTCTCCTGATTTGTTCGTCAGAAATTTGCGACATGACGGCAGTTTGGGCCATCTGCCCCAACATCTACAGAACTTTATCCTTGATGAGACCACACAAGATACTGCTGCGGCCCTTATCACCAACATGGCCGCTGCCATCAGCCTGTATGTCGATGATGGTGTATCTATCGAAAGTATCAGCGAACTTCTAGCCGACACACCCATCGAACAAGAACTGTGGCGTGAAATTGCCCAGGAGTTTGCGCAGAAAAAGGGCGATACATCTGCACCTTTGCACTTCACCCCACCCCGCGTAACTTGGGTATGGTCATTAGATGAAGATGAGTTGACGCTGAGGATCCAAAATATCATTCTGCCTGCCGAGAGTAAGTTAGCTGGTGAGCCGGATCGACTTGTCTGGCTGGAAACGGTCATGGACGATCCGTTGGAGGCAGAGATTGAAACTGAAGTGGCACCCTGGCGTATGAGAACCGGGGAACGCATTGTACAGGACGTTTTTCTGCGGGAGCCAGACGGTCCGTTGAACGGACTTCTGGTTTTGTTGACCGATATGGATGAGGTTGCAGCTAGTCTGGATATACCACCATATCCGAAAAACGATATCCAATTTTTTCGGAGTGCCCAACAGGGTGCCTTTGGAATCCCCGTGGACGCTGCTCAAGTAGGTGATGGCGTGTGGTTTGTCTGTGCAGAACAGCCGTTGACGTTTCTTGACGAAGATAGTGAAGTTGTTGAGCCAGATACAGAACTAAGCGTACCATACCCGCTTTCGGACAGATATCACTGGGCGATGCAGCTTACCCTGAGACTGCCAGTGACAGTAAGACAGGGCACGAAAGAGATACTAATACTGACACAAGGGGGCAGTCAGTCAGCCGTAGGGCAACCGATACTTGCCGGAGCAGAACTTATTGCTGGGTTATCACGCCAAGTTCAGCCTACCTTTACCAACATGCAAATCTCGCTGACGATTGAATATGGCGGGGAGCAACTCTTAAAACAAGCATCGGTGTGGATGCAGGGGCAGGATGGTTGGCGTTGGCAACGGACATTGGGGGAACTGCGTCTATTAGGCCACGTTTCGCTGACAGATGATAGGTTGCACATTAACTTGAGCCAATTCTTGCCTTTGCGTCCCAATGTTTACGCAATCCAGCTACGCATCAGTTTATATCCTGTTTTTGCAGTGCCGCTGCAGTTTGCCGTCGTGCCCGGCTTAATCATCGAACCCCCATCTAGTGATCATCTATACACCCCTGCCAATCCACCGCAACTCTTACTGCATGGAGCGGATGAATCAGTTGTCGTAGACACTGAAGGGGTCAATGTGGATATGATGCCGGACGGTAGTCAGCAAATCACTTGGACTGATTTGCGCCATGAGCCACGCTTGTTGCTTCGTTTTGAAAAAGTGGATATTCCGTTGGCTTGGACGGTACCCCGTTTCATGGTATGGCTAGAGCCAAAACCCGCCAAACCATTCTTGACGTTAGATGATCTGCGTCAGACAACGCTTCATGCAGTGGGTACACGTGTAGATGTAGATACGTTTACCCTATCTGTTTCCGATCAACAAGGCCGTCCCTTTGTGCTTAGGCGTGGTCGCTACAGCACACGAATCGGAGAGAGTCAACTATACGATATGGTGAATCTGGCACAGAGCCAACATACTCAGATTAACGCGCTAGTTGGCAGTGACAGTTGGCCCTTATTTGAGGTCCACCGTCGGCCGGAACTTCCTCTGGCACGAGTGGATTATGACTCCCAGGAGCAGATAGTCGTTTTCAGCACAGGACTAAAAGATGAGTGGGCGGGCAATGGACGTTTTGTGGTTGAATCGCTCACCAATCCGTTTGCATCGATTGTAGAATTGGCGAGAGTTACACGGTTGCAGAATATTCATCTTCTACCTGCTTCACTTTCGGAAGGGGTATATTTGTTCCGTCTGGAATTGGATGGCGGTTGGGTGCCTTTGGATGAAGATGCTGTTTGCTTTCGGGTGGGTAAGCACTTTGACGATCTGGTGCAGGCCCAACAACTAATCAATGAGATTCGCAACAACCAGCTTATCTCGCCCCATTTGGCGGAAGACTTTGTGCTTCTCTGGGCAGAAAAAGCGGAATTGGGTGAAGCAGCATTGACGCCTGCAACCTTATATCAACTTGCGACCATTCCAGCCGCGACCCTCGAAGACTTTCTCCCCAATCATTTAGAACGCCTGTGGCCTCCTTTGGCAGCACTCAAAGCAGTGCATAAGCAATCTAGTTGGATCGAAGAGTATGGCCTCTTACCTGCATGGATTCTACTGCCAACCTCTATCATTTTTAGGACGATTGATCGGGGCTTTCCATTGTCAGTCTATCCTCTTCAAGCCATGCAAGGTGGGCTTAGGGGGAAAGGCTATGGTCGTTGGTCTCTCTCAATCGATGACAATGCTCCGAAAGAAATGGTGTATGTGGAATGGCAGCCGGTATCTGATGCCCGGGTGCATATTGAAGCGGGTCTGCCTGAATCTGCGCCGAGGGACTGGACGGCTATTGATCTTTTAGATACATACGGACTCTATCATTGCTCCCGTTGTGGGCGATTGACTGGAGCGCAAGATGGAAAACTCGCAGAGGATGTCCTGAAAATACATTCTCATGGACGCGCTTCGTCAGACTTGCGCGACATAACCCTGCCCGAAAATTTCGGCGGTTATAAACTGTTAGCAGAATACTTTCCTGATCGCTGGGGTTCGCTACTGATGGATATTTATGCAACATACGGTATTGTATATCCTTCGGCTGTCTCTTATTTGCCGGAGCCGCCGCCCCCCGAAGATACTTTTCTTGTTGATGCAACAAAATCCGCTCAAATGATTGGGATGACACGCGAGATATTAAGATATGGCACAAACAGCGAAGAAGCATCGTTGTGGGCAAGTGCTTCCCGGCTGCTCAGCCAATGGTACGAGCATAAGGATGTGAGCGAATTAGGCCAAGCCGCATTTGCT
Source organism: Anaerolineae bacterium (assembly GCA_030432295.1). Lineage (GTDB taxonomy): Bacteria > Chloroflexota > Anaerolineae > Caldilineales > Caldilineaceae > JACQGT01. The sequence goes on along the minus strand of JAUIHI010000004.1, from coordinate 153,878 downwards.
TTGGGTATGCTGTTACGCACGGCATCCTATAATCCGCGCCGGTATCGTAGGTTACTAAGAAATGCCAATCTATCGGAGATGGACGCGCAAAATTTGCTGGCAGATTTGAACAGAGCTTCTGTAGCTCACTTACACTGGGGACTGACTTGGGCTGAATTGCTCATTCTGCATAGCCCTCACAAGACTCGCCTGGAGAATGACGAATGAATCCTATCCAACTGTCAGCGCAGTTACAAAGCACACTGGTCAACTATCTTACTACTACGTTTGATGTGAACCGAGATAAGCAGGAACCAGCCCTGGCCGCGTTCATCCGGCAGAGCTTTGCGCGGCCGCGCGCACTCTTTGCAGGGCCTTATTTGGAACTCACCCCACCATATAAAACTGGCGAAACATTAGAGGAATTGGCCGCAGAGGGAGTCCTATCGTCCCGGCTATTGGAAATGGCCTGTTTTAAGGAGGGTCGTCCGTTGCCGACTGATGCGCCCTTGTACAAACATCAGGCATCAGCATTGCGCAAGCTTTGTGCGGAAGATCGCAACATTGTTGTGTCGTCGGGTACAGGTAGCGGTAAGACCGAATGCTTTCTGATTCCTATTTTGAACGACTTGCTGGTTGATTCCTCGCCCGGGGTACGGGCGGTGCTGGTCTATCCGCTCAATGCACTGGTCAACGATCAATTGGATCGGCTGCGCGTCTTGCTGCGGGGTACGGATATTACTTTTGGGCGTTATACAAGTGAGTTGGAGCAAAATGCAGAGAAAGCGCGCAAACAGATGGAAAAAGAGTGGAAGGAGATGGAGCCATCTCGTAAAGCGCTTTTTGATGTATATCCACTTCCTAACGAAATTATTGGTCGTGATCAGATACAAAAAGAGGGGATGCTCCCTCAAATCTTGATCACCAACTACGCCATGTTGGAGTATCTTCTTTTGCGGCCACAGGACAACCCTCTATTTGCTCAAGGGAAATGGCGTTTTGTGGTATTGGATGAAGCGCACACCTACGCCGGCGCGCAAGGAATTGAAGTTGGTTTGTTGATGCGGCGGCTTAAACTCCGTCTGGGGCATCCGCCAGGGCAAATGCGCTGTATAGCTACCAGTGCCACCCTGACCGATGACGATGCTACCGATGCTTGCCAATTTGCAGAGGCGTTATTTGGAGAGGTATTCACTCCGAGTGACATCATTTTCGGTGAACCCGATCACGCTTATGTCCCTGCTTCTATACCGCGCCAACCACCTCTCACCGCGTATACCCACCAACGGTTTGATGATCTCATTCGTAATGTACGCCAGGAACGCTGGGAAAGTGCCGACGAAATGGCGCTACTGCTACAGGAAATTGGTCTGATCAATGAGGATGAATTGAGCCTGGCCGACAAAAACAGCCCGCCACAATTGTTGTGGGAGGTTTTGCGTGGCAATGAAGATTTGAGCCGGTTACGCAACTTTATGGCAGAGAAGGGACAGCCAATGGAGGTAACCGCGGTCTCTGAAAAATTGTTTCAAGATCGTTTGCCCGCTAGCCAGCAGCCGGATGCTCTTTATCATCTGATCGAATTGGCTGCTATGGCTCGTCCCGCGCCGGACAAGTCTTCTCTGCTGCCTGCCCGATATCATCTCTTCGTGCGTCCGCCACAGGGTATTTGGGCCTGTCTCAACCCGACCTGCCCGGATCGACAGATTGACAGCCAGTGGAGTAAGCTGTTTGCTACGCCACGCGAGAGCTGCGAAACCTGTCACTCCCCTGTTTTTCCGTTGGTGGTTTGCCGGACCTGTGGTCAAGTCTATTTGCGTCTGCAGAAGGTCGGAAAGCGATTTCTCTCCGAAGCAGCTATGCAGGATGAAGCGCAGACCCATTACGTGACTTGGCGCTCAATCCACGAGAACCGCGCACTGGCAGATATTGAGACCGAAGATGATGAAGATACACTGGTTGCTCAGGCAGGAGAAAGTGTCCTGAAGCAGACTGAATTGATCTTGTGTCTTGTGTGCCAACAGGAAGTTAGAGCCAGCGGCAATTGTGGGTGTCCGGGTAAATCGGGGCAGTCAGTTAATCTCTATTTGCTACAAAACGAACGGCCTGTGAAGAAAGGAAAGAGTAGCGGAACAGCGGTAGAAGTAGTGGAGCATATGAATGAATGTGGTCGTTGTCATAGCCACGCCTTGAAGGGTACTGAGATCGCCACTGATATTACAATGAATGCGCTCACGCCTTTGGCTGTCTTGACCGATGAGTTATATCGTGCCCTGCCTGAATCACCGCATCCTGATATACAAAGTAAGCCTGGAAATGGACGCAAGCTGTTGAGTTTTTATGACAGCCGCCAGGGTGCTGCTCGATTTGCTGCGTTCGTCCAGGATGTAGTCAACCAACAAGCCTACCGTCGGATCATTCGGGAGGCTGTTACATCTGCTTCTACAGAAACCCATTGGCCTGATCTGGAAAGAATTGCTGAGGTGTGCCTTGATCTAGCCCTCGCCTATCGCGTGGCTCATAATGACCCGGACATTGGTCAGGATGATTTGCCCCGTAACTCCCAGTACCTCAATCAAAGCCAGCGTGGACGCCTTATGCGCTCTATGCGTAAGCAAATTCTTGCCGAGATCACCACCCAATTGCGTTCACGTCAATCGTTGGAATCGTTGGGGTTGATGAGTGTTCAATACTTTGAAGCAGACCGCATCTCGGATTTTAGTGATCTGGCAGAGAAACTCAATCTATCGGTAGCTGAAACTCGCACACTGATTGAATATCTGCTTGATGACCTACGCCGGGGGAAAGTGGTGACGTTGCCTGAAGGTGTGCTGCGGGATGATCCGATATTCGGACGTAACAAATTTAGTCCGCGGTTGGTGCGTCAGGACGCACGTGAATATGAAATTGCCTGGATTGGAAAGACACCCCGACATCAAAGACGGCAATTGATAGGCAAGATATTGCGATACAAGGGACTCCGGGATGATGAATCGGCTATTACCCAGGCGCTGAATGACATTCTTAATTGGTTGACTGATAGTAGTCACATTCTTGATGTCAGCCGCCCGGCGGATGGCTACCAAGTGCGCCACGACAGCTTGTTTTTTCTCACAAATACCCAGTGGTATCGATGCGATCAATGCCAGCGGCTTAATAATCGGGGTGATGCTCTTCCTTGCCCCCATGCCCATTGCCAGGGGACGTTGCAGCCAATCGAAATCAGCCAACTCGAGGGAGATAACTTCTATTACGATAACCTGCGTCAGACATTGATTCCCATGCGTGTAGAAGAGCACACGGCTCAACTCGACCCGGAAAAAGGACGCGACTATCAAAACCAATTCAAGAGTGGGAACATCAATATGCTCAGTTGTTCTACCACTTTTGAAATGGGAATTGATTTGGGCGATTTGCAAGCTGTTGTTATGAGCAATATCCCACCGACAGTAGCAAATTACAAGCAGCGAGCAGGGCGGTCTGGGCGGCGAGCCAGTGGTACGGCATTTATATTGGCATGGGCGTCAAATCGACCCCACGACCAAACCTACTTCAAGGCACCCGCAGAAATCATAAGTGGGCGTGTGCGCGTGCCTTTTATTGACGTCCAGAACCCCATCATAATTCAACGTCACATCAATGCTGTCTTGCTCAGTGAGTTTTTGCGCTATTGCGAAAAGCAGAGCGGATACAGCAAAAACGTGGGATCCTTTTTTGACGAACAAACACCAAATGGCGCGTATTATTCGCTACTTCCCCAATGGATGTCTATGGAGCACGACTATCTAGTGGATTTGTTAGGGCGGTATACAGCAGTCGTGAAAGGCGCAATCGATCCATCCCGAGCCTTGGAGTCATTTGTCCATGAATTCCGGCAGAAGGGTTATGATCACTATCAGACAGTAGCAGGTTATTACAAGGAAGTGCGTCTAGGATTAGCACAAAAGCAATTGAATCTGATTATGGAGGGGGGGACTCAGCGCGATGAGGGTTCTTTGTCCCAGGAAATCGAACGTTATCGTAAGTTGCTTGGACGTCTACAAAATGAGGATACCATCAATTATCTGAGTGATCGAGGTTTGTTGCCTAGCTATTCGTTTCCTTTGCACGTTGTTGAGCTACGCATACCACCCCATCTATTGAGTGACAATCAACTGCGTTTGCAGCGCAATTTGCAATTAGCGATTCGAGAATATGCGCCAGGACAGGAAGTGGTCGCTGACAAGCGCATTTGGAAAAGCGAGGCCCTGGATTTCTTCGGCAAAGAACCACAGATATTTGCTTATCATATCTGCCAGAATTGCAACCACTTGCGTTTAGTGGATACACCCGGCAAAGCGCTTGACCAGGCAGATCAGCCATGCCCAATTTGCCAAGTGCCGCCTCAGCGGGGAAAAACAGAAAATCGATATATTCAGCCTGATGGGTTCCGCGCATCGAACGACAGCGGACAAGCAGCAGGCCAATATGTGGATCGACCGGTTAATCAGATGCGTTCAGCTTTGGTGCCTGGCCCCGTAGAAATGGAAACCCGCAGCCAAGTGCTATCTGTAGGATATAATCGCGACGGGGCACTACTCTATGTCAATGAAGGCTTTCGAGGTAGTGGATTCAGAATTTGTCCCAAGTGTGGAAAGCATGTCAGCAAGCGCACCACCAAATGTGACGGCAATTTGAATGGTCATCCCTGCCCTGGCAAACTGGAAATGAACGCTCCATATACGTTGGGTTTCAAACAAGCAACCGATACTCTTCACCTCAAATTCACCAGCACGTCCGATATTCTACTACCTGATCCTGATGATATGTCTTTTTGGCTTTCATTGAAATATGCTTTTTTGCATGGGGCAAGCCGCGCTCTGCAAATTGAACGCAAAGATATCGATGGCGTATTATTTCCAGAGCCGTCAGAACAGTACTGGCGACAATCCATCGTTTTATACGATAATGTGCCGGGTGGTGCGGGTCACGTGAAACGAATTCGGGATGAAATGGCCCAGGTAATTGCGGCTGCGTTGGAAATTGTCGCTTGTGATTGTGAAAAGAGTTGCTATCGTTGTCTGCAAGAATATGCCAATCAGTGGGAACATCACCTATTGGATAAAGGACCGGTGGCAAAATTCCTACGCGCGTTGGATGCTGATTTGCAGCAGGACTTGCAAGGCAATACCCTTGGCTTGCGCCCTGTAGCGGCTGTAAATCTGAGTGTCTGGTTTTGGGAGTATATACAACGTGTCCAGAATGAACTCATCCTGTTTGCGGATCAAATTACACTGCACGCCCCTACAGCCGAAGGAATGACTTGGCTTGATCTGCTTCAACAACTTATGCAACGCGGAGTCAAGGTTCGGCTATATCTGAATCGCTTGCCTGACCCATCTGTAGGTAGCGGAGAAGCAGTTGCTATTGCTACCCACTTAAGGCTCTTGTTTGGAAAAGGATTGGACTTGCGTCAAACCAATCGACAATTGCTTTGGGTAGCAGTGTGTGATCCGGGTAAAGCTACAGCAAGTGCGATTGGAGCAGTTGGCGAAAATATGCTTGAACTTGGCGATGAGATTGCTACTCAACTCACTCTGACAAATCATTCTGAGGCTGTTGCAGCAAGTTGGCACGCGATGATGCAATATCAGGGTCGAATTGTTGAATATGCAGATTTGCGTGAGCCAGCCGATACGCAGGTGCTTGAAATTAAGCCTGATGGGAAGAAACACAACGAGGCCGAGTATTTCTCCGAGTTCTATTCCAAACCGGTGCGCGGTATGGTCATCAACGATCGCTACCTAGACAAAAGCGAGAAGATACTGGAACGACTGGGCGCACATATTGCACTTGCTCAGCGAGCCGGTTTTTTGGAATGGGTCGTGGTGAAGACTTGGCAGTCCCAGGATGAACAAAGGCAAGCAATCCAACAGCTAAAATCTAGGCACCCCAAAGTTAACATAAAATTCAGTTTTGATCGACATATAGCACACGACCGTTTTATTGAGGTTACCTACGCAGACGGTCACAAAGCACGGGCTATAATTGGCGTAGGGCTAGACTTTATAGAATCTGATGGAAATGTGCGTGATACTTTTTTGGTGTTCCAGAATTCGCACATGTAACCGTAGGGAAGCAGCGCAACCATTCAGCGAATCAAACTGAATCGGAATGGCGTTGTTAATTTGCGTCGTGCGCTGTACGAGTTGGACAAACATCCGTCCGGCTAAACATTTTCCCCATTTTCCCTGCCCCATCTGTTTGCCCCGCCCCGTTTTGAGGAGTACAATAGAGGTGGATGTTGCTGTCCGTTTTCCCCTCATCTACCGCTGCCGGTTGTGCGAATATGCCCCGGCAGTTCCACGTTTCATCCACGCTACAGGAGCGACAAAGATGTCAGAACTCACCCGGCAAGACGCCCTAGACTACCATTCGGTTGGCCGTCCGGGCAAACTCAAAATTGTTGCCACCAAACCCATGGACACCCAGCGGGATCTCTCCCTGGCCTATTCGCCAGGGGTGGCCCATCCCGTCCTTGCCATCGCCGACCAGCCGGAAGATGCCTTTGAGTATACGGCCAAGGGTAATCTGGTGGCGGTGATCAGCAATGGCACGGCCATTCTCGGCCTGGGCGACCGGGGCGCATTGGCTTCTAAACCGGTGATGGAGGGCAAGGCGGTCCTCTTCAAGCGCTTTGCCGATGTGGATGTCTTCGATATTGAGGTCAACTCTAAAGACCCGGACGAGATTATCCGCTTCTGCGAGATGATTGCGCCTACCTTTGGCGGCATCAATCTGGAGGACATCAAAGCGCCCGAATGTTTCAAGATCGAACAGGAACTCCAGAAGAAAGTGGATATTCCCGTCTTTCACGACGACCAGCACGGCACAGCCATCATCTCTGGCGCAGGGCTGATCAACGCTCTGGAAGTGGTCGGCAAGTCTTTTGCGGATGTGCGCATCGTCATCAACGGCGCAGGCGCGTCGGCCATTGCCTGCTCGGATTTCTATATCTCCTTGGGGGCGAAGCGCACTAACATTACTATGTGCGATAGCAAAGGCGTCATCTACAAAGGGCGCACCGTCGGTATGAACGAGTGGAAAGAGCCGCGTGCTGTCGAGACCGATGCCCGCACACTGGAAGAGGCAGTTGTCGGCGCGGATGTCCTCATCGGTCTCTCTGTGGCCAACAGCTTCACCCAGGATATGATCCGGTCGATGGCGGCCAATCCGATTGTCTTCGCAATGGCCAATCCAGACCCGGAGATCACCTACGATCTGGCGATGTCGGCCCGCACCGACACGGTGATTATGGGCACGGGACGCAGCGACTATCCCAACCAGGTGAACAATGTGCTGGGCTTTCCCTTCATCTTCCGGGGCGCGCTGGATGTGCGGGCCACAGACATCAATATGGAGATGAAACTGGCCGCGGCCCACGCCCTGGCCGCGCTGGCCCGGGAAGATGTGCCGGACAGTGTGATGAAAGCCTACGATCTGGACCAGCTGCGCTTCGGCCCGGACTATATCATTCCAAAGCCGGTGGACAGCCGGGTGCTGATGTGGGTGGCCCCGGCAGTCGCCAAAGCTGCGATGGAGAGCGGTGTGGCCCGCAAGCAGATCGACCTGGACGCCTATGAGGATGAACTGGCTGCCCGCATCGGGGCTGGCTATCAGATTATGCGTTCGATGCAGGCCAAGGCCAAGGCCGACCCCAAGCGGGTGGTCTTTGCCGAGGGCGAGCAGGCGAAAGTGATCCGGGCGGCCCACGCCTTGGCCACCCAGGGCATCGCCAATCCGATTCTGTTGGGGCGGCCCGCAGTGGTGCAGAAACTCTGCGCGGAACTGGCCGTGGGCTTCACGCCGACTGTCGTCGATCCCAACGAGAGCGACAAACGAGCGGGCTATGCCGCGAGTTTCCACCAGAATCGCCAGCGCCGGGGCGTGACACCCAGCCTGGCCAGCGATCTGCTGCGCCAGCCCAACTACTTTGGCCCGATGATGGTGGAGCAGGGCGACGCCGACGCTTTCGTCTCTGGCCTCACCTACAACTATCCCGAAGTCCTGCGCCCGGCCCTGCAAGTGGTCGGCTCCCAGGCGGACCGGGGCGTGGTCAGCGGCGTCTATCTGATGCTGGTCCAGGGCAAGCCCTACTTCTTCTCCGATGCTACAGTGAACATCGACCCGGACGCGGAGACGCTGGCGACGATTGCCATCAACGCGGCGGATGTGGCCGTGCAGTTCGATGTGGAACCCCGCATCGCGATGCTCAGCTTCTCCAACTTTGGCAGCACCCGTCACCCATTCTCGGACAAAGTGCGCCAGGCCACGGAGATCGTCAAATCCCGGCGGCCCGATCTGGTAGTGGATGGGGAGATGCAGGCTGATGTGGCGGTTGTGCCCGAACGGATGGAGCAAAACTTCCCCTTCAGCGCGGTGAGCGACGCCAACGTCCTCGTCTTCCCGGACCTGGCCGCGGCCAACACTGCCTATAAACTGCTCAATCGGTTGGGCGGCGCGGAGACAATCGGCCCGATTCTGGTGGGGATGGGTCAGCCGATTCAGGTGCTGGAGACAGGCGCGGAGGTCATCGACATTGTGAATGTGGCGACGATGGCAGTGGTAGAAGCCCAGTTCAACGCACGGGGATAATTCTTCCGAATTCTAAGCAATAAAAAGAGCCGTCGCAAACCATTTGGCTTGCGACGGCTCTTTTTATTGCTGCTGTTGCTGCTGTTGCTGCTGCTGCTGCTGCTGATCGCTCAGCGTATCCTCCGGCGGAACCCAGCCCGTCGTCGGGATCAGTTCCTCCTCCGGTGCGGGACGCTCGGCCAGCGTCACCTGCACGCCCACATCCAGATCGCTGTCGGCATCGCCCCGGTAGACCCCTTTTGTCGGCGGCACATCCGCATAATCCCGGCCAATTGCCACCCGGATATGGCGGCCCTGGGCCACCAGATTGTTGGTGGGGTCAAAGCCAATCCAGCCGTGCTCGGGCAGAAAGGCTTCGGCCCAGGCGTGGGTGGCGTCCTGGGCCGAGCGGTCCTGGCGATCGTCCTCGTGAAAGAGGTAGCCGCTGACATAGCGACAGGGGATACCCAGGCTGCGGGCCAGCGCGATAAAAATGTGGGTGTAATCCTGGCAGACACCTCGGCGGGTCGTGAGGGCCACATCAATCGGTGAATCCACATCAGTGCTGGCGGGTACATACTCAAAAGCGTCGTAGATAGACTGGTTGATGGCATAGAGCACCCGCAGGGGATCCCGCTTGCGCTGGATGCCTTCGCTCTGGGCAAAGCGGTGCAGGTTTTCGCTCTGGACTGCGAAATGGCTGGGGGCCAGCCAATCCCAGTAGGCCGGGTCCTTCCCCAGTCGGTCCAGCGCGGCCCAGGCAGCGTCGTCCGGGATCAATTGGCCCGGATCCCAAGGCAAGACCTCTACCAGTGAATTGGCCCGCATGACCAGTTGCCCCTGTCTGTTGGGTATATTGAACCAATGAATTTCATTGCCCATGTGGTCGGAATAGCGATGAACCTGGGCGCGGGGGCTGACAGCCAACTGGAATGTGTGACAGGTCTGGCCCGTATCGTTTCGGGGCTTCATGCGGGCTTCCATCACACTTTCGCTGACGGATGCGCTGTAGCGGTAGCGTGTCTGGTGTTGAATGGCGTAGGTTGTCACCCGTTTACCTCCTGCTCCAGTTGATGGTCGATGTACGCCTGGTAGATGGCCACGTGGACCTCCTGGCACTGGTCCACAAAATCGCTTAGAAAAGTGTGCAGGCCATCGGCCAGAATTTCATCGATCTGGCCGTAGCGCACTTTGGCCTGCAAGCGACCGGTCAGCCGGGTCAGCCGTTGGGAGCGTCCGCCCCCGGTGATGCCAGCGATCTGCTGCACGGCCTGGTGCATCCGGTCCGCGCAGAAGTGTAGGGAGCGGGGCAACACCGGACTGAGCAGCAGGAATTCGGCGATGTAGCCCGTGTGCAACGTCGGCGTATAGGTTCGGCAATAGGCTTCAAACGCGGAGCAGGATTTGAGCAGGCCGACCCACTGCAAATACTCGTCCGTGCGTAGGGGTTCCTCTTTGTGCTCCTCGTAGATGGCGTAGTGGGCGTCCACCAGAGAAGCGGTGGAGATGGCCCGTTCCAGATAGCCGCCTATCTGAATAAAACGCCAGCCCTCGTCGTGCATCATTGTCGATCCGGTCAAACCCTGGAAAAGATTGGTGTTGTTCTCGATCTCCCGGAAGAAGGCGTGGGGCTGGTCGTTCCACACCTGATCAAAGCTGCGCTGATTCAGGTTCAGGTATATCCGGTTGATCTGCTCCCACATCTCAGTGCTGAGCTGTTCCCGAATCTGGCGGGCGTTCTCCCGGGCCGCTGAAATATTGGCAACCAGAGAATCGGAATTGGCCCGATCAAAAGTCAGGCTGCGAATGACGGCGTAGGGTTCTGGCGCATGAATTTGCCCCTTTTCGTCCAGCGGGGCGGGTATGCGCAGGCCGGAGAAAAGGCGCTGCCAGTGGCGCTCGGCCGCGCTGGGCGATTGTCCCACCATTGTGTTCAGGTGGACGTTGATCAGCCGGGCGGTGTGCTCGGCTCGTTCCATATAACGGCTCATCCAATAGAGGCTGTCTGCAGCGCGTGATAACATTTGATAACTCCAGTGAAAAACCGAGTTTTTTTTGTGAAAGTGACTGAGGATTCCATATGTGACTCGGTCCTAAAAACTCGGTTTTTGAGCTTTTGGCAGTGAAAGCATTTGATTATTCCTCCAAAACCCAAGTATCTTTGCTGCCGCCGCCCTGGGACGAGTTGACCACCAGCGAACCCCGGCGCAGGGCGACCCGCGTCAGCCCCCCCGGCACAATCGTCGTCTCGTCCGGCGATCCCCCATAGAGCACATACGGGCGGAGGTCCACGTGGCGTGGCTCCACGTGATTTTCAATAAAGCAGGGGGCACGGGAGAGGCCGAGGGTTGGCTGGGCGATATAGTTGCGGGGTTTGTCCAGAATTTGGGCACGGAACTGTTCCCGCTGTTCGGCTGTGCTGTGGGGACCCACCAGCATCCCATAGCCGCCGGATTCGCCGACTGCCTTGACAACCAATTTCTCCAGATTGTCGAGGACATAACTCAACTGCTGCTTGTCTTCGCATAGATACGTTTCTACGTTTTCCAGAATCGGCTCTTCGCCCAGGTAGTAGCGGATGATGGCGGGGACGTAGGCGTAGATGGCTTTGTCGTCGGCCACACCGGTTCCCAATGCATTGGCCAGGGCCACATTGCCCATACGATAGGCATTGAAGATACCCGGCACGCCCAGGGCCGAATCGGCCCGGAAAGTGAGGGGGTCGATAAAGTCGTCGTCGATGCGCCGGTAGATCACATCGACCCGCTTCAGCCCGCCGGTGGTGCGCATATAGACCACCCCGTCCTGCACGGCCAGGTCCCGTCCTTCCACCAGTTCGATGCCCATCTGCCGGGCCAAAAAGGTATGCTCGAAATAGGCGGAATTGTAGACGCCGGGGGTGAGCAGAACGACAGTCGGTTCCCGGTTGCCGTGGGGGGCCAACTTGCGCAGGGTAGAGAGCAGAGCCTGGCCGTAGTGATCGACGGACTGGACGCCGTAGCCGCCGAAGAGTCCGGGGAAGACCCGTTTCATCACCTGGCGGTTGGCCAGCATATAGGAGACGCCGCTGGGCACACGCAGATTGTCTTCCAGCACAGCAAAGCTGCCGTCGGGCAGGCGCACCAGATCCGACCCCACTACACAGGTGTAGATGTCTTTGGGTGTGCGCAGTCCCCGCATCTCCCGGCGGAAATGTTGGCACGAATAGACGAGGTCGTGGGGCACAACGCCGTCGGCCAGGATTTTGCCTTCGTGGTAGATATCTTTCAGGAAGAGGTTGAGGGCGTAGATGCGCTGTTTAAGGCCCTGCTCAATCGTGGCCCATTCCGGGGCGGTGATGATGCGGGGCAACAGATCGTAGGGGAAGATGCGCTCGGTCCCTGCATCGTTGCCATAGACAGTGAAGGTGATGCCCTGGTTGAGAAATGCCTGATCTGCCGCGCTTTGTCTGCGGCCCAGCTCTTCTTTGGGTAGTTCGGAAAGGCGGCGAAAGAGGGGGAGGTAGGCAGGCCGGGGCAGGCCCTGCTCGTCAAACATTTCGTCCATAAACCCCTCATCCAATGTGTAATTGGTGTAGGGTTCTTGGAGATCGCCAAGTTTCGGGATGAGATCCGCTGCTGCCATACGTATGCCTTTGCAAGGAGTATTTTGGCCCGGTGCCGCTTTGCACCGGCGGTTGGTTGCATGCGCTAGCAGTGAAGAGGCAAGCGCTGTCCTGATCAGAGTCGCTGGGCTGACTCTACTGTGCTGGGGAAAGCACACTTGGCTATTCTACAGAATTAACGGGTAAGAAGCAATTTTCCGGTAGTGGTCGTGGCGGTTCGAAAGAATTAGGGCGCACATCGCTGGTTTACCGACCAGGAAAGCCGCGCAAGCAGCCGTTCCAGCCAGGAGCAGGGGGCTGGCTGTTGAACCGGCGCGGGCAGACCGTCGCTGGTTGCGCCGTCGCTGACCACAGGCGTCCAATAGACCGGCAACTTCATCGGAAACATCAAATCGCCGCCGGGAATCTCCCGATCGCCCACGACCAGCACATAGCGTCCAACCGCATCGTCTGGGGACCAGACCACCAGTGTGTATTGCCCATCAGCAGGCAGGGCGACTGTCTCCCGTTGACGCCGCCAGTAGGAGGTGCGGCTGAATGGCTCGTAGAATGTCGTCGCCGAAACCGACTCCAAAAGCAATAGCCCGTCCCCGGCCTTTGCCAGTTGCCGGGTAGCGCTGTCCGGCAGGGATTCTCCTTCGAATTCCGCCAATCCTGGCCCGATTAGTCCAATCGTCGGCGCAAAATCTGCCTGGCCTTCAATTTGGGGAATCGTCATTCCGATCTCCACCCGCACACCAGCCTGGCCGTCAAAGACGAAATAATCCACATCGCCGGGACGATCCAGCGTGGCATAGAGCGCGGTGGAGACCTCTGGGTCCACCACGCGCAGAGGCGTCGTCGGTGTCAGATCGTCATCTTCAAAGAAGGGCTGGTGGGCCAGGGCATCGGTGGCTGCCAAAGAAAGGAGGAGCGCCATCAGTACGCCTGGCCAAAAGCGACTGGCCTTACCTTTCTGCCTGCGGGTGGAGAACCTCACGCAGCCACCTTCTCTTGGGCTTCAATCTCGCTGCATATAGCGTCCAGCCAATCGAGAATGGGCTGGCCCTCTGCGCCCAGCAGATCGTGGGCTGCATCCCGGTAGGCGAGCATAAAGCGATTGAGGAATTCGTCCGGGATTTCAAAGTTATGCAACAGCCCCTGAATCCAGGCCATCTCCCCGCCCATCAGCCCCATATCCCCCAGTTGGAGCGCTGCGTGGATCGAACGGGTCAGGTTCAGGCCGGCCATTTCCAGGTGGCTAGGCTGCATATTCCCTCGATCCATTGCAGTCATCATTCGGGCCTGAATCGCCGTGGACTTGCTCTGGAAATGTAGGCGGCTGGCCTGATATTCCGGCGAAACCGGCTGGGTTTCTGGTGGTGTGCCGGGCGCGTGCATCAGGCTGTCCACCCGTTCTACGGCCTGCTGAAGGGTGTCGCCCAGATAGTGGCCGGAGATGCGAGAACGCAAGTCAGGCGAAATTCCGAAGATGCGTCCCGCATAGCCGAGGGGCACACCTTTTGTCGTGAGAATGGAGGCCATCGTTTGCAGGGTGGCGGCAGTGTGCAATTGTTGGGCAGTTAAAACCACCAGATGGGGACGCACCACATCCAGACTCTCCTGCAAGCGCTGGGTAGGCACACTCGCGCCCAGGTAGACTGTCTCCCATCCCTTGCGCCGCAGCAAAAGCTGGAAGATTAGCTGGCCGATCACGTGCTCTTCGTCGGCTGTGCCTGCCACCAGAATCCGCCCGGAGCGCACAGGGGGCGGGGTGGCGCTGAGCAGGGATTCCAACTTGCGGATGACCAGAGCGGATGCGAAGTGCTCCTGCTGGACGGAGACTTTGCCCTCATACCAGCCCTGGCCGATCTCCCGGATGCCCCGTTGCAGCACCTCCAGGCAGACCACTTCGGTGGGGAAAAGTGCAAAGCCCTGGGCCAGAATCTGGTCGGCGACCCGCTCGTTGAAACCCAGGCAGGCTTCGATCCATTGCTGCCGAAAGGCTGTCACCTCTTCCCCCACCACCAGCGATGCCCCGGAATCGTTCTCGGCCAGGCTATACTCCACAGACGACAACGGGTCCTGATCCTCATTTTCCAACTGTCGCCACAGGTCCACAGCCCGGCTGATGCTCAGCCCTTCTTCCTGACGGGCAATCAGCCAGCGCAGGGTGTCGATGTCCCGCTGGGAATAGAGACGGTGACCACCGCCGGTTCTGTCCGGTTCGGGCAGCCCATAGCGCCGCTCCCACGCGCGCAGGGTGTCCGGTTTGATACCGGTATCCTGCACAACTGCTTTCAAATTGAATGTCGGTGTGGTGCGGTCCATATAAATGCTCCATCAATAATCAAAGGCGAAATAAGCAAAAATAAGCGCCAGTCAAAATCCATCACTCGCTGGGATGCGGATAAATGCCCGACAATAAATCGTGCCTATCGGCTGGCAATAAGATACTATAACACGATTGTATAAGTTTTGTCCATATAAAAGATAAGCCGGATCGATTATTCTCCCATCCAATTGTAACGTTGCCCGATTGAATTGTCAATATATCCGTGGCTTTATGTGTGCAATATGTTGACAATTCTGTTCGCCTATGGCATTCTGGACAGAAGTTGCCCGATGAGAATGGCGCTTGTAACCAGACAGAATACGAAATCGGGTTTTGGCAAACGACGTTATATTCGTCAACTTTGCTATAGCGGTTGGTGGGAAGGAACTTTCAGTGAGGATGAGTAGAAATTCAAAAGTGGTGATTATTGGCGCCGGGGTGGGGGGCTTGACAACCGCTGCGATGCTGGCGCGCCAAGGGGTGAATGTCACTGTATTGGAATCACACATCTATCCGGGTGGCTGCGCGGGCACATTCTATCATCAGGGCTACCGCTTTGAGGCGGGTGCGACTTTGGCCGGTGGCTTCTATCCGGGCGGGCCGATGGACCTGGTGGCACAGGCCGCGGGCATCGAAAACTGGCCCGCCCACCCCTCCCAGGATGTGATGCAAGTCCACCTGCCCGACGGCGCGCAGATAATCCGCTATGGCGACGAGCGGCGCTGGGAAGAACGGCAGCGGGTCTTTGGCCCCCAATCCGAACCCTTCTTTCGTTGGCAGGAGCAGACAGCGGACGCTCTCTGGGATTTAGCTCTGCGCGGGCCAGCCTGGCCGCCCCAATCCGCAGCAGAAGGGGCTGGCCTGTTGGCCGCGGGCGGGGGCTGGCTGGCGGAACGTCTGCGCACGGGTGCTGGCTTGGGTCTGCCCGGCCTGGCGGTGGATGCCTTTTCGCCGGTCAGCCGTCACCTGGCCCGTGCGTCGGATCGGCTGCGTCTCTTTGTGGATGGACAACTGCTCATCGCTGCCCAGACCACCAGCGAGAACGCCAACGCGCTCTATGGCGCATCCGCGCTGGACCTGCCCCGGCGGGGCGTCGTCCATCTGGAAGGGGGCATCGGCGCGCTGGGCGAAACTCTGGCGGCTGCTCTGCAACGCAATGGGGGGGGGATTCTCTACCGCCAGGAGGCGACCCGCATCCGTATGGAAGGGGGGCGGCCTGTGGCAGTGCAGACCAAAAAGGGATTGGCGATCGAGGCAGATCGGGTGGTGGTCAACCTGCCGCCCTGGAATATCGCCGGGCTGCTGGGCGAGGATGCGCCACCGCGTCTGAAAAAGCTGCCGCCCCAACCGACGGATGGCTGGGGCGCGTTTACGGTCTATTTGGGCGTGGATGGGACAGCGATTCCCGCTGATTCGTCCCTCCATCATCAGGTGTTGGTCGGGCGGCCTTTAGGCGAGGGCAATTCGGTCTTCATTTCTGTCAGCCCGCAGTGGGACAAAGGCCGTGCGCCCACGGGAATGAGGGCATTGACCCTGAGTACCCACACGGAGTTGGCGAGCTGGTGGGAACTTTTTCAGGCGGATCGGGGAGCCTATGAGGCGCGCAAAGAGGAGATGGCCCGCGGGATGGTTTCTGTGGCAGAGCGGGCAATCCCCGGTTTGCGCGAGGCAATTCATCTGTGCAAACCGGGCACGCCGGTCACTTTCCAGCGCTTCACCCGGCGACGCTGGGGCTGGGTGGGTGGCTTTCCCCAGACCAGCCTCTTTCGGGCCTGGCCGCCCCGGCTGATGGACGGCCTGTGGATGGTGGGCGACAGCATCTTCCCCGGCCAGTCCACGGCGGCGGTGGCCCTGGGCGGGATGCGGGTGGCGAGGGCGGTGGGAAGGGATCTGGCGATTGGAGATTAGGGAGTGGGGATTGGGCCAGCGGCCGCCAACCCCGCTTTCTACGAACTCTCGCGCACAATCAGTTCCGGCTGGATGGTGATGTGGCGTTCCCCACTGGCTCCCGATTCTTCGATGGCGTCGTGGATTGTTTGCAGGGCCACCCGCCCGATCTCAAACAGCCCCTGATGGATGGTTGTCAGGGGAGGCCAGAAGTAGCGGGATTCGGGAATATTGTCGAAGCCGACCAGGGCCAGATCGCCAGGGATGGCATAGCCCAGCCGATGGGCTGCCTGCAACGCGCCGATTGCCATCTGGTCGTTTCCCAGAAAAATGCCGTCCATATCCGGGCGACGTTCCAGCAGTTGGCGTAGACCGGCTTCGCCACTCTCCGCGCTCCAGTTGCCCTTGACCAGTAAATCATCCGAATTTTCCAGCCCTGCATCGGCCAGTGTCGCGCGCCAGCCATGCAGCCGCTCCCTGGCCTCCCACCAGTCCAGCGGGCCGGCAATATGGCCGATTACCCGTCGCTCCCTGCTAATCAGGTGTTGGACTGCCATTTTTGCGCCAGCCCGGTTGTCGGTGTTGACAATCGCCATGCCCGGCTTTGGCTCCATTGTCACAAAGGCGATCGGCGGCAGCTCTTTGCGCCGCTCTGCGGTGAACCAGCGCCGATTGTTGCCCACCTGATGCACAGCCCAGATGATCCCATCCACACCCCGGGCCACCAGATTGGTGATGGTCTGCTCCACATCCTCTTCCGCCGGATTCCGCATAAGCGTCAGGAGAAGTGAATAGCCCAACTCCTCGGCCTGCTCGTCGATACCGCTGAGAATACGGGCAGGGCCGAATTGTTCGACCTCTGAGGTGACTATCGCAATCGTGTGGCTGCGTCGGTTGACCAGGCTGCGGGCCAGCAGGTTGGGTTTGTAGCCGAGTTCTTCGATGGCCTGGAAGATGCGGCTGCGTGTCTTGGGGGATACAGGGCGTTTGCCCGTGAGGGCATTGGAGACCGTGCCCGGCGAGACGCCCGCGGCCTGAGCTACGTGCTTGACTGTGATCATCGATGATTGGGTCTTTCTGGATTGTTGGCTGTGCAGGGAGTATAGTGGGGATCGGCCCCGGTGTCAACGAACAAAAAAATGGATTTGACAAAGTATCCATAGCTTATTACAATGGTATCCACCTCTGATTAAAACGTTTTAGCAGGCGCTGTTACCGATGTATGGAGAATGTTTACCCCTCCTTCCCATACAGATGGTTGAGCCAGAGAAATAAAAATCTGGCCCGACCGACACGTCTGCTTGTCCAAATGTATGCAAGGCGAAGTTTCTAACCGCATAGAAGCAAGAATTTCGAGATATGGCATATCGCGTTGGCGCGTTTTTTGCGTTGACAGGAATATTGTCGCTATCTTGATTTCTGTCATCGAGGACTACCCTGTGGAACAGACGATCAAGGCTGCCCCCGAACCCCTGCTGGAAATTAAGAACCTCAAGACATACTTTTTCCTGGAACGCGCGACAGTCAAAGCCGTCAACGGCGTCAATTTGACATTGGGGCGTCAGTCTACCTTGGGCGTGGTGGGCGAGAGCGGCTGTGGCAAAAGTGTGACAGCCCACTCGATTATGCGGCTTATCAAAGAGCCGCCGGGCAAAATTGTCGAAGGAGAGATGCTTCTGCATCAAGACGACGGCAAAATCGTTGATCTGGCAAAGCTGAACCCCAGGGGACAGCAGATTCGCAGTATCCGGGGCGGGCAGATCGCAATGATTTTTCAGGAGCCAATGACCTCCCTGAATCCCCTCCACACCGTCGGCGACCAGATTGCCGAAGTGGTAATGCTCCATCAGGATGTGACCAAAAAAGGTGCGCTGGAGCGAGCCGAGGAGATGCTGGATCGGGTACACATCTCGGCCCCAGGCCAGCGTCTGCACGAGTATCCCCACCAGTTGAGCGGCGGTATGCGCCAGCGGGTGATGATTGCCCTGGCCCTCTCCTGCAATCCCAAAATTCTGGTGGCCGACGAGCCGACGACTGCGCTGGATGTGACTGTCCAGGCCCAGATTCTGGAACTAATGCGGGAGTTGCAGCAGGAATTCGACTCGTCGATTATGCTCATTACTCACAATTTGGGCGTCGTCTCCCAGATGGCGGATCAGATTGCCGTGATGTATCTGGGCAAAGTGGTCGAGTTTGCCGACGCCCGCACCCTTTTTCACAACCCCAAACACCCCTACACCGAAGGTCTGCTCAAATCTGTGCCTGTGTTAGGCCGCAAAACGAAGACGCTCATCCCCATTCGGGGGATGGTTCCCAATGCCACGGACGACATTCAGGGCTGTGCCTTCGCCGATCGCTGCCCGCACCGGATGCAGATTTGCAACGAACAGATGCCCGAACTGAAATTGATGGATGGCAATGGCCATCTGGTGGCCTGCTGGCTGCACGAGTAAACACGAGGCTATTTCACCACCGGTATAACCCGGTTTTCCGTTCGTCGTTTCTTTTTTGTTCACCCTAGGAGGAGAAGTATGACAAAACGCAGAGTAGTCTTGACTTTGCTGCTTGGACTTCTGCTGCTGGTGCTGGCGGCCTGTGGGCCGACCGATGCGCCCGCGGCAGATGCACCGGCAGCAGCCCCTGCCGCGGCCGAGCCAGCCGCTCCCGCTGAGGCCGCCCCCGCCGCCGAACCTGCCGCCCCGGCCGAGGCAGCCCCCGCGGCTGAGCCTGTGATGACCAAATACGGTCCTCGCCCGGTGGATGCGACCGAACCGCCCCCCGCCCCGGAGCTGGACCTGGGCGGCGCGACTGTCGAGCGCATGGCCATCAGCGATATGGTTACCTATATGGCTCTGCCCGAATATCACGAGCCGGAATGGGTGACTGCTCTGGTGGAAGCTGGCGAATTGCCACCTGTGGCTGACCGCTTGCCCAATGAGCCAAAGGTGATTCTGGCCGCGGGTATGTCTGATGGCATCGGCATCTATGGCGATGTCTGGCGCGATTTCTCGGCTTGCCCCACGGCTGGCTGGAACAACGGCGCTGGCGTCTCATCGGGATGGTTTGGCATCGAGGCCATGTCCTTCAACTACCAGGCCCTGGTCAAAACCGGCCCTCTCTACCGGGCCAATCAGGACATCGAACCTTTCCCCAACTTGGCGAAAAGTTGGGAGTGGAACGAGGACGGCACCCAACTGACTATGCATCTCATCGAAGGGGCCAAGTGGTCAGACGGTGAACCCTTTACATCTGACGATGTGATGTTCACTTGGGAAGACCTGATCAGCGATCCCAATGTGGTACGTATGGGAGGAATCAAGGCTGATACCTTTAGCCTCAATGGTGAGCTTTCGACTCTGGAGAAAGTGGATGACTATACCATCCGCTGGACCTTTGCCGAGTCCTACCCCTATCACCTGTTCTATCATATGGATGAGGGCGACTTTAACGTCTCACCCGCGCATGTACTGAAGGATGTTCATCCCAAATACAACAGCAGCATGGACTACAAGTCCTTCGAGAATGTGCTGCCTCCGGATCGCTTGCCAGCGGTCTCAATGGGGCCGTGGGTTCCTGTTGAGTACAAGACCGATGAACTGCTGATTATGCGGCGCAATCCCTACTTCTGGACGGTGGACGAAGAGGGCAACCAACTGCCCTATATCGACGAGGCCGTCTACCAGAAGGGTCCCAGCGGCGTGGGTCGCACCCTCTGCACCCTGGCCGGTGGCTGTGACCACACAAACCTGGAGAATCCTTCCAGCGAGTATGTGGAAGCCCTCAAGCGTGCCCAGGAACCGGATGCCAAGTTCATTATGAACTGGGGTCCCGAAGATCTGGCCTTCAACCTCGAGTTGAACCAATCTGAGGGGCTGGGTGTTAACGATGACCGGGACACGGCCGTACGTGCCCTCTTCCGCGAGGACAAATTCCGCCAGGCTGTGAGCCACGCTTTGGACCGGGATGGTATTGCGCAGTCCTTGATTCGTGGCCCCCTGATTCGTGGCTTCCAGGGTGGCCTCTTCCCCGGTTCGCCTGAGTACGATCCCGAATCGGTGGTCTACTACCCCTACAACCCGGATCGGGCCAAAGAACTGTTGGCTGAGCTCGGCCTGGAAGACACGGACGGCAATGACATCCTTAACTTCCCAGATGGCGGTGAGGATGTGGTCGTTGGTCTGAACACCTCTCAGGATGCCGCTGAATCCCAAAGCGTGGGCGATCAGATATCGGCTATGCTGGCTACGGTAGGCATCAAAGTCAATGCTCGTCCGATCACTAGCCAAGTTGCTGATCAGCTAAATACTAGCGGCGAGTGGGATATGCGCATCTCTCGGTCGGCTGATTTCCTGTTGCCCTTCACCCGCTGCAACAATCTGGCGCCTTTGACCAAGCAAACGCCTGGTTGGAACCGGGAAGGGGAAACCCCGCGTGTCCTGCGTGACTGGGAGCAGGAGATGGTCGATCTGATCACTACCTATTGCAAGGAACGGGACGCCGAAACTCGCAAGCAGTTGATCAACGAATACAACTATCTCTTTACCCTGCACAACTACACAATCGGCACGATGATTACCCGCAAGGGTCTGGCCGTGGCCTCCCGCTTCATGAACGTTCCCGGCGGCACTCCGCCCTTCATGTACACATGGGTGGAAGATGCCATTATGTCAGAAGCGATCTGGACACCTGCCGATCTCCACGAGCCTCAGGTGCGCCCGGAGAGCATCCCAGTCTATAGTGAATGAGGGATGAATCGGTAGAGATGGGCAGTATTGTCTCTTCACCGGAATAGTACGTAGTATCAATTGCATTGTGTAGCACATAGTCGAAAGAGTGTGTGCTACACAATGCGCATTCTCCGAGAGCCAGACCAATGGTCAACTACATTATCCGTCGTCTCTTTATATCTGTGCTGGTGTTGATCGCGATTTCCGTGACCTCCTTCTTTGTGATTCAATTGCCGCCAGGTGATTTCGCGAGCACGTACAAGCAATTTTTGTTGCAGACCGGCAATGTGACCGAAGACCGGGCGGAAGAGATGACCCAATTGGTGCGTAAACAGTACGGCCTGGATCAGCCCGCTTATGTTCAGTTTCTGACTTGGGTCAAAGGCATTGTAACCGAGGGCAAGTTCGGTTACTCTTTCGCCTACCGCACAGATGCTGGCGCAATTATTCTGGACCGTTTTCCCAAAACAATGATGCTGGCCCTTCTCGCCCACGCCATATCCACTTTTGTGGGTGTCTTTGCCGGTATTTATGTCGCGCCGCGCCAATACAGCGCGCCGGACAATATCCTCAGTGTTATCGCATTTATTCTGACCTCCATTCCCCGCTTCTTTCTGGCACTAGTCACGCTTTATATGCTCGTCTTTGTCTTTCGCCAGCAACACGTGACCGGCTTCTTTTCGCCGGAATATTCGGTCGCGCCCTGGTCCTTGGATAAATTCCTCAATCTTTTGCAACACATTTGGCCTGTTGTTCTCATCGCCGGGCTGGGTGGCGTGGCCCGTAATATGCGTGTGATGCGGGGCAATCTGTTGGATGTGTTGGGAGCCCAGTATGTGACTACTGCCCGCTCCAAAGGGCTGCGGGAAAGCACTGTGATGAATCGACACGCGGTGCCCAACGCGCTGCACCCAATGGTCGCCTATCAGGGCACTGTGCTGCCCTATATGTTGCAGGGCGAACTGGAAGTGACAATTGTGATGGGTATCCCTACCCTGGGGCCGGTGCTCTATCAGGCCCTGGCAACCCAGGACGTTTTTCTCTCCGGCGGTGCGCTGCTGGTGATTGCTGCATTGATTGTCGCCGGCAATCTGTTGGCTGATATTTTCTTGGCGATTCTGGACCCGCGTATTCGCTACAGTTGATTTTGAACCACAAACGCACATAGAGACGAAGAAAGACCAACTCTTCCTTTGTGGTTTTGTGACTTAGTGGTTTTCGTTTCAGGAGGCACACTCCGATGAGTGAAGCTGTTGTGGCCGTTTTTGTAGAAGATGAAGTTCTGCCTGAGAAGGCGTTGAGCGAGACCTATTTTCAATTGGTCTGGCGGCGTTTTCGGCGCAGCAAACCAGCCATCATTGGCGGTGTATTGGTCGTGTTTCTGGGTGTGCTTGCCATCTTTGCCGATTTTTTTGCGCCCTATCCGCTCGACTATACCAATGCCCGGGACGCCTTTATTCCGCCCTCCAAAGTCCGTTTCATTGACGACGCCGGGAATTTCCACTGGCGGCCTTTTGTCTACAGGCTGGATGTCGCCATCGACATGACAACATTTGTCCCCACCTGGGAAGAGGACACCAGCCAGATATACCCCATCCGCTTCTTTGTGGAGGGCTGGGAATACGACTTTCTCGGTTTTATCCCAATGAATCTTCACCTCTTTGGCGTGGACGAGGGTGGCAATATCTTTCTGCTGGGCACGGACAAGCTGGGCGCAGACCTGTGGAGCAAAGCCTGCGAGGCGGGACGCATCTCCCTGACACTGAGCGTCTTTGGCACAATCATCAGCGTCATCATCGGCTCGGCAGTCGGTGTCATCTCCGGCTATTACGGCGGCTGGTTTGACAATGTCGTCCAGCGCTTCGTGGAGTTCATCTCCGCCTTTCCCCAGTTGGCCCTCTGGCTGGCCCTGGCAGCTATCGTCCCCCGCACCTGGGATTCGTTCAGAATTTTTCTGATAATGGCCTTTATTTTTGCCTTGCTTTCCTGGACGACCCTGGCCCGGGAAGTGCGGGGCAAAGTGCTATCCCTGCGCGAGACGGATTTCGTGCTGGCGGCCAAAGAGATGGGTGCATCGGACGCACGTATTATGTTCCTGCATCTGCTCCCCAACAGCCTGAGCCACATTATTGTTGTTCTGACGCTGACAATTCCGGGAATTATTCTGGCCGAGGCTTTCCTCAGCTTCCTGGGCATTGGTATCCAGCGTCCACTGATCAGTTGGGGCCTGCTGATGCAGGATGCCCAAAATCTGCGTACTTTGGGCGAGACCCCCTGGATTATGACACCGGCTATTTTCATCATCGCGGCGGTGCTGGGCTTCAATCTGCTGGGTGACGGTCTGCGTGACGCCGCGGACCCCTATGCAACCGCATGACGAAGTATACGGATTTTTACGGATGAGATGGATTTTCACGGATTGCGATTGGACAAAAGTTTGTTTGCGTAGGATTCTGCTTGCGGCTCTCTTTCTGGCGGTATTGGCGTTCGGTCTATTATTGGCAATTGGCAATAGCAACCCCGCGCTGGCAACGACTGTTCGGCTTTCATTGGCCAGCGAAAGTACGCTTTCCGGGCAGGTGGTGAATTCCGACAGGGCTGTCGCAGGCGCACTGGTGAAAGTGCAGTTGACCGACATCAGCACACTTTCTGCGCCGGATGGCACATTTGCCCTGCAGGGGCTGACCAGTGGCGCAACCGTCACTGTGACGGCCTGGGCTGCCGGCCATTACATCGCCTGGACAACCGGCATTGTGGGCGGCGAACCTGTCAGCTTGACGCTGGAAGCCTATTACAACAGTGACAACCACCAGTACGAGTGGTTTGAACAGGACGGCATCGAAGGCTCGGCCAGTTGTGGTACCTGTCACCCGAGCTACGCCGAATGGCAGGCGGACGCCCACGGCAACAGTGCCCGCAACCCCCGCTTTCTGAGTCTGTATGCAGGGACGGATATTCACGGCAACCGCAGCCCGGACCCGATCAAAAACAACTTGGGCATTACCCAGCCGCCTGACCTGAGCCAGCCCTATTACGGGCCGGGATTTTTACTGGACAATCCAAACCGGGACGGCAACTGCGCCACCTGTCATACACCGGTGGCGGGAAAGATTCGCAACGCGCAGAACTGTGGCTGGTCTGGTTGCCACGCCACCACCACCAGCCAATATGCCGGGGAGAACCTCCTGGACCCCAGCGTTTCACCCCTGCAACTGACCGGGGACGCGGCCGAAGGTATCTCCTGCGAGTTCTGCCACAAGACCGAAAAGGTCTACATCAACGCCAAAACGGGGCTGCCCTACGAGGATTCGCCGGGAATTCTTTCCATGCGGCTGTTGCGCCCGGAAGCGGGCCACGATCTCTTCTTTGGCACCCTGGACGATGTGGTGCGCCCGGAGTTGCCCGCGGCCAGAGATTCGTATCTGCCCGCGATGGCGGAGAGTACTTTCTGCGCCGGTTGCCACTACGGAGTGATGGGCGGTGTGGTGGGCAATATGCAGGTGTCGGGCGGCGTGCTGATCTACAGCTCTTTCAAAGAGTGGCTGGACAGCCCCTACAGCGATCCGGAGACGGGCAAGAGTTGCCAGGATTGCCATATGCCCAACCTGGGCAATCAATTTGTCGTCTTCCCGGAAAAGGGTGGCCCCCAACGGCCCGCAGATCAGGTCCACAGCCACAAAATGGTGGGTGGCTATGATGAGGAACTATTGCAGAACACCCTCTCCCTTGCTGGGGATGTCCGTCTGGTGGCGGGCCGCCTGTGGGTGACGGCAGAAGTGACCAACAGTGGCGCAGGTCATCACGTGCCCACCGATTCACCCATGCGCCATCTGATTCTGCTGGTGGAAGCGACCGACGGTCAGGGCAATCTGCTTGAATGGCGCAGTGGTGGGCTGTTGCCCGCCTGGGCCGGGGAATATGCGGAGCAGCCGGGGCGTATCTTTGCCAAGACCCTGCGCGATCAATGGACCGGGGAGATGCCCACTGTGGCCTACTGGCGGCCTGTGGAAGTTGCCACCGACACTCGCATCCCGGCCCTGGCTACCCGGCGCGACAGCTTCTCCTTTACACCGCCCACAGACGGGGAGAGCAACATCCGCATCCGCCTGCTCTATCGCCGAGCTTGGCCGGATTTGCAGGATTGGAAAAGTTGGGACGACCCGGACATTTTGATGGAAGAGACGGTTTTGGCCTATCCATAGGAGTGCAAGGCGAAGATTGCAGGCGGCACCTCACACATACGAGTCACCTGCCACTGGCAACTTCCCACCTGCTACTCCTCACACACCGAGCAAACAACTATGAGTGAACGCCGTGAGACACGGAATGCTGGCGGTGCTTCTGCCCCCCAAATGGCGTGGCAGGAAACGCCCGTTCCGAGCGACAACTATATTCTGGAAGTGAAGGGGCTAAAACAGCACTTCCCCATCCACCAGGGCCTTTTTCAGCGGGTGGTGGCTCACGTCAAAGCGGTGGACGGCGTCACCTTCAAGCTGCGGGAGCAGGAGGTGCTGGGGCTGGTGGGCGAGAGCGGCTGTGGCAAGACGACCACAGGCCGTTCGATTCTGCGGCTTTACGATCCCACAGAGGGTGAGGTCTGGTATCGCCGCCCGGATGGCAGCCGGGTGGATGTGGCCTCTATCACCCAGGATGAGATGAAGATTCTGCGTCGGGAGATGCGGATGATCTTTCAGGACCCCTTCAGTTCCCTCAACCCGCGCATGACAGTCAAGGACATCATCGGCGAGCCGCTGATCATCCACCGGGTGGCGAGAGGGCGGGCGCTGGAAGAACGGGTCCACGAATTGATGAGCAGTGTGGGGCTGAACCCGGAATATATGGGGCGCTATCCCCACGAATTCTCTGGCGGCCAGCGCCAGCGTATCGGTCTTGCCCGCACACTGGCGCTGAACCCTCGCCTGATCATTGCCGACGAGCCTGTCTCGGCCCTAGACGTTTCGATCCAGGCCCAGGTGCTCAATCTGCTCCAGACGATCAAAGAGCAGATGAGCCTGACCCTTATCTTTATTGCCCACGACCTGTCGGTGGTAGAGCACATCTGCGACCGTATCGCGGTGATGTATTTGGGCAAAATTGTGGAGCTGGCCGAATCGGAAGAGCTTCTTCGCCATCCACTGCATCCCTATACCGAAGCGCTGGTATCGGCTGTGCCCCCGGCAGACCCGGACATCCGCCTCAACCGCATTATTCTGGAGGGCGATGTGCCCAGTCCGGTCAACCCGCCTTCCGGGTGTGTCTTTCATCCCCGGTGCAGCTATGCCGAGAGCCGTTGCTCGGCAGAAGCACCGGAATTGACCGAAATCAAACCGGGCCACTTCGTCAGTTGCCACTTTGCCCAGGAACTCCAGCTACAGGGGATCCCCTCATGACCGTTGACAACAGCAGCCGTATCTTGGCTTTCCTCTCCTACATTTTGCTTGTCGTGGGTGCTCTCTTTGTTCTGCTCTTTCGGCGCAAGGATGAATTTGCTGCCTTTCACGCCCGGCAATCTTTGGTCTTTGTGATCGGCGCACTCCTGGCCCCCGCTGTCTGGTATGGGATTGCCTGGCTGGTGATGTGGATTCCTGGGGTGGGTGGCGCGCTAGGGCTTGGCCTCTTCAGCGGTGTTCTGGCTGCCTATCTGGCGCTGATCTTTGGTTGGGTGCGCGGGCTGATCGACAGTCTGAACGCCCAGCAGCGGGCCATGCCTCTGGTAGGAGATTGGTCGCGCTATTTGCCGCTGTAGCGTTGTATATCCGGCTTAGTCCGCATATCATTGAATTGCCTAATCACCCATTCACCGGATACAATTGGTGAATGGGTGATTCAATATCGTGACACGAATTCCCGCTTTTTTTCTTCCTCCCCCACCATTCCCACAGAGGCTTTCCTATGACAAAAATTACCTTCATCGGTGCTGGCAGCTTCGGCTTCACCCGCAAGCTGGTGCGCGACGTTCTCACCTTTCCGACCCTGTCCGATGCCACCATCTGCCTGATGGACATCGATCCCAAAAAGTTGGGCTTCATTGAGAAGGCGGTCAATCGCATTGTGACCGAAGGCAAATATCCGGCTAAGGTTGTCACTACCACCAGCCGGGAAGAGGCCCTGGACGGCGCAAATTATGTGATTGTCACGATCCTTGTCGGCCATATGGACATCTGGCGCAATGACATCGAAATCCCCATGAAGTATGGCATCGATACGAACATCGGCGACACCCGCGGGCCTTCCGGTATCTTCCGGGCTATGCGTACTGTGCCGGTGATGGTGGACATCGCCCGGGATATGGAGCGGCTATGCCCCAATGCGGTGATGCTCAACTACACCAATCCGATGGTCCTCAACTGTCGGGCCATCCAAAGCCAGACGAAGATTGTGGCGACTGGTCTCTGCCACAGCGTCCAGGGGACTGCCGAGATGCTGGCCCGCTGGATCGGTGCGCCGATGGATGAGATCACCTTCACCTGCGCCGGCATCAACCACATGGCCTGGTATCTGGAGTACAAGTGGAAGGGGGAGGATGCCTATCCGCTGATCCGCAAGGCCATCACCGAGCGGGCGGAGGTCTACAACGAGGAGCAGGTGCGCAACGAACTCTATCTGCACCTGGACTACTACCCCACCGAATCCAGCGGCCACCACTCGGAGTACAACGCCTGGTTCCGCAAGCGGCCCGACCTGATCGAAAAATATTGCACCCACGGCACAGGCTGGAATCCCGGCGAGTATGCCTATGTGGTCAAGCGCCACGGGGAGCGGGAGGCCACCTGGGAGACGCAGATCACTGAATGGCTCAACGATCCCAACCCGCTGGATTTGGAGCGGGGTCACGAGTACGCCGCCTATATCATCAACGGGCTGGAAGGGGGCACGCCGTTCCAGTTCAACGGCAATATGCCCAACGACGGGCTGGTGGACAATCTGCCCCAGGGCGCGTGTGTGGAGATTCCTGTGTGGGCCAGCCGGGATGGATTGCAGTCCGTGCGGGTGGGCAGTCTGCCTTCTTCCGTTGCGATGCTGACCGGTCTGACTTCCCAAATTGAGGAAATGGCCGTGCAGGGCATTCTGGAAGGCGACCCGCGCAAAATCTTCCAGGCCATCCTCCACGACCCGCTCTCGTCCGCGGTGCTGACGATGGCTGAAATTCGGGAGATGGTCAACGAAATGTTTGCAGCCAACCGGGACTACCTGCCCACCTTCCGCCACTTCGAGGTAGAGGGCGACCGGCCAATGCACTTGCTGGCATAGACAAACGGACACGGATTTTCATGGATAGGAGGGATTTGCACGGATAAGAAAGCAGGTGATGCCTGAATCCGTGAAAGCCTGTTCCATCTGTGCAAATCCGTGTCCTTCTTTTCAAAGGGTGTAGTGATCAGACTGATGGTGAAAAAAGTTGGACGCAGATAAACGCTGAAAAACGCAGATATTTGACTCTGGATCAGCGTTTATCTGTGTGAATCAGCGTCCCATTTTCTATTTTATCATCCTCCTGATCAGTACAACTTCTTTTCAAAGGGAGACGAAATGCTCTACGAACTGCGAATTTATGAATGCCACCCCGGCCAGCGAGACGCCTGGGTGCAGTATATGGAAGAGGAGATCATCCCCTTTCAGGTTGCCAAGGGAATGGTGATTGTTGGCTCCTTTGTGGACGAGCAGGACCCCAATCGCTACATCTGGATGCGCCGCTTTGTGGACGAGGACGAGCGGGTGCGCCTCTACGAAGCCGTCTACCAGTCGGATCACTGGAAGAATACCCTCGCGCCCCGCAACCCGTCGATGCTGAATCGGGAAACCATCAAAGTCATGCGGCTCAACCCGACGGCGAAGTCGGTCTTGCAATAGCAACGAGCCGGTGTGTCCGGCTGGTTCGATAAAAGCGTGAAGCGTGAGATCAGACTGCGATTTTACGCTTCACGTTTCACTCCTCACGCAGCATCTCTCTACCAATTCGTATGGCCAAGTCCTGAAATACGTTGACAGAGAAATGGTCTTAGGATTTGACATCACCCTTCGTCTTTTTTCTGTCGTCTTTCGTCCACACTACGCAGATAAATCGCCACGACCAGCAGCCCCACCACCATCACATAATTGACCCCCAGCGCGGCCTGAAAGCTCCAGCCCTCCGCAATTACTCCGGTCCACACCGGCGGAATCATCGCGCCCAACGTCATCGAGACGCTGAGCGTGCCGGAGACCGCGCCTGATCTGTCTGGAAAGAGTCGGCTGCCATAGGCCAGGGCCGTGGGAAAGAGACCCGACAGACTCAGCCCTGTCAGAAAGACGCCCACGGCCACCCACAGCCCACTGCTACTCAATACCACCAGGGGATAGGTGGCGGTGATGCCAACCCCCAGCCCCAGCAGTGTTGCGCCATAGCCCACCCGCTCGCTGATGGCCGCACAGGCAAAGCGACCCACCGTCAGGGCCACGTAGAAGATGGAGATAAGCGAGACAGAGAAAAAGGCGGAGAAGCCTGCGGACTCCTGCATAAAGAGCGCAACCCAGCCCAGTAGACTGTAGGCGATGCCGTTGTAGAAGAATGCGATGGCAAAGAGAGCCAGAAAAGGAGCAGATGCCAGCATAGACCAATCAAACAGTTGGGTGGGGCGCTGCCCGGCGACTCTCTGCTGTCTGGGTTGCAGGAGCAAAGAGACCAGCCCGTAGAGCAGCCAAATCAGCGCGGTGCCGCCCAGCATCCAGCGCCAGGCTACGCCCTGCTCGATGAGATAGCCAAAGATGAGCGGGGAGAGAGCCGCACCGATTCCGTAGACCCCGTGCAGGGTGTTCAGTGCGGCGGAACGGCTATGGGGATTGGCGTCTGCGGTCAGCGCGTTGATGCCTGTGCCTAACGCGCCCTGGGTTCCGCTGATGATGACAAATGCGGCCACAAAGAAGAGCCAGGGATGGGCGATCCCAGCCAGGGCCAGCGAGAGTGCCAGAAGCAGCGCGGCCAACCCAACCATCCGGGCATAGCCCAACTGATCGGCCCCCACCCCTGCCAGCAGATTGCCCAGAATACTCCCCGCGGCTCGGGCCGGGAAGATGAGACCGATGGCGGCCAGGGAAAGACCCGCGGCCTGATACTCGTTTGTGATGGAAGGCATTATCGATGGGATGAGGACTGAGGCTGTACCAATAAAAAGATAGCCGGTGAGGCCGAGGAAAGTTTGGCGGTGCAGGCGCATTGGGTCTCCGGGCAGATGGTTCTGTGGAAAGGTAGGCAAGAATTGTAATAGGGGCCGAATGTGCTGTCAATCTCCATCGCGCAAAAAACGCTTGTATACACGGATAGAAAGGAACACAGATGATTTCAGAATTTCATCTGTGTTCCTTTCTATCCGTGTATACAAGCAATTACTGACCTGCTTCTGCCAGCTTACGCATACCGATAGACCGTACAGCGGGAGATGCCTGTGCTACTGTGGGGGATCGACAGGCCGCCGTCCGCGTTTGACGCGTAATCGTAGAAGCGCCAGTAGTGGCCCCGCCCGGTCTCGTCCCCGTTCAGCCGCCGCCCGGACACCCATTCCCCGCTCTGAAATTCGCCCTCCTCCACGGCGATGATTCCCGCCAGACTGGGGCCGGGAGGCAGACCCCGGAAACGCACCCGAAAGCCAAAGCCCGCGCCCAGAAATTCGTCTGGGCCGGTGGCGATAATTAGCCCGTTGCCCCGTTTGGCGTCCTGCCCAAATCCCTCGTCCAGGGAGATTTCTAGTTCGTAGTTGCCCAACTTCCGGATAATCTGGGGCGTCTCCGGGTCGAGCAGAAAGCCGATCATCGAGTCTTTGCCCTGTGCATCCAAAATGGCCGGGGCCATCTGGCCCAGAACGGCGAAACTGCGGGTCAGGGGATTGTCCGGCGTGGGCGGTGCGGAGTCGATACCGAAGGGAGAAACGCCGATGGCGTCGTGTTCGCCCAGCGCGTAGAAAAGCTGACGTGCGCCCTCTTCCGTGCGCCGCATCTCCGGGATGAAGAGCGGGTTGCCCCGGCGGGTGTACTGGCGACACCAGGCCGCGAATTGGGGCTGGTAGATGTCCGGGGCCAGAAAGTCGATGTGGGGCGCGGCGGCCAGCCAGATGTCCATTGTGTGGGGCAGGGGTCCACCGCTGGGCCACTCGCCCGGTTTTTGCCCACCGCTGGCCCAGCCGCCCGGCGCATCGCCCAGGCTGCTCAGCCAGGCATTGGCAAAGAGGGGCAGCGGATACTCGGCCTTGCCCGCTGCTGCCACGGCATCCACATAGCGGGCGTAGTTCCAGGCCATAAAGAGTTCGTCGGTTTGGGCGCTGTTGCCAAAAAGCTTCTCCCAACTGCCGTGGATGGGGCAGCCCTGGGCCTCCCAGAGGTCCAGTAGACCGGTTCCCAATTCAGCTTTGTGGGCCTGCAACTGCTCTATCAATTCGGCAGGAACCGGCCCGGCAAAGGCTGCGTTGGCCGCAGGCGAACGGTCGCGAGAATCGCCCAGCACGCCCACTTCGTTCTGTACCTGCACCATCAGCACAGTCTGCTCTTCGCCGTCCACCTCGCGCAGATGGGCCATCAGCGCGGCGAAGGCTCGCGCATCCGCGGTCAGCGTCTCGGTTCCCAGCGTGGAAAGTATCTCAATGGGTTCGCCCGACTCGACGACGACCCGCGGGAAGCGGCGATAGTCTCGCTTGACCCAGCCCGGCGCGTAGCTGGACATCCCGTTCTTCCACGTGCCAAACCAGAGCAGCACCAGGCGCAGGCCGTGTCGCCGTGCGCCATCCAGCAGACCGTCTACCAGTGTGAAGTCGAAGATACCTTCCTCCGGCTCCGACTGTTCCCAGGCCACCACCGGCAGCACTGTGTTCAGGTGCAGCGCCACCAGTCGCTCCCAGATGGGGTCCAGATAGGCCAGGCTGGACGCGCTGGAGTTGTGAAGTTCGCCGCCGAGGACGAGAAAGGGCTTGTCGTCTACAATCAATTGGGTTGTGCTGCCGGTCTTGCGCAGGTGGGGAAGGGGGTTTGTCATTGTTCCTCGAGGGAAAGAGTGGGTTCGCCAGGCTGAGACTCCTGCCTGCTCTCTATTTTTACATAGGCAGAACGCTCCCGCAACTTTCGACGAAGCGTTGATGGTAGCATAGAAAAGGGACGGTACGCTATTCGATGTACCGTCCCTTTTCTATGCGTATCTATCCGTATCGCTCGCGCTACGCTCGGCTACCGATTTATAGCTGGTAGATAGAGGCTAACATTGCCGATCTGCACCGTCACTACGGCTTCTTGGCGCAAGGGGCCAGAGATAATCGTGACGGGAATTTCATAGCGACCTTCCGGTGTATCCGCCTGGGTGGTGATGATCACCTGCACAGGCTGCTGGAAGTTGCTCCGCTCTTCGGCGGCCCTGCTGGTCGGCGTCCCGTCTGGGTTGACCCGGGCCACACTGACGATGCGATCCCTGACTTGCTGGGGCGCAGCAGTTGGGGCCATCCGTCCACTGGCCGAGAGCCTCCCATCGGTCATTCGTCGGCCATCGGCAGCCACAAAATCGGCGTCGATCCCCGGCGGCAGATTCCACAGACCCATTTCCAATTCCACCGGGAAGAAGATGTCCTCGGACATAGCCACCGTCAGCGTCACTGTGACCTGGCCACCTGGCTCGACAGCGACCGCGTCCGCCGGTGTGGTCAGGCCGATGCTGCCCAGGGGCGTTGTCACCGCCTGGGAGGCGGACCAGGAGATCGTGCCTGTGTCCCGATCCTCTGCGCCCACTGTGAGCCTGTAGGTGCTGTCCGGGGCCACCTCTCGCCAGCCGCCATAGCCCAACACGCCCAGGGAATTGTCGTTCTCGTCGTAGACTTCGTAGACCGAATCCCCAACCGTAAAGGTCTGGGTGGCGGTGATGCTGGGCGAGGAGAGGGGTTCGATCTGCACGATATAGCCATCCGTGTCGGGGTGGTGGCTGGGCGTCCATTCGTAGTAGAGGGGCAGGGTATCACCCACCACATACTTGCCCCACTCACCGTCCACCAGCTTGCATTCCGGGTCCTCCGCCGGGTTGGGACAGACAGTCGTATCCCAGACGTAGACGTCCACCTGTAGGGAAGGGGTGATGACTGCGCTGGCGAAGTGACCGGGGAAACTGGCTTTCTGGTCGATGACGACGGGTGTTGCGTTTTGCACCTGAACCGCTGGATCAAACGCTACGTCCGCCACCCGCACAGTGCGGGAATCCCCATCCCGGCGGTTGCCGTCGGCTGCGTATTGATTCACCGACGGGCTGACCCCATCTTCCACCTGCACCCAGACGTAATAGGTGCCGGACTCCAGGAAGGAGAGGTCCACAGCGAATTCGATGGGCGTGCTGCCGTTCAGTTCATCCAGGGCGGTAATCTCCATACTGTCCAACTCTTCGCCGTGGAATTGGGGGATAGTCTGGGTTGTTACGCTGTTGTCCGTATTCGTCATCGTCGCCGTGATGGTGATGGGCGCGCGGGCCACAAAGAAGGTCAACTTTGTGGGCGAATAGTCGGATTGTAGAAGCAGGGATGCCTCTAGTTCCAGGGGGTTGCCCGGTTGGGCAGTGACTGTAAAATCGCTCAGAATCGGCGGGTTGGTGGCGTTGAGTACAGCCAGCCGCCAGGTCGGGCTGGTCACAGTGCCGGTCAGCTTGACCTGCCAGTCGCCCACCGGGGCCTGATCGACCTGAAATTCTTTTTGGGTGAGGGGTTTTAGCGCGACTTCCAGGAAGTCGCTGAGTTGCATAGCCGTAAAGGTTGTGCGGGCGCTGGTCTCCAGGAGTTGGCTGCTGGCGACCAGACTGCGGTGATCCCCCGCCGCCAGGTCCAGCGTGCCCGTCAGCACCACCCCATTCGACATATCCTGCACCTCAGCCGCGTAGCTGCCCGCGGCCATCTCCACATAGGCGCTGGCGTTGCCGGGGCTGGCCTCGCCCACCAGTTGACCGTTGACAAAGAGACGCAGATTGTCGTTGCGGTTGCCCAGCACATTGACAAAGCGCACCAGTCCCCGTCCCGGCTGGCTGGGGGGTGTGCGGCTGTCGGGCAGGAGCAGGAGGGCGGGCTGATTGCTGCCGTTGAAGTAGAGCAGGGCGGTCGTATCTGTGCCTGTCATCACCGATAGCTGGGCCACGGCTGGCGCAAGCGAAGCTGGGTCGGTGGGTGTCACAGCCAGGGAATGCAGCCCCGGCGTGGTCGTCATATATTCGGAGATGTAGAGTTGATTCGTGCGCACGTTTGTGCCATCAACCGAGAGCGTCACCGTCAGCGGCGCAAGGGCAGCCGAGAGGTAGCGCCAGCGGCTGTCCGAGGGGGCGGCGGCCTGGGTATAGGTGTAGATTTCCTGATAGTTCACCACCAGTTCCGGCGTATAGGAGGTATAATTGTCTTGGGTGATCTCCTTGCCCCGCAGATGGGCCGGCACATTGGCGTTGTCGGGCAGGAAGATGCTGGGCGTCAACGGTTCGGTGATGCCGATGCTGAAGATTGTGTCGGTCTGGGTGATGACGGCGGTGGTGGTGATCACATCCAGCGCGGCCCGCCCGCTTGGGTTGGCCGCCAGCGCGTCGCGCATGGCCGAGAGTTGCCGGGGCGCACTGGTCTGTACCCCGACCGGTGTGCGCAGTAGCAGGCTGGTACTCTCGGCAGAGAGTACGGTTGCCTGGGCCGCCGTGCCTGTGGGAATCTGCCCATCGCCCCCGGAACGTAGCCGGGCCGCGGTGCGCAGAACAGTGGGCGCGTCCAGCACATAGCCGTTGACATTGCCCAGAGCAGTGCGCCCGTTGGTCAAGTCAAAGAAGACACCCGTGGACCAGGTCCAGAAATTCACCGTCCCTTTGAGTCCCCAAATGTCGCCTTTGAAGTGGCCCATATCCGCGGTGCCGCCCCCCAGCCAGACGTCGTAGGGCGGGACATTCAGACAGCTATAGCACCAGTTGAGACCGCAGGGGTAGTTGATATTGAACCAGACGAAGAACCATACCCGTGTGGTACACATACGCACCCCACAGGGAACCCATGTGCAGGAATTGAAGATTTCGCCTGTTTTGATGTACCAGCCCGCGCGCCCGGAGCCAGCGATATAGACCGGGCCGCCGTTGTAGCCATAGAAGACCTGCCCCGACCCCCACACCCGCACCTCCCCCTCGAAACGAATGGGGAGGGCTACAGGTCCGAGCAGAAGAGGGGTGATGCCGGATACACCCGCCCGCAAGCCTTGGGACTCTGAAAAGCCCACATCGGCCACGGCGATTTCCAAGATAAACATTTTGAGAGCGGCCCGCAGACCCACCGCGAATTCGGGTGCATATTGCAGGCGCGCATCCCCATCCACACGGATCGCTGTGCCAAGACCGGGCAACGAGATGGTGCTGGTCTCGATGGTCACACCGATATTGATGGCCGTGTCGTGGCTGGTCAGGGTAATGCTGCCCCGCACACCGGTCAGCCAGATGGTGCCGCCGGCCCGGCCCATATCCAGATTGATGCCTGGCTTATAACTGAGGTTCAGCCCTACCTCGCTTAGACAGGCGGGACCAAAGAAACAGCCATTGGCCGCGCTATCCCCGGTTGGCCCCAGCACACTCGCAACGTCTACTGGAATACGATCCGGTGTTTCGGCAGGCAGTATGTCGATGGTCTGATAGCCCAGCGCGTTGACATAAATCGAGAAACGGGCTTTAATAGTGGCTGTCCCACTCGAATCGCCACTGGTGATGAGCTTGGTTGCCATCCCAGGAATCGATAGCTGGCCTTCCACGCTCAGCTTATAGCCATTGGCTTCGGAGATCAGATCGCCAAAGAGTCCGATCAATTGCAGACCGCTGGGCACTTTCAGCGACGGAATGTTCAGTGCGTTGCGGACTATCGCCGAGACCAGGTCGTCCGACGCGCGCAGACCGTTTTGGTCAATCCGCAGCGGGACCTGAACATCGACCTGCTCTCCACCCAACTCAGGCACTACTTTGAGGGTGGCTTCTCCCAATGCGACTTTGTACGTAATCGCGTTGTTGACCGTTTTGTCGGGAAGAACAGTGACTTTGTTGGCCTGCAAATCGAGGCCCGCAATGTTCAAGCCAAGAACCCCAGCGCTGGTGCTGAGAAACTGATCCCACTGATCCACATCGCCTTCTACAGCGGTTGTCACGTTATTGCCCGGCAAGACAACCCGCAGGATGCCGCTCAGATGACAGACACCGCCACTCTGGGCCGCCGAGACCTGTACGTTTTCCAGGGAAACAGAGGAGATCGTTTGCGGAGTGGCTGGCGTGATGAGTGGGATGGTGGCGCCAGGCGCAACGTTGCATTTGGCCGCCGCGCTGGCCTGGCGCAGGGCTGTGCCGCTGCTCCCCGCGCTCACAGTCGAAGCCAGGAGCAATCCGCTCAACAGGGCCACCAGCAGGGAAAGCCAGCGTTTGCGTTGTGTTTTGTGGTTCATTGGCATCTCTCTTCTTGTAAGTTGTAGTGAGGCGGGATAGCTGGGCATGAGTGAAAATCATTGTAACCCGCACTAACAGTGCGGGGCTGGCGCAAGCTAACAGCTTGCGTTACAGGGCTGCTTTTTTGGACACAGTGAATAGGAACAGAATGAACTGCTATCGTGATGAAATCGTGATGAGTTGAGCGATCTTCTCGAACTCTATTTTTTGAACGGCTTTCGTGTCATCCTCAACGGCCAGCCGCTCAACCGCTTTTACTCGGCCAAGGTGCAGGCCCTGCTGGCTCTGCTGGTGGTCGATGCCAATCGGTCATTCAGTCGCGCTTTCCTGGCTGGTCTCTTCTGGCCTGAATCTGAGGAACGGCTGGCCCTGCAAAACCTGCGCCAGGCCCTCTCCCAACTGCGTCAAACCATCGCCGACGACGACCGGGAAATCCCCTGCCTGCTCATCACCCGCCAGAGCATCCAGTGGAACCGGACTGCCCACTACCGGCTGGATGTGGCAGAATTCCTCGCTCTGCTGGCCCAGGGCGCGCACACCGAGGCCGCGGATCGCTACGCGGGCGATCTTCTGGCGGGCTTCTTTGTCTCCGACGCCGCCGCCTTCGAGCAGTGGGTCATTGTCACCCGAGAGCATCTCCATCACCAGGCCGTGGCTGCCCTGGGGACCCTGGAAGTGGCCGCGGAGAGCGCATCTGATCTCCCCCTGGCTCAGGACTATTTGCGCCAGCTTTTGCGTCTGGACCCCTGGCGGGAGGAAGCCCACCGGCGGCTGATGGCGCTCTATGCCCGTAGCGGTCAACAGGGCGCGGCTCTGCTCCAATTTGAAGAGTGCCGCCGGGCGCTGGATGCCGAGTTGGGCATCTCGCCTGGGGCCGAAACCCAAGCCCTCTACACCCAAATTTGCAACCGACTGGCCTCCGACTCCGCGCCCCCAGACCAGTCGCCCCACGCGCCTTCCCGGTCTACACCCCACAATCTGCCCCACGCCTATAGCCCTCTCTTGGGGCGGGAGGCGGATGCTACGGATTGGAAGGGCTGATCAACGCGCAGATCGCTCTGGGCAAACAGGCCGCGGCCGATACCCGTATAGTGGAGATGCAGTCGATTGTCGAAGAATTCCGGCTCTTGAATGACAATTGGTGGGTGGTCTCTGTGCTTTTGCGCCTGGGCCGGTTGCTGGCGCGTATGGAGGACTGGCAGGCTGCCCATCGTACGCTGATCGAGGCCGCCGCCATTGCCGGGAAGATGCGGATTCCGGCTTTGGAAGTGGAGATCGGCCGTGCGCTGGTAGATTTGCCTGTTGGCCTGCCGCCAGAGCAAAAGTCTTCCACCTCTGTGGTACAATAACGGTTCGGCTGCTACAGAACTCTGCACCATTCACCTCCATCCGATTCAGGCAACAGCTATGACAACTTTTACCCACGAAACCTATCTCTCTCCCCTCACCTGGCGCTACGGCAGCGATGCAATGCGCGGCGTCTGGAGTGAGGCCCAGAAACGGCGGCTCCTGCGTCGGGTCTGGGTGGCCCTGGCCGAGGCCCAATGCGAAGCCGGTCTGGTCACCGCCGAGCAGGCCGCGGAGCTACGCGCCCACCAGAACGACATCGACATCGAGCGGGCCGAGGCCATCGAGCGGGAGATTCGCCACGACCTGATGGCCGAAATTCGCACCTTCGCCGAGCAGTGCCCGGTCGGTGGACCGATTATCCACCTGGGCGCCACCTCAATGGATGTGCTGGACAATGTGGACGCCATCCGCCTGCGCGACGCTCTCGATCTGATTTTGTCCGGGCTGGAAGCGACGCTGAAGGCGCTGGCCGAGCGCATCGACGCCGAAGCCGACACCGCCGCGATGGCCTTCACCCACATCCAGCCCGCTGAGCCGACGACGATTGGCTATCGGCTGGCCCAGTACGGCCAGGATTTGCTGGGGGATTGGGAGGAACTGCGCCGGGTGCGGGACGGCCTCCGGGGCAAGGGACTGAAAGGTGCGGTGGGAACCAGCGCCAGCTATACCCAACTCCTGGCCGAGAGCGGCTGGACATCTCGCCAGTTGGAGGATGCGGTGATGGAAAAGCTGGGCATCCGCCCCTTCCTGGCCGCCACCCAAACCTATCCCCGCAAGCAGGATTGGCTGGTAGTCAACGCCCTGGCCGGTCTCTGTGCCAGCCTGCACAAATTCGCCTTCGACCTGCGCATCCTCCAGTCGCCCCCCTTCGGCGAATGGAGCGAACCCTTTGGAGCCAAGCAGGTCGGGTCCAGCGCGATGCCCTTCAAGCGCAACCCCATCGCCGCCGAGAATATCGACAGTTTGACTCGGCTGGTGGCGGCCTTCCCCCGCACGGCCTGGGACAACGCCGCGCTCAGTCTGCTGGAACGGACGCTGGACGACTCCGCCAACCGTCGCCTCTTTCTGCCCGAAGCCTTCCTGCTCACCGATGAGGTGTTGGGTCGGGCGCAGAAGTTGGTAGAGGGTTTGTCCATCTGGCCGGGGCCGACCGCGCGCAATCTGCGGGAGTACGGCGTCTTTGCGGCCACCGAGCGTCTGCTGATGGAGGCTGTGAAGGCGGGGGGCGATCGCCAGGAACTCCACGAGGTGATCCGGGAGCACAGTCTGGTGGCCTGGCAGGCATTGCAGGCGGGAGAGCCAAACCCCCTGGCCGCCAATCTCCTGGCCGATCCGCGGGTGAGCGGTCTGGTGGACGAGGAGACTGGCCTGCGCCTGCTCGACGCCTCGGACTACGTGGGCGACGCGCCCCAGCGGGCCAGGGAGATGGCGGGTGTGATTCGGGCGGCGCTTGAATGAAAGGTTCGCTTGTGGGATAATCTAGACAATAGCGAACGGTACGAAGGAGGACTGAGAATTTCCAATGGTCATTGAGTGGATTCTTTGGTTGCCTGAATACGAAGAAAAGATTGCTGTGAAACACGGAGTCGATAAAGAGGAAGTGGAGGAAGCCCTCTACGGGGAAACCGTAATTCGTCGAATTGGTCGTGGTAGGCAGGCTGGTGAAGACCTGTACTTGGCGCTTGCACAGACCTTTGAGGGGCGCTACCTGAGCATCTTCTTTTTGTTGAAAAAGGGAAATGTAGCGATGCCGATCAGCGCACGCGATATGGATAGAAGGGAACGGAGATACTATGGAAACTAATACGGAATACAAGCCAGGAAGGGATAACATTCCTGAGAATTTTGACAGTGTGGCAGAGGCGGCTGAATTTTGGGATACCCATTCGGCTGCTGATTACTGGGATCTGATGCAAGAAGTGGATATGCAATTCGATATCAAAGGTCACATTACTTTGGTCAAGATCCGGGAGGACATTTATCCGCGCACCCGCTCTCTGGCAAAGTCGCAAAACCTCTCTGTAGAAGAATTCGTAAATCAGATACTTGCCCGTGAAGTGGAGAAGCTCCCAGCGCCCTGATGCCCCAAATCATTTTCACCTGCGATCCCGACTTCAATGAGCTGGCCCTGGATGAATTCCGCCGGGACAGCGTGTACGGCGCGCCTGTGGCCGAGCTGGCCCCTGGTGTCTGGCTGGCCGAATGCGACGACGGCTTCTGGGGACTGGCCGAAAGCTGGCAGACCAAGCCGCCGATTTTTGTGCGCCATCTATGCCCGGTCGATGCCGTTTTTCCCCTGACCAGCACGTCCGATGACATCGCCGGTCTGGCCGCGTTGGCCGAAGCTGAATTTGCCACTGTTCTGGACCCGGACCTGCCCTATTCTGTCCAAACCCGCGTCCTGGATTCGGACCTGCCCTATAAACCCTTCGACCTGAACATCGCCCTCTCCGGCAGCCTGACTGAAGCCACCGGCGCGGTGGTGGATGTGCGCGCCCCGGAACAGGTGCTTTCGGTGGTCTGTGCCCGGCTGGATGAGGAGGCACTTTCACGGATCGCGTTTCTGGCTTCCCAGGCGGCAGACAGCGGACAGCAGACCGCACAATTCGCATTCCTTGGCCTGTCGCCCACCTATCTAAACATCTCGGATTGGGCTGGTGGCGTGCGTCGTTTTGCCAGAGAAGAGGGTCAGATCAGCCGGGCTGAGTTCAAACTGTTGGAGGCGTTGGAAGTCTTCCGCATCGACCTGCCGCCTCGGGGGGTGGCGTTGGATTTGGGTGCGGCCCCTGGTGGCTGGACCCGTGTGCTACGCCAGCAGGAGCAGTTTGTCACGGCCGTGGACCCGGCGGAACTGGACCCGCGCCTGGCCGATGACAAGGCCGTGCGTCACAAGCGGATGACCGCGGAGGAATATCTGGCCGATGAGCCGGATGAATTCGATCTGATTGTCAACGATATGCGGATGGATGCCCGGGATTCGGCCCGGCTGATGGTGGCCTATTCCAAGCAGCTATACCGACACGGCCTGGCGCTGATGACCTTCAAACTGCCGGGGACGGATCGCAAGCAGATCATCGACCACGCCTTTGGCATTCTGCGCCAGCGCTACGAGATTCTGGGCGCGCGCCAACTCTTTCATAACCGCAGTGAGATTACAGTGGCAATGATGGGGAAGGAACAGTGACGGGATGACAAAAGGAAGGGGTGACAAGAAAAAACGTGAAACGTGAGATGTATGGCCAGTCTCACGTTTCACGTTTTTTTGTTTGCGGCTTTTTCAGCGGATTTTTCCAGTTTATACCCGCGGCAGCACGTACAAATACCAGTATTCTTCTCGGGGGTAGACATCTTTCACCCGTCTGTCCCAGACAAAATCAGCGCTGGCGGTCATCTCCCGCAGGCGGCGGTCAATGGCGGCTGTTTCGCTCTGGATGTCGGCTGGCAGGACATCACCCAATGCCTTCACCAGTTCGGCAATGCGCTGGCGGTTGCGAATTTCAAAGGGGTATTGGACCCGGCAGGCCTTGGGATCTTCTTCACAGTCGTCCAGATACCACTGGAGGCTGTTGAGACGGGCGCGGGCCTCCCGTTCCATCAACGCCTGATAGCGGCTGTGCATGGACCTGGTGGTGGCGTCCAGCCTGCGTTGAATCG
The DNA here is from genome assembly GCA_030432295.1 of Anaerolineae bacterium. Taxonomy (GTDB): domain Bacteria; phylum Chloroflexota; class Anaerolineae; order Caldilineales; family Caldilineaceae; genus JACQGT01. The sequence continues at coordinate 112,326 of JAUIHI010000004.1, read as the reverse complement.
AAACCAGCTCTTCCCGCTGGGCCGGGGTGAGCAGTTTGCTCTGGCCGTCCAATTTGTGCAGCCGGGCCAGCAGATCGCCGCAACTGCTCTGGATGCGCTCCTCGCCCTGGGATGTGACCACAACCAGCGTGTGGTATACGTCGTTCCCCAGCAGGTAGTCCTGTAATTCGTTTACCATCTCGCGCACCACCGCCATATCTTCTGCGGGGGTAGCCGCTACCGTTGTGCTTAGCTTTGAACTCATAGCGCACCAGCCTTTCGTGTAGTTGTTATCAGCGAGAATCCCAATGATCTCTGCGGGTTGGAGGTGCAATCAGCCAGGCCAGGATTGCACCTGCTGCAAAACCGCCTACGTGTGCCCAGACCGCCACACCCCCAGCGTCCGTTCCACCCCCCGAAGTCAAGAAGCCTTGAAGCAATTGAAGCACAAACCAGAGGCCCAGCACAACTGATGCTGGCAGGATGGCAATTCGGACGAAAAATCCCAGAGGGATGATAGTCCGCACCCGGCTGGCAGGGAATAGTATCAGATAGGCCCCCAGCACCGCGGCAATCGCACCGCTTGCGCCTATTGTGGGGAGCATGGAAGCTGGATTGGACAGAATGTGGGCTGCACTTGCCAACAGACCTCCCAGCAGATAGAAGGCGAGATAGCCAATCGGGCCAAGCGCGTCTTCCACGTTGTCCCCAAAAATCCACAGATAGAGCATATTGCCGCCCAAATGTAGCCAGGAGCCGTGCAGAAACATGCTGGTCAGCAGATCAGCAATCGCCTCCAAATCGAAACTGCGCATCACCCGAAAAGGGATCAGCCCATAGGTTTGAACCATTTTGGTGTAATCTGCCAACCCAAAAACCGATGGCAGTACATAAATTCCGATATTCAGCACAATCAGTGTGTAGGTTACCCAAGGTGTACGGTGGGAACGGATACTATCGCTGATAGGGATCATTCTGTTGTATGCCTTTCCGGGAGCCTCTCCAAGCCTGCTCCAGTCAGCTTACTTTGACACAGAAATCCTTTTTTGTTTTTAAGTTAACGGGCTGGACCCACATCGGTCAATACGCCAAAAGTGTTGATCTCCAACGACCAGTGGCTGCCTTCTGTGAATTGGGCGGCCTCGGCTGGACTTTTTACCACATATTCGTAATTTGTGCCGTCGGTCTCAAAGATAACCACATATTCTTCGCTGCGACTGCCGGGGCGCTGTTTCTCTGTCACAGTCAATGCGGGCCAGGCCGCTGGGGCAATTCCCTCCCCGCTTGTGACGAGCGTATCCACCGCCTTCCACTCCTCCACAGTGTATTCGCATTTGTCCGCATAGACCTGATACTGACAATCCTGCACCACCTGTCCATAGCCTGTGCCCTGATCGACAGTATAGGGCGTACCACACACTTCCACCGAATTGGGCGCAGGTTCGTCCTGGGTGCGCACCACTTCGCTGCGACATTGGCCCACAGGAACCCCAGCCGGTATCTCGCTGAGCCATGCCTCCTGGCGGACAGGAACCAATGCCTCCACCGCCACCCGACGTTGCCAGGTCACATCGCTGACTACTCCGATCGTCTCTGTTGTGCGCATTGCCAGATAGAGGAAGAGGAAGAGGACAAAACCTGCCACAATGGCAATGATAATCATCGTTCGGCTACAGCCAGACGCGGCGGCTTTGCTGGGCTGCACCCGTTCTTCCAGTTCCTTGCCCGCCACAAGACCCGCGCCACAGCGGGTGCAGCGGGTTGCGTCGCCGGGATTCTCTACGCCACAGGCCGGGCATTTGATGGGAGTGACTGGCTGATCGCCGTAGGCACCCACCACCCGTCCTGCCTGTCGCTGGGCGCCCCCCGCCAGGGGACCACCGCAATTGCGGCACTTCTCGGCGTCGGCCCGGTTGCGGGCATTGCAATAGGGGCAATGGATGTCCGGGGCACGGGGTGCCTCGGACAGGGTCTGGGCATCGGTGATAATCGCCCGATCCACTGGCTGGACAAACTCCACGTCTGGCGGCTGGGGACTGCCACAGCCGCTGCACTTTTTTTCCGGGCCAGGATTACGGCTGCCACAATTGGGACAGACCCACTCCAATTCCACCAATCCTAACTTTTTCTGGCTCATACACTATCACTTTCGTTCCAATTGCTGTTTTGTTTCTGTGACTCTAGCGCAGATCGCGCTTCTCTGTCAAGCAGATCAGCCGTCTGTTGTTTAGTCCGCGGCCAGAGTTGCGCCCTGCCGCTGCCGTCGCCGCCGCAGGAGAACCGGCGTGGCCGTGACCACAATCACACCCGTCAGCACAATCGCACCGCCCACAAGCTGGCGGGGATTGGGGAAGACGTCGAAAAGCACGAGTGACCAGAGAATGGCTGCCACTGGCCCCGCAGTCAGCACAATCGTGAAGATGCTCATATCGAGACGGCGCAGGGCTGTGTAGTAGAGGGTGCGGCTGATCACCACATCCACCGTCCCGGCCAGGATGAGCAGCCCCCAGGCCGTGGGCGTGGCGGGGAGAGCCAACTCTCCCTGGATGCCGGCAATGGCGAAGAGAAAGGCTGTGGTGAGCAGGAGCCGGTAGAAGAAAAAGTTGAGCATATCCATACCGCCGCCATAACGTTTGGTCAGCGCTGTGTGGCTGGAATAGAGGAGTGTGGAGAAGACGATCAGCAGGCTGCCTGTGCGCAGATAGTTACCGGGCTGGAAGGTCACAATGATCAACCCGACGAATGCAATTGCCGCGCCCACTATTTGGGGACGGGTGAGCCGATCCCCCAGCCAGAAGATGCCGAAGCCCAGGCCAAAAATAATGGATGTCTTGCTTAGAATCGAGGCTGTGCCCGGATCGATCAGAGCCACAGCGGAGTAGCTGATAGCCGTACTGACGCCAATACAGAAGCCAATCGCCACGAAGAAGAGCCAATGGCGGGTGAAGGTTGCCAGGCGCAACCGCCCGGTCACAATGCCGAAAATGCCGACTTCGACGGTTCCGATACCCATCACAAAAAGTGCGGAAAGAAAGGGGTTGGCGTGGGGCAGCATCAACCGGGCAAAGACAAAGTGGAGGCTATCGACAAGCAGAAGCGCGACCAGAAGAGCGACACTTTGGGTTGAGAGGGTTTGGGGCAAACCGCTGTTTCGTGTAGTCATGGTAATTCCGTCCACTGAAGTCTGATAATTGATGCAAAAGCGCTGCTGTCATCACTCTACAGTAGAAGGGCAAAAGGGGCAACCAGCGGAGGGTCGTGGGGCATATCTCTTCAGGGCGAAGAAGAATCGTCCGTGCCGCCCGGCCCTAAAGCGACCGGGCTACTGAGCTACGCCCCCTGAACGGGGCTTTCGGACGGACGAATAGGCGGCGGAGCTATGGCATTACCACTCCGCCGCCCAGAATGCGGCGTGGGGCATCCCGCTCTGCTCGATTGCTCGCCGGATGGCCCGGCTATTCACCGGCACACGCAGGAGTTGAATCGTCACTCCGCCCTTTGCATCCCAGCTCACCAGCGCATACTCAGCCCAGGGTGGATTGTGTACATTGCCGTCTCTGTCGATGTAATAGGGCAGGCCTACACTGCCGGGATTGATGAATGTCTGCGCGTGAATCCGACGCACAAAGGGCTGGTGGGTGTGGCCTCCAGCTAGAAGGGGGGTGGGATAGCTGGCAAAGATGGCGGCCATTTCGTCTACCGGCGTCGTGGGCAGGACGATTTCCCGGTTGCTGCGGGGTGTGCCGTGAAAGGCGAGAAGGGGCGTCGGGGTGTCGAGCAGGTGGCTCGGCTGGAAGCTGCGCAAAAAGCGCCGGTTGGCCGAAGTGAGTTGGGCAATCGTCCATAGATCGCTCTCTTCCACCTTGCGGTGAAAGTCGTCGGCTGTCGGGTCGAGGGTAGGGTCCAGTAGCCATTCGTCCGCGTTGCCCATCACCACCCGGGAAGTCACACTTTCTAGCAGGTCGAGACATTCCACCGGCCTGGGACCGTTGGCCGCGCTGTCCCCCAGGCAGACAATCTCCTCCACGCCCCGCCGTTGGATGTCGGCCAGCACAGCCTCCAGGCTAATCAGATTGCCGTGGATGTCGGAAATCAATGCTACTTGCCGTATACTCTCAGCCATTTTTACTCCTCACACAGCGTAATCAAAAGCAAAGAGGACTTTGTATACACGGATAGAAAGGAACACGGATAGATTTGCACTCTATCCGTGTTCCTTTCTATCCGTGTATACAAGAAAACCCACTGGCTACTGCTCGCGCAGCCGGGTCACGACCGAAATCTCCGAGTGGAGCGTGCGATGGACCGGGCATTTGTCCGCGATCTCCAACAGGCGAGCGCGCTGCTCGTCGTCCAGATCGCCGATCAACTCGACTTCCCGTTCGATCCGGTCGATCTTTCCGCTGGGACTCTCGCACTCCTCGCAGTCGTCGGCGTGGATCTTGCGGTGGTCCAGATGGACGACAATCGCTTCCAGCGGCCACTCTTTGCGATCTGCGTACATCCGTAGCGTGATCGAAGTGCAACTCCCCAACCCTGCCAGCAGCAGATCGTAGGGTGTCGGCCCGGTGTCGCCACCGCCTGCCGAGACCGGTTCGTCCGCATTCAGGCTATGGCCGTTGGCAAAAATCGCGGTGCGGTAATGTTCCCGGTCTGTGCGCACCACCACCTGGGCGTCGGCGGAGAGCGCTGGCTTGTCCGCGTCGGGCAACAGGCCGCCCACATATTTGCGCGCCCAGGCCGCGGCCACAGTGCCCACATAGAGCGAATCTTCCTCGTTGCTGAGCAGGTGATCTGCCTGGTCCAGCGAGAGATAGCTTTTGGGATGGCGGGCGGCCTTAAAAATCGCCGCCGCGTTGTCCACGCTCACAATATTGTCCAGGGGTGCGTGGCAGACGAGGAGGGGCCTGCGCAGATTGCGAATGGTCGTCTCCATTTTCGCCCCGTCCAAATCGTCCAGAAACTGCTTTTTGACTGTAAATGTGCGCCCGGCCAGCGTCACCTCGGCCTGGCCCTGGGCCTCAATCTCGGCTTTTGCGTCGGTCAGCAGATGGGCCACGTGGCCGGGGTCTGCCGGCGCATTGATCGTGACCACCGCCTTGACGCTGGGCAATTCCCCTGCGGCCTGCAACACCGCCGCGCCGCCCAACGAATGGCCGATGAGAATGGCCGGCGCGTGATATTCGGCCTCCATAAACTGGGCCGCGGCCACCAGATCGGCCACATTCGACGAAAAGTTGGTGTCCGCGAAATCCCCTTCGCTCTCGCCCAGCCCGGTGAAGTCGAAGCGCAGCACGCCGATGCGCTGGCCGGTCAATGCCCGGCTGATGTTGCCCACCGCGCGCAGATTCTTGCTGCATGTAAAGCAGTGGGCGAAGAGGGCATAGGCGATGGGTTTGCCATCCACAGGCAGGTCTACGCGGGCGGATAGTTTGTCGCCCTGTGCGCCGGGAAATGTGATCTTTTCACTTTGCATAGTCGGTTCTCCTTGCGGGGCGAATTACGAGTTGCGAATTAGGTGCGGCCCACTCCCCAGTCCCTATTCGCTGGTCCCTTTTCTCAGCAGATACCAGCGACAGGGGCGACGATCCGGGCGGGCACGGATAATCTCGACGACAGAAAGCGCGGGTGTGAAGAGGTCTGCGACTTCGGTTTCGCCTAGCCCACGGGCATCCGGGTCTGCGGCCTCTTCGGGCAGCTTATCAAAGGCGTAGAGGTGATAGTAGCCGCCGGGAGCCAGGTTGCGGATCACCCCATTCGCATAGTCAAAACGAGCGTCGCCAGGGATGGCATGAAAACAGCCGATGTCTACAATATAGACTGCGTTGAGGTTGCGGAAAGGCAGGCGGCTTACATCGGCCTGTGCAAAGTGGATGCGTTGCTGTACAGACAGGGCCAGCGTCGCCCGGCGTTGCTGGCCGAGGAGCAGGGCATTGAGGGAGAGATCGAGGCCGACAGTCCGCAGCCCTAGCCCGGCCAGATAGGCGGTATTTGTGCCTGTGCCGCAGCCGATGTCGATAGCCAGCCCATCGGTCACGGGCGAATGGTTTTGCCAGAAATCGACGACTTCCGGCGGTGTAATGCCCGTGTCCCAGGGGCGGGGACCGCTGCGATAGCGGGCTTCCCAGGTGGCCCGGCGTTCGTTGTTGTCCATAATTTGGTCGGTATCCCTAGTTTTGTATACACGGATAGAAAGGAACACGGATTTAATCTGCGAAAATCTGCGTCTTCTGTGAAATCTGCGTTCCTCATTTCGTCTGGAGATAGAAAATCTGCGCAGATCAGTTGTTTCAGTGTGAATCTGCGTCCGCCTGTGTGCCCGCCTGCGCGTCCGCTTCTTGCTCGGCGATGAACCGGGCCTCCTCGAAGCCAGCAAAGTCTTCGGTGATGAAGTCAATAATGCGTTCGGCCAGGGCCACCGGCGATTCGATCATCGGGCTGTGGCCCACCCCGGCCAGCACCTCCAGATTGGCCGCACCGGGGATAGCGATGAGCATTCGGGTGGTGCTATCCCGATCCACCAGCGTATCCAGTGCACCCCAGAGCAGGAGGGTGGGCAGAGAGAGATAGCGGGCTTCCTCAAAGCGATTCCAGTGGTCCAGGGCGCGGGCTACCGCGGTGAATGCAGCCGGGGCCATCCCCGCGGCGTCGTCCACCAGTGTCTCGAAGAAGTCGTGAAATTCCTCGGCGGTCATTGTGGGCGGCGGTGTGGATGGCATCAGACTGGACAACGCCTGGCTGAGCAGGCCCCGATCTTCCCGCATCTGCTCCAAAAGCTGGTAGCCTTCCAGGGGCGTGAAGACACCCTCAATCGGCGCGCCGTCCACCAGAATCAGGCTGCGGGCGCGGCCAGGATGGGTGAGCGCATATTCAAGAGCAATTGCGCCCCCGCTGGAATGGCCGACCAGATCGAAATCCTCCAGCCCCAGCGCTTCTATGAATGCAGCTACGTCTTCGGCCTGCTCGTGGATTTCGTAGCCGCTGTCGCTGGGTTCGCTGGGACTACTGCTGTCGCAGCCCCGCAGGTCCGGCGCAATCGCGTAGATTTCGTCGGGCAGAATGGCGAAGAAGGGTTCCCACCAGCGGCTGCTGGCAAAACTGCCGTGCAACAGGAGCATAGGCAGTCCGTCGGCGTCGCCGTGGGTGCGGTAGTGAAAGGTGAGACGGGGGGTGGTGATTGTGGGCATTTTTAAGTATTGGGTATTGGATATTTTGTTAGGGGCGTTAGCGGTGGGCAGTGATCAGTGAACAGTAATCGGTAAGCTGTCCTCGTCATCCTCTCTTCGTGTCATCCCTTCTTCCCTTCATCTTCGTTTCATCTCCCGGCTGGCCTCTTCTTCTTCGGAGAGAAAGATGAGCAGGAGCGCGGCCGCCGCTGCTTCCCGCTGGGGACCCTCGACCCGGCCTGCCTCTTCCTCACTGAGGATCAGCCCGCCCTGGATCACAACGCCATCCGGTTCCAGCCAGCCCAATTCGCCCCCTTCAAAGAGGCCGTGGCTGCGGATCAGCCCGTCGGCTGTCACAGTGCCCACCTCTTTTTCGTCGTAGCGGGTGGTGCGCCAGATGTAGACAAGACCGTCCCGATCTTCCACCCGGCCAATAGGATAGCCCGCGTCCCAGCGCAGGCGTTGGATCACACCTTCGCTGTCGATAAAGCCGATCTTCTCTTCGCCACTGCTGCGCTTACGATAGATGTCTGTGCGTTCTGTGTTTGTGGTCATAGGGCTATTCTACCACAAAATGAAAAGTGAAGCGTGAAATGTGACAGTACACAACAAACCGTCCCATTTCGCGCTTCACTTTTGGCTGTCACCTTCCACAAATTCAGGGCGACGCTTTCCATCTGCTACCGATTGTGGGTCACCAACTCCATAAACTCACTCCGGGTGCTGGCGTTCTCTTTGAAGATGCCCCGCATAGCGCTGGAAATGGTGAAACTGTTCTGCTTCTGCACACCCCGCATCATCATACAGAAGTGGCTGGCTTCGGTGACGACGGCCACGCCTTGGGGCTGGAGAATCTCCACTAACGCATCGGCCACCTGGCCGGTCAGCCGCTCCTGCACCTGCAAGCGGCGGGCGAAGACATCGACAATGCGGGCCAGTTTGCTCAACCCAATGATATTGCCATTGGGGATATAGCCGATGTGGGCCTTGCCGAAGAAGGGGAGCATGTGATGCTCGCACTGGGAATAGAATTCGATGTCCCGCACAATCACCATCTCCTGGCCTTCTGCCTCGAAGAGTGCCCCGTTGACGACTTCGGCCAGGGATTGTTTGTAGCCACTGGTCAGGAAATCCATGGCTTTGGCCACCCGCAGGGGTGTGCGCTTCAGCCCGTCCCGCTCCGGGTCTTCCCCCAGCCGCTCCAACATCTGTGCCACCAGAGCTTCGAAGGCTGGGTCGTAGGACTCTTCCGGCGGGGTGGCGTAGGGATTCTCAGCTTCTTCCATAGCCCCAATCTGGGCAACCCCGTTCTTGCCGTTGGCGTGCTTTCCATTCGTATACCCATTGCTGTGACCGCTCTTGTGATGGCCGTTGCTTTGCATTCCATTGACACCGTTGGTGCGATGGCTGTTGATCAGTTTTGTAGGAATTTCGATGGTCATTATATTTCTCCGTGAGCCAGACGCACTGTCTGGTGGCTGATGGGGGGGCTGCTCGTCTGGCGTGCCCCGCTGATGTAGAGGAGCGAACGGCTGTCCACGCCTGTCGAGATTTCGTACAATGTCTGCCCGGTCAATGGGTGAACCCAGTGGGGGGCGATTTCTGCGCAAGGGACCGCAATGTGGGCAAAGCGTAGAAGCTCCGGGTCGGGCAGGCTATTTCCTTCTACTTCCCCCACAAAATCGCCGTAAAGCACAATGTCCAGATCGATGGGCCGGGGTACATATTTGTCCGCACTGCGCACCCGCCCGAGCGCGGCTTCGATCTCCCGCAGGCTATGGCGCAAGGTTGCCGGGTCCAGTTGGGTTTCTATCAGTGCGGCGCTGTTGGAAAAGAGCGGCTGCGGCCCGCTTCCTCCTACTGCTGCCGATTCGTATATCCCGCTGCTTGCCAGAAGCCGAAGGGCCGGACGGCTGGCAAGTAGCTGCACAGCCTGGGGGATGTTGCGCTCCCGCTGGATGTTGCTGCCCAGCAGAATCATCGCCCGATGAGACTTATGTGTCATCACTCAGCCCCCAGCACTTCCGACCGCGTGCGATAAATGGTGATGCCTACAGAACCGGCGAAACGCAGAGCCGTCGGTTTTTCCACGCTCACTTCCACGGCCTGCACCCGTCCATCTTTTTCCAAGGCAATCCGTGCGATCTCGGCGACCAACCGCTCGACAAGCATCGGCGCGCCCTCTTCCACGTGGGCCAGAATTGCTTTGGTGATTGTCTTGTAGTTGACTGCATCCCCGATGTCATCGCTGACCGCGGCGGGCCGGGTGTCCGCCCACATTGTCACATTGACGAGAATGTCCTGCCGGTTTCTGCGCTCGTCTGGGTTGATGCCCAGAATGCCCCGGATTAGCAGCTCTTTGATTTGTATTCTGTCCAGATGGGAGTTTTGCACTGACTTTTCCTTCTGTTGTGGTTGCTATTCGCCCTCTTGTATATGTATTGTACAGTATTCGTGGAGCGTTGTCAAGTTTTAAGATGTATTTGTGTGCAATACTTGTGCAATTGGTAATTGTTGGGCAAAATCAAGCATAGGGATAAAGGGGGTGAGGGTCTGTAGGCGAAATTTCACAGCCGACAGGAGATGCAAAAATCGCCGGCCAACCTCCCGCAGAGAAGGTTGACCGGCGATTTAGTTTGTACCTATGAAAGCATCAACCAAATCTAGCCCAGGTGAGCGGCAAACCAGGCCAGGGTGCGCTCCCAGGCTTGCGCGGCGGCTTCGGGTCGATAGCTGGCCGCGGTGTCGTTGAAGAAGGCGTGGGGCGCGCCCTCGTAGATGTAGAATTCGCTTTCGATGTCGGCTGCCTGCATGGCCGCTTCCATCGCCTTCACCCCGTCCACAGGGATTCCGCCATCTTCGGAGCCGTAGTGGCCCTGCACCGGCGCCTTGACCGCAGCCGATTCTTCCGCGGTCAGGGGGGAGCCATAGAAGGGAACCGCAGCGGCCAGGGTGTCCAGTTCCAGGGCGCTGGCCAGCACCAGCCGCCCACCCATACAGAAGCCGACGATGCCGACCTTTTCCCCGCGTACACTCTCCAGGCCCAGGAGGTAGTTGCTGGCCTGGCCGATCTCGGCCACAGCTTCGGGCATGTCCAGGGCCATCACCAGCTTGCGGGCCTCGTCCGGCTCGGTGGCAACCGAGCCTTTGTAGAGGTCCGGGGCCAGGGCCACATAGCCCTGGGCGGCAAAGCGGCGGGTCACCTCTTTGATATGCTCGTTCAACCCCCACCACTCCTGCAGAATGATCAGACCGGGCAGGGGTGTCTCCGCGGCGGAGGCGGGCCAGGCCAGATAGCCGGTCAATTCCTCGCCGTCCCGGTCGGGATAGGTCACATCTTCGCCCATCACATCCGGGCCTGCCTCAGCAGCGGCTTCCGCGGTTGGCTCGGCGGTGGGTGCTGCTGTCGGTGGGGCTTCGGTGGGCGACGCTGGGGCGATAAGGGTCGGGGTTGGCGCGTTGGGCGGCACTGCCGCGCAGGCCGCCAGCAGACTGCTCGCCAATGTGACGCTGCCCAGCGCGGCTGTGGAGCGCTTGAGAAACTGGCGGCGGGTGATGTGTCCCAACTGGAAGCTGGCGACGAGATTCATTACATAGACACGATCCATCGGACTTTCTCCTGTTACGATAGGACGGAAAGGACTTCCGTCGGCCTGGGGATGGGGATGACCCGTCAACGAAGGTTTTCTATATGGCAAGACCTGCGGCCAGCAGCAACGAATAGAGCAGGCTGAGTCGGGCTGTGCCAGCCAGAGCTGCATTCAGGGCAGGTCCATCCACCTTGATTAGGATTTCGCGTAGTAATTTCAAGGCTAGTGGCATTGTCAGCCAAGGCAGAAGCACAAGCAGGGAATAGTCATAGCCGAGCCAGAGGGCCAGGGGCAGGATGTAGGCCAGGGCGATCAGAATCCGGTATTCGGCGCGGGTTCCGGCCCGTCCCAACATCACCGCCAGGGTGTGCTTGCCCGCCTTGGCGTCGGTCTCGATATCCCGCAGGTTGTTCACCACCAGAATGGCGGTGATGAGCAGGCCAGGGGGCACAGCCGCCAGCACAACCGGCCCGGTCAGGGTCAATGCCTGGACGTAGTAGGTTCCACAGACCGCCACCAGGCCGAAAAAGATGAAGACGAAGAGATCGCCCAGGCCGTAGTAGCCAAAAGGGAAGGGGCCGCCGGTGTAGAGCAGTGCGGCCAGAATCGACGCCACCCCCACAGCCAGAATCGGCCATCCCCCCACCTGAATCAGATAGAGACCGTCCAGCGCGGCCAGGCCAAAGACCGCCACCATTCCCCAGCGCAGTTGACCGGGGGTAATCAGTCCACTGGCTGTGACCCGGACCGGGCCAAGCCGCTCGTGGGTGTCTGCCCCTTTGAAGAAGTCAAAGTAGTCGTTGGCAAAGTTCGAGCCAATCTGCAGGAGCAGCGCACCCAGCAGCGCGGCCAATGCGGGCAGCAATGCAAAGGCGCCGTCGTGGAAGGCCAGGGCTGTGCCGACCAGCACCGGGGCCAGGGCAGCGGGCAATGTCTTGGGACGGGCGGCCAGGAGCCAGGCACGGGCGGGTGAAATGGCAGGTTGAGAAGCGGTCATTGCAGTCAGATCCATTTGATGGGGGGCGATACGATTGGGCCAGTATAGCCCCCTCCTGCGTCTACGGTCAAGCTTCTCCGGCAGACCGTTTGTATACACGGACAGAAAAGGACACGGATTCTTTATGCAAAGACGCATCAACGGGATGTGGAATGGCTATTTCTTAACGCAAAGGAGCAGAGACGCAAAGTTGCAAAGTGATTTCTTTGCGTCTCTGCTCCTTTGCGTCTTTGCGTTGAAAATTCCACCATCTTCTTGACTACTACAGTTTCATTCAATCCGTGTATACAAGTGGCTCTTCGCCTACCCGGCGGAGATGGCTCTGTCTGCCGGTTTCAGCCGACGGGCCACCGCCAGCCCCACCCAGAAGATGCCCGCCAACACAAAGACGGCGATGTAATCGATGGCCGGGATGCGGATGATCTCATTTAGCTGCGCCCAGCCCCGTTGACTGTAGACCCAGAGCACGCTGGCAATAAAGATGCCCAGAATTCCAAAGCGGGCGCGCAGGGAGAGTCCCAGCCCGTGCATCTGGGTGATGATAAAGATACCGGCAAAGCCAAAGGCGAACATAGGCCAGATGCCATTGCCCTGCATCACCGCCACCAACGCGCCGTGGATCAGCACAGTGAATTCCTGCACCAGCGTCCACCAGCGGTTGACGTGGATGCGGGTGAAGAAGAGGCTGCCCTGCAACAGCAGCAGGAACATATAGAAGAAGCCGATCAGATGGCCGCTGGTCGAGACCGTCGGGTGATACCAGAAGGTGTAGACTGTGGCCCAGGCGAAGAAATAGCCGTGATAGGTGCGGGCAAAGCGCACCACTTCCTGGGAGAAGGGGGCACGTTTGCCAAAGAAGAGGCCGCGCCGATTGTTTTCCATCACCAGCACCCAGACCAGCAGCACAATCACCGAACCCTGGGAACTGAAGATGCTCGTATCCTGGGCCAGACCGTCGTACCAGAGATGGGTTTGGATCAGGTGGAGGAAAATGAAGAAGGCGTTGGCGGCCAGCGCCCAGATGTTGACCCGATGCAGACCGGTGGTGTACTTTGTCTTGTTCTTTTGCGCATAGTAGATCAGCCACCAGAAGGTGAACTGATGGGCAAGATAGAAGCCCCAAGAGGTGGCCCGGCTCCAGAATGTCGGCTCTGGCAACTTCCAGTAATACCAGGCCATGCCTGTATCTGGCAGCAGTTGGATGGCGTCCAGCCGTCCGCCAACCAGCCAGATCAGCCCTGTAAAGAGCAGGCTGAATAGAATCCCGCCCCACAGTGCCAGCACATCCTTGCGGGGGAGTTGACTGCTGCTGCGGACAGGCTCGGTGCGGGAATCACCTGCGGTTGTAACGCTCATCGATTGCTCCTGATGTGTAAATCGCTTTGTATACACGGATAGAAAAGAACACGGATTTCTTCTGCGCAATCTGCGTCCTCTGCGAAATCTGCGTTCCTGTTTTCATCGTTATCGGTGTCAGCCGGTCGTGTGGCCTGATGTGTAAATCGATGGAAGGTATACACGGATTGAATCGCTCGTTCCCATCGCTCCGCGTGGGAACGGTTTGCGGACGTTCTGCGTCCCATTTCCGTCGTTGTCGGTGTCAGCCGGTCGTGTTGATGACAAAGTTTTCAACGCAAAGATGCAGAGGTGCAAAGATTTGCGGTTTCTCCTCTGCGTCTTTGTATCGTGGCGACTTGGCGTTAAAAATCACCTTTTCATCATCCTGCTGATAGGCACAGAAATCTGTGGGTTTTGTATCAATCTGCGCTCCCGTCAGTTTCCTTTGGCCCTATCCAACGCGGTTTTGTAGGTTTCCAGGGCGCGCTGCCGGGCAAAGGAATGCTCCACGAGGGGGCCGGGGTAGTCCTGGCCGATGCGGCAGCCCAGGTGGGCCTGCTCGCTGGCCGACATCTCCCAAGGAGTGTGGAGGACGGGTGTGGGGACTTTTGCCAGTTCGGGAACCCAGCGCCGGATGTAGTCACCGTCGGGATCGAACTTGCGGCTCTGCAATATGGGATTGAAGACCCGAAAATAGGGAGCCGCATCGGTCCCCGTGCCCGCCGCCCACTGCCAGCCCCCGTTGTTGGCCGCGGGGTCCCCGTCCAGCAGGTGCTGCATAAAGAAGCGCTCGCCCCAGCGCCAGTCGATGAGCAGGTGCTTGACCAGAAAAGAGGCCACCACCATACGCGCCCGGTTGTGCATCCAGCCGGTGGTGGTGAGCTGGCGCATGGCCGCATCCACAAAGGGATAGCCCGTGCGCCCGCTACACCAGGCGTCGAAATCGTCTGGGTCGTTGCGCCAGCCGATCCCCGCATAGTCCGGGCGAAAGGGGGCTGTGCGGGCCTGGGGAAAGTGGTGCAGAATGTTGATGTAGAATTCCCGCCAGATCAGCTCGGAAGTCCAGACTTCAACCCCTTTGCGTTCCCCGCTACTGGTTGCAACCTGCCCGGCCTGGGCCGCGGCCGCGAAAGCCTGGCGTGCCGAGAGCATCCCGAAGCGCAGGTAGGGCGAAAGCTGGGATGTGCCAGCCAGATCGGGCCGGTCGCGCTGGTTCGCATAGTCAAAAATGGCCCCACCCTCCACATCGACAAAGCCCTCCAGACGATCCAGTGCTGCATTTTCACCCGCGGGAAAGCCCGGCAGGGCAGAAGGGTGGATGATTTCTTCGCTGGCAATCCCCTCTGGCGTCGAAATATGTACCGGTGCCGGGATGGGCGAAGTCACACGTTCCCGGGAGAGCCAACGCCGCTTGAAAGGGGTGAAAACTGTGTAGGGTTCCCCGTTCTCCTTGCGCACCGCGCCCACAGGCAGGGCGGTCAGCCCATCGGCCAGGTGGAGGGGGAATTGTTGCGCCACCCGGGCATCCCGGACGCTGGCATAGGGCGAGTGATCGGCCTCGGCGAAGATGGCCGTGGCACCGCTCTCCGCCACCATCTGGGCCAGCACTGCCGCAGGTGCGCCCCTGCGCAGGATCAGGCGACTTCCCCGTGCCCGGAGTTCTTCGTGTAGCGAAAATAAGCCTAACATCAAAAAAGAGAGCCGCTTCTGACTCATATACTCGGAATCCAAGAGCAGGGGATCGAGTATAAAGAGGGGGATCACTTGCACGCTCTCTTCCAACGCCCCGACCAGGGCCTGGTTGTCGGCCAGCCGCAGGTCCCGCCGTATCCACCAAATCGCTGTCATTCCTATTGGACCCCTAAGACATGGAACGGTATAGACAAAACTGGGAGCTGATCTATCCTCACTTTTTATTCTGCAGGATATCCCGTGCCGCCGCGGTAGCTTCGGGATAGGAGAAGTCAAAGCCCGCGGCTTCCAATGCCTGGGGCACGGCCCGCTGGCCGTCGAGCAGAACTGTGGACATTTCGCCAAAGAGTATTTTGAACGCAATCGACGGCACAGGCAAGAGCGCGGGTCGGCCCATAGCCTTGCCCAGCTTTTGCACGAATTCCTTGTTGGTGGGCGGATTGGGCGCGGCCAGGTTGTAGGCTCCGCTGGCACTCTCGTTCTCCATCAGAAAACGGATGGCCCGCACCTGATCGTCGATGTGAATCCAGGGGAAGTATTGCTGGCCGCTGCCGATGGGTCCCCCAGCAAAGAAGTGGAAGGGCAGCAGCAGTTTGGGGAAGGCCCCGCCTGCGGTGCTGAGCACAATCCCTGTGCGGATGACCACCCGGCGTACACCCATCTGCTCCACCTCTGCAGAAGATGCCTCCCAATCAAAACAGACCTGGCCCAGGAAGTCGTTGCCCGGCGGGCTGCTTTCGGGCAGGGGGGTGTCGTCGCCCACGCCGTAATAGCCCACAGCCGAGGCCTGGATCACCACTTTGGGTTTTGTCTTTGCCTGGCGTACCGCTTCTACCACTGCCTTGCCTGCATCCACCCGGCTCTGCAAAATGCGTTGCTTGCGCTCGTCGCTCCAGCGCCCATCGGCGATGCCTTCGCCCGCCAGGTTGACAATCGCATCGGCGCCGTCGGCCAGATGGCCCCAGCCTTCAGCGCTCTTGCCATCCCAACCCACCGCGGTCACCCCCGCGGGCAGGTTGCCCTGGTGCTTCTGGGGCGAGCGGGTGAGAACCGTGACCGTATGGCCGCCGGTCTTTTGACCGCCAGATACCAAACTGTCGACAAGGGCACGGCCAATCAGGCCCGTTCCGCCGGTGATGATTGTGTGCATGGGGTTCTCTTCTCCTTGGGTTATGCCGTTTGGACCGGCAAGGGACTACATATTGAGACTGCATATTGTCGAAAGAATATCACGAACAGCAGGGTTTGTCAAAATTTTGTACAGGTTTGTGGCGCTAGACTATAGCTGCCCTGTACGCGGATAAACGGGGATAGACGCTGATATCGTCTCGGAATCAGCGTCTATCCCCGTTTATCCACGTCCTATTTGGGACCTGCTTATTCGGGCAGGCCAAGCATCTCCAGCCGTTGGGGATGTTCTTCCAGGGCCAGACGGGCGATGGCGATAAAGTCACGCATCCAGCGATCCAGGCTGGTGAGGGCCTGTCGGCGGCTTTGGGTGGCATCCTGCACCGCGCCGCTCTCCACTTCTCGCTGGGATCGGGCCGCTTCCAGGACCGTCACCAGGGCAAAATCGTCCTGCAATTGGCTTTCGCTGACGCCGTACTCGGCCAGAGTGGCCAGAATCTCTGGGCTGCCCAGCGCGGTGGTGTAGAAGAGACGCATCTGGGCCACTTTGCCGGCAAAGGTGCGGTCGCGGTTGCCGGCCAGCCCCAGGGCGCGATAGGTAGTGGCGTCGTACCGGTAGAGGGTGCGGCAGAGTTTGACGCCACGCATATAGGCCCGGTTGGCCGCGGCTTCGGCCCGATTGTAGGCGGCTGTTGCTGCTCGTCGGCGGCTCTGTTTTGCCTGCTGGCTCTGCCAGACGGACAGCGCGCTTTCGTAGAGTCCTTTGCCCTGCTGGAGCCGGGCTTCATCGTAGCCGTATTGGGTCAGGTCGTTGAGGAGATCGCTCTCGGCCAGGGCATTGGTCAGGGCCAGGCGGGCAGACTCCAGGCGGTTGGCAATCGAACGGGATGGCATAGGAATTTCCTTTCTGGTTGGTGGTAGGCAATGGCTGTTGCAATCAACCCCGGCCTACAGGTGCAATCAAACTTACGTTAGAAACCAGCAATTGCAATTACGGTTATGCACAGGTTAATCCAAAATTCGAGAGCAGGATATAGTAGATTATGCGTAATGTGACAAAGTATTGGCTTGGGTTAATGACCCGGAGTTGTTGGGTGGTCTTCCATTGGGGTTGGTAAGGTGGCGCAGGGTAGTCGAACAGTGTTGCATTGGGGTTGGTAAGGTGGCGCAGGGTAGTCGAACAGTGTTGCATTGGGGTTGAGGAGGTGACGCAGTGTGGTTGGGCGGTCTTGCATTGGGGTTGAGGAGGTGACGCAGTGTGGTTGGGCGCGGTTACAGTGGGGTCAGGGAGGTGACGCAAGGTAGTTGGACGCTATTCCATTAGGGTTGGGGAGGCGATGCAGTGTGGCTGGATCATACTACGCAAGATTACACTAATGAGCACCACCCAAATTGGTTGTGCAACAGAGAAATCTTTGGAACAAAAAGAGACAGAGTTCAGTGCATCGTACTCAGTTGTTTGTATAAGCACAATATGCTAGACTTACGCCGTGATAAATTGTTGGCGCAAAAAACAGTAAGGAAGAAGAGGTTGGCAGAGAGGGGCCGGCAACAGGCCACACAAGGAGTACATTCCGCTATATGCAGAAAACCCTGACATACCCTGTACACGCAGAAGGTCGGATGGCCATGCGAGGCTATACATACGATGAGGTGGAATACATCATCGCACGCGGCGTTAGGATTATAGGGGCTGGAGTTCGCCACTATTTCCTGCGCAAGAGTGATGTACGGATGAATGAGCACCGGGAATGGTCGCACTTGGCCGGTTCTGTGGTGCTTCTGAGCCTGGACGGCTCTACGGTGGTGACGGTTTATCGTCCTGTCGAGGGTTTGAAGGGCATTCGTCGCAAGTGTCAGGACTTTCATTGGCGGCAGGCAGCCTAACCTCTTCCGTGGTGAAAGTCGGATTCATCGTCTTCAGTAGAATGTTCCAGCGGTAGTCAAAATCCTGTTGCCGGTCCCTCTTTGCCAAACTCTTGATCCGTGCGGTTTGCAACCGCACTACAAGTCACTTGATTCGCGAGATTTGCAGGCTCCCCATGACAGAACAATTCTTCGAGAAACCCATCCTCAATTCACCCTACACCTACCCGGCCCGCCACTGGGAACTGGACGCAGACGGCCAGCCGACTAACCGTATTCTCGACTTTCGGCGCACAGCCAAGTTTGTGACCCCTGTGCCCAAACCCAAGAAGCGTCGCAAATCCCAAGATGCGCAGTTGGCCCTGGTGCTGGGAGAAGAAGAAGGCATCTCGACCGCAGAACAGCAATACGACGTGACGGGCAACATCAACGCCATCCGCGCCCAGGTGGACCGCTGGCGGCAGATTCCCGACCCCAGCAAGTGGGGGGTGACACCGGAGACCCAGCGGCTGCTGCAACACTGGCGCAGCTATCCCTTCCAGGGCATTCGTCCCTTTTTCTGCCAGGTGGAAGCGGTGGAGACGGCCATCTGGCTGGCGGAGGTCGCCCCCGCTTCGGCCCAGGGCAGGGAAACCCTGGACCTGGTGCAGGGAGCCAGCGAACAGGCCAACCCGGAGTTGCAACGGATTGCGCTGAAGCTGGCCACAGGGGC
This sequence comes from Anaerolineae bacterium, assembly GCA_030432295.1. GTDB lineage: Bacteria > Chloroflexota > Anaerolineae > Caldilineales > Caldilineaceae > JACQGT01. The sequence continues at coordinate 93,858 of JAUIHI010000004.1, read as the reverse complement.
GGGCAAGACTACGGTGATGGCTATGCTGATTGCCTGGCAGACGATCAACGCGGTACGCCATCCCCGCAGCCGCTCCTTTACCCGGGGCTTTTTGATCGTGACGCCGGGCATCACTATTCGGGACCGCCTGCGTGTGCTGCAACCCAACGACCCGGACAGCTATTACCGCAGCCGGGAGCTGGTTCCCAACGATATGCTGGGGGACTTGGATCGGGCCAAAATTGTCATCACCAACTATCACGCCTTCAAGCTGCGGGAGCGTCTGAGTCTCTCCAAAACTAGCCGGGAGTTTCTGCAAGGGCGGGGACCAGAGCTACTTACCCTGGAGAGCGAAGGCCAGATGATCCAGCGAGTGATGCCGGAGCTAATGGGCATGAAGAATGTGCTTGTCCTCAACGACGAGGCCCATCACTGCTATCGGGAGAAGCCGGAAAACGAGGATATGCAGGATTTAAAGGGGGACGAGCGCAAAGAGGCCCAGAAGGCGAATGAAGCGGCCCGTCTGTGGATTTCTGGCTTGGAAGTGGTCAAGCGCAAGCTGGGGGTGCAGAAGGTCTATGACCTCTCGGCCACACCTTTTTTCCTGAGTGGTTCGGGCTATGCCGAGGGCACGCTCTTTCCCTGGACAGTCAGCGACTTCTCGCTGATGGACGCCATCGAGTGCGGGATTGTCAAGCTGCCCCGTGTGCCCGTGGCCGACAACATCCCCGGCGGGGATATGCCCAAGTTTCGCAACCTGTGGGAACACATCGGCAAGAAGATGCCCAAGAAGGGGCGGGGCAAGGCCAGCAAGAATCTGGACCCGCTGAACCTGCCGGCAGAGCTTCAGACCGCGCTGGATGCTCTCTACGGCCACTATCAGAAGATATTCGACCTGTGGCAGACGGCAGAGATTCGGGTGCCGCCGGTCTTTATTGTCGTCTGCAACAACACCTCCACCTCCAAGCTGGTCTATGACTACATCTCCGGTTTTCAGCGGCTGGGCGCGGATGGGGAGACAGAAGCATACAACGCTGGACGGTTGCCCCTCTTCCGCAACTACGACGAACAGGGCAACCGGCTGGCCCGACCCAATACATTGCTCATCGACAGCGAACAGCTTGAATCCGGCGATGCCCTGGACAGGGAGTTTCGGGAGATGGCTTCGGACGAGATTGAGCGCTTTCGGCGGGAGATTGTGGAGCGCAGCGGCAACCAGTCCGACGGCCAAAACATTAGCGACCAGGAGTTGCTGCGCGAGGTGATGAACACCGTAGGAAAGGAGGGACGGCTGGGCGAGTCGGTGCGCTGTGTGGTCTCGGTCTCTATGCTGACCGAGGGCTGGGACTGCAACACCGTGACCCACGTGCTGGGGGTGCGGGCCTTTGGCACCCAACTGCTGTGCGAGCAGGTGGTGGGGCGTGCGTTGCGCCGCCAATCCTACGAACTGAATGAGGAGGGGCTGTTCAATGTGGAGTATGCGGATGTCTTTGGCATCCCCTTTGACTTCACAGCCAAACCGGTGGTAGTGGCTCCCAAGCCGCCCAAGCAGACCGTGCAGGTGATGGCTGTGCGACCGGAGCGGGATGCTTTGGAGATTCAATTTCCCCGGGTGGAGGGCTACCGGGTGGAACTGCCGCCAGAGCAGCTCACAGCGACCTTTGGCCCGGATTCGCTGTTGGCACTGACACCCGATTTGGTCGGCCCTTCGGTGACCCGCAACGAGGGTATCATCGGTGAGGGGATTGAGCTAAATGTGAAGCATCTGGAAGGGATGCGCCAGTCCACGATTCTTTTTCATCTGGCCAAGCATCTGCTCTATAGCCAATTTCGGGATCCGGGCGAGGAACCCAAGCTGCATCTCTTCGGCCAGTTGAAACGGATTGCCCGGCAGTGGATGGAAGGGGGCTATCTGCGCTGCACCGGGGGCACTTTCCCGGCCCAACTGCTCTATACCGAAATTGCGGATATGGCCTGCGAACGCATCAAAGCAGCCATCACCGAATCGATGGCCGACGACCGGCCCATCAGAGCGATTCTGGATGCCTATAACCCCACCGGCTCCACCATTCACGTCAATTTTAACACATCCAAAGAGACCCGTTGGAAGACAGACCCCCAGCGCTGCCACATCAACTGGGTGGTCTGCGACAGCGACTGGGAAGCCGAGTTCTGCCGGGTGGCCGAGGCCCATCCAAGGGTGCGGGCCTATGTGAAGAACCAGGGATTGGGGCTGGAAGTGCCCTATCTCTATGGCTCAACCAAACGCACGTACATCCCAGATTTCATCGTGCAGATCGACGACGGGCGACCGGACCTGCTCAATCTGGTGGTGGAGATTAAGGGCTTTCGGGGCGAAGATGTGAAAGACAAATCCAACACGATGAAAAGCTATTGGGTGCCAGGGGTGAACAACCTGGGCACGCTGGGCCGCTGGCAGTTTGCCGAGTTCAAGGCGGTCTTTGAGATCGAGGCGGATTTCAACAAGTTGATCGAAGCAGCAATCGCGTAGGTGCGGTTTGCAGCCGCACAGGTATCGAACCCCGGCCAATGATGGATACGCCGAAGATTGTGCGGTTACAAACCGCACCTACAAACAATGAACATTCGACGCTATTACATCCCCAATACAATCGTCTTCATTACACAGGTGGTTGACCGTCGCACGCCCATCTTTCATGACGAGCGCTACGTCGATCTGCTGCGCACCGTTCTAGGCAATGTGAAGACACTCCACCCCTTTGTGATGCTCGGATATGTCTTTCTGTACGATCATTTTCACCTGCTGATTCGACCCACAGGGCCAAACAATTTCAGCGACATTATGCACTCGCTCAAACCGAATTTCACGAAGCAGTACAAGGACCTGATTGGCGTCAAAGGCAGTATGAAATTCTGGCAGAAAGGGTTCTGGGATCACGTCATCCGAGACGAAACCGATTTTCAGCGCCATTTGGATTACATCCATTACAACCCGGTGCGTCACGGATTGGTGGAAAGGCCGGAAGATTGGGCACACAGCAGCTACCGCCATTGGCAAACCCGCGACGCCTATCCGGAACGGTGGGGGTGGTCGTTGCCCGTGTCCATCACAGAATACGATTGGCAGGAATCCGAAGACGACAACCTGTAGGCGCGGTTTGCAACCGCACGATGTGGAAATGTCGGAGATTGTGCGGTTACATAAACATCAAATCGTAGGTGCGGTTTGTAACCGCACAAGCCCGGAGATCGTGCGGTTACAAACCGCACCTACAACAGACGGGATATTCCGAAAATGTGCGGTTACAAACCGCACCCACAATACACGTAAAATGAGGCCGATCCAATGGCGACACGCACCCCCAAAACCGTAGAAACCCTGAAGCACGACGAGGCCCGGCGCACGAACATCCCCACTGCGGAATATGAATCGGTGATGGCGGAGGAGGAGAAAAGCCCCGTCCGCCTGGCCTATGAACGGCGCAACCGGGATTTGGACCCGCAACTGGTGTGGCGGGGCAAGGACGAGCAGGATTGGTCCGACCTGGTGGTGGCCGCGCCACCCCTCTACATCCAGGAGAAGGTACACCCGAAGGTGCTGATCGACGACCTGCTGCGCCAGAGTGCAGAGCGGGCCGCGGCTGGGCAGGAGGAGTTGGCCGCGCAGTTGGACCTCTTCGCCGACTTCAACGGCATCCCAGAGGGAGCGACGGCCACGGATTTTTACAAGCACGACGCCAACTGGACCAACCGCATGATTCTGGGCGACAGTTTGCAGGTGATGGCCAGCCTGGCCGAGCGGGAGGGGCTGCGGGGCAAAGTGCAGTGCATCTACATCGACCCACCCTACGGCATCAAATTCAACTCCAACTTCCAGTGGAGCACCACCAGCCGGGATGTGCGGGACGGCAAGGCCGACCACATCACCCGTGAGCCGGAGCAGGTGAAGGCATTCCGGGACACCTGGCGCGACGGCATCCATTCCTATCTGACCTATCTGCGCGACCGGCTGACTGTGGCCCGGGATTTGCTGACCGAGAGCGGTTCTATCTTTGTGCAGATCGGGGATGAAAATGTGCATCGGGTGCGAGCGCTGATGGATGAGGTATTTGGGGATGATAACTTCATCAGTCTTATCTCTTTCAAAAAAACCGGAAGCGAGAGTGCCGGATTTCTTGGGTCCACTGTTGATTACATTGTGTGGTTTGGAAAAGAGCGCGCAAAGACAAAGTACAGACAATTGCTCATTGAGAAAGTGCCAGGAAAAGAGGGGGCAATTGAATACACCAATATCGAGTTGACTGATGGTGCAATACGAAAACTAACCAAAGAGGAATTGGGAAACCCAGGCTTGATCCCAAATGAGTCAAGAGTTTTCGCAACCTGGCCGATTGTATCTCCGGGTTATAGCAAAGAGAATTCAGTACCGATTTCGGTTGAGTATCAAGGCAAGAGTCTCACATTGAAATGTCCATCAAACAGGCATTGGTCAGTAGGAGTAGAAGGCACAAAAAAACTTTGGAAGTTTGGAAGGTTACTTCCCAAAGAGGGAAATAGAATTTATAAGCGATATCTTTCAGATTTTGGTTTTACACCTTTGGCAGATTTGTGGCTCGACTCCAGGGGCGAGTTAGGTATGACCTATGTTGTCCAAACATCTACCCGTATAGTTGAACGATGCATCTTGATGACCACTGACCCAGGCGATCTTGCGCTCGATCCAACCTGTGGTTCTGGTACAACTGCTTATGTGGCCGAGCAGTGGGGTCGCCGTTGGATCACTATCGACACCAGCCGGGTGGCCCTGGCCTTGGCCCGCGCCCGGATTATGGGCGCGCGCTACCCCTACTATCTGCTGGCCGATTCCGCAGCGGGTCAGTTGAAAGAGGCCGAAATCACCCACACAGCCCCCTCCACTGCACCCACCTACGGCAACATCCGCCACGGCTTTGTCTACGAGCGGGTTCCCCACATTATGGTCAGTCACATCGCCAACAACGCGGAGCTCGACGTCATCTGGGAGCAATTTCAGGCGGTGATGGAACCCCTGCGCACCCAACTCAACGAGGCGCTTGGCCAGTCCTGGGAGGAATGGGAGATTCCCAGAGAGGCGAAAAAGGGGTGGTCGGCCCAGGCCAAAGAACTCCACGCAGCCTGGTGGAAAGAGCGCATCACCCGCCAGCAGGAGATGGACGCCTCGATTGCGGCCAACTCGGACCAGGAGTTTCTCTACGACAAGCCCTACGAGGAGCGCAACACCGTGCGGGTGGCGGGTCCCTTCACTGTGGAGAGCCTCTCGCCCCATCGGGTGCTGGCCGTGGACGAGAACGACGAGTTGCAGCCTATCGCAGGCAACTTTATCGACGAGGAGAAGGAGAAGTACGCCAACGAAATCGACTTTACCCAAGTAATTCTGGAGAATCTGCGCACGGCTGGGGTGCAGCAGGCCCACAAGGAGGACCGCATCAGCTTCGGTGCGCTCACCGGCTGGCCGGGCCATTACCTGTGCGCCGAGGGGCGCTATCGGGAGGGGGAGAACGGCAAAGAGCGGCGGGCGGGCATCTTTATCGGCCCGGAGTTTGGCACTGTGCCCCGGGCCGACCTGGTAGCCGCGGCACGGGAGGCCGGGGACGCTGGCTTCGATGTGCTGATCGCCTGCGCCTTCAACTACGACGCCCACTCCGCCGAATTCGAGAAGTTGGGGCGCATCCCTGTGCTGAAGGCGCGCATGAACGCGGACCTGCACATGGCCGACGCGCTCAAGAACACGGGTGCGGGCAACCTCTTCGTCATCTTCGGCGAGCCGGACATCGAGATTCAGGAGGCGGGCGACGGCCAAATTCGGGTGCAGATTCACGGGGTGGATGTCTTTCATCCTCAATCGGGCCAGGTGCAGTCGGGCGGTCCCGACGACATCGCGGTCTGGTTTATCGACACGGATTACAACGAGGAGAGCTTCTTTGTGCGCCACGCCTACTTCCTGGGCGCGAATGACCCCTACAGTTCGCTCAAGACGACGCTGAAAGCGGAGATCGACGAGGAAGCCTGGGAGAGTCTGCACAGCGAGATTTCCCGGCCCTTCGACAAGCCCACCTCCGGGCGCATCGCGGTGAAGGTGATCAACCATCTGGGGGATGAGGTGATGAAGGTGTTTGGGGTGCGGTAGGGGAGGCGCTGGGCAGTTCGGCCAACCTAACCGATGTGTTGGAGCGCGTCTACGCCCAGGTCAAGGACCAACTACGGGATGTGGATAGGGAAGACCTGCCCTCTGCACCAGGTTTTCATGGCTGGGGCAACACGACGCAGTGGGCGCGCAACGCGCTGGTCAAGGAAAGGTTGATGGGACACGATCCGATAACAAAATAGGATAAGCAGACTCTGCGAAAGGTAAAAGATGGCACACTGGAAACCTCAACGTTTAGCTGATGTTGTTCACGGTATCGAGCAAGGCGATTATGTCTTGCCCGTGATTCAGCGTCGGCTGGTCTGGGATGAAGACAAGATGGAATTGCTCTTTGATTCCTTGCTAAAAAGGAATTCATTTGGCGGCATCATGGTGCTGGAAGAGCAAAAAGGATCGACACCATTATTTGCTTTTCGTCCCTTCTCCCGATACGGGGAAGAACCCCTCGCTAGAGAGGAACAGAACCTATCTCGCACATGCAGCCTGGTGATTGATGGACAGCAAAGACTGCAATCTTTTTATATGGGGCTACTCGGCAGCTTCAACGAGAAAACGCTCTATTTTGATCTACTCAGTACAGATAGCGACTATGACTTCCGCTTTGCCGCCGATCTTGGTGGTCTGCCCACATCAGTTACCATCGATGATGGATCAAAACGTGCGACTGGTTGGTATCCTGTTCCCAACCTCTTTAAGCGTTTGAGCGATGTCGAAGATTTCTATCAAGTGACAGCGGAAATCACTGAACAGATGGGGCTAAACGACGCAAAGCAAATAGAACGGATACAGCGGAACATCCATCAATTCCAGCAGAATGTCACCACTGTCCCTACGATTGGAATCGCCACGGTCACCGTCAACAAAACCGAAGTTGATCGGGAAAAAATGCGCATTGTCGAGCTTTTTCGCCGTCTGAATGATGGGGGCACCCGCCTATCAGCTTTTGATCTGGTTGCCTCCATGTTTAAGGGGTTCAACTACAAAATGGAGAGCTTCTTTCGTGCGGTAAGGGAGTTCGATGATATTCATTTCGATCAGGATGAGATGATCAAGCTGCTCTTTCTGCTTCAGGATGAACCGGCACGCGAGGCGATTCATGTAAAGCCACAGGATGCGGAATTTGCTCTTCAGTATCAAGAACGCATTCTGGATGTCTTGCGCACAGTGGTGAAATTTTTGAAGACGAGTGAATTGTACAACTACTACACCAGCGCTAATCGTTCTCCCATCCCACTCTATTTCGTTGCCTATCACTTCTTCCATAAGAAATTATCTACGTCGCAGCTGGCAACTGTCTACGAAAATCACGATATCAACAATCCGGACTACCTGTGCCTGAAACGCTGGCTTTACCTATCTTTACTTAACGGTGTGTTCAGTCGTGGTCGAGGCTGGACTCCTTATAGTACCGGCATTCGCAAGATTTTGCATGTCCTCAAACAGTATAAGGATGCCATTTTTCCCGTGGAAGAGGTTCTGGCAGTATATACGGGCCATCCGCTAACATTCACAGCAGAAAATACTGCCAAAAGTGTTGATACGTGGGATCAAGATTTTCTGTTCTATTTGATATACAATCGCAATGTGCTCGGTGGTCGCGATATCGACCATATCCACCCCCGTTCTTTGCTAGAGTCGAGACTCGCTAAGTTGGGCGATGCCGCGCCATTTACTATGTCTGACATCCACTCTGTGACCAACTTCCAGCTATTGGATCCCAATTCCAATCGTGCCAACAAGCGAGCCAAAGAACTCAGGGATTGGCTCAATAGCGCGGACGTGTTGGACAAAAAAGGCTATCGGCAGCGCCATCTGATTCCAGAGGACCCAAGCCTTTGGCAAGTTGAATACTTCTATGAATTCCTCGCACAACGCCGACAGGCGATAGTGGGGAAGGTTGTACAGGCCATTCCAGGCCCACTGCTCTCCCTGCCACCTCAGGCACCGAAGCCGATTGGCAAGCCTGCACCTGCCAGCAATGAAACGATCGGAGTTGATGGTCCTAACTTCATGCTCTCCACTATCAAACAGTTTTTTGACAAGGCTGACTGTGGGCCAGTATGGGCATCCAGGTATGCAAATGGGTTGGGGGCTATGGGCATTGTCACCCTGAGCGATTTTACCCGCACGATTCAGGAACGAGGGTTGGCGAAGATCGAGCAGCAAACCTATGGGATTACCTATCGCTTTGTCCGCCCAGACGCAAATGGTGAGGATACCCAGCCCAAAACGAGTGCGTTTGGCGGTTGGGGTTGGGTCACGGCCCTGAAGGCACTTGAGGCAAATGGGTTTAGCTGGGACCAGTATCTTGTGGAGGGCGACTGATCTGTCGCATTACCCACACTGATAAAGAGGAGTTGATGCTGGCTGACTCGCAGTGAGGGACGTGGGCGATCAGCGAAGCCGGGCGGCGGACGGTGGGAGTGTAGGACCGGAAGCAATCATATAATGACAGTCCCCAAGCCAGACGAAACCGACTCATCCATAGATACCCAGAGCGGTGCCGTCGTCGGCGGCGATTTTGTAGGCCGCGACCAGTACAAATTCTCGGGCAGCCCCGAACATGCGCGCTGGGTTAAGAACTGGCAGGTCATGGAAGACAAGTTCTACACTGGGATCGCATCATTCGTGATCGGGCGGAGTTCAACCGTATCCGTAACTACATCCGCACCAATCCGGCGCACCATCCAGCGCGTTCAATCAGCAGTAGTTCAATCATAGTAATCGACCTCAACCTCATAAGGAAGACAGAATCATGCTGTATCCAGTCGAGCGCTTGTTATCATCCCGTGGCCAAGTCATCTGCGTCACTCATCAGGAAACTGTGCGAGATGCCCTGACCACGATGGTGGCCAACGATTTCAGCCAATTGCCCGTCGTCGATTCTTCCGGGCGTTTGACCGGGCTGATCTCGGAGCAGAGCATCACCCGTACTTATTACCATATCAGTGAACAGGTCTCCCTCTTCGATTTACCGGTGGGCCATTGTCAGAACAAGCCTGTGACCTTGTCCCTAGAGGCAGACATCTTTGAGGCACTGGATCGGTTGCAGAGCGTCAATGCTCTGGTGATTGTAAGCGATAAGAAACCTGTGGGTATCCTGACCTATTATGACGCCACCCATTTTTTTCGTGAACTGACCGAAGGGCTAATCCTCGTCGAGGACATCGAGACCACTTTGCGCCAGTACATCGAGACTGCGTGCGACACCGAGCCCAAGATGAGAACGGCTTTGGTTATGGCCTTTGGCATCGACAAGCGAGACACGTCTAGTCCGGCCAAGCAGTATGAAGAAATGTCCTTCTTTGACCACGTGCTTTTTATCACCACAGAGAAGAACTGGCCCAAGTTTGAGACCTATTTTGAGCCAAAGAAACTGTTTCAGTCATTGATGGAGCAGGTACGGGTGATCCGCAACCAGTTGATGCACTTCCGAGATGAGGTATCCAGTGTTCAATTCGACGCCCTACAGCGTAGTCGGGAATGGCTTGTCTCTCGTCCCAAGCCTCAGTCGCCCAAGAACCTGACCGTAGTGGAGTCAATCGCTCCTCAAAAAGAGATCGTCGAAACAGGTAACTCCGAATCTCAAGCTGTATCCGGAAAGTATCGTCCACTCTACGCTTGGCTACGAGAACAGGGAGACGGAAGCCGAGATGTACAAGTTACATTCGAGCAGGTTGAAGAGATTCTGGGCGAAACCCTACCGCCAACAGCACGAACCCACCAAAGCTGGTGGGCTAATGACAGTGTAGGGCACCGACAATCTCAGGCTTGGCTGCGGGCCGGTTGGCGGGTCAGCGAGTATGACTTGACAGCGGAAACAGTTACATTCCAACGAACAAACACTGTTCTGTACCAATTCTTTTTTTCAGACGCACTGGAACTGCTCAAAGCGCGTCGGCCTGGAACTACACAGGCAACCAAGACTTGGGTCAAGAGCTCGTGGTACTTTGCTGCTGGCCGTGCTGGTTTTGTATTTGGCTGGGCATTCGATTCGAAGGGGAAGTTTCGTACTGATTTGTATATTGATACAAATGACGTCCAGAAAAACTCATTAGCATTTGACTGGCTTCACAGCCAGAAAGAAGAAATCGAACGTCAAGCGGGAATCACATTCTTGTGGGATCGTCTAGATGAACATCGAGCATCGCGGATTCTTGTTGAGCGCGATGGGACGATAACTGATCCGCCGGAAAAGCTTAATGACATAAAAGAATGGGCTGTAAAGACAATGATTATTCTGGTTGATACATTCCGGCCACTTATACAGAAGATGCCTCTTGAATAATGAATCTTTCGCCATCGTCCAACGCATATGGAACTACTGCAACGTACTGCGGGACGACAGCGTTTCCTATGGCGACTATTAAAGCCCAGAACCGCATCAGCCACGACGCCCTTCACGGCTGGGAAATCGTGGACAGCACAGCCCGCCTGTGCGTGCGGTATGACAAAACCACCCAAGATTGAGGGAGACTCTCAGAACCTTCTACAGGCAGCGGCGCGTTTACAATAGCGGCGCGTGTGTAGACAGGGGTTTGATAATGTGGGAATTGCCGCTCTCCTGTCTTGCTATTCCTCTGCCTTCTCCGTATCGTCGATCTTGTCCGAATCGCTGATTTTGATCAGCAGCAGGGGGCAGGGCGCGTGCTGCAGGATTTCCGCGGCCACGTTGCCGTTGAACCAGCGGTTGATCCCCAGCCGTCCGTAGCTGGTTTTGATAATGACATCCGCCTTGACCAGAGAGGCCATTTTGATGATGCCGGCTGAGATGGAGAAACTTTCACTCACCTGGTAGCTGCACTGGATATTTTTCTGCTCCAGTTCCGCGCTGATACGCGACAGGTAGTCAACCGCCCGCTTCTTCTCGGCGTCTGTACTAATGTCGATGGGGAGTAGATAGGGGTCGGGTCCTGCACCTGAGGGCAGCATCTGTATCACCCATCCCAAATAGATAGGTGCGTCGTTTTGGCGAGCCAGGCCGGTGGCGTAGAAGAGGGCCTTCTCTGCCAGGGGAGAACCGTCCAGGGGTACAAAAATGCGTTTGAACATACTGGCGCCTCCTGCATGAATGATTGATACCTGTCGCATATATGATTGTATTGCGCCTGCTCATTGTACCACAGGCCGAACACGAAAATCATTTGGATCGACCCGCCGCGGATAGTCGGGCAACCGGGCCAGCGCGCCCGCTATCGCCCCACTGCCATACGCGGACAGAAGGGGGTGGCAGCGGGGGATGGGCTGTGTAGGGCAATTGCGAGTCGATGGTAGTGAGGCTCGACGCTGGCTGAGTGCCGCCTTCAGACGGTGTATCGCTTGTACTGAGTAGCGCAGTGTATCGAAGTGAAGCCAAGTCGGGCCGAACGGTCGCAAATCCTGGATTTCGATACGGCGATTTGACCTGAATGGGTATGTGTTGCGGCCTTATCGCCTACCCTTCGACAGGCTCAGGACACCGCTCAATCGGCGGATTTGCTCCCTTACCTCCCAACTCGCGATTACCCTGTGGGCTGTGCCAATGGCCTTGACCCATCCCCCGCTGGTGTGGCAAACTTGGCTTACGCTGGGTTGCCGGGTGTCTGGGACCCTCTGAAGTGGGAGGAAATGATGTCACGCCTGCGCCCTGTGCTTGTCCGCTGCCTGCTGGTTGTACTTGTCCTTGCTCTTGCCCTGGCCCATCTGCCCCCGCTCCACGCAACCGGGGCCACTGTGCAATGTGCGCCCTCACCCCCTCTGCCCGCGCTCTGGGCCTGCGAGATCACAGATACAAGCGGCAGTGCCTTTGGCGTGGCCGTTGGCTCCTTGGGAGAAATCTATGTGGTGGGGCAGGTTGCCAAGGCCAAAGATGCCACAGACCTGGACGCCTGGCTGGCCCGTTTCAATGCCAGCGGCGGGCTGGTGTGGGAGAAGCGGCTGGACGACAACAAATTCGATCGCTTTCTCGATGTGGGGGTGGACAGCGAGGGCAACGTCTATGTGTTGGGCAGTCTGAACGGCTATCGCCTGCTCAAGTTTGACAGCCAGGGAAACGAACACTGGCGTACTGCCTCTGGCGCATTGCCCGGTCTTTCTCTGGGCACCGCCCGTCGTGCCTTGGCCGTCCACCCGGATGGCTCCAGTGCAGTGGGCGGCAGGACCAGTGGACAGGTCAATGTGCGCCGTTTTGACACCGATGGAAATCCGGGGTGGAGTACATCCTTTGATTCGGGGACCCCAGCTTCGGACCTAAGCTATGCGCTGGTCGGGGACGGAACCGGTGCGGTCTTTGTGGCAGGGCGTTTCGGCGTGCAGGACGGAACCATTCGGGTCCCCTTTGTGAGTATGCTCTCCGCCAGCGGAGAGCAGGGCTGGCTGCGCACCCTCGATTCTTTGGGGAACAGCGCGCTCCCCAATGCGCTTGCCCTGGATGGGGCGGGGCGTCTTCTTCTGGGGGGAGCCAAAGGGCCGGGTTGGCTGGCCGCGCTGGATGGGGATGGGGTGGTGGAATGGGTGCAGGATACCGACCAGATCAGTGCCATTCAGGATGTGGCCGCGGATTCCCGGCGCGGGGATCCCATCCTGGCGGTGGGCCAGGCCCGGGGGGTGACGAATCAGTATACGCTCAGCAGCTTTGCGCCTACAGGCAGCCCGATCACGAATACACATCTCGGCATAGCCATCGAAGGGGTTGCCGTCGAGCCTCTCGACGGCAGCGTCTATGTGGCGGGCAGTTCGGTCTACGGTTCCCTGGTGGGGGGCACGGGTGATGCGCCGGTGTTGATCAAATTGCCGGGCAATCGGCCCCGGCTGGTGTGGGAGGGTTTCGGTGCCGGTTTTTGCGTCAAGGCGGCCCAAGGCCAGGCCAGGGACAAAAACGCCAGTTGCGGGAGCGGTGAGAGTCCCATCGAAGTCGGTGTGCAGCATCCACCCGCGGTCGGTGAAACGATTACCCTGGAGCAGGACGGGGGCGCCAAAGCCCAATGTAACCTGGAGGAGCGTGACAACTTTCTCTTCTGGATACTCTCTCTGGGAACCCATCCAGACAAAGCAGAATTGGTGCTTCGACTCCTCTCCGATGCGTGTACAGGCGAAGCCGATCGAACTGCAATTCGACCCCACCAATCTGCCCAATCAGCGGCGGGCATGGAACTCTCCCTGCAGACGGGGGCCGTCCTGTTCAATCTGCACGCCCTGTCCCCGTCGCTCGTCCTCAGCACCACGCAAGCGTCGGTAGTGGGAGATGCAACCGACTCATTTGCCGTCAGCCACGACGCTTCTGCCAACGCAACCACCCTGTTCGCCTACACGGGCGCAGTCACGGTGACGGCTGCGAATACCGGCCAGCCCGCCTTTGCCCTGGGACCAGCCCAATCGGTCACGATCAACGAGGGGGGCGTTGGCCCTATCCACCCGCTGGCCCAGATATTCCTGCCTGCGGTCCAGCGCTGAGCAATGTTCAATCGGAATCGCTCAGCGCTGGTGCTTCCAAGAGAAGGTGGGGCGTTATGAGCCTGGCCCTGGCCAGCCCCGTCGAATGCACTTAAAAAGAGAGCACTGACAGTGGACACTGTCAGTGCTCTCTTTTTGCTGCAAAGCTGTCGCGAGGAATGCCTACACCCAGCGCGCCAGCCCCAACTCAAACGCGTGTACCATCCCCGGGTGGCTGGGGCGCACACGCACGCCCACGGCCAGGCGACCGCTCTCGTCGGGGGAGAGGCTGCCGGTGTAGTCGAGGCTGCCATCGCTGTGACGCTCGCCAGGCTGCATAGGGATGACCACCGGATCGTCGCCGAAGTCTGCGCCTCCGTCACTCCCGGTCACAATCTCCACGGCCAGGTCCTCGACGGAGAGGCGACCGGGCCAGAGCCGGGCGGTCAGGCTGATGGCGTCGCCCACCGCGGCCTGGACCGGCGCGCCCTGCACCAGTTGCAGATTGACGCCAAACCAACTCTCCTGCACCCTGCGCTTCCATTCGGCCAGGTCCCGGGCGGATGTGTAGCCCTCCGCGGCGGCCGCGGAACCGGTGGACAGGGCAGGCAGGTAGAGCCGCTCCGTATACTCCTTCACCATCCGGCGCATGGAAAACTGGGGGCCACAGGTGACAATCGAGCGGCGCATCTTTTCCAGCCAGCCCGTGGGCAGCCCCGTGCTGTCCCGCTCGAAGAAGAGGGGCAGCAGTTCGTCCTCCAATGTGGCGTAGAAGCTGAGGGCGTCGGCCTCGTCCTGGGTCTCCGTGTCCTTATACTCCCGCTCCTCGCCGATGGCCCAGCCGTTTGTGCCGTCGTAGCCTTCCCGCCACCAGCCGTCCAGAATGCTGAAGTTGGGCGCACCGCTCAGGGCCGCCTTCTGGCCGCTGGTTCCGCTGGCCTCGTAGGGGCGGCGGGGGGTGTTGAGCCAGACATCCACGCCCGCAATCAGATGGCGGGCCACATTCATATCGTAGTTTTCCACAAAGACGATCTTGCCCACCAGTTCCGGCTCCTGGCTCAGTTCGTAGATGCGCTTGATCAGCGCCTTGCCCGGCTCGTCCTGGGGATGGGCCTTGCCCGCAAAGACGATCTGCACAGGCCGCTCCGGGTCGGTGAGGATGCGTTTGATGCGCTCCAAATCCCGAAAGATCAGCGTGGCCCGCTTGTAGGTGGCGAAGCGTCGGGCAAAGCCCAGTGTCAGCGCGTTGGGGTCGAGCAGGTGATTGGCTTCGGCCAGACGTCGGGGGCCTTCGCCGTGGCGGGTGTACTGGCGGGCCACCCGATCCCGCACAAAGTCCACCATTTTGACCTTGCGCTGGTTGTGCACGGCCCACAGTTCGCCGTCAGGCACAGTTGTCAGGGCATCCCAGGTGGCCGGATCGTCCACCTCTTCCAGCCAGTCGCTCTGTAAATAGCGGTCGTAGAGTTCCCGCAGTTCGCCCGCCAGCCAGGTGCCCGTATGCACACCGTTGGTGATGTAGGTAATCGGAACCTGCCCAACCGGTGTGCCCGGCCACATCTCCTTCCACATATCCCGGCTCACATGGCCGTGGAGTTCGCTGACACCGTTGTGGTAGGCGCTCAGGTGGAAGGCAAGGACAGTCATGCTGAACTCCGGCCCCCAGCTCTGCTCGTGACGGGCCAGATTGAGGAAGCGCTCCCGGTCGATGCCCATCTGCCCCCAGAACTGCCAGAAGAATTTCTCCATCAGCTCAAAGGCAAAGGCGTCGTGGCCGGCAGGGACAGGCGTGTGGGTGGTGAAGATGCTGCCCGCGCGCACGGCTTCCACCGCGGCCTCGTAGGGCAGGCCCTGCTGCACCATCTCCCGGATGCGCTCCAGATTGAGGAAAGCCGAGTGGCCCTCGTTCATATGCCAGACCGATGGGTTCAGCCCCAGGGCACGCAGCACCCGCACGCCGCCGATGCCCAGCACAAATTCCTGGCTGATGCGCATTTCGTGGTCGCCGCCGTAGAGCCGGGCACTCAGTTCCCGATCCTGGGGCGCGTTGCGCTCCACATCCGTGTCCATCAGATAAAGAGGGATACGCCCCACCTGAATCCGCCAGACTTTCGCATAGACCGTGCGTCCCGGCAGGTCCACGTGGATCAGCACAGGCTGGCCGCTGGGGTCCAGAGCAGGGGTAGCGGGCACTTCGGAGAAGTCGAGCTTCTCGTAGAGGGCTTCCTGTGTGCCGTCGTCGGTGATGCGCTGGGTGAAGTAGCCCTGGGGATAGAGAAAACCCACGCCCACAAAGGGCAGGCCCAGATCGCTGGCCTCTTTGCAGTGGTCGCCGCTGAGAATGCCCAGGCCACCGCTGTAGATGGGCAGGGCCTCGTGCAGGCCGAATTCGGCGCTGAAATAGGCGATGGTAGCGGGGTCCCGGTCGCCGTAGGTGCGCCTGTGCCAGGTGTTGGCCTGGGGGTGCATATAGGCGTCAAAATCAGCCAGCACCCCAGCAAAGCGGGCCAGCCATTCGTCGTTGGCCGCGGCCTGGTTGAGCAGTTCCTGGCGGGCGCGGCGCAGAAAGCGCACCGGATTCTGGTTGACGCTGCGCCACAGTTCCCCGTCCAGAGAGGAAAAGAGGGCCTGGGCCTTGGGATTCCAGCTCCACCAGAGGTTATAGGCCAGTTCGTGAAGCCGGGCGATGTTGTCCGGCAGTTTGGGGAAAACGGAAATGTGTCCCGATATGTTCATAGGAGTCCTCGCAGAATAGAAGTAGAGGGGGCCGAGAGTGGCAAAGGAGCTTGCGCAGATTTGGGCAGCGGCGCCCTGGGCATGTCGCTTGTACTGAGTTCGTCGAAGTGAAGGGAAACCACAGCGTACGGCTATTTCAAAGAATTAATTACCTGGACAAAATCCCCGGCACTTTCTGTGCGAGGGAGTCGGTATGCCACGATCACCCGCTGTTGTGCGTGAAGTGCCGGGGACTTGGGGATGCTCGTTTTCGTTAGGTTGTCTAATCAAAACCGGCAACCGGTTGCATAAAATCCTATCCGATTGTACTGTACAGGCAATAATATGCCAACTTTTCAATGCAGAGTGCGGAATGCGGAATTAAGATCGTCGACGATCTTAATTCCGCATTCCGCACTCTGCATTCCGACTTTCTCCATTCCTACGGCTTGCGCCAGCTCTGATCCTCCAGCCCCAGCAGGTGCTCGGCCGCGGCGGGACCCCAGGTGCCGGCTTCGTAGGTGGGCAGGCGGAAGGGGACACCCCGGGACTGGGCCTGGTCTTCCTGTATCTTCCAGCCGTCCAGCACACGGGTCACCCGATCCCAGGCCACTTCCACTTCGTCCCGGCGGGTGAAAAGGGTTCCGTCGCCCAGGACCACATCCAGCAGCAGCCGCTGGTAGGCGTCGGGCGGGGTGGCCCCAAAGCTGCTGCCATACTGGAAGGCCATATTGACCGGCTGCAATTTGACCGCGGGGCCGGGCTGCTTGGCGCTGATCTTCAGGCTGATGCCCTCGTCGGGCTGGATGCGGATGAGCAGCACATTGCGGCTCAGATGCTCGCCGTCGTCCGCGGAGTCGAAGAGCAGGTGGGGGGCGCGGCGGAAATAGATGGCGATTTCGGAGACCTTCTGGGGCAGGGCTTTGCCGGTGCGCAGATAGAAGGGGACGCCGTTCCAGCGCCAGTTGTCGATCTCCAGCTTCCAGGCCACGAATGTCTCGGTGGTCGATTCGTGCGCGACCCCCTCCTCGTCCCGATAGGCGGGCAGCCGTTCGCCGTTGAGGTCGCCGGGGCTGTATTGGGCGCGCACCAGATATTGGCCCACCTCTTCCGGGGCCAGGGGGCGGATGCTGCGCAGGAGGTTCACCTTCTGGTCCCGCACAGCTTTGGCGTCAAAGGCGACCGGCGGCTCCATCCCCACCAGAGAGACCAGTTGCATCATGTGGTTCTGCACCATATCCCGCAGCGCGCCGGACTTGTCGTAGTAGCCGCCCCGCTGCTCCACGCCGATGCTCTCGGAGACGGTAATCTGCACGTGATCCACGTAGTTGCGGTTCCAGATCGGCTCGAAGATGCCGTTGGCAAAACGGAAGACGAGGATATTCTGCACCGTCTCTTTGCCCAGGTAGTGGTCGATGCGGTATATCTGGTCCTCGTCGAAGATGCCCAGCAGATGCTCGTTGAGGGCCTGGGCGCTGGCCAGGTCGTGACCAAAGGGCTTCTCCACCACCAGCCGGGTCCAGCACTTTTCATCCACCGGGTGGACCAGATCGGCCTGGCCCAGTTGGGTCGCCACTGGCTCGTAGACCGACGGGGGGGTGGCCAGATAGAAGAGGCGGTTGTGCCCGGTGCGGCGGCTCTGGTCCAGCTCCTCGATGCGGCTTTTGAGCCGGGCAAAGCCCTCGGCGTCGTCGTAGTTGCCCGCCACATAGAAGATGCCCTGGGCGAACTTCTGCCACTCGGCCTCCTGGAACTCGACATCGGAATACTTCTCCACCCCGACCCGGGCCATCTCCCGGAAGGCCTCGTCGCTGTACTCCGTGCGGGAGTAGCCGACAATCGTAAAATCTTCGGGCAGGAGCTTCTTCTGCACCAGATTGTAGAGGGCGGGCAGGAGTTTGCGCTGGGCCAGATCGCCGGATGCGCCAAAGATGACCATCAGGGCCGGGCCGGACATGCGGGGAATGGGGCGGTCTTCCGGTGCGGCTTCGACAACGGGTGAATTGAGCATAGGGTGGGTCTCCGTGGGTGGATGCAGGGGGCACACAGCCCATTGCCTGTAGATTTTTCAAGGAATAGAAGTATTCTATCCCAGATGCGCCCACCGGATCAATTTGTCACACAACGAGCCACGAAGTCAACTCTCCTCTGTTCGCGCTCCACCTTCCCCCAGCAACCCATAGGCCCGCCGGGTCTCCGGCCACACCAGCCAGATTAGGCCGATAATCGGCTGGAAGAGGGGGAAGAATCCGTAGTCCGCGCCGAAATGACGCCAGACGGTGCGCCCGATCAGCTCAGGATAGAGAAAGCTGAGGGTTCCGATCAGCAGCGTCATCGCCGTCTCGAAGGCCAGCACGGCCAGGGAGAGTCGCCAGGCCCAGGCTTGCCGCTTGGCAAAACCGATAGCCGCCGTAAGGTAGCAGAGCGCGGCCAGCCCACTCAGTCCAGGACCCAGGCCACCAATCGTGAAGAACTGATAGATGGCCCGCACGCCGGTGGAGAGCGCCAGCAGGGGGTAGGAGATGGCCAGAATTGTCCCCGAAGTCAATACAACTTTGCGGTAGAAGGATTCCTGCTGTGGGGGAGGCGACGGCAAGGGTTGGGACATGGACATTCCTTTTGGGCAGGGGGGGGATCGGAGAAGATGGAACGCGGATGACGCGGAAACCACTGATTTACACGGATTTTTTATCCGCGTTGATCCGCCCAATCTGCGTTATCCGCGTTCTATCCTCCAATCCCCTATGCGGCTACAGGAGCAGACGCAAAGATATTCTCTTCCAGGAAGCGGCGCACTTCGTCGTGGCTGCGGGCGATGGGCAGGTGGGGGTAATCGGCCACCACATTGTCCGGCGGGCAGAAGAGCATGGATGACTCGGCCAATTCCAGCATGGCGATGTCGTTGTACGAGTCACCCATAGCAAATATCTGATAGCCGACGCTCTGTAGCGCGGCCACTGTGCGCCGTTTGGGGTGCTCCAAGCGCATCCGGTAGCCGTCGATCATTCCCGCGCTGTCAATGACAAGCGAGTGGCAGAAGATTGTCGGATAACCCATCTGAGCCATCAGCGGCGCGGCAAATTCGGAAAAAGTGTCGGAGATGATGACAAATTGGCTGCGCTCGCGCACCCAGGCCACAAACTCGGCCGCGCCGGGCAGGGGGCTAAGGGTGGCGATCACCCGCTGGATGTCGGCCAACCCCAGCTTGTGCTGGCGCAGGACATCGATGCGCATTTTCATGAGCTTGTCGTAGTCCGAGATTTCCCGGGTGGTTACGCGCAGATCTTCGATGCCGGTCTCTTCGGCTACAGCGATCCAGATTTCGGGCACAAGCACGCCCTCCAAATCGCTGGCTACAATCGTCGGTTTGGGGTAGGTCATTGGTTCTCCTGTGGTTGAAAGATAAATTTGGGACGCAGAGGTCGCTGAAAAGAATGATCGACACTGATAAAATCGGCGCAAATCATCTGTTTCTGCGCCGCTTGCGACCTCTGCGTCCCGTCCTAAGGAATCAAACTAGGTAATCAAATCCGGCGTCAGGTGGTCGACTCGGTTCGTGTAGCGAACGCGCAGAAGGGGGGTTTTGTCCTCCCAGGATTGCACGTAGTCGATGCGGGTGATGCCGGTATTGTAGTGGCTGATGTGGAAGTCGATGCCGGGCAGACGGCCCAGAATCGCTTTGATCAGACTGTCCATGAATGTGCCGTGCATGACCAGGGCGATCCGTTCCTCGCCCAGTTCTCGGGCCATGGCCCGCAGCCGGGCAGAGACCCGGATGGCTCGCGCGTCGCAGTCCGGGCGGTCTTCTTCGCCGCCAACCCACCAGCCATTCTCGCCGATCCGTTCTTCCGGGATGGCATAGCCGGGGAAGAGGTCGGTCATCTGCCCACGGCTCAGGCCCCGATGGCCGACCACAGCGCCGTCGGGTCCACTGTTGTCGAAGACGCCTCCGTGCTCGTGCAGATCGACCCAGACTTCGGGATTCACGCCCAACGCTCTGGCTGTGGGCTGGGCGGTCTGTAGTGTGCGCAGCATCGGGCTGCAATAGATGCGGCTGATGCCCAGCCGGTTGACCACATCTGTGCCTCGCAGTTCGGCTTCCGGCGGGTCGTCGTGGACAGGTCGGTGTTTGGGCCGGGCCTGGCGCAGAAAGTCGGCCAGCCGTTCGGCCTGCTTCTGTCCGGCATCCGTAAGGGGTGGATCAGCCACGCGGCTGGCCATATAGTGTTTGTAGGCGTCTTCGTCAAATTCGCCTTTGTCGGTCAGCACAGATTCGCCCATCAGGTTGTTGGCGGACTGGCCGTGACGGATCAGGTAAAGAATCATCGCTCGCTCCTTGCGTTTGCTTCTTGCGATTGACGGCTGGAAGGATCAGCCAAAGTATAGACTACTCGAATCCGGGGGAGAGAGCCAAATGGGGGGAGTGGAGAGTGGAAGGCGGAAGATTGCTGGTGGTTCAATTTCAGTCCGGGGCCGGCTGGGTTTGCGACGATGCAAAGGGCAGGTAAGCCGGATTTCTTTAGCACCGGGTGGCACAGACGATTCTACCTCGTCCCAAATCTGAATTGCATCCATTCGTGTAGGTTGACATAAACATTGGCACTGAGTGACACAAAGATTGGCACTGAACAGAAGATGACTTGATTCACTCGTTCCCGGGTATGACAGGAGAAGAACAGGGCGAAAACATGCATTCACTCTTGCCATATTTACCAAAGTTGCAGCAATTCAGAAATGAGGTGTTTTCTCTCTATCTGGCCTATGAGTGACAGATAAATTGGCACTGGCCTATTTTCTGACATAAAAATTGGCACTGCCCTACATAG
Organism: Anaerolineae bacterium; assembly: GCA_030432295.1. Classification (GTDB taxonomy): domain Bacteria; phylum Chloroflexota; class Anaerolineae; order Caldilineales; family Caldilineaceae; genus JACQGT01. The sequence goes on along the minus strand of JAUIHI010000004.1, from coordinate 72,762 downwards.
CTACAGGACTGCTATTACGTGCTATGGAAGCATTTTCTTCACTGCCTGTACGTTAGTTTCTCAAAAAGTACGGTTGCGAAAGTTGTAGGTTGACATAGACTTTTTGGCAGGAACATCGCTTGCAGGGGCAGGAGGTCCTGGCGGTGCGGGTCAGCCGCTTACCTGCGCTGCGTGGACGATTTTCCCTGTTTGCTGAGACAAAGCAAAACTGTAGGCGTGGAAAGAGGCGATTAAGTGAGATTGCAAAAGAATCGACCGTTTCTTTTTCCTCTGTTTTGCAATAAATCTATTGGCATAGTCTGCAAAAATAGAACAAAATAAATACCGTCAATACGTTTCTTTTTCATTACCCCAAAACGAGGACGGTATGCAGACAATCGGCTACATCCGCGTCAGCACCGATAAGCAGGACCTGGACAAGCAGAAACACCTGCTGCTGGAATATGCCCAGCAGCAGAAACTGCTTATCACCGACTTCATCGAGGTGGAAATTTCCTCGCGCAAGAACATAAGCGAGCGGCGCATCGAGGAGTTGGTGACGCGCCTTCAGAAGGGGGATGTCCTCCTGGCCGCCGAGCTGAGCCGGCTGGGCCGCAATATGCTGGAAACCCTCAACATCATCAGCGAGTTGAGCGAGAAAGGCGTACAGATTATCTTTGTGCGCCAGCCCGAACTCTCCACTACCGGTCCCCACACCAAACTACTCTTGGCCATCTACAGCTACTTCGCCGAATCCGAGCGGGAGTATATCTCCCTGCGCACAAAACAGGGGCTGGCCGCAGCCAAAGCCCAGGGCAAGCAACTAGGGCGACCCAAAGGCAGCCGTAACAAGGAGCGGGCGCTGGACCCCTACAAGAAACAGATTCGGGAATATCTACAGATGGGGTTGAATCTGGCCGCGGTGCGAACAATCGTCAACAACCAGATGGAGAAACCCCTGACCTACAACGCCTACCGCTACTACGTGCAGAACGAGCCTGGGCTGGCGTCGTTGTTGCAGGGGCAAGGTCGTGAGGGTGCGACGGTGTAAAGGGCAAATGACACCGTTGGTCGATTCGACAGCAACGATACCTCCCTAGCGTAACCGAAAATTCTGCCCATCCGCTTGGTCAAAGCGGACTGCACGCGCGCCACACATACGGCAATGCCCCCTGCGTAGGGGGAACTACTGTTATCCTCGTATCCTTGTGCCAAACTGAACACCACCAAAGATGGTACGCATAGTTTCACAAGTGCTGTGAAACTGTGGAAAGGTGCGCTATGCAAAGCAACCGCTTTGTTTCCGTCCCTATTCCAATTCTTTCTTGCACGACAAAGGAGCGCAATGAAGTCGTTTCCCTTCTCCGGTGGTATCGCTCGTCAGTTGCTGGTTGTGCTGCTCCTGGTGGCTGGCCTCTCTGTAAGCGGCTTGGGGTTGATGGCCTATTCCAGTGAGCGCACAGCATTGCGGGAACAGATCGTCCACCAGCAGATGGCCCTGGCGGAACTCAAAGAGCACGAGCTGCAAACCTGGCTGTTAGAGCGTGGGGCGGATATGGAACTCTTGGCCGTGAACCACCTTAACCAGGAGCATTTCAGCGAACTCTTTGACCCAAACGTACCCGCACCACGCAAAGTCGAATTTTCTGCTTTCCTGGCAGACAACCTGCGTGGCCTGCAACGGGCGCGTACCGGTTACATCCGAATTGCGATGGTGGACACGCTGGGCAACGTGCGCATTTCGACCGATGATGCAACGGTCGGACTGCCTTCGACCCACCAGCCCCTCCTGATACGCGCCCTCGCCTCCCCGACCGGGAGTGCCATTCAAGACATCTATCTCAATCCACAAACAGGCCGCCCGGAAATGGCCTGGGCGCATCGAATTCTCGCCATCGATCTGGAGACGAAGCTGGAGAAATCAGCAGTGATTGGCATACTCGTCGCCGTTGTGGATGTGGAAAAGACCATCTACCCGTTGCTCGGACCGCTCTCCCTATTGGGTGACAGCGCCGAAACCCTGCTGACCCGTCGCGAGGGCGATGAGATTGTCTTCCTCAGCCATCTGCTTTTCTACGACGGCGATCCCCTGACCCTGCGCATTCCCGCTACGACACCATCCGGGGAACCGGCCATCCGCAGCACCCGGGGCGAGAGCGGGGTGATAGAAGCCAGGGACTATCGGGGCGCACCCGTGCTGGCAGCCTACCGACCTGTGGGAGATGGGGGGTGGGGCTTTATCGTCAAGCAGGATCAGGCGCAAGCCTTTGCGCCGATACGCGACCTGACGCAACGTATGCTGGCCTGGGCCACACTCATTCTCTTGGGTACAGGGCTGCTGGCCCTGTTTCTGTCGAACAGGATGACGCGCCCTCTCACCCAGCTGGTTCAGGTCAGTCAAGATGTGGCCGCAGGCAATCTGGACATCCAGTTTCCTGCCGAACGCCAGGACGAGATCGGTGCGCTGTCCCACTCGTTTCAGGAAATGGTCCATGCTTTGAGACAGCGCCAGAAGCAAGAAGCAGCGCTCACGCGTATCCTCGAATTGCTCAACAGCAGCCCTGATTTCCTGGAGGTTTTTCGTGGGGTGGCGGATGAACTACGCGCCCATCTCAAATTTGCACAGATCACTCTTTTTGTGTTCGACGACGGCGCGCAGACCTTTCAGCTTTTGGTCACAGACCCACCCCTGCGCGGCGAAGTGGCGCACGCCTTTTCTGTGAAACAGACACCGGTGGCAACAGTCATGCAAGCTAATTATTTCCACTTTGCCCGGGATTTGGCCGAAAACCAGCCTTCTGCACTGGAGCGTCTGCTCTACCAGGAAGGCGTTCGTTCGCACGTGGCCGCGCCCCTGCGCGTTGAAAACAAAACTGTGGGAATGGTCAGCCTGGGCTGGGCTGTCGTGGCCGGCTACGATCCGGACAAGCTCTCCCTGTTGGAGCAGGTGATTGGTTCCCTGGCCCTGGCATTGGAACGCTGGCGGCTCTTCAGCAAAGTGCAGCACCAGGTCGATGAACTAGCCCAGGCCTACACAGAATTGCAGCAGGCCGACCAGTTGAAGGGCGAATTCATTCGTAACATCACCCACGAACTCAAAACGCCTGTCACCATTGTGTCCGGGTTTGCCGAGCTGCTGCTCTATGACGAATACAAAAATCTGTCCGCGGAACAGGTGGAGATGCTGACCACGATTGACACCCATTCCAAACATCTGGCGCATCTGGTCAACGATGTGGTGGTACTCGATCGGCTGCAAACCCAGACCCGGCAGGAAGCACCGGTGCTTATCGCTGAGTTGGCCGAACAGAGCCTGGCAGAAATCCGCAACCGTATAGGAACGGAGACGAACGATCGTTTCCGCTTTGTGTTCGAGTGCCCGGATCGAGTACTGGCCGTCCAGGGCGATGCCGAACAGTTGGCGCGTGTCTTTGCCAATCTACTCAACAATGCCGTGAAATTCAGCCCAGAGGGTGGAAAGGTTTCTATCGCCATCCAACCTCTGGATGGGTTGCCGATGGCAGAGAGACAAAACAGCAGAGATGCTTCGTCTTATCACCCCAATGGTTCAGGGAAAACGCCGGAGAGATGGATCCAAGTGGCTATCTCTGATGAGGGGATCGGTATTCCATTCGACAAACGAGACGCGGTGTGGGGGCGTTTTGTGCAACTCGACGGCTCAACCACCCGGCGCTTCGGCGGCACAGGGCTGGGTTTGGCGTTGGTGCGGGAAGTCGTGGAGGCCCACGGCGGCTACGCCTGGATTGACAGTACGCTCGACACAGGAACAACCGTCTTCTTTGTCCTGCCCTCTTGCGAGGGATGCTCGGAAACGATGCCGGACTTTCAATCTTCGCCGGCGTCTGCGCAGGCAAACGGCTCAATTGCTGGGCTGTTCTCGGTCCCAAGCCAAGCGGTTCCCTTCACCGCATAGTATGTGCCCCCCGATATTTCACTGGCTTCCCGGACGGAGACGCGCGAATGATCGAGACCACAGTTTCTCAAAACCTGTCAGACCTCCACGCCTTGTACGACACGGTGATTCGCGCCGGAAAGCCTGGGGAAATGCTAACTGCCATACAGAAATTTCTCTGTTCTTGGCCGCAGGTTGAGCAGGTTTTGCTCGTCGAACTCGATAAAGAGAGACGGGTTGTCTCCATTTGGCCTGACACACCGGCAGACCCACACGCCTTTCTTCCCCTGCTTCTGGCGTGGGTACAGCCCCAGGCTCCCCAGTCGTTCCTGCTGTCGGACCTGCAAGAGGCCGCCATTCCCAGTCTGTTACGCACTTCTTTGTTATCTGCCGATCTGCGCTCGTTGGGAATTCTGCCCCTGCTCAGCGGCGATGCGTGCCAGGGGTACCTACTTCTTGGTTCCTCCGCGCTCCATCCCTTCGATGCGACAACCTGGCAATGGGTTCAACTGGCTGCGACTCCGATTGGGCCTGCCCTGCATTGCCTGCAATACAAACAGGAGATCGCGACTCGCAAAGAAGCCGAGGTCGCATTGCGAGTGAGCGAGCTACGCTATCGGGAACTCTATGAAAATGCGCCCAACGCCTACTTCTCCGTGGGCAACGATGGGCGTATCTACCACGTCAATCAGCAGGCCGAAAAGCTCACCGGCTATATAGCTGCTGACCTGATCGGCCGCGCAGTCGTTGACATCCATGTCGACTCGCCTGTGACGGTGAGTGCTCAGGGCACTTTTGTCGAGTTTCTGGACGGAACGGAAATCCGGGAGCGGGAGATGCAACTGCGCCGGGCCGACGGCAGCACTGTATGGATCGATCTGACTGTGACTCCCATCCGTAACGCCGAGGGCGAGGTCGTCGCCAGCCGCTCGGTGGCCGTCGATATCAGCGAACGCCGGGCTTTGCGGGAAATGCGTCAAGCCTTTGTCGATATGATTGTCCACGATCTGCGCCACCCGCTGGGAATAATCGACGCCAGCGCCGAAATGTTGGATTTCGAGATCGCTGCAGAAAATGAGGGCGCGCGTGAATTCCTCGGTTTCATCCGCCAAGGCGCAAAGCAGGCTATCGCTTTGGTCCAGAACATTCTGGACGTCCATCGCCTGGAACAGAAGCAAATGCCTGTGTCCATCCAATCTGTTTCAGCAACCGATGTGATCCAGAACATCGCGCACGAGTTCTCCGTCCATCTGGCGCAACAAAATCTGGAACTGGCGTTCCAATTCCCTGCTGAATTGCCCCCGGTCCAGGGCGATCCCTACCTACTCGAGCGGGTGTTGCGTAACCTGCTCGACAACGCTATCAAATTCACACCCGACGGGGGATCGATTACCATCGCGGCGCAGGTGCGCGTCAAAGAAGGCAAAAGCGGGGTTCAAATGGCCGTGACCGATCAGGGCCCTGGTATATCCCCAGAGGCACAGACGCGGATATTTCAACTATTTTCGACAGGTTCCGCCCCAGGCAGTGGCTATGGTGTGGGACTGTCATTCTGCCAATTGGCAATGGAAGCGATGGGTGGGCGCATCTGGCTGGAGAGTGTGCCGGGGCAGGGCAGCACATTTCTGATCTTCTTACCCTTCGCTGCCTGATTTTCTCTGCAATCATCGAATTATCTCGTCAACCAGCATACCATTCGCAGAGGAGTTGAATGACCGATGTCTACAGATACAAAAGAGGAAATGTTAACAGAGTTTGCCGCTTCGTTGAACTACGGTAGCCGAACCGATCTGAACTTCAAATTTTTGGCAAAATTTTCAAGCGAGGAGGTGGCGCAGTTCTTTCAAGAGTTACTGTGGAAACTGGGATACGCCGCGGACAGCAGTGACTACGGCCCCGTTGCCGACCACATCTTCGACTGGCAGGTGCGCGGCTATGCGGGCGTAAAGGGGTGGACCTATGACGATGGCCCATTCACGCCGATAGGCAAACCGATCTCCGCAGCCAGGTTGATGTTGTTGACGTCGAGTGGGCACTTTGTAGCGGGGAACGACCCCAAACCACTCGGCATGGAGAATATGAGCCAAGCCGAAGCCATCGAACGCATCAATGATTTTTTGCGTGAAGAACCGCAACTCTCTGCAATTCCTGTAGATACGCCTACCCATCAACTGCGCGTTCGCCATGGCGGCTACGACATCTGTGCAGCGCTGACCGATCCGAATGTGGCCTTTCCGCTTGAGCATCTGCGCGCGTTGGTTGACGAAGGCAGGATCGGTGAATTGGCAGAAACGGCCTATTCCTTCGTGGGTGCCTGCGCTCAAACGCCGCTGATCAAACGCACGGCCCCCCAATGGATTGAGATGATCCAGGCACAGGCCGTTGACGCCGTCTTGCTTGTGCCGGTCTGACCGGTTTGCCACGTGTCCGTGGGACACGTCGCCCGCCTGTTGGAAGAAGCCGGTATCCCCACTGTCATTATCGCGGTGAAGGCATTTCAAGCGAGACTGGAAGCGATGCACGCAGCGCGGGTGCTTATCACGCCGCACCGAATGGGCAGGCCGCTTGGTAGACCTGGCGACCGAGACCGCCAGCGGCAGGTTCTCGAGGCAGCGTTGGATCTGCTGGAAACGGCAAGCGAAGCAGGCACAGTACGAACGTTTTCCCTGTGAACGGCACTGAATGAGCGGGCGTCACTCGACCCATTCTGGTCGACGCGTTGGATGATGACTGCCACCGGGTCGATGGCATCGTGGGATAGAGAATTAGCTGGAGTCGCATATCGATGGGAATGCGACTCCAGCAGGCCATCGATATGCATTACCCCCTGCCCATGCCCCGAGGCCAGGAAAAACAGCGTCCGCTTGTCCAACGCCCCGCGGCTGGCCCTCTTCCCGCCAGTCTACGCCACAGTCACCTCCGGGCACAGATAGACATCCTGAATTGCATTGAGGAGTTCCACCCCCTGTGCGAGCGGCTTCTGGAAAGCCTTGCGTCCACTGATCAAGCCCATTCCTCCGGCCCGCTTGTTAATCACTGCCGTCCGCACCGCCTCTGCGATGTCGTTATTGCCCGACGGACCACCCGAATTGATCAGCCCCATACGGCCCATATAGTTGTTGAGCACTTGATAACGAGTCAGGTCAATGGGATGGTCGCTGCTCAGATCCGTGTACATACGCTCGCCCAGTCGGCCATAGCTTGAACCCCCAGAGCGCAGCGCTTTGTATCCGCCGTTTCGCTCCGGTAGCTTCTGCTTGATGATGTCGGCCTCGATGGTGACGCCCAAATGGTTGGCCTGGCCCGACAGATCCGCGCTGGTATGATAGTCATTGCCGTCTATTTTGAAGGCGTCGTTACGTGTGTAACACCACAGGATAGTAGCCATGCCCAGTTCATGTGCGGCCCTAAAGGCTGCGCTCACCTCGGTGATCTGCCGGGTTGACTCTGGCGAGCCAAAGTAGATGGTTGCTCCCACCGCAACGGCACCCATATCCCACGCCTGTTTGACATGGGCAAAGAATATTTGGTCAGATTTGTTCGGGTAAGTCAGCAGTTCGTTGTGGTTAATTTTGACCACAAAGGGAATCCGATGTGCATACTTGCGCGCAACCGACCCCAATACGCCCAGCGTCGAGGCTACGGCATTGCAACCGCCCTCTATGGCCAGCCGCACGATATTTTCCGGGTCAAAGTAGTCGGGGTTCGGCGCAAAGGATGCCCCTGCCGAGTGTTCAATTCCCTGGTCCACAGGCAGAATGGAAAGATAGCCGGTGTCTGCCAGCCGTCCATGTGTATACAGCGACTGCAGGCTGCGCAGCACCTGTGGGTTACGGTCAGACCACATGAAGATGCGATCCACAGCATCTGGACCGGGCAATCGAACCTCTCCTGATCAGATGCTGCTGGCATCGATTATCTTACCCAAAACGCAGTTATCGAAGGGAATCGTATTCTAATCGAACCCAACGAACTGCTATTTCTACCTGGCAGGGGTAAGAGATAGCGGAGTCACTGCGTCCGAAACAGAGAGAGGTGGCTATCCAATTCGCAAATTGCCGACAACACTCGTGTTCTCGTATGCGGTCATTCAAAGATGCCCATGCCGACGTTCTCCCTAGAAACGATCAAACGCCTATTGCACCAGATTGGGCAAACGCACACGGTGGAAATTTCCTGCCGTGAAGCATATCGTTTGATGGATCGGTGCGCAGACGAAGCCGCACGCGGCGAAGATGTAGGCTGGCTGATGCCATCCATGCGGCAACATCTCATGATGTGTCCAGACTGCCGCCAAGAATACCACACGATTTTGCGCGCGCTTGCTGCTTCTATCGTGTGATCTCTGCGCTCCGTCTGCCAGCATGGGCCGCAGCCACACTCAATTTTGTAAACAGACTACCACGCGTACTACGCAGCCCCGATACAGCGTTGTTTGCCGCTACAGGGGATGGAATAGCGGAGGATAGGTATGGGAAGCGAGCCAATAATCACAATTTGCACAGACGGGGCGGCCCTGAGCCAGGCTATCACTGAACAGTTCGTAGGAGCGGTCAAACAGGCAATTCGCCAGCGTGGCCGCTTTGTAGCCACGCTGGTCGGTGGTGGCACGCCTCAAGCCCTATATGAGCGGCTGACCCATCCGCCCTATAGGGAAGGCTTGCCCTGGGCACGCATGCACTTTTCTGGGGCGACGAACGGTGTGTTCCGCCGGATGATCCGGAAAGCAACTACAACCAGGCGCAGCAGACCGTGCTTGGTCACGTCCCAATCCCAGCCGAAAACGTCCACCGCATCCGGGGAGAATGGGAACCCGACGCAGCCGCGACGGATTACGTCCGGCAACTGCGCGAATTTGCCGATCCGGGTGAGAAGTGGCCCTGTTTCGATTGGGTATTCCTAGGACTGGGGGCCGATGGGCATACGGCCTCCCTTTTCCCTGGATCGCCGTTGCCCACCGCATCCGATGCTCCAGCCATCGCTGTGATGGCCACCTATCAGGACCGCCCGGCCAATCGCGTCACCTTGACGCCGCAGGTCTTCAACAGCGCCCGCATCATCGCCTTTCTGGTGACAGGCCAAAACAAAACCGCTGCCGTAACAGCCACCCTCGCCGGTGCGCGCGATCTATCCCGTTGGCCGGCGCAACGCATTCGCCCGGAGGCGGGCGCGCTTATGTGGTGGCTCGATGAGAAGGCAGCGGCGCAATTGCCATTGAATCTAAAATCCGGGGGGAAATCCTAGTGTCTTTCGAATACTGGTTTATGTTTCCAATTTCGATTTTGGTTGCGACGGTTGCCATGGCGTCAGGTGTAGAGGGGGCCACCTTCTTCTCGCCCCTTTTTATTCTGGCCCTGCGTCTGCCGCCGGAGGTCGCCATCGGGACAGCACTCATCACCGAAGTCTTCGGTTTTGCCAGCGGTCTGTTCGCCTATTTTCGCAAGCGGCTGATTGATTACCATCTAGGGGCTTCGCTGCTCCTGGCGACGATCCCAATGGCGATCGTCGGCGCTGTGGCTTCGAGTCTGATTCCGGATGTTTTCCTCAAAGTGATTCTGGGGGTGGGTCTCTTTGTGGTGGCGCTCAGCTTTCTGCGCCAGCCCGCCCACGAGGATGTGACCCATCTGGATGCAGCCATCGACACCCAATACGGCGGCGACAAGGCCGAAACCTGCCTGATGGCCGCCGACGGAGAGGAAATCCGCTATACGGTCTGCAACCGCACCGAAGGCAGATTGATTGCCGGTGTGGGCGCGCTCTTTATGGGTATGGTCTCGACCGGACTGGGCGAAATGAACGGATATTTCTTGCTCCAGCGCTGCCGGGTTCCCAGCAAAGTCTCGGTAGCAACCAGCGTCTTTGTTGTGGCAGTCACAGCGCTGATCGCCTCAGCCGGTCACCTGCTCCGCTTCGCTACCGCCGGCGGTGATGCCCTGCCCACTGTGCTCAGCATCTGTATCTTCACAGTTCCGGGTGTGATCATCGGCGGGCAGTTTGGTTCACGTGTCGCCAGTGCAATCCCCCAACGCACGCTGGAGATCAGCCTGGCGCTGCTATTCATTCTGGTCGCTGTACTCACCCTCGGCCAGGTGGTCCTGTAGTTCGCCATCCTATTTTTCAGAAAGGAAAATCTCATGCTTAAAAAGACGTATGTCAAGAGCGGCAAAAGCTGTCGCGTCACCTTTGAACTCCCGGCCGCAGTAAACGCCCAGAGCGCTTGTCTCTGCGGAGAGTTCAACGATTGGGAACCATCGGCACACCCCATGAAACGGCGCAAGGACGGCAGTTTTGCGCTGACCCTCGGCCTGCCATCCGGCCAGGAGTATCGCTATCGCTTCCTGCTGGATGACGACCGTTGGGAAAATGATTGGGCCGCGGATGCCTATACACCCAATGAATTTGGTGCAGATGACTCTGTGGTACAGGTGTGAGGAAGATATGATCGACAGCCTATGACGGGCGCGCCTACTCCCTTTTCAGCAACCGCTGGGAAAGCGACGCGGCGCAGCCTGCCGGATTCCAGTATTTGGAGCGCTTTCGGCTGGAAGGCACAACGCCGGTCTGGTCGTTTGCCTGCGCCGACGCTTTGCTGGAAAAGCGCGTCTGGATGGAGCAGGGGTCCAACACAACCTACATTCGCTATGATCTACACCGGGCCAGCGCCCCCCTGGCCTTGTCCATCAAAGCGCTGGTCAACTATCGCGACTGTCACGCCCTGACCCGGGCCGGCGACTGGCGCATGGACGTCCAGCCTATGACGAACGGTCTGCGCGTCTCCGCCTTTGCAGGTGCCACACCGATCTATCTGCTGGCTACCGCTGCCGACGCTACAACCCACCACGAATGGTATCGCGGCTACCTTTTGGCCCAGGAAGCGTACCGTGGCCTGGATAGACTGGACGACAACCTCTACGCCGGAGAGTTTGCGGCGCTGCTACAACCCGGCGGATCATTGACACTGGTGGCAAGCACAATGCCAACGCCGAACCTGGACGGACACGCTGCCTATACCCTGCGTCAGGGGCACGAACAGGCGTTGCTGGCAGAAAGCGCCCAAGCCAACGCGCCCGCCTGGGTGCGCCAACTTGTGCTGGCTGCCGACCAGTTTATCGTCCAGCGCGCCACGCCGGATGACAGCGATGGGCGCTCTGTGATCGCCGGTTATCCCTGGTTTGGCGATTGGGGCCGGGACACGATGATTGGCCTGCCCGGTCTGGCTCTGGCAACCGGTCGCCACGCGCTGGCTGCCTCGATTCTGCGCACCTTTGCCCAGTTTGTGGATCGGGGGATGCTGCCCAACCGCTTCCCTGACGCCGGTGAGACGCCCGAATACAATACTGTGGACGCCACCCTCTGGTATTTCGAGGCAATTCGGGCTTATGTGGCGACCACCGGCGATGAAAGTCTGTTGCGCGACATTTTTCCGGTTCTACAGGAGATTGTCGCCTGGCACAAACGCGGCACTCGCTATGGCATTCGCATGGATGCTGCTGACGGCCTACTCTTTGCTGGCGAGGATGGTGTGCAACTGACCTGGATGGACGCCAAAGTGGGCGACTGGGTGGTGACCCCGCGCATGGGAAAGCCAGTGGAGATCAACGCGCTCTGGTACAACGCCTTGCGCAGTATGGCAGCCTTTTCCCGGCGTTTGGGGCTGCCGGATGAGGAGTACGACGCCCAGGCCGAGCAGACCCGCGACGGGTTTGCCCGCTTCTGGTACGCAGCGGGCGGCTATTGCTACGATGTGCTGGATGGACCTGACGGTGACGACCCGGCCCTGCGCCCGAATCAGCTATTCGCTGTTTCTCTGCCCCATAGCCCCCTGGACACGGCCCAGCAGCGCAGCGTGGTGGACGTGTGTGCCCGTCGCCTGCTCACCTCCTACGGTCTGCGCAGCCTTTCGCCGGACGATCCAGCCTACAGTGGCCACTACGGCGGCGGCCCCCAACAGCGGGATGGGGCCTACCACCAGGGCACTGTCTGGTCCTGGCTGATCGGTCCCTTCGTCTCGGCACATCTGCGGGTCTACGGCGACCGGGCCGCGGCGCTCGGTTTTTTGACACCCTTTGCCCACCACCTGACCGACCACGGCCTGGGCAGCATCAGCGAAATCTTCGACGGCGATCCGCCGCACACGCCCCGGGGCTGCATTGCCCAGGCCTGGGGCGTGGCTGAACTGTTGCGCATCTGGAACGAAATGGTTGGTGATGAGTAGCAATGGGGCCAAACAGGACATGCCCTATCAAACCGTCCACAAAAGCCATCATGCCACCGTTTTTCATCATATAAACGCCAGGAGCCTGAACCGTGCCAGCGCTGATACCCGCGTGCATCATGCCCATCCCGCCCATCATCAGGCCTACGACCAGCCAGTGCAGAATACCAAAGACCGCGCCACTCGCCACCGTGGCCGAGCTGATGCTCAGACTCCAGCCCAGGGCATAGACGACCCCAAAGACAACACCCATCATCCGGTGCATCATCCAGCCCAGGGATGGTAATGGGCTAGACGGTAGGTCTGGAGCCAACTGGTTGCTGGAATCAAAAACCCCCTCGATCCGTCTGGCGGATCGAGGGGGTTTTGAGGTTGTTAAGTTGATGAAGGGCTTAAAAGCGCTTCTCCAAGGGAAGAAAGAGCAGGCCCGTGACCACACCAAAAATCACATGACCCATCAGGCTAAACCATTGGTCGGTGCCGACCTTGAACACCATCTCGCCCATGCCCAACATCAGGGGCATTAGGACCAAGGCACCTAACACCCACCAGACGATCCCGTTGACCATACCCGCCACGATGGCTGTGCCGGCTGTTTTCGACAGGCGGCTGGCCACCAGACCATAGGCACCACCGATGCCAGCGCTGATGACCATATGGACGGCGAAGCCAACCAGGGGGCTTTGTGACTTGACGAGCATGGCTATCATGGGCAGCATCCCCATCATGGCCATCATCATGCCAAAGACCATACCCCCACCCAGACCGGCAATCACACCGGCGATGATAGAGGATAGTGAAGAACTATTCTTTGTACTCTGTGTTTGGGCAGTCATGGTTCTCTCCTTTTATGAAAGAAAATACAGCGTGAAAGAAAATACGAAATGGGCCAAAGGGTCGGGCTTTATCACCCTTCCCCACTATAGACGCTCTGTCCAAACCATATCTTACCTCGGACTTTGACACGACTTTTTCAGAGGGTCTATTCGGCGCAGAGAACGACGAGTGCCGGGGACGTTTACCGCATGGGATCCGGTTGAGCTGACGGGTAAGACATGGCCGCCTGACAGCGTCTATGGGAGTGAACTATCCATCACTCAACCCAAAGGAGACAACTGTGAATAAAGCAACTGTGGACGACAAGAGTACCCTGGATCAATCGAGCATCAACACCTTGCGCTTTCTGGCAGCGGATGCCGTGCAGAAAGCCAAGTCTGGCCACCCTGGCACGCCTATGGGGGCCGCACCCCTGGCGTATACCCTGTGGGATCGCTTTCTCAAACACAACCCCCACAACCCATCCTGGCCGGATCGGGATCGTTTTGTGCTGTCCCCCGGCCATGCCTCCACGCTGTTATATGGCTTGCTGCACCTGACCGGCTATGACCTGCCCCTGGAAGAACTCAAGAATTTCCGCCAGTGGGGCAGCAAGACCCCCGGCCATCCCGAATACGGCGAGACCCCTGGTGTGGAAGTGACCACCGGCCCGTTGGGACAGGGCTTCGCCCACGCCGTGGGCATGGCGGTGGCCGAACGCTGGCTGGCCGACCACTACAACCGTCCCGGCCACGAAATCATCGATCACAATACCTATGCTTTGGTCTCCGACGGCGACCTGCAAGAGGGCGTGGCCAGCGAGGCGGCCAGCCTGGCCGGTACGTTGCACCTGGGCAAGCTGATCTTCCTCTACGATGACAACGACATCCAGATCGAAGGCAGCACGGACATTGCCTTCTCCGAGAATGTGGCCCGCCGTTTCGATGCCTACGGCTGGCAGGCACTCGGTCCCATCGACGGCAACGATCTGGCCGCGGTCGAAGATGCCATCCGCCAGGCCCAGGCCGAGACCGAGCGCCCGTCGCTGATCATCTGCACGACGGTGATCGGTTTCGGCAGCCCCCAGCAGGGCACGGCCAAAGTTCACGGCGAACCCCTGGGCGAGGCCGGTCTCAGGGCAGCCAAAGAGGGCCTGGGCTTGCCGCTACAACCGACCTTCTACGTGCCGGATGCGGTCAAGGTCCACATGGGCCAGGCTGTTGTGCGGGGCCAGGCCACCGAGGCCGACTGGCAGGAACGCATGACCGCCTACGCCACGGCCTACCCCACCGAGGCAGCCGAACTTGCCCTGCAACTCAGCGGCAAGTTGCCTGTGGATTGGGATGCAGGCCTGGCCGATCTCTTCCCGGCTGGCACACCGGCGATGGCCTCTCGGCAATCCTCCGGCGAGGTGCTCAACGCCCTGGTTCAGCGCGTCCATGCCCTCACCGGCGGCTCGGCGGACCTGGCCCCCAGCACCAAGACGCATCTGGCCGGCTATGGCGACTTCGGCTGGGACGAATATCGTGGCCACAACATGCACTTCGGCGTGCGCGAACACGCTATGGGCGCCATCGTCAACGGCATGGCCCTGCACGGTGGCCTGATTCCCTATTCCGCCACCTTCCTGCAATTCGCCGACTACATGCGCCCGCCCATGCGCCTGGCCGCGCTGATGGGCATCCGCGCTATCTATGTCTTCACCCACGACAGCATCGGCCTGGGCGAAGATGGCCCAACGCACCAGCCGGTGGAGCACCTGCTCTCCCTGCGCGCCATCCCCAACCTGACCGTCATCCGCCCCGGCGACGCTCGGGAGACGGCGGAGGCCTGGCGCTCCGCACTGCTCAACACAGGCGGCCCCACCGCCCTGATCTTTTCACGCCAGGCTCTGCCCCTGCTCAGCAGCGACGATGGCGTGCAGGCCAGGGGATTGCACCAGGGTGCGTACATTCTCTGGCAGTCCAGCGCAGCGCAGCCCCAGGTGATCCTGATCGGCAGCGGCTCCGAGACCCAGTTCGCCCTGGAGGCAGGTAAAGCGTTGGCGGGCGCGGGCGTCGGCGTACGGGTAGTGTCCATGCCCAGTTGGGAACTCTTCGACCGTCAGCCGGACGCCTATCGAGAAAGTGTGCTGCCGTCTACCGTGCGGGCCCGGGTGGCTGTGGAAGCGGCCCTGGAACTGGGCTGGGAGCGTTACGTCGGTCTGGACGGTGCGGTGATCGGCATGGCCGGCTTCGGGGCCAGCGCGCCGGCCAGCGTGCTGTACGAGAAGTTCGGCATCACGACGGAGGCGGTTGTCGCCGCGGCCCGCAAATTGATCGAGCAGAAATAAAGGTCGGTTGACCCAGAACCACTTCGCTCGTTTCAGGGATGCTCAATTTGATGGAATCTGCGTGCTATTTTTGGTCAAAACGAGAACTATACTCATATTAATTTGAGACCTACAGTTTCCGAGTTTAGGTCGCTGGGCCCCTAAGCGCAGTGCCCAGAGGGGTTATGTTCGCCAGAGATCGGCATCGTGACTGCTACGCAATCAACAAAGTGCAGGTTTCATTCTGAGATGAGTATACTTCGCTTGTTTGAGGAAATTGGCCCTCGACTCTGTAGTATGGTACAGGGTGTAGACTGATTGCACTTGAACCAGAAAGGAGCCATCCCATGCCAAAACCGCTGACCATTGGCCGCATCGCCAAGCAGGCCGATGTCCACATCGAGACCATCCGCTATTACGAACGCCGGGGTCTGCTGCCGGAGCCGCCGCGCACCGAGGCTGGCTATCGCCAGTATGACGCCGAGTCTGTCACCCGGTTGCGTTTTATCAAAGAGGCCCAGGCCTTGGGCTTTACACTGGATGAAATTCAGGGTCTGTTGGCTTTGCGCGTCGACAAAGAGACCTCCTGCGAGGATGTACGCAGGCGGGCCGAACGCAAAGCGATCGACATCGAAGCCAAAATCGACGCCCTGCAAACCATGCACGCCGCCCTACAGGAGATGATCGCCGCTTGTGAGCGAGGCGGGCCTAGGGGCGAATGCCCGTTATTGGAAACACTCGAACGCCATGCACAAGAAAGGACAGAAATCCAATGAACTATGACTATGACCTATTGGTGATCGATGCGGGGCAAGGCGGATTGCCTGCCGCCCACATGGCGGCCAACCTGGGCGCAAAGGTAGCCCTGATCGAGCGAGATGAAGTCGGCGGCACCTGAGTCAACGAAGGATGCATTCCCACCAAAGCCCTGCTGCGCTCGGCTGAGGTGATGCATCTGGTGGCCCGGCGGGCCGCCGACTTCGGTGTGGAGATCGAGGGAAATGTACGGTTCAACCTGCCCACGGCCATGCGCCGCAAAGATGCCATCGTGGGCGGCATTGTCAACGGCATCTACAGTGCGCTGGACCGGCGCAAAGAAGCTATCGACTTTGTACGCGGCGAGGCCCGGTTTGTCAACGAACACGAGATCGACACAGGCGACCGGCGCATCAGCTTTGGCAAGGCCATCATAGCGGTGGGCGCTCGCAACGCCACGCCGCCCATCGACGGACTGGCCGATGTGGACTATCTGACCAACCGCACGGCCCTGCAACTGAGCGCCCTGCCCGGCCGATTGGTCATCATCGGCGGCGGCTACATCGGCATCGAATTTGCCCAAATGTACGCCCGCTTTGGCACGCAGGTGACGCTGTTGGGCCGCAATCGGCACCTGGCCCCCGGCGAAGACAGCGATCTGTCCGATCTGCTGGCCGACTATCTGCGCGAAGAGGGCATGGTCGTCCATACCAGTGCGCCCGTCGTGCGGGTGCGCCAGAACGGGTCCGAAAAGACGGTCACAGCGCGGGTGGATGGCCAGGAAACCGACTTTGTCTGCAACGCCATGCTGGTGGCCGCGGGGCGGGTGGGCAATACCGATACGTTGGGATTGGCCCAGGCCGGTGTGGAGAGCGGCGCACAGGGATTTGTGACGGTTGACGCCGGATTGCAGAGCAGCCAGCCCCACATCTGGGCCATCGGCGACGTGAAGGGCGGCCTGATGTTCACCCACGTGGCCACCTACGATGGACCCTTGGCCGCGCTCAACGCGGTGAAGGGGCTGGGCCGCACGGTGGATTATCGGGTTGTGCCCCGAGCCATCTTCAGCTCGCCCACCCTGGCCGCGGTGGGGCTGACGGAGGTCCAAGCCAGAGAGGCTGGCTACGAAATTAAAGTGGGGACAGTCAGTGCCGACGGCGGACGGTCCAAAGCCATCGGCGACACCCGGGGCAGGCTGAAGGCCGTGGTCAAGGCCGATGATGGCGAGATCCTGGGCTTTCACATCTTGGCCCCTCACGGCGACGATCTGCTACACGAGGCTGTGACGGCCATGTATGACCACGGCGGCATCGACCGCATCGCCAAGTCGATCCACGTCCATCCGACGCTGAGCGAGCTGGTGAAAAGTGCGGCCCGGGCCGCCCGGTGACATGCGATCACTCAAATGCTCAAAACTGGGGCTTGACACTGGAGTAAGGTACGGGGTGTATGATGGGTTAGTAACGGAAATGCCCATCCACCCATTTACTGTTTCTCAGGAGTTTTGTCTATGAATGCACTCAAAGGATATTTGGCCACAGGGATAGCCCTGATCGCCTGTCCCTGCCATCTCCTCATCACGTTGCCGCTGCTGCTGGCGTTGACCGGCGGCTCCGCCGTCGGCCTATGGCTGGCGCAAAATCAGGGGCTGGTCTGGCTGGCGGTCACTGGGCTTTTTGTGGGCGGTCTGGCCCTTGCCTTCGTCTGGTTGAGCCAAGCGCAGTCCGAAGTCCAGTGCGAGATCCCCGCCGCCAAACGCATCGTTCCGAGTTCGCACCCCAAGTAAGAAAGAAAACACCCATGTCCGATTGTTGCGCACCCAACGCCAATGGCACAAAGAGTTACGCCCTCCCCAACGCGGCGGCAGACGATTGCTGCGCGGTTGCACCGGCGCAAACCCATCCCACCAGCCAGACAACCTGCCCGGTCTGCGGCGTCAAGGGCAAAAGCGTAGACACCCAAACAGTGAAGGCAATGCTCGATGTGAGCCTGCGCACGTTGCAAGCGGGGGTCTATCGCTTCTGCCGCGCCGAAAGCTGCCAGGTCGTCTACTTCGGCGACCGCGGCGATGTCTACACCGAAGACGACCTGCGCGAGCGGGTGCATCAAAAACATCCGAACGCTGCCGACGTCTTCGTCTGCTACTGCTTCCGCCACACGCCCGGCAGCATCCAACGGGAACTGCTGTTCAGCGGCACAAGCACCGTCGTGGCGCAGGTCAACGACGGCATCCAGGCCGGCCAATGCGCCTGCGAGATCCGCAATCCCCAGGGCAGTTGTTGCTTGGGCAACATCACGACCACGGTCAAGCGGGTTCAGAAATCGCTTGTGTTGGTGGCGGCGTAGACAGAAGAGAGAAACTAAACCCAACGTCGTCCCCACAGGATCACCGCCACGCCCACAATGGCAATCCCGGCACCGATCAGGTCGAAGCGATCCGGCTGCCAGCCATCCACGCGCCAACCCCACAAGAGGGAAAGAATGATAAAGACGCCGCCATACGCGGCATAGACCCGTCCAAAGGCGGCCTCCTGCTGGAATGTGGGCATAATGCCATAGACGACCAGAATTGCCCCGCCCGCCACACCAAGCCAGCCGCTCTTGCCCTCGCGCAACCACTGCCAAACCAACCAGCCGCCGCCAATCTCCGCCAGCCCAGCCACCACGAAAAGTAAAATTGTCCGAATGATTGCCATGTAAACCTCCATTGCTTGCTGAACACGCATCGACGCCCCATCGACGCCCCATTGAGGCCCCATTGTCCCGCACACATGGCCCCTCAGCAAACGCATCCGGCCTTTGAGATGAATTTGGGGGCCGACAGGTAAGAAATCATCCCCGGACTGCGTCTAGGTGGGGAGTACGCATGCCAGAGGCTTCGGAGCCAGTGCCCCGGCCAGCGAACTTTATCGCTATTTCGGCATCACCACCGAGGCTGTCGTTGCCTCGGCTCAAAAACTACTTGTCAAAGCATAAGGAAATCAACCATGTCCAATCAACGTTTGTATCAACTGCACGACCTCGGCCAATCCATCTGGTTCGACTATATCCGCCGCGCTTTCATCAACAGCGGCGAACTGCAAAGTCTGGTGGACCAAGGGGTGCGCGGCGTCACCTCCAACCCATCCATCTTCGAGAAGGCTATCGCTGGCAGCGCCGATTACGACGCCGCCCTGCGTCCCTTGGTGGATGCGGGCAAGTCCGTGGCCGCAATCTACGAGGCCCTGGCCCTTGCCGACATTCAGGCCGCCGCCGATATTTTGCGCCCCGTTTTCGATGAGAGCGACGGGCGGGACGGCTTTGTCAGCCTGGAGGTCAGCCCCACCCTGGCCCACGACACGCCGAACACCATCGCCGAGGCCCGCCGCCTGCACGCCGCACTGGATCGCCCCAATGTGATGATCAAAGTGCCCGCCACAGCGGAAGGGATCCCGGCCATCACCGCCCTCATCACCGACGGCATCAGCGTCAATGTCACGCTCATCTTCTCGACGGCCCAGTACGAACCCGTGGCCGCCGCCTATCTGGCCGGGCTGGAACAGTTGGCGGCGCAGG
Source organism: Anaerolineae bacterium (assembly GCA_030432295.1). Lineage (GTDB taxonomy): Bacteria > Chloroflexota > Anaerolineae > Caldilineales > Caldilineaceae > JACQGT01. The sequence continues at coordinate 53,217 of JAUIHI010000004.1, read as the reverse complement.
GCGGTGACCTGAGCCGGGTGGCTTCGGTGGCCTCCTTCTTCGTCAGCCGGGTGGATACGGCCGTGGACGCCGCGCTGGAAAAGATCGGCGAGCAGGCGCTGCAGGGCAAGATCGCCGTCGCCAATGCCAAGGCCGCCTATGCTCGCTTCGGGTCCCTCTTCAGCGGCGCACGCTGGGAGCGGCTGGCCGCCCTGGGCGCGCAGGTGCAACGCCCGCTGTGGGCCAGCACGGGCACGAAAAGCCCGCTCTATCCCGACACTCTCTACGTGGACGCCCTGATCGGCCCCGATACGGTCAACACTGTGCCGCCAGCCACGCTCAACGCCATTCTGGATCATGGCACGGTGGCGTCCACGCTGGCGCAGAACGTGGATACGGCGCACCGCCAGCTCGCTCGCCTGGCCGAACTGGGCGTTGATCTGGACGCCATCACCGGCAAGCTACAAGAGGACGGCGTGGCGGCCTTCGCCAACTCTTTCGAGACCCTGATGGCCAGCGTCGCCGCCAAGCGCGCCAAGTTGTTGGCCGAGAAGCATGACCTCTCCGCCAGTCTGGGCGCGTACCAGCCGGCGGTTGATGCGGCCCTGGCCGAGATCGTGCGCGACCGCATTGTGGCCCGCATCTGGGCACATGACCACACGGTCTGGGCACCAGACCCGGCGGAGATCGGCAACCGCCTGGGCTGGCTGCACAGCCCGGAGGTGATGGTCGAAAACATTGCACAGTTGCAGACCCTGACTGATGATATGCGCGCCGAAGGCTATACCCAAGCCCTGCTCCTGGGCATGGGTGGCTCCAGCTTGGCCCCGGAGGTCTTCCGCAAGACCTATGGCGTGGGGGACGGCTATCTGGACCTGGCCGTGCTGGACAGTACAGACGCGGATGCGATCTTGGCCCAAGCCGAGGGGCTGGACCTGACCAAGACCCTCTTCATCGTCTCCACCAAGTCAGGCGGGACAGTGGAGACCTTCTCGTTCTTCAAGTTCTTCTACAATCGGGTGGCCGAGTTGGTGGGCCGAGCGCGGGCCGGGGACCATTTCATCGCCATCACCGATCCGGGCAGCGCCCTGGTCGAGACGGCCAAGCGCTACCACTTCCGGGCTACCTTTGTCAACGACCCCAACATCGGCGGTCGCTACTCGGTCCTCTCCTACTTTGGCTTGGCCCCCGCGGCCCTGGTCGGCGTGGACCTGGCGAATTTGTTGGATCGGGCGCAGCGGGCGGCCTGTAACGGCGAAAGCTGCAACTGCGCCGTGAATGGCGACAACCGGGGCGCTATCTTGGGCGAACTGGCCAAGGCGGGCCGGGACAAGGTCACTTTCATCACCTCCCCCGCTATCGCCAGCTTTGGCGATTGGGTGGAGCAGTTGATTGCCGAAAGCACGGGCAAGCTGGGCACGGGCATCCTGCCGGTGGTGGACGAGCCTGTGGGTGCCCCCGACGTCTACGGCCCGGATCGGCTCTTCGTCTATCTGCGTCTGCACGGCGACAGCACCCATGATGCCGCCGTCCAGGCATTGCAGGACGCCGGTCACCCTCTGGTGCGCATCCACCTGGACGACCTGTACGATCTGGGTGGTCAATTCATGCTGTGGGAAATGGCGACGGCCATCGCTGGCTATCGGCTGGGCATCAACCCCTTCGACCAACCCAACGTGGAGGCGGCCAAGATTCTGGCCCGCGAGATGGTGGCGGCCTACGCGGCCAGGGGCGCCCTGCCCGCGGATGAGCCAGCGCCCCTGAGCGCCGACACCTTGGGCGTGTTTCTGGCCCAGGCCGCGGCCGGCGACTACATCACCGTGCAGGCCTACGTCCAGCCCACGCCGCAGACCGACGCCGCGCTGCTGGCGTTGCGTACGAAGCTGCGGGCTGAGACCCATCTGGCGACGACTGTCGGCTACGGGCCGCGCTTTCTGCACTCCACCGGCCAACTACACAAGGGCGATGGGGGCAAAGGTCTCTTCATCCAGTTCACGTCGGACCCGGTACGGGACATCGACATCCCAGACGAGGCGGGCAACGAAGCCTCGTCCATGACCTTTGGCGTCCTCAAGCTGGCCCAGGCCCTGGGCGACAAAGAGGCCCTGCTGGCCGGCGGGCGGCGGGTGATCCGTTTCCACCTGGGCACGGACGCTACCGGTGCGCTTGTCGCTTTGACCCAATCTCTGGGCTGACCCTATCCGGGCGGAGGCGGCGGGCAAAGACGCCCGCCGCCTCCACCCATCTATTCTGACAGATATCGCCATCACTCCGCTGCAAAAAGCATTTAACCGCCGAGGGCGCAGAGATCCGCTGAGGATTCGCAACGGTAACGATAGAGCGAACGGCTCGTAGAGTCAGACCATAACGACTTGAAAGGAAGACAAAAATGCAAAAATGGTACAAGATCGCAGAGGTGGATGCCCTAAAAATCGGGCAAGTTATAACAACCCTGGCCGGCACGAGCGCCGTCTGTCTGGTGCGCACGGATGAATATGGCTATACGGCCCTGGACAATCGCTGTCCCCACCAGGGCGGCCCATTGGGCGAAGGTCAGATGGATGGCGAGTGGCTGATCTGCCCTTGGCACGGGTATGAATACGATCCCAAGACCGGCAACCCGCCGGAAGGGTATGGCGACTGCGCCACGCCCCTGGCGTTGGAGGTGCGAGAAGAGGGCATCTTCGTCCAGGTGGAGGAGCTTGAACATCAACCCACCGTTTCCGACCAGATGGTCAAAGTGATGACCGATTGGGGGGTAGATGCGGTCTTTGGCATGGTGGGGCATAGCAACCTGGGCTTTGCGGATGCCATGCGCCGGGCCGAGGAGGCGGGGCGACTGCGCTATTTCGGCGTTCGTCACGAGGGCGCGGCTGCCTTTGCCGCCACGGCCTACGGCAAGCTGACCGGAAACCCGGCGGCTTGCTTTGCCATCGCCGGACCCGGCAGCACCAACATGCTCACCGGCCTGTGGGATGCCCAAATCGATCGGGCCCCGGTGTTGGCCTTGACCGGCCAGGTGGATACCCAAGTGATGGGTCCGGGCGCATTCCAAGAGGTGGATCTCTACGCTGCCTTTGACGCTGTGCGCACCTGGGGCCAGACGGTCCTGACCAGCAAGAATGCCAGCGATCTGATGGCCTTGGCCCTGAAACATGCTGTGGTCGAGCAAGGTGTGGGGCATCTGATCCTGCCCAACGAAGTGCAGGTCGCCCCTGCCCTGGATCCCATGCCGGACACCCCCAAACATGGGCGAGTCTCCACCACCCAGATCACACCGCCCGAAAAAGAGTTGAACGAGGCCATCGCCCTGATCAACCAGGCGGATAGACCCTCGATCATCGTGGGACATGGGGCGCGCTTTCATCGGGAAGAGATTCTGGCCTTTGCCGAGCATCTGGATGCCGCCGTTATCACCACCTTCAAGGGCAAGGGCATCATCTCGGACGAGCACCCTTTGGGCTGTGGCGTCCTGGGCAAAAGCGGCACGCCCGTGGGCAGCAGCATGATGGGGAAGAGCGATCTGCTGATCGTCCTGGGCGCATCCTTTTCAAATCACACGGGCATTTCGATTAAAAAGAAGACCATCCATGTGGACATCGACCGCATGACCTTGGGCAAGTTTACGCCTGTCACCGTGCCGCTTTGGGGCGAGATCGGCGCCACGCTCAAGCTGATCAGCGAGCGGGTGGATGCCGTGAAACGCCCCCATGTGAGGGAAGACATCGCCAAGCGCTGGGCCTATTGGCGCAAACGCAAAGAACTCTATTGTGACCAATTCGATGATCGAAGCCGCATGCACCCGGCCCTGGTTTTCAAGCATTTGACCCTGTTGACCCCAGCGGACGCGGTCATCTGCGTTGACGTGGGCAACAACACCTATAGCTTTGGCCGCTTTTTTGAATCCAAAAAGCAGAGCGTCTTGATGTCGGGCTATCTTGGCAGCATCGGTTTTGCCTTCCCGGCGGCCATGGGCGCGTGGGCAGCCGTGGGTGACGAACGCAAGATTGTTTCGGTTTCGGGGGATGGGGGCTTTGGTCAATACTTGGCCGACTTCACCACGGCTGTTAAATATGGCATGAACATCACCCACATCCTTTTGAACAACGAAGAGTTGGGCAAGATATCCAAAGAGCAACGGGGCAGTCAGTTCCCGGTTTGGCAGACATCTCTGCACAACCCCAACTTCGCCGAGTTTGCCAAATTGTGCGGCGGCAAAGGCATCCGGGTCAGCCATCCCGACCAGCTGCACGCGGCCCTGGCCGAAGGGCTGGCCTTTGACGGTCCCTCGATCATCGAAATCCTCACAGATCCCACGAAAACATAACCGGTTACCAGATGTCATTTGATTTTGAATACCCCCAATCCAATGAACCTGAACACTTAAACATCTTTTGCGTGTCACGGTAAGACATTCCGGATATGCTGCGTCTATAGGAGTATGGCCAGTCAGCATCACAGAATCCACTCAGTTCATCAAGGATGATAGCACAATGCGAAAGCTCAACCTGTTTTTAAGCCTGCTCATTGTTTTGAGTCTGCTCATCCCGACGGCTGCCTTTGCCCAGGAACCCGTTCTGGCCGGGGGCAACCCGGACTTCAATGGCACGGCCGCCGAAGAAGAAGGCTATTGGTACTCCCGCTATAACATGGGCAACCTGATGACGCGATCGGGTCTGGGCGATTCGTTTATGCCCGATATGGCCATGATGCAGCAGATGATCCAGATGGCGGATGCCGACCCCAACGACGGGGACACGGCCATGCCGCCCATGAATCCCACCCTGTTGCAGTCCGTCTATGCCAGCGGCGACCCCCACTACACCCAGATGATGAATGTGGATGACTTCGCCACCCAAAGCTGGGACCCGACTACCTTCGACAAGACGGTCACCACTGGCTCCATGGGCTGGACCATAATCAAGGCCGCCGAATGGGGCCGACAGTTCCATGTTGACTTTCACTTTGGCACGCCCACGGACAACTTTGGCGCCCAATGGCGTTTCATTGGCCAGGTGTTGATGGCCGAGGCCAAGATGCAGGGCCAGTATGCGCTGAAAAATATGCACAACGAGCAGGGTCTATATGCCAACAGCGACGGCGTGGTGGACGCTGACGGCCAATGGGTGATGTTGGAAGCCCTGACCGACCTGGGCGCGGTGTTGAGCGCTCCGGCGATGTTGCACAGCGAAACCAATCGCTACGCCGATCCCGCCGCCGCCGCCATGTTCCAGGCCGCCGCCGATGATCTGTTTGCCGTCCTAAGCAGCAGCACCCCCAGGGGCGTTTCCGAACTCTCGCTGGCCCTACAGTCGTTGACCTGGTATGCCGCCCACACGGGCAACAGCGCCAACGCCAGCCAGGCTGTGGCCCTAATCAGCCAGGTTGGGGATGCCCTGGTCGCAGAAGCCCCGACCGTGGCCGTGGACCGGGCCGCAGCCATCCGCGGGCTGATCGAAGCCTATCGGGTGGGGGGCAACAGCCAGCACTTGGACTCCGCCGCTCAACAATTCGGCGATCTGGCGACTGATTTCGACGCCCCCCACGGTGTCTTCAACAGCCAGAGCGTCTACACCATCGACGATATCGGTGTCATCCTGGGTGCGTTGAACAGCCTGAAGCTCTTCGCCGGTGACGCCGTGAACCAGGCGCAGGCCGAGGCCATCTTTACCGACTTCTTCCAAAGCGCGATCAACCTGAGCGGGATGCAGCAGTCTGCGCCGCCCAAAAACGTGGCCAAGGATGCTTTCGAGCAAGAAGACCCGGACATCTACTACGCCTATCCCGGTCTGGCCATGCCGCCCATGGCCGGTGGTGAGTTTGGTATCGCCCCCGTCTTCGCCGCAGAAGTGACCTGGGACGGCAGCCAGTGGAGCGTCACCAACGCCCGCTTCGACTCCGCCGGTGCCATGCACGCTGCCAACGAGTTCATCTGGTTCCACAACGACGAAGTGGATGGCTTCCCGGTTATCAATGTAACCGCTGCGCCGCCCGAAATGTTGCCTGTCACCGGCGGTTCCGCCGCGGTTCAGGGCGCGAACTACGTGGTTGCACCCAGCGACTCGCTCTATAAGATCGCCAGCGAATTGCTGAGCAACGGCTCCCGCTGGCCCGAACTGTACAGCCTGAACATGGCTGTCATTGGCGACAACCCCAGGCTGATCCGGCCCGGACAGCGCTTCGTACTGCCTCAGTAGCCGGTGCAAAGATTGCTGGTGAACAACGGAGGGCAGGAGAAGCATATATCGGGCCCTCCGTTGTTCACCAGTCGCGAAGCCGCTTTGCCCTCACCGCGAGCGGACGCCCCAACAAATCCGGAGGAACCACAATGATTCAAGCGATGATTTTCGACCTGGACGGCACGCTGGTACAGACCGAGCGTCTGAAGGCGATTTCTTACGCCCAGGCCGCGGTGGAATTGCGACCGGACGCTGTGACCGAGACAGATGTGATGACTGCTTTCCGGGATGTCGTCGGTCTTTCCCGCAGCGAAGTGGCGCAAACGCTGGTCGAGCGTTTTGACCTGGCCTCTGCCGCGGCCAAACGTATGGCAGCGTTTGGCGTAGACACACCCTGGCAGGCCTACATTCATGTGCGCCTGCGCCACTACGAAGCCATGCTAGCCGATCCGGATGTGCTGCGCCGCAACCAGTGGCCCCACGCGGTGAATCTGCTGCGTGCCGCCCGGCTGGCCAGGTGTCAGGTAGGGCTGGCTACGATGTCCTACTGTGGGCAGGTGCAACGGGTATTGGATGTCCTGAACCTGCACGACCAGTTCGATTTTGTCGCCAGCCGGGACGACGTAGAACACGGCAAACCAGACCCGGAAATCTATCGGCTGGTGGCCCGTGAATTGGGCGTGCCGCCAACCGAATGTCTGGTGATCGAAGACTCGCCCAGTGGGGTCAAAGCAGCCCTGGCCGCGGGCATGCATGTGATCGCCGTCAGCACGCCATTCACCGATGAGGCACTGCACAATGGGCGTCTTCTGGACGAGCGCTGGATTGTGGACGATCCGGTTCAGCTCCCTGCTGTGGCCCAGGCATTGATGGCGGCGGAGGCGTAAGCGATGGATTCTGAACAGACGCTCAAATGGCAGGCCGCCAAGTACGCCCTGACGCACATCGAGTCGGGCATGGTGGTAGGCCTTGGCCATGGCAGCACTGCCATCCTGGCAACTCGCCACCTGGCAGTGTTGCTGGCCGAAGGTGTGCTGCATGACATACTTGGCGTGCCCAGCTCGCGCGAAATTGAGGCCGAAGCGAGACAGCTAGGCATTCCTCTCACGACCCTGGAAGCGCATCCGATTTTGGATGTGACCATCGACGGTGCCGACGAGGTTGATCCCGATATGAACCTGATCAAGGGCGGCGGGGGTGCGCTATTGCGCGAAAAGATCGTTGCCCAGGCCAGCCGCCGTGAGATTATTGTGGTGGATGAGCTAGCCACACATCACTTTGCAAAACGCATGATTTTCCGTGGTGAATGACTGTGATTTGGTAGGGAAACGCTGCTTCGCGGCATTTATTTGGCCCATACGAGCGGCTTATAGAATAAATTATCACCAAAAGAGTCTGCTTTTTTGGCCGTTTTCACTCTGGTAGAGACCTAAACTTGAAAGTGATGTGTGGCTAGGTGGATGAGTCAAAGCTATCGCCAGTGTTGGGCACACGTTGGGCCGTCCCCGTGGAGGTGATCCCCTTCGGTTGGCGCACCCAGGCCGCCTACTTGGCAGCGCTGGGTGCGTCCGTCCATTTGCGCCAGGGGGCCGACGATCAACCATTCAGAACTGATCAAGGCAACTTGATATTGGACTGCAACTTCGGACCGATTGAGGCAGCCATCCAACTTGCGGCACAGTTGGACCGACGAACCGGCATTGTAGCCCACGGACTGTTCCTGGGGCTGGCGAGCGACATTGTGGTCGCCAGCAATGCGGGAGTCCGACATCTGAAACGAGGCTCCGGTCTGCTGGCTGGATTTGAATGACGAAGGAGAAGGGGATAATGATCTGCAAGACGTTTGTTGAGATCGAAGGGAAAATCACGGCGCGGGTCACCTTCAGCTTGCCCAACAGCATTTGGGCGGACAGAATCACGCTCGTGGGAGATTTCAATGACTGGAACACCCGATCCCATCCGCTCAGCCGCGTCAGCGGCGGTGTGTGGACCATCACCGTAGACCTTGAACCACCATAATCACTGAGCCAAATTTCAAACCGCACTCCGACGAAAGGAAAATCAAATTATGAGACTTGCCATGATCGGCTTGGGTAAGATGGGGGCCAATATGGCCCAACGTTTACTGAACGGCGGCCACCAGTTGGTCGCCTACGATCTCAACGAGACTGCCATCCAGGCCGCCGAAGCTGCGGGTGCCACAGGTGCGCGCACTCTCGACGAAGTGGCCACAATACTGTCGGGCCCACGTGTAGCCTGGGTGATGGTTCCCTCTGGCAACCCCACCGAAGCCACGATCAACGCCGTGGCGGACCTGTTTTCTCCAGGAGACACGATTATCGATGGAGGTAACAGCAATTACAAGGACTCGGTACGCCGGGCAGCTGCGTTGAAAGAACGGGGCATCAACTTTGTCGATGTAGGTACCAGTGGCGGCGTCTGGGGACTGGCCGAGGGCTACAGCATGATGGTGGGGGGCGACGAACAGGCCGTCGAGAGACTGCGGCCAATCTTGGAGACGCTGGCCCCGGCGGCTGACCAGGGCTGGGGTCGGGTGGGGCCGGCTGGGTCGGGCCACTTTGTCAAGATGATCCACAACGGCATAGAGTATGGGATGATGCAGGCCTATGCCGAAGGGTTCGAGATCATGAAAGCCAAGAAGGAGTTCGGCCTCAGCCTGCACCAGATCGCCGAGATATGGCGCTACGGCAGTGTCGTCCGCTCCTGGCTGCTGGATCTGACCGCCAACGCCCTGGCCGCGGACGAAGAACTCTCTACTATCAAAGCCTGGGTTCCCGATTCGGGCGAAGGACGCTGGACAGTCTTTGAGGCCGTGGACCTGGACGTGGCCGCGCCGGTGATCACAATGGCCCTGCAACGCCGTCTGCGCTCGCGGGACGAAGCGCCTTTTTCCGACAAACTATTGTCCGCCATGCGCAACCAGTTCGGCGGCCACGCCGTCAAGAAGGAAGCCTAGCCAATGACCGCATCCGAATCCAACACAACGATTGTGATCTTTGGCGCGTCGGGCGATCTCTCCCAGCGCAAGCTGCTGCCAGGTCTCTTCAATCTCTGCCGCAAGGGGCGGCTGCCCGGGAATTTCCAGATCGTTGGTCTGGCCTCCAGCCCCTGGGACGATCAGTCGTTTCGGGATGCAGCCCAGACCGGCGTGGAACAATTCACAGGATATTCCTACACCCAACCAGAGTGGGATGAATTTGCCCCCCGGCTGGGATATGTGACTGGGAACTTCGGCGATCCCAACGCTTATACCCAATTGGCGCAGAAGCTGGCCGCGGTGGAGGGCGGCCCCGCCAACCGGCTCTACTATCTGGCTACGCCACCCAAATTCTATGCCGAGATTGTGGACAACCTGGGCGCGGCAGGGCTGTCTACCCAAGACGAAGGCTGGCGGCGGGTGATCATTGAAAAGCCTTTCGGCCACGATGAATCCTCGGCGCGCAATCTCAACCATTCCATCCATCAGGTGTTGGACGAAGCGCAGATATACCGCATCGATCACTACCTGGGCAAAGAGACGGTGCAGAATATCCTCGTTTCCCGCTTTGCCAATACGATTTACGAGCCGCTGTGGAATCGCAACTACATCGATCACGTGCAGATTACTGTGTCCGAGACGGTGGGCGTGGGCAGCCGGGCGGGCTACTACGACGGCGTAGGTGTGTTGCGGGATATGTTCCAAAATCACGTCCTGCAGCTTCTCTCCCTGGTGGCAATGGAGCCGCCAGCCTCTTTTGACGCCGAGGCCCTACGCGAGGAGAAGGTGAAGGTGTTGAAGGCCGTGCGTCCCATCCGGTCAGAAGAGGCGGCGGAAAGCACTGTGCGGGCGCAGTATCAGGGCTATCGTACCGAAAAGGGCGTCGCCCCCGACTCCCAGACCGAGACCTACGCGGCTATCCGCTTTGCCATCGACAACTGGCGCTGGCAGGGCGTGCCCTTCTATCTGCGGTCTGGCAAACGGCTGGCCAGCAAGGCCAGTGAGATTACGATTCAGTTCAAACGTCCGCCGCACCTGATGTTCCCCCTGGCCGCGGAACAGTCGATCGAGCCAAACCTCCTCACCCTCTGTTTGCAGCCGGATGAGGGTATTCACCTGCGCTCCCAGGCCAAGGTGCCCGACACGGTGGCTGCCATGCACACGGTGAACCTGGCCTTTCACTATCGGGATACGTTTGGGACCAACCCTATCCCCGAAGCCTACGAGCGGCTACTCCTGGATGCCCTGCACGGCGACGCCTCGCTCTTCACCCGGGGCGACCGGGCCGAACTGGCCTGGCGGCTGCTGGATCCGATCCTGGCGGCCTGGCAGACGGATGACGCGCCCCTGGCTACGTACGATCCGGGCAGTTGGGGGCCGGCGGAAGCGGACGATCTGCTGGGACGCGATGGCCGCGCCTGGCAGCATGGCTGCACACATTCGGAGGAACCAGAATAGGCGTGTATTTCTCGCTCTATTCAGGTCACTCGCCTGAATAGAGCGCTGTCTACTGTGTGTTATCCTGCGCCGCCGCGCATTGAGCGCAGGCCGATAGTAGGGTCGGCGACCCGTTACCTGCGCACCCGGCAAACTACGGATAGTAAGGGGTGATGTGTGCACCGTATATCCGTGCACAACCTCGCTATCAATTACCGATTTCGTCCTGATTCCAATCGTACCAAAAGTCTTTGCAGACGAGGTATTCCTACTTGCTCAACTTGCTTGAGAGGTAGGAACACCTCTGTATTGCTGGACTTTTCTATTGGGAACGATTATGATTACATCATAGCCTGACAAGATCAAAAGATGTCTGACAGCGTTGTACTACTGATGGTATATCTTTTCTCCTGCCCGAATCACTACCTTCAGCCGATTCTCTGCCGGGGTGATGGGGCAGGACCAGGCGTCATTATAAGCGCAGTAGGGATTGTAGGCGTCGTTGAAATCGACGAGGAAGGTGTCGTTGCCAACCAGATGCAGGTCGAGATAGCGCCCGGCTCCGTAGGTTTCTTTCCCGGCCAAGCTATCGGCAAATGGCAGAAAAAAACCGTTGCGGTTGGCAAAGATGGTCAGCGCGACCTCCTGGCTGCCTGCGTCGAAACGGATACGCCCATAACGGACGAAGGTCTGGACATCGCCCGTCGTCGTCTTCATCTGAATTGATTGCTGATGCGGGTCTTTTTCGACACTGACCGTCAGACGCAGAGCCGGGTTTTCGGAAAAGTAGTGCAGACCTTTGAAGTGCTGCTTCTGCTCATGGGTTAGCGGGCTGTGTGCATCTGTAGTAAAGAAGCGATTTTTTTCTGCTCGGTGTCTCTGTAGATCAGTCATGGGTTACCCCTTTATAGCTACGAATCGTTTGGCCCCGGTTGAGTTTTCTTCCAATACCCGGTATCATCTCTGAGATGCTGTGAACGTTCCCCATCTTACCCTTTTCTCCTTTGCATACTTGGCTCCCTTGAAAAAAGTCGCAATTTTTGTGGGAACAACCAGGGGGTACAGGAGAGAAGCGGCTTCAGAATTCTATTTTTTTCTTGCCCAATTGCAGTGGACACAGCCGATGAGCGAACGAAGCAACCTGGAATGGTGCGAAATACTGGCACCACCTCCCGATAATGCAGCCATCACCGATCTGCGTATAATTCTTGTGCGCGGTCTTCGCTATGGGCTAACCGAGCGCGACGTGACCGAAGCCGACCTGGAAGATTTCGTGCAGGACGCGTTGCTAAAAATCCTGCGCGAGCTGGCTTCCTTCCGCGGTGAAGCCCGTTTCACCACCTGGGCGCAGAAAGTAGCCGTGCGGGTGGCACTTTCCGAGTTGCGCCGGAAACGCTGGCGAGATGTTTCTTTGCAGGACTTGCTCACCAGACAAGCAGACTCTGACTTTACGCCTGCCGTTCTGACCGACCCGACACCGAATCCTGAGCAGAAGGCCGTCCAGGGGATTATGATGGACAAGATTCAATATATTATCGCCGAGGAGTTAACTGAGCGGCAACGGCAGGCGATGATGGCTGTAATGCAAGGGGGAATGCCCCTGGAAGAGGTCGCCGTGCGCATGGGCACCAACCGCAACGCTCTCTACAAGCTTTTACACGACGCCCGCAAGCGACTACAAAAACGGATGATGGGCGAAGGACTCTCGCCGGATGAAATTCTCGCCATGTTCGACGAAGCATAGACCGAATGGCTACCGCTACGCGCGACACCTCTGGCGAGACCATTGGAAGACAGGACCCGAAAACTATGCCATCTCCATTCTCAATCCAGAAAATCAGACGGATGATCACTGGATATCTCTCCAAATTAACAAAAGGGGGGAGCGGTAAACCTATGCCCTCTCAGTCCTCAGTCCAGTCGATGATGCGGGCGATTGCTGCAACCCGACAGATTGAAATCGGTTGTGACGAATGTTTCGAGCAGCTTGACCGCTTTGTCGATCTGAAGATCGCGGGCGAAAACGTAGAGGAAGCCCTCCCGCTGGTCTGGCAACATTTGGAACGCTGCAACGACTGTCGGGAGGAGTTTGAACTTCTCCTGTCTATGCTGGAAGCTGCAGCACCTTAGAAACACGCAATTCGTGAAGTGGGTAAGATTTTCAACCCGTGAAACGTCTAAAGGGAGAGGCAGACTGATACGCCTCTAATCCCTGTGCAGAGGGTTCCATCAGCACAGGGGTTTTCACCCAACGTTTGGAGGTTTCATGCAATCATCCGTCGAACAGCGCCGCCTGGCAGACTATCGGGAACAGGTCTCCAATTGGAAGCAGTGGGGGCCGTACCTCAGTGAACGGGCTTGGGGCACCGTGCGCGAGGACTACAGCGAGCATGGCACGGCCTGGGACTTCTTCCCCCACGACCACGCCCGCAGCCGGGCCTATCGCTGGAACGAGGATGGGCTGGCCGGCATCAGTGACCGGGACCAGTTTCTCTGTTTCGCCCTGGCCCTGTGGAATGGCCGCGACCCCATCCTCAAAGAGCGGCTCTTTGGCCTGACCGGGCCGGAGGGCAACCACGGCGAGGATGTGAAGGAGGTCTACTTCTATCTGGACAGTACGCCCACCCACAGCTACATGAAGATGCTCTACAAGTATCCCCAGGCCGCCTTCCCCTATGCCGATCTGGTGGAGGAAAATGGACGACGGGGCGCGCAAGATGCTGAGTACGAACTGCTGGACACAGGGGCGTTTGGCGAAGATCGCTACTTTGATGTCTTTGTGGAGTACGCCAAGGCCGGGGAGGACGACATCCTGGTGCGTGTTGAGGTGATCAACCGAGGGCCGGAGGCGGCGACGTGCAGCGTACTGCCCACGCTGTGGTTCCGCAATACGTGGAGTTGGGGCTATGCCAAGGGTCCCATGGGTTACGCACCGGGCAAGCCGCGCCTCTCCAAAGGGACGGACAGGGCCAAAAGCCGCACCATCGCCGCGGACCATGCCACCCTGGGCCAGTACACTCTGCACGCCGAGGGTGCGCCGGAACTGCTCTTCACCGAAAATGAGACAAACGGCGACCGGCTTTTTGCCGTCCCCAACATCTTTCCCTTTGTCAAAGACGCCTTCCACCGCCATCTCATTCAGGGCGAGACGGGCGCAGTCAACCCCCGGCAGGAGGGCACCAAGGCCGCCGCCCACTACACCTTCACCCTGGAGCCGGGGGCCAGCGTCACCCTGCGCCTGCGCCTGAGCCGGGGGGCGCAACCTGCGCCCTTTGCCGATTTCGACACCCTCTTCACCCAACGCCAAGCCGAGGCCGACGCCTTTTTCGCCGAGATCCAGCCCGCTGGCCTCACAGACGATGCCCGCCGCGTCCAACGCCAGGCCCTGGCTGGGATGCTGTGGAGCAAGCAGCTCTATTATTATGACATCCAGCAGTGGCTGAAGGGGGATCCGGCCGGACCGCCGCCCGCCGCAAGCCGCCGAGAGGGCCGCAACAGGGATTGGGGCCATCTCAACAACTTTGACGTCATCTCCATGCCTGACAAGTGGGAATACCCCTGGTATGCGACCTGGGATCTGGCTTTTCATTGCATCCCCCTGGCCGGGGTGGACGCCGACTTTGCCAAGCGTCAGTTGGAACTGATCGCCCGGGAGTGGTACATGCACCCCAACGGTGCCCTGCCCGCCTACGAATGGGCCTTTGGGGATGTCAACCCGCCGGTCCATGCCTGGGCTGTGCTGCGGGTCTATCAGATCGACGAAAAGCAGCGGGGCAAACCGGACCGGGCCTTTTTGGAAAGCATGTTCCACAAGCTGCTGCTCAACTTCACGTGGTGGGTCAACCGCAAGGACGAGGACGGGCGTAATGTCTTTCAGGGCGGCTTTTTGGGGCTGGACAATATCAGCGTCTTCGACCGTAGCGCCCAACTGCCCACGGGCGGCCATATCGACCAGTCCGACGGCACGGCGTGGATGGGCTTCTACAGCCTGACCATGCTCCAGATCGCCCTGGAATTGGCCCTGGACAACCCGGTCTATCAGGATATGGCGACCAAATTCTTCGAGCACTTTTTGCGTATCGCCCACGCCATGAGCGACGCAGGCGGCCAGGGTCACGCCTTGTGGGACGAGGAGGACCACTTTTTCTATGACGCCTTGCATCTGCCGGATGACCGCATTGTGCCCCTCAAGGTGCGCTCCCTGGTGGGGTTGATTCCTATGATTGCCGTGATCACCCTGGAGCCGGACTGCCTGGCCCAGATGCCCGACTTTGTGCGGCGCATGAACTGGTTTGTACAGAATCGGCCCGAATTAGTGGGCCACATGGCCAGCATCGAAACCCCAGGCAAGGGTGAACGCATCCTGGCCGCCATCCTCACCCCAGAGCGGCTGCGGGCGGTGCTGGGCTATCTGCTGGACGAGGCGGAGTTTCTGTCGCCCTACGGCATCCGCTCCCTGTCCAAGTTCCACGAAGCCCATCCCTATAGCATCCAAGTGGGTGAGCAGACCTTCACGATCAATTATGAACCGGCGGAATCCCAAAGTGGGCTATTTGGCGGCAACTCCAACTGGCGGGGACCGATCTGGTTTCCCCTCAACTATCTGATCATCCACAGTTTGCAGTGCTACGACGAATATTACGGGGAAGCGTTCCAGGTGGAAATGCCCACAGGGTCGGGGGAGATGATGACTCTGGACCAGGTGGCGGACGAGTTGGCCCAACGCTTGCAACGCCTCTTCCTACAAGACGAGGCGGGCCGCCGCCCCATCTTCGCCGATCAGGAGATCGTGCAGACCGATGCCCACTGGCGGGATCATCTGCTCTTTCACGAATACTTCCACGGCGACACCGGCGCGGGGCTGGGGGCCAGCCACCAAACCGGCTGGACCGGCCTGGTGGCGGATCTGATCCAACGCGGCGGAGAGGGCGCATGAGTCGGCCCAATACTTATTAGCCCTTGGTCAAGCAAAGCAAGAGGGAGTTTTTTTATGGATCAGTTACAGCAGCTATTTCCCCAGGTCGGCCCGGTACCCTTCCCCGGCGCGTATCTGGCCCACAATCTGCGTCAGGCGACTCGGCAACCAAGCCAGCCCTTTGTCTACGCCAATTTTGTGGCCAGCTTGGATGGCCGCATTGCCGTCCCCGCCGCTGATGGCCGCGGCCTGACCGTGCCCAAGCAGACTGCCAACGAACGGGATTGGCGGCTCTATCAAGAGTTGGCAGCCCAGGCGGATCTGATCATCAGCAGCGGGCGCTATCTGCGGGACTGGGCAGCGGGCCGCGCCCAGGAGATCTTGCAGGTGGACGATCCCCGCTTTGCCGACCTACGGGCATGGCGACAAGAGCGGGGCCTCAAGCCCCAGCCGGACATCGCCATCATTAGCGGCAGTCTGCGCTTTCCCATCCCGGAGGTGCTGACCGCCGGGGGGCGTAAGGTGGTGGTCTTTACCACAGCCCAGCCAGACCCAGATCGGGTGCGGGAGATCGAAGACCAGGCAGGCCGGGTCTTTGTGGTGGGGGAAGAGCGGGTGGAAGGCGGGCGTTTGGCGCGACAGATGGCCGAGTTGGGCTACGAGACCGTCTACTCCGCAGCCGGGCCGCAGATTGTCCACCTGCTGCTGGCCGCCAACGTGCTGGATCGGCTCTACTTGACCCATGCCAGCCGATTGTTGGGCGGCGTCCCCTTTGCCTCCATCGTGGAAGGGCCGCTCTTTGCCCAGGCCGTCGATATGAGACTCAACACGCTTTACTTTGACCCGGCGGGTTTGGATGGGTTGGGCCAGTTATTCGTCTCCTACGAACGGGTTTAATCGTTCGCCGCCGCCCCCCTAGCCCCCCCCCCCACTTTGGGGGGAATTGTGGACGACTTTCCCAGGATTGGGGGCCGGGGGGCAGAGTGGGCATGAACGATTACGACTGAGTTTAGGTCTGCTCCACTCGGAAAAGGCCATTTTTTTGATCTGGCCTGGCAGGGCTTCAGGTAAGATAGTCCACTCCCGCGTCGTCAGAGGTATAATGGGCAACACGTTTTTCCCAACTTGATGATCGCGGATGCGGTCCAGGATACAGATCCCGAACAAGTAATCGAACTATTTTTGGCTCGCTGGCCGGGTCTCAAAAAAGGAAAGGTCATTCATGAAACACTATGACATTATTTGGATCGGCACGGGGCAGGCGACGGGCACGATTGTGCCCCGTTTGGTGCAGGCTGGCATGACCGTGGCCATCGCCGAGGGCGGTCGCTTCGGCGGCAGTTGTGTCAACTATGGCTGTACGCCCACCAAGACCCTGGTGGCCAGCGCCCGAGTGGCCCATATGGCCCGGCGCGGAGCCGATTTCGGCATTATCACCGGCGAGGTCAGCATCGACTTTGATCGGGTGATGGCGCGCCAGAATACCATGCGGAATGGAGCCAGCCAGGGCATGGAAGCGTGGCTGCGCGGTATGGACAATGTGGATATCTATCCCGCCTTTGCCACCTTTGTGGACGCACACACGGTCCAGGTCGGCGATCAACAGATCAGCGGCGAGAGGATTGTGATCAATGCCGGTGCCCGTCCGCGCCTGCTGCCCATCGATGGCATCGCCGACGTGGATTGGCTGGACAATGGCCGGCTGCTGGACTTGCAGGAACTCCCCCAGCATCTGGTCATCGTGGGCGGCAGCTATATCAGCCTGGAATTTGCCCAGATCTTCCGGCGGCTGGGCAGTCAGGTAACAGTCTTGCAACACAGTGCCCAGCTCATGCCCCGGGAAGATGCCGACATCGCTGCCCTTGTCAAAGAGATTCTTGAGGGCGAAGGCATCGAGATTCAACTCAACGCCGGTGTTCAGCGCGTGGCGCAACCGGCACCCCAGCGGATCCATGTCTTCTACGAACAGGACGGCCAGGAACGGCGCGTGCAGGGCACGCATCTGCTGTCGGCCGTGGGCCGCGTCCCCAACAGCGACCGCCTGAATCTGGCCGCCGCCGGTATAGAGACAAACCAGCGCGGCTATATTCAGGTCAATGACGTGATGCAAACCACGGTTCCTCACATCTTCGCCGTCGGCGACATCAACGGAGAAGGGGCCTTTACCCACACCTCTGTCAACGATGGGGAGATCTTTTGGGACTATATCACCGGCGACGCTGACCGGCTGCTGTCGGATCGGGTGCCCACGTACGCCCTCTTTGTGGACCCGCCATTGGGCCGGGTGGGCATGAGCGAAAAGGAGGCCCGGGCCAGCGGTCGCCGCGTGCTGATGGCCACCCGACCCATGAGCCATATTTCCCGGGCCCGGGAGAAAGACGAGACCGCCGGTTTGGTCAAGATCCTTGTGGACGCCGACACCGAGGAATTCCTGGGTGTGGCCATTCTCGGCGTCGGCGGCGATGAGGTCGTAAACATGTTCACGCCCTTCATGATCACTCACCAATCCTATAAACTGTTCCGGCGGGCCGTCCTCACCCATCCCACCGTGGCCGAGCTGATGCCGTGGATTCTGGACGACCTGAAACCACTGGCCGCCTTATGATCCGTGGAGGCAGCAGCCATCCCCTGTGCAACGGTGCCGAGTCCAGCCCGGCGCAAAGAACGCCGCAGTTCTCTACGGTGGCCGGGTCACGGACCCGACTACAGCAGGGGTCTGCGGCGTTCTTTGCCCCAGACTGGACTTGGTGTATATGAGCCGCTGGATGTTGCATCCTGCAACGAGATCCACCTGGATAAAGGTGGCCATACTGACCGTCTGGCTCGTGCTGTTGGCTGGCTTCTACGGCTTTCTGCGCCTGAACGGTCTGACCTTGGCCGACGGTGTGCGTTTCGCCAGCAATTGGTTGGCCGAAAATCCTCTCGGCGTGCTGTTTTTCATCCTGCTTTACGTGGTCGGGCCTCTGCTCTTCTTCCCAGCGACTCTGATCTCCCTGTTGGGCGGCTTCTTGTTCGGTCCCTGGGGCATCCCCTATGTCATCATCGGCAGCAATGCCTCGGCCTTGGTGGCCTACAGTATTGGCCGTTATTATGGCAGCGGCGTGATCCAGAAAGACGGCGACGGCATCATCCAACGGTTCGCGGGGCGTATGCGCCGCCACAGTTTTCAGACGGTGCTGATCATGCACCTTCTCTTCTTGCCCTACGAGTTGGTCAACTACAGTGGCGGCCTCTTGCAGGTCGGTTGGAAGCCTTTTCTGGCTGGCACCGCCTTGGGATCCATCGCGGCCACGATCTCGATTGTCGCACTGGGCGCTTCCTTCGGCACTTTGGAAGAACTGCTGGCCGGAGAGGTACGCATCGACTCGACCTTGCTGGTCATATCCGCGCTGCTTATCACTAGCAGCATCGCCCTGTCCCGTTACCTGAGAAAGCGAGAAGAACGCCATGAAAGCAGAACCGACACCATCAGCCCGAAAAGTGGCGACTTGGAGTGAATTGCCCGACCGTCAGCCCTCCTATGCCCTGGTCGCCAACGAGGATCAGGTGTTCGCCCTCATCTTGAAACGACGACCCATCTGATGCAAGTGCTGGCCCGCGCCTGCGGACACAGCCATCTCAACCAGTTTACTCCGGATGACCTCACCACCTGGCATCGCCATATCGCCTATCTGACCGGCATACACTATGGCGGCACCACGCCGCTCTAGACAACCCATGGCCTGAAATCGATCTAGCACCCCATCGTGTTCACACCCATGAACCCTCCAACGAACAACGATGACATTGCCATCGTTGGCAGCGGTGGGGTGGTGGGTCGATCCTGGCCTCAGATCTGGCCCAGCAGGGGGTCAAGCTGTGGGGGATGCCCTGGGCTCCCCGCCAAGGGCCTCTACATCTCCTACATAGGCACGATCATGCTGGCCCACTGGGGGCACCAGGGCCAAGGAAGCATGATTGGCAGGTAAGCAAACACGGGTTCAACGCGTCTAAGCTAAGAGACAGGCAGATCGTCCGAAGGCGAACGCCTTGCAATCTGATAATCAAGACCGAAAAGAACCATAGTGGAGCAATCTAACATGTCAATCACCAATGTAATGGAAAAAGACAGTGCCCCCACCAACGGCCCTGCCCCGACCGCCCCCTGGCCGGTCACCGTGTCACCCATGGACGAACATAACCGCAGACTTGTGACCAACGCCCACCCGCCTCAACATCAGAACCCCCGGGCCGATGGCCGCTACAACCTGGTGGTGATCGGCGCAGGCACGGCTGGGCTGATCGGCTCCATCGCCACGGCTGGCATGGGCGGCAAAGCCGCCCTGATCGAACGCCACCTGTTGGGCGGCGACTGCCTCAACTGGGGCTGCGTGCCCTCCAAGAGCATCATCCGCTCGGCGAAGGTCATGGCCGAGCTGCGCAAGGCCGCCGAACTGGGCATCTACGTGCCCGACGGCGTTCGGGTTGACTTCGGTGCGGTCATGGCCCGCATGAGGAGCCTGCGGGCCGACATCAGCCACGACGACTCCATGACCCGGCTGCAACGAGAGGGGGTCGAGGTCTTTTTGGGTGACGCCCGTTTTACCGGCCCCGACACCGTGGAGGTCTTTGACGGCAAAGATCGGTAGACCCTGCGCTTCGCCAAGGCGCTGATCGCCACAGGCGGCCGGGCGCGTACCCTGCCCGTGCCCGGTTTGGCCGAGGCTGGCTATCTGACCAATGAGACCCTCTTTCAACTGACCGAGCAACCGCGCCGATTGGCGGTGATCGGCGGTGGCCCCATCGGCGCAGAGATGGCCCAGACTTTCGCCCGCCTGGGCACGGACGTGACCATCTTCATGCGGGACGACAGCTTTTTGCCCAAGGAGGACCGGGAGGCCGCAGCCGTTGTGGAAGCCGCCTTTCGCCGCGACGGCGTCCAGTTTCTCTACGGCGCGGACTTGAGGGAAGTCATGTTGACCGAAACGGGCAAAGTTCTGCACTATCAACAGGCAGGCCAGTCCGGCCAGTTGGAGGTGGACGCTATCTTGGTCTCTATCGGCCGCGTGCCCAACGTGGAGAGCCTCAATCTGGAGGCGGCTGGCGTGGCCTACACGGAGCGAGGCGTCACGGTAGACGATACCCTGCGCACCAGCAACCCGCACATCTTTGCGGCCGGTGATGTGGCCTTGAAATACCAGTTTACCCACATGGCTGATGCGGCCACGCGCATCGTTTTGCAAAATGCACTCTTCCCCGGTCCCAAGAAAAAGTTGAGCAACTTGGTCGTGCCTGGACGACCTACACCGACCCGGAGGTGGCCCATGTGGGCATGTACGCCCACGAAGCCGAAGCCGCGGGGATCGCCTATGAAATCTTCCGCAAGCCATTGAGCGAAGTGGATCGAGCCCGCACCGATGGCGAGACCGAGGGGTTTGCCAAGGTGATGGTCAAGCAGGGGACGGATCAGATCCTGGGTGCGACCATCGTGGCCAGCGAGGCCGGCGAGATACTCAACGAGATCACCCTGGCAATGGTGGCCGGCCTGGGTCTAAAAACCTTGTCCACGGCCATCCATTCCTATCCGACCCAGTCCGAGGTGATCAGGAAGATCGCCGATGGCTATAACCGCACCCGGCTGACGCCTTTGATCAAGCGGATGTTCACAACCTGGCTGGCATGGGCGCTGCGCTGAATCAGAGAGAAGATTTTGATCCGGAGGAAAACTGAAATGGACCAAAACCAGCAGTTGTTACTCGCCGGCGACATCGGCGGCACCAAGACAGTTCTGGCGCTCTACGATCCCGATGTGGGTCCCTATGACGCCATCGCCCAGACGACCTTAAAGATCGGGATGTCTCGATCTGTGGTGCCAGTTTTGGCATTGCCGGACCCGTTGTTGCGGGCCGCGTCCAGGCCACCAACCTGCCCTGGATCGTGGAAGAACAGGCATTCTGCGCCTGGTTGGACACACCTGTGCGATTGCTCAACGATCTATCTGCCATCGCTCATGCCGTGCCCAACCTGCGCGCACAGGACTTGGAGACGATCAACCCAGGGCGACCCACCGCCTGCGCCAGCCTGGAAGGGCGCACCTTCACGGCCCAGGCGGTTACCCAGGCCCTGGAGCAGGAGGTGGACGAGCTGATTGACTTTTCTGGATGACCACCTCCTGCGCAACGACGAGCAGCCCTACGGGCTGATCGAAGAGGTCGACAGCATCGAGATTCCCACCAGCCAGGATGTGCGTACAATCTGGCGCTACGCTTTCGCCTCAGACCTCTTCTGGTACACCCTGCAACAGTTCCACCAGGACCCCAGCCAACAGGTCGAACGCTGCCGCCGACTGGCCGCGGGGCTGGAAAGCGCCTACGCACCCCAGGAGCGCACGATTGCCCCCACCCTGGCCCGGCTGCACGCCGCCGCCGGCAACCAGGCGCAGGCCCACCACTACCGCTGGATGGCCCACAACCAGGACCGGGCAGACGCCGCCTACGCCCAGGCCCGTCTTCTCATGCAGATCGACAAGCGCGACTGGTCGGCGCTGGAACAGGGCTGGGTGGCCCGGTAGCTAAACCACGCTGCTGAGATCATCTACCCTACCCACCCCTTCCAGGATACCCTCGACATAGCCAGCGCCGCCCATGCCGCCGCCCTTCTAGCCAATCTCTCTGGCGAACAGGCCCGTGCCTTTTACCTCTTGGGTGTGACTTGCCGCCTACTTGGCGAGATGCGACGAGCCTTGGGCTATTACGAACAGGCCTTGACACTCATACGCCAGGTAGGGGACCAAGCAAAGGCGGCGGCGACCCTGACCAACATTGGCGTAGCTTATAAGGCGTTGGGTGAACGACAGAAAAGCTTGGGCTACTTTGAGCAAGCCCTGACGATCTTGCGCCGGACAAAGCAACGGGCGTGGGAGGCGGTAACACTCGTATCAATCGGACAGATATACGCCGACTTAGGCGATATACAGAAGGCTTTAAACTATTACAGGCAAGCCTTGCCGACCTTGCGCCAAGAAGGTGAACGGATATGGGAGACGACGACGCTTCTGCCCAGACCGCAGTAACACATTGGGGGCAACGCCTGCCCTGGCACAGGCCCCTGGCTCAGATTACACCTGTCAAGAAGTATGCCAAACCGGGTCGTCCCTCCAAAGACGCCGTGGCCCAGATTTTGGGCTGGCAAGTGACGGGTCAACTCGCAATCAAAGAGGAGACTGTCGAAAACGCACGCCAGTGGCTTGGCCGTTTCATTGTCGCCACCAATATTCTGGACGAGACCCTTTTGCCTAGCCGTTCTTTGTTAAATTGCTACAAGAAACAAAGCAGTTCCGTGGAGCGTGGCTTTCGTTTTCTGAAAGACCCCATGTTCTTTGCCGACAGCCTGTTTCTCAAAAGCCCTGCCCGCATCATGGCTATGATTATGATCATGGGGCTGGCCTTGCTCATCTACGCCCTGGCCGAACGCCAACTTCGACAACAACTGGCCGCCTGTAACGAAACAATCCCTGACCAGAAAGGTCTGCCAACTCAGACTCCCACCATGCGCCGGGTCGCCCATATTTTCGAAGGCATCGATATCCTGACCGTTCGTCTTGATGACCAGATTGTGGAGCGCCGAGTTCTCAACCTCTCCCCTCTTCGCAGAACTATCATCCGCTTATTTGGACCAGATGTCGAAAACTCCTATTTGCTCCAAACTTAGCTGCGGAATATGGGTTATGAGAATAACAATTCGTTCTATAGGACGCAAAGAGACACCCGGCATTTACGAATGCCGGGTGTCTCTCTTTATTTATGGGTATAGCCTGGTTCGGTTGTCTTCCGGTCTTACCGGTTTCCGCCGCCTCGCCGCATCTGGCTGCCTGTGCCGTCCAGCGCAGGGACGCCATCGCCAAGGCAGTCGTCACAGACGCCGTCGCCATCCGCATCCACGAAGTTGGCTCCTGCTGCGCCCTGACCACCCATAGCTGCCTGGCGGCCTACACCCTGCCGACCGCTGCTCTGCTGGCCCGCTGCATCTTGTCCACCCCAGCGATAGCCAGTGCCGTCCTGGGCCGGAGTGCGTTCCAGATAGGTGTCGCATACGCCGTCCCCATTCTCATCTACAAAGGTGCCGTGAATCGCTGCCCCTTGTCCTGCAGACCCTGCGCCTGCCGCTGTTCCGTTAGGCCCGGGTCCGGCTGCCATTGCTGCCATTGCGACTCCTAACACAAATACCAGCGCCATTACTGTACCGAGTGCGAACTTGCGTTTCATGATTGTGTTTCCTTTATCGTGTGTACGATGGTTGATTTTGGAACTTCTTACCGCTGCCTATAGCATAGCAGCCGGGTATGCAGATACAATGGAAGGATATGGAGGACCGATGGAGACTGCGTGCAATCGAGGATCACAATATCCACACGCCGTCGCTGGCCCCAAACAATCTCTGTAACAACAAAACCTGGAGGCAAGGATGAACGAGATACACTCTGCCGATGCAGAAGCTGCCCAAACGATTCTGGTCGTGGATGACGATCCCAAAATTGTACGTCTGGTGCGCAGCTATCTGGAACAAAGTGGGTATCGGGTAGAATCGGTCAATGATGGGAATCGGGCACTACAGGCCATTCAGTCCTTGCGTCCCGATCTGGTTGTGCTCGACTTGATGCTGCCCGGTCAGGATGGCCTGTCTGTCACCAGGGCTGTCCGCTCGGATCCAAAACTGGCATCCACTGCGATTCTTATGCTGACAGCGCGTGTCGAAGACATCGACCGCATTCTCGGCCTGGAGTTAGGCGCAGACGATTATGTGACCAAACCCTTCAATCCGCGGGAAGTCGTGGCGCGGGTCAAGGCCATCCTGCGTCGCGGCCAGACAGCGCCCAACGCGGCTTCTCAGCCCAATCTTAACGTCGCCACACTTACCCTCGATCCCACGGCGCACACCCTGTACAAAGCAGGCGAGATGGTGTCGCTGACGCCTAGCGAGTTTGACCTGATCCACCTCTTCATGCGCTATCCAGGGCGCGCTATTACCCGCACGCAGATCATCGAAGAGGGACTTGGCTATGAATATGATGGCCTGGAGCGCACTGTCGATAGCCATATCAAGAATCTACGCCGCAAGTTGGAAGATGACCCACGCAACCCAGTGTTGCTGGAAACCGTCTTTGGCGTCGGCTACCGCATCCGAGGATAGGCAAGAATGAACCTCACTACGAAGGTACTCATTGCGTTTACACTGGTGATCGGCGTCGCCTTGCTGACCGTCAGCTTTATGATTGACCGCAGCGTAAATACAGCCTACGGGCACTATCTCAGTGGCTTTCAACGCCAGCGGATGACCGAATATGCCGTGGATGCCGAGCAAGTCTACACCGAGACCGGGTCCTGGCCCGCTGTGCAGTCCTGGCTCGACCAGGCATCGGCTTTCCCGGCACAACCGGGATACCGAGGCGGGCGCGCCGAAACCAGCGGCCAGCGCCAGGCGGGCGGGGGACCGCTCGACACGACACGCTACATTGTGGTAGATACCATCAGTGGCCTGCCATTGGCGGCATCCGAAGTTGAACAAGTGACCGTAGAGCAATTGGCGGCCAGCGTCCCCATAGCGGGTGAGACGAACGCCGTGATTGTCGCCATCGGCAACACAACAGGCGGTGGCGGGCTGGCCGAACAGGATTTGTTAGACCAGATTTACCGCGCGATTTGGGTTTCTGCGCTGACGGCGGGCACGCTTGCGCTGATTCTCGGCAGCCTGCTCGTCGCCGGCATCCTGCGCCCCCTGCACAAACTAGAAACGAGCGTAGCCCAAATTGCGCAGGGTGACCTCCAATCCAGAGTAGACATTCAGGGTGCGGGGGAAATCAGCCAACTAGCCGAGAACTTCAACCGGATGGCAGAGAATCTGCAACGGCAGGAAGAGCTACGCCAGCATCTAGTGGCCGACATCGCCCACGAACTGCGTACACCGCTCAGCGTTTTGCAGGGCAATTTGCAGGCGATTCTCGACGGTGTCTTTCCCCTGGAACAGGAAGAGATCCGCTCCGTCTATGATGAGACGCGCCTTCTCTCGCGCCTGGTCAACGATCTGCACGAGATGGCGCAGGCGGAAGCGGGACGACTTTCCCTGGCCAAGCAGACCATCGTGGCCGGGGATGTCGTAGCCCACATCGCCAGCAGTTTTCGTTCTCTGGCCCTCTCAAAAAATATCACGGTGGTAGCAGATGATCCCGTTTCCGGTCTGACCGTCGAGGCTGACCCCGATCGTCTACAACAGATGCTGCACAATCTGGTGGGCAACGCCGTCCGGCACACCCCGGAGGGCGGATGTATCAGTCTCGGTGCAGAACGGGCAGGCGATGGGCGGGTGAGGTTCTGGGTACAGGATAATGGTCAGGGGATTGACGCCCAGGTTCTGCCCCTTGTCTTCGCCCGCTTCTACCGCGCCGATCCGAGCCGCGATAGAGGCGCTGATTTCGCAGACAACACGGGGCTGGGATTGACCATCGTCAAAGTGCTGGCCCAGGCGCACGGTGGCACAGTAGGCGTAGAAAGCAAAGTCGGGGAAGGCAGCAGGTTTTGGATTGAACTGAACAGCCAGGCGTAACTACGGTTTACCGGAGACAGTGGCGGCTGGTGACACGAATGTTTGTTTAGGGCCGTATTGTCTACAACCCCGCCAGCAGCGACGCAGAAGGGGAGTTCGTCACCCTACATAACTTTGGCGTGGGCAGTGTGAATATGAATGGCTGGAAGCTGTTTGATGTGGCCAATGCACGGTTCACATTCCCTGCCTTCACCCTAGCCTCGGGTGCAAGTGTGAATGTGTGGGTGCGCAGTGGCACAAACACAGTGACCGATTTGTTCTGGGGACGTAACAGCGCTGTGTGGAACAACGATGGGGATACGGCGACCTTGACCACTGCGGTAGATACCGTTGTAGACCCCAACTCAACCGACTACGGGATGCGGCCCCCGAAGGAAGATTTGGACTGGTCATATGCCTGAGTCCAGACCGATTGGCCCGCCAATATGCCCACCAGTGGGTCCTCACCCACGAGTTGAAACGCTGTGGCGTCGAGATAGACTTTGTCCAGCAATTAGGTGACAGCAGCACGCCCGAAGGCCAGTTTCTGCTGGGAATCCAAGGACTGTTTGCTGAATATGAGCGCACCCAAATCACAGAACGATTGCGACGAGGCAAACTCTATCGAATTCGGGAAGGCCAACTGCTCAGTCCAGTGCCACCCTATGGCTATCGATACCTCCCTGTGAGTCAGCCAGACGGCGGACGCTGGGAACGAGACGAAATAGAAACGCCAGTTGATGCAGGTGAGGCTATGCCGCCCCGGGGCAAGCGTTGGAACTACAGCACTGTGCAGAGCATTCTCAAACAGCCTGCCTACACCGGCCACACCCATTACAACCGCAGCCGACGAGAAGCCGATAGCAAAGGAGAGCCTCGGCAGCGGGGGCGAGGCAATCGCACAACCGCCCGGCGCATTCCTCGCCAACGGGAAGAGTGGATAGCGATCCAGACGCCCCAACTGATTGAGCAGTCACTTTGGCAAGAGACACAGGAACGGCTGGCCATGAACCAGAAGTCTGCCTCCCGCAACAACAAACGTCACTTCTACTTGTCACGTACCTTACTGGTCTGTGACATCTGTGGCCGGACCCTCTCCGGGCGGACGGCCCAAGGCCATACTTCTTATTATTGCACCAATCGGGGCAAGAATCGTAACCCGGATGTGCCGCCCCATGCTCGTTCGGTGGCTGGCAGTCGCATTGAACCGCTGGTCTGGGAGGCGGTGACCCATTTGTTGGACAACCCCATTCTGCTGGCCGACGCCTGGCAAAGTCAGGAAGAACATGTGGGCGAGCTAGATGAAGCAGAGCGCCTGGAAGAACGGCTGCGCAAACTCCAACGCCAATGGAGTCGTCTCCTGGATGCCTTTCAGGATGAAATGATGAGCAAGGACGAGTTGGTTCAGCGTAAGTCTTGCATTGACTCTGAATCTCAATCGCTCGGGGAGCGTCTGACCCGTCTGCAACGCCAGCAGCAGCAACAACAGGTGAAGCAGAAGATGCTTGACGATTTCGAGGCCTATTGCCGCAAAATCCGTTCCAGTTTCCACGACCCTATACCCGAAGTTCAGCAGGAAGTTATTCGGTTGTTAATTGACCACATCGTCGTCTCCGATGACTCCATTGTCATCAAGCATATCATTCCTACTGACGATGATTGTCGATTGTTACCAAGCCATAGATGAACACTGATAAACGCGGATGGGACGGATGGACACGGATTCTTCCTGTGAAAATCTGGGTCATCTGTGGATGATTTTCGTTGTTATCGGTGTCAGCCGGTCGTGTGGCCTGTTTTGGGAATAGCTCCCGCAGAGGCGCAAAGACACAGAGAAAAGCCATTTGAACCACAAAGAACGCAAAGAGTACAAAGCGGTAGGGGAGAAACAAGGGATAACGATGAAAGTTGTACGCCGGACTGACAGTCCGACGTACTGGGGCTGTTTGCTCGTCAGTCCTGGCCAGTTGGTTCGTCGGCGGCGAGGGCGGTGAAGAGGCGGTTGCGTTTATTGGTGGTGGCGGTGAGGTCGATGGTGTGGCTGATTTCTTTTTCCCACTTTCGTGCGATGACGGCGGCTTCGAGGAGGTTGTGGCGGCGGTCGATTTACCAGCCAGGTAAGATGGAAAGAAGCAAGGCCTGTCTGCTCATGCAGAGGAGACATCCTATACACTTTTCACTTGGGGGTTCTACTGCCTACCCATGCTCTCAAACTGGTCTCAATGCACAGCAAATCTCGGATATTCCATCCATGACGATTGATAGGAACACAGAATACAGTAGATTTGTCTAGTAGATAATGTATGACATCCACAAACTGAAGCCCAGCTTCGATGAACATCGCATGTGCATCGGCCAAGCTAACCAATTCGTTGATGGCATAGGAATAGACTTCAGCAACCGATATCTTCTTCTCGATCGAGGACATGAATGAATTCATGGACTCACAAGTAATATACTGTGTACGTGAATCAGCGTAATTATCATATTCGCAGAGGAATCCAGCATCGATAAGGCTAGGAACGTAAGCAGAGGAAATGCCAAGAAGATCACTAACTTTTCGCTGTGACAAAGGGGCAGAATCAGCGTCTGAACCAGTGTACTCAAGAGCAACGGCTGACTTTGGTTTTGATACAGCAAGCCACGATCGAAAGGCATGAGAAACGAAACCATAGTTTTTCGAGTTTTGTTGGAAAGCGAGTAGTGGTGCAAAGTTTCCGCGAACCCGGGGATCACCAGTTTGGTAAACAATGGTTTTATCTCTTTCAATCGGGTACTGCGAGAGAAACTTTTCAAAACCATTTGGCCAGTTTGCCAAGGCTTGAAAGGCTCTAATGTGCAAGAAGAACCGTTTCCGGGCATCCATCTTCTTCAGTAATTCATTTGCCAAGGACATAGTATTGGACTGCACTCGAACATCTCCGATGTGTTTTTCCAAACCATACGACTTGAGGGATAGTGCTATAATGAGGCGAACATCTTCATAGAGACTATATAGCAGATTCGCTGGCTGGCTGGGAGGATGATAGTACAGGTTGCTAGTAAGGGTACCTGTTAGCCAACCCTGAAGTTGGGATTGACTTTCATGATGAAAACCAATCGGATAATCAGTAGACTTGGACAAATCTAGGCGACCGGCACACGCCGTACATTTCGCACGAGCAACATCGACTATTTTCGTCAATCGTCCGCAGGTGGGGCATCTGGTACGTAAGAGTTCATGATGTTGAATGCATAAAACAACGGTTGGTATCGACCAGATGAGTCGGTGATAGCGGGATTCGTGCAAACATTTTGAGCAGAATTGGCTCACACCACCTGTAAACATGTGGCGCACCGCCATGTCTGCCGGTAGCAAGTGAACGGATGCGCCGTTCGATAGAGTCACTATGTTAGCGGGATTATTATGCGCAGACGAGTCTCCAGGTACTAGGACAGTGGCAAACACATGGGGTGTCGCCTGAGCTATTTCGAGTTGATCAACTCGAAATAGCTCCTCCATGCGTTGAAATGTTTCAGATCGTTTTGGCAGCAGGATGCTATCTTTGCGTGGGATACCCTCGCAAAGAGATTCTATAACTGAATTGGAGTCATATCTATTGAGTTCTGTTAACCTGGTAATATATGAGACCAACGACTCACCAGGTAGCAATGGAGAACGAATGAGTAGGCATCGTGATGATCCCAAACAGGTGTCCCTTCTAGCTTGTGAGTGTCTTCGATAGAGAGGCGGGACGTTCTTGGCGTCCCTTTACTCTTCGACCTGTGCTCTCAGGTGAATTCGTGTAGTTGTAACCTTCAGCAACAAAGGTGGTACCCACTGAGGCAGCGAACGGGTTACTCCGTCCTTTCATGTGTGCGCTTAGACGTCTATTAAAGGCGTACTCCAGCATTGCCAAAGTAATTTGATCCGAGTTGTCTTTGATGGCAATGTAGACCGCATATCGCAGTAAATTCATCAAATTGGCGATAACACCGCCAGTCGCATAGTGTAACCGTTTGAGTAACTCCGTCCTCGTTATTTGGTCGCTAAAGGGTCGGTTAAGCTCCTTTTCAACGCTTAGCACAAAACTCACATAATCAAGGGTTTCAGAATCATCCTGAATCTCTGGTCTCCAGTGGAATGCGCGTAACTCTTCTCGAAACGCGAAAAGCCTAGATAATTGTGAGTTCGCATCCAGTATCCGCGATACCTTACCTGTGATACCAACAATTACAAACGCCACACCACTTTCCTTGATGATGTACTTCAGCCAGTCAGACACGGAATATACGATTCTATCTCTGTCGACATCAATGATATGTTGAATATCGTCAAGGATAACCAACTTAACCTCACAGCGAATGAGGAAATTGATAAGTCGTGAAGTCAAATGGGGCAGTGTTCCTCGATATGGAGCGGGATCACCCAGTTGCTCAAGCATGCTTGATACCATGGCTTTGACAGTGACTGGTGATGGTGTAAGCACATAGAAAACGGGCCAAATCAGACCTAATTGTGATTGTTCTGCCGGGAACTTATTTGCATAACTCTTGAGCAGTGTTGTCTTACCGACTCCTGTTTGTCCCTCTAGAGCGATACAGTGTGGTTCTGCGCCGACTATTGTGAGCGCCTGACCTTCACGTATCAGAGCCTCTAATTCGTTGAATCGGCGGGTGCGTATTAACACCGAAGCAATTGATTGGATCTGTGTCAGGATGTCACTTTTTTCGTTCACTTGTTTCTCCTGTATGGCTAAGCAGAGTTCCGCCGGCTCCTTGGAAGAGCGTTAGGTTCGACGTCCAATTCTTCCGCAAAATTTTCAATATAGTTAGTGACAAACTCTGGTGCCACGCTATAATCATTGCTATTAATATCTTCGCTTGTGTTTGCTTCTAATTCTTTTTTGCTGTCCCAGCGCGCAACAGCCTTGGAACTGGTTGCACTACGCTTTTTCTTTTGTGAGTTGTCGACTAAATCTTGAATTCGCTTTTTTGCTCGGCCAAGAGCAGCTATATCAACTGTATCCTGCTGTTCGTAACGTGCTTCCTTCCTTATGACTCGGTGCTGCCATAGGCTAAGGTTATGTGTATACTCCTGGGCCAATGCTACAACCTCTATGTACTCCATGTCATACGGATCAAGTACCCAGATCCGGCTAATATTTCCCGGGTGATACTTCATCTTCACGGGTGGACTCCGGCGAAAGCTTTTTTGGGACTTATCCTCGAGCAATTTAGCTCTGAGTATCCCTAGGGTGGGTGTGTTGTACCTGAGTCCTTCAAACTCAATTCCGTAATGCTGAATGGTACGTTGTATAGTGCAACCCAGAAGGATATGTAGGGTTGAAGCATCTGCCGGAAGTCGAGGAGAAAAACCGCTATCCATGGCCGCTTGCCATGCGTTGGCCGGTGTAGTTCCAAGTCCACGATGAGGGGATTGCGCATAGTAATCTATCAGTGTAATTACCAAGACTTCCTCAAGTTCTCTAAGGGTAAGAGTTGCTTGTTTCGCACTGTCGTAGTCTTTACTATCGCGTTGGCCTGGATTTGAAAAAGTTGTACCTGGAATTGTGTGAAAGAGAGAGGTGTTTAGCGTGCTGAACATACGCTCAATAATTGCCTTCATTTCTGGAGTTCGGGGGGTATTGTGCTCAAGCTCAATTCCAAGAAGTGCACAAGATTCTGCTAAGGCCATGAACTCTTTACCGTGATCGGTAACCAGTTTCGCCGGTACTCCATACGCAAGCCACTCGTTTTCCGTTTTGTACTCTTCTTTTGCATTCTTAGGAAGAATCGCGTGGTATAGACACTCCATCACGGCATAGGAACTTGGTGGTTCAAAGCTCAGATAATAACCCAGTGGATATCGTGTTGCAGCATCGATACAAAATGTAAGAGTTGGCCGGCCTAAAACTAACCCCTCGTCATCAACAACGATGATATCAGCAACAGTATGGTCAATTTCAACACGCTCAAGAGGTGTATCTGGGTGGTTTGACTCGTTGTACTGCTGAAACAGCTTGTTTGCAGTGCGTTTTCCACGGGTGCCGATCGTCTTCTTGTATATCTCGACCGCTTGAATTCTTCGAAGAACGGTTTTATACGAAGGAAACTTAAGCAAATCATCCACCTGGCGATACTTGTTCTCTTCGTCAATTCGTCGACATACCTCTAACCATATTGCATGGGCCGTGATTCTTTCACGAGTAAAGAGCATGTCGTTAATTGTGTTTTCGATGACTGTATTTACAATCGCACCAATTCGCAGTTCGCCTTTCCCCCCAGAATTACCGCTGTCCGGAATGAGGCTAAGAAAATCTCCATCACTGCTTTCATAGCGTTTAATCCAGCGATAAACAGATGCCACACTGGTTTCTCGCGAGGGGAAAATCTTACCGATCTCGTCTACCCGACGCTTCACGTCTGCACGTGATCGCTCGCGAGACAGTAGAGGCTCAATTACCTGGAATCGCCATTTTGCTGTTTCAACCCAATTGGCAGGATAGTCATCTAGCGATAGGGGCTTGCCGTTCACAACTGACGAACGAACCGCGTCATGGCCTCTATCCTTGAAGGAAAGTTCGGCGTGCGAAAAGGCATTGAGCAGGTCAGATTGAGTAACCAGACTAATGGCACTGGTATGAATATCCTCGATGTTCACTTTATTATCGGGAAGCAGCCGGATTACCTTATATCGCCGCTGTTGCCATTCGAATTCTTGCCCCGTGGAGATTCGGTTAGTAGTCATATGCTCCTCGAACTTCATTCGAACTTCATGCCTTATCTATTTGTACATTTAGAAGTATAACTCTCGCACTCCTTCAGAACAAATGTTCTAATTGATGAATTTCTATTCCCTGAGAACCTCATCTTATGCACCTTGTAGACCAGGCACACGAATAACTTCTGCTTATCTCATACCATCGACATGTAGCTTCTCAAATCCCTGGGCAAACTTCCTGAGTGAAGAGGAAACTTCTTACAAGGATTGGAAAGCGAAGCGGGTAGAGGGGGAGCGGCTCTGCCAGCAGGATCGGCTTGCAATGTATCATAGGGAAGTCCTAAAAAACACATGATAGAAAGTACGTCAGTCTCAATCTTTGTGTCACTCAGTCTCATTGTTTATGTCCCCAGTCTCAATCTTTGTGTCCCCCTACATACACCCTACAAATATTTACGGACAGATTGCGTTTGCATATTTATTCGGTATAATAAAAATTATACAAAGTAAACATAACCCAGAGTGGGACCCGCCGCCGATGAATCAACCCACATCCCCCCACCACTCCCCCGTAGTTTGACCTGGAAAGCAGGCCATAGGATAATCAATCGTTCTCGCCGTTGCCATCTCATCCATTTTGATTCTGCCCAATGCCAACCAGCCTTCCACCCGAACAGAGCAGCGACACTGACCCCGAATCCGGGAGCAGTTCCTATCTCACGCGCATCCAGCTTGACTCGCCCCAGCGCCCCCCGTTGGAGAACCCCCCCACCGATTGGACGCCAGCCCAAGCCCCGAACAGGCGTTCTAAAAGTCGGCTGCAAACGCCCCAGGTGTTGATTTTTGGCTTTGCGCTGCTGATTCTGATTGGGACATTGCTGCTGAAGTTACCGGCAGCCTCGGCCACGGGCCACTCCATCGGCTGGATGGAAGCCTACTTTACGGCCACCAGCGCCATCACAGTGACCGGGCTGGCCGTGCTGACCACTGCCAGCGACTTCACCCGTTTTGGTCAGGTCGTCATTCTGATTCTGTTGCAGGTGGGCGGCGTGGGTTTCGTCGCTTTCAGTGTGCTGCTGTTGCGTCTGATCGGTCGCCGGGTGACGCTCAACGAGCGCTTTATTATCCAGCAATCTCTGGGCGCGGAGCAGGCCAGCGGCGTGGGACGGCTGGCGCTCTATGTGCTGGGGGTGACGCTCTCGGTGGAAGCGGTGGGCGCGCTGCTGCTCTGGCTGCGCTGGCGCACTACTATGCCCGACAGCGAAGCGGCCTGGCTGGCTCTCTTCCACGCCATCAGCAGCTATTGCAATGCGGGCTTCGATCTCTTCTCCGGAACGAAGCAGGATGTACTTTTCGGATACGGCTCCGACTTCATCACTCTGGCGGTGATGGGCACGCTGATTCTGTTGGGCGGCTTCGGTATCACAGTTCTCTATGACATTGCCAGCTTCCGCAGGGATCGAATGCTGGCGCTGAATACCCGCATCACCCTGATTCTGACGCTGGTGCTGACGGTGACCGGCACTTTTTTGATGATGCTGGACAGCACAATCTACACAGATGTCCTTACCAATCTGCCCTTCCACGAGAAGCTGTGGGTCAGCCTCTTCACTATTGTCAGCGCACGCACGGCCGGGCTGACAATCCTGCCCCTGGACCAATTGGGCGAGGCAACCCAGGCCATTATTATGATCTGGATGTTTATTGGCGGCGCACCGGCCAGCATGGCAGGCGGTGTCACTTCCAGCGTAGTGGGCGTGCTGCTGGTGTCGGTGATCGCCACGGCCAAAGGCCACAACGCGGCCGTCGCCTTTGGCCGCGCGGTCCCTGTGGAGACAATCTTCAAAGCCGTGGCGATTATGACGGTCAGCACCCTGCTGGTGGCGGTGATGACCCTGGCCCTCTCGCTGTTGGGGGAAGGCGGCATCTTTGCCGAAGGTTTCGAAGTGATCAGTGCCTTTGCCAACGCGGGCTACTCCCTCAACTTCACCAGCAGTCTGGACAATTGGGGACGCTTTCTGATCGCGTTTACAATGTTCTGGGGGCGGCTCGGCCCGCTGACGATTGTAGTGGCCCTGGCCCAGAGCGAACATCCGTCCCTGATTACCCACCCGGAAGAGCCGGTGATTCTGGGCTGATGTATTAATTTGTATACACGGATCAAAAGGAACACGGATTTCTTCTGCGAAAATCTGCGCAATCTGTGTAATCTGCGTTCTGATTTTCGTGCTTATCAGTGTCATTTGCTGATGTTAGTTCACGAACTACGCACGACGCACCAGTTACCGCAACAAGCCTTAGACGAGTATATTCTATGCAATCTCCCCTTCCTATCGTCCAGAGCATTCCCCACGCTGGCCTGACCGTTCCGCCGTCGGTGGTGGACCGTCTCGCCATCGACGACGTGACCATCTACAACGAGTGCGATCTCTGGAATGACCAGATTTTTGACTTCGCTCACCCGTCCCTGGGCGGCCAGCCATTGGCGGTGGTGGATATGCCCAGCGCCCGGGTGCTGATCGACGCCAACCGTCCGCCTGATTCCCTGGACAACCCGGACGGCGCGGTCAAGAGCCACACCAGCTATGGCGACCCCATCTATGCCCCAGCCCTCAGCCGGCAGACCCAGGCGCGACTGCTGGAAACCGAATGGCAGCCTTTTCATACCGAACTGGACAGGGCGTTGACTGGTCACGCGGGGGATGTGCGTCTCTTTCTCGACTGTCATAATATGGCCCAGCACGGACCCAGCGCCTATGGGAATCCAGGCAAGACCCGCCCGCTGATCTGTATTGCCAACTTCGGCGATGCCAACGGGGAAGCCGTGGCCGCCAACGGCCCCCTCACCGCACCGGCGGCTTTTGTGCGCCGCGCCGGGGAGATTGCTGGCGAACTCTTTGCCGACCTGGCCCTGTTGGAGCCGGACCCAGAAAATCCGGCCCCGGTCGTCAGCCTGAACCAGCCCTTTGTGGGCGGCTATATTTTGCGCCACTATTGCGATGCCGCCTATCAGCAGGCCATCGGTGGGCGCTATGCCGGGTTGATGGTCGAAGTGAATCGGGGACTGTTTGTGGGAGATCAGCACACGCGCACGCCCATCCAGCCGCCCAACCAGGAACGTATCGCCGCGGTGCGGCTGCGTCTCTACCGTTGGGTGCAGGCTATTCTGCCCCTCCTGGAAAGCAGCCAATGAGCGATTATCAACCCTTCCTCCCCTTTGCCCAGCGATTGGCCGCCGAAGCAGGCGAGCTGATCACCGGCTATTTTCGGCGCACCGTGGCCCGGCGCAAAAGTGACGGCACACTGGTCACAGAGGCCGACGAACGGGCCAACGATTGGATCGTCAGCGCCATCCAGTCTACCTGGCCGGACCACGGAATTTTGAGCGAAGAGGGTTCCACCACCTATGACCCGACAGTCGAATACACGTGGGTGATCGACCCCCTGGACGGCACGACCAACTTTGCCCGGGGCTTCCCTATCTGGGGTGTCAGCATCGGCCTGCTGCGGGAAGGTGCGCCGGTGGTGGCGGTGGTGGATTTTCCGTTGCTGGGGGAATCCTATTGGGCCACGGCTGGCCGCGGGGCTTTCTGCAACGGCGAGGCATTGGAGACCGATCAAACAGCCAACATCGACAACCAGCAGATTTTCACCCAATGTACCCGCACCCGGCGACGGCTGCATATCCGTTCGCCGCTGAAGGCCCGGATGTTGGGCAGCGCGGCCTATCATCTGCTGGTGATGGCCAGGGGGGCTTCGCTGGTGGCGGTGGAGAGCACGCCCAAAGTCTGGGACTTGGCCGGGGCTGTGTTGGTGGCCCAGGAAGCGGGCGGCGTGGTGGAAGGGCTGGATGGCTCAGCGGTCTTTCCTCTGCCGACAGAAGCCCTGGACTACGCTGCCATCTCTCGCCCTGTGTTGGCCGCGGCCAACCGGAACGTTCTGGAAGAATTTCGGGCCAGCATCAGCCCGGTTTAGGATAGGACGCTGATTCACGCGGATAGACGCTGATCCAGAGAAAAAATCTGGGTTTTCAGCGTTTATCTGCGTCCCCAGACAGAACCACCAATCAACTTCCCTGGAAGGGAGCAACTTCGATGTCTGCACGAAACTGTGAAGTGCTTATTATCGGCGCTGGACTGGCGGGAATCTCGGCGGCCCGCATCCTCCACGCCGCGGGTGTGGATGTTCTGCTGCTGGACAAGGGGCGCAGTGTGGGCGGGCGCATGGCCACCCGGCGCATCGGCAACGGCGCCGCGGATCACGGCGCGCAGTTCTTCACCGCGGCTTCGCCGGAGTTCCAACGTACGGTGGATGGTTGGGAGGCCGACGGTTTTGCATTCCTGTGGGATATCGGGTGGAGCACGGGGAGTATTACCGGCAACGAAGGCGAAAATCACACCCGCTACGCCATCGCCGGTGGGATGAATCGGCTGATGAAGCACCTGGCCGCCGACATCCCCACCGAGACCGGTGTGCGGGTTGTGGCTGTGCGTCAGGCAGAGACAGGCTGGGAGGCAGAGGCCGACAGCGGGCAGATATACACCGGGGCCGGGCTGATTCTCACAGCTCCACCGCCCCAGGCCCTGGCCCTGCTGGAGGCTGGCAACGTGCCACTGACAGCGATGGATGCGGAAAATCTCGGGCGGATTCACTACTCACCCGCGCTCACGGGCATCTTTCGCATTGAGGGCAAAGTGACAATCCCATCGCCCGGCGCGGTCCATCGCCCCGCGGAACCCCTGCCCTGGATCGCCGACAACCAGCAAAAGGGTGTCTCCCCCGACGAGACCGTCGTCACAATCAATAGCAACGGTGACTATGCGCAGCGCTACTGGGATGCGCCGGAGGTCGAAATTCTGGAAACGATGAAAGCCACTCTGGCCCACTATCTGGCTCCCGGCAGCAGGGTAGTGGAGAGCCAGGTGCAGCGTTGGCGCTATGCCTTCCCCCGCCACACCCACAGCCAACCCACCCTGCGCACATCGGGAACCCGCCCCCTCTTCTTCGCGGGGGATGCCTTTCAAGGCCCGCTGGTGGAAGGTGCCTGGCTTTCCGGTGCAGCCGCGGCTGCCGGGCTGCTGGGTGACGCAGATTTTCTGGCGGCCCGACAGACAAAGCAATAGAACAGAAGCGTAAGGTATAAAACGTAAAATGTGGGTACGCTCTTTGCTACCATGTTTTACGTTTTATGTATTCATTCCAAAGGAGAAAATAGTTCAATGACCCAACCCACCCACTCCCCCACTGTGCCCACAATTGTTGTGATGCAGGGCGATCAGACCGGCCAGGAATTGCTGGACGAAACCCTGCGCCTGCTCGATCCGGCAGTGATCGCCACGCCCCTCCAATTCGAAACCTATGACCTGAGCTTGGCCAACCGCCGTGCCACTAACAATCAGGTCGTCTTCGACGCATCGGCGGCTATGCGAAGAACCGGGTATGGGCTGAAAGCGGCCACCATCACCCCGGAAACAGCCGGGGATGTGGGCAGCCCCAACGCGATTCTGCGCAAGGAGGTGGACGGCAAAGTGATCGTGCGCACCGGGCGACGGATTCCCGGCGTGCTGCCTGTGGCTGGGGTCTTTGCACCGATTACCGTCGTGCGCATGGCCGTGGGCGATGCCTACGGCGCGGAGGAGAGCCGGGAGATCGGCCCGGACGGGGACGAATGGGCCTATCGGGTGGAGAAGATCAGCCGCAGTACCTGCCACGCGGTGGCCGAATACGCCTTTTACCGTGCCCATCGTTCTGGCTCGAAGGTCTTTGGCGGGCCGAAGTATACGGTCTCGCCGGTCTACGAGGGGATGCTGAAGGAAGAGATGGACGCCGCGGCCCGGCGCTACCCGTCCGTGCGCTACGAACCCCAACTGATCGACGCCACCTACGCTCTGCTGTTGACAAAGGCGGGCGAACCCCTGGTCATCCCCACCCTGAACCGGGACGGGGACTGTATGAGCGATCTGGTCCTACAGATGTTCGGCTCGATTGCCGGGGCCGAGTCGTTGCTGCTCTCCTTCGACAAGGATTTTCATGTGAAGACGATTATGGCTGAGGCCCCCCACGGCACGGCTCCCTCGTTGCAGGGCAAGAATCTCGCCAATCCCATGGCCATGTTCCTGGCCTCGGCTGCCCTGCTCAAACAGATCGAGAGCACAGAATCCGACCTGGCCGCGCGGGCCATCCGGGAGTCGATGATGGAGGCGGTGATGGATGGTTTTCGCACAACGGACCTGGGCGGCAGCGCCACCACCACCGAATTCACCGACGAGATTATCGGGCGGGTCCAGCGCAAGTTGGAGGTCTGGCGCTCGATGGAGGGGTAGAGGAGGAGACTGGGGACTGGGGGATGGGAAGTAGAAAGTGCGCCCCTGTCCGATTTTCGATAAATGAGGACAAAGGAATACAGAGACAACGAAGGGTGTGCAGATCACAAATCTGGGCACCCTTTCTTTCGTTAAACTTTTACAACAGCCAATGAGATAGTGGAATGGATTTTCAACGCAAAGAGGCGCAAGGACGGAGAGATGCAGAGAACAGCTTTGCATCTTCCATCCTTGCGCCTCTGCGTTAAATTTCAGCACCCCCTTGACCAGTAGAAAAAGTCAAACTCCTGATTTCACCCCACGGCCAGCCCCAACATCTCCAACCGTTGGGGGTTCTCCTCCAGGGCCAGGCGGGCAATGGTGAAAAATTCGCGCATCCAGCGTTCCAGGGCGGTGATGGCCTGGGCTTTGCTCTGGGTGGCATCCTGGACAGCGCCGCTCTCCACCTCCCGTTGGGATCGGGCAGATTCCAGGGCCGCCACCAGAGCAAGGTCCGCCTGTAATTGACTTTCGCTGAAGCCAAAACCGGCCAGGGTCGTAAGTATCTCCGGGTTGCCCAGCGCGGTTGTGTAGAAGAGGCGCATTTGGGCTACTTTGGCTGCAAAGCCCTTCTTGCGGACTCCGGCCAGACCCAGGGCACGGTAGGTGACGGGGTCGTCCCGGTAGAGGGTGCGGCATAGCCTGACACCACGCATATAGGCGCGGCGGGCTGTCACATCAGCCCGCTTGTAGGCCGCCGCGGCAGCCCGACGGCGGCTCTGCCCCTGTTGCTGGCTCTGCCAGACAGCCAGTGCATTCTCATAGAGACTCTGCCCCTGCTGCAGGCGAGTCTCGTCGTAGCCGAAGGGGGCCAACTCACTGCGGAGTTCGTTCTCGGCCAACGCATTGGTCAGGGCCAGGCGGGCAGATTCCAGACGGTTGGCAATCGAATGAGATGACATGGGAATTTCCTTTCGGGTTGGTGCTGGGCTGGAACTGTTGCAATCACCCCCGGCCTACAAGCACAATCGTACTGACGTTAGATACCGGCAATCGCAATTACGATTGGGTACACGTTAGCACGGGTTTTGATAGCAAAATATAGTAGATTGTGCGTAATCTACTATATTTTTTCCTTGGCGTTAAACACTTTCAGGGCCGGATGTATACTTCTCTGCATGTGTGAGGCGATGATCAGTGCTTCACACGTGATGACCAGCAGCCGCGGGGAGGCGACCAGCCTTTCGGACGTGATGACCGGTACTTCGGACGTGATGACCAGTAATTGGGGCAAGACGACCAGTGCCTCAGATGTGATGACCAGTGGTTGGGACGAGACGCCTAATCTCTCAGACGTGATGACCAGCCTTTCGGACGAGCCGCCCAGTCGTCGGGACGAGCCGCCCAGTGGTTCGGACGTAACGATCAGTAGTTGGGAAGCGCGCAGCTTGTTTTCCGTTAGATTGCGTAAGCTATGGATGTATAGTATGCTTTTGGAGAGCCACTTTAGAAGCACATCAATTCGGATTGCCTGGAATTACTACCCTACCTCAACGAGAAAAATAGCATGGCAACTGTTGACGAGCGCATTATCCGGGCGTTGAGCATACTTCGCCATCTTCAACGCATACCTGCTGGCCGAGAAACACTGATCGATTTGGTATCGGTCGATGTAGGCGGTGGCCCCTATGATGGTGACACACTCGACGCAGGCCGCCGTCGTTTTGAAGAAGACCTGAGTTTTCTGTATACACGGCTCGGCGTGGAAAGACCTCGCTATAACCGGAAGCAGGCTGTCTACGAGTTTCAAGGCTTTGGAGAGTTCCGTCCGCTGGGACTGAGCGAGGAAGAACTGGAGACGCTGGCATTTCTGGTCGAGACTTTTGGCCCTGGCGCACCTCAGTCCGATGCGGTGCAGGCCCTGTTGCATCGCATTCAGGAGCTTTTGCCAGACAACCAGCAGGGCAGTCTTGTCTATCGTCGTAATCGGCTGCAGCTTCATCTGCGCAGCAAAGACAGCGATGAAGTCTCACCAGCGGTGGAGAATGCCATCGGCAGGGCCGTAGGTCGTCAGCTATTGCGCTTCGCCTACCGTTCCCCCAACCAGGCCGACGAGATTCCCCGTGTCCATACGGTGGAACCGTGGAACCGCTACTTCGATTCAGCGCGGGGCCACTTCTATTTGGATGCCTTCCTGCGCGAGGTGGATGGCCCTCATGGAATATGGAAGGCACGGCAGTGGATGCGTTACCGAATCGGGCGCATTCTGGCCGAGGGGATTCAAGTGCTACCAGAACGACTGCCACCCACGCCTCCCAAACACCCTCACCACAAACTGGAATATCTGCTGGCCCCGGAGATCGCCCGGTTGGGCCAGGTAAGCCGTCATTTTGACGATATGGAGATTCACCAGCCAGACGATGAGGGCTGGGTGCGGGTGACGGCCACCACAGACAATCTCTTTATGGCTTGTCGCCAACTGCTCGGCTATGGGCCGAGTTGTCGGGTGGTGGGGGACACGAATGCCCGGCGGGAGATGGAAGCACTGGTGGCGGGGTTGGGACGGGTGTACGCAGAGGAAGAATAAACGGGTTTTGAAATTGGTGACGGATTAGGAGTCACTCCCCAAAATATTGGGGAGTGTGTGTGAGACAATAGAGCAAATACACCTACTGGACTGGTCGAAAGAAACGTGAGGAATTGATTAATGAGCACGACACTTGACGAATTAATGCTAAAGCTGGCCGGAAGACCGGGCGATGTGCTAGGGGACTACATCGATAACATCGCCAACAAGGGGTTGGGGCGCTATCGGCGGATTATCCAGTGGGGGGGCAAGGAGGGGCAACCGCTCTATGCCCACGTACTTGACTTGGTCTTTACTCTCGAACGTCTCTCCTCTTTAGTGGGACTTTCTGAGGTAGAGCGACGGGTTCTAATGCTTGTGTTAAGTGTCCACGACTTAAACAAAGTGCCGGAATTTCAGCACTTGGGAGGCTACAATAAACTGGCAAACCCGGATGCCGTTGCAGAGGAATTACAACGAATTGGAGCCGATGATTTCTTTCCCCAATGGCGGGACTATCTGCGGGACATCGTGACACTGATGCGTGCCCACAGCGATCACGGGCATGTGGCCGGTGAATTGCTCATACTCGGCGGGGACTATCGTTTGGGGCAGGAACGCATTGAGGGGTTGGTTCTGCTGGTGAGAGCGTTGGATGTGGTTGATCTCTCCCATAGCCTGCATGAGCGCAAGCACAAACGCCGTTTTCTGGATCACCTCAACGAATTCAGCGCTACACAGTACGAGCTTGTCCATCACGTCGTGGCCGAACAGCGTGGCATTTTGACAAATGTCATTCACAACCGCGTAGCGGAGTATTTGCAACAGGAAAAAGGGGCTTGGCCCTTGCTCTATTACCCAGATGGTGTTGTCTATCTAGTCAAACGTGGGGAGTCAATCGGCGTCGCTGAAGAGGACTATAGCGCCATTGGTACAAGTATTGCCAATTGGCTGGAAGATCAAACACGAGGTAAATTTTCCAGTTTCATCAAAGCGACCAATCAAGGTATTAAGATTGATAACAAATGCCTGGAACTTGGTATATCGTTCTCGCGTATGTGGCAAGCGGTGGATACGATCATTCAGGGTAAAAAGTACAATGCGTTAGATAATATGGAAAGCCGTGCCAGGGAACGCGCCGAACAGAGCATTACTGGTGACAGTAGTCCAGTTGCAGAGGCAGTCCGCCAGCGACTGGCGGAATCAGACCTGATTCCGCGTAGCCTTTCACTATTACAGTTGGGCGAGTTGGTGCGCACCTATTATATCTTTTTGAGCAAACACTTCAAAAAGGAGATTCCTGATCCATGGATGCACCTGTACGCCATATTGGACATGCCATCGGAACAACAAGCATTCTATGATTACTTTGACCTTAACTACGACAGATCTTATGTGTTGGCGGGGGCAATCTCACTGAGTTATGAATCTGTAATCAGAAAAATCGAACAAGATGGCAAGAATCTCCTTGGAGAGATGGAGATCGATAGTCCGTGGCAAGCAGTCTTTCAGCAGTATGCCCAAAATAACATCCAGTTCTCTTTTCAGTTGCCGCAGATAGCCACATTCACAGCTTATCTACAACGATATGTTCAGCAAAACCATAAACAGTCGGCCTACGGCGGCACGGATTTTGACACAGAGCTATGGCGTTCTGATGATGTACCCAAAACGATCAAAGTCCAGCAATTCAGTAACCGTCTGGCTGCTGGGCCAGGTGACCCGGTCAAACGCATTGATCCAATTACCAAAGCCCAGTTTTTGTTGGAAAAACTCAACTACCCGCCTGCGTTCAAGGCCAGCACCTACTACTTGCACATCTATCCCTACGCCTTTTTTAGTCCTGCCTATATTGACTCGTGGCGTCGAACAGTGCGTGAACTGGCCGAGCAGGATGTCTCCGCCCTTTTTATCAAGACTGATGACAGCCTACGCAGCGTTTTCGATCCCAGTCAGCCAATCGAACTGCCGGTTTCGGTGTCGAACAGCAATGGCTTGCCCTTACCCGGCGCTCCAGAACTCCTAGGCAATCTGCTTATTTGGCCTTTGAACGCCCCAGGGCGGAATGATACCGAGCAATTTTGGTACGCATTTACCTGCGCCTATGCTATGCACCGATACGTGGGTGGTCGAGTGGTGTTGACTCATTCGGCTACGCCGATTGTCGGGCCAGATGAATTTGCCGATCTGCTGATCGACGAAATTCCCTTATCGTTGCAAGGATTGTTACGTCAAAACGGCTATACCTACCAAGAACTCACAGGCACACAACAAAGTGGCATCCAGATTACTTTGGAAGGAGAATTGAAAGCGCTTTACGGAATCTATCGACAGGTTTTTAACCCCAGCAGCAAAGTAACCGAAGTAATTGCTCTTGCCAGCAGTCTGAATGACGGACCGCTTGGCATTTTCTATACAGCGGAACGACTTTTGCTACAACGTATTCGGGATGATAAAAAGGTGAAGTCGGCGGAGTGGACACTCATCCGCGCCGCCGGACAGATGGTTGATTCGTTGAACTATTTAGCCTACACGAATGGAGGAAGACAGGTGATCGAAACCATTGAAGAGCTTGCACAGTTGGCTTGGGAAGGGAATCTCAAAGGTAAATCACTAGAGAAGAATTCTTTGATGACGCCCCTAAACGAATGTTTTACAAAAATCCAGCAGAAGGAGGCACCCATTGATGACGGCACCTTGCGTGCGGCCACGGCCCAGGATATTTATGAATATCTGGGACGTATCCGGGATGCAAAGATGATTGGCCGTACTACGCAAGTCAAGGTAAACGCTTTTGTGGATGCGTTTTTTGACGATCTAATCGGCAAAGTCTACCAGAACAACCGTCAGCGGCTTCTCAATGACGAAAAGCTGATCCGTTCGGCCTTTCTTTTCCATGTGCGGGAATTGCTGGCTCTGCGTTCTGCAGAAAAATCTGCCGAAGCTGAATCAACCGACTAACCATTTTCATACCATTACTCAGGAGGATATGCCATGCAATCTCTACAGAAATATGCCAAGTATCTGCCCGAAGCCTACAGCAACTATCCCCGCGGCTATTATGTGAGCCTGATCCTCACTCGCAAAGTGGAAGGTGAGGCGATCTTCCGCACAGAAGGCAGTGGGGAGCCGCTGAATCGCGAGTTTGTCCATGCCGGCGAAGTGGACCAAACGGTGATTCCCCGGGTTGTCATCAGCAAGCG
The DNA here is from genome assembly GCA_030432295.1 of Anaerolineae bacterium. Classification (GTDB taxonomy): domain Bacteria; phylum Chloroflexota; class Anaerolineae; order Caldilineales; family Caldilineaceae; genus JACQGT01. The sequence continues at coordinate 8,378 of JAUIHI010000004.1, read as the reverse complement.
TAAACAGACAGCCGTTGAACGACGCACCGGGCGGGAGTTATTGCGGCGGGCTGAACTTCTCGCCGCCAATGCGGGTCTAAATGAAGGTAATCCGGAGCCGGACAGCATTGATTCGATGGTCTACGGCTACGCCGTCGGTGGCGGGGGTGCCCAGAAGTCCCGGGTTATCACTGACGATGCGTTTTCGATTCTGCCTGCAACGCAGGTAGTTGGCAAACGGCAATTCAATGCGCCCTTTGAAGACGGAACAATGCGCCATCCAGAAACCGGCAAAGCGTCCACAAGCATCGGCACGGATGAATATGTGCGCCCAGAAACCCATTTCCTGGATATCGAGACGCTGAAAGATGTGACCCCGGGCGAATTGACGTATGTGCTGGGCAACATTCTGCGCAGCAGTCGCTACGGGGCCGTGTCCAGCCGGGTTGGCAAAGTGACCAATCGTCTGCTTGCCATCTGTTTCAGCGATTGTGAGCTATACAGCAATCTGGAATTGACCCAAACGGTCTGGGATCGGCTGAAAGCCATAAACAACGGCGATCCAACCCTGCCTTTGACCGATGGGGATGTGGAAAACGCGGTGGCCCAGGCGATGGAGAGCCTTCGACAGCGGGTGATGGGCAAAGTAATTGTGATGGAAGCCGCTGATCTGGCCCACTTGCACGAGGAATTGCAGATACTGTACAGCGACGAAGAGGCTATCAAAGCAGTGCTGACAACTGCCCAGGCAGGTTACAAGCGCTAAAGGAGGCGGTATGCAGATTTATCGCTGCGAACTGACCCTGCTGGAGAGGACATTCTTCTCCAGCAGGGAGGTGGGAAATTTCTATCAGACCGAACCGTTTATTGGCAACTATGCGCTGTGCTATGCGCTGGGATTGGTAGCCTCGCCTTACCACAACCGGGGCCAGATCCACTATGCCGAGCATTTGACAGCGCTCAACGAACAGGGAGTCTATCTCACGCCTGCCTCCATTGTGGGACAGCCCCGTTTTGCCATTGAACAGTTTAATGCGATGCCCGATAGTTACTGGTTTGCGATGGGCAATAATGCACTGATCACCAAACCCGACGGATGGGATGCAGAGCAGCGCGGGAGCGCCTGGTATCTGCGCGAACGCGCAACCGGAGCAAGCCGTAAAGTCCGCACAATGAATCGACCGCAGATCGGCTCGATCAAGTTGTTGGGAATTGGCAACCGTGCCATTTTCCATCTCTTTTCTTCCGATGCCCTGCAATTGCCTTCCTATATCCGCCTGGGAAAATGGATGAGCAAAGCCAGATTGACGGCGGAAAAGGTTACATTCCAAACTATCAGAGAGGAATCTGCCCACCTGCGCCAACTTATCAATCCCCTGGACCTGCCAGCAGGTGCAGTCCTTCAGACTTTCGATCTGTTGAGCGTTCATCCGGTGCCTTTACTGCGCAATGCGGTGATCAGTGGTTCGTTCTATCGGTTGAAAGACGGAACACTGCTGCCTGTTGGGATGCGTTTTGGTGTGGAAGGATTGAGCGCAAATGGTTGAGATTCATCTGACAGGCCAGAGCGAAAAGGTGGCGGCTGAGAATCCATTCAATCTCAGCCCGCCACCCCTTTACCATCAGATACGGACTGTGGAAGCGTTGAAGAATGCGCCATTGGTGATGAACGCCTATAACACAGGAACCGGCAAGACCGTCGCCAGTCTGCTCCATCTCTTTACGCTGACGGGCAGGCCGCGGGATAACGTGCTTTTCATTGCGCCCACAAACGAACTGCTCCACCAGCATTATGAAGATATCTGCGCATTCGTTGCAGAGAACAACTTGAAGTTTCGTCCGGTGGAGATCAATGCAGCGGTGTTGAAATCTCTGCACGCCAATGACCGGGTAGACCGTAACGGCGAGCGCTTTGTTGATTTAATTCTGAGCAATGGACAGGCATTTCACGCAGAATTGGGCATCGATCCGAATGATCACGACAAACTGCCGCTGATTCTGGTGACAAATCCAGACCTGTTCTACTACGCGCTCTTCTGGCAATTCTCTTCCTTCGATCAGCGCAATCTCTTCCATGCCGTCGTGACCAGATTTCGTTACATTGTGATCGATGAGTTTCACTATTACGACAGCAAACAACTGGCAAACTTCCTCTTTTTCATGGCTCTCTCCAAAGACTGGGGATACTTTGGAGAGGGTCGGCGCTTTTGTCTGCTCTCGGCTACGCCGGATGAAGGGACACGCACGTACTTGGATCGACTCTTTGGCGCTGACGGCTGGGTACTGGTTAGCCCGGAGAACGAACCGGCAGAAGCATCCAGCTTGCCGACAACGCCTGTGTTGGCTCCGCTCACCCTGGGTTTTGCCGATGAGACTATCGAAAAATATGCAGAGAGCCAGGGCAAAAGCGTGGGTGAACGGTTGCGCAGTGGAAAAGACGGAGCGTTGATCGCCAATGCGCTTTGGCGTATCAATCAGGCCCACGCGTCTCTGCGCGCCTCGATTGCCTCGGAGTCGATGGGACGGATTACCGGCGCACAGCCCATTGAAGAACGCCGAAAAGATCAGTTCAAGCCGCTGATTTTGGCGACGCCGACGGTGGACATCGGCTACAATTTTAAAAAACAAGCGAAGGCACGCCAAAATCTGGACTTTGTTGTCTTTGAAGCGCGCTTCCGGGATGAGTTGATCCAGCGTATGGGCCGGGCCGGGCGGGTGTTGGGAAAAATAGAGACAAACACGCCATCCGAAGCCATCGCGCTGGTCGGCCAGGAGTCTATTGGCGCACTACAGACAGCAAACGGGCAGACATTCAGCCGCGCTGAATTTTTGGCCCTGCTCAAACGCACGAATGCCCTACCTGAAAAGGAAGATTTTCAGGCTTACGTGAGCCGGGGAGGATTGGAAGAGAATGTCTTTCCGCTCTACAACGCAAAGAAGATGCTTTCTGCAGAGGGTAGGCAGAGAATCGAAGGACTCTTTGAAACGATTCTCTCTGTCTATGCGCCGAACAGCAAACGGCCTTTGTGGAGTTTTGAGGCTCATTGGAAAAAGCAGGAGGCTATTGCAGGCTGGCTACGCGATCCCAAAGATTCCTACAGCCGATCTAAGTTGCCGGAAGTCATTGCTGATTACTTTGAATGGCTGACAGGGGGAAAACCGGAAGCCAACGATATCAGGCCAAGACTAAACGAGTTCTTAGGGCCACAGTATGTTGATGGAATTCGCATCTACTGTGAAATGGAAAGGGCCAAAATCCAAGCCCAATTCAGCTTTCGAGACAGCTTCAGCAGTCCGAACGCCTGGGTATACGACCCGGATCGACTTTTGTCCGGCGCAGAAACCACCCAGTACGATCTGATTCATTTGGTGGAAAACTATCAGTTCACTCTCTTGGAGGGTACTCAGTTTCAACAGGCGACGGGCAAGACACCGACCAGGGAAAGCATCTGTGTTCGTTTGCACCAACATCGAACTGAACGGTTGCGGGTTGCTTTGCGCTGGCGACCACCCCGGCTTCTGGACGGAGGGTGGCCGGAATCTGATTTCATCCGCTGTTTTTCTGCTGGGAAGCCGGTAGCGCTCAACGGTATCCAATTGCGTACCGACGAACCCCTATATCCAGAGATCCGTGACGCAGTTCGCAGCCAGTACGTTCTCGCTCTGCTTGTCCCAGAAAGGCTTTTCGGGGTGCTTCGTGCACAAATCCGCTATCGGGCAATTTACAGCCGTAAATTACTGGTTGATTTGCCCGGCGAAGAAAAGGAGTTTGAGGTGATTCTGGGAACGAATGCGTTGCTTTTGGAGCCGTTGATGGCCTGGGCATTCCAACAAGCGCAAGTCAATGACGACGCTATCATTCTCTGACACACTTCGACGGGCTTGGCCTATAGTCTTGCGTTACTTTTAGGCCGCCCCCATCACCCGCCCAATCTCTGCCAGCACGTCGGCCAGACTGGGCGGGGCGGAGGCAACGATCTTCCTCATGCTGCCTTCGTGTTTGTGATGAGGAAAGGTAGAGACGTTGGCGTGATGGCCTGTGTTGTCATAACGAAAAATCAGGTTGCCCTGGTCGTCCATGTATTGAAAGCTGTACATGATCTGGTGCAGCCCGAATTCTGTGTTGACAAATTCACGCCAGTGGAGTCGAGAGCCGTCACTCAATACCAGATCACCGCGGACAAATCCTTCAAATGTTCCACGGTCGTCCGTGAGGATGGACGCATTACGAACGAAGGAGCAGTTATCTATCGCCTGCCGAATTTGTGCGAAATAGGCGTCAATCCGCAATGTGGAGACTCCGCAAAGTGTCCAGCTTTTCCTGCAAATGGTGCAACATCCGGCTCTCGCCGATCCATTCGTCGAGTTCCAGCGTCTCTTCGATCTCTCCTGCCCGGAATTTTGCCAGAAATTCGTCCGTGGCAAGCTCGTATTTGCTCTCAAATTCGTGGAGACGCCACTGGGTCTTGCGGATTCCGACTTCTAACACCGCCGCTTCGTTGTCCAGGGCTGCTTCCACCAGCGGGCGCAGGGAATCGTTGCGCTGCGATGTCAATGTCAGTGTAACCATACCGATTCTCCTGAAACCAGAGGGGGAGTAGCGCGGGTGTACTCTCTCCCAAAGCCATATTAACGAAAGTATACCATCTCTTGAATTGCATGCAAAGGAAATTGCTACCCATGCCCCATACCCTCCACGCCCTCGTCGTCAACCTGGCCCCGCAGAATGCCGGAACCCTGCCCGGCAGCGTGGGCGAGCTGGGCCACGCCGCCTTCTACGCCGCCATCCAGGCCGTGGACCCGGACCTCTCGGCCCGGATGCACAACGCGGACGAGCGCAGCGCCTTCAGCCTCTCCCCCCTCTACGGCTACTGGCAGAGTCCCCAGGACGGCAAAATCCGGGTAAGCCCAGGACAGCCAGGCTGGCTGCGGGTCTGCCTGCTGGAGCCAGCGTTGTTCGCCGCCTTCACCACCCACCTGCTCACCAGCACCCGGCCCACCATCCGCCTGGGCGATGTCCACTTTGCCATCACCGATGCCCTGGGCAACCCGGCCAGCCATCCCTGGGCCGGCTATACCACCCTGGACGAACTGCGCCAGTTGCCCCCCGCCGAGCGCTGGGTGTTGGAGTTTGAAAGCCCCACTGCGGTGCGCTGGGGTGATGCGGACAACCGACGACGACGCATGGAAATCTTTCCTTTGCCGCGCATGGCTATCAACGGGGTAGGCAAGCGCTGGGACAAATGGACCGGCGAAAATTGGGGGCGGGATTTTGAGGAGTGGGTGGAGCGCAATGTCATCATCGAGCGGGTGTGGAAATGGCAGACCGAAGGTTTTGCCTACCGGGGCCAGCGCTATACCGGCGGCGTGGGCAAAGTGGCCTGGCGTCTGCTGGACAAGAGCGACGCAGCCCGGGCGGCCCATCTCAATTGTCTGCTCCACCTGGCCTTCTTCACCGGCATCGGCTACAAGACCACCCACGGATTGGGACAGATGAGGCTGGTAGAATAATGGACCCATTGCCACTTTCCTACATCAATCAATACGCCTATTGCCCCCGCCGCTTCTGGTATATGTATGCCCAGAGCGAAATGGAGGTCAACGCCCACGTGCTGCGGGGTGTGCAAAACCACGAACGGGCGCACACACCGGGCTATGAGAGCCAGGGCGATGGCGTGCGCATCCACCGCCGGGTCTATGTTTTTAGCGAACGCTGGCAGATCACTGGCTTCTGCGACCTGTTGGAGGAACACCCGGACGGGCGCTTTGTGCCTGTGGAATACAAGCAGGGCAAGCAGGGACGCTGGATGAATGACCAGGCCCAACTCTGCGCCCAGGCCCTCTGCCTGGAGGAGATGACCGGCCATTCCATTGAGCAGGGCGCTATCTTCTACTTTGGCAGCCGGCGACGGGTGGATGTGATCTTCGACGAAAACCTACGGGCCGAAACCGGGGCGTTGATCGACGCCATGCAGCGGGCCGTAGCCATCGGCGAAATTCTGCCCCACACAGATCAGAAGAGCCGCTGCCGGGGATGCAGTCTGCATGACATCTGTCTGCCTGAGGAAACGAGAGTTCTGAGTCCGTGACAACGAATGTAGGTCGGACTGGTTGGACATTAAAAAATTGATCGGGTAATGACGTAGGGGCGCTGCTTGCTGCGCCCGACACCTGCGGGCGCAGCAAGCAGCGCCCCTACAGTTGCCCGGTTATTTTCTTAATTCACAAGTAGTCCGACGGCGGTCGGATTGGCAATCCGACCTACGAAATACATAGTAAGGATAATGACCCGATGACCACACTCTATTTGACCGAACCGCGTAGTGTTGTGCAAAAAGATGGGGAGACCCTCATCGTCAAAATCCCCGCCAACAAAGAGAGCGGTAGCGGTGCACAGAGCGATGCGCGCAGCGTGCGCATTCCCCTGCTCAAGATCAGCCAGGTGGTTGTGTTGGGTGACAGCACCGTAACCACCCCGGCCCTGTTGGCTCTGCTGGACCAGAATGCAGATGTCTGCTTCTGCAACTTTTGGGGCAAATTCCAGGGGCGGCTGGCTCCCCAGGTGAGCAAAAACGTCTTTGTACGCACGGCCCAATTCCGCTGTCACGAGGAGTATCGTCGGCGTGTTGCATTGGCCGCCCGTTTTGTGCGGGGCAAACTGCATAACCAGCGCACCCTCCTTTTGCGCAGCAATCGGGGGCTGAATGACCCAGAGATCGAGAACTGGGCCGCCACCATTCGTTCGATGATCGATGAGGTGGATCGGCTGATCATCGAAGAGGATGGCCCACCCAACCCATCCCGCCCCCAGGAGAAATCGGCCCTGGGTATCTTGCAGGGGATGGAGGGCGCGGCGGCTTCGGCCTTCTTCAGCGGCTTTGGCCGTCTGCTCAAACAGGAGATGGGCTTCGGCAAGCGCATCCGCCGCCCACCGACCGACCCAGTGAACTCGCTGCTCAGTTTTGGCTATGTGCTGCTGATGAACAATGTGCTGAGCGCGGTGGGGATTGTGGGTTTTGACCCGTATGTGGGCTTTCTGCACAGCGAGGGCTATGGCAAGCCCGCCCTGGCCCTGGATTTGATGGAGGAGATGCGCACCCCAGTGGTGGATTCGGTGGTGCTGACGGTTGTCAACAAACAGATTCTGCGCCCTGAACACTTCGAGAATCAGTTCGGGGCCTGTCAGCTGACCACCCAGGGACGCAAACTTTTCTTGCAGCAGTTCGAGGCCCGACTCAATACCGAAATTCAGCACCCAGAATTTGGCTACAAAGCCAGCTACCGCCGCTGCCTGGAGTTACAGGCCCGCTTGCTGGCTAAATATCTGACCGGCGAAGTGCCTGTCTATCGTCCTTTTCAAGTGCGTTGAGGAGTGCTATACTGGCGTGGCTGACAACCGGACAAACACCTTCTACATTGTGGCCTACGACATTCCGTCGGATAAACGGCGCACAAAGGTGCATAAGCTGCTCTGCGGTTATGGGACGTGGACCCAATTCAGCCTGTTCGAGTGCAGCTTGAGTGAAAAGCAGTATCTGGAGTTGCGCTACCGGCTGGCCCAGCATCTAAAAGAGGGGGAGGATCGGGTGCGCTTTTATGTCCTGTGCCAGAGTTGTCACGGACGTTCAGAAACCCTGGAGGGTGGACTCCCTGAAGAACCCGATCTCATTTTGCTTTGATGGGATGCGAGAGACGCAGCAGGCCACCACACTCCCTCTGACGCTCGCAGGCTTTTGACCAGAGGTAGCAAAGGGGAAACGCACATTAACAACCGAATTGTAGCCATTTGCGGGCATTGACGAGGGCGATGCTCGCAGGTGGGAGAAAAGGGGCAAATCGCGTGATAAATTTGCATCGAAAGCCATGCTAATGTATAGTGAATGGCATAGCCAGTGGGAGAAACCCGGTAAAAAACGCCGCCAAGTGGGACAGTGCGAGCGAGGGGTCCGAACCACCCCCAACCCATCCGAGGGATTGAAACCGATAAAGCAATGCCGGGACTTCTCGCCAAACTTCCCGTCCGAACCACCCCCAACCCATCCGAGGGATTGAAACCTGTTTGCCGGTTGCCATTGCTATTGTTCCTGGGTCAGGTCCGAACCACCCCCAACCCATCCGAGGGATTGAAACCAACCGTCACGACGCTGGGCGGGAATGTCAAGAGCGCGTCCGAACCACCCCCAACCCATCCGAGGGATTGAAACTTCACCATCGCCGGGACGATCGGCCAGACTGTCTCCAGTCCGAACCACCCCCAACCCATCCGAGGGATTGAAACTTAGTTCCGCCTACGGGATGCTGGCGCAAGACACGTCCGAACCACCCCCAACCCATCCGAGGGATTGAAACTTGGGCGAACTCCTCCGGGTGGTCGGTGACGGCCCGCGTCCGAACCACCC
>JAUIHI010000038.1 GCA_030432295.1 Anaerolineae bacterium | reverse complement strand
CGACGACAACGGCGACGCCATTTTCTATCTGGTGGAGGGTGACTACGGCTATCAGGTGGATAAGTACGGAACCCGCAGCGCAATGGAAGGCTTTACGGTTGTCCGCAGCACACCGCTGAATCTCTCCTATACGCTGGCAACGGTGACGGTCAATGTGGGGCGCAAGGGCTACGTCGTCCGCTTCTTCAACGGGACAAACGGCAGCGGGGCCGAGCGGGGTAGCGCCTCCACCGATGACAACGGCGACGCCACTTTCTATCTGGTCGAGGGCGATTACGGCTATCAGGTGGACAAGTACGGAACCCGCAGCGCGATGGAAGGCTTTTCTGTCGTGCGCGGCACACCGCTGAATCTCTCCTATACGCTGGCAACAGTGACGGTCAATGTGGGCAGAAAAGGCTACGTCGTCCGCTTCTTCAATGGCACGAACGGCAGCGGAGCCGAACGGGGCAGTGCTTCCACCGATGACAACGGCGACGCCATCTTCTATCTGGTGGAGGGCGATTACGGTTATCAGGTGGACAAGTACGGAACCCGCAGCGCGATGGAAGGCTTTACTGTCCTGCGCGGCACACCGCTGAATCTCTCCTATACGCTGGCGGCCATTACTATCAACGTAAAAGACAGCGGCGGCCAACCGCTGCCTGGCTACCGGGTACGTTTTTATAATGGCACAGACGGCAGTGGGACCCAGCGGGGCAGTGCCTCCACCGATGCCAGCGGCAACGTCGTCTTCTATCTGGTCGAGGGAGGCTACCAGTATCAGGTGGAGAAGAACGCCTACAACAGTGGCCTGCAACCACCCGGCGGATTCGTTGTGGCGCGGGGGATTGACGCCACACAGAACCACACACTCCCCTGAGACCGCCCACAGATCGGAAGTGATGAGTAGAAAGCGATCTGATTGTCGGTTGAACCAATAGAGAAGGAGAGGGGAGGCAGTTTGGATAACTGCCTCCCCTCTCCTTTTTCCTAATCCAAAAAAGGGCATCGATGGCGCTGAAATAATCTGCGCCCATCCGTTGTTTCAGCGAAATCTGCGTCCCGCATCTCCCTTACGCGGCCAGCCGCCGTTCCGGCATATTCTCCAGCCGGGTCAGCCAGTAGTGCACGTCGAAGTTTTCGTCGCCGGTGAGGAAACGCCACATCTTCACCCGGTTGACAATCTCCAACCGTCCCCCTGCGTCCTCAAACCAGGGCTCGCCCTTGCCCAGAATCGTCTGCACATCCGGGGCCGCGTTCTGGTCACGGGTAAAGATGCGCTTCTGGCCGCCGGTCATGGCCGCCAGATCGTCGGTATTCCACAGACGGTATTGGCGCACCACTGGGTTCAGGCGGATTTTGTACATATAGCGCTTGCGGTCGGTTTTGTTCTGGCGGCCACAGTGCCAGATGCCGTGATGGAGGGCCAGGATCGACCCAGCCTTGCAGACCATCGGCACCTGCCCGGCGAAGTTCTGGTAGCGGGCGATGTCCATTTCGTTGATGCGCCGGTATTGGCTACCGGGCACGACCAGTGTGCCGCCCATTTCCAGGGGCACGTCGTGGGGGAAGTACATCAGTTGGATGTCGAAGTGCATCCGGGTGTCGATGATGGAGTCCCCGTGCATGCCCTGGGCGCTGCCTTCGTTGGGCTGGCGCACGTGGATGGCGTGGTGGTCGAAAAGGGGGTCTGGCCCGACCAGGCTGTGGATGATGCCCTGAATTTCGGGCATACGCAGCATCTCGCCGATGGGCGACGGCTCCGGGTAGCACTGGGAGAGGGGCGTGCCCGCGGGCGCGGCCTTGATGCCGCCCGCGTCAAAGGAGGCCATCACCGCCCGGTTGATTTCGTCCGGGACCAGTTCGTCAAAGCGCAGCATACCCCGGGCCACAAATTCGGCCATCTGGGCGGTGGTGAGCAGATATTTTTTGTCAACCATCGATCGTCTCCAATTTCTCAAAGATGAATTCGTACATCTGGAAGGAGGTGGTGTACTCCATCCCCGGATAGGGCGGGATGAGCTGGGGGAATTGGATGGCCCGCCAGCCGTCCAGGAGCGCGTCCAGGCCGGTAGCGTAGGGCGGGGTGTCGCTGTCGCCGGTGGTGTGGGCCTCCTGGCCCGTGCCATCGTAGAGGGTCCAGCCCTTCACGCGGCTGTCCAGGGCGGAATTGCCCAGATAGAGGATGAGAATCTTCTGGCGTTGTTGGGACATCAGTTTTCCTTTTGTGGGAGAGGGGATTGGTCCGCGCGACGGGAATGCGCTGGGGGATAGTATACATCGGGTGGAGTGTGGGGGGCAAGGGGTTTGGGGTTCCTTTCGCCGATACAGATTGGGTGCGGTTGTCTACACATACGGTTTATGCTAGACTTACGCCAGCAATAGTCATCCCCAACCATCTACTGAATTGACGAGAACCGATGACATATTTGGACGCAGCAAATCAGATACTCAAGCAAACAGGGGAATCCCTTCATTACGCAGAAATCACCAAGCGGGCATTGGATGAAGGACTTATCGCACCTACTGGATTGACACCCGATGCCACAATGGGTTCGCGCCTATATACTGAAACAAAGCAGGAAGGTTCTCGATTTGTGCGGGCAGGTCGAGGGGTCTTTGGACTTGTGCAATGGCAACCCAGTGGGATTGACGCACAGGTACAAGCGATCAATGAGAGAACTCGCTCACAGCTACACGAATTTCTGCATACAATGCCAGCAGAGCGCTTTGAAGCACTGGTGATGGAGCTTCTGCTCCAAATGGGTTTTGACGAAAGCTCCGTGGAGGTAACACCCTACGGCGGTGACGGCGGAATTGATGTAGTGGGCGTATACCGAGCAGCCGGATTGACCGAAGTGAACGCAGCAGTGCAAGCCAAGCGCTGGAAAGGCAATGTGCGTGCGCCGACTGTTACCCAATTACGAGGTTCATTGCAGGTGCATCAGCAGGGAATTTTAATTACGACCAGCGACTTCTCAAAGGGTGCCTATCAGGAGGCTGTGGCGCAGAACAAGACGCGCATCGGGCTGATCAATGGAGAGGAGTTGGTCAATCTGTTGATGAAATATCGAGTCGGCGTTGTCGAGAAAACGCTGACCGTTGTAAGCCTGGACGACGAATGGTGGGGAGAGTGGGGATCGCCAGCCATTGAATCAAACGACGAAAAGGAACAACCGAAAATTCCTTCCCCCAATTCTCTCCAGCCAGAAGCCGTCGAAGTTACACCTGTAAAGAAACATCTCAAACCAAAAAGCTTTGACCTGTTCGGCGAACGCTTTCAGGTGACGGCGTGGAAAGAAATTGTAGTCGGCGTATGTGAAATCCTTGCCAAGCTACAGCCGACGGACTTCGCCGGCAAAACGCGCAATGTGCGTGGCCGGACACGACAGTACGTAGCCGCTTCGGGAGAAAAGATGATAAACGGGGAATCAATCCCAGGCACAAATCTATGGGTAGAGACGAATTTGAGCGGGCCAGATTCGATCAAACTGAGCAGGCGACTGCTGGTAGCGTGTGGATATGAAGCAGATTCGCTAACCGTTGACGTGCAAGAATAATAATCCATCTTCCGCGCCAATCTTATAGCATCCCCTGCGGCAGCAGCAGCGCCAGCATTCCATCCACCTGTGTCATTCGGGCCACAGCCATTTCACACCTCCGCACCATCCGCTACATTGGAAACGAGTCTTCCACACCCCAGAATCCTATCATCACATCATCGCCCTACCCCTACGCCTTCAATCCCGTCAACGCAATTCCCTTAATAATCTGCTTCTGGAACAGCAAAAAGACCGCCAGCAAGGGAATCGAGGCCAGGCTGGCCGCGGTCATAATCTTTTCCCATTCGGTGGTGGACTCGCCCCGGAAGAAGCTGAGGCCCACGGGCAGAGTGTAGTAGTTCCGGCCATTGGCGACAATCAGGGGCCAGAGATAGGCGTTCCAGTTCCCAATAAAATTAAAGATGGCCAGGGCCGCGATGGCCGGTTTGACCAGAGGCATGGCGATCCGCCACCAGATGCCAAACTCGTTCACCCCGTCGATGCGGGCCGCGTCCAGCAGTTCGCTGGGCACGCCATCAAAGAACTGGCGCATCAGAAAGATACCCGTGGCGGTGATGACGCCGGGGAAGGCGATGCCCCAATATTGGGCCACACCCACGTGCCAGCCAAAATCCACGCTCATCGTGTACCAGGGAATAATGAGCATCTCCGTGGGGACCATCAGCGTGCCCAGAATGCCGATGAAGATCAGATTCTTACCGGGGAATTCAAATTTATTGAGGGTGTAGCCCACCAGCGAATCGAAGAAGATGACGCTGGCCGTGCTGATCACCGCGATGACGATACTGTTGACATACCAGCGGGGAAAGCTGCTCGTCGTCAGCACCCGGATGTAGTTGTCAAGGGTCGGATTCTCGGGCAGAAAGGCGAACTGCAACAACTCCGGCGCACTCTTGAAGCTGGTCAGCAACATCCAGAGAAAGGGCGTCACCATCACCACCACGCCCAAAGAGAGCAGCAGATAGGCCAGGGCCTCGGTCCAGGAAAAACGCCCGCGTGGACGACGCGGGCCGCTGCTGACAACCCGCTCGGCCAATTGCAATGTACGATCGGCGCTGGTTTCGATGGAAGTGGTCATAGTTGCTCCGCGAAAAAGGAATTGGGTATTGAATATTGCGCACCGGCGGCGAAACGATGCCAGCACGAAATATCCGATACCCAATATCTACTAACTCAATACTCAAACCGCCTGGTCAGGAACTTCAATTGCACGACGGTAATCAGCAAAATCACAAAGAAGAGAATCACCGTCAGCGCGCCCGCATAGCCCATATTGTAGCTGGAAAAACCCTCCCGGTAGACCTCCAGCACGACGGTTGTGGTACTTTTGAGCGGCCCGCCTGTGCCCTGGGGAGACATATTCTGGACCAGGGCGAAAAGGCGCAGATAGGAGATCGTCGAGAGAACGGTCAGGTAGACGATGACCGGGTTGAGCAGAGGCAGGGTAATCCGCCAAAAAATCTGCCAGCCGTTGGCCCCGTCGATGCGCGCCGCTTCGTAATAGGTTTCGGGAATCTGCTGAATGCCAGCCAGGAAAATGATGATAGCAAAGCCCACATTCTGCCAGACGGCCACGGCTGTCACCGACAATAGGGCCTGTTTGGGGCTGCTGGTGAAGGGCTGGTTGGGCAGATGCAGGGCAGATAAGAACTGATTGATCAGCCCGTCCTGGGGCTGGTAGAGCCAGTTCCAGACAAAGGCGATTGCCACCGCCGAAGTGACGTAAGGCGCAAAATAGGCCACCCGAAAGAAGGCGGAGAAGCGCCGAATCTGGGAAAGCAGCAGGGCGATGCCCAGCCCAAAGATCAACTGTAGGGGTACGCCGTAGACCACATACAAAATCGTATTCGTAAAGGCCGCCCGCACCGCGCTGCGCGGTTTGAAGGCATCTTCCCAGATTTCCGCGAAGTTGTCCATCCCCACCCACGGCCCGGAGGACTCGAAAACATTCCAATCCCGGAAGCTGATGTTGAAGGCCAGCAGCGTCGGATACCAGCGGATCACAATAAAGAAGACCAGCGAGACGCTGAGAAACGCATAGGCCCAGATGATTTGGCGTTGACGCAGGGTGAGTTTCATGCGGAATTGTCCGGTGTTGTGCAAAATCATTCGGCAAAAGATGCTGGGGTGGTGAGATGATGCATATTTCTCATCATCTCACCACCCCAGCATCAATACTTATCTACTTCGAGAAGAACTCGTCCAGAATTTCCTGTTCGGTCTCAGCAGCGATGTCCAGTGCCACTGCCGGGTCTTCATCGGCGAGGACGACCATATCGTAGGCATCGATCATCGCCTGGCGCTGGGCGCTCTCGTCAGCAAAGAAGGTGGCGTGGGCATAGGCCAGGCCACGGGCAAAGGCCCCCAGTTTGGGATCGGCCATCAGTTCCGGATTGCTGCCCGCTTCGAGTTGGGCAGGCAGTTCACCCACAATATTCACCCAGATGGTGCCGGCCTGGGCACTGGTGATGAATTGCAGGAACTTGACAGAGGCATCGAATCGGGCCTGGTCTGCCGCGGCTTTTTTGGTGATGCCGTGGGTCCAGTAGGAGCCGAAGGTGCTCTGAATGCCGTTATGGGTAGGCAGTTCGACCACGCCAAAGTTCATGTCTGGCGCATTGGCGGCCAGTGTGCCCAGGCGGAAGGAACCGTCCACGTGGAAGCAGACTTTGCCGGAGACAAAGGCGTTGGTGCTGTCGGTGAAGAGGGCGCTGTCACCCGTCTCCAATTCAGTCTTGAAGGAGAGCAGATAGTTCCAGGCCTGCAAGCCAGCGTCATCGTTATACATCACCGTGCGGCCATCGTCGCTGTAGGGCACGCCGCCAAACTGGCGCACCAGCACTTCGCGGAACCACTGATGATCCTGCGCGCCCAGTTCTGTGACAAAACCTTCCACCTCGTAATTACCGTCGGCGTCCCGCTTTGTGCATTGAACAGCCTGCTCAGCCAATTCGTCGAGGGTCGTTGGCGGTTTTTCCGGGTCGAGACCGGCAGCTTCCATCAGGTCTTTGTTGTACAAAAGAGCCAGGGTACGCACGGCTGTGGGCAGGGTGTAGAGGGTTCCGTCCACAAAACTGGCCTGCACCATCGGGCTGAATTCAGCTTCGATGGCCGCGGGCGGGAAGGCATCTTCGGGCAGAGGGACCAGATAGCCCGCATCGATCCAGGCCGCTTGCCAGCCGTAGAAGAGCGATACCACATCCGGGCCAACACCGGCAGGGACACTGGCCGCCACCTTGTCGGTGAATTCCGCGTAGGGGATGTCCGAATTGTGGACGACTTTGATGTTGGGGTTTTCGGCCTCAAACATCTCAATCAATTGGTCCATGGCCGTGACACGGGCCTCGAAATTGTACTGCCAATATTCAATCGTCACCACTTCGTCGCTGGCAGCCTCCGCAGGTGCGGCAGCTTCGGCAGCCGGGGCTTCAGTAGCCGCCGGTTCCGCGGCAGGTGCGGCTGCTTCGCCGCCACTGGCCGCGGGCGCGGGTTCCGCCGGGGCCGGGCAGGCCGTCAGCAGCATCGCCAACACCATCAGCACGCTGAGTAGAGCAAAAAGTCGTTTGTGTTGCATTGGTTCCTCCGTATTGGAAAATTGGTAAAGATACTTCTATTGAAATGAGGAGAATTAGACGCTGAGGTCGATTTTCAACAGTCGGGCCGCGTTGCCTGCCAAAATCATCTGAATATGCTCGTCGGGCATCCCTAAGTCTAGCATATCCCGCACCTGATCCTGAAGATAGCGTAACGCAAAACCCCGGGGAAACCAACTGGAGTCTGTGCCGAAAATGATACGGCCGGGGCCGACGGTCTCGTAGAACTTGCGGTAGAGATACTTCACTGTCACGTCGCCGGGAACCCAGCGGATCCATTGGAGGCTGCCGCTGGTGTCCACGCTCACATTCGGGCAGGCCCAGCAGAGTTGCAGTGTCTCCCGCTCCCAGGCGCATCCGAAGTGGGGGATGACGAAGTTCACATCCGGAAAGGCTTTGGCGATGTTGTGGAGTTTGAAGGGGCTGATGTTCTCGTGGGAGGCGATGCCACCCGCGCCGCCCTGAATGCCAAAGTGGATCAGCACAGGGATGTCCAACTCCGCGCACTTCTCCCACACAGGCCAGATGGATTCGTCCTCAATCGGCTGCTCGATCATCGGGGCCAACAGTTTGTAGCCTCGCAGACCCAGCACCCGCACCGCGTGGTCCAGCTTTTCCACCGCGTCGGGCAGAAAGGGACTGTGGTGGGCAAAGCCGACAAACTGGTCCGGATACCAGCCACAGATTTCGGACAAATGCTCGTTGCCCCCACCGGTGACAAAGCCGATGGCTCGCACGCCGTTGGCCTTCAAATCCTCGGACCAGCGCCGGGCCTGCTCCTCGTCGCCAGGATGGGCTTCCTTCGGCTCCGGCTTGGGGAAGTCCCACATCCGCTGCCACTGCTCGCCGTAGGGCTGACTCATCTCCCGCACCAGCGCGGCCCGCTTCTCGCCTACTTTGGCCACATAGCTCTGAATCGTTGTGCCCATCTCCGGAAACCAGGGCAGGTTTGTGGGAAAATGGGCGTGAAAGTCGATTACTTCAAATCCTTGATACATGGCAAACACCTGTTGATTGATTGGTTGTTGACTCCAATGAAAAACCGAGTTTTCAAGGCCGACTCACTCCTGAGATTCCCAGTTACTTTCACCAAAAATGTAGTAGTCAAGAAGATGGTGGAATTTTCAACGCAAAGACGCAAAGGAGCAGAGACGCAAAGAAATCGCTTTTCTCTCTGTGCCTTTGCATCTTTGCATCTTTGCGTTAAGAAATAGCCATTCCACCATCCCGTTGACCAGTACACACTTTCACCAAAAACTCGGTTTTTGAGGACCCATTGATTGATTTTCAATTTCGTAGGCCCAAAACATTTTTGGGCAATAGCGCTGGTCTGCGTGCCAGCAGCAGCGCACCTTCCGCCGGTTGCAGACGGGGCCAGATGATCCGACAGCCGGGGAGGACATCTGCTATTCTACCACAGAAAGCTTCGCGCAGGGGTTCGGCGTGGGCAAAGAGACTGCCGACCGTCGCCAGTGTGGGCTGAGCGCCCAGTTTGGCCCGCCGCAACACCGAAGCCCCGGTTTCGGCCAGTGCCCGGCCAGCCTCCCCCAGAATCGCCAGCGCGACCCCATCCCCGGTCTGGGCCGCGTCCACCACTTGGGGGACAAAGCCGGTCATCTCCCTGTGGGCCAGACTGCCATCTTCGGTCAGACGCGCAGCCCACCCGTTGACATCCCCAGCCGCCGCAGCCAGCAGTGATTCCACCAGTCGGGTTTCTGGACCCCGGCCTTCCCAGGCAGCCACAGCCGCCCGCAGCCCATTGCGTCCGATCTCAAAGCCGCTGCCCGCATCCCCCAGCCAATGGCCCAGACCGTCGGCGTGGAAGAGTTCGCCCTCTTCGTTGACCGCCAGGCTGGCCGCGCCGCTGCCCGAAATCACAATCCCGCCCGCCTCGCCGCCCAGGGCACCGGCCCAGGCAATCACCGCATCGTTGACCGCCTGCCAACTGGCTGCGATGGGGCATTGCGCCAGGGCGCTTGTCACCGTTGCGCGAACCATCGGGATGTCGTTTTCGCTGTCCAGGCCGGCCAGGCCCATAACCATTCGGGTCGCCAGCGGACGCAGCTGGGGCTGCGGACGCGACTGGGCCAGCGGGCGCGGCTGGGGCAGAGAGTCCAGCGCGGTCTGCAATGCAGCCGCCAGATTGGCCCCGGCCTGCTCCACACCCACCACCTGATAGTTGGTGGGTCCAGCGCTGCCTTCGGCCAGAATCGTACCAGCCACGTCCCCAATCACCACCCGGGTTTTGGTTGCGCCGCCATCAATACCGATCACAATTTCCACAGAACCACTCGCTTTCCAACCGACGAAATTTCACACCACATCCCAAAGATTTGGCCCCGGATAGTTCCCAGAGCCAAGGCCGCCACAAAACATAGCGGTCGTCCAAACCGACGGGCGGCCAGAAGGGTCTCCCGGATTGTAGCCGATTCCAGAGGGATGTCAATTACACCCCGTACAATTTCGCCACTTGCAAAGGTTATCTACGCGGGATAGAATAGTAGCGACCCTAATTTCTGTTATTGGATGCAGCCGCAATGCAGGGGCAGGCTGGCCGGGCGGACAGATTGCCCAAATGGCCTTCTCCGCATACTTCTGCATCCTCACAACCAAAAAGTTCTCTTCATGAAAGCAAAGCTCTTTTTCCTGCTGTTCAGCTACGCGCTCTTGGCTACGGCCTGTGCATCACCCACCGCGGTCGGGATGTCCCCCAGTGCCCCAGCCGCGACTGTGGCACAACCGACACCGGCAAAGACGCCTGACGCGATTGCGATGCCAGTATTCACAGCGACGGCTGAACCGACGGCAACGGCTGAACCAACAGCCACAGAAACATCCACGGCCACGGCTGAATCGACGGCCACGACTACGCCCGAAGCGACGGAGACGGCACAGCCGACAATTCCGGCAGACCCGGCAGGGAGCATCGACGCCGAACGGTTGGAACTGGGCAAGGAAGTCTACCGCCACCAGGCCTGCGGTGTCTGTCATATATTGACCTCTGTGGGAACGCTGGGTGCATTTGGCCCACCCCACGACGATCTGGCGACGATTGCCGCGGAGCGTATTCACGAAGAGCGCTACAAAGGCAACGCCACAACAGCCGCAGAGTACATCCGGGAAAGTATTGTCAATCCCCAGGCATTTATGGTAGACGGCTACCAGATCACCCGCTTTCCCATGCCTGTATTCACCAATATTTCCGAGCAGCAAGTGGATGCATTGGTCTATCTGCTCATGCAGCCACCCACTGTCAACCCGTGAATGTGTGGGACAGATTATCTTGTGTAGCACAAGAGAAAGGAAATATGCATACGGACATGAACAAGAATCGTTTAAATTGGAAGATGTGGTACGCTATATTGGATGTATTTCCACACAACCACAATAGGAGAGACGAGTATGCGAAGTAGACGACAAATCAGCCTCATCAGTCTGATTTTGGCCCTGTCCCTATTGCTCACGGCTGGCATCGCCGCCGCGCAAGATGGACCTGTGCCCGCGGCTGATGGCGAAGTAATTGCAGAGGGTTTCAACGGTCCCCAGGGCGTGCTGGTGGATGGCGACGGCAATGTCTGGGTCATCGACAGTGGCCTGGGCGGCGAGAGTGACATCCAATGGATCAGCACAGAGACTGGCGAGCCAATCGACGCCAACTATGGAGATAGCGCGCACATCTCCCGCATCAATGCCGCCGACAATTCAGTAGAAATGATTGCGACCCTGCCTTCGATCCACGTAGGCACCGAAGTCATCGGCGGCGCGAGATTGGCACTGTTGGATGGCACACTCTACGCCACCAGCGCCCAAGGCATCGGTGCACCCGAAAGCGAACTGCCTGCCAATTTTGGCTCAGTCGTCAGCGTGGGCGCTGATGGCGCAGTGACGACCGTCGCCAGCACCTGGGATTTCGAGGTTGCTAACAACCCCCATCCCAGCGTCTACGATTCCCACCCCTACGGTCTGGAACCAGGCTCGGATGGGATGCTCTACATCGCAGACGCGGGCGGCAACGACCTGCTGAAGCTGGACCCGGCCACCGGCGAAATCTCGGTGGTAGCTGTCTTCGATCCCATCCCCGGCGTCTTCCCTCGCCCGGACTACGGCGGCGAGATGCTGACCGATGCCGTGCCTACGGATGTGGTCTTCGACGCCGAGGGCAATGCCTACGTCTCCTATCTCTCCGGTGCGCCCTTTGTGCCCGGCTCGGCCAAAGTGGTGATGGTGGCCCCGGACGGCACAGTCAGCGACTACGCCACGGGCTACACAATGCTCACAGACCTGGACTGGGGGCCGGACGGCCATCTCTACGGCGTGCAGTTTGGCATCTTCGGCGAACAGGGACCCACACCCAATTCGGGCGCAGTGGTTCACATCCATCCCGGCGAAGCGCCAATCGTTGCCATCGAAGGGCTTTCCTTCCCCATCGCCATCGACTTCAACGAAGCCGGTGACGCCTTCGTCGCCATCAACGCGGTTGGGCCTCCCGGCTCCGGCGCAGTGGTCGCCTTCCACGGCCTGGCCCCTGGCGAAATGATGGAAGAAGGAGAAGAAGAAGAACACCACGAAGCCCCCCATTGGAGCTACGAAGGCGAAGCTGGCCCGGAACACTGGGGCGAACTCAACCCGGATTGGGCGCTCTGCTCTGCCGGTGTGGAACAGTCCCCGGTGGACATCCCCACGGACACAGTACTGAACCCGGCGGACATCACATTTGGCTACGATCCGACCCAACTGACAATCGTCAATAACGGCCATACGATTCAGGTCAACTACGACCCCGGCAGCACAATTGAAGTGGGCGGCAAGAGCTACGAACTCAAGCAGTTCCACTTCCACGCCCTCAGCGAGCACACGATGGCTGGCGCAAATATGCCGATGGAAATGCACCTGGTCCATCAGGCCGAAGACGGCCAGTATGCGGTGGTCGGTGTCTTCATCAACAGCGGTGACGCCAACGCGGCCTTCGAGCCGATCTGGGCCAACCTGCCCGCCGAAGCTGGCGATCCTACAGCCATCGACGGCGTGATGGTCAACGCCGACGACCTGCTCCCCGGCGAGCGCACCTACTATCGCTACAACGGCTCCTTCACCACCCCGCCCTGCACCGAAGGCGTGCAATGGCTGGTGCTGAACACCAGCATCTCCCTCTCGGAAGAGCAGATCGGCGACTTCACCGCCATTGTGGACGGCAACTACCGGCCTGTGCTGCCCCTGAACGACCGGGAATTCTTCCTGACCAGCCCGGCAATGGAAGAACCCACACCGGAACCGACTATGGCGCCGGAACCGACAGCCACACCAGAACCGGCCCCCGAAACATTGCCCGAAACCGGCGCAGACCTGAGCGGCAGCACACCGGTCTGGCCCATCTGGGTCTTGGTGGTGATGGCTGGTGTGATTGTAGGTGGGTTTGTGGTGTATCGACGACGCGAGGCGTAACGTAAAGAAAAGAAGTTCGACTTTTTCCGAAAAGTCGAACTTCTGCAATTTCATTCGTAGGGGCGCTTGCTTGCTGCGCCCCTACGGTTCTGTATATGACGAAAAGGAGAGGCCCGCGAAGAATTTCGCTGGCCTCTCTCTTTATCTCAGCATCCCATCATCCGTTACGCCAACTGGAACGGCAGCCGCCGCAGCCGTTGACCCGTCAACGCAAAGACGGCGTTTCCAATCGCCGGGGCGACCGGGCCAATGGCTGGCTCGCCCACGCCCCGAGGCCTGCCGTCGCCCGCGTCCAGCAGAATCACCTCGACATCCGGCGACTCCCGCATTGTCAATAGGGGGTAGCCGTCAAAGTTGCCCGCCACCACCGCGCCATCCTGAATCGTCACACTCTCGATCAGCGCGGATCCGACACCCCACATCACATTGCCCTGCACCTGAGCCGCCGCGCCGTCCGGGTTGATCACCAGCCCGCAATCCATCGCCGCAGTGATTTTGTGGACCCGGATGCGCCCGTCCTCCACAGACACCTCCGCCACCTGGGCCACTTTCGTGTCCACATCCGTGCAACAGGCGATGCCCCGCGCCCGGCCCTCCGGCAGAGGCGTGCCCCAGCCCGCCTTGTCCGCAGCGGCCTGCAATACAGCAGCCATCCGCCGATCGCCTTCGTCCTCGCCCAGATGGGCCAGCCGGAAGGCCAGCGGGTCCTGCCCCGCTGAATGGGCCAGCTCGTCCATAAAAGTCTCTACCGCAAAGGCATTGGGCAGCAGCCCCAGCCCCCGCCAGGAAGCCGTGCGCACGGGCACGCTGGCCCGCCAGGCCAGGGTCTCCCGGTTGGCAATCCCGCCGTAGTGGATGGTGCTGCCCCGCCACGCGCCGAAGTCCGCGCCCAGCACAGCCGCAGCCGCAGCCGGGAAGAAGGCGAAGAGCACATCCCCGCTGGCCTGCTTGTGCTGAATGGCTTCAATTTTTCCGCTGGCATCCAACAGCGCCGATAGCTGATTGCGCACAGGCGGACGGAAGAAGCCGTGGCGCAGGTCTTCTGTGCGATCCCAGCCCACATGCACCGGCGCGCCCGCAGCCTGGGAAAGGATAGCCGCTTCCCGGCCCGGTTCGCTGAAGCTCTTGCGCCCGAAGCCGCCGCCGAGGAAAGTAGGGATGACCTCGACAGTATCCGCTTCCACGCCCAAGGCCTCGGCCACATCCGATTGGGTGCTGCTCTGGGCCTGGACCGACGCCCAGACCGTCACTTTCTCCGGCGTCACGTGGGCCAGGGCCGCGGGCGGCTCCATCGATGTATGTGCGGCCAGGGGTGTGAAGTATTCGGCGGTGACGGTCGCGCCGCCAGCCAGCGCCCGGCCTGCGTTGCCCTCCTTCTGCACCCGCACGCCGCCCCCGTCGCCGATGGCGACCAGTGCGTCGATCTCCGCCTGCTGCCAGGCTTTGCCCTCGTCCCAAGTGAGCGCCAGGGCATTGACTCCCTGACGAGCCGCGGCCCGGCTGGTCGCCACTACCCCCACAAAGTCATCTTTGATGACCACCTGCTTCACGCCCGGCACAGAGAGGGCTGTGCCCTCGGCGGCAGACGTCAGTTTGGCCTCAATGCGGGGCGGGCGGGCCACCGCGCCGTAGAGCATCCCGTCCATCCGCATGTCGTAGCCGTAGGCGGCCTGGCCCGTCACTTTGGCCGGGATGTCCAGCCGGGGCGCGGATGTGCCAATCACCTGAAAATCGGCCACAGCTTTGACCGGCGGCAATTCGTCGGGAAGTTCCCAGGTGGATTTGCGGGCCACCAGCGGGGCGAATTCAATCGCCTTTTCGGGCTGGCCGGTGACGACAAAGCCCGTGCGCTGGATCGTCAGATCAACGGGTGCAGCGGACAACGCAACCGCGGCTTCGTCCTGCAAAAGCTGGCGCAGGGTAGCCGCGGCCTGGCGCAGGGCATCGTAGACACCGGAGACCGAACTGCTGCCGGCTGTGCCAAAAGTGTCGTTGGGGCCAGTGTGGGTGCTGGCCTGTACTACTTCCAGATCGGCCACAGGCAGCCCCAATTCCTCGGCACCGATCTGAGCCAACGCGGTGTGGATGCCCTGGCCCATCTCCACTTTGGCGATATACAGGCGCAGACGGCTCTCCGGCGTCACCTCAAACCAGGCGAAGGGGTCTGTGTCCGACGGGCCGGGGGAACTGGCGTTGTCCAGAAAGCGAGCCGCGGTCAGGCGCAGGGTGGGCAGCCCCAGAGGGACGCCAATCGCCAGTCCACCGCCCAGCACGCCCAGGCCAATCAGAAAGCCCCGGCGGGTGGGTCGCCAGCGGGGTCGTTGTTTTTCAGAATTGGAAGCGTTGCTCCGCTTGCTCAGGTCTTCGCTTGATTTTTTGCTCATACCAGCACCTCCTGTCGGCTTGCCATCTCCAGCCCGGCCTCTTGCACCGCGGCTTTGATGCGCACATAGCAGCCGCAACGGCAATAGTTATTGCCCATCGCGTTGACGATCTCTTCTTCGCTGGCCGTGGGGTTTGCCTCCAAAAAGGCGGCAGCGGTCATAATCTGGCCGCTCATACACCAGCCACACTGGGGTACCTGCTGATCGATAAAGGCCTGTTGAACCGGGTGCAGTCCGTTTTCTCCTGACAGCCCTTCGATGGTACGAATCTGCTTGCCCTCGACCGCGGCCAGAGGGGTGATGCAGGAGCGGGTGGCGACGCCATCCACGTGGACCGTACACGAACCGCAGATACCCGCGCCGCAGCCAAAACGGGTCCCCGTATAGCCCAATTCGTCCCGCAGGACCCAGAGTAGCAGCTTTTCGGCACCGTCTTCGACTGTGTGCTCTTTGCCATTAATTGTCAGTTGCATTACACGGCACTCCTTATTCCGTATGGATTCACATAATTTACACAACATAACTCTAATATAATGCACAAGTTTTGTCAACATTCGCAGAGCAACGGAGATTTTTGCGGTTTTGGGTAGGGGACTGTATGCTCATTCAAAGTGAATTGGATCGACGATCCGAACTATTGAGGCTCTGCATGACCAATCGCTTTTTCGGAATTCTTACTGCCCTGCTGATACTCGTATCACTCTTCATTGTCGGGCGCACAGCCCTGTCAGACGGACAGGCAGTCCAGGCCGACGATCTCGCCGGTCCCCTGCTGGTCTGGCATAGCTGGTTGGACGAACGGGCAGATGTATTGACCCAGGCAAAGGTCAAATTTGAGGAATTGCATCCGGGTGTGCGGGTCGTGTTGGTGGCCTACCCCCAGGACGAACTGTATGCCCGCTATGCCGCGGCTGCGGCCAACGGCTTTGGGCCAGACCTGCTGATTGCACCGGGAGAGTGGCTTCCCGACCTGTTGGCCGAGGATCTGATCCGTCCGGTGGATGCAGCCGTGGAAGCCCAGAGCAGCCTTTGGTTTCGTGAAGATGTCCGGGGTATCCTGCGCAGCCAGAACCAGCTTTTTGGCCTGCCCTTTGCCCTGCGCACCCGTGCCCTGTTTTACAATAAGAGGATGGTGGAAGATCCGGCTGCCTCCCTGGATGAACTGCTGGCCCAAGCCGGTAGCGGGACAAGTATAGGGATTGGGAGTAGTTTTGAAGATGCTCTGTGGGGTCTGGGTACTGCCGGGGGAGGGCTGTACAACGACAAGGGCGAGGTTGTAGTCGATGTGCAGGCGCTTGGCAGTTGGCTGACGTGGATGAAAAATGCCCAGACCAATTCAGCCATTGTGACGAGTACCAACCAGGAGGGGCTGCGCCAACTCTTTGCCCGTGGAGATTTGGCCTATCTGGTGGACAATACGGACGCTGTGCGCCTGCTGGCCAGCAGTATACAGACGGGCACCCTCGGTGTGCGCAGCCTGCCCAGTGGCCCTGCTGGCTCGTCCACCCCCCTATTGCGCACAGAAGCCCTTTTCTTCAACCCGGCCTCGTCGCCCCGCCAAAAAGAGGCAGCCAACGGCCTGGCCCTCTTTCTGACAGGAAAGGAGCAGCAGACTCTCCTGATGCGGCGGGCCGGTGTGACTCCCACTCACCAGGACGTGCGTATCAACGTGCGCCTGAACCCGGAAATTTCGGCCTTTGCCTTTCAAGCGAAAACAGCCATCGCCTGGACAGACGATCCGCTGCTGGCCTGGCTACTGACAGCCGGCGACGAGACATACGTGCAGGCCCTGGAAGGGGTGCTCACGCCCAGCGAGGCCGCTGACGAGCTGGCTGTTGAATTGGCGGCCAAGAAGGCAGAACTCGACCAGCAGCCGTAACTGGCCGACTGTAAACGAAATTTCATCCCCGGTAGCGCACGCCAGCGCACGGAGAGCTTTTCAGAAGCGTCGAACTTCTGAGATATATACAGAAGACTCCACTGCAAAAAGCTATTTGAACCACAAAGAACACAAAGAGCACAAAGAAATACAGGAGAAGCATCCGCGTTTATCAGTCTTCATCAGTGGCTAAACGACCTTTTTGCACAGGACTCATACAGAATGGAAAGCGATGGATATATCAATCCTCGAACGATTGGGCGAACAGTGGGCTGTGCTGCTGGTGATTCTGCAGCGGCTGGTTGTGCAGCGGCAGATCGTCGCGCTCCTTCTGCTGGCCCTGGGCGCGGAGGGGATTGCGCGCCTCCTCTCGCCCCTGCTGGGCAAAGTATCCGGGACAGACAGCAAAAAAGATAGCAGCCATTCTCTACCCGGAACCCTTGCCCGCTGGCTGCGCGCGCTGGAGCATATCTGGTCGCCGATTCTGGCTGTGGGCATTGGGCAGGGGATAATCGCCCTCTTTAATCGCTATGGCTGGTCCGAGGGGTTGCTGCGGGAAGGCCTCGTCTTCTTCTGGCTGCTGCTAAGCTATCGGCTGATTGTCGTCTTGCTCTATGCCTGGCGGGATGAAGAAGAAGCCAAAGACGTTCACCGGCGAATATTGGGGCCACTATTTGTCTTTCTGCTCATTTTGGGCCTGCAGCGGGCAATTGCGGGCATTATTGACGTCAGTGGCGCCCAGCCTTTTTCCCTCTCAGGCAATGGCATCAGCATCGGCGCGATCTACCGGGCCGCCTTTGTGCTCTACGCCTTTCTGGCTGGCGGTTGGCTGCTTCAGCATATTCTGACCAAATATCTGTTGCCCCGCTCGAATGCCGACCCCGGAATGGGCAACACCATTCGCACGGTCAGTCAATACGTCATTGTCAGCGCAGGCATATTGGCGACCCTCAGTTCCCTGGGCATCGATCTCTCCTCCCTGGCTATCATCGGTGCGGGTCTCTCTGTGGGCATCGGTTTTGGCCTGCAAGAACTGGTGGCCAACTTTATCAGCGGCATTCTGCTGCTCTTCGAGCAATCCATCCGCCCCGGCGATGTAATCGAAATCAACAACAAAGTGGGCCGGGTGGAGAAGCTGCGCATCCGATCCACAACTGTGCGCACCAACGACAATGTGGAGATGATTATACCCAACCAGGCCCTGCTCACTTCGTCGGTGACGACCTACACCCACACCGACCGCTCCGTGCGCATTCACATTCCCGTGGGGGTGAGCTACAAGAGCGATCCGGTGGAGGTGCGCCAGGTGCTGCTGGGCGCGGCCCGTCGTCACGGACTGATCCGGGCCAATCCGCCCCCTATCGTCTTTTTTGAGGGCTATGGAGATTCCAGCGTGGATTTCAGTCTGGCGATTTGGATCGACGACTTTATGAATATGCGCCGGGTTTCCAGCGATGTACGCTTTATCATTTGGGAAGAGCTGGCCAAACGCGGCATCGAAATTCCCTTCCCCCAGCGGGATTTGCATTTGCGCAGCAGCATCAACTGGGACGAATTGCTGCAAAAGCCGAAAACCGACGAAGAATAACCGCTATTTGGCTGATTTCGCCACTTGACAGCCCTGCCAAAGTATGAGATACTCTGCCCAGCTAGGCCACAGAGAATGAAACAAGGCCCAGCCTCACAATCGCCATCCCATATAAAAAGGAGGTGATGCTCATGGATTATTGTAGTAACACGGGTCTGGTAGCATCGCCTCGGAGCTTGCTCCGCTAAGGGCTACCAGACCCAAAACAAACAGAAATGCCACAGTCATGTGACTGTGGCATTTCTGTTTTCTGGAAGAAAAATTCCTTGACAGGCGCCAGTGTATTGCTATACTTGCTTGTGATTCATTTCACAATTTGCCTGTATAGAAACAAAAGGAGCTTCCAGTGGAAACCTCTTTGCCTGGTCACAAATCACCCACTCCCACCAACTACCCCCCTGGCCCGGCGGGCCGCGGGATATTCGGCACCGCCCGCCAATTCCAGAAAGCACCCCTGGACTATCTGACACAGATTCATCAGGAATTTGGCGACAGCCTGCGCTATCGCTTCTTTCTCAACTGGTATGGCTACAGCTTTGTCCACCCGGACGCCAACAAACATATTTTGCAGGACAATAACGCTAACTACACGAAGCACCCCCATCCATCCATCCAGATTCTCAAACCCCTGGCAGGTGAAGGGCTGCTCACCAGCGACGGGGATTTCTGGCGCACACAGCGACGGCTGGCCCAGACCGCCTTCCACCGCACGCAGATTGCCGAATTTGCCCGCACATTTGTCGATTCGACAGTAGCCCGCTTTGACCGCTGGGACAGCCAAGCGAGGAGTGGCAAAGCGTTAGCCTTTGATGAGGAACTGATGGGGTTGACCCTGGAAATCGCGGGCAAGACGCTTTTCAGCATCGACCTGACCGGGAAGGCCGAGCAGGTGGGACACGCCTTTGACCGGGCCAACCGGCTTATCACCGATCTCAGCTCCCAACCTTTTGCCCTTTTTACCCTGCGGATCCCCTTCTGGCCCAGCACACGGAGATTGTTCGCCAACACCCGTCAGATGGAAGAGGTGGTCTATGGAATCATCGACGAGCGGCGGCGCAGCGGGGAGCAAAAGGCGGACCTGCTGGGAATGCTGATGGAGGCCCGGGATGAGGAGACTGGCGAAGGGATGAGCGACCGCCAGTTGCGGGATGAAGTGTTGACGCTGATGGTGGCCGGTCACGAAACCACATCGGTGCTGCTGAGTTGGCTCTTCTATTTTCTGGATCGCCATCCGGAAGTCCGGGAGCGGTTGGAGGCAGAAGTGGACAGCGTCCTGTCCAGGCGCACACCGACTTTTGACGATCTGCCCCACCTGCGCTATACCCGCCAGGTAATCGACGAGACCCTGCGCATCCGCCCCGCGGCCTACATTATGACTCGCTGGGCGCAGCAGGCCGACACAGTTTGCGACTTTGACATCCCAGCCCAGAGTGCCCTCGTCCTCTGCCCCTACATCACCCATCACCTGCCCGAATTCTGGCCGGAACCGGAACGCTTCGACCCGGAACGCTTCACAGCGGGCAAAGACGCGGAACGGCCCCGCTACGCTTACCTGCCCTTTGGCGGTGGCCCCCGCCAGTGCATCGGCAACAGCTTTGCCCTGACCGAAGCCACGCTGCTCACAGCGGCGATTGTCCAGCGCTTCCGGGTGCGGGTGGACCCGGCCCATTCCGCCGCGATGGACCCACAGATTACCCTACGAATGAAGGGTGGGCTGCCGGCGCGGCTGGAAGAGAGAAGATAGGCAAGAGAGATTTGTTCAAAAAGGAATAACAGGAAGGAAACAAAATGACAAATATCGTTGACAGAGGCGTGGAACGCTTTGATTCGCTTGACCGGACCATCACCGGATGGATGGCCCGTTATGGGCTGCGCATTCTGCGTATCGGCTTGGGGATCGTCTTCTTCTGGTTCGGTGTGTTGAAGTTCTTTCCCGGTCTCAGCCCAGCGGAGGAACTGGTGCGCCACACTATCTATTTCGTGGATCCGAATCTCTTCATTCCGGTGCTGGCGACCTGGGAAGCGCTGATCGGTCTGGGGCTGATCTTCGGCAAATATATGCGCCTGACCCTGCTCCTGCTCTTTTTGCAGATGCCCGGCACAGCCCTGCCCCTGCTGATTCTGCCCGATGTGGTCTGGACCCACTTCCCCTACGCGCCGACGCTGGAAGGCCAGTACATCATCAAGAATCTGGTGCTGATCGGTGCGGGGATTGTCCTGGGTGGAACCGTGCGCGGGGGCAAATTGGTAGCTGAGTAGAAGGGGCTATTCAGGCGAAGAGTTCCGTCTGTGCTCTTGTGCGCTACGGGGATCGGAATTTTGTATACACGGATAGAAAGGAACACGGATTTTTAGACAAATCCGTGTTCCTTTCTATCCGTGTATACAAGCTATTTTCTGGGCAGAGCGAAGTCTCAGATTTCGGCGTAGACTTCCAGGAGATTGCCTTCGGGATCGGTGAAGTAGACAGTGCGGTGTCCCCGGGGCTGGTCCGTGGGCGGGTCTACGATAGTCACGCCCATTTCCAGCAGTTGCCGATAGGAGAGATCGACTTCGGCGCGGGAGACGAGGAAGGCAATCTGCACGCCAGGCAGATCGCCGCGCACGCCCTGGCCGTCGTAGTCCCGGGTGCGTTTGCGCAGGGAAAGCAGCACCGAACCGGCGCGGAAAGTCAGACCGGTCTCGGATTCTGAGTCGATGGGAAAGGCGAAGAGCATTCGGTAGAAGGCTTTCATCCGCTCCAAATCGTCGCAAAGGACGATGACATAATTTAGTTGCGTCAGTGCAGTCAGCATCGATTGACTCCAGGCTTTGCAGTTAGGCCGTTCAAGATATTAATCTATCCACAGATTTCAGTCCTGATTCTCGGTTATCTGTGGAAATCTGTGCCATCTGTGGATCGTTATTTCTTTGGAAAAGCCTTACTCGTTGAGTGCGTAGGGCAACCCTTCCGGCCAGACGTCCTCCGGCTCGTAGCCGATGACCCGTTTGGCCGGTTCCAAATCCAGCAGCATCCGGTCCGCCGGGCGGCTGGTGGCGAAGAGGATGGCCGATTCGCCCGGTGCGGGATTGGGCGATTCCACACAAAGCTGGTGGAAGGTGGCCGCGTCGTTGTGGCTGAAGAAGACGTTTTTGCCGATTTTGCTGCCGACCAGTCGCTCGGCCTCGCCGGGATTGCGGGGCAGCCAGCCGATGCGCACGCTGATCACCGACAGGCCGTGGACACGCGCGTACATATCCCCGGCGATTTCGGCCCAGGCTTTGGTCAGCCCGTAGTGGTTGACCGGCGCGGGGCCGTCCTCCACTTTCACCATTTTGCCCGTCTCGCCATATTTGTGGCCGGTCACCACCTGCAATGTCGTCGCCAGCACCAGCCGCTTGACCTTAAATTCCGCGGCGGCCTCGCAGATGTAATACAACCCCACGACATTCGGTTGCAGCAGCACATCCACAAAATCCGCCGGATTGGGATACGCGCCCAGATTGATGATGCAATCCATCCCTTCGACGGCTTCTCTCACCTTCGCCTGATCGTTCAGGTCGCCGATGACAAAATCTTCCAGACCGGGGGTCGGGCGACGGGCAAAGCCGCGGACGTGATGGCCCCGGGCCAGGAGTCGTTCGCAGACGGGTTGTCCGATCGCGCCGGTGGAGCCGGTGACGAGGACGCGTTGGGGATTGGGGGATTTTTCGATCATTCGTCAGTTCTCTTTCGTAGTAGTCAGAATACTTGACAATAATACGGTCTCATCTAGGCCATGCAAATTGAACTCGAACAGGCAAATAGAAAATATTTATGTCCATTTCTGGATTATTGTGTTTTTAGCCAATTAATATCGAGATTTTGTTCTTGTTTAGCCGATACTAACACCTCCAATTTTCCATTATCTTTATCACGTCTATAGTATAGCCTAGATTTGTCATGCAGTCTTGTACTTTCATACCAACCGTCAACACCTCTCACTTTTTTCCTTTTCTCGCCTGTATTTGCGGCCAGGTTCGCAGCAATTTCGATTGCCTTAGTGGGGTCTTCGATCTCGTTCCATAAATATTGAAGTGAATTGCGCAAAAATACTATATCTTTGGCAAGTATCTGTAGCAATTTATGAAATAGCTTCTCCGAGGAGTTTGCCGTGACTGAAGGACTGTCTAATCTATGGCTGTCATGAAATTCCTGCTCAAGTTGCAATTTTTCGTGCTTCAGTTCTTCAATTCTGTTCTTCAACCGAACGATCTTGTTTTCCCTGTCCTCTACCTCAGCAATCCAATCGTCTATTTCATTTTTTTTGTCACTTTGCTGCAAATCCAGACTGCTGTCGGACATATCTGTCATCTCAACGTTTGGAGAATCCCTTAGAAGCTGTTGATTCCGCTTGCGGATCTCTTGAAGTTCGTTCGCCATATTCTGATAGCGATTTTGCAGAGCATTGTGCGACTCCTGAAGTTCAGTTATTTCACGCTTTTTCCGCTCCAAATACTCCAAAACCTTGATAATGAGTTGAGGATCTTCACGCAAAGCCCGGAGGATATCCTCTGGATTGTCAGAATCGTTCCTAACTGATTGTTGAATAGATCGACTTGTGTCTAGAAAACGATCAAAGACACCTTTAACGGATTCAAATGAAGCGTCTGTCCTAATATACCAATCATATTGCCTACCATTTACCGACGGTCGAAAACTCCCCCCAGACTGCAATATCTGCATATTCTGCGCATTAAATCTCGTTTGAATTTCCTTGAAAAGTTCATTAGGTCCATCCAACAAAACATATGTGTAATAACCAGAGTCGTCGTAAAACCAGTTAATGAATTTCATTGATGCTCTCAATATTTTAAAGATAAATATGGGTCAATGGTCGCTGTATATTAAGGCCAACCAGAGAAGCCAAGATGCCGAGATACCTACTCCATTCATCCCACTTCGCCGGTCAACTGTCGAATCAGCCCATCCTTCACATCCCACAGCTTCTGGCTGATGGAGACGTGATAGACGTGGGGATTGATCAGACGGCGCACGCCGGGGTCCAGCCGCTCGACGTCGGCGATGCGGCGGGCGCGCATGGCGTCGATGTCGGGCCGGTCGTAGACCAGACGCCCCTCCACCAGAATATCCTCCAGCAGCGGCTCCACCTGGGAAATCTGCCGCGATTCCAGGGCACGCCATTTGGTTCGGGTTCCCGGATGGCGCAGGACGAGCCGTTGGGATGCGTCCAGCTTCTCGTCGGAGAGCGCGACCAGATCAGCCGTGGCCTGGCCCCGTTCGTCGTAGACCCGGTAGAGTTCCTTGTGGCCGGGGTTGGGCGTCTTCTCTCTGGCTTCGGACAATTTGATGGCCGGTTTCCATTCCTCGCCCTCGCGCACAGCTACCAGCTTGTAGACTCCGCCCAGAGACGAATCCCCCTCGGAGGTGATCAGCCGGGTCCCCACGCCGTAGACCAGACGACGGATGACGCCCGCTGGGTCCACGCCGTAGCGCTTGGCCTCGGCATTAATCTGCGTGGCGATCTGCCAGATGACCAGTTCGTCCAGATTGTTGGAGAGGACAATCGAGGCATTGGGGAAGCCCGCCGCGTCCAACAATTTGGCGGTCTGGATGCTCAGATAGGCCAGGTCGCCGGAATCCAGACGCACACCTACCGGCTCGTAGCCTTTGGCCCGCAGCCCTTCAAAAACCCGAATAGCGTTGGGTACGCCGCTTTCCAGTGTATTGATCGTATCCACCAGCAGCAGGCACTCGTCCGGGTAGACGTCGGCGTAGGCCTGGAAGGCGTCGTACTCGCTCATGCCCAGGGCCAGAAAAGCCTGGACCAGCGCGTGGGCGTGGGTTCCTTTGGGCGGGTAGCCGAGCAGATGGGAGACCCCCGCGTTGGAAGTGAAGTCCGCGCCGCCGATGAGCGCGGCTCGGGTCCCCGCGTTGCCGCCCCGTTCGTGGGCGCGACGGATGCCAAATTCCAGAAAGACACTGCCGTTGGCACTCTCGCGCAGGCGGGCGGCTTTGGAGGCGATCAGAATTGGGTAGTTCAGGTGGTTGAGGAGGGAGGTCTCCAAAATTTGCGCCATTGCCAGCGGCCCGCGCACAACAGTCAGGGGCGTATTGGCGTGGACCACCCGTCCTTCGGGCACGGCACGCAGGCTGATTCCGGAGAAGTCGCCGTTGGCCCGCAGCCAATCGAGAAAATCATCGGCAAAGAGGCGCTGGCCAGTGCGGCTGGTCATCCCGCGCAGATAGCCGATCTCCTCATCGCCAAAATGGGCCTCCTCCATCCAATCGATCAGCCAGTCCAGCCCCGCGTTGACACAGAAGCCGGCCTGGTGTGCGCCGTAGTCGGGGTAACTGCGGAAGAAGTGGTCGAACTGGCTCTCCCGCTCGTGCAGACCCATACGAAAGTATAGCTGGGCCATTGTCAGTTGGTACTGGTCAGTGAAAAGGATGCCTTCGGCCAGGCGACGGGAGTAGGTCATTGGGGGTCTACGATCTCCGTGTGAAGAACGGCACTTCGTGCGGGACGAAAGACGATTGACGACAGACGAACGGATTCGATTCCTTTTCGGTTCGTCTGTCGTCAATCGTCTTTCGTCTTCTGTTTCTTAGCTGCGACCAAACTGGTCGGCGGTGGGTTCCGCTCAGCAGAACCAATTTTCGGTCAGCCGGGGCGGGCTGGGCGGCAAGAAAGTGGGCCGAGGGTGGACCGGTGGGGTACGTCCGGCGACCGCATAGGCCGCCCCTTCCACCGCGGCGAAAACATCCCACGGGTCGGCATCTTCCTCCGCGTCTTCGGCAATGCGGGAAACCTGACGGGCCAGGTCATCCATGCGCGGGTCCGGGTGATCCCAGCGCCAGGTGAAGTTGGCCGCGTCCAGTTCACCCCGCCAGCTTTCCACGTCCGGGTGATCGAGCAGCGCGCTGCTGGGCGGAACCAGCAGGCGAATCGACATCTGCACGCCGGGCGTAGCCGGGATCAGCCCGTGGCTGCGAATCCAGGCCAGCATTCCCAAATAATCATCCAGTGTCGTCCAGGGGGTGAAGGGAACCCACGTGGGCTGGACGGCCATCCCCACTTCGGCCAGAACGGCCAGCGCTTCTTCCATCTGGTCCACAGAATGGCCTTTGTGCAGGCGAGCCAAGACCTGGGCGCTGGTGGACTCGAAGGCAGATACGACGAAAGTTGCGCCTGCTTCCCCCAGTTGACCCATCAGTTCCCGATGTTCCAGAATGTGCTCGACTTTTGTGGTGAAGTCGAAGGTCAGCCGAGGAAATTCTGCGTGCAACGCTTGCGCGATTTTCAGCGCGTGGCCCGGCCCATTCAGAAAGTCCGGGTCGCCAAAGGTGATGTGGCGTGCCCCCGCGGCCACCTGCTGGCGGATGTCGGCCAGGACCGTCTCGGCGGGGACAATAAAGAAGCGCCCGTTGTAGACCGGCACAACCGGGCAGTGGCGGCAGGTGTGCAGACAGCCTCGGCTGGCCTCCACATAGCCCGCCAGATGGCTCTCGTCGTCGGCTATGTAGCGGGCGTATTTGTCCAGAGAGGGCAGGGATGCGCGTTGCGGCACGGGAAAACTCAGCCGGGCAAGATTGGGTTGGGCCGAACGGCCCGGAATGGAGACGCCAGCCACCTCCGCCGCGGATCGACCCTCATCCAAAGCACGGGCCAGGGCAATCAGCGGCCCCTCGTATTCCCCGGCAATCACTGAATCGGCCACTGCGGCTTCGCCGTTGGCGTGAAGCAGATAGTCCCCGTTCAGCCAGGCATAAAGGCCATAGAAAGTGATGTGGGCCGTGGGGTTGAGCGCCCGCGCCCGGCACGCTGCGTCCACGCCCAGACGCAGGGCTGTGTGCATGGGCGCGGCGATGGCGATCAGCCGGGCCGACCGGACGGCTTCGGCGGGGAAGTCGTCCACCGACAGGTCCACAGCGGATGCGGCCAGCCCGGCCTGCGCAAGCGCGGCCAAAGGCCAGCCCAAACTTACCGGCTGGTGGCCCAATTCATAACAGGAGAGAAGGAGAATTTCGGGCATATCGTTCATACAAATAGAGTACCCGATTCGGGGATTTGTGTCCAATAGGTGGCTGTCATGTGATGTTGGCACGAAAAGGCAACCTATCCATCTGACCAGTAGGCAAACCCGACTGTTAGACGGGCACTTGCGGCGGCGGTGGGACTATACTAGGAACGTACCCAGTTGGAGCAATAAAGACGCCCGACACACCGTCCAATCCAAAGTCAGTTCCTGGCAGTTTGCCAGACAAGATGTGTCATCCTATACCTATCGAGAATGACCCACCGGGGACTCCTCGCCTCGGCTGGTGTGCGACGTAATCGGCGCACAATATCCTCCAATGCTCTCCTGTTGGCTCCTCGGCTCTTCCCTCGCAAACACCCGGCCTACCCTCAAAAGGCCGGGTGTTTTTTTGTGTCGTTCTCTTACCCATAGCGCCACTTGCAGATCGTCTTCTAATCTACGACAATACAATTATCGTGTACGTTCTCTACACCCATACAGGAGACCCCACAAATGATTCTCAGTCCACTTTCCCAGGCGGACCGCTACGCGGTTTTGCACACCCGCTTTGCCCCAGCCTTTGCCTTTCTGCGTCGCCCGGACCTGACCGATCTGGCCCCGGGACGCTACGACATTGAAGGCGACAAACTCTTCGCTCTCATCACCAATGGGCCGGGCCGTGGATGGGATGAGGGCCGGTTGGAATCCCACCGGGCCTACATCGACATTCAGTATGTGGCCGATGGCATCGACGAGATGGGCTGGAAGTCCACGCCCACCTGCACCCAGCCCCAGAGCGAATTCGACACAGCCAAGGATGTGGTCCTCTACGACGACACGCCCGATGCGTTTGTGGCGACCGGGCCGGGGTCCTTCGCCATCTTCTTCCCGGAGGATGCCCACACACCCTTGCGTTCGGAGGGGAATCTGCACAAAGTGGTGGTCAAGATCGCCATCGAGTAGGGTGAGCAGCCGCGCCACCGGATTAAGTTTTGAAGCGTAAAACGTGAAGCGTGCAACGTGAGATCACCGGGTGATCTCACGTTGCACGCTTCACGTTTTATTGAGGAAAGTCTTGACTGTCCAGGGGAAGATGCCCCGTACGCTACGCCTTCAAGCCCGACATCACAACGCCCCGAATCATCAGCCGCTGGGCAAAGAAGAAGGCGATGAGGGTGGGAATCACCATCAGGAAGGACATAGCCATCATCAGCGGAATCTGGGTGTTGTAGAGTCCTCGGAAAAAGTTGATGCCCAGGGCCAGGGTGTAGGTCTTTGGGTCGGTCAGGAAGATTAGCGGGCCGTAGAAGTCGTTCCAGACGCCCTGAAAGGAGAAGACGGCCACAGTCGCCAGCGCCGGTTTGCTCAGGGGTAGCATAATCTGCCAGAATATGCGGAAGCGGTTGGCTCCGTCAAGCACCGCGGCTTCCTCCAATTCCATAGGGATTGTCGTAAAGAATTGGCGCAGGAGAAAAATATTGAACGCGCCGCCCCCAAAGAATACCGGCACAGTAAGGGGATAGAACGTGCCCAGCCAGCCGATGCGGCTGTACATAATGTAGAGTGGAATCAGCGTGACCGCGCCGGGCAGCATAATCGAGGCAAGCACCATCATAAACCAGAGATCGCGTCCGGGAAACTTGATCCGCGCAAATCCATAGGCACAGAAAGAGGAAGCGAGCACAGCACCGGTGGTAAAAACGGTGGTGATGAAGACTGTGTTTTGTGCCCAGCGCGTAAAGTCCATCCCCTCATAATTCCAGCCATCCGGGAAATTCTGCCAACGAAAGGTCTCGGGTATAAAAGTGGGCGGGAAGACATAGACTTCCGAATTCTCCTTAAGCGCTGTGGTGATCAGCCAAAAGAGGGGCATCAGAAAGACAATGGCACCCGCGATCAATACGGCATAGGTCACCAGCAGGTAGAAAGCCTGCTTGGGTCGATCCAGACGGATGTCGTCCAACCCCAGATATATTTCCTTGCCTTCTACCATAACTATTTCACCTCAGTTTCATAGAAGACCCACAGGGGCGAACTGCGGAAGACCAATAGGGTCAGGGTCAGGACGACCACCAGCAGGAACCAGGCCATAGCCGTGCCCATACCCATTTGGGTAAAGCGGAAGGCCCGCTCATAGACCATCAGACTGTAGAAATAGGTGGAGAAGAGCGGCCCGCCCTGTGTCAGAATGAAGGCTTCGGTGAAGTATTGGAAGGCTCCGATCAGCCCCATCACCAGACCAAAAAAGAGAGTAGGTGTCATCAGCGGCACAGTGATAAAGCGAAAAAGTTGGCGACCGTTGGCCCCATCGATCTTGGCGGCTTCGTAAAAAGTCTCTGGAATGCCCTGTAGCCCGGCCAGATAGATGACCATCCCTCCGCCCACACTCCACAGGCTCATCAGCACTAGAGAGGCCAGGGCGGAGTCCGGTTCCCCCAAAAAACGGGAGGTGGGCAGACCAACTGTTTTAAGCATTGCATTGATCAGTCCGTAGTCCGGGTTCAGCAGCCAGCCCCAGAGCACCGCACTGGCTACGGCTGGCACAATCGTAGGAATGTAGAAACTGGTGCGAAAGAAGGACATCCCTTTCACCCGCTGGTTGAGGAGCAGGGCCAACATAAAAGCGCCTGCGATTCCCAATGGCACAGCCGTCACCGCATAGAGCAGCGTCACCTTGCACGCCTGCCAGAAATTTGGCTCCTTCGTAAACATATTGACATAATTGCGCAGGCCAATCCATTCCGGCGAACGCAGGATGGGATATTTGGTGAAGCTGATATAGAAGGATGCGAGCATAGGACCGATAGTAAAGATCAGCAGCCCAAGCACGACCGGCAAAATAAAAATATAGCCTTCAATCGTATCCCGACGGCGCTTTGTGCCCATCAGTCGATCGAAGAAACTTTTTTCGGGTTTCGTACCCGTAGATGAGAGCGTTGCTTCCACGGCCATACGGCCAACCTCCTATAAAATAACGAAAAGGATAGGACAACAAACGGGATGACAGGATGAACCACCCCTGCCATCCCGCTTTGCGGATCAGTACGGAAAGTCAGCCCCTTTTAGGCGTTGTCGTTGAGACAGGACTGAATGGTTGCATCGGCTTCGGTAAATGCTTCCTCAGCGCCCTTCGTACCGCGAATCACGGCTTCCAGCGCGGCCTGATAGGACTGTTGCACCACACCCACATAGAAGCTGCCACAGTCGGCCGGGTGGTCCATCACAGGCAGAATCGCGTCGTCCGCGCCGTTGACAAAGGCCATAAAGTTCTCAGGCGGCGTCGCCAGCCCATCCATCCACGCGCTCTGTTCGGCGATGGAGCGCAACAGGGGTACAACAATCTCGGCCTTCGTCATCTTCGTCTGGACATCCGGCGTGATGATGTTCTTCACATACTGGTAGGCCAGTTCCGGATGCTTGCTGCCCGAATAGGCCGACATACCCCAGGTTCCCATGCCCGTGCGGTGCTTGCCGTCGGGCATCACCGGCATCAACTGGATATCCCACTCGAATTTGTCGCCCACATTGTCCCGGATGGGGGTGCGCAGGGCTTGAATGTGGGTGTAGACCGCGGCTCGGCCCAATTGGAAGGAATCGCCGCCCACATCCAGACCCAGGGGCTGGGCCACATTGTGCTTGGCCCACAGGTCCGCGTAGGCCTGTAGCCCCTCTACTGTTTTGGGGCTGGACCAGGTGGACTGGTCGTTTTCCAAAATCAACCCACCATAGCCCACAATCCACGGGTAGACTGTCGCCCACCAGTTCCAGGTGGCGTTGGAGAGGCCCCAATACTTGGGATTGCCATTCTCGTCCTGCTCCATCTCCGTGATCAGTTTTGTGTTGGTGATCAGGTCATCCCAGGTCCAGGTGTCCGTGGGCAATTCGGCCCCGGCCTGCTCAAAAAGGGTCTTGTTATAGTACATCGTCACCACATCCAGGCCAGAGGGCAGGAAGTGAATTTCGCCATCCACTGTGCCCAGGCCAAGCATCGCTGGGAAGACATCTTCCAAATCCACATCGGGATCACCCTCTGCCATCGCCTTCAGATCGAGGGAGACATCGTTCTTGGCGAAGGGCACGGCGTAGAGATCCGCGCTGAAGAAGACATCGGCCAGGGTTCCCGCCGCGGCCTGGGCGTAGACCAGCTCGGCCAGATCGCCGCTGATGAACTCAAATTTGGCCGTGACATTGGGGTTCTTGGCAGTGGTGGCTTCGCTCAGAAATTCGTTGACAGGCTGCACAGGCGCACCCTGCAGAATCGACACCCGCAGTTCGATTGGTTCCGGGCCAGCCGCAGCTTCCCCGTCGCTGGCGCTGCTGGACGAGGGTGGCGCTGGCGCGGCGCAGGCAGCCAGGGCAGCCATACCACCGGCGGCGGCGGCCAGACGCAGAAAACTACGACGACTTACAGTACGGCTCTCTACAGACATTTCTCTTCTCCTTGGGAATGAACAACAAGCGACAGTGTGACAAGAACGCAATCATATTGGTGGGGTTCTGCGTAGTGGAAGTATAGGACCACTTCCTTCCGTTGCGCAAGCGCCAAAAACTCATCCAGAATCAGAACTTAATCGCCCCTTCCGTAATCCCCTTCATAAACCAGCGCTGGAGGAGCGCATAGATGAGCACAACAGGAAAAGCACTGAAAAGCAACATGGCCGCGTCCGCAGCTTCGCTGGCGAATTGGCCGCGCAGTTCGGGCACATTGGCCGTAGCAGTCTCGTAGCCACTGGTCAGCACCTTACGGATGCCCACCGAAATTGTCAGTTGGCTGTCGCGGTCGATCATTGTGAAGGTGACAAGGAAGTCGCTCCACACCCCGACAAAGGCCAACGTCGCCACAATCACCATAGCGCTGGTAGCCAGGGGCAGGGCGATGCGCCAAAAGATTTGCCAGCGGCTGGCCCCGTCGATCATCGCCGATTCTTCGATCTCTTTGGGGATGGAGAGAAACGCCTGGCGCATGATAAAGATGGGCACGGGCAGATGGGAGCCAAAGAGTAGAATCATTCCGAAGAGACTGTTGCGCAGTTTGAGAAAATTCATCAACTCGTACAACGCCATCAGCCCACCGCCCCGGGGCACAAACATTGAAATCACAATCATCAAAAAGATGATGTCCCGGCCCCGGAAGGTCATGCGGGCGAAGGCGTAGCCAGCCAACGCCGCGCACAGCACCTGAATGGCCGTAACGCCAAAGGCCAGAATGAAACTATTGGTCATATAGACCGGCAACTGTTGGATGGCCGTGAACATATACTGGTAGTTGACCAGACTAATAGCCCGGGGCAGCAATTCCGATGGATGATTGTAGAACTGCTGGGCATCCTTCAACGACGAGGAGATCAACCAGAGAATCGGCAATAGGACCACAAACATCACCACAGCCAACGCGGCGTGGGGCAGAATCTCATAACGACGCAGCCACACGGCCACGCCGCTTTGTCCACGACTAGAAGCTGCCTTGTCGAACGAATTGGTACTCATGCGTTGATTCTCCTTTATTCCCGTTCCCGCGACCAGCGGAAGATCAGCGCCACCAGCCCAGCAGTGACCAAGCTGACCACCAGACTGATGGACGAGGCGTAGCCCAGACGCAGATCGCCTTGGACAAAGGCGATGTCATACAGATAATAGCCAAGCGTTTGGGTCGATCCCTGGGGGCCGCCCTGGGTCAAAATCAGCATCGGGTCGGTGACCCCGAAGACGCCGGGCACGATCAGAATCAGTACCATCGCTGTCGTCGGCTTGAGCAGGGGCAGGGTGATATAGGCAAACTGCTGCCAGCGGCTCGCCCCGTCCAACGAAGCGGCCTCATAGAGTTCCGAGCCGATATTGTAGATGCCGATCAGAAAGAGCAGTGTGGGGAAGCCAAAGATAATCCAGAGATGGGCCGCGCCCACCGCGGGCAGAGCCGTCGTCACTTCGCCCAACCAATAGGGCGGCTTCTCCACGCCAAATCCTCGCAGCAGACTGTTGATCAGCCCAAAGTTGGGCGCGTACATTTGGCGGAACATCAGAAAGCTGACCGCGACAGGCAGAATTGTCGGCAGATAGACTGTCCATCGGTAGAAGCTGGAACCTCGGCGCACCCGGCTGATCAAAATTGCCGTAAAGAGCGCGAGAATCAACACCGCTGGCACGACAATCAACGAATATTTGGCCGAGACAATCGCCGCATCTCGCACTTTGGGGCTGTCAAAAAGTTTGACAAAATTGTTGAGTCCATTGAAAGCCCAGCGGGTATCTGGGTAGATGAAGCGGTAGTCGGTAAAAGCCATCAGAATACCCCGGATCAGGGGCCAGATATTGAAGGTGAGGTAGAGGAGAAGCGCTGGCGCAATAAAGAGATAGCCCAGCAGATCGTCGCGCAGGAGAGAAGCTTGTTTTTTGGGTTGATTCTTGGGCCTGGTCGAGGTGGTTTGCGTAGTCACAACGAACACCTTTTTGGCTGGTGAAAAAAATAGGGCGCTGATAGCGCTGTAAGCCTGCATTTTGCCAGGGCAGCGACAAAGCAAATCTCCAGCCACCCAGAGCAGGTGACTGGAGATTTGAGATTCGGGGATGACTATCCGAGCATATCCTTGACTTCGATGTCAATCTCTTTGAGTGCGCTGTCCATGGCCTCAGCAGCGCCCAGATCGTTGGCCGGGTCCAACGCCTTTTCCAGCCAGGTCTTGACAATACCTGTCTCAATGCCCCAGGTCAGGTTGGCCTGGAAGGGCACAGAGTTGCGCACCAGATCGATGCCTTCCAACTGCCAGGCGTGCTTGGGCACACCCACAATAAACTCGTCATAGGTGTACTGATAGGCGGGCTTGGCGGCCACATCGGCAATCTGCTTGCCATTGGCTTTGTTCTGGGGGCTGAACCACCAGAGGAAGAAGTCGGTCATGCCTTGGGGATTGTTGGCTTTGTCTAGCACCACACAGCCGTTGAGCCAGAAAGGCGCACCGGATCGGGGTTCGTCCGCCACCCGGCGCATATTGATACCCGTATCCGCCGCACCGTCGCCAAAGGTCTGTTGGGCCAATGTGCCGTGAACATCGTAGGAGGACATAATCGCCGTGCCTTTTTGCAGCCAAGTACCAAAACCGGCGCTGACCGCAGGCATCAGTCCGTCCTTGACCATCCCCTGCATCCATTCGATGGAGGCCAGCGAGGCTTCCCCCGACCAGTCGATCAGCCCGGTGTCGGCGTAGGGTGTATCGGAAGCGCCCCAGATCATCCCCACCAAGTCGGTTAACGGGGTGCTGGGTCGGTCAAAGGCGTTGATCTCCGGATGCAGGGCATGGACCTTCTCCGCGGCGATGCGCACGTCATCCCAGGTCAACAGCGGACGGTCCACCTCAGCCTCGTCCAGGAATTCGTTGTACCAGCCCAGAGCCACGCTGCCCACATTGCCGGGGATGGCGTATTGCTTGCCTTCGGCTTTGGTGGATTCGAGCACCGTAGGGATAATCCCCGCCACCACATCAGATGCACCGGGGATCGACGAGGCAGCAATGAATTCATCCAAAGGCTGGATCAACCCCTGCTTGATCCACGCGGCTGTATCCCAGGGCACGGCGATGACCGCGTAGCCATCCCAGATCAGATCCCCCGCGGCTTGGGCGGCCTGGACTTTGGTGTTGACAGCCGTACCTGCGGCTGGTTCATCCAGAATCAGCTTGCGATCCGGGAACTGCTCGGCCCAGGCTGCAGCGGCTGCGTCCGCGGCATAGGCATTGCGGATGTCAGCGCGGACCAAGAAGCTGATCTCTTCGGCTTCCGTGGCTGGGGCGGGGGCAGCGGCAGCGGGTTCGGCTGCGCCACCACTGGCAGCCGGGGCTGACGCGGGCGGGGCACAGGCCGCCAGGGCCACAGCGAAGGCTACGCCACCACTAGCAAACAAAAAGGCACGACGGCTCAACTTACGTTCGGGTTTGGACATCTCGTTCACAGCTCTCTCCTTTGAAATGGTACAGAACGATTGATGGCAAAAAACAGCTTCAGACTATATGCAAGTCATGTAATCGAACAGAAATTGATCTGCCCGCAATGGAACGCACCCATCGAGCATTGGTTACAGAACCAGCAACGTGCCCGGCGTCCCGGATTATCACAGATAACGACGAATAGCGGATGTAGGAAGACACGAGCAAAACAGAAACCTCTGATCTGCGCAGATTTTATCCGCGTCAATCATCTTTTTTAGCGCTAGCAGCGTCCATTTTTAGAACAATACAGGGGTAGGGGTTGACACGAGTCAATGGATTGTATCATAATCCCGACACCTGTCAAGCGCCAAATGGAATATGCCCTACCACCAATAGTAGCCACCTTTTATAAGAAAGGGCGGGAACAGTCTCCTCCGGTATGGCAGTGTTCGAGTTATCGGCATCCGGGGCACTTTCCTCCTATGAAATCGTAAACGACTGATGCTATATGGCCAGCATATTCTGGGCAACCCCTCAAAAAAAAACGAAAATCTCTTGACAACCGGCAAATATCTGCTACCATTCATTTACTCGTGTCATAATCAGACGTTCGGCTTTTACCAGAGATCAAACTTCCAAGAAAACCTCGTCCATGAAACGTCCCACCCAAAGCGATGTCGCCAGATTGGCTGGTGTTTCCCGGGCCACAGTCTCCTATGTGGTCAGCGGCAGTTCGGACGTGCCCATCTCCGCCGAAACCCGGGAGCGGGTGTTGAAGGCTGTTTCCCAGCTAAACTATGCGCCGGATGCCCGCGCCCAATCTCTGCGTTCCGGCGACTCCAACACCGTTGGCCTGCTTATCCCCGACCTGCACAACCCCCATTATTGGAGCATTGTACAGGGGGTGGAGGAGACTGTGCGCGAGCAGGGCTACGACCTGCTGCTCACCAGCACGTCCTTGGACCCGGAGCGTGAGGCCCAGACATTGGCGGCCCTGTCGAGTCGGCGGATGGACGCGCTGATTCTCACCCTCTCCTTTTTGGAAAAATCCAAAACCGCCCTGACCCGACTGGCTGCCAACGGCTATCCGGTTGTCACTCTGAGCAACACATCTTTCAATGTGGACGCGGTAGTTGCCACCTATCGCACGGCCACCGCCCAAATAATGGCTCATCTGCTGGGGCTTGGCCATACCCGCATCGGCTTTATTTTTGGGGTGGGCAGCAAAGAACTGGCGACCAACCGCATGGCCGTCTATCAGGAAAGCCTGACCGGCGCGGGCCTTGCGATAGACCCGGACCTGATCGACTATTCCGGGCCTCGCATCGAAGATGGCTACAACGCGGCCCAGCGTCTGCTGGCACGCGCCCCCCGGCCCACTGCGCTGCTGGTCATCAACGACTGGCTGGCGATTGGCGCATTGCGAGCGGTCGGGGAAAACGGGCTGCGTGTACCCGAAGACATCTCTATCGCCAGCTTTGACGACACGGAAATGGCCGCCTATCTCAACCCGCCCCTCACATCGGTCCGCTCCAACGGCCACGAATTGGGCCGCCAGGCCGCCAGTCTGGTCCTGGAACGCATCCAAAAACCAGGTCTCCCG
This sequence comes from Anaerolineae bacterium, assembly GCA_030432295.1. GTDB lineage: Bacteria > Chloroflexota > Anaerolineae > Caldilineales > Caldilineaceae > JACQGT01. Next base: position 26,404 of record JAUIHI010000038.1, on the reverse strand, counting down.
ATCCGTCGCGTGCAGATCGAGGCGGAGTTGGTCATTCGTCAATCGACAGGGAGAGAGCGATCTCCGCTGTAACACAAAGTGCCGGCCCATTCCCTGAATCGGCCACCTCATATTGCCCAAAACCCCAACCCCGTCTACAATAAAGCCACCTGTTATTGGGCTGGACTCATACATTTCGCGTCCATCCGCCCAATCAGCACTATCAGCGTCTACACTCTCTCCGAAAGGAAATCCATAATGAAATCTCTGGTCTGGGAAGCGCCCCGCTCGATGGTTCTGCGCGAGACACCCATGCCCACACTCCAGCCCGACGAAGTGTTGATCCGCGTGGCCTACGGCGGCATCTGTGGCTCCGAGTTGAGCGGCTATCTGGGCCACAACTCCCTGCGCGTGCCGCCGCTGGTGATGGGCCACGAATTTTCCGGCGAGATTGTGGAAATGGGCGAGCAGGCCACCACCGCCAATCCAGCCCTGGCGATGGGCGCGGAGGTGACGGTCAACCCCCTCTTCTGCACCGACAACAGCATTTGGGACCAGCGGGGGCTGAATCAACTCTGCCCCAACCGTCGCCTCATCGGCGCACACCGGCCCGGCGCGTACGCTGAGTTTATAGCTGTGCCCGCCCAAACAGTCACCCGACTGCCCGCGGGTATGTCCCTGCGCACGGGCAGTCTGACCGAACCGACGGCCTGTGGCGTGCGCATCGGCGAACTGGCCGGGGATGTGGCCGGGCAGAGCTGTCTGATTATCGGCGCAGGCCCGATCGGGCTGCTGGCGTTGCAGGCACTGAAACTGAAAGGCGCGGCAGAGGTCTTCATTGCCGATCTGGACAGCGAACGGCTGGCGATGGGCGCTGCGCTGGGCGGCACAGCCCTGGCCCCCCGTTCGGTGGATGTGGTGCAGACGATCAAAGAAGCGACCAACGGCGGGGTAGCTGTGGCTGTCGATGCGGTGGGCGCGGCTGTCACCCGACGCCAGTGCATCTCCGCCACCCAGCCCACAGGTACAGTCATCTTCAGCGGCCTGCACGAGGAAGTGAGCGAAGTGCCCGCGGCCGACATCATCCGCCGGGAGATTGTGGTGAAGGGCAGCTTCGCCTATACCCCGGCCAACTTTGCCGAGGCCATCGGCCTTCTGGAACGGGGTGAAATGGGGCTGGACCCGTGGATTGTGGAAGCTCCTCTGGGCGAAGGGGGCGATTGGTTTGACCGGCTGATCGACGCGCCGGGGGATGTGTCGAAAGTGCTGCTGCGACCCTAAGTAGACGGATATTCGCCAACCATTTGCGCTCCAAAAAGTGAAGCGTAAAACGTGAAATCATCGGGCGATCTCACGCTTCACGTTTCACTTTTCGCAGGGCAGAATTTCATCAGGACATTCACCAATGCTCACCACCCTCATCGGCTTCCTCGTCAGCCTGGCCGCGGCTGTCATCCCCACTTTTTTCTACGCGCTGGCCTTCTATCTGGCCGACCGCTACGAACGGGAGCCGGTCTGGATAGGGATTGTGGCCTTTTTGTGGGGGGCGATCCCGGCGGTGGTGACCAGCCTCTTCGGCGAAATCGTCATCGGTATCCCCTTTGTGGGCGATCCGGGCAGTTTGACCGCGGCCATTGTGGAGTCAGCCCTGGTGGCCCCTTTCGTCGAGGAGTTCGCCAAAGGGCTGGCCCTCTTCGCCATCTACAAATTCATGCGCAATGAATTCGATGGGGTGTTGGACGGGCTGACCTACGGCGCGCTGATCGGCTTCGGCTTTGCTATGACCGAGAACTTCCTCTACTTTATCGGCGCGTTCAGCGAAGGGGGATTTGTCGATTTGACGGTACTCATCTTTCTGCGGGCCGTCATCTTTGGGCTGAACCACGCGCTCTATACGGGTCTCTTTGGGATTGGCCTGGGGATGGCCCGCCAGGCCAAAGACAACCGAACAGCCCAACGCTGGGCCATAGCCGGATTCGTGGCGGCTGTCGGCGCCCACGCCCTCCACAATCTGGGCGCCAGTCTGTCCAGCGTCAACAGCTTTGGGATTGTGCTTAGCATTGGCCTGGCTGTGGCAGGGATTGCCCTGATTGGCGTCGTTGTACTGCTCACCTGGCGGCAGGAGCGTCTATGGCTGCGGGACGAACTGGACGAGGAAGTGGGGGTGCTGCTCTCCCAGGCGGAGTACGATTCGCTGGTGGGCGGCTGGCGGCGTTCACCCCTGCTGGACGCGCGCAAGAATCGAGCCCAGGCCCAACGCCTGAATAAGTCCGTGGAGATCGCCTTTCGCAAGCACCGGCTACGCCGCCTGGGACCAGAGCGGGAGCCGAAACTGGCCGGGCAGATTGAGGATTTGCGAGGGCAGATTTTAGGGGGTTAGCCGTAATCAGTGAACGGTGAACAGTAACCAGTTCTCTATGCACCGACTCGCCACGGAGGATGTAAATTTTGTATACACGGATAGAAGGAAACACGGATTTCCAACTTATCCGTGTTTCCTTCTATCCGTGTATACAAGTTCTTTTCAGGGCAGTACTCCGGCACACCGACTGAACACTGCTCACTGATTACTTCCTGGGCCTATACAAACACCTCGTCCACACAACGCCCTTCCCAATCCTCGTGGACGGGAACACCCAAAATGCGCGCCAGTGTGGGCGCAGTCTCCAACAGAGAGACCGGGCTTTGGATCGTATAGCCCTGACGAATCCCCGGCCCCGCAATCATCCACGGGATTGTCATATCCTCGTCCATCTCCGTGCCGTGGCTGCGGTCGTGGCCGCCGTGATCCGCCTGGACCAGCACCGAATACTCCTCCGGCAGCCCCGCCAACAGCCGCCCCAATTGCCCATCCACATAGGCCACCTGCTCCAGATAACCATCCGCCATCCAACCGGTCACGTGGCCCATCTCGTCGGTCGTGCCCAGATAGACAAAGGCGAAGTCGGGCAGCTCGGCGGGAATGTAGTCCAGCGCGACATCGACAGTCGTATCGTCGCCGTGGGGGAAAAGCCGGACGGTCTTGCGAAAGTAGGAATAGTTCAGACTTCCCGGCAGACTCAGATTGCGCAACTGCTCCCAATTGTAGAAAAAGGCCGTATGCAGCCCTTCGTATTTGGCCTGCTCGATCAGACCGGGAATGGGGCGGGCCATCGGCATCCAGTCGTTGGTCACAACGCCGTGGCGGGTGGGCGGCACGCTGTGGAAGATGGACATGTGACAGGGCAGGGTTACGGAGGGCATGACCGAACGGGCCGTTAGCGTAGACGCGCCCCGGCGTTGCAGTTCGGGCAGGGTCTTGCAGCCAGCCGCGGCAATCGCATCTGGACGCAGACCGTCGATCATTACCAGCACAGCTTTAGACATATCGTCCCTTCCTTTGTGGTTGTGTCTCTTTGTGGTTCAAACTCAAATACAGCGACCGCCGTCCACTTCCATACAGACACCGGTGACAAACTCGGCCTCGTCTGAACAGAGAAAGAGCGCGGCTTTGGCGATGTCCTCCGGTTGGCTGAGGCGGCCCAGCGGAATCGTGTCGATGAACTTCTGGCGAATTTCCGGCGTGTCCTCGCCAGGCAGGAACTGGGCCAGAAGGGGCGTGTCCCCGGCCACCGGATTGATGGCGTTGACCCGAATCTTTTCTCCAGCCAGGTCCACGGCCAGGGCTTTGGTCAGTGTGATGACTGCCCCTTTGGTCCCAGCATACCAGACGAGACCGGGCCGGGGACGAAGGCCCGCAGTGGAGGCGATATTGAGAAAGACACCACTCCCCTGCTGACGAAAGACCGGGACGACGTGCATCACACTCAGATAGATGCTCTTGACATTGACCGCATATACCCGGTCGAAAGTGGCCTCATCCACACTGAGCAGTGGCCCGTTCTTGTGGGTTGTGCCCGCGTTGTTGACGCAGATGTCGATGCGGCCAGCAATGCCGAGGGTCTGCTCGACCAGCGCGGCCATTGAGTCGTTGTTGCTCACATCCACCTGCACCGCGTGGGCTATACCACCCGCGGCCCGGATAGCTGCCGCTTCCGCCTCCGCGCCGAGTTCGTTGATATCGGCCACAATCACCTGCGCCCCCTCAGCGGCGAAGCGACGGGCGATCCCCGCGCCAAAGCCGCTGGCCCCGCCGGTGATGATGGCTACTCGATTTTGAAGTTGCATAATTCACTCCTTATGAATCCACCCATACAGGACTCCCCCAGGCCCACTGATTGTTCTCCTGGGCCACCCGCACGTAATAGTAATCGGTCTCCCGCTCTGGCATCGAATCGGTAAAGTCCAGTTCCAGCGCGTATTGCTGCACAGGCACGGCCCGATGGACGAGTATGGCCTCCGACAGCCAGCCGCGCAGATAGTGGCTGACTGATCCGACGAGCAACTCTTCGACACTATGCGAAAAATCCTGGCCGTTGACCGTCAGTTCCAGTCGAGCAGATTGGGGCGCTTCCACCTCCAGAATCAGGCTGTTTGTGCCGCGCAGATAGGGGTGGGGATTCTTGCGGCTGTGGCTAAACCATTCCACGCAGCGCTCGTCCTGGCGAGTGATGGCGTGGGGAGAAGAATCCCCCTCCAGCCCCTTCCACTCGTCCTGGGGCGAGAGTGCAGGATCGCCGCTGAAGCACGGCTCCACAGACAACAACCGTCCATCGCTCAGCTTCGCTTCGCACTCCCAGCGGGTGGACCCTTCCTGCTCAGCCCAGCCCCATTCCAGACGAATTTTGGCGGTGACAGTCCGGGGCAGCTCGGCAGGTCGCAGGGGCGGCGGGCCAAAGAGCCGCTGCCAGGGACGCCCGTTCTTCACAATCTCGATTCGATCCAGCGCGTCGCAGCCCCGGATGGCTACACGAATCTGCCGTTCGCCCTCACCCATAATCTCCGACCCCATCGGCTGGCCATTGACCTGAAAATCCACGGCGATTTTGTCGCCCGTCACCGCATAGCAGCGGCGGGCGCGGATGGCATCGAAGAGCGCGCGTCGGGTCAACTCCGGTGCGTAGAGTGCCGTGCGCCCTTCGCCGTAGTGGCCGGGATAGCCGCCGTGATGGTCTGTACCTCCCACAAAGCCAAAACGCTTGCCCGCTTCCAGCCCGTAATGGACCGTCCCCCAATGGCTGCGGGGACCCATTGTGTGATAGATGGGATAGGGGCCACCGTCCCGCTCCGAGCCGCCGTGGCCAGAGATAATCTCGACGACCGGCGAACGGCTCTCGTCGAAGGTCTCCCAATTGATGCCCCGGAAACCTTTGCCATAGCCGATGTGATGGGGCAGAATCAGCGTCTCCTGCCCGGCCAGCGCGGCCTGCAACTGGTCCAGATCGTCCCGCTCCACAATCAGCCCGTCGTCGCCCAGATAGTAGATGTTGTGGTCGCCGTAGGCGTTTGAGTGCCATTCGTAGGAGAGGAGTGTGATGAAACGGCCCGGATCGTTGGCCGCAGCAGTCAGGCGCTGCACATCGGGCCAGGCCTTGGCCAGCCGCTGAAAGCCTTCCGTGTGATAGTCGATGATATAGGCATACTGGCCCCGATCTGTGGGCATATCGTGCCAGGTGGCGTGGCCAACCACAGAGACAAAATCCAACTGCTGGCTGCTCAGCGCGAAGGCCCGCTCCAGGCTGCCGTAGCCATAGCTGATGGAACAGTGGGAGTGGAGGTCGCCCCAGTAAAGATTTTGAGTCATAAAAGCGCTCGCTTTGCGAAGAGTGGACTATCCAGTGAAGATTTAACGCTGCCGGCTGCGCAGCCAAAAAAGAGTCACTGCCACGGCCTGAATCAGAGCCGCGATCAGATAGAGCGCGCCAAAGCCCGTGGCCGCGCCCAGGCTATAGGCCAGCAACGGCCCCACCGCGGAGCCAGCATCCGAGACGGTTGTATAAGCGCCGATGAAGAGATGGGGCCGGGGTGTGGTCACCGAAAGCCGGTTGGCCGCGGCATCCAGCGTTACATTGACGCCTGTGCTGGTGACGAGAATCAGCGCAACACAGAGCAGAGAAGCCACTCCACTCAGCATCACCGCGCCGATCACCGCCAGCAGAACCCCCAGCACCAGCGCCGCAGCCAGGGGCAACTGGCCCACCCGATCCGAGAGCGCGCCCAACAGGGGACCCACCACCAAGTCAGAGAGCCAGCGCAGGGCCAGCACAAGCCCTGCGGCTGTGCCGATCCCAATGCCAAAGGCGGCCAGGGGCGTCTCTGATCCCAACTGTTGTTGCAGGAACAGCGCGGCAGTTGAGACGAGAATTGAATCGAAGAGCAGTTTTTGCAGCCCGATAAAGAGCATCCAGCGTTGGGCCGGGTCCGCCAGGGCGACGCGCCAGCCTTCCAGCGAACGGGCTTTCTGCGGGGCTTTTACTGTAGTTTTCGCGCTGGACGGCTGGGGCCGATGGGTAGCGGTTTCCGGCCAGCGGACAGCCCAGGCCAGGGGGATCGCCAGGGCGGTGATCCCGGCAATGGCCAGCACTGCCGGGCGGTAGCCGTACTGATCGAAAATCCAACCGCCAATGACGACGCTGATCGCGCTGCCCAGACGGATAATTCCCCACAGCAGCCCCATCAAGCGCCCGGCCACCCTTGGCCCGCCGGCCCACACGGCCTGATAGCCTCCCTGACGCAGACCAGACCAGGCGATTCCCCAGGCCATACGTGCCAGCACAAAGACGATCACACCCCAGCCAGCGCCATAGATCAACGCCGTCAAAAAGCCGAGGATAGCCGCGGCAATGAAAGGGCGACGGGGTCCAAACCGTTCAAAAAGAGTGCTGGCCCAGGTGTTGGAAACCAGACGTACCAGCCGATTGGCGCTGAGCAAGAGGCCGACCAGACCCAATGGGATCCCCAGCCCTTCGGCGGCCAGAGGCAGAATACCGTACATCAGTGAATCGCCCTGGATGGAGAGACCGACGACAGCCGCTACCAGAGCGACCAGCCATTCGGGTCGGGCCGCGCGGGCAGGCGCGACGGAAGTTGCAGATTGACGGGTCATGGAGTTTGCCGGTAAGTGGGGGTGAAAAGCTGAGCGCCCCGGACGTGGGGCTGAGATGGGGCGACACTCTTCGGCGTAAGCAGGGAGCGATCCGTCGGGCCGGTGACGGGCTGCCGGGGCTGGGGGTCACGCAGATAGCGTTCGGCTGCATTGCGACCGGCTTCAATCATCGCGTCCACCCGGCTGAAATCGGTAAAGGGGGTGTCGCCCATTTCGGTGATGTGGATGTGATGCAGTTGGACATCCGAATTGGCGCTAGCCCGTTCCAAATCCTGAAAGAGGGATTGGGCCAGAAAAGTAGTGATCGTCCGGCTCAGAATGCCGGTAATGCCACTGACAGGCCCCTGGGTTTCGCCGCCATAGCCCACATTGATCAGATAGATGACCGTTGCGCCCTTGTCCATCGCAATGCCCGCGGGCACATTGTCCACCACTCCGCCGTCTATCAATTGGGTTCCCCCATAGGCGACTGGTGGGTGCAGCGCGGGCAGGGTAGCGCTGGCCAGCACCGTATCCACCAGTGGCGCGGATTTGTCGTTATCATCCGGGAAGAGCCAGAGTCGGTTGGAGTGCAGGTCAGAAGTGGTTATGTAGCAGGGCAGTTTCAGGTCGGCGTAGGTGCGAGCCAATGGGTCCAGATGGCTGGCAATAATCCGCCGCATATTGTCGGAGGCGTAGAAGCTATCGTTGCCCCGCAAAAAACGCCAAAGGGCCTGCAAATAGTTGCCGGAGAAGGCAGTGCCAAACTTGACATCTCGCCAGACCGCGGCCAGCCGATCCGTGGCCGCGGGTGTGCCATCCGCGGCCAGATAGATGGCGTTGAGCGCGCCCGCGGACGTGCCCACCACAAAGTCGGGCCAGATGCCGTGGGCAAAGAGCGCCTGCAACGCGCCCACTTGCAGTGGGCCTCGGTTGCCACCTCCGGTCAGTGCAATGGCTATCATTTGGCTGCCTCCTTGCTTATCGCCCTAAACTACTACAGATACTCGACGTGGCCTTGCATTTCTTCCGCTGTCATTACGCCTGCAATCAGTTCCAGAGAAGCAATTACTTCTCCAATTGTGCGCGAACCCTTTTGCGAAAATGCGATTCCGCTATGCTGATTTGTCTGTGCTGCGTAAATGAGAAAGTCGGCATCCTCAGTGTAAATAATCCGATTTTCCCGCCGCGCAAAGTTCAGTTGTTCTGCATCGGGTTGGCCAAGAAGACCGGTTTCTTGTGAAGTTGTCACGTCAATTCCCCGTCGGCGCAGTCCACGTGCGACAGCCGGATTGACATTCTCGTCCAAATGAATACGGATCGATTCAGCCACGGTCCGATAGCTTTGCCTGTAATTTGGAAGGAAACTGCGTTCTCAAGGATTCGGCCTGAATGGAATCTTCCGCCGACTGCTTATCGACCTCACTTTTGTGATCAAAATAGTAGGTCAGCGCTGCATATACCTGCGCATGGGTCAGATCGTATTCTGCCACAATCTCATCGACAGAAATGCCCTGTTGGATATGCCAGAGGGCAACATCTGCAACAGTGATACGCCGCCCAGTAATTCGAGGTCTGCCAGCACGCACAGATGGAGTGAGTACAATATAACGGTCATATCTGTCGACGGGAATAGATTCGCTGGATTCTACGAGTGCTAACGACATGGAAACTTTCCTATAGTGAATCCTGTATCAATGCAGGGCTGTGGATTTTGAAGCCATTGTATCACAAAGCTCTAGCGGACAACAGACGCGAAAAACGCCCGGCAGGGAAGAAAACCTGCCGAGCGCAGTACAGAAAACCAATCTATACAAATTCGTCTCGTTACATTACTCCCGGCCCCGAAGCGCATCCCACAGCCGCTGCCAGAAGGAGGGCGTGGCGGTTTCGACAGGTGTAGCTGTCGGCGCAGCGGTTGCATCGGGAGCCGGTTCGCTGGGATTGTCCAGCACAATCTGCACGGCTTCCCCGTCGATCACGACTACCAGCGCGGGGGAGACAGCGAGCCACTGGGCCACCCGGTCATCTGCGGCCAGCGCGAAGTATTCAGCGCTGCCAAAAGAGATCGGGCGGGGTGTCATCTCGGCAGTCAGGGCTGTGTCTACCCAGAGCAGATGGAGCGAGCCATCCGCTGCCTGCACTTCGCCCTTTTGGGCAAAGCTCTTGCCCGCGGCATAGCGCACCCGGTCATTCTGGGGCGCAGTTTCTGCCTCGCTCAACCCGGAGCGCACTTTGCTGGCCTGCACCGCAGCTTCACCCGAAGGCGCGGCGGCCGCGCTCTCGGCGATCTGTGCCTCGCTTGCTCGACTGTTAAAGGAAAGTGCTGGCCGTGCAGGTGCGGGTGCGATGAAATTGTCCGCGCCACCCATCGGTTGACTGGCCGGCCGCTCCGCAGAGATAGCCAGTGCAGGCTCCTCGACCAGATAGCTGGTGTAGGGGGTGACAATGCCGTATTCCAGGCTCAGTGCAACGATAGCGTCGATAGTTTCCGGGTTGGCCCCATTGCGGCGGATGGCTGTGAGGAGTGCGCCAATCTTGCGGGTGGCCCACAGCCGGGCCACAACCGATTCGCCGCCGCTCTCCACCAGCGAGAGTTCCGGGTAGTTGAAGCGCCGGTCCGCGCCGTTGACATCGCCGCTCAGGGCCACAGTGACATTCCCCCCGGCTGGGTAGCGCCCCACCCAGACCAGTTGCCCCCCGGCGAAGAGGTCGGGCAGAGGATAGGGATAGCTGTCGCTGATATCAATATTTTTGCCTTCGGCGTCTGTGATTGTCACCGACAGATTGGCTAGCACAGGCGTGCTCACACCGGCGTAGAAGCTGCTGACAGCCTCGTCGATCTGTTCGGTTGGACTCACATAACTGCTGCGACCGCCCAGGGATGAACTCACTTCGTCCAACAGATCGGTGTTTACATCGTAGCCCACGCCAAAGGTGAAGAGACGCAGGGAACGTCCAGCGGGCGCACTTCGCTGCGCGTTGGCGACAATCTGGGCCGGGTCCTCCTCGCCCTGGGTGGGCAAGCCATCGGTGAGAAAGAGAACGTAGGCCGGGCGGGAGCGGTCATCGGGATTGTCCAGCATAGCCAACCCTTCTAACAGCGCCCGGTTGATGTCGGTGGAGCCTGTGGCGCGCAGCCGCTCGATCCAGGCCGCGGCAGAAGCCCGGCTCTCTCCATCCACACTTTGCAGATCGCCCTTCCAGCGGTCCACACCTGTGCTGAAACTGATGAGGGCGAAGCGGTCGCCGTCGTTCAGATGCTCCACAACAAAATCAGCCGCCTTCTGGGCCTGGACCAGTTTTTCCCCTTCCATCGAGCCGGAAACATCCAGCACCAGCACAATATCCCGCTCGATCACCGCATCCGCGGCCACATCCAGGGCAGGCGCGGCCAGGAGCAGAAAGAAGCCATCATCGCCCGCTGGTTTGTAGGAGAGCAGATTGACACCGACCGCGGCCTCATTGCTGCCCCAGTAGAGGGTGAAATCCCGCTGCTGGGCCGGGTCGCTGTCGCTGGACTCAAAGCCGATTTGTGCAGCGTCGTTGCCTGTGCGCTCGATGGCGACCTGATGGCTGGGGCTGTAGATCGTGCGCAGCCCGGTCTGTTCGGCCAGTTCAACATTCACAGCGACGGTCTTGGCTGGCTGGCTGTTCCGGCGGCTGCCCAGGGGAACGGTAAAGCGGTGCAGTCCATTCTCCAGCCAGACGATTTCCCGATAGGTCAGTTCAACTGTGCGGCTGCTCTGGGCGGGGATGGGGAAGACGCTGGCCTGGAAGAGGTCACGCCCCACATATTCGAGCAGGGCCGGGTCTCGCTGCTGGCGCACAATTTCCTCGTAGATGCGCCGGGCCTCCTCCTTTTTGAGGAGTTTGCCCTCCAGCACCTGGCCATCCACAGTCATCTGAAAATCGCTGATGGCCGCGTCGTCGGGCAGAGGAAAGAGGAATGTGCCCTCCTGCACCCGGTCCGATCCGTTGTGGAAGACTTGGGTCACGCGCACGCTTGCCACCGGGCCGTCGATGGTGGCGTCAACCCGGTGGCTCTCCACAGTCACGGGGTTGACGACGGGCGCGGGTCGGATTGGCAAGGGTGGATTGGGCGGTGGATCGATGATAATGCCCTGGGCCGCAGTGGGCAAAGCGGCAGAGAGCAGGATAAGCAGTGTAAGCAGGATCGTTGCGACGAAGCGCGACGGGGTAGACAGTTGAAGGTTCATTTTCGTTCCTCCGGGAACAGTTGCGGTTGCACTGTTTCCAGGACGAAGGAAGTGGTGGGGATGTTCCGAAAATTGGGGAGAGGGTAATAAAGAGAGGGCTGTCTCGCGGGGAGACAGCCCTCTCTTTCAAATCTTGGCTGGATTGTTAGCCGGGGTTATTCGCCCTTGGCCGCTTTCCAGGCGTCGTACTGTTTCTGAATTTCATCCTTTACGGTATCGAGACCGGCACCCTTCAGGGCGTCGATGAACTTGGGCAGCTCAACCGACGGGTCCACATAGCCGGTGCGCAGCGCTCGGCTGACACCATCGGCGACGGCAGTGAGCGCGGTCAGTTCACCGGCCACGGGGTCCGTGCGGAAACGGAAGCCCAAAGAAGGATGATCGACTGATCCGTTGGCGTAGTCGATCAACATCTGGTTTTTGTTGGGGTCTTCCTTGTTCGTCACGGCCTGGAGCAGGGTGTTGCCCACTGTCCACGCGCCCGCGTGCGCGCCATACCAGGCGCTGTTCATCAGGTCCACACGGCCATCAGCCTCATAGGCCCAATGGGTGCCTTCGACGCCAAAGAGCATCATATTGATGAGTTTGGGATCACTGTGCATCAGGTTGAGATACTTCATCGCCTGGACAGGATGCTCGGACAGCATAGGAATGGCAAACATAGAGCCACCGGAGTGGGTGGTGATGTTGACCTTGGGCTGGGAGTAGATTTCGGCCAGGCGCAAGTCAGTGTTGCCCGAAGCGTTCACCAACTCCTGGGCCTTGATGTTGTTGCCCTTGAGCGGCTGAGATTGGATGAAGAATTTGCCCGAGTTGCGGACTTCGTCGGTGTTGAAGGTGGTCAGCCCAGAATCGGGATGGATCCAACCATTCTGGTTCCATTCGTACACAGTCTGGGTGTACTCTTTGGCCCAGTCAGTTTCCATGACGCTGTAGATGGTTTCATCGAAATTGCCGTCTGCATCAGGCGCAAATTTCATGCTGATCAGCGAAGAATCGACACCGCTGGCAAAGCCGGGCACAAAGGGCTGGAAACCACCACTGCCGTCGGTCAGGTACGGGTACTCATCCGGACGGGCTGCTTTGGCCTTTTCCAGCCAGGGTTCCAGATCGCGCAGGCTCGTGATGGCGGCTGCGTCTGCTTCGGTAAAACCGATCTCCTCGGCCACGGCCACGTTGTAGACGAAGCCTTCGGGAACGGTCAACTCTTTGTTGGTAGGTACCGCGTAGTTAATACCGTCGATCTGGGTGCCGGTGATGAAGGCCGGGTTCAGGCCGGTCAGAATATCCTGGCCATACTCTTCCAGCAGGTTGCCATACTCACCTTCAAAGTCGTTCAAGGGGCGGAACAGGCCCTGGGTTGCCAGCAACATATACTCCCGCCAATCAGCGGTGAAGAAGAGATCGATGTTCTCGCCGGCCTGCAGGGCGGTGATCGCTTTGGTTGGCCAATCACCCCAGCCGACGATGTGGAAGGAGATATTCGCGCCAATCATCGGCTCAATGTACTCGTTGATAGCAGCTTCTACCAGAGAGCGCTGATCCGTGTCGCCATTGCCGATCCAGTAGAAATCGAGGGTGACAACTTCGCCACTGGCCGAGGTTCCCGCCGATTGTTCCGCGGCAGGCTGCCCGGCAGGTGCTGCAGCCGGCGCCGCGCAACCGGACAGGATGCCGACCAACAGGCTCACAAGCAAGAAAAACGAGATAAACTTTCTTTGCATTTTCCACTCCTTCAATTAAGGGGAAGATAGGTCTCTTACATGGGACATCCATGCAAGTCTAAACTCAGTAGCGGTTGCGACAGCGAAACCGTCTTAGCAGGGGTCCAGAGTTGTTCTGTCATCAACCGGCTGTAACAAGGATGTATTACCCCTTGATAGCGCCAATCGTCAGGCCTTTGATAAAGAATCGTTGGAAGAAAGGATAGGCCAAAATAATCGGACCCACCGTCACCACGGCCATAGCCATGCGGAAAGTTTGGGAGGGAAGCTCCGATACATTGACCAATCCCTGCATCTTGTCGGCATTTTCCAACAGGAAACGGATATTATTCAGAGTTGTATAGATGGTGAACTGAAGACTGTAGTACTGGGCATCGTCCACCAGAATCAGGCAGTTGAAGAAGTTGTTCCAGATGCCAATCGCGCTGAAGAGAGCGACCGTTGCCAAACCAGGCACAGATAAGGGCACGACGATCTGGAGAAATGTACGCCATTCGCCAGCCCCATCAATGCGGGCGGCTTCGATGATCTCCGAGGGCACATTCATCTTGTAGAAGGTGCGCATGACGATCACCCAGAAGGGGCTGAATGCGGAGGGGAGGAACAAGGCCCACAGGGTGTTCTGCAGGAGCAGGACCTGGCGTGTCACCATATAATAGGAAACAAGCCCGCCGTTAAAGAGCATTGTAAAAAAGGCGAAGAATGTAAAAAAAGTACCAAACTTGAAATTATCTCTGGACAGGGGATAGGCATACAAACCCACCATCACCACAGACAGAACCGTACCAGCCAGGGTGGATATCACTGTGTTTTTATAGGCGGTCATCACAATCGACCCCTGGCTGAAGAGGAATCGATAGGCCATTCCAGAAAATTCTTCCGGCCACAGGCGGTATCCGTTGGCGGCCAGCGAGGCTTCCGATGTGATCGAGGAGATGACAATCACATAGACAGGAATCAGCGTCAGAATACAGGAGAAAGCCAACAGTAGATTCAGCGCCAAATTAGTCGCCGGGGTAATCGCAAGCACATCTCGGCCTACCCGCGACTTCTTCTTCGCAAAAATATTGCCTACTGATGGCGCTTCGGTCTTGACAGTCATATCGATCAATCCAATCCTTTTGGAGAAACTCTCTAAAACAATGCCATTTCTGGTCTGATTTTACGCACGATAGCGTTGGTGACCAGAATAAGAACGAAGCCAAAAGCAGATTGCAGGAAGGCAGCCGCCGCGGGATAGCCGAGGGGCGTAGCACTCCGCAACATACTATAGACAAAGACATCCAAAGTGTAGGTGGCGTCCTTGACAAGGGCGGCACCGTTGGGGAGGGTGTAGAACATATCGAAGTCTGAACCGAGGATGCGGCCAACCGCCAGAATCTGTAGCAGGACGATGACCGGCATCAGGTGGGGCAGCGTAATGTTGGTGAACTGCTTCCATTTCCCCGCGCCGTCCACAGCCGCGGCCTCGTACAACTCACGTCCGATGCCGGTAATCGTGGCAAGGTAGAGGATGGAGCCATTGCCTGTATACTTCCAGATATTGGCTATCACAAAGATGAATGGCCAATATATTTTCTCTTTGTATAGCTCTATCGATCCCAGCCCCAGAGAGTCAGCTACACTGTTGATAATTCCAGCAGAACTGCCCAATGCGTAGACCACATAGGCCACCACAATCCACGAAATGAAAAAGGGGAGGAAGAAAATCGAGTGGTAGATTTTGGCGAGAAGATGATTCGTCAACTCAAAAATCATCACCGCCAGCATAACCGAAAGCACAAGGCCCACAATCATAAAAAGCAGATTGTAGAAAATCGTATTGCGGACATACGTCAGCGTGCTGTCAATATTGGTGGGGAGGGTCAGATATTCAAAATTGTCCAGTCCCACCCAAGGGCTGGTGATGAGACTATAGACGAACCTGTTTTGAATGAAATAGTCTGCGGGGGGTCTTGACAGCTTGTAAGTCTTGAACGCCATAATGATGCCAGGCATAGGCAGATATGAAAAAAGAAAGAGCCACACAACACCGGGCAAAACCATGAGAAGATAGGAGAGATTGCTGTATATCTTATCAGCACCCCACCGTTTCTTTTTCACTGGAGGCGACTGTACAGAGGACACAACATCGAGGGACATAAAAGCATCTCCGTGGGGATTACTCGTGCCAATTTTCACATTGAATTTTGGCACGAAATCAGCCAATTGTCAATTATGGCCCCAATCTAAAATGTACATTTCCTTTCGCCACTTGTGTACCCCAAAAAGTAGATTATAATGTAGAGAGTTCGGAACCATTCCCCACCCCAAACAGCAGGCAACCCACATGGAAAACTTCATTTACCGCAACGAAAAAACCAGCCAGATCAGCTTCCCACTGGGTGGAATCGGCACAGGCTGCATCGGTCTGGCCGGCAACGGACGGCTCATCGACTGGGAAATCTTCAACCGGCCCAACAAAGGCAGTGTCAACGGCTTCTCCCACTTCGCCATCCGCGCCGAGCGGGACGGGCAGACAATCGACGCCCGTATCCTCCACGGCGATCTGGCCACTCCCTATCAGGGGGAACTGCGCGGCAACAAATTCAACACTTTCGGCTGGGGACCCCGCCGGGAATATCTGACCGGCCTGCCCCACTTCCAGACCGTAGACTTCCGGGGCGAGTTCCCTCTGGCTCAACTCAGCTACAACGACGACAGCTTTCCGGGACAGGTGCAACTCAATGCCTTCAACCCGTTCATCCCCACCAACGCCGACGATTCGGGCATCCCCGCCGCCTTCTTCGAGTTCAGTCTGACCAACACCAGCGACGCCGAACTGACGTATGTGCTGGCGGGCGCATTGACCAATCCCCTGCCCGCCCGGCGGCTGAACAGCATCGAAGAGAGCGGCTGGGGTCACACCCTGCGTCTGGGCACGGCAGGTCTGCAACCGGGCGAAGTGGGCTACGGCGACCTCTCCCTGGCGACCGACGCTGGGCTGGCCGACGACATCGACGTAAGCTGGCAACAGTACTGGTATCGGGGCACCTGGTTTGACAATCTGGAAGTCTACTGGAACGACCTGCGCACGCCGGGGCCATTGAAAAACCGGGTCTACGACGAGGACGCTGTGGCGCGGGGTGTGCGTTTCAGCGAACAGGATACAGGCGTGCTGGCTGTCCACGTCCCCGTCGCGCCCGGCGAAACCCGACGCGTACGCTTTGTTATCAGTTGGAGTTTCCCCACCTGCGCCAACTATTGGAAGCCAGACCCGGCCAAGGCCACCTGGCGCAACTACTACGCCACCTGGTTTGCCGACTCCACCGACAGCGCCCGCTATGCCCTGGCCCAGTGGGATCGACTCCACGCCGAGACCGCTCGCTTCCACGACGCGCTCTTTGCTTCGACGATTCCCGCGGCCGCGCTGGATGCGGTCTCGGCCAACATTTCCATCCTCAAATCCCCCACGGCCCTGCGCCTGGAGGACGGCACTTTCTATGGCTGGGAGGGGCTGCACCCGGAGGAGGGCTGCTGCGAGGGGAGTTGCACCCACGTCTGGAATTACCAGCAGGCCCTGCCCTTCCTCTTCCCGGCCCTGGAACGCTCCATGCGCACCGCCGACTACCGCTACAATCTGCTCGAAAGCGGCGCAATGCCCTTCCGCCTTCAGTTGCCCATCGGCTCTGCGCCCTGGGATTTCCGCCCCTGCGCCGACGGCCAGTTTGGCGGAGTGATGAAAGCCTATCGGGACTGGAAGATCAGCGGCGACGACGGCTGGCTGGCCGACATCTGGCCCGCAGTCAAAAAGTCGTTGGAATACGCCTGGAGCGACGAAAACATCGACCGCTGGGACCCGGACAAATCCGGCGTGCTCACCGGTCGCCAGCACCACACGCTGGATATGGAGCTTTTCGGGCCAAACTCCTGGCTCACCGGTTTCTATCTGGGCGCGCTCAAGGCCGCCAGCGAAATGGCCGCCCATCTGGGCGAGAGTGACGATGCGGCTGAATATGCGGCCATCTTCGAACGGGGCAAGGCGTGGGTGGACGAGCATCTCTTCAACGGCGACTATTACATCCAGTCCATCGACCTGAAGGACCGCTCGCTGGTGGAGGCCTACGGCACGAAGAACGACGTGCTCAACGGCGGCACGGCCCTGGACGCCTATTGGAACAGCGAGCACGAGGAGATCAAATACCAGATCGGCGAGGGCAGCAGCATCGATCAGGTCCTGCCCCAGTGGCACGCCTCCCTTTACGGCCTGGGCGATCTCTACGACCCGGCCCAGGTCAAGCGCGCCAGCGCGGCCATCTACCGCCACAATTTCATCCCGGAGATGGGCAAAGTCTACAACCCCTGCCGCATCTACTGCCTCAACGACGAGGGCGGGCTGGTCATCTGCGCCTGGCCCGAAGGCAGCCAGAAACCCCTCATCCCCGCGCCCTATTCCCAGGAGACGATGAACGGCTTCGAGTATTCCGCGGCCATCCATATGATTATGCAGGGGCTGGTGGAGGAGGGGATGCGCTGCGTCGAGGCCATCCGCCAGCGCTACGATGGCGAGCGGCGCAACCCCTGGAACGAATTCGAGTGCGGCAGCAACTACGCCCGCAGTATGGCCTCCTACGCCCTGCTCAACGCCTTCTCCGGTTTCCAGTTCGATATGACGAAGCAGGCCATCGGATTTGACCCGGTGGAGGGAAAGGACGACTTCCGCACTTTCTGGTCCCTGGATTCGGGTTGGGGAGAATTTGAGTTGCGAGGGGCGAGTGGCGAGTTGCGTTTGCTCTATGGGGAGTTGCCGCTAAAAAACCTGCGCCTGCCATTTTTGGCCGACCGGAAGATAATCGGCGTTTCCTTGGACGGACAGCCGGTTGCCTTCACCCGCAACGGCGACGCGCTGGAAATGGGCGACGGCGTCACGATTGCCAGCGGTCAAACATTGCAGGTGGACTTCCCGTGACTACACGAATCGCAATCGTTGGTGGCTTTTTGGGATCGGGCAAGACGACGCTGATTCTGGCCGCGGCCCGGCGGCTGGCCGAGCGGGGCTATCGGGTGGGTCTGGTGACAAACGATCAGGGCGAGGATTTGGTGGACACGGCCCTGGCCGGGGATGCGAAAATCCCGGTGGCGGAGGTGGCCGGAGGTTGCTTCTGTTGTCGCTTCCCCGATCTGTTGGCCGGGTTGCAGCGTCTACAGGAGGTGGCCGCGCCCGACATTATTCTGGCTGAGCCAGTCGGGAGTTGCACGGATTTGATCGCCACTGTCCTGCGCCCGTTGGTGCAGTTCTACGGCGAGCAGTACGCGTTGGCTCCCCTCACTGTCCTGCTCGACAGCAGCCGGTCAATGGCCGACTTCCCCGACGACATCCGCTATCTACACGAACAGCAGGTGGCCGAAGCGGAGATTCTGCTCCACAGCAAAAGCGATTTGGCGGGAAAGACTGGAACGCGGATTGGGCGGAGCAGCGCGGACGCAATCGAACCACCGGTTTTGCCCGTTTCTGCGGTCAGTGGTGAGGGCGTGGACGAGTGGCTCGACGTCATTTTGGGCCAGAGCAGCCGCAACCCGGAGGCCCTGCTCATCGACTACGAGCGCTATGCCCACGCCGAGGCCGCTCTGGGCTGGCTCAATGCGAAGGGGCAAGTCCGGGCCGACACGCCCTACTCGGCCAGAAAGTGGACATCCCACCTGCTGGCGACGCTGGAAAGTCTCTGCGCTGAGCAGCACGCGTCCATCGCCCACATCAAAGTGCTTGTGACGACGCCTGTGGCAAAACTCAAAGCCAGCCTCACCCAGGCCGGTTCGCTGTCCTGGGATTTGGACGACAAAACGGCTGACACGCCCAGCCACGAATTTGTGCTGAATGTCCGGGTCAACGCCACGCCGGGGCAGTTGGAGCAGATGGCGCTACAGGCCATTGAGTCCGCCAAACCCGATCCCAGCGCCCGCTATTACATCGAACATTTCGAGTGTTTCAGTCCCCTACCGCCCCGCCCGACCCACAGGCTCGCGTAGGTTGGGTGAATGGCCTGCCGCCAATATCGAACGCCCCACCAAGAGCATAGGCCATTCACCCAACACCCCCACAGCGCATCGTTGGGTTCTCGCCGCACACCCGATAGGGTATTCAACGATTCCCGGCGGCGAGAACCCAACCTACGCCACCTCCGCACCATTCGCCCAACAATGTGGTCATTCCGCACCGATGGAAACGTCGAAAAGCATCTCGACATTTGCACCCCAATTGATGTCGTAGATGCCCTCGCGGACGTATTTGTGAAAGGAGCTATAGGGCCAATCCTTCGGCGCATTGACGTAGCCGTGCTTGACGGGGTTGTAATGAATATAATCGAAGTGACGATTGAAATCGTCCTGATCCCGAATCGTATGTTCCCAACTGCGCCGCTGCCAGACGGCTTTTTCACCCTTCATCGCCCGAGAAGGAGAGATTTGGCCGTGTGCGATTGGCAAACACTTACGCGTAAAATGGGATTTGACCAGACGCCAGCGAGTCGAATAATCGCTGTCTCCCGGTGGCAAAGTCCAGATGCAGTGCAAATGATCCGACAAAAGGACAAAAGCGACAATCACAAACGGGTGTTTCTTCATCACCTCGCGCAAAGCCGTTCGAAGCAAGTTCACATGTTCGGGCAACGTCAGAAAGTGTCTACGTTCGTGGGTGACGGCGGTGAAAAAGTACGTCCCGCCTTCTTTCCGTAATCGACGATATTCCATTGATGGATACCTCCAATCGTAGGTTGGGTGAATGGCCCATCGAAAACACCATCCGCCCCGCCAACAACACAGGCCATTCACCCAACACCCACGCCGCACCGTTGGGTTCTCGCCACACACCTGACGGGACGTTCGACGATCCCTGGCTGCGAGAACCCAACCTACGCGAGGGCTGCCTCACCCTCATCCAAATGCGGGTTCCGGTGCAGGGCACGCACCACCCAGCGGGGATCGTCCGCGTAGAGTTCATCCAACAGCGCAGGGGGAAACCCAGCCAATCGCTCGTCCACCCGCTCTGCGCTTTCGATGGCAAGACGCACGGCCTCTTTCGGCGGCATCGCGGCCCAAAAAGGCAGGAGCAGATCGTTCACCGAAAAATCGATGGGAGGATAGGTCAACTTACCCCTCCTTTCTGTAGCATCCAGCGCAGCCAGCACCCGGCGATCCCAGAAGGCGATGTGGGCCAGAGCAACGGCGACGGTCCAGTGTTCCCCCACCGGACGGCTCAGGTCGTCGTCGGTTAGGCGCGCGGCCAGGGCACGGATGCGTTCTGTGGAGGTTCGGTTACGTTCGCTGAAAGAAGAGTCGAGTGTCATAAAAGTTTCCCTTTCGCAGGTTGGGTGATTACCCATGCGCTTCCCACCACCCATCCCAAAATGCCTCGACTGTCTGGTAACGTTCGTCAGGCTTTTCTGCGCAGGCCCGCCGAGCCAACGCCAGCAGATCGGCATTGCCCCGAAAACGCGTTTCGTCATCTGTTCCATCACCCAGAAAATTGAGAATACAGCGCCCCAGCGTGTAAACTGTCGTTCTCTCGTCGATGGCCGCGCCCAGTACAAACTCCTCCGGGGCCATAAAGCGGGAAGAACCAAACATCCGCCCCATCTCATTGACAAATGGCCCCCGGTGGTAGAGGTCCAAGTCCATTACGTGCAGGCGATGGGTGGAAAAATCGTAGATCAGTGAGCCGTCATAGAAATCACAGGCGATCCAGCCCAGCCGGGCCAGGGCCACGTGCAGGTCAAAGATTGTGTCCAACACAGCCACAACCTCCGGCACAGGCAGAGCACGGAAACGGCGATGGGACGACGCGGGATCGTCCCGGCGGGCACCAGGCACGCGCAGCAGTTCGCCATCCACCCAATCGTAGACGAGCATCGGGCCGTGGGCCGATTCGATGACCCGGTGGAAGCGAGGCAGTGCTGGGTGATCACAGCTTTCGGCCACACGAACCGCATTGTGCAGCAGCTCGCAGCGGGCCGGATGATCGAGAAAGGCCGTCGCATCGGGCGCACCGGCTGTCTTGACAAAATACCGCCGTTCTTCGATCTGTACCCCATAGGAGACGTTGCCTGAATCCTGGCTGTGCTCGTCGAAGACGGCGAATATTTCGCCCCATTCGGCCAGAATATCCGCTGGAAAAAATCGCCGGGAGTTCTGAAACCTTGCGTCCACTACATACTCCTGACAGCCGCGCTGCGTACGCGTTCGGCCTCGTTTAACTGTTGGCGCTTCTGCTCTACAGCCGTCACATCCACTGCTTGGGCCGCAGTCAACTCGCCCAGCAGCGCCCCTGTAGACGAAGACGCCACCCCGCCCAGTCCATTGCGCGCCTCTACAAATGAGCGTGGGTCCAGCGCCCGAGCCAACTGCTCCGCCGAGAAATCGACGGGCAGTCCAAGCACTTCCTGGGCCGCGGCCCGCAACATCTCCAGACTCATCGATTCGGCCCCGCTCTCTCGCTCCAACGCTTCAACGCTTCCCCGCACCATCCGCGCCACAATCGAATGGGCCGAACGGAAGGGCAGCCCGGCCTCCCGCACCAGCGCGTCGGCCAGTTCGGTGGCAGTGGTGAAGCCGTCCCCCGCCCGCCGGGCCAGATGTTCCTCATTGAGGGTGAGGGTCTCAAATACAGCGGTGTACAGTTGGATGCACTCCTGAATCGCGGCCAGCCCGGCCATCATAGGCGGCAAAATTTCGTCTTCGATGTCCTGGGTATCGCCGTAGGGGATGCTGTGACACTGGACAGCCACAGTCTGGGCATAGCCCAGCGCACGGCTGAGTCGGGCGCGCAGATGCTCCAGCACCACCGGGTTGCGCTTCTGAGGCATAATCGAGCTGATCTGAATAAAGCTGTCGTCGATATGCAGCGCGCCCGATTCCTGGGTGGCGAAGAAGAGAAGGTCCTTCGTCACCCGGCTCAGCCCCACAGCCAAAGACTGGACGGCAAAAGCCGTGTCGGTCAGGTGATCCCCCGCACCGATGCTGTGATGGGTGCTGGCTATCACCCGCTCAAAGCCCAGCAACTCGGCCACCCGCTGGCGGTCGATGGCAAAGCCCGTGCCGGTGAAGGCCGCCGCGCCCAGAGGCGATTCGTTCACATTGGCGTAGGCCCCGGCGAAGCGCTGCTGATCTTTTGTCAGAAAGGTGAGCACCCCGGCCAGGTAGTGGGCGAAGGTGACGGGCTGGGCCGGTTGGGTGTGGGTGTAGCCAGGCATCAGTGTATGCAGATGGCGCTGGGCCAGATCACCCACCGCGGCGCGCAGGGCCAGCAGATCAGCAGAGACCGCCAAAATCTGTTCCCGGATCGCCATCCGGCTGAGGGCCTGGCCCAGATCGTTACGGCTGCGGGCCAGTTGCAGATTGCCGCCGAAGTCTGGGCCGGTCTGTTCGATGATCAGCGATTCGATGCGGAAGAAGAGGTCCTCCACGCCGGGCTGGTAGGCGACAGCATCCGCGCCGCCTGCCCGAATTCCTGCCACCGCGGCACAGATGGCTTTGGCATTTTCAACAGAAATGATGCCACACTCGGCCAGCATCAGCGCGTGGGCTTCGTGGGCGGCCAGCATCGGCTCGAAGAGATAGCGTTGCGCGTCGTCGTAGGCGGGCTGGAGGACGTGGCGGGAATAGGCGGGGTGAGGGAAGGGTTGCTGTGTACTTGGGCTGGATAGATTGTTCAATGGAATCCCTTTTGATTCTGTTGTTATTTCGACCGACAAAAATAGGGTAGGAGCGCAGCAAAAAGCACCCCTACCCTTCAAAGTATACGACATTGGGCACAGATTGCGGATTTTGCCCTACCAGAACGGTCTGGTCGTCGTGTCGTCCTGCAAAAAGTCGGATGGATTTTCGTATTGCGTGTTGCGAATTGCGAATTGCGAATTGCGACCACTCGTCGCCAGTCTCCGATCCCCGCTCCCCAATCCCCGCTCCCTTCTCCCCCGCCGGGTATGCTTCTCCACAAAGGCCCGCTCGCTGTCGGCCAGGGAGCGCTCGAAGACCCGCTCCCGCTGCTGGATACGCCGGATTTCGTTCTGGGCATTGGGATAGGGATGGACACTGCCGTCCCGGTGGAAACGGTCGTGGCGGAAGAGGCTGATGTCGTGGCGGGTGCGACCAAAGATCGCCAGATCGCCCAGAATCTCGCCGATGACGCTGGCAAATTTGTAGCCGTGTCCGCTGAAACCCGCCGCGAAGCTGACCTGGGGATGTTGCGGGTGGGTGTCGATGATAAAGTGACCGTCGGGTGTATTTGTGAACATACACGATTTCAGACTCATCGTCGGCCCGGAGCCGTCGGGGAAATAGCGGTCGGTGAACTCCCGCAGCATCAATTCGTCGGCGTCGTGGGCGTTGTGGTCCAGCCGCTCCGGGTCGTCCTGCTCCTCGAAGTGGTGGTACTTGCCCACTTTGAAGCCGGGCACGCCGTGGACGGGAAAGCCGTAAAAGCGGCCTTCGTCCACCAGTAGATTGAAGACGGGGAAATTCTCCGGCAGGAAGAACTCCGGGCGTCGGGGCTGGAACCAGGAGAGTACCTGGCGTTCCGGCACAGCCAGCCCGTGGATCATCGGCACCAGTTTGCGGTTCCACGCGCCAGCGGTGATGACGAGCCGCTCGGCTTCGTAGACATCCCGATTGGTGGTGACCCGCACGCCATCGCCCACCGGCTCCCAGCCCAGCACCTCTTCCCGGGCGTGGATTTCCGCGCCCAAGCGTTGGGACGCTTCGGCGAAGGCGACGGTGCAGCGTTCCGGCGCAAGGAAGCCGCCCCGGGGCTGGAGTAGGGCCATGTGGTCGTAGGGCAGGCGATAGCCGGGGAAGCGCCGGGCCAGTTCCTGGCCGGTCAGCACTTCGTGGGGCAGTTCGTGCTCCACACAGCTTTGGAAGGAGCCTTTGAAAACCCAGGAATCGGCTGGCCCCGCGTCGATGGAGCCGGTGATGTGGAGCAGATGCTCGCCGCTGGTGCGCTCGATTTCGTCCCACAGTTCGTAGGCCCGTTGCAAAAGCATCACATACGAGGGGTGCTCGTAGTAGGCCAGGCGGATGATGCGGGTGTAGCCGTGGCTGCTGCCCAAGTCGTGGGGCACATCGAACTGTTCCAGCCCCAGCACCCGTTTGCCCCGCCGGGCCAGACTGTAGATTGTGGCGCTGCCCATGCCACCCACGCCGATGACAATTGCGTCGTAATGTCGAGGAATGCCGTTCATTTTGTCATTCCCCCGCTGCTGTATCGTCCCCGCACCCGCATCCCTGCCGGGTCGAAGAAGGGTGTCTGTGTCACCGTCGCCAGGACAGGCCGCCCGCCGCTGTTGACCACCAGTTTCGCGCCGGGCCAGGCGTAGGCCACATCCACAAAGCCCAGCGCCAGTATTTTGCCCACCGAATAGCCCTGGGCGCTGCTGGTCACGTAGCCCACCTGCTGGGAACCCGCTGCAAAGGGGTCTTCCTGCTGGCCTGCTTCGGGGCCGGTGAAATACTTCTCCCGGAAGTTTTTGATGTCGGCCACATTGTAAATCGGATCGTTGAGGCTGGCGGCTTTGCTGCTGTCCAGAATCATCCCCACCCAGCGCTTGTCCAGCCCCATCGCCTGCTGCTCCAACAGCGCCTCCCGCCCAATAAACGCCCGCTTCTCAAATTTGATCCAGCGGTCCAAGCCCAGATGGAAAGGCGTCACATCCCGACTGATATCCGGGCCGTAGAGGGGCAGGGCCTTTTCGATGCGCAGACTTTGCATCGCGCGCACGCCGTAGGGGAGCAGGCCGAAGTCGCTGCCGCGGCGGGTCAACTCTTCCCACACCCAGGCCGCCTCCTCCGCGGGGATGTAGAGTTCGTAGCCCAGTTCACCCGTATAGCCGGAACGGGAGACTAGCATCTCCACATCGCCCAGCCGCCCCCGCTGGAACCAGAAGAAGCGCAGCCCGGCAAAGTCCACGCCTTCGATGGCGCTGCTCAGAAGTTCCCGGCTTCGGGGACCCTGGACGGAAATCAGGGCAATCGCGCCGGTCACGTCGTTCACATAGGCGCTGGCCCCCTGACTGTGCTCGGCAATCCAGGCAGCGGTCTGCTTACGCGGGCCGCTGGAGGTGACGATCATAAAGTGTTCTTCGCCGAATTTGTAGACAGTCACGTCGTCCACAATGCCGCCGTCCTCGTCGCACATTGTGGTATAACGCACCTGGCCGGGGAAGAGGTCGCGGATTTCGTTGACGCACAGGTGGTTGACCAGCCGTTCCGCGCCCGGCCCTTTGATGTCCACCTCGCCCATTGTAGAGAGATCCTGAATCCCCACATTTTGCCGGGTGTTGGTGTGTTCCTCGGCAGCGCCGCTGTAGGAGAGAGGAAACCAGAAATCGCCCCCGCCCTTCACCATTTGCGCGCCGGCGCGGACGTGGACGTCGTAGAGGGGCGTGCGTCGTTCGGTCATTGGGGATACTCCGGGATAGAAAAAATTACGCCTGATCGAAACGCCCTACATTCACTCAATTTGCTAACCGTCACGGCACTCGGATCAACTGACCAGGCCCGATATCGCGAAGTGCCGATTGAACGAAAGGAATCAAAGGTTTAAGATCAGCGTATCGATTAGTCTTGGCAGAGACAAGGACAATTGCCAGGTCCAGTGTATGCCACGCTTGTTCAAATTCAATGCCTCTGTCCATCGTGACAAAAGCTTCAAATTCCAGTGCTGCAAGACGAAGAAGAGCGCCATTTCGAGTCCCTTTCCAACCGCGATATTCGACGGTTACAACATCAAATTCTTCGTTGAAATCGTTTCGCAATCGGCGGTCGAGATTCTCGTCAAGCAGCACGCGCATGCTCAACCTCATTGATAACAGATTTGAATGCAAACTCCAGAAATGCTTCTGCCTGCTCCCGACGAACAGTGGGGAATCCCTCAAGGAATTCTTCGATACTATCCCCCGCCTTCAAATGATCGATCAGACTTTGGGCAGGAATCCGCGTTCCGGCGAAAACGACTACTCCATGCATCACATCAGGGTTTTGCGAGATTACATCAGCAATTCTCATCACACACCTACTTTCTCTATTCTGCCACAAAATTTTCCTCGGCAGGCAGCTCAATCTGGGCATAGATTTCCAACAACGGCACGGCACACTCAATAGACAGTAGCAACAATACTTCGTCGGGACGATTGAAAACTGTCAGCAGCCACTGCTTGCCCATCCGTGCAAAGTGCTCAATCCACATTCGATCCTGCGCGATGAGTACGTATTCTTGCAAGGATTCCAAATAGCGGTAGTGGGCGAATTTTGCCCCCCGATCGTAGGCTTCCGTGGCCGGAGACAATACCTCAGCAATTACAGTTGGGTTCAGCAAAACATCGACCTGGGCATCTTCAAATCGAGGCTTCCCACAGGCTACAAAGTAGAGTCGAGAAAGTTTTTAGATTTCTGGTAGTTGATGGCATACTGAAGGAATGCCAAAACAACTGAAGTATCAACTGAACGAAACCGAATTGAAGCAAATCGAGCAGGCGATCAAAAGCGCA
>JAUIHI010000037.1 GCA_030432295.1 Anaerolineae bacterium | reverse complement strand
CAGTCTCGTACTCTCTTACAACATGCTGCTTGAAGGCCACACTATATCGCTTGAGTACCGATTTTGTCATCTTTCCAGAGTCTCCTTCTTGGTTTTGACTCTGTCAATATATATCAGGACGGTACATGGGTATTGGGTATTTCGTTGGGAAGCGACAAGTCGTCCCAACGAAATACCCAATATCAACTATCCATAACCTCGCCGTAGTAGGTCTGTCTGGCGTCGGCTGGGCCAGCGGGGGATGCTTTCTCTTCTGCGGCACGCAGGAGCAGGGCCGCGCTCATCCGGGTATTCTCTTCGATGGCCAGTTGCAGGAAGATATTCTCCCCCGCGGCATAGAGAGACAGGAAAAGAACGATTCCCGACACCATCAACAGAACACCGGCGATCAGCCCCCCAGCGCTGCCCAGGGCTAGCAGTTCGGTCTGTAGCCCAGCATCTCCCATAAACTGGCGGGCGATGGGGCCAGCCAGACCAGCGGTCAGGGCTAGGAGAATCGAACCCACCAGTACAATCCACGCCACCACCTTCAGCAGCGTGCCGATCAGACGGAGAACACCGAACCGTTGGGGTACGCTCACAATTCTGCTCTCTTTCGCAACAATTGATCTGTGTCACAGATAACAAACACCCTTGCGCGGGCAAGGGTGTATACAAACGGATAGGGGCGGAAACGAGGACGCAGGTTTTGCGGACGCAGATTGGGCTGAAACAATCGGTTTTGTCAGCGTCAATCAGACTTTTCAGCGCCATCAGTGTCCCATTATTAAGCGGTTTCGGCCTTGGTCTTGGCGGGGGCGCTTGCACTCTCTTTGCTGGGAGCGGCTTCCTTGCTGCTCTCGGCGCTCTTGCTTTCGCCGCTGCCTTTCTCGGCAGAAGGTGCGTCGTCGGACTTGGCGTTTTCTGCGCCCCCTTCGCCGCCCTCCCCATTGACAGCAGAGGCAGGATTGTTGTTGCCCTTCTTGCCGGCACCCTTTTTGCTGTCGTTGATATACCAGCCACTCCCTTTGAAATGAATGGCCGGCTTGCCCATTTGACGGGTCACATTCTCGGCCCCACAACTGGCACAGACCGGTGTGCCCGCTGAAAAGGACTGAATTTTCTCAAACTCATAGCCGCATTCCCCACAGACAAATTCATAGATGGGCATAACTACAATCTCCTGCACTATACTCGTGTCTCAAAATAGCATTGGCCGTAACAGCGGGCACGGTCACAAATGGGAGCGCCCATAAATGGGCGAACGTCAACTAGCAGAGTATACTGAATTAGACCGGCTCTGTCGAATTTGCATAGCAATGACTGGTCCATTCCATCAGATTATCAGGAGTATCTGCCTGTGTCGTTCGATTTTCTTGCCAGACCCATCGAACGGGGTTACTACGAACCGGAAGGTATCTACCTTTCCGCTCCCTTCGAGGGTCGTCGCCGTATCAGTCAACTGT
Source organism: Anaerolineae bacterium (assembly GCA_030432295.1). Lineage (GTDB taxonomy): Bacteria > Chloroflexota > Anaerolineae > Caldilineales > Caldilineaceae > JACQGT01. The sequence goes on along the minus strand of JAUIHI010000037.1, from coordinate 61,000 downwards.
GGGGGGCAAATCCAGGAAACTATCGTCAATTTCGCCCTGGCGGCGTACCTCTGCGTGGACACAACGGATTGGACTTCGCTCTGCCCGCCCATACCCGTCTGCTGGCTCCCGACCAGGCCCGGGTGATCGAAATCGGCAACGATCCGGGCGGCTATGGCCTCTACATTAAATTGCAGCATAGCTGGGGTGAATCTCTCTACGCCCACATGCAGGGGTTTGCCATCGAGTCGGGCCAGATTGTCAAACGGGGAACGCTGCTCGGTTTTTCCAACAACACCGGAGCCAGCACAACGCCCCATCTCCATTTTGCCATTCGCATCTATCCCTACGACCGTTCCGACGGCTGGGGTGGCTTCTCCAATCCCCTGCCCTTTTTAGACCCAACAAATATTCTGATGCCTGGGGGATAAAAAAGAGATTCAATTTTCCCCAAAAGCGACATTTTGGGTTTGGTGTTGGTGGATAAAAAGATCGTTCTTTTTATCCCTATAAATATATTAATTTTTAGTATGTCATAGTAGTCACTGGGGATATGGGGATAATCTGGGAGAGAGCAACGGGGCAGCGCCAGATGTTGTAGGCGCGGAGCGAGAAGACACTGGATTTGGGGGAACGGTAGAGGCGAATGATGGGGAGTCTTGTGCAGAAGTTGCTGCATAATCGGGGAAATGTGGGGAGACACATCTGCCGAACAGATGTGTTACGCGAGATGTAGGGGCGACAGAAAGGGATGGCTGGAGTTGTGGATAAGTCATAAAAAGAGGGAAAAGAACGTTCCCTAGCGTTTCAACAGGTTATTTATCCACTTTCGCGCCCACTTATCCCCAGGACTATCCCCAGATCGGGGAGTTATCCACAGCCGGGGATAAGCCGGGGATAATTTCGTATATTGATAAAGAGGACGATCTATGCGGATTGCAACGTACAATATCCACGGATGGCAGACAGCAGACGGACTGCCCAACTGGCAACAGGTGGCGGATGTACTGCGCGCCACGGGCGCAGATATTATCGGGCTGAACGAAGTCTACCACCCCTTGCGCGAAACGGAAGGACCCGTGCGGGAGGCAGAAGGGCCAAATTCGCATAGCCTGACCCCTCTGCTGGAACGGGTGGCTGACGAATTGGGGATGCACTCCATCTTCGGTCCCTGCCTGCGCTGGCCCGCCACCGACGAAATGCCCGAAAAGAGCTACGGCAACGGGCTGCTCAGCCGCTGGCCGATAATCGCCAGCGCGGCCCATCACCTGACGCCTGTGCCAGAGAAAGAGCAGCGGGGCCTGCTGGAAGGACGCATCCTCCTGCCCGATGGCCGCAATTTCACCGCCTACGTCACCCATCTGGACCACACGGACGAGGCGAGTCGCCTCATCCAACTGCGCGCCCTGCGCACGTGGACTATACGAGATCGCAACCGTCCCCACATCGTAATGGGCGATTTCAACGCTGTATCTCCCTGGGACTTCGCCGACCGCCCGGGCGATCTCCAGCATCTGGTGGACAACCACCCGCCCTCTGGCCCGTTGATGCAAGAAAGCGGAATGCAGGTGATCCCCCAGATGGAGAAGGCTGGCTATACGGACGCCATGCGCGCAGCCGGGCAGCCGGGCCAGGGCACATTCATCCGAGCCGCGGCCCCTCTGCGCATCGACTATATTTTTCTCAGCGAGTCTCTGGCCCCATCCCTGCGCGGTGTGGAGGTCTGGCAAGAGGAGTCAGGCCACGAAGCCTCGGATCACCGGCCTGTGATAGCGGAGATTGATTATTGATGAACAAAGAGAAGGACGCAGATTTTCATGATTTGAATTGATCTGCGCAGATCAATTCAAATCATGAAAATCTGCGTCCTCTTTGAATGGAATCTGTTATGAACCTTTTTGAACAGGCCCGCAAAGAACGGTTGGAAAGCGACGCGCCCCTGGCTGCGCGGATGCGTCCGCGGGTGCTGGACGACTTTGTGGGCCAGGAAGCAATTGTCGGGCCGGGGCGTCTGCTGCGTCGCGCTATCCAGGCCGACCAACTGAGCAGCCTCATCTTCTACGGGCCGCCGGGCACGGGCAAGACGACTCTCGCCCAGGTCATCGCCAACACCACCGCGGCCCACTTTATCGCGCTCAACGCGGTCCTGGCCGGGGTGAAGGACATCCGCGCCGCCATCGACGAGGCCCAGGAGCGCATGGCCCTCCACGGCCAGCGCACGATTCTCTTTGTGGACGAGGTTCACCGCTTCAACAAATCCCAGCAGGACGCTCTCCTGCCCTGGGTGGAGAACGGCACAGTCATTTTTGTCGGCGCGACCACCGAAAACCCCTTCTTTGAAGTCAACAAAGCGCTGGTCAGCCGCAGCCGCATCTTTCAACTCAAACCCCTCAACGAAGACCATCTGCGCCAGATCGCCCGCCACGCCCTGGCCGACCCGGAACGGGGCTACGGCAAACGCAACGCATCCATTGACGAGGATGCGCTGGACCATCTGGTGGGCGTGGCCAACGGCGACGCCCGTGCCCTGCTCAACGCCCTGGAACTGGCCGCGGAGACAACGCCGGTTTCGACAAGCTCAACCCAAGCCACCGGCAGCCCGTCCGGTATCCGCATCACAATGGCGATTGCCGAGGAGTCGATCCAGCGCCGGGCTGTGCTCTACGACAAAGAGGGCGACTACCACTTCGACACGATTTCCGCCTACATCAAAAGTCTGCGGGGCAGCGACCCGGACGCCGCGCTCTATTGGCTGGCCAAAATGATCTACGCCGGCGAAGACCCCCGCTTCATCTTCCGGCGGATGATTATTTTCGCCGGGGAGGATGTGGGGATGGCGGACCCCCAGGCCATTCAGGTGGTCACCGCCTGCGCCGACGCCTTCGACCGCATCGGCCTGCCGGAGGGCCACTTTCCCCTGGCCCACGCCACCATCTATCTGGCGACCGCGGAAAAGTCCAACTCCACAATGGCCTTCTTCGACGCCCTGGAGACGATCCGCAGCGAGCCGGAGAGCGATGTGCCCAACCACCTGCGCGACGCAAACCGGGACAAAGAGGGCTTCGGCCACGGCGAGGGCTATCTCTACCCCCACGCCTATCGGGAGCATTGGGTGGCCCAGCAATACCTGCCCGATTCTATGCAGGGCAAAATTTTCTACCAGCCATCGGACCGGGGCGACGAAGGCCGGGTCCAGCGGGCCGTCACCCGTCGCCGGGAAGCCCAACTGGCCGCGATGGTGGACGCATCCGGTGCGCCGCCGGAGATTCTCACCTTCTCGCCCCAGGACAGCGCCCGGGACCGCTGGCTGCAACGCACAATCTCCGGCGGGGGCGCGGAGCTGGCCGCCCTGCGCGAGAAACTGCTGGCGACCGGCCCCCTGCAGCGCCACAGCGTCCTGCTGGATGTGAATGCGGCCAGCGGTCTGCTCACCTGGGAGGCCGTGCGTCGCCTGCCCGAGGGGGGTGTCTATGCGCTGACACCCATCCCAGCGGACGGACAGGCCTTGCGGGAGCAGGCTGCTTTCCTGCCGGAAATGGAGCGCCCGACGATTCTGGAAGGGGAGATCGACGATCTGCCTAATCTCCTGGCAAATGAGCCGGGGCTGCGCTTTGACGCGATTGTGGGGCGCAACGCGCTGTTGCGTTCGCCGGACAAAGCCGCGGCATTGGGTCAATTGAAGTCATTGCTGGCGGCGGACGGCTGGCTGGCCCTGGCCGAGCGCATTCCCCGCCATACCCAGCGTATCTATTCGCTGGTGGATTGCACATCTTTGGGCGACGATCTGGCCGAGCGCTACCGGGCCGCGGAAGAGGCCATCTACGCCGATACGTCAGATGAACTGGTGAATTGGGACGAGGCGACACTGCAAACGGCCGCGGCTGACCTGTGGGGTGCAGAGGGGTCCGTCCAGACTGTGGACGGGGTGATGGAATTGCAAGTGACGCCTGTGCTGCTGGGGCGCTGGTTTGGCAAGACCGCGGATAGCCCAGCAGCAGGCAGACGCCCCGCCTATGCCCAGCGCCTGGCCGAAACTTTGTCCCTGGCCGAGGTGGAGGCTGTGGAAGCGCTGGTGCAGGGCCAACTCCTCCACCAGCGGGTGCAATGGACCAGCCGCACCGCGCTGATTACGGGAAAGACGGTGGACGGCTGACCGCTGGAGTAGTGAGCGCCGGTTGAGTAGCCGAGTCTGCGAGGCGTATCGAAACCAAAGCGAACGGGTAATGTGTCGATTCTTCGTTAACTCGCTTGGTTTCGATACGGCTGGAAACTGCACCAGCCTACTCAACCGGCGCTGGTCATCAGCCGTCCGCTGTCCACCATCACCGCCAATCCGTTGCCCCAATCGAAATCGTCTCGCCCGCCACGGGCAGGGTTCCCAGCACAGTACTCCCCTTGCGACAGGCAATCCGGGTCGAGAGCAGCCCTCCATTTACTTCCATCCCAACCACAACATTTCCTGGCGCAGTGGGCAGCGCCGCATAGTTCAGCTTCACCGATCCATCGGCAAAGAGCGCCATCTGGAAGCTCACCCGCTCCCCCGACGACCCGGCCAACGGCACGTCCAGAAACTCGACCACAAAGGCGCCGGTCGTGCTGGTAAATGTGCTTACTTTGCCGCCCAGCCCCGGATTCAGATCGCTCCACCAGCCGTAGAGCGCCTGGTGGGCTGGAGTTTCGTCCGGTGTGCAGGCCACGGGCAGGCTGGCTACACTCTCGCTGGCAGGGAAGGTGAGGAAGCCGTCCGCGTAGAGCCGGACAGTGGTCACCGCCAGCGATTCAGTCGTATAGGTGAAGGGCAGCAGCAGACCGATATTACTGTTGTCGGTCATCTGTATCGTCTGCTTGCCCTCGGAGTTGGCCGTCTGCCACTCCAGCCCGGCGGTCTGGCGGCTGGTCAGGCTCAAATAGAGGGATTGCAGACTCTCCCGCACAGCCAGAACCACCGGAATCGTCTGGATGACTTGCGAGCCACTGCTGCGGCTTCCCAGCACCTGCACGCTCCCCGTATAGTCGCCCGCGAGCAGAAGAGTGGGCGAAATCGTCACCGACAGTTGGGCGGGTTCCCCATAGCGGATGCTGTTGCCCGTCCCCGACGCACTCGGCGGGACAGTCAGCCACTGATTGCCGCTCGTCACAGATGCCTGCCAAAAAATCAGATCTCCGCTGGGATTTTCCAGGCTGACTGTTTCTGTGTAGGCCGGGGATGACAGCAATGCCAGCCCTGAGATTTGGGTCTGGGAGAGTTGGATATTGCTCAACAGTGCCCTGCGCACGGCTGCCTGCACATCCAGCCGCCCTGCGCCCAGATCGGTGGACGGCGCGCTCGTATGGCGTACAGTCTCCAGCAGCATATTGCGCACCTGCACCAGCGTCAGCTCCGGGCGGGTTCCCCAGACCAGCGCGGCCGCACCGCTTACATAGGCTGCGGACATACTTGTGCCGAACGCCGTGCAATAGCCAGCCACGACAATTGACCCACAGGGAAACCCGCCTGTCGGCCAGGTGCTGTAGATCAGTTGATTGGAAAGACCACCCGGTGCGGCCAGGTCCACCGCGCCCTGATTGCTGTAATAGGCCCGCTGGTCCTCCTTATCCGTGGCTGCCACCGCCAGCACACCGGCATAGGCAGCCGGCCACTGGACTGAATTGGGCGCGGTGTTGCCCGCCGCGCCCACCAGCAGAATCCCCTTGCCAACCGCATAATTGACGGCTGCCTCCAGAATGCTGCTTGAGGTTGGCGTTGTCAGGCTCAAATTGATTATCCGTGCGCCCTCGTCCGCCGCGTCCCGAATCGCCTGAGCGATGTTGGCAACAGTGCCCGCATTGCCGCTGTTCAACGCCTTGCGCGGGTCGATCAGCACATTGGGGGCCAGCCCGGCCACCCCTTGGCCGTTGTTCAACGACGCCGCGATAATCCCCGTTACGTGGGTTCCGTGGCCCGAATCGTCGTGGGGCGACTGGCCGGGGGTCACATAATTCTTGCCTGCCAGCAGCCGCCCGGCAAACTCCGGGTGGCTGAAATCGATGCCGCTGTCGATCACCGCCACCCGAATGGTCGCCCCCTGGCTGATGGCCCAGGCCCGGGGCGCGCCCACCCGCTGCATTCCCCACTGGTTGGCCCGAAAGAGCGGATCGCTGGGCAGCACCGGCACGGGGATTTGATCCCCGTTGACCACCGCAGCCCGCACAATCCAGTTCGGTTCGGCAAAGGCGACCGACGGCTCCAGGCGCAGCCGCTCAATCGTCGCCAGCTCCGCGCCTGGCTCCACCCCCAGCCGGAAAAAGCGGGGGGCATCCGCCGCATCGCTGATCCTCAACTCCTCCGCTGTATTTATGGAAATCCCGGCCAATCCTGCCAGGGCCTGCGCGCTCTCTACGCTGCTCTGGGAAAAAAGGGGTGCATCCCGCAGGACACCCACCAATACTTCCCCTGGGGAAAAGTCCGCGTCGGTGGCTGTGAAGAGGGGATCACTCGTTGGGGGAGCGCCCTCGGCTTGCAGCCGAACCGGGCCGGGCGTGAGCAGAAGCAGCGCGCCAATCAGCAGCCAGCCCAGCCAGCGCCGACCCCCTCGTCCGTCTACCCGCCCTCTCTGCCCCACATCCCAGAAAAGAAAAGTCTTGCCGTTCATAGAAACGCCCCCGCTGCATTCAGTACCACCTACGCCATTTGGCGTAAACCTATTCTACCCTACCACCACCACTTCTGAACGTAAAAAAACCACCGGTTTGTTCCCAGTGGCTAGGGTATTGGGCAAGGGTGTGTGCAGTTACCAGTACTCAGTTGTACTTTGAAAAGTGGATTTTCGTAGGGCAGATTTCTTACCTGCCATCAGCGGTGGATACAGAAACCCACCCTACGAAAACTCCTGGTTTCTATCAGGTTTTGCTATGGTTGACTATTCACTCAAGCGGCCCACTCAAAACCACATAGCGGGCCGAGACCCACCCGGACCCATCGGGCGCGTCGGCGATTTCGATCTGCACCCATTCTTCGTCCGCGCTGGTTGCAAGCGCTGGATAGCTGCTGGTGTGGTCGGCTTTGGCGACCACTGGGAAATCCACGCCGGGGCCGGAACGCACATTCAGGCGGCTGCCGTCGGTGCGCACAGTTGCCAGCACAGCCGCGCTGTCCGCATCTGCTGGGGCTTCTGTGGCGACAGTCTCAGTAGCGGGGGCCGCGGTCGCTGGTGCGGTTGACGATGCAGACCCAGCCATCGACTCGCCCATCCGCGGCAGTTTGGAAAGCCCCGCCGTGAGCAGTTCGCTGCTATCTACCCAGCCCGTCGTCCCATCGCTCCGTTCCACCTCCAGCCAGCCGTCGTCCTCGCTGCGCTGCAAAAGGGTGACGATCTCGCCCGCGGGCAGGACAGTGGCGCTCGTGCCGGACGGCTCATCGGCCAGGACTGCACCGCCGGAACGGACCACACCCACGACGCGCAGCAACAGATTCGGACTTGCCTGGCTCTGAGCCTCTGCTTGCTGTGCCGCTGACTGCTGAGCCTCTGCTTGCTGAGCCACTGCTACAGGCGTGGCCGTAGGCTGGGCTGTGGCTGTCAGTAGAGGCGTAGCTGTGGGCGGGATAGCCGTCGCTGTGGCTGTGGCCGTCGGTCTGACAGTAGGAGCCGTCGTCGCTGTTGCAGTTGCGGTTGGCTCCGGGGTGGGGGAAGCCGTGGGCGAGGCTTCTTCCACCGGTGCGGCTGTGGGCTGGACAGGCTGGCTGGACTGTTCTGCCTGGGGTCGGCCATAGACAGGCAGAGAGGCCGGGTTGACGCTGACCAATGCGCTGCTCGCCAGCCAGCCCTGCACCCCCACCTCCACCTCCACAAAAATCCAGTCGCCGGTGGGCGTGCGGCTCAGGGCCTGCACAATTGTCCCCGTCTCTACCTCGCGCACGACGACGCCGTTGGGGCTGTCGAGCAGCGCAGCGCCGCCGCTTTTGACCACCACCGGCGTACCCATCGCCGGGGCCGTTGCCTGCACGGGCGCTTGCCCTCCATTTGCTTCGGCAATGCTATCGGTCATTCTAGGCCGCAGGAGCACACCAAAAAGAGCAATCAATACAACTATACCGAGAATTTTATACCTGGACATGCGAGTTCAACTTTCTTGCGATTATCTGCTATACAAACTTCCCAATACCGTAGTTCACGATTGTTGGAGAAGATGGCGGATTTACCCGGCATCTGAGGATGCCTGCTCCGCAGAAAATTCGTGAACTACCGATTACCCAATACCTGCTCTCCTCGGCGGTTACGGTTATCCGCCGTTGCTGCCAGGTCTCCCGCTGGGGCCGCCGCTCTCTCCGTCGCTGGGCGGTCCAAACTGGAAGGGGTTTTCGTCATTGATAAAGGTGGCTGTCGTGCCTACCACCCGGTCGCCTGCCTGCAACTCCGGGGATTCGACCACCACCCACTCGCCCTGGGGTGCGCCGACCGTCACCACAACCGGCGTGGGCTGATTGTTGCGCAGCACCATCACACGTGGGCTGTCACCCACCGAACGCACCGCGCTGGCCGGCACCAGCCAGCCCGACAGCCCACTCTGGTTGACAACCGTTGCCACCGCAGTCATCCCGGCCCGCACCCGGCTGTCCGGGTTGATCAGCCGGAGGGTGACCGGGTAGTTGACCACACCGCTCTGAGAATCGGCAGAGGGAGCGATGGAGAGCACTTCGCCTTCGAACTCTTCGCCGGGCAGCGCGTCCAGTGTAATCTGCGCGGGCTGGCCCAGGCTGAGTTTGCTCACATCCACCTCGGCCACATTCACTTCCAACTCCAGATCGTCCCGCCGGGCGAGGGTCACCGCACTGGTTCCGCTGTTCACCTGCTGGCCCACCGTCAGGTTGACAGCCAGAATGGAGCCATCCATCGGGGCGAGCAGACGGGTGGCGGCCAGATCGTCGGCCGCGTCTTGCAGGTCGAGGAAGGCTTTGTCCACGGCAATCTGGGCGCTTTCCAGATCGTTGGCATTGGGGCCAGCCCGCAGATCAGCCAGCGTAGCGGCTTTGGATGCCACCTGGGCTTCTGCCGCGGCAATCTCGGCGGAGGTGGCGCTTTCCAGCAGATCGTCCAACTGCTTCTGGGCGTTCTGGGCCTGGCTCAGCGCAGCCTGGAGATCCGCCGCCGAGGCGGGCGCGACGGCTTCGTCGTAGGCGGCTTTGGCATTTTCGTAGTCGATAGTCGCCTTCTCATAGGCTGCGGCCTGGGGCGTGCGTCCCACATCGGGCCGCCAGGAGACCGGTTCCCAAGCCCGGCGGGCTTCGTCCAGGGCTACCTGGAACTTACGCATATTCGTGGAAAGCTGAATCTTTTTCTCTTCGCTGGGGCCGGCCTGGAGATCGTTGTATTTGGCCCAGGCCGAGGCCAGATTGCTGCGGGCCGCGGCCACTTCCAGCGTGTTCGGGCCGTTGTAGAGATCGGCCAGATTCTCCTGGGCCGATTCCAGATCGGCTGCGGCCGACGCAATGTCAGCGGGGTCGGTCTCGTCGTAGAGTTTTTCCAGACTCAGTTGGGCCGAAGCCAGATTGAGCAGGGCACGCTCCACTGCTTTTTCCGCGTCCGCCGGGTCCAGCGCGGCCAGCAGATCGCCCGCGGCCACTTCGTCGCCCACGCGCACGGCCATCTCTTGGACAACGCCGTTGGTTTCCAGCACCACAAACTGTTGGGCCGACAATTGGATGTTGCCCGCCGCGCTCACCTGGCTGGTCACGTCTGCGGCTGTGCGGATTTGGGTAGTCACCGTATCCAGTTCTTCCGCTGTCATAGCCGCGAAGTCAAGGGCGGGGCCGTCGTCCTGGGTTGTCGCCACGCCGCCTGCCTGACCGCTGCTCAACGGCTGTGTCGAAGCCGTCTGGCCGCCGCCTGGCAGCAGAGCCTGCACCCGGTTCCACGCGGCCTGGGGCGAGCCGACCGCGGCCACAAATCCACCGCCGACCAGGACGAGGGCGAGAAGGATGTAAAGGAGTGCCCACAAAATTTTCTTCATTACGTATTACTCCGAGGATATAGAATATCGGTATTGCTTGCGACGGCAGACGACAGACCGCAAGTGTGCGGATTGCACGCCGTCTCTATTCGTAGCGCAGGGCCTCGATCGGGTCGAGCCGGGTGGCGCGCATGGCCGGATAGAGGCCAAAGATGAAACCGCTGGCCGCACAGACTGCCACAGCCAGAATAATAATATCGATGCCGATCAGTACCTCGAAATCAAAGCCGGGAATTTGCCCAACCAGCCAGCCGATGCCAAAGCTCAGTCCCACGCCGATCAGCCCGCCGAGGACGGTCAACACCAGCGCCTCCACCAGAAATTGGAGCAGAATGTCGCTGTCGTAGGCTCCCAGGGCCTTGCGCAGGCCGATCTCTTTGGTCCGTTCGGTGACGGAGACGAGCATAATGTTCATAATGCCGATGCCGCCCACCAGCAGGCTGATAGCCCCGATGCTGCCCAGAAAGATGGTCAGAGTCCCGGTGATGCTGCCGATGATGTCGAGGAGGCTGGCCTGGTCGATGATACTGAAGTCGTTGCTGTCGTCCACATCCAATTGATGGCGCATACGCAAAGTGCGTTCGATTTCCGCCTTGGCCATAGGGACCAGTTCTTCGCTGGAAGCATTGGCGTAGATGCTTGTCACTGTATAGTCGCCCCGGTAACGGGCTGCGTTGAAGAGACGTCCCTGGGCCACACCCAATGGCACAATCGCCTGGTCATCCGCGCCGCCAAAGCCGCCCTCTTCCGACAGAACGCCGATGACGGTAAAGGGTTCGTTTTTCACCCGCACGGTCTGGCCGATGGGGTTGACATTGACAAAGAGGTCTTTGGCTGCGGTGGCACCGAGGACGAGCAGATGGGCCTGATCCTCAATCTCTTCCTGGGTAAAGAAGCGGCCATACTCCATCTCCCAGTTGCGCACAATAAACATATCCATTGTGACACCCACCACCTGGTTCTGGTTGTTGGTGTCGCCCACCACCAGTTGGCTGCTGCCTGTGTAGGCCGGGGCCACCAAAACCACATTGGGGTGCAGGATGCGGTCGCTGATAGCTTCCGCATCCCCCATTGTCAGGGTGCTGGACGAGCCGCTGGCCTGGCGTACCCCGCCGGTGTTGAGCGCGCCGGGCATGACTGTCAACTGTGTAGTGCCCTGGCTGGCGATCTCTCCGGTGATGCTGGCCGCCGCGCCCCGGCCAATGCCCATTGTCACCAGCACCGCTGTCACGCCGATGATAATGCCCAGCATTGTCAGGATGGCGCGCATCTTGTGGGAGAAGATACTTTCCAGGGCCACATTAAAATAACGAAGAATTTTCATGTTTTAGAATTCCAAATGACTACAACCACAAAGAGACAGGGGCACGAAGGAAACGCTTTTCTTTGAGTCTTCGGGCCTTTGTGGTTGAGCTTCTAAGCAGCAGCTCCGTCCAGGGTTTCCAGAATGACACGGGGCTGGGTGGCTGGCTGGGCGGATGGCTGGGTGACTGAGTCGGCCTCTGGCTGGGGCGCAGGCACAGCAGGCGCGGGAAAGGCCGGGGCCGGGGCCGCTTTGCTGGGAACCTGCACCCGATCTTCCACAATCAGTCCATCCCGCATTGTCACCACCCGGTGGGCACGTGCGGCCACGTCCGGGTCGTGGGTGACGACGATAAGCGTCAAGCCCTGGCTGTGGAGTTCCTCGAAGAGAGTCAGGATTTCCTCGCCCGTGTGGGTGTCGAGTGCGCCGGTGGGTTCATCGGCCAGGAGCAGGCTGGGCTGGTTGACAATCGCGCGGGCAATCGCCACCCGCTGCTGCTGACCGCCGGAGAGTTCCTCCGGGCGGTGGTGGGTGCGCTCGCCCAGCCCCACCCGAGTGAGCGCGTCTGTCGCCATCTGCCTGGATTTGCGGTTGCTGACCCCGGCGTAGAAGAGGGGCAGTTCCACCTGGCGCATGGCCGTGGCCCTGGCCAATAAATTAAAACGTTGAAAGACAAAGCCGATCTCCCGGTTTCGCAGATCGGCCAGAGCCTTCTTGCCCAACTTCTGGGATTCGGTCCCCCGCACCCGATAGATACCGCCGGTGGGCTGGTCGAGCAGGCCTATCATATTCATCAGCGTACTCTTGCCGGAACCGCTGGTCCCCACAATCGCCACATATTCGCCGGGCTGGATAGAGAGGGAGACCCCGCGCAGGGCGTGGACCTCCATTTCTCCCATTTTGTAGACTTTGGTCAGATCGACGATTTCGATGAGGGGATTGGTTGTGGATTGGGCCATGACTTTTCCTTGGGCAATAATCTCTGGCTGGGTAGTGAGATGATGAGATGTTGGGATTCTGCCGTCTCATTCCTCAGAATCTTATTATCCCACCATCTGGCTCCTCTGCCTAGTATGGACGAGGATTCTGGAGAAATTGTGGAGAGGGTGTGGAGGGTTGGTGCAATGGGTGGTGGAAGAAGAATGTGCCACAGATTGCTCTGAATGGCCCGGTAGTTTTCCCAGACTGCAAGTCGGGTTAACCAAAGGAGACCCGTCGCCCACAAGCGACGGGTCTCCTTTGGTTAACCGATTGATTCAAAGTTCAACTGTCTCTGACAAGTAGAGCTTTGAAGGGTGGTATCCTCTACCCGAACAATCCACCCAGCAGCTTCGATCCCAGATTCACCACATCGTCGGTGATGTCACCGTCGCCGTCCATATCGAGCAGACCCGCCAGACCGCCCAGGCCCGCGTTGGCCTGTTCCCGCTGGCCGCCCAGCATCGAGGCCAGGGCCGAAGCATCCAGCCCGCTCTCGCGCTGGGTCTTGCCCAGGCTTCCCATGACCAGTGGGGCCAACATCGCCAGCAGTTGGCTGCTGGTGTCGGCAGTCAGACCAGTGGCCTGGCCGATCCCCGCGGCCACAGTGCCCTGTTTGTTGCCCAACACGTGGCCCAGAATGGCCGCGCCGTCTTGACTCAGACTGCCGCTGCCCAATGCCGCGTCCACGTTATCCAGCACACTGCCGTCGTGATCCCGGCTCAACGCACCCAGCAGCTCTGCCGCCCCCTGAGGGGAAGCCGCGTTCTTGCCCAGCGCGCTCAGCAGCATAGGCACCGCCGCGCTCACTGCTCTCTGCGTGCTGGCCGGGTCTGTGCCCAACTGGCTGCCGAGTTTGTCCAATTCTCCGTTGCTCAACATCCCGATCAATGTTCCGGCGAGGTCAGTATTCATCTGTATTTACTCCTGTGTCTGGTTATGTCCATTGGTTTGACATTTTGATTGATTGCCGAGAGTGCTTTCTCTGGCATAGCGAGGGTAGTATGACAGGGGATTATTGCAGGCCGTATTACAGATGAAATCGACGGTAAAGAGCTTCTATGGCTGGGGCGGGAAGGGGGTGCGAAAGGTGAAGGCGTGGGGTGTGGGGCCGTGGACGCTCAGGTATTCCAGACGCTCTTTGGCTTCGCTGACAGTGGGAATGTGGCCCGGAACCACCCACCAGAGCACCTGAAAAGGCGTCTCCGCTGCATCGAACCACTCCTTGCGGCGGCGCAGAAAATCCACGTGTCCGCTCTGGTAGACATAGCCACGCAGCGCGTCGATGGATTCCCAGACCGACATATTCACCAGCAGCCGGGGATCGTCGAAGGCCTGAATGTCGGTGGCATTGCCGCTGTCGCTCTGCAAACGCCAGACAAAGCCCGGCGTCGCCTCGGCCAGCGCGTTGATGCGATCCAGCCCTGCCATAAAATCGGCCATACCCGGATCGTCCACGGCAAAGCGGGTGCGCCCGATATTCAGTTGGGCCAGATGAAAGTCTTGGCTATTCATAGAATCTCTCGCCTGTTCTGAAAATAGCTTTGTATACACGGATCAAAAGGAACACGGATTTCTTCTGCGAAAATCTGCGCAATCTGTGTAATCTGCGTTCTGATTTTCGTCGTTATCGGTGTCAACCGGTCGTGTCGCCTGATAGGAAAAAGCTGGATGCAGATAGACGCTGAAAACGCAGATTTTCTCTGGATCAGCGCAGATCAATTCAAATCATAAAAATCTGCGTCCCTCTCCTCAGCCTCAAACCAGATTTTGCAGCCAGGCCCGGTGCAGCGTCCACCGATCTCCGGCCGGGTCCCAACGCAGTTCGTATTGGGTGTTGTCCACGGCTTTGATCAGAAAGCAGCGCATACTCTTGCCTTCCACCCGCTCCTCCCACTGGCGGCCTACCTCCGACACATAACGGGTCTGATCCCGCCAGACAAAAGAGGTGGGTCGCACAGAGCCAGACGGCAACACGCGCACGAGCACGTGCACGTCTTCTTGAACCAGAACTTGAGTTGTCACAAAAAATCTCCTATTTCTCTGCAAAATCCAGTAGCATTTGCAGGGCCAATTGTGCACTGAGTAATTTGTTTCCTCTGCGATCCCGCGTCCAAACGACCCGCTCGGCCCGTTCGGTTCCGTCGGTGGCGCTCAGATGCAGATGGACCAGCCCGGACGGCTTCTCGGCTGTGCCGCCCCCCGGCCCGGCAATCCCAGTGATAGAGACAGCCACATCCGCGGCGTACAGGGCCAGCGCGCCCTGAGCCATTTCCTGGGCTGTCTGCCCACTCACCGCGCCGTAGGCCAGGAGGGTTTCGTGGCGCACGCCCAGCAACCGCTCCTTGGCCGCATTGCTATAGACACCGGCACAGCCGACAAACCAGCCCGACGAGCCGGGAACTTCGGTGATCAGATGGCCTACCAGCCCGCCGGTGCAGCTTTCGGCAGTGGCCGCCAGCAGGCCCGCCTTGGTCAGGGCTTGACCCATCGACCGGGCCAGGGGGATGAGATCGGTTTCTGTGATGGGTGCTTCTATATTCATTGAAAGCTCCGTTGGTTATGGATAGTGACCAGTCATCGGTTATCAGTTTCTGATGCGCCGTTATGCGCCAGTCTACTGATGACTGGTCACTGCTCACTCTCTTTTCAAATCCGCCGTGCCATCAGCAACAGCCGTTCGTCGCCCCGACGGGTTAAAATCGCCACACCGGGCCGCCCGCCTGCCACCAGTTTCAGCCGCGGGCGCAAGGATTCCGGCTCGATGGGTGGCCCCCGGCGCTTCAACTCCACCTGGCCGATGCCCAATGCGTGCAGTCGCCGGTTCAGGGTTTTCAGGCTGAAGGGATGGATCTCCTCAATCTGAAAACTCTGCACAAAGGGCGCTGCTTCGCTTCCGGTCGGGCTGGTTGCCCCCACCAGATAGGCAATCTGGGCATCAAAAAGACGTGCGCCCAGCATCTCACACAGTTCGGCAAAAGGACCGGCCCGAATCACCGCCGGGTCTGGCTCGTGGAGATAGTCACCGACGCTCAGTTCACCCAGCGGCGGCGGCACAAGGGAGGCACGAATCTTGTGCCAACCAGCTTCGTCGTGGACCGAAGCCCGCCGCCCACCCCCATCTGCCAGGGGGCCGAACCAGAGCATTGCCTCTTTGCAGGTGCGCTCGTGGCTGATAAATTCCACCCCGCAGCCCGCGGGTATCTCACTATCCGCCACGCCCGGCGCCACCTTCACCCCTAGGGCCGGGATGCAGGCTTGCAGACGCAACAGCACCGAAAGGGGCGGAATCATCTGCTCCAGGCCAAAGAGCCGCCGCCCTTCCACACGCCGGGCCGGGTCGGCAAAGGTCGCCGCAGCCGGGGGCAGGCGGTCTGCCTTCAATTCGGCAGTCCAGTCGGCCAGACGAAATTCGACCTGTTCCGACAGTCCCAACGCGGCCGCATTAGCCTGGGCAAAGCGCAGCCGCACGGGGTCGGTCTCGTAGGCGACGACCGGGCGGTGGCGGGCCAGGGCCAGGGTGTCCCCACCGATACCACAGCCCAGATCGAGCACCGGTCCAGGCGGCGCATGGCGGTGCAAATGGGCGGCCCTGTGTTGAGCGATGGGCCAGGCCGTGGCCTGCTCCAATGCCTCTGGCGTGAAAAAGAGGCGGTCGGCGTCGGGGAATTTGCCCGCTGCCTTCTGGCGGGCCACCGCCAACCGGAGCAGCGCTCCAGCCTCTGCCGGGGTATAGCTGGCACGCAGTTCGGTGAGCAGCGCCAAGTGACCGGCGGGCGAAAGATCCGCGCCGGTCAGCCTTGCCAACACATCCGCGGCTTTGGAGGAAAAGAGAAAATCCACTTCTCCGGTCCCTTGGGTTGCCATACCCCTCCCTATGCGATGCACGCCCGTTCCTTCTTCCATTATAGCCCCCCGGCCCCAGCCAACAAACTTGCCAGACAAATTCGGTGGGAGGAAAACCCGTGAAACGTATACAAATTGTAGTCTGTTCGACTTGACGTGAACTTCCTCTAACCGCTATGATAGATGGGCTGCGTATGTGATAAAGTTCACGAAGCCATAGGGACTGGTCCCTCATCGCCCAATGAACTCCAGCGACGCCCTTTTTGGGTGGGTGGTAATCTATTTTGTAATATCAGATCGGTAGAATCCGTGGGCGCTGAGAGACGATTTTTCGGGCAATCGGCAGCGGCTATGGTACTATAGAAATCAGTTGGCTCCCACTGCGTGTGGGTTCGTTTGCAACAAAAAAGGAGAATCATGAGCGTACAGCAAGAACATTTGACGATGAAACAGACCCCTGTATCGGAGCACGCGGAGGCGCAAGTGGAAAAGCCACCGAAGTTGGAGTACAGCGTCAAGGAAGCTGACGAGTCGCTGGAAGCCTATATTTCCGCCATCAGCGGCGCGATTATTGGCGTGCTGGCGACACTGCTTGTTCTGTACATTTTGAACGGCGGAACCCTGCGCTTCATCAACCCGGCCAAACTGACGGCCATCGAAGCCAGCCTGACCCGGGTAGATGAGAATGTGGGCGCGGTCAACCAGAATGTGGAGACTGTGGCGGCTCGTCTGGCCGCTATGGAAGGCGAAGCAGGTGTGATCGGTCAATTGCAGACCAGCCTGACCGACCTGGACGCAGCCCTGAATTCGGCTATGTCCGAGCAAGGCTCACGGCTTGACGGCCTGGACGAATCCGTGGCCGCGCTGGATGTGACCCGCAAGAACTTCGACACCTTCACCGCTGCCCTGGCTTCGGCCCTGTCTGAAATGGGCACGACTGCGGCTCCAGCTGCCGAACCGGTGAATGCTGTGGAAGCCGAGCCTGTCGCAGAAGCGACTGTGGCAGAAGTCGCAGCGCCAGAAGCCGAAGCACCTGCGGTGGATGCCGCAGCCGCAGAAACTGCTGCTCCTGCCGAGACTGAAGCGATTGCCGCCTCTGTCACATCGGCTGTGGCGGTCCACGCAGACTTGGCCGCGGACGCGGTGCAGGTGATGCTCTTTGTGGATGCCAATGCTGATGGTGTGATGGACGAGGACGAGGCCGCTCTGGTGGGCGCAACGGTTGCCCTGACCCCGGCAGAGGGTGAAGCAGTGGCAGTAGACAGTGCGGATACCGGCGCACTCTTCGAGGGTTTGGCCGCAGGTGAGTACACTGTCTCGCTGGAAAGCGTTCCCGGCTATGCCGTGGACGGCGAGAACAGCGCCTCTGTGACTGTGGACATCGACGCCGAGGCGGGCCAGGTAGTCTACTTTGCCCTGGCTGCTGAATAGGATTTGATAGAAGTTCAACTTTTTCCGAAAAGTTGAACTTCTCAAAAAAGAGGCGGGGCTGCGTCGCAGCCCCGCCTCTTTTTGATCTGTCACTCAAAACGCCAGATACGGCTCCGAAGCAATCGGCGTATATTCGGCGGGCGGATATTTGGCAAGCACCGCTTCGTCCAGTTCCGTGCCCCAGCCGGGACCCGCGGGGGGGGTGCCGTAGCCATCTTCGATGATCAGCGGATTGGTCAGTACTTCCTGATAGTAGGGCAGAGAATTTAGGAAAAGCTCCTGGCGATGGACATTGGGTATGCTCATATCCAAATGCAGACTGGCGATTGTGGAGATGGGGCCGTTGGAATTGTGGGGGGCCAGGGTGACGTAATAGGCGTCGGCCATGGCTGCAATCTTCTTCAGTTCGGACATCCCGCCCGCGTGGCAGATGTCGGGCTGGATGATTTTGACCGCGTTCTGCTCCAACAGGTCGCGAAACTCCCAGCGGGTGTAGAGTTGCTCGCCCGTGGCAACGGGGATACGGGTGGAACGGGCAAACGCACTCATTGCCTCTGCGTTGTCATACAAAATCGGCTCTTCCAGCCAGGCGATGTCCAGAGGTTCCAGCAGAGGTGTGACCCGGCTGGTGCTCCACGGGTTGAGCCGGGCACGCACATCCACGGCGATTTCGATGTCCGGTCCCACTGCCTCGCGCACGGCCTTCACCAGCCCGATGCCCCGATTGATGCGCTCCTGGGTGATGACCTGCTCGCCGTTGAAGGGGTAGATTTTCAGACAGCGAAAGCCCTTCTCTACCACCACTTTGGCCGAATCTGCGTACCACTTGCGCTCGTCCGCAGCGCCATCCTGGGGACCGTGCGCGCTGGGTTTTCCCCGGGTGAACCAGCCGTTGGCGTATAGGGGAACCCGATCCCGCACTTTGCCCCCCACCAGTTCGTAGACCGGCACGCCCAGGGCCTTGCCTTTGATATCCCACAGGGCCAGGTCGATGGCGCTGATGGCGCTGATCGTCACCGCGCCACCGCTCCAGGTGGTGCGCCGGAAGAGGGATGTCCAGATGTGTTCGATCTGAAAAGGGTCTTGGCCGCGCAGGTAGAGGGCAAAGGCTTCGATCTCTGCGGTCAGGGCCGCGTCTTTGTATTGCAGACTGCCCTCGCCAATGCCGGTGATGCCCGCGTCTGTGTGGACCCGCACAAAGAGCCAATTGTTGCTCGGCTCCGCGTTGGCCTGCATACGGATGACTTCGATGTCGGTAATTTTCATTGTTGTGGGTTCCTTTTCGGTTGAAGTGGCTCTGCAAATCACAAAGTAGGCTACCCCAAGCCCGTTTCCCTGTCAAATGTAGATTGTTGACAATCTACAACCCTTCGACTATCCTTTGCCTATGACCCAATCACCGATTTTCCGCTCCATTCCCGAACAGATCGCCGTGCGTCTGCGCCAGGATATTCTGGGCGGTGTCTTTGCCCCCGGCCAACCCTTGCGCGAGCAGGAGATCGCCGAACAGTTCGCGGTCAGCCGAGGACCGATCCGGGAGGCATTTCGCCAGCTCACCGAACAGGGACTGCTGGTGTTGGAACCCAACAAAGGCGTGCGGGTCGCACCCCTGCCCAGCCTGAAATTGCGTCCGCTGATCGCCGAACTGCGACGCACCATCGAAAACTTTGCCCTGGAAGCCGTTTTCGAGCGCATCACTCCCACCGACATTGCCCGCTGGGATGGGATTCTGGCCGATATGCGTCGGGCCTGTGAGCAGGGCGACACCGCAGCGTTAGTGGAATGTGACCTGCGCTTTCACAGCGCGCTCATCCAAAGCCACGACGACGACGGGCTGATGACCCTTTGGCGGCCGGTGGCGTTGCGGATGCTGATGCAGTATAATCGTTTTGACAATCTGATGGACAGCTACGACGAACACAAGGCTATCCTCGAAGCTATTCGCGCCGGAGACAAAGAGGCGGCCCTGACCGCACTGGCCGCCAACATTCAGTAGGCCCGATGGCGATGTGAAATCATTCGATTCTCTTTTGCCCCATCACCCCACTCTCACCCAAAGGAAAACCCCAATGAAAACGAATCGCGCCAAAAACGTTCTCGCCGCGGGCAACGTCGCTGTCGGCCATATGCTGATGGAGTTCGCCACCCACGGCGTAGCCCAGATGTTGGCGACCGCTGATCTGGACTTTGTGCTGATCGATATGGAACATTCGCCCTTCACCAGCCAGGATGTGGCCCGGCTGGTGGCCTGGTTCCAGTCCACAGATATTGCCCCATATGTGCGTGTGCCTATGACCCAATACCACTTCATCGCCCGCTGTATGGATGCCGGCGCGCTGGGCGTGATGGTCCCCAATGTGAAGACCGGCGCCCAGGCCCAGGAGATTGTTTCCTGCGTCAAATATGCGCCTTTGGGGGATCGGGGCGTGGCTCTGGGCGGCGCGCTGACCGGCTACCAGGCCGTCAGCCCCGCGGAGTTTCTGGCCGAATCCAACCGCAACACCACAATCATCTGCCAGATCGAGAGCGAAGAGGGGCTGGAAAATCTGGAGGCCATCGCCAGCACCCCCGGCGTGGACTGCCTGTGGGTGGGCCACTTCGACCTGACCAATTCCATGGGCATCCCCGGCCAGTTCGGCAGCCAGCGTTTTCTGGACGCGCTGACACAGGTGGTGGATACCTGTCGCCGTCACGGGCTGGCTGCGGGTATCCAGCCCGGCAGCCCGGAGCAGGCCCAGCAATGGATGGGAATGGGCTTCAATATGATTTCCTACAGCGCGGATCACGCGCTCTACCGGGCCGCGGTGGTGCAGGGCGCGAACGCTGTGCGGCAGATTGCGGCCCGGTAATCAGTGAACAGTTGCCAGTAATCAGTGAGTCGCGAGCGCGCCACTGATTACTGGCAACTGTTCACTTCTTTTGACCCACATCACACGCTGAACAGACAAAGGAGACTGAAAATGTTTACGGGACTCGATCACGTGGCAATCGTCGTGCCGGATACGGACGAGGCGTTGAAGACCTTTCGGGATAAGTTGGGGTTGACGCTCCTCTACAGCGAAGTGGTCAACAACGGCACCACCCGCCTGACCCATCTGGACGCGGGCAATACCCACGTGCAGTTGGTGGAGCCGCTGACGCCGGAGAGTCCCCTGCACGCGCAGATCGCCGAACGGGGCATCCACCTGCACCACATCTGTTTCAAAGCCGAGAATGTGGACGACGCAATGGCGGAAGCGCCGACCCACGGCCTGCCCCTGGCCCAGGCCAAACCCCATCAGGGGACACAGGGCAAACGGGCTTTTTTCATCGACGCAGCCGCGACCGAAGGGGTGCGGGTGGAAGTGACAGGGAAGTAAAGAAGGGGATCGCTATCTCTCGCCCTAACCCATCCCCTTTACACAACCGAAAACAGGACCGCTATGTCTTCTGCTAAACCCAATATCCTCCTCTTTCTCACCGACGATCACGGCCAGTGGGCCGCGGGCTGCTATGGCAATGCCGCCCTGCCCACGCCCAATATGGACCGGCTGGCTGCCGAAGGGGTGCGCTTTGCCAACGCCTTCACTCCCAGCCCGGTCTGCTCCCCGGCCCGGGCCTGCCTGTTGACTGGGCGCACACCCTCCCAGGTGGGCATCCACGACTGGCTGCAAGAGGCCGAGCCGGTGATCGGTGACTTCGACTGGCTGGCTGGCGAAGTCACCCTGCCCCAACTGCTCTCGGCCGCGGGCTATCACTGCGGGCTGTCGGGAAAATGGCATCTGGGCCGCTCCCACGCCACACCGCCTGGCTTCGACTGGGCCTTTGGCCTGCCCCGCTGGCAGGGCGTCCACAACGGGCGCTACACCTATCACCGCAACGGGGAAGCCGTCGAACTGGAC
The DNA here is from genome assembly GCA_030432295.1 of Anaerolineae bacterium. Lineage (GTDB taxonomy): Bacteria > Chloroflexota > Anaerolineae > Caldilineales > Caldilineaceae > JACQGT01. Next base: position 39,595 of record JAUIHI010000037.1, on the reverse strand, counting down.
GGCAACAAAAGCACCCTCATCACCGACCACGCGCTGGAATTTCTGGAAGATGCGCCGGACGACAAACCCTTTTTTCTCAATGTGGGCTACATCGCCACCCACTCCCCCTACGACGCGGCCAGCCACGACCCGGCCCTGACCGCCCGTTTTGCCGATCACGACTTCGCCGAAATTCCACCCTATCATCCCCACCCCTGGAACCGCAACGAAGGGTTGGCCGGTGGCTTCAACCCGACCGCCGAGCAGATTCGCACCCGCTATATCGGCTACTACGCGGCAGTGGCGGAGATCGACCGGGAGATTGGCCGCCTGCTGGCGAAGCTGGAAGAGAGCGGCCAGTTGGAGAACACAATCGTCATCTACACGTCGGATCACGGCTGCTCTCTGGGCCATCACGGCTATTGGGGCAAAGGCAACAGCACCCGCCCGCTGAATATGTACGAGACTTCGTTGCGGGTTCCTCTGTTGGCGCGAGGGCCGGGAATTGGGCCGGGCAGAGTGGCCGAGCAGTGTGTGGATCACTACGACAGCTTCCAGGCTATCTGCGGCTGGGCCGGGGTGGAACTGGCGGATCGCAGCTATCCGGGCCACAGCTACGCGCCGATTGCCGGGGGCGAGGAATGCGCCTGGGACGACACCCGCTACGGCGAATACGGCGACCTGCGGATGATCCGCACGCCCGAATATAAATATGTCAAACGCTACCCCAACGGCCCGCTTGACCTGTTCAACCTGGCCGAAGACCCGGACGAAACTCTCAACCGGGCGGGCTGGGATGAGTATCGCTCGGTGCAAAGCGCGCTGGACGAGCAAATGGAAGGCTGGCACAGCCGCCACGAAGAGAGCGCGTACAGTGGCCGGACTGTGAAGTTTCAGCGGGTCCACAACCGCAACGAAGCCTGGCGGGACGGACGCCGGGAGCGGGCCGGGTTGCAGGTTTACGATTTGTGGGCGTGAGCATCGGACCGCAAACTGGTGTACAATTGGAGCGACTGGCTCGTAAAATAGACGGTTGACCGCACACGCTCACCCATTTACCCATCAAGGAGACCCCAATGCCCCGTATTTCTACTTCCTCCTGGAGTCTGCATCGCTCTTTGGGTAAGCCAGCCGTAGCCACGCCGGACAGCCCGCCTGCGGCTGGGCCGGTCCCCGGCGCGCAACTTTCCCTGCTCGAACTGCCGGGGCGTCTGGCCGCGGCGGGCATCGGCACACTCGAAATCTGTCACTTTCATTTTCCCAGCACAGACGCGGGCTATCTGGCCGAGTTGAAGGCCGCGGCCCAGGATGCGGGGGTGGAGATTTTCAGCGTCCTCATCGATGCCGGGGACATCACTGCCTCTGATCTCGACGCATTGGCCCGGGATTTGGCCTGGATTCGGGGCTGGCTGGATGTGGCGGCGGCCATCGGTGCGTCCCACAGCCGGGTGATCGCTGGTTATGCGTCCGTAGCGCGCGACGGATTCGTCGAACAAAACGGGGGCGATCTGCGGACCCATCCGATCATCCGCCAGAGCGCGGCCAATCTGCGATCCTTGGCCGCCTACGGCGCAGTCCAGGGCGTGCAGGTCATCACCGAAAATTTCCGCTCCACCGCAGAGCGGGCGGATCAGATTCTCGCCATTTTGGAATTGTGCGACGGGGCGGTGGGGACCTGCGCGGACTTCGGCAACTTCCCTTCGACACGCTCAGGACAGGGCAAAGGGCCGGGCAAATATGACGAACTGGCGGCGATTGCGCCCAAATCCACATCTGCCCACGCCAAAGCGCTCTACGACGGGCAAGGCCACCCGGACCAGGCCGAGATGGAGCGCTGTCTGGATGTGATGGCCGCGGCAGGTTTCGACGGGCCGATTTCCCTGATCTTCGACACCCCTTTTCACCGGGGCGAGGACGAATGGGACAATCTGGCGGTGCTGCGGGAGATTGTGCTGCCATACACGGCTTAACCAAAAAGAGACGAAGAACAGTCAGGGCAGTCTGCCTTTGTGTCTTCGTCTCTTTTTGGTTTTTCAGTTGACACTGGCGCACGGCCAGCGGTTAGCGGAGACCTCAGACAGGGCCAGCGCAGGCGGGGGCCGGGTTGGCGGCAGCCGTTCCCCGGCTTGATCCCACAGAAGCGGAAAAAGTGCTGAAACGCTTGTCGATCTTCTCGCTCTGGCAGGTGGGGCAGAGATTCTTTACCGCCGCGCCGCCACGTACAAACAACTCAAATTCGTGTCCACAATTGGTGCAGACGTATTCGAAAATGGGCATGAAAAATGTGACCTCCTGAAAATGGTTTGCTGACCGCTCCATTGGGAGCGACGATTTCTTCGCTATACATTTTATAGTGCCATCCCAATTTGAGCAAAATTCTTCGTCGTTCAGTCACAACAGTGGCTCATTCACAGCAAAGGAAAAGACAAATGTCCACACCATTCAACGGTCTCGGCGTTCACTTGGGCAATCTCTCCCGGCTCTCCAACGCACAGAGCCGCTCTATCAGCCCGGAAAATTTCAGCGGGGCAAAGGGCGAAGGGGCCAGAGCCACGGACGGCACGGGCGCAGTCGCGGCGCGGGAGTTGGGCCAGGGCTGGAAGGTCTCGCCCAGCATCCACATCGCGCCCAATCAGTTGGTGACACTGGCCGAAATCGACGGGCCGGGCGCGATCCAGCACATCTGGTGTACGGTACACCCGCAGCACTGGCGGCGGCTGGTCCTGCGCATCTATTGGGACGGGGAGGAGACGCCTTCAGTGGAGACGCCGATTGGGGACTTTTTCTGCAACGGCTGGGGCGAACGCTGCAATGTGAATTCATTGCCCGTGGCGGTCAACCCGGCGGGAGGCTTCAACAGCTATTGGGAGATGCCCTTCCGGGGCAGCGCGCGTATCACTCTGGAGAATCTTTCACCGGATGAGGTGCGGGGCTTCTACTATTCCATCGACTACTGCCTGACCGACGTGCCAGACGACGCGGCCTATTTCCACGCCCAATGGCGGCGCAACAATCCCCTGCCCTACGGCGAAGTCCATACGCTGCTGGACGGGGTGAGCGGCCAGGGGCAGTATGTGGGCACGTACATCGCCTGGCAGTCCAACACCACCGGCTGGTGGGGCGAAGGGGAGATCAAATTCTATCTGGACGGGGACGGCGAGTGGCCGACGATCGCTGGCACAGGCACGGAGGATTACTTCGGCGGCGCGTGGAACTGGGAACATCCCAAAGGGCAGTACGGCGTCTACTCCACGGCTTATCTGGGCCTGCCCCAGGTCATCCAGCCCGACGGTCTTTACCGCAGCCAGACCCGCTTTGGAATGTACCGCTGGCACGTGCAGGACCCCATCCGTTTTCAGGACGATCTGCGGGTGACGATTCAGGCTTTGGGCTGGCGATCCGCGCTAGAGGACAAGCGCCGCTATCTGCCCCTGCAAGACGACATCGCCTCCACCGCCTTCTGGTATCAGGCCGAACCCCACGCCCCCTTTCCGCAACTGCCGGGGCTGAATGGATTGGAGGTGATTTGACCTGCGGTTGAGCACAGGAATAATATTCTGCTTGACAGAGCACAGATGTTCCTGTAGGATCTGTGGTGACTGCTATGGCTGTCTTGTATCAAGCGGCGCTTGGGTGAGGGACGAACGTGGATTTGCGTTTTTATATTGACCCAACCACGGATGAAGCACACATCTATAATCACAACGTGGACGAAGATGAGGTGGCAGATGTTTTGGCTCGTCCGGGTGAGGATCGACCCGGACGGGAAGGTTCACGTGTCGCAATTGGGCAAACGCAAAATGGGCGTTACTTGCGTGTGATTTATGTGCCCGATTCTGAACCAGGCAGTGTATTTGTCGTAACGGCGTATGAGTTACAGGGCAAGCCGTTGGCTGCCTATCGCCGCAGACAACGGAAACGGAGATAAGTGATGAAACAGATGAAATTTCCAGGTGGGTGGGATGCGGATCGCGTGCAGCGAGTGCTCTCACATTACGAGGCACAGACGGAGGATGAGGCAACCGCCGAAGACGAGGTGGCTTTTGCCGATCGGACGCAAACGATTATGGAAATCCCGATTGAATTGATTCCTGCCGTTCGAGAGTTGCTCGCTACGTATTATAGAGACCAGCGGATTCCTGCATAGGGAATTTGCAGTACAGATGCAACAAAAATGCCGGGACGAAGTGCACTTCGTCCCGGCATTTTTGTTGTCCAATTTTTATGGGATTGAGCGACTAGACCAACTTCGCGTCCAGGGTCACCGTCTCCACCGCGGCCAGGGCCTTGGAGATGGGACACTTGGCTTTGGCGTCCGCAGCCAACTCGGCGAATTTCGCGGCGTCGATGCCCTCGACCTCAGCCTCGCAGACCAGATCGATCTGCGTGATGGTGGGGCCTTCGCCCAGGTGTACGGCAGCCGTGGTGGTTACACGCACAGGGGGCGTGCCGTTGCCGGTGAGCAGGGCCGCGAAGAACATAGAGTAGCAGCCCGCGTGGGCCGCGCCGATCAGTTCTTCCGGGTTTGTGCCCTGGCCGCTCTCAAAGCGGGAAGCAAAGGTGAAGGGGCCTTCGTAGTGGCCGGCACCGACTGTCATTGTGCCTGCGCCCTCTTTCAGCGTGCCTTTCCAAGTAGCGGTCGAATTGCGAATAGACATCTAATAGTCTCCTTCGGTTAAGAGTGGATCGAAGTTTCAGTTGTGGCGTTTGCCTGCTCGAAAGGTAACATTGGCCGGGGATTCTGTCAATTTATCCCACCATCTCCAACGCTTCAGCCAGGCTGCGGTCGATGCGGTTGATCAGTTCGTCGATGTCCGACTTCTCTGCGATCAGCGCGGGGGCCACAGCGAACCAGTTGGGGTCGATGCGCATAATCAGCCCGTTGGTCAGGGCCGTCTTCTTCAGCGCCGTGCCCAGCGCGGGGAAAGGCTCCATCGTGGCTGTGTCCCGCACCAGCTCCACGCCCCGCAGCATCCCTTTGCCCCGCACCTCCCGGATGACCCCGTATTTAGTCAATTCACCCAGCCGACCGGCCAGATAGTCGCCCAGCCCCTGCGCCTTTTCGTCCAGCTTCTTCTCAGCAATCTCATCCAACACGGCGATGCCTACCGCGCAGGCCAGGGGATTGCCCGCAAAGGTGTGGCCGTGGGCAAAGTTCACATTCGCTTCGCCGGGGCCGAGAAAAGCCTGGGCCATCTCCTCTTTCGCCATCAGCGCGCCCAGGGGAATCATCCCGCTAGACAGCCCCTTGCCGCCGCAGATGATGTCCGGGGTGACGCCGAAGGTCTGGGCTGCAAACATCCGGCCTGTGCGGGCAAAGCCGGTGATGATTTCGTCGAAGATCAGCACCACATTGTAGCGGTCGGCAATCTCGCGCAGAATCTGAAAGTATTCGGCAGTCGGGGTGATGATGCCGCCTGTGTTGCCGATGGGTTCGACGATTATCCCGGCCACCGTCTCCGGGTCTTCGTTGCGGATCACATCCTCGAACATCCGCGCCGAGAAGCGGTTGCACTCCTCCCAGGACTCGAACTGGTCCCGATACCAGGTGGGGGGGAAGACTTTGAGGAAGCCCGCCATCTGCGGCTCGAAGGGGGTTTTGCGCGGGCCGGTTCCGCTGGCCGACATCGCGCCCAGTGTGCCGCCGTGATAGCCGAAGTAGCGGCTGATGAATTTGTACTTGCCCGGATGGCCGGTCTGTTTGAAATATTGGCGGGTGAATTTGAGAGCGGCTTCCACCGACTCCGAGCCACCGCTGAAGGGTTTGACGAAGTTGAGGTCGCCTGGCGTCACTTCGGCCAGCCGCTCGCCAAATTCCAGAGTCACTTCGGCGATGCCGTGCAGGGGCGGGGCAAAGCTCATCACTTCCATCTGCTTGCGCATAGCATCCAACAGCCGGGGATGGCCGTGGCCCAGCGACGCTACAAAGATGCCACCGATAGCGTCAAAATACTCCTTGCCATCGGTGTCCCAGTAGTATAGCCCTTTGGCCCGCTCCACAATCAGCGGATTTTTGAGAAACTCTTCGGTCTGCTGGTAGTCGATGAAAGTGTTGCGCAGCAGGCGGGTCTGGCGTTCGGTCAGTTGCACGGATGGGGTCTCCTGTGGGTGAGTTGTGAACGGAGAGATGGACGGCAGACGGAGGACGAACCGAAAGCACCTATTCATGCCATTCGTTCGTCTATCGTCCGTCGTCTGCCGTCACTTTTGCATAATCGGTTCGGCCTAACTGCTCGTAGACCACCCGCCACCGCTCCACCATATCCGGTGCAAAGAGGAGGGGCTGATAGCCGAGCCGGAGATAAATCGCAATCGCGGGCAGACGAAAATCGTCGGTGAGCAGGAAGATATTCTCGTAGCCCGCGGCCAGCAGCCGGGCCGTCACTGCCGCGCAGACGCTCATCCCCAGCCCCTTGCCCCGGTGGGCCGGGTCGCCACAGACCCAATTGAGCGCGCCGCCGAAGGGGTGCAGGGGCCGGGGTTCGTGGCAGGCCATTGCCGAAGCAGCCAGCACACCCGTCTCCCGATGCTCGGCGAAGAACCAGCCATTGGGCAGAATCCGGGCCAGAATTGGGGCCAGCCGGGCCTCGTCCCAGACGCCAAAACCGGCCAGTTCCATCAGCCGATACCAGCCGTTCAGGTCCTCTGCGCTGCTCGTCCGAAATGTGCGCAGTTCGTAGTCCGGGTGGATCGTCACCGCCGGGGGCGCGTCCAGACGCTCCGGGGGCCAGATCATCCGCAACTGTTCGGGCGGTGGGGCTGGGATGGCTGTTTGGGCTGATTCGGTCATTGGGCGGATTGCTCCATTGGCATTCCCAGGGTGCGGAAGCGCCGTTGCCAGCGCCATTTGTCGCTGCCAGTGACCAGCGGACGCAGGCTCTCCGGCGTCTGGGCCACAAATTCGGCGCTGGGTTCCTGGCCCGCCCACGCCTGGAACATCGGCGGTGTATAGCCGCCGATCAGAATCACCCGCTCCCGGTCACTGCGGATGCGCCCGGTGGCGTGGATCAGTGCTTCGCCGAAGAGCAGCGTCGAGCCAGCCGGCGCAATCACCTGGTGGATCAGCGACGGGTCTTCGTAGGCGCAGGCGATAATCTCCGCCTCGCTGCACTGGATTTTGTGGCTGCCCGCAATGCAGACCGTCCCCCCGTCGTCTGGGCCGAGATCGGTCAGATTTGTCAGGGTTTTGACGAAATTGCAGTGGTAGAGGCCATTTTCCGTGTAGGTGCCGTAGGGGGGGCGGGTTCCCGTGTGGAAGCCGTAGGTCAGGGGCGCGTTCGGTTCCGCATTTGGGTCCCGGGAATTGATAATCGCTTCCGATTCTTCGATGCGCACCGAGCCGCCCACCACCTCTTCCACCATCGCCAGCAGCCGGGGGTGGGTCAGATAGTCCAGAATGGCTGGGTCGCTCTCCATCACGTGGGAAAGGTGGATGTGATGGGGCTTGTAGGCGGAGGCGCGCGCGTTGCGTACAAGCGCGCTGGTCGGATCACCGGTCGCTACCAGGTCTTGCTTGAGCTTCTGCAATGCCTCCTGCAGCGTGCCCACTTCGTTTTCCGTCAGCGTATTTTCGACTACGACGTAGCCGTAGACGTCAAAGTGATAGCGCTGGGCGGGGGTCAGCGCGGGGAAGGGGCGGTTGTACAAATCGGTCATGCCATTAAACTGCATAGTCAAATCCTCCATACGGAAAAAGCACAAAGACTAGCGCCGGTTGAGTAGGCGGGTGCTTTTTCCCGCCGTATCGAAACCTAGCGGGTAGAGCGCTCAGACTGGTATACCCGTTCGCTTGGTTTCGATACGCCTCGAAGACTCGGCTACTCAACCGACGCTCACTGATCCGATCTTCATGCGCCACTTTCAATCCCCCCAGCGCTTGTCAATCTCCCGCGTCCCCGCCTGCATCGCCAGGAGCAGCGCGTCCTGGTCCACGGGCAGGGCCAGACAGCGCACGCCCACTGCGTTGTAGATGGCGTTGGTGATGGCCGGACTGATGGGGATGGAGCTGATCTCGCCCACACCCTTGGCGCCGTAGGGACCGTCCTCAGTCTGGTGCTCGACAATGTGATGGGTCATCTGGGGCGTCATTTTGATGCCGGGCATTTTGTACTGGCCCAGCCGCTCGGTCCAGGGCACGCCCTCCTCCACAATGTAATGCTCGGTCAGCGCGTTGCCCATCCCCATCACCACCCCGCCGTCCAACTGGCCGGTCAGGCTCAGGGGATTGATGGCCCGTCCCACGTCGTGGCCAGTGATGACCCGCTCCACCGCCACTTCGCCGGTCTCCGTGTCTACACTGACGAGCGCGGCGTGGACCGCATAGGAGAAGGCAAAGTGCATATCGCCCCCGGTCCCCAGCGGCTGGGTTTTGGGTGCCCAGTATTCGTACTGCAATTTGGCGTCCCGACCCTCAGCCAGCATCGACTGGACGGCTTCGCCGAAGGAAATAGTGCGAGTTGCGAGGTGCGAGTTGCGAGTTACGGAACCATTGCCATTTCCGTTCGTCTGCCGTCCGCCGTCCGCCGTCCCGTTTCCATTCGCCCCGTGAACCTGCGCGAGCCGCGCCTCGTCCACATACGCCAGCCCCTCGTGGAAGGCGATCACATCCGGGTGGACGTCGAACTTCTCGGCCAGGACGGCCTGCATCTGCTGGCGCATGGAGCGGGCGACCAATCGGGCCGCGTTGCCACTCACATACGTCTGGCGGCTGGCGGTGGTGGGACCGCCGTCCGGCGTGCGGTCCGTGTCCATCACCAGCACCCGCACCGCGTCGATAGGCAGGCCCAGCTCTTCGGCGGTGCAGGCGGCCAGCACGCCGATCAGATTCTGTCCCATCTCCGCGCTGCTGGTGCGGATTTCGGCAGTGCCGTCGGGAAAAACCTCCACCTCCGCCGTGGATTTGTCCGGCGCGCCCCCGCCCAGCCCGGTGTTCTTGTAGCCCGCGGCAATGCCCCAGGCGTAGCGTTTTGACCCGATCTGATAGGGAAGCCAAGGACTGACCGCCGACCGCCGACCGCCGACCGCACTCTGATCCGCCACTTCCGCCGTCTGCCGTCTGCCGTCTGCCGTCCGAATATCCGCTTCTACTCTATCGAGACAATCCAACAGCCCCACACTCTCCCGCAGCAACTGCCCCGTCGCTGTCGTTGCGCCGACGCGCATGGCGTTCTTGCGGCGCAATTCCGCGGGGTCCATTCCCAACTGCTCGGCCAGGATGTCCATATTACTTTCCACGGCAAAGGCCGATTGGGTGACGCCGAAGCCTCGGAACGCGCCGCAGGGCGCGTTGTTGGTGTACATCGCATAGCAGTCGATTTTGGAATTGGGAACCACATACGGGCCGGTGGCGTGGGTGGTGGCCCGGGTCATCACCTTTTCGCCCAAGCTGGCATAGGCCCCGCTGTCCCCGTAGAGTTCGGCTTCGACTGCGGTCAGTGTGCCGTCCCGCCGCGCGCCGGTTTTGACCCGAATCAGCGTGCCGTGGCGTTTGGGATGGAAGCGCAGACTCTCGCTGCGGCTGTAGAGAATTTTGACCGGTCGTCCCGTCACCTGCGCGGCCAGCGCGGCGTGGACCTGACCGGCGATGTCCTCTTTGCCGCCGAAGCCGCCGCCCATCAGTGTGCCCAGCACCCGCACCTGCTCATCCTCCAGCCCCAGACTCTTGGCCACCTGCCGCCGGTCGCTGTAGGGAATCTGGCTGCCCACATAAATTGTCAGCTTCTGGTGCTCGGCGTCGTAGCCCGCGGGCACAGCCACCGAACATTCTGGCTCTAAAAAGGCGTGCTCGGTCATGGGCGTGCGATAGGTTCGCTCCACAATCACATCGGCCTCGGCAAAGCCCAACGAAACGTCGCCGCTGCGCACTTTGATGTGTTTGAGCAGATTGCCTGTGGGCCGGTCCGGGTGCAGGACCGGTGCGTCTTCCCGGCGCGCCGCCACCGGGTCGGTGACTGACGGCAAGACTTCGTACGCCACTTCGATCAGCCCCAACGCCTGCCGGGCCAACGCTTCTGTCTCAGCCACTACCAGCGCAAGCGGATCGCCCACGTAGCGGGCCGGATATTTGCCCCCGGCGAAGACGGGCCAGTCGTTTTCCACCAGCCCGTGCCGCGGGTCCCCGGGCACATCCGCGTGGGTCAGCACCGCGTGGACGCCGGGAAGGGCCGCGGCCGCGGATGTGTCAATCGAAAGAATGCGGGCGTGGGGGTGAGCGCTGCGCAACGTCGCGGCGTGGAGCATCCCGTCAAAGAGGTAATCGTCGGTGTAGAGGGCTGCGCCGGTCACCTTTGCCACCGCGTCGGGCCGCTCGTGGGGGTGGCCGATCTGGTGCAAGGGTTCCATCACCTCCGGCAATTGAGGGCCGGGCAGATGGCCTGTGCGCATCTGCTCCCCCGCGGCCTTCACCGCGCTGATGATCGACGCATAGCCCGTGCAGCGGCAGAAGGTATCCTTCAGGCAATGTGCGATTTCTTCGTCGCTGGGATTCGGATTTTCGTCCAGCAGCGTCTTGGCCTGCATCAAAAAGCCCGGGGTGCAGAAACCGCATTGGGTCGCGCCGTGCATCACAAACGCGGCTTGCAGGGGATGGAGTTGCGAATTGCGAATTGCGAATTGCGCGTCGCCGTCGGCCGTCTGCTGTCCGCCGTCTCTCGCTTCCCATTCCGCCGCCAGTCCTTCGATCGTCGTCACCGCCGCGTCCTGGGCTTTGAAGGCCGGATAGATGCAGGAGTCCACAGGCTGGCCGTTGACGACGACTGTACACGCTCCACATTCGGCCTCGTTGCAGCCGATTTTCGTGCCGGTCAGTTTCAGATCGTAGCGTAACACTTCGGCCAGATAGCGGCTGGCGGGTACGTCCAACTCGCGTTCGATGCCGTTGACAGTCAGGTGCAGGCGGGGCATAAAGGTCTCCTTCAGATCGCGCTGAATGCAAGATATTGAATGCCTATACTATACCACAAATTCGCAGACCTACGGACAGCCTGACTTCTAAAATGGAGGGATTCCCTGTGGCACGGGGCAAAATGGATGGGGACAATGACTCTGGTTGTGGATATGCACAAATTTATTACGTAAGGAATAGGCAATTATGCGTATATCGTCTATTTTTGGCGCAAATGGGGTTGACACCGGACTAGTACCGTAGTACCATCGTGTCAAGTGAAGAAAGTAAATGGTTTGATAACGTGTAACCAACCTAACGATTATTCTTTGGGAGAAAAGAACAATGAACCTCAAGAGCAGAACTGTCCTGATTATCGCCCTCAGTCTTTTGATCATCAGTGCCATTTCGTTGGTTGCTACCAATTCAGAAGCCCTGGCCGTCAACTGGAACAGTGAAAAATTGATGCTTGCATCGGTCAACTGGAACGGCCCTTTGGATGACGCCATTGCATCGGTCAACTGGAACGGCCCTTTGGATGACGCAATCGCATCGGTCAACTGGAACGGCCCTTTAGATGACGCCGTCGCATCGGTCAACTGGAATGGCCCGCAGGATGACGCTGTCGCATCGGTCAACTGGAATGGCCCGCAGGATGACGCCATTGCATCGGTCAACTGGAACGGACCTCAGAAGAATAACGCTGGCTGATACAACGAGCCAACCCTGAAAACTGACAGAAAAATAGAACGCCCCACTGGTCACAGACTGGTGGGGCGTTCTACTGTATTGGGATTAGCTGTTGCGTCGGACCGAGCTTACGAACGCTTCCAAAAAGGCTTCGGGCTGCTCGATGTGGGGGGAGTGGCCCGCATCTTCAATGACTTCCTCCTCATAACGTCCGCCATTTGTCTGATACCGTTCCAGCACAGCCCGGGTCTGGGCCAGCATCGGCTGGGGTGGAAAAACATCCACGCCCGGCCAACCCGGCACCGCGCCAATCTGCCCCAGAAAGCCCAAATCAAAGAGCGAAGTGTCCGAGACGATCTGGTCGCTGTCGCCCCGTATCCACAGGATCGGCGGCTTCGGGTCCATATCCACAATGGCCACAGTATTGAAATTGCCCGCTGCCAGACTGTTGAGATTGCCCGACTGGCCCGGTGCAATCATCGGCCAATTCGCCGACGGTGTCATATCGCCGGGATAGTTGCCCTCGCCCACCGCAGTCTGCAACATCGACGTCACATACGCGCTCTCCCGCTCTTCTTCCAGATGGAAGGGCGGCTTGAAGTAAAAGGCGCTCATCACATTGCGGGGGGAAAAGTCGCTGTCCTGGCCAGCGTCCCCCTCGCCCAGCCGCTTGACAAACTCCGGGTTGGCCGTGCCTCCGCCCGACCCCGCGTAGTCCGGGAAGCAGGGCGTGCCCTCCGCATCCTTTGTGCCCCCAAAGCCATAGGGCGAGACCGGCGCCACCAGCGTCAGCGAGGCAAGCTGAGTCGGGTGGTCGATGGCGTATTGCATGGCCACCCCGCCGCCCAACGACCAGCCCAACAGATGAACCGGTCTCCCCGCCAGCCCCATCGCCTCGACCAGACTGTGCAGATCCTCCGCATAATCACCTACCCCCCGCCGGGCGTCCACAGGCAGCCGTTCCGAATCGCCAAAGCCCCGCAGGTCCGGGGCCAGCACATACCAGAGCGGCGGCAGCAGCCCCATCAGTTCGTCGAAAAAACGGGACGACGACACATTGCCATGCACAAGCAGCACCGGAATCCCGTCCGGGTCGCCGCTGACACGCACGGCTGTGCGCAGCCGGGACGTGGAAATCACCTGCAACTCTGCCATATAAACCTCCTGAAAGGGGACTGGATTGAATCAATCTTCTCCCCAATCATATGCTATACTGCCCGGCTATGTCTACTCTTTTTGACCTTCTCGTACTTGTTTTTCTGCTCTGGCTGGCCGCCTGGCGGCTGCTGGGGGATCGCAACGGCTGGCTTGCCCTCGCCAACGCCTGGGCCTGGTGGCTCCTCACCGCCGCCATTCCCACCGGCATCGCAGCCCTCTGGCGACGCTCAAAGTTGGCGGCGCTGGCCTGGGCAATCGCGGGGGGGCTGCTCTGGCAGAGGGAAAATGGGTGGATGTGGCCCGCGCCGCTGCAACAGAAGTCCCCATTACAAAATACGCCTCGCCCCACCACCGGGGAGTTCGGTAAATTCTCGCTGCTCACCTTCAATCTTCTCAACCGCAAACGGGGACTGACACCGCTTCTGCAACTGGTGGAACGGGCAACCCCGGATATTCTGCTCTTTCAGGAATGCATCCCCAGCCACGCGGCCCAGTTGGATGCCGGGCTAGCCCACTGCTTTCCCCACCGGCTCTGGCTGCCCGCACCGGAATACGGGATGGGCTTCGGCATCGCCAGCCGTCACCCCTTCGCCCTCACCGGCTTCTGGCAATACCCCGGCTTTGAACCCTTCGCCGCCCGTGTCACTCTAGACCTGACAGGTGGGCCAACGGTCATTGACTGTCGAGCCATTGATGTGGCAGGCCCACCTGTCAGGTCTGGGGATAAACTCGACATCTACTGTGTCCAATTCATCTCCCCCACCAACGAAGTGCGGCGCGTCGGACTGACCGCCCTCCTCCGTTTGCGGGAACAGCAGATCGATTGGGTATTGGCGGAGATTGAACGCAGAAAAGTGGCGGCTGTGGTGGCCGGGGATTGGAACAGCACCGAAGGCAGCGACGCCTACCGTCGGGCTGCCAGCCAACTGGTGGACGGCTGGCGGGAGGCGGGCAACGGTCCCGGCTGGAGCTGGCCCCGGCGGCTGAATCCGTATCTGAACAGTCCTGCACTGCCGGTCCTGCGCCTGGACTACGCAATGCACACAGGCTGCCGTTTTGCCCTCGCTCTGACTACGACAAAAATGCAAGTGATCCAAGACAACCTCGGCTCGGACCACTGCCCGCTGCTGGTGGAAATTTGTCTGTGATCCCTCGTACCCACGCTCCCGCGTGGGCACGCAGCCCGGACGCCCCGCGTCCATAACGCCGGACGGCGGAACCGATTACACCAGCCGCAGAGCGGCCCACAGACGTTCCCACGCGGAGCGATGGGAACGAGGCAGAGAGTGACCAGTGAACAGTTACCAGTCGCTCAACGCACGACACCCACTGATAACTGTTCACTGGTTACTCTGCTGTGCAAACCCTACGCATATTCCTCCATCGGCGGACAGGCGCAGACCAGATTGCGGTCGCCGTAGACGTTATCAATGCGGGCTACGAAGGGCCAGAATTTATTCTCCTTCACCCAGGCCGCGGGGAAGGCCCCCACCTCCCGGCTATAGAGACGGTCCCACTCCGCGGCGCTGATGGCCGCTGCCGTGTGAGGCGCGTAGTGCAGGGGAGACTGTTCCGGGGTCAACTCGCCCCGTTCCACCACGCCAGCCTCCTCCCGAATCGCCAGCATCGCATCGCAGAAACGGTCCAGTTCGTCTTTGGACTCGGATTCCGTCGGCTCGATCATCAGCGTCCCTGCCACGGGGAAGGACATTGTGGGGGCGTGGAAGCCGTAGTCGATCAGCCGTTTGGCGATGTCCTCCACCTGCACACCAAACTCCTTCAACGGGCGGGTGTCGATGATGCACTCGTGGGCTACCCGGTCGTTGGCCCCGGTGTAGAGGACCGGATAGACGCTGGAAAGCCGGGCCGCCATATAGTTGGCGTTGAGAATGGCGTACCTCGTGGCCTCGGTCAGCCCACTTCCGCCCATCATTGCAATATAGGCGTAGGAGATGGGCAGAATGCTGGCGCTGCCCCAGGGCGCGGCCGAGATGGCGGCGATGGCCTTCTCTCCACCCACACCGGACACAACTGCGCTGCCGGGCAGGAAGGGGGTCAGGTGCTTCGCTACACAGATGGGCCCCATCCCTGGCCCGCCGCCGCCGTGGGGGATGCAGAATGTCTTGTGCAGGTTCAGGTGGCAGACATCCGCGCCGATGTCGCCGGGCCGGCACAGCCCCACCTGCGCGTTCATATTGGCCCCATCCATATAGACCTGGCCGCCACGCTGATGGACGATGCGGCAAATCTCCACAATCGCCTCTTCAAAGACGCCGTGGGTGCTGGGGTACGTGACCATCAACGCTGCCAGATTCTCCCCTGCTTCCTCGGCTTTGGCCCGCAGATCGTCCACATCGATATTGCCGTTTTCGTCGCAGGCCACCACCACCACATCCATCCCCGCCATTACCGCGCTGGCCGGGTTTGTGCCGTGGGCCGAGGAGGGAATCAGGCAGATTGTGCGCTGGTCGTCGCCCCGGCTGCGATGCCAGGCCCGGATGACCATCAGCCCGGAATACTCGCCCTGGGAACCCGCGTTGGGCTGGAGCGAGACGCCGTGAAAACCCGTCACTTCGGCCAGCGCGCTGCTCAGTTTGCGGAAAAGCTCAGCGTAGCCCTGGGCCTGTTCCGTCGGCACAAAGGGGTGCAGATGGCCGAAACCGGGCCAGGTGACGGGAATCATCTCTGTGGTCGCGTTCAATTTCATCGTGCAGGAGCCGAGGGAGATCATCGAATGGGCCAACGACAGGTCCCGGTTCTCCAGCTTTGTGATGTAGCGCAGCATTTCGGTTTCCGAGCCGATGACGTTGAAAATCGGATGGGCGAGATATTCGCTGCTGCGGGCGAAGGGCGCGGGGTAGTCCAGCTCTGCGGCCTCGGCCAGCCCCTCCAACTCCTCGTCCCCGTCCACACCAAAGATTTCCAGAAGCGTGCGCAGTTCCTGCACAGTCGTCGCCTCGTCCAGGGAGACGCCGACCGCTCCATCCGCGTAGACCCGCAGATTGACCTGGCGGGAGAGGGCTTCTTCGATCAGTTCGTCCTGATCGCTGGGGCCGCGACTGATTTTGAGGGTGTCGAAGATCGGGCCGTCGCCCAGCCGGTAGCCGTGACGGGTCAATTCCCCTGCCAGAATTGTGGTGAGCAACTGCACCCGACGGGCGATGCGGCGCAGACCGTCTGGACCGTGATAGACCGCATACATCGACGCCATTATCGCCAACAATACCTGGGCGGTACAGATATTGCTGGTGGCCTTGTCCCGGCGGATGTGCTGCTCCCGGGTTTGCAGAGAGAGGCGCATGGCCATCTTGCCCTCGGCATCCTTCGAGACGCCCACCAACCGACCGGGCATAATCCGTTTGAGATCGTCGGTGGTCGCCATAAACGCGGCGTGGGGACCGCCGTAGCCCAGAGGCACGCCGAAGCGCTGGCTGTTGCCCACCGCGATGTCCGCGCCGAAGTCGCCGGGCGGGGTGAGAAGCGTCAGGGCCAGCAGGTCTGTGGCGACGACCACCAGCCCATCCGCTACGTGGGTCTGTTCGGCAAAGGCTTGGAAGTCGTGGATCGTCCCTTCTGTGTCCGGGTATTGGAGGAGCACACCGAAGCACTCCGGGCCGGGGGCATAGCTGCGGTGATCGCCGACGACGACTTCGTATCCCAATGGCTCGGCCCGGCCTTTCACCACATCAATTGTCTGGGGATGGCACTTTTCCGAGACGAAAAAGGTGTTGGCCTGGGAGGAGCGCTTCTGGGCGCGCTTGCACATGACCATCGCCTCGGCGGCAGCGGTTGCCTCGTCTAGGAGGGAGGCGTTGGCAATGTCCAGTCCGGTCAGGTCGCTGATCATCGTTTGGAAGTTGAGCAGCGCCTCCAGACGCCCCTGGGCAATCTCCGCCTGATAGGGGGTGTATTGGGTGTACCAGCCGGGGTTTTCCATAATGTTGCGCAGGATGACGCCGGGGGTGATTGTGTCGTAGTAGCCCATCCCGATGAAGGAGCGGTAGACCCGGTTTTTGGCCGCCATCGCCGCCATTTCCGCCAGCACATCCGATTCCGGGCGGGGGGCGGGCAGGCGCAGGCTTCGCTTCAGGCGGATGGTCGGGGGTACGGTCTGGTCGATCAGTTCATCCAGCGAAGCCAGGCCAATCACAGCCAGCATCTCGTCCACCTCTGCCGGGTTAGGACCGAGATGACGTTCCACAAAAGCGTCGGTAGGGGCGAGCAGACTGGCCTGGCCCGTGCGGCGGGCAGGGCCACGGCCATTGGACGGAACAACAGGCGTTCGGGCGACGGTCAGGGTCTGTTCCATTGGGTTTCTCCTCTGATGGTGGGACGGCGGGAGAAGTTCGACATTGCAGAAAGGTCGAACTTCTGGATTGACCAGAGGGCAACAAAAAACGGGCATTCCAAATGAATGCCCGTACACTCTGTCCTGGACCTGAGAGATTGATCCCGCCGGCTGGGGAGAGCCGGACTGGGATTTGCCCCGTCGGTGGTTGCGCTGGCCCGATGAGAAGTTCGACTTTTCAGAAAAGTCGAACTTCTGGCAGGCTGACACAACGCTTTCCAGAGCGGCTACCGTGCGACGATCCTTTTGCCTGAGAGTGTCACCCAGGGGGAGGGGCGCTCTCCCTGGGCTTGCACCTTCGGCGCCCTGGGGTCAGGGTCTCTCTCGCCACACCGTTTGCGCCCGATGATTTGGTTGTGGCTATAGTATACACGGAATGGCGCGGAAAGAAAACGCAGGGAAATCCAGATTCTTTCTCTCTCGCTTGCGCCTATGCTATGATGAACAAGGGACCACCCCAAGACAACGATACAAGAGGACGCAGATTTGCGCTGAAAAATGGCCTGCGCGGACCAAATCAGCGGGCATCAATTTTTTCAGCGGCATCAGCGTTCAATCTATAAGACAATCATTGAGGAAACAGATGATCGAAGCCATTACCTTCGATTTTTGGGATACTATCGCCATCGACGATTCGGACGAGCCGAAACGGGCCAGCCTTGGGCTGCCCAGCAAACCGGAATCCCGTATTCAACTTTTTGCAGCCCGGGTCACGGCCAACCACCCGGAGATCAGCTTTGAGCAGGCCGCGGCCGCCTATCAATATGCCAACCGCAACTTCAACGACGAATGGCACTCCCAGCAGCGCACGCCGGGGGTGGCTTCCCGGCTCTACGATGCCTACGACTTTTTGGGCCTGCGCCCGGAGCCGGGTAAATTTGCCGGGCTGATGCGGGAGGTGGACGAGCTGGTGCGGGAGATCGAGGATATGGAGGTGCGTATCCCGCCGGATTTTGCACCGGGCATCCACGGAACCCTAGAACTGCTGCGCCAGCACTACAAACTGGGCATCATCTCCGACACCATCCACACCACTGGCCGGGGGTTGCGCTATCTGCTGCAGCGCCAGGGACTGCTCCAATACTTTAGCTATCTGATCTTTTCTGACGAAGTGGGCGCGTCCAAACCAGCGGCCAAAGTCTTCCGCCAGGCCGCGCTGGGGATGCAGACCGCACCCAGCGAAATCGTCCATATCGGCGACCGGGAGAGCAACGACGTGGCCGGTCCCCTGGCGATTGGGATGAAGGCGATTCTCTTCACCGGCATCAAAGACCGGGGCAGCGACAAGAGCCGGGCCAATGCCATTTGTCGCAGCTACGCCGAACTGCCCGATCTCATCCGCCGCCTGCCCGTCTATACCCCGCCTGTCTTCCAGCCGATTGATCGCTATCCGAAGTATTAGGGGGTTCTCTGACGGCGGACGGCAGACCGCGGACGAACCACGCCTGTTGGATGCTTCAAGTTCAGAGCGATTTCGCCGCACGTTCGTCCATCGTCTTTGGTCTTTCGTCATAGCGCCCATCTCTCTATGGATACACCGATGAGATCACTCAAACCCATCGCCTACTTCCTCCTCATCGTCCTGCTGCTTGCCCTGCTCTGGGAAGGCTATAAGCTGTTGGCCGCGCCGGGAGGCGTCTATCTGGCCGGGACGGTTCCTGTGGAAGCCACCGCGGAGAAGCCCGCGGGCGCGCTCTGCGGGTCGATCGGTCTCTGCCAGATGAAGCTGCCCATCCGTGCCGATGACCGTTCCATGCCCCACATCAGCGAAATCATCGGCACAATCTTCCAGCCGCCGCGACGGGGCAGCGACACACTGCTGCTGACGATTCTGGCCCAGGCTGCGCTCTTTACTTTGCAGGAGGCGCTGGTCGGTTTTGTGCTGGGGGCTGTGCTGGGCTTCGGGCTGGGGGTGATCTTCGCCCATTCGGGTCTGCTGGAGCGGGGATTGCTGCCCTACGTCGTGGCGTCCCAGACTGTGCCACTGCTGGCGATTGCGCCGATGGTCGTCATTTGGTTTGGGGGCAATTGGGTTTCGGTGGCCCTCATCGCCGCCTATCTCACATTCTTCCCGGTCACAATCAACACCCTGCGCGGCCTGCGCTCGCCGGAGCCAACCGCGGTGGAACTGATGCACTCCTACGCGGCCTCCTCCTGGGATATTCTGTGGAAGCTGCGGGTTCCCGCGGCCTTGCCCTACATTTTCACGGCATTGAAAGTCTCGGCTACAGCCAGCGTCGTGGGTGCGATTATCGGCGAACTGCCCAGCGGGATCGCCGACGGTCTGGGCCGGGTGATCCTCAACTTCAACCAGTACTACGCCACCGGCCCGGAGAAGCTCTGGGCTTCCATCCTATTCGCCTCGCTGACGGGAATGGTCTTCTTTCTGCTTGTGACAGGTCTGGAAAAAATCTTCGTGCGTCAGGCGGTGGAGATGTAAAACAGGTATTGGGTATTGGATATTTCGTGACCAGTGTCACGGCAGCGGTCATGAAATATCCAATACCCAATACCTGCTATCCAATCGCCGAATGGACCCGCGGGCGCAACGCCACAATCCCCGCCGCGTCCCGTCCGCGATAGACCCGGTTGGTGAGCAGAGCTACGCACAGGTCACGGGCCGGATCGCACCAGAGGGAGGTGCCGGTGAAGCCTGTGTGGCCGAAGCTGGCGAGGCTGAAGGCTGTGCTGCACGACGGGTCGGGGTCGCTGCGTAACTGCCAGCCCAGTCCCCGGCGGATGCCGTCTGCGCTGGCGTACTCCTCCCGGATGCTTTCCGCCACCAATTCTGGCGACAGCATCCCCTCTCCCCGGTTCAGAAAGAGCCGCCCCAATCGACAGACATCGGCTGCCCTGGCAAAGAGACCCGCGTGGCCCGCCACCCCGCCCAGCCCCGCCGCGTTCTCGTCGTGGACTTCGCCCAGCAGCCGCCGATCCCGCCAGGCGCAATGCTCGGTGGGGACGATGGCTGACCGCTCTGCCGCTGTCGGGCTGAAATGGGCATCCATTCCCAGCGCTTCTGTGACCAGCCCGGCAATCGCCCGGTCCAGCCGTCCCTGCCCGCTGAGACGGGCCACCGCAAAGCCGAGGAGCATCAGTCCGATGTCGCTGTAGAGATAGCACTCCCCCGGCTGGGCTACGAAAGGATAGGCCACCAGCGCAGCCAGCGCCCGGCCCTGACGTTCGTCCACTGCACTTTCCGCCGCAGGCAGAAACGGGGGCGGACCGCAGTGGGCATAGACGCTGCGCCAGGCGGGCAGACCGCTGGTGTGGGTGAGCAGATGGCGAAAGGTGACGCTACTTGCATCCACCACTTCCCCCGCACGCCGGGGATCGACGGGCAGGGGCGTCTTGGCCAGGGGGTCTTCGGCGTCGCCGATGGGACGCACACCGCCAAATTCCGGCAGCACAGCGGCCAGGGGCTGATCCAGCCCAACTTTGCCCGCGTCGACCAGACGCAAGAAGGCAGTAGCGGTGAAAAGTTTGGTCACCGACGCCAGATCGAAGAGTGAATCGACCTGCACCGGACGCGTCTGTTCTGTCGGGTCCAGCAAGCCAAAGGCGTTTTCATAGACGCATTCACCAGCCCGCTCCACCCGGCAGACGATCGCGGGCGCGACGTCTGGCACCGCGTCTCGCAGAATTTTCTCCAACCCAATCCATTCCCCACTCATCTCAGGCCCCTACTTTCTTCCACAGCACGGCCCACATATGAAAGGGCGTGAAACCCGCCTTCCCGTAGAAATCCAGCAGCCCGGTCCAGTCGATGACGCAGCCGTTGACCCCGTTGTTTTGCAGACGGCGCAGCCCCGCATCGAGCAGGAAAAGCCCCATCCCCTGGCCGCGCACACTTTCCGATACACCGATCGAGCCGAGCTGGCCCCAGGGCCGGGGCAGATTGTAGGGGTAAAAACGACCCATCGGCCAGATCGAATCCTCGAAGGTCAGCCGACACGCCCCCTCCACACCGGTTTCTGTCCACAGAAGCATAAAATCGGAGATGCGTCCGCCCTCTTGCAGGAGTTCTTCGGCCTCAAAAGTCCAGCGCCCCGGAAATTCCCGGCGCAGAAAGCCCAGAAGCAGTTCTTCCTGGCCGGGCTGGCCAGGGCTGGCCGCGGCCGGAACCTCGCGCAGAGACGGCGGCCGCGTATAGTCGGCCAGATTGCGGGCCACATCCCAGCTAAGCTCTTCATCCAACGCATAGCCACAGGCTGTAAAGAAAGATGTGGCAGCGACCGGCACACCCGGCGTCAGCGGGCGGAGACCGCCACCTGTGCGAATTGTGGATGCTCCCTGGGCGTTCAGCCACCCTTCGGCCCAGGCCAGAAGTTCCCGGCCAATGCCCTGGCGCTGGTGGGCTGGGTCTACGGCAATGGCGTCGATCCAGCCCATATCGCTGGGCATCGACGGGGGCGCGCCGGGGTGGGCGCTGACAAAAATTGCGCCCACCGATTGACCGCCCACTTCGGCGATGCGCCCGGCCTGCACGCCCCCCGTGAAGGGACGGGTGACAGAGTGGACAAATTCCGGTGAGATGGCCAGGTCCGCGGGCAGGCCGCTGTTCCAGAGCGCAGCCAGCAGGCTGTGATGTTCGGGATTGTTGAGTTCAAAAGGTGTGAGTGTGGGCATAGGGATTGGGGTGTGGGTGATTGGGTATTGTTTCAGTTGGGGTGCCGGATTTCCCCCGCAATTCGCAACTCGCCATTCGCTATTCCGGCAGTACAGTTCCTGCACCGGCGGCCAGCGCCTTCTCCGCCACCAGCCGGGCCACGGCCACATCCTGCACGGCCAGCCCCACGGATTTGAAGAAAGTGATTTCCTCCGGCGATGTGCGACCCGGCCTGTGACCGGCCACAATCTGGCCGATTTCGGCGTGGATGTGGCCGGTGTCGATCTCCCCGGCGGCCAGGGGGATGACCAGTTCGCCCGCTTCGGCCAGACAGGCGCTGGTCTGGTCGGTGACGACTGTGGCTCGCTGAATAGTGTGGCTGTCCACCTCCCGCGCTGTGGGCAGATGGGAGCCGATGGCGTTGATGTGGCAGCCGGGCCGCAGCCATTCCCCGTTGAACAGAGGGGTGTGGCTGCTGGTAGCGGTGATGAGAATATCCGCGGACCCCACGGCCATCTCCACATCGGCGGTGGCCTGGACAGGTATGCCGAATTTGTCGGCCATTTCAGCGGCAAAGGCGGCGCCGTGCTGGGCGCTGCGGGAGACGACCCAGACCCGCTCGATGGGGCGTTCGCAGATGACCGCTTCCAATTGGTGGGGGGCCTGCGCGCCGCTGCCAAAGATTGTCGCGACAGATGCGTCGGGCCGGGCCAGATACCGGGCCGCCACCCCGCCCGACGCGCCTGTGCGGATGGCGGTCATCAGCCCGGCTTCCATCACAGCCAGCAATCGGCCATCCACCGGATCGAAGAGGACGAAATTGCCCTGGATGGCGGGCAGATTGTGGTTGTGGGGATTGTCGCCGTAGAGGGTGATGAGTTTGACGCCCAGGCTGTCGGTCTCTCCCCCCACGTAGGCAGGCATAGCCAGCAGGCTGCCGTTGTGGCGGCTTACAGCCATATTCGTGCGCAGGGGCAAGGCCGTCTGCCCGGCAGAGAGCAGGCGGAAGGCTTCGGCCACCGCGTCGATGGCGTCGGGCATTGTCAAAAGCGAGCCAACATCCGAGCGGGTGAGCCAGAGCGGCATAGGATTCTCCTGATGGCTACTGCAAAGAACGAAGCGCCCGGACAAAGTCCCCGGCGCTGTTTTTGTGACCTCTACCCTATGGCGCAGGAAAGCGGGCGCAGAGAGAGGCGATCAGTCGTGATAGGCCTGGACCGGGGAAAGGGCTTTGATGTTTAGGGCAATCGGTTCTCGAATGCGGTAGACGGGCAGGGAGAAGGAAACTGTCGTGCCTTCGCCCTGCAGGCTGTCAATCCAGACCTGGCCGCCGTGGGCTTCCACCACTTCTTTGACCAATGCCAGCCCCAGCCCCGTGCCCCCAAAGCGGCGGGTCTGCCCGTAGTCGGCCTGGAAGAAACGTTCCCAAATGTGGGGCAGGTCATCCTCATCGATCCCGATGCCCTCGTCTGCCACAGATACTATCTGCCAGTCTGCCCGTTGACCGTCCTCGTCGATTTTTTCGATGTGCCGAAGCTGGACACTGATCACTCCACCGGATGGGCTGAATTTGAAGGCGTTGTTCAGCAGGCAGTCGAACGCCCGGGTGATCTGGCCGGGATGGACAAAGACTTCGATCTCCTGGTCGCTGCAATAAAACTCAAATTGATAGACGCCTTTGGTCTGCTTGCTTTTGGCCCGATGGCGATAGGCTTCCAGGCCGGCCCGGGCAATGTCCACCATACGCAGGGGGCGGCGTTCGTTGCTATCTGCGGCTATATTGTGGAGCGCAACCACATCGCTGACTAGCTGGGTGACCTGCTGGCTCTGGCTGGAGAGCGCTTCCAGCATCTCTCGCTGTTCTGGGGTGAACTCATCTACATCGTCCATCAGCAACTCGGTAAAGCCGGAGAGGATGGCGATGGGTGTGCGCAGTTCGTGGGTAATGTTGCGGATGAAAGCATCTTTTAGTTGATCCGAGCGCCGCAGGTCCGAATAGGCTGCCTCCAATTCGTCCGCGTGCCGCTGGAGCATATCGGTCAGGTATTGGGTCTCTTTGCCCCGTTCTTGCAGGGCCTTCACCATCTGCTGAAACGAGGCCGAGAGCGCGCCCAGTTCATCGGTGCGGGTTTCGTGCAGCGAGACGCCCAGATTGCCCCCGGCAATGGATTGGGTGGCAGTGACCAGCGCACCGATGGGCCGGGTCAATGTACGGGCCAGGAAGATGGCAAGCAGCATAGCCCCAAGCAAAACCAGGACAGTCGACAGGAAAATGCGACGGGCCAGGTCATAGATGGGCGCAAAGGCTTCCGCCTCGGACTGCTTGATGACCAATCCCCAACCGGCAGGTTCGATCTGGCGATAGGCGGCGATTATCGGCTGGTCGGCATAATCTAGCGAATGAAAGGCGCTGGCCTCGCCCATTTTTGCACGGTGGGCGGCTTCGGCAACTGGAGAGGCCAGACCCGCGGTGAGCTTGAGCGGTGCGTTGTCCAAAAAACGCAATCGGCTGAGATAGAGCACCCCATTCTCGGTGGGGCGTACCAGCAGGGCTTCGGCAGAATCTCCCAGTTCCGGAATCGCCCCCAGAAAACTGTAGACCGTATCCTGCATTTCCACAAGCATAAGCACCGAGCCGATACTTCTGTCGGTTGGCCTGTGTGTTTCCAGATCGATGGCCCGAATATCGTGGCCGAAGGCCATCACTGGGTTCCCGGTGTCGGGATGGAGAAAGATGTCGTAAAAAAAGCTGCCGTCAATCGAAGGAACCATCTGCGCGCTTATATCAGCAGGCAATGCGGGCTTGTCCACCCGTTCAAAATTTGTCCCGATGACGACAATTCCTTCGCTGTCGGTCATCGAGATTTCCATATACCCCCTGCGGGAATTTTGTAGCCCGGCCAGGTTGTCTCGCAAAAGAACGGCAAACTCCCGCTTGCGTTGCAAATTTATGCGGTCATCAAAAAGTTTGGTGAAATGCTCCTGGTTTATCCGATTCACCGCGAGCAATCGAGCATCGGCCTGGCGTTCAGCCAACCAATTGTGCAGCCGCTCGCTCTTTAAGTTGGCCGCAATCATCAGGTTTTTATTGACCTGGGCCTCCAGCACCAGCCGTTCTGCCTGCCAGGCAGCCAAGCTGACACCGACGATACCTGCCAGTGCGACGAGGATCAGAATAATAGCGAGCTGGCGTGTCAGCCCCTTGGGAAGCAAAGCGGATACCATAGAAATACCTGGATGAATCTCTGTAAGCGTGTTATCGGAGAATAAAGTATACCCGAATTCGTAATCGAAGCGGCTCCGATGTTTGGCGGCTTTTGTGCATCTAGCCCCGCCAATAAGTATAACAGATTTCTAACAATTGTGTGTGCCAATTATTTGTGCGCCCCTGGCATAGGCTGTCCAATAGCAAAGGAGTTCGACTTCTTTGAAAAGTCGAACTCCTCTGGGATTCTCTCTGCGTAGTCAGAAAGAATATTTCAATTGGCGGGCGGATAAGCCCTACTGTCCGGCCAACTCCACCGCTGTCTGGGCCTGATCTGCCCGGGCCGCGCTGATCTTCGCCTTCAGCGCGTCGGCCACACTCATCCCCGCGGGGACCTCTGCGCCGGAGATGGCCGCGGCCCGCCCGATCTCGTCCGGGGTAATCGTCGTCTGGGCCGTCATATTCCAGCGCAGACGAGCCTCCTGCTCGGCCAGTTCCACCAGCACAGTGTAGGTGATGTCCCCCTGCACATTCTCACCGATGGGCTGGATGTGCTTCACCCGACCTGCCAGGGCCACATCGGGCAGGGCGTCAAAGCTGATTTCCACTTTGTCCCCGGCCTGCACAGCTACCACATTCAGTTCGCTCAGATCCGCGGTCTCGATCCGCCAGGTGTTCAGGTCGGCCAGGTGGATGACGGCCAAGCCGGGCGACACCTGCTCGCCCACTTCCACATCCACCGCGGCGATGGTCCCGGCGAAGGGCGCACGCAGCGTCGTCTCGGCCAGGGCGGCCTGGGCATCCATCAGCACGGCCTGGGCCGCGGCCACATTGGCCTCGGCCGCGGCAATCGTCTCGCTCTGGGTGCCAGCCAGGAAGAGGTCCAACTCGGCCTGGGCAGAGGCGATCTCGGCCTGGGCACGCACCACATCTGCACGGCGGGGGCCGACCAGCAGGTCGTTCAACTGGGCTTCGGCAGCCACATAATCGTTGGTGGCCTGCTCCAGGGCGGAGGACTGGGGCAGCGCGCCGATGTCATTGCGCCAGCTCACCCTGTCATAGGCGGCCTGGGCCTCGCGACGGGCCGCGTCTGCGCTGGCCAGACGGCTGCGGGCGGCTACGACTTCGCCGTTGGCCGCACCGTCCAACACCTGCTGCAAGCCAGCCTGGGCCAGAGTGATGGAGGCCTGATAACGGGCGATCTCCTCGGCGCGAGCCGGGGCCTGCAATTCAGCCACCCGCAGCTCTGCATTGCGCAGGTTGGCTTCGGCCTGGGCCACCGCCGCGGCCTGGCGGGCATTGCTCAACTGAATCAGCGGATCGCCCGCCTCCACCCGGTCCCCGTTGGCGATGAATACTTCCGTCACCAGACCGCTGGCGGCCATACTCAGCCCGGCCTCCCGGTTGGGGACGACACGGGCTTCTACAATTGTGCTGTTGCCTGCTTTGATAGCGGGCAGAATGGGCGCAGCAGCTTCAGCCTGTGCGGTCGCGTCCGCTTCGCTGTTCTGGGGGAACTGGTCACGGGCAAAGACAAAACCGACCAGCGCCACACTTGCCACGACGAGTAGGAGAATAAGCTTTTTCATAGGTCCGATCCTTTCAAGAAAATATAGGAACGCAGATTACGCAGATTTTGGGATAACTCAGGACTAGCGCCGATTGAGTAGGCTGGGGCTTTTTCCAGCCGTATCGAAACCCAGCGGGTAGAACGCTCAGACGTGCATACCCGTTCGCTTGATTTCGATACGCCTCGAAGACTCGGCACTCAATCAGCGCTCACTGGTCAAGTTTCACTTTATTCATACGCCAACACCTCCCGCACGGTCAGCCGCGAGGCGTTCCAGGCGGGGAGGAAGCTGGCGAAACCGGCCAGCACGGCCACAATCACAAACCAGGCGATAACACCGCCGGATGAAAAGGTGTAGGGCAGGCCACGGCTGAAAAGGGCTTGCCCCACCGCACTGCTCAGCAGCGCACCCATCGGGAAAGCCAGGGCCGCACCGATCAGCCAACTGATCAGGCCGATGATGACGCCTTCCACAATCACAATCGACTGCACCGCGCCGTCGGAGGCACCGATGGCGCGCATGACGCCGATCTCCCGTGTCCGTTCCAACACATTCGTACTCATGGTGCCCATCAGCCCCAGCGCACCGACGGTAGCAATCAGCACACCCATGCCGGAGAGCAGGTAGATGATAATGTCGAAAAAGCCGCCGGAAATCTGTCGGATAATATCGACGGTAAAGGTGGAAGCCACCCGCAGCCCAGACGCTTCCAGCGTCGTTTCCAGGGTTTGCACTGCCTCATCCAGGCTGGCAAAGGCGGCCCGGTCGACCGTAACCTGCACGCTGTCCCCCTGGCCCACACTGTCGGTATAGCGGGCATAGTAGGGCAGGTTGACGTAGACGGGAATCTGGTTGGGCGGGCCGGAGAGAGACTGAACAATGCCCACGACGGTCCACAGTCCCTCTTTGCCCGACGCGTCCAGCACAATCTGGCTGCCGACAGTAATGTCGTCATCGGTGTTGAGCACATTCTGGCTGACGACAATCGCGTTCTCGTCCCCGGCCAGGAGCCAGCGCCCTTCGGCCAGGGCCGGCTGGACCATCGCACTCTCGGCAGGCAGGGCAAAGACGGTCAGCGGGTTGCTCTCTGTGCCGTCGGGGCGGATGCGGGTGACGAGACCCGACTGCCAGCTCTCCACCCCCTCCACCGCCGAGACCGTGCGCACGGCCTGCTCGATCTGCGCGGTGCGGTAGGAGCGCTCGAACTGAATCTGAATGTCAAACTGGTTGTAGGCCAGCCCCTGCTCGATCAGACCGGCCAGGGATGCCCGCACGCTGCCCACAGTCATAAAGATCATCCCGCCCAGCACCAGCATAATCAGCGTCACCACCAGCCGGGCACGGCGACGGAAGGTGTTGCGCAGGGAAATCTGCAAGGGGCGGCCCAGCAGACGGATACGGGCCAGCGTACGGCCCAGCCAATCTTCGCCGCCGTTGCCCACGCCGTAGTCGGAGATGGCCTCGCGCACGGTGACGCCTGTGCCCCGGTAGATGGGAAAGAGCGCAGCCAGCAGGGGCACAATCACCCCCACGCCGATCTGAATCAGCAGCACATTGACGGGCAGGGCAAAGGCCGGGAAGTCCACATTGATAAAGATGCCCAGGAACTGGAGGATTCCGCCCGCCACCAGCGTCGTCACCGGAATCGCCACGGCCAGGGCCAGCAGGCTGAGAAAGAAGATTGTGCCCAGATACATCCAGACGATCTGCCCCCGCTGGGCGCCGATGGACTTCATCACACCGATCTGGCGCACCTGCTGGGCCATCAGCGCCGAAATGGTGTTGACGACCAGAAAGCCGCTGAGCAGCAGGGCCAGCAATCCCAGAGGTGTCAGGAGCAGGGCCAGGGAATCGAAAATGCTCTGGAAGAGCAGCTCGCCCGGTTCGGGGACCTGAATGCGCTGGACTGTGCGCCCGCTCTTCTCAATTTTGTCGCCCACCCCGTCGGCCAGCCCGGTGATGTACTCTAAATCCATCAATTGTTCGGGCGTGCCGTTGAAGCGCAGATTGAGTTGGGAAAAGGTGCGGCTGCCCCTCAGCCGCTCAAAAGTGTCGAAATCCACATAGCCGCTGGCGCTGCTGGTAAAGGTGGTGGGGAAGGCGTTGGCGTCGTAGACCAGGCCGCTGACCCGCACGCTGCGGGCCTTGCCCTCTTCCGTCTCCAGATTGAGAGTGTCGCCCAGGCGCAGGTCCGCGGGCAGGGCGCTGGAAGAATCGAGCGCGCTGCGTTCCAGCACAATCTCGTCCTTGACCGGCCAGGCTGTGGCTGTCGCGCCGAAGTCCGGGTGGCGGCGGCTTTCGTAGAGCGGTTCGATCAGATTGATGGCATTGGTCTGGAAATCCTCGATGGCGGTGACGTTCAGGCTCTGCCAGACGCCGGGCGCGGTCTCCACCGAGACGCCCAGGGAATTGCGCCCCTCAGCCGCGGCCACTTCGGGCATCTTGCGCACGCTCTCCAGCAGGTTGCTGTCCAGATTGCCAGCAAAAATCGTGGCCTGGGCCGCGTTGCTGCGGTCGTAGACGGCCTGCAACTCGCTGAGAATCACCGCCTGCAACTGCTGGACTGTGCCCACCGCAAAGATACCCACGGCAATCGAAGCGATGACCAGCAGTGTCCGTGTTCGGTTGGAGGATAAATCGCGCAACACTTTGCGCCAGCGTGGGCTAATCATAAGTCCCTCTTTGTAGTGCTTTCAGTAGTACCTGACCGGCAAAATTACGTTTCGGGTGCGAGAGGTCGCAGGAATTTTTTGTATACACGGATGGGAAGAAACACGGATAGCTTTAAGTCCTATCTGTGTTCTTTTCTATCCGTGTATACAAACTAAGACACTGCATAGGCCCCCACGCCATTGGGCTGCAAGACGGGAATGGGCCGGATGACCGTCTGCTCCCGGACAGGCTGGGCCACCGACTGGACACGCCGCCCACTGCGCACGTCGTCCACAATGCGCCCGTCGGCAATCGTCACTGTGCGGGTGACCCGCTCGGCCAGGTCGTCGTCGTGGGTGACCATCAGAATCGTCTTGCCCCCGTCCACCAGCCCCTCGAAGAGGCTGAAGATGGCGTCGGCGGTGCGGGAATCCAGATTGCCGGTCGGTTCGTCGGCCACCACAATCGGCGGGTCCGTGGCCAGGGAGCGGGCAATCGCCACCCGCTGCTGCTGGCCGCCGGAGATGGCCGTGGGCAGTTTGTCCATCTGCTCGGCCATATCCACCTGTTCCAGCAGATGGATGGCCCGCTCCCGCCGCTCGCGACCGCTGTAGACGTTGCAGAAATCCATAGGCAGCATCACATTTTCCAGGACGGTGAGGGTGGGCAGCAGTTGGAAGAACTGGAAGACCACCCCGACGGAGAGTCCCCGCCAGCGGGCGATCTGCCCTTCGCTCATTCGGTCCACGGAGGTGCCGTTGACAGTCACCGCGCCGCTGCTGGGGCGGTCGATACCCGTAATCATATTGGAGAGGGTCGATTTGCCGCTGCCCGACTTGCCGATGACGGCCACAAACTCGCCGCCGTCCACTTGCAGGCTCACATTCTTCAGGGCCAGGAAATCCCCCGCCGCGGTGGCGTAGCTCTTGACCACATCGTTCAGGTCGATGAGGTGGGGGGCGGGCTGGTTTGCCTTCGGGTTCTGTGCTTTGCGTGCGAATAGATTCTGGAACATCGGGTTTCTCCTTCGAGAACGTCGTGCTGTGCTTGTCTATGTTTTCAGTATAATACATTTGCAAAACTTGTGCAAATCATGTTCGACGTGAAATGCAAAAGGACACGGATGGTCACGGATGGGAGGGATTTGCACGGATTTTGTCGGTGTAAACCTGTGTGATCTGTGGATTATTTTTGACTGTCAATGGGTTCAAGCGGGGACAGGCGCTGGCAAGAGAGCAGCACGAGAAGACATCTGAGGCCTGTCGAAAGGAGTATTCCCGGCTGGGGAGCTGTTTTGTGAAGGGGAGAGGAGGCGACGAACAGATGCACAGCGCGTCGGCAGGGCGGTGGTGGGTTGGCCCGCTGCTGGGTCAGGCGGCATTCCACAGCACAGGCAGATTGTATGCAGCCAGCGCCTGGTCTTTGCTGACCAGTGTCATTCCTTCGTGAACGGCCTGCGCAATTATCAAACGGTCGAAGGGGTCTTTGTGATGATAGGGCAACGCGTGTACCCCATCCAGATGTTCGGATGAGATGGCGAGCAATGCAATCGAATTCGACCAGATGTGATCGTTTATCAGTCGGCTCGGAGGTGTAGGTACGATCAGCCGCCCCAGACTGGACTTGATGGTGATTTCCCAGACGCTTGCAATGCTGAGGTAGCGTTGATTGCTGGGGTCCTCGATGCATTGACGGGCGTACGTACTCAGTTGGGGATCACCGCCGATGAACCAGAGAAATGCGTGGGTATCGAGCAACAGTTTCACGGCATATATTCCTCAAATCCTTCGATCGGTTCATCGAAATCTGGCCCGAACGATACCTGACCTTTGGCGCTGCCGAACAACGGAGTGGGGATGCGTGTCAACGCGATCAGCTTGAAGGCGTTGCCGTCACTGTCGATAATTACAACTTCCTGACCGTTTATGGCTTCGTGGAGTAGTTTCGGGAAATTTTCAACAGCCTGTGCTTCGGGTATCTGAATCATCGCAACCTCCGTCGTTTTCCATTCCGGGCCGCCTGACCCCCATCGGATGGGAGCAGAATGAGTATAGCAGAAAGTGGCGCAAGCTGACAGCTTGCGTTACAGGGCCGCGCAAGCCAATCTGCGAAAAAATTCGACCGCCTACGGCGGTAATAGGACGTGGGGGCGCTACGCCCCCCACACCCCCCCAGAGCGCCCCTGCGGGGCGGCCGAACCTTCGGTTCGGACAGAGAAGATCAGAGATCGGAGATCAGAGTATCAGAGAGCAGAGGTGACAGGGACAGACGCCGACCAGACCACCCGAAAACCGTTGCCGTTGTCCCGACTGTACGGGCTGTACCAGCCGCGGGACACGGCGGAAGCGTGGTAGTGGAAGTCGTACCACGAACCGCCCCGCACGACGCGGCCTTCACTTCCGTTTTCCTGAAAATTACCTGGAGTTTCATATTCGTTAAGACACCACTCCCAGACGTTGCCGCTCAGGTCCAGCAGGCCGCTGGGCGTACCGCCCTGGGGGTACATCCCCACCGCGCTGGTGGTCTGCAAATTGTGGGGACCGGCATTCTCACGGGTTTCGTTGATGTTGGCGTAGCCGCGCTGGTAGCTGTCGCCACCCCAGGGGTACTGTCGTCCGTCGTGGCCTCGGGCCGCCTTCTCCCACTGCCATTCCGTGGGCAGGGTTATGCGCCAGTCCGCTCTGTCCTGGGCCTCAGCAGGTAACAGTTCCGGGTGTTGCCGGGCCTGTTCTGTGAGCCAGCGGCAGAAGGCGATGGCCTGATACCAGCTTACCCTCTCTCTGGAGTGATTCCAGAAGGGAAATGCCTGGTCGCCCGGCTTGTCCTGATCGTTCAGCGCCAATCCGTCCCACCAGTGAGAATTGCACCAGCCGTCGTCGGCATCTTTGAATGTCTGAAACTGGGCGTAGGTGATGGGATACCGAGCCATCCAGAAGTCGTCCGGCGAATCCCGTTTCCCCTCCTGATAGATGAATTCGCTTTGGCTCTTTTCATCCACTTTGGGAATCTTTACCCACGCAATATCAGGTAGCCTATTCGCCTGCAACCCCACGCCGGGGCGCGGGTCCAGACCGGGCCGGGCGCCCAGCAGTTGCCCGGCGATCAGCCGCTGTTCCGGATCGAAGCGTTCGATGTCGCTCAGGGCAGTCAAGGCGACCCGGCACAGTAACTGGCGGCGATCGAACTCCTCCAGCTCGTCGTCCAGCAGTTTCAAGCGATTGGCAATGGAGAGGGCCAGCAGTGCAGTCTGGGGCGCGGTCCGTTCCCGGTCATAGGGCCGGGCCATATCAACCAGCAGGCGCACCAGTTCATCCTGGCGCTTCTGGGCCAGCAGTTCATCCGCGGCCAGCCCGGCCACATTCTCCCACAGGTCGGGCCGATCCAGCACCCGCTGCAGCAGCCCCGCCGGAAAGCGCCGTTCCTCTGGAATCGGGGGGATGCGTGGCTGGGATATCTGGTGGGTCAATTCGCAGGCGGCCAGATGCTCCTGAAAGCTGCGATGGACAAAGGCGAATTCCTCCGGGGCCTGTTCCACCAGTATGCCCGCGTGCTGGGAGAGATAATCAGAAACGTCCAAGGGGAGAATGCGCAGCCGTGCCCTGCGCAAAATCTGGTCCAATAGGCCGGCGTCAAAGAGAGTCGTATCCTGGCCTGTTTCGCTCTGCTCTGTGATCGTACAAGCCAAACTTTCCAATACCGGGCGCAAATGTTCCGGTGGATTGTCCACCAATGGGCCTGTGCCCCGGCGCTGGGTCCAGCGGCCCAAAAGCAGGTCGGTGGATTGACGGTAGAGATCGGCCCGGGTGGCGGGCAGACGGCGATCATTCGGGTCCGAGGCCAGATAGAGTGCGGCCAGAAGGGTAAAAAAGAGGGGGTTGCGATGCAGCCCCGGCTCGATGTGGGGATCGTCACGGATGGCCTGTACAAAGGCTTTTGCCTCATCGCCGTTTGTATTGCCATTCATTGCGGCAAAGAGGGAATGGGCCAGTTTGTCCAGCCGCGCCCAGTCCAAATGTTCCAGTTCGGCCCGGCCAAAGCCGTCCAGCGCCCATTCGCCCCGCCGGTAGGCGTGGGGGCGGCTGGTCACAATCACCCGCAGACTTGGGTAGGATCGCAGCAGAGAAGCAATGAACGCCTTCACCTGATCCCGTCGCCGTTTGTCCCCGGCCTGGGGAATCTCGTCCAGCCCGTCCAGGAGCAGAATCGCTTCGTTGTCGGCGAAGAGGGTGCGCAGTTCTGTCTCAAAGCCAGCCAGCCCAGCCCCCAACTCTTCCTGCACATAACGCCAGAAATCGTCCACGTCGGGCAGGCGTATGCTTGGGCCTTCGACCGGCGAGAGGGGTGGAAAGTGGCTGGCGACCAGTGCCCGCAGTTCAATGTAGATGGGGGTGTAGACATCCGGCAGGTCTACGCCCAGAGACTCCAGACTGGCGTTGGCAGGCATATCCGTTTGCCCGGCCCGGCGGCGCATCTCCCCGGCCAGACAGAGGGCCAGGTGGCGTAGAAAGCTACTCTTGCCCCCGCCCGGCTCGCCCAGCAGGACAAAGCGGGGCTGCACGCAGGCCGCGTGTTCGGCCTCCAACGGCCAGCTTTCTGTGAGGTTGCGATTCCAGCGCAGAGTCGGTTCGTCGTTTTTGCGTTCGTCGATTTTGGCCTGAATGCCGTCCACAATCGTCTGCAACGCTGTCTCGCCCACGCCCAGATCAGCCCAGACCCGTTCTTTGGCGGGTTCGATTTCGTGTGCCCCGTCGGTGTCGTCGTCGGGGGCGTCGGGCGGTTGCAAACCGCCCCTACGGATTGCGCCTCTGCGTCCTTGCGCCTCTGCGTTAAGTTCCGCCCCTGCCTCCCTATGGACCCACCAGTCCACAATCTGGTGATCCTTGACTTCGATGTCCAGTGTGAAATCCACGGGCAGGGGCACGTAGACATCCAGCAGGCTGGCCCGCTCCTGGCGCTGGGAGATGTCGGCCAGATTGACGGTGGCCCACCCCTTGCCAAACCAGCGGCGCAGATAGTCCAGATGGGCGTCGGAGAGGGGGCGGCGGGTGGGCGTGTCCAGGCGCAGGCTGTGGGGGTCGATGCCGGGACGGGTGAGCAGACGCAGTAGCGCCGCGTCGCTCTGCTGGCCGTGGGCCTGCACCTCGGCAACGGCGTTGTCGAAGGCGTTGCCGACAGTGCGTTCGTCGCCCAGGGCGGCGTAGAAGGCGGGAGAGAAATGGAGCACTGCCCGGTCGCTGATGTCGTCGCTGGTGCCGATGGCACAGCCGGTGTGGGCGCAGAGAAGCCGGGCGGAATTTTCCGTGCCGCAGCCGGCCAGCACCACCAGTCCCAGCTTCTCTTTTGCTTCCGCCTGATAGGTGGCCACAATCGCGGCCAGTTCTTCCCCGGCCAGCGTCTGCTCCTGCCAGTCCTCCGGGTCGTTGAAGAGCAGCCCGTCGGCTGTCCCGTGCAGGGCGATGTGGAGAATGCGGGGGCGGTGGCGGCGCAGGTATACGGCCAAGTCACCGATGCGGGCCGCCCCCAATTTATGGACGGCGAAGCGCTCCCGGTTCAGCGAGTTCCAGAGAGCTTCATCGATCCGGCGGGCTTCCACGTCGGTGGCCAGGCTTTCGGTCCCGTCCGGGTTGGCGGTGACGAAGAGGATAGAGATGGGGTGGTTGGCTGGCATAGGCAGGTGCGGCTAGGCAGGGATAGAACATTTGAGACCAGTATAGCACTGGTCGAAAGGGAAAAGAAAATCACCCCTCTGTAGCCAGACCCGTTACCCGGACCCACGGCGTGAAGCCGACTTTCGCCCACAGAGGAGTGATTTCGTTGGCCCCAATGTAGATGGGAATTGGGTAGCCGTCAACGTGCAAAAAATCTGAAATAGTCATTTTTCGTACCTCTGCACCACTGCCGCCGAAGAGTTCTGGTATGCCACGCCCGACGACAAATTTCTTCCGGTAAATTTGAACCAGATGCGTTGTGCTAAAGTTTATAGCCGAAAATTTTAACGAACTGACTCAGTAGTTCCAAGAAAATTTTTAGACATAAATTAGCTTTATTTTCGTCAATCCTAACCTGATTATCGTGAAATTCTATTTCCAAAAACTTCTTTGATTTTACTTCGGTATACAAGAAAATTTGAATCGACGCTACTATCGTTTGCGGGAGTGAGAACATACATGCCTCCCGCATAGACCTGCGCAACCGACATCTTTACTCGTTGGGCCGTAGCCGCCGAAGAGTTCTGGTACGCCACGCCTGACGGCGATGGAGCGGCTGTTTCAGTCCCTGTCGCCACTGGCGCGTCAAATCCAACTTTAACTTCGTCTCCCATCACATATCGAACCACTCCGGTTAGCAACCAATCGTGTATATTATTGGTAGAAACGCAGTATATGAACGGGAGGATTCTCATGACAGTTGCAGATTTGGCGACAATGCCACCAATCGGCGAAGTCCTCAGCGCCGCTGACCGCTTAACTTCGGCGGAACGGTTATTTGTGGCGCGCTGGTTGCTTGACAGTGTACTAACCGGCGAAATCGACGAGGAAAAAGATTGGCAGGCATTGGGCCTGTCAGCTTTTGAGGTGGACTGGGATAACGACGAGGACGCTATCTACGACAACTGGAGAACACACTATGGCGTTCCAGCGCGGTGATGTCGTTATGTTTGGTGTGTTCTGTTATTGACAGTCCCCTGTCACTCACCCCTTGGGCCGCACCAGCGCCGCGCCCATAAACAACCCCAGAATAAACGTCACCAACATCAGAATCGTCACGAATTCCCACGTCACGCCGCGCCTCCTCTCCCGGCCAGCCGGTTGTCCCCGGCAGTTGCGTCCAAAGCGCAAACGCACGCCCGGAATTGACAGTTCCAGGGCAATCGCGAACCCGCCGAATTCATTCCGCGTCTGCGCCGCACGTTTGCGATGGGACACCCGTTGACACAGGGCAGCGGGTTTCAACCCACTTTCTATCGCAGGCTTCGGTTTCAACCGATGCCTTTCTTTGTGAGCGAGTCGGTACGTTACATTCATTCCGTTGTTGTGTGTGAAGTGTCGGGGCAAGCAAAAGGCCGGGCGACAATCGCCCGGCCTTTTGCTTCTGCTCACACTCGTGGACAAACGTGCCCCCGCGCCTACCCACCCAACCGGGCTGGAGCGCTGATGCGGGCCAGTTCGTCGGCCAGATGAATGCGTAGCAGTTCCATGCGCCAGATGGGCAGAATCAGATTCAGGTCCCGGATGCGACGGTTGAGGGTGTCGATCTGGCCCGTCCACGAGTCGATCTGATCCGCCCAGCGCTGGGAGAGCCGCGCCCGGTCCGCGTTGGGATCGATCCAATCGTCCCGCATCCATCCCCAGCGTTGGGCCATCTCGCTGCGCAGACTTTCGATGTCCTCCATCAGCTTCTTGCGATCTCCGATCCAGGGCGGCGTCGTCTCGTTGTTTTTGAGGATTTTGTTCGCCATCGCCATATCTGGCGGCTCGTTGGGGTTTTCGTTCAGATTCTGCGGTTTGCCTTTGCCGGGCAGATTGTCGAACGCGCCCTCCCGCATGGCCTCTTCGATGGCCTGGGAGACGAAATCCCGCCATTCGTCCTCGCCCCGGGGGTGGCGGGCTTGGGAGGGCGGCACTTCGGCGGCGAGTTTTCGCTCGGCACGTACCTGGCTGGGGCTGAGGGGCTTGGGTTTTTCGGCCATAGGGCAGTCTCCTGTTTCGTACATCGCACTGGTTGGGCATTCAAAAAATGAATGGGTAATCGATGCGATCTTATTCTGCTCCAGCCGGGTCCGTGACCCGGCGGCCCAACGTGATGTGTATCGTTCGCCGCGTCACGCCGCTGGTCACGGACCAGCGGTGAGCAGAGACGAGGCATATCCGTACGGTCTACCAGTCCGTCCTACGGAAAAATGTACCATCCGCGTGGGCGATCTGGAAAATCCGAAAAGCCGTGATAGACTACTCCAATGGGACAGCGACTGGCGGGCATTTTCTGGAATCGGGACGAGCGACGGCTGCGGGCTGGCTGGCGGCTGCTGCTCTTTGGGCTGCTGCTGATTGTGCTCGCCGCTGCTGTGCAGATCGGGCTGATCCAGGCGGCTGATTCACTGCTTGCCCGGTTATCTGGCACACTGGCCGTGGAAATCAGCCGGGGGTTGGACGGTGCAAGCGCTGTCCTCGCCATCTCCGCCGGTGTTGCCCTGGCCGGCTGGCTGCTGGACCGGCGGCGCTTCGCGGATTTTGGCTTCCATCTGGGCCGGGGCTGGTGGCTCGACTTCGGCTTTGGGCTGGCTCTGGGCGCGCTGCTGATGGCGGCTATCTTTGCCGCTGAGGTCGCGCTGGGCTGGGTGACAGTTGCGGATATCTGGCGTTCTTCAGGCAGCCTGGCCTTTCCCATCGCCATTCTCATGCCGCTGGTCGCCTTTCTCTTTGTCGGCTACTACGAGGAACTGCTGGTGCGGGGCTATCTCCTGCGCAATCTGGCCGAGGGGCTGGGATTTGGGCCGATCACCTCCCGCTGGGCGCTGCTGCTGGCCTGGCTGCTCACCTCCGCGCTCTTTGGCTTTCTCCACGCGGGCAACCCGAATGCCACATTTGTCAGTTCGTTCAATATCGGGCTGGCCGGGCTTTTTCTGGGGCTGGGCATTCTGCTCACCGGTGAACTGGCGATTCCGATTGGGCTGCACATCACCTGGAATTTCTTCCAGGGCAATGTCTTTGGCTTCCCCGTCAGCGGGACGCGGGTGAGCGACGCCACTTTCGTTGCCATCCAGCAGGGCGGCCCGGTGCAGTGGACCGGCGGCGCGTTCGGTCCAGAAGCCGGGCTGATCGGGCTGATCGCCATCGCTATCGGCAGCGGATTGACCCTGCTCTGGGTACGCTGGCGGACGGGGCAAATTGCAGTCCACACACCCTTTGCCCAATATCGGCCCGAACCCTAGGCTGAATCAACCGTTTTCATTCTTTTTTCCCTGGAGTATACTTTCTATGTCAACCAAACTGTGGGGCGGTCGATTTACCGGCGCCAATGACCCGCTGATGGAAGCCTTCAACGCCTCTATCTCCTTTGACAAGCGCATGTGGCGGGCCGACATCACCGGCAGCCAGGCCTACGCGCGGGCGTTGGCCCGTTCGGGAATCATCAGCGGCGACGAGGCCGAGACGCTTAGCGCCGGGCTGGAACGGGTGGCCGACGAATGGGCCGCGGGGACGTTCGAGTTGCGTCCCGGCGACGAGGACATCCACACAGCCAACGAGCGGCGGCTGACTGAACTGTTGGGCGATGTGGCGGGCAAACTCCACACCGGACGGAGCCGTAATGATCAGGTGGCGACCGACACCCGGCTCTGGCTGTTGGGCGAAATTGTCGAGATGCGCCGCCACCTGCACGACCTCATCCGCACGGCAGTCGAGCGGGCCGCCGCTGAGATCGACCTGCTCATGCCCGGCTACACCCATCTGCAACCGGCCCAGCCCACCCGCTGGAGCCACTGGCTGCTCAGCCACGCCTGGGCCTGGCAGCGGGACGCTCAACGGCTGGACGAATTGACCAGTCGGGTCAGCTCACTGCCCTTGGGCAGCGGCGCGCTGGCGGGCAATCCCTTCGGCGTGGACCGGGGCTTTCTGGCCGGGGAATTGGGCTTTGCTTCGGTGGCGTCCAACAGTCTGGACGCGGTGAGCGACCGGGATTTTGTGGCCGAGTTCCTCTTCTGGGCCAGCCTGACAATGCTCCATCTGAGCCGCTGGTCCGAGGATTTGATTATCTACAGCAGCCGGGAATTTGGCTTTGTGGTGGTGGCCGATGCCTATAGCACCGGCAGCAGTCTGATGCCCCAGAAGAAAAACCCCGATTCGTTGGAACTGCTGCGTGGCAAATCCGGGCGGGTATTTGGCGAGCTGAGCGGTTTTCTGATGACGATGAAAGGGCTGCCCAGCACCTTCAACAAAGATTTGCAGGAGGACAAAGAGCCGCTCTACGACGCGGTGGACACCCTGCGGGATTCGGTGCAGATTGCCAACGGTGTGCTGGCGACGCTGACTGTCAACGCCGAAAAGATGGCCGCGTCACTGGTCCCGGAAATGCTGGCGACCGACCTGGCCGAATATCTGGTGCGCAAGGGCATCCCCTTTCGCGAGACCCATCACGTGGCGGGTGCGGCTGTGCGTCTGGCCGAGGAGAAGGGTCTTCCCCTCTCCGGCCTCACCCCTGCCGATTTGCGGACGCTGCACCCGGCCTTTGGCGACGACGTGGCCGATGTCTGGAATTATGAGCGCAGTGTGGATCAGCGGGACGCGACCGGCGGCAGCAGTCGCCGGGCTGTCCTGGCCCAGATCGACGAACTGCGCGCCTGGCTGGGATAGACTGACGATAAGTAGAGTCAATTAAGTTTTTAGAAATAGAAATCGGTCATCAGAAAGCAAATTGTTTTGGTTGTGAAGGCAGTTGGTGGCCGAAGCAAGTAGGTCCAAGACGGAAGCGAAAAGTTTGTTGGCACAGGCCCATTCTTTAA
>JAUIHI010000036.1 GCA_030432295.1 Anaerolineae bacterium | reverse complement strand
GTCGATCCGTTCCGAGTCAATTGTTCCAGTCGCCATTTCTCTCCCTCCTTCACGCTATCTATTGGAGGGTATACATCACAACTGCTATTGCGTCAAGCACCTCAAAAAAATGAGCGAAACCACCGTTCTATATTTCTAAGTAGCTGCTAAGGCCCCTGCTTTTGCCCTGCCCTGAATGCTATCATATAATGCAGTCAGGTACGAACCATCCGAAGCTACGGAGCTTCACCGCCGATCCCAAACAATCCCGTTTCCAATGTCAGGGGAAAACGCCGTGTCCTACCATCCGTTGCGGATATTTTCTGGCTCTGCCCATCCCGATCTGGCAAAAGAGATCGCCGACATTCTCGGCGTGCCGCTGGGCAAGACAACTTCCCGCCGCCTGCCTGATACCGAAATCCACGTGATGATTGATGAAGTGGTGCGGGATCAGGACATCTTTTTTGTGCAGCCGTGCAGCCGCCCGGTCAACGACCATCTGATGGAGCTGATACTCTATCTGGATGCCTTTCGCCGGGCCAGCGCCCACAGCGTGAGCGTCGTCATCCCCTACTTTCCCTACGCACGTCAGGAGCGGATGGCCAGGGGCAGGGAAGCAGTCAGTGCCCGTGTAGTCGCCAATATGCTGGAACTTTCCGGCGCAGCCAGAGTTATATTTATCGACATCCACGCCCGGGCTATCCAGGGCTTTTTTAACATTCCCGTAGACCCGCTCAGCGCGCTGCCCCTGTTGGTCGATTATTTCGACAAACCCGAATACGCCAACGCGGCAATCGTCAGCCCGGATGTGGGGCGGGCCAGCCTGGCCGGGAAATACGCCGAATTGCTGAACCTGCCCCTGGTGGTGATGCAGAAGCGGCGGATGAGTTTTGAGACCACCGAGACCACCCATGTGGTGGGCGACATTGCCGGGCGGCAGCCGATCGTCATCGACGATATGATGGCCGGGGGCAGCGTACTCAAACAGCTTGACGCGCTCTACGATGCGGGCGCGGTGGGCAAAGCGGCCTTTTCCATCACCCACCCGATTCTGCTGCCTTCCGCCCTGAAACGGCTGGATGAGGACGAGCGCATCGGCAAACTGGTGGTGACCAATACTGTGGCAGTCCCGCCCGAAAGCCGCCATCCCAAGCTGGAAATCATCTCAGTGGCGCCTCTGTTGGCCGACATTATCAACCGCATCCACCAGGGCCGCAGCATCTCCAAGAAGCTGATTTACGTGTAGAAAGCATAGGCAAACACTTTGTTTCGTCGCTCCAATCGTCCCCAACCGGACGCCATCGAAGTTATTATCGGTCCCCGGGCCACCTACAACGGCGTCCTGCGCAGCGATACCAGCATCCGCATCGACGGCGTGATGGAATCGGGTATGCTGGAAACCCCGGCCAATGTGATTCTGACCGAGAATGCCCGGGTCAACGCCGAGATTCGCGCCCGCACCGTCAGCATCCGGGGAGAATTCGACGGGATAATCCGGGCAGACCGGGCCGAGCTGCTGGCCGGTTGCCACGTGAGCGGCGTACTTTTCGTCAAAAGTTTTTTGCTGGACGACGGCGCGAAATTGGACGGCGAACTACACATGCAGGGGATCAGCGAAACCCCACCGCCTCCCCTGGCAGAGAACCCCCGACAACCCATCCCCTTTACTTCGGCGCGCAGCGATCAGGCGTAGGACAGAAAGGTATTTCGTCTGCTCTGGGCGGAATGATATTCCGTCCTACGATTCTCTTAGGAGGAGAAATGGACTGGATTCTGGTTCCCATCGGTGCGCTGATCGGCTATCTTTTTGGATCTGTCCCCACTGGCCTGTGGGTGACAAGACTCTATGGCGTGGACATCCGCACAGTAGGAAGCGGGCGCACAGGCGGAACCAATGCCTGGCGCGCGGCCGGGCTGAAAGCGGCCATCCCCACAATCCTGGGCGATGCGCTCAAAGGCGCGATCGCGGTGATTCTGGTGCGCTGGCTGGCTGCCAGCTTCTTCCCCGGCGCGGCAGCCACTGCCCTGGCCCTGGCTGCCGGGTTGACCGGCGGCGCGGCCATTTGGGGACACAATTGGCCCATCTTCGCTGGCTTCAATGGCGGCGCGGGGGGCATCACCGCCGCGGCCACCGCAATGGCCATCTTCCCCCTGGCCGGCGGCATCGTCTGGATTACCGGCGCGCTGCTGATCTGGTGGAGCCGGATGGCTTCGATAGGGACATTCTCAGTGGGCGCGGTCTCTCTGGCAACGCTTCTGCTCTTTGCCCTCAACGGCATCGCTCCCTGGCCCTATGTAATTTTTGGTGCAATGGCCTTTATTGGCATTTTTATGGCTCTGCGGCGCAACCGTCAACAGCTAAAAGACGGCAAAGAACGGGTGATTACCATCTGGTAGGGCGCACACTTCGCCCATTTATCGCCATTGAAAATTAAGCCCAAACCGGCTACAATAGAGACACGCGAGGATGAGAACCCCACCCCCTCGCTGATCGCGTTGAGTCCTTATGCACAGCTTTGTCAACAAACCCGGAGATTCTATCGCCCGTAGCCTGGCCGGGATGGCCGCCTGCTATCCCAATCTGCTGCGAGTTCATTTTGATCCCGATTTTGTGCAGCGGGCGCAGCCGGGACGGGCGGGCAAAGTGGTGGTCATCACAGGCAGCGGCAGCGGACACGAACCCCTGCCCACAGGCTATGTGGGATTGGGGATGCTGGACGCGGCCTGCCCGGGGCCGATCTTTACCAGCCCCACGCCGGACCAACTGCTGGCCGCCACCCACGCGGTGGAGCAGGGCGCAGGCGTCGTCTATATCGTCAAGAACTATGCGGGCGCGGTCTTCAATTCGGAGATATGTACAGAGGAGTTGAGCCGGGAAGGCATCCGTGCCCGCAAAGTGCTGGTCAACGACGACGTAGCCATCCCGGAAATTTCCAACCGCCGGGGATTGGGCGCAGCGCCGATTGTGATTCGCATTGCCGGTGCGGCTGCCGAGGCAGGACGT
The DNA here is from genome assembly GCA_030432295.1 of Anaerolineae bacterium. Lineage (GTDB taxonomy): Bacteria > Chloroflexota > Anaerolineae > Caldilineales > Caldilineaceae > JACQGT01. Next base: position 62,373 of record JAUIHI010000036.1, on the reverse strand, counting down.
CCGCTGGAAGAGGTGGTGGCGGTCTCGGTTCGGGCCGCAGAGAATGCCCGCAGTATGGGTTTCGCCACCAACATCGAGACTTTGCCCCGCTCCATCCACGCGCTGCCATTGGGAGATCACACCGTCGAATTGGGTGTGGGTATTCACGGCGAGCCGGGCGTAGAGCAGCAGGTGGAAGGCGCAGAAGAGATCGTCGAGCGGTTGATGCAGCCGATTGTAGACGATCTGCCCTACCGCTCTGGGGATCGGGTGTTGCTGCTGGTCAGTGGCCTGGGTGGCACGCCGCCCCTGGAACTTTTCCTCTTCTTCCAGCACATCTACGAATTTTTGGAGTCCCGGGGCATTGTGGTTCAACGCCGTCTGGTGGGCAACTATCTGACCAGCCTGGGGCGGGGGGGATGCACAGTAACGCTGTTGCGCCTGGACGACGAACTGCTCGGTCTGTGGGATGCCCCTATCCACACCCCGACATTGCACTGGTAGAGTGGAGTGACCGATGGCCCAAGAGATTACCCTCGGCCAGCTTCGCCGCTGGCTGATTCTATATGCAGACCGCATCATTGCCGAAGAAGAACAGTTGACCCGTCTGGACGCGGCCATCGGCGACGCGGATCACGGCGTTAATATGCGCCGGGGTTTGGAAAAGGTGCGGGAACGGCTGCTGGACGAGGAAACCCAATACGCAGATGTGGGCGCGTTTTTCCGTTCCATAGCAATGACGCTGATCAGCGCAGTGGGGGGCGCCGCGGGTCCACTCTACGGCACATTCTTTCTGCGTGCGGCCACCAGCCCCCACAACGGCGAGCGGGTGGACCTGCCCCAATTTACCCGGATGTTGCGCTTCGGGCTGGATGGATTGCAGCAGCGGGGCAAGGCCCACATCAACGACAAAACAATGGTGGACACTATTCAGCCCGCAGTGGAAGCGATGGAAGCGGCCCTGGCTTCGGGCCAGAGTTTGGCTGTGGCCCTGGCCGCGGCCAAACAGGCGGCTCGGCTGGGAATGGAACACACCATCGAAATCCGGGCCAACAAAGGCCGGGCCAGCTATCTGGGCGACCGCTCCATTGGCCACCAGGACCCCGGCGCCACCAGCGCCTATTTTCTGTTTGAGACGGCTGTCGTCGCGCTGAGTACGCCCGTCCCAAAGGAATGAGTCTACTGCAAAAAGCTATTTGAACCACAAAGAACACAAAGAGCACAAAGAAATACAGGAGAAGCATCCGCGTTTATCAGTGTTCATCAGTGGCTAAAAGACCTTTTTGCACAGGACTCCGGAGTAGAACGCGGGCGACGCGTGTCGAAGCAGATAAGCGTGTCGCTGCTTTCCCCAATTGAATCTGCGCCTGTCTGCCCGATCAGTGTCATCCGCGCCCTATTCTTTCATTTGTCCAGCGAAAGGATTCCCAATGCCGAAGTACGTCGCTGCCATCGACTCCGGCACAACCAGCACCCGCTGTATGCTCTTCGACCACTCCGGTTCGGTGGTGGCATCTGACCAGCAGGAACACGAACAGATTTTCCCCCGCAGCGGCTGGGTGGAGCACAACCCCGCTGAGATCTGGCAGCGCACCCAACAGGTGATCCGGGCCACCCTCGACAAAGCGGGCGTCACCGCCGCCGACATCGCGGCTATCGGCATCACCAACCAGCGGGAGACAGCCCTCCTCTGGGATCGGCATACGGGCGAGCCGGTCTACAATGCGATTGTCTGGCAGGACACCCGCACGGACCGCATCTGCAAGGAACTGGAAGCCGCGGGCCACGCCGAAACGATCTATCGCAAAGCTGGGCTGCCCCTGGCGACCTATTTTTCTGGCCCGAAAATCCGCTGGCTGCTGGACAATGTGGAAGGGCTGCAAGCCCGGGCCGAGGCAGGCGATCTGCTCTTTGGTACAGTCGACTCCTGGCTCATCTGGCATCTGACCGGCGGACCGGCGACCGGTGAACACATCACCGACCCCACCAACGCCAGCCGCACAATGCTGATGGATTTGGAGACGCTGGACTGGGACGACGAATTGTTGGGCATTCTGGAGATTCCCCGCTCGCTTCTGCCCGAAATCCGTCCCAGCAGCGATCCCCGTTTCTATGGGACAACCCGCAGCGACGGCCCCTTTGGCGGCGAGATTCCCGTATGTGGAGATTTGGGCGACCAGCAGGCGGCGACCGTCGGCCAGAACTGCTTTGCGCCCGGCGAGGCCAAAAACACCTACGGCACGGGCTGCTTTATGCTCCTCAACACCGGCGAGGAGATTGTGCACAGCCAGAATGGCCTACTCACGACTGTCTGCTACCAGTTCGGGGAGAGTCGCCCGGTCTACGCCCTGGAAGGCTCCATCGCGATGGCGGGCGCGACGATCCAGTGGCTGCGGGACAATCTGCAACTGATCAGCAACGCAGCCGAGAGCGAGACAATTGCCCAGAGTGTAGACGACGCAGGGGGCTGCTATCTGGTCCCCGCTTTCAGCGGACTCTACGCCCCCTACTGGCGCAGCGACGCGCGGGGTGTTCTCGTCGGCCTGACCCGCTATATCAACCGGGCGCATATTGTGCGGGCCGCCCTGGAATCCATCTGTTATCAGACCCGCGAAGTGCTGGAAGCGATGAACGCGGACAGCGGCGTGCCCCTGAAGGCGCTGAAGGTGGACGGTGGCGCGACAGCCAACAACTTCCTGATGCAGTTGCAGGCCGATATTCTGGGCACGGAAGTCATCCGCCCGGTGGTGGCCGAAACGACCAGCCTGGGCGCGGCCTATGCAGCGGGGCTGGCCGTGGGCTATTGGGAAAATCTGGAGAGCCTGCGGGCCAACTGGCAGGTGGACCGGCGCTGGCAATCCCGCATCGACGAGAGCCAGCGGGAGAGCGGCTTTGCGGGCTGGAAGAAAGCTGTAGCCCGCACGCTGGATTGGGTCGAGCCGTGATCGGGCTGGTCTTGGTTTCCCACAGCCGGTTGATCGCCGACGGTCTCTGCCAGTTGGCGGATCAGATGGCGGGCGGCGGGGTGAAGATCGCCCCGGCTGGCGGGCTGACCGACGATCCCTACACACTGGGCACGGACGCTGCGCTGATTTTGGAAGCTATCGAAAGCGTTTGGAGCGAGGACGGGGTGCTGCTGCTGGTGGATATGGGCAGCGCAGTGATGAGCGCGGAGATGGCCCTGGAGTTTCTGCCCGACGAGCAGCGCAACCGCTGCCTGATCAGCAACGCGCCGCTGGTGGAAGGGGCGATTGTGGCGGCCTTGCACGCGGGAATGGGCAATAGACTGCACGATGTAAATGCCGCGGCGGAAGATGCGTTGAATGCACGCAAAGTGGAAAGAGTGCCCGAAAACGTGAAAGATAAAACGTGCGGGTAGCCACCAACGGCGTATCGGAGGCAACTATTTTCGCCCACCGTTCGAATCAAAAGACAAATGAGAATCGACCTGCTTCACGCATCACGCCTTACGTTTCATTGGACAAGGAATGGACAGAGCCAACACGGGTGTTTCCCCCACCCCGACTGAAGGAAATGAACATTCGGCCACTGTGACGGTGAAAGACCCACAGGGTTTGCACCTGCGCACAAGCAAAGATGTGGTGCGGGTGGCCAGCCAATACCAGGCGGAGATCACCGCGCAAAATTTGAGCCGCAGCTCCATTCAGGTGGATGTGAAGAGCATTCTGCAATTGATGCAACTACAAGCGCGGCAAGGGCACGTCCTCCTCTTGCAGGCTGCCGGTCCCGACGCCGCAGACGCGCTGAACGCGTTGTGCGTGCTTTTTTAGGATAGGCCACAGGACCGGCTGACACCGATCACAACAAAATCCGAACGCAGAAGGCGGAAGCGACGCAAGCGGCGTAGATTAGGCAGACGGAATCTGTATTCCCTTTTATCCGTGAATACAACCCTATTTTCCAAACAAATTCTTGTGTAGAGAGGCGACCCACTGCAACAGATATTCTCCGGCCTGCCTGCGGCCCCCGGCGTGGGTATCGGCAAACTCTACACCTATACATCTCTCCCCAATGTCACCTACAGCGCAGCCGTGGAACAGTCCACATCCCCGGCAGATGAGTGGCAGCGTTATCTGGATGCCCGCAAAAAAGTAGACGCCGAACTGGCCCAACTGGCCGGGATGGAGAATCCACTGGTGGCCGACATCTTCCTTGTCCACCAGGAAATTTTGCACGACAAGTTGCTGACCGATGGCGTGCGTGCCGCGATTGATCGGGGAACCAGCGCGGCCACCGCCACCCAGCAGGTCACATCCGAACTGGTCCAACTTTTTCAAAACCTGAGCGACGACTACTTTGCCAGCCGCTCGGTGGACATCCGGGATGTGGGGCAGCGGCTGCTGGCCCATCTGAGCGGCGTCTCCCTGACCGGTCAACTGGCCGCCCTCCCCACCGGCACAATCCTCCTGGCCGAGGATTTGACCCCTTACGACGCCACCCATCTCTCGCCGGAAAGTGTGGTGGGAATTGCCCTGGCTGGCAGCGCGCCCACGGCCCACACGGCCATCCTGGCCCGCAGTTTGGGCATTCCGCTGATTTGCAGTGTCGGTACGGCAGTTCTGCAATTGCCGCCCGGCCAGAATGCGGTGGTGGACGGTTTGCAGGGGCGGTTGGTTGTCGAACCGGACCCGGAACTACTCGATAGCTACACCCAAACCCGGCAGCGGCTGCTGACCTTTCGCGTCACCGCCGAATCTCACAGCCACGAGCCAGCGGTGACGCTGGACGGACAGCGGGTGCTGGTCCACGCCAACGTCAACAGCCAGGAGGATATGCTGCAAGTGGCGGGCAGCGGAGCCGACGGCATCGGGCTGCTGCGCACGGAATATCTTTTCCAGGAGCGCACCAATCCGCCGACTGTTGCCGAGCAGATCGATGCCTACCGGCTGATCCACAGACAGGCAGCCGGGGAAATTCTCACCGTCCGTCTGCTCGACATCGGCGGCGACAAACCCGTGCGCTATCTGCCCCGGATCGCCGAGAGCAATCCTTTTCTGGGTGTCCGGGGCATCCGGTTGTTGCTCCAACACCCAGAGCTATTGCGGGATCAGTTGCAGGCCCTCATCGCCCTCTCCCAGGAGAGTGGCTTCACCGGTGTCGTGCGCATCCTCGTGCCGATGGTGAGCAAAGTTGTGGAAGTTCATCGGGTGCTGGAAGTGCTGGAAGCCATTCCTGGCTATGCCGAGCAGCACCAGCCCGGTGGACCTTTGCAGATCGGCGTGATGATCGAAGTGCCCGCGGCCGCGCTGCTGGCGGACCGGCTGGCCCCGCTGGTAGACTTTTTCAGCATCGGCACAAACGATCTGGCCCAATATACAATGGCCGCAGATCGGGTGAACAGTGCGGTTGCCAGCCTGGCCTCCCCCCTGGACCCCGCGGTCCTGCGGCTGATTGGGATGGCCTGTCAGGCCGGGCAGATGGCCGACATTCCCGTTGCCATCTGCGGGGAGATGGCGGGGGACCCGTCGATTTTCCCCCTTCTTTTCGGCCTGGGCGTGACAGAAGTGAGTGTCGTCGCCCCGGCGGTGGCGCTGGTCAAAGAGGCCGTGCGCCTGACCGATGGCGACGCGGCGCGGCAGTTGGCCGAACAGGCGTTGCAGGCCGATCGTGCCCAGGAGGTACACCGGCTGCTGCACCCACAGTAAACCAGAATCGGCAGACAGAATCCTGTCGGCTCGTCCAAACGTGAAACGTGCGGCCCTGCTGTTCAACCAAATATCCAATAATCGATCCCATTTATGTCCCTTACCCCTCTCCTCGCCGACCTGCGCCGGGACACCGGCTTTATGGCGAATGTGACCGCCTGGCAAACCCTCCCAGCCCGGACGGCCCAGACAGCGCCGATTCCCGACAATCTGCACCCGGCCCTGCGGGACGCGTTGGCCCGGCGGGGCATTGCCCATCTCTACAGCCACCAGCAGGAAGCCGTCACCCGCGCTCTGGCCGGGGAGAACATCGCCGTCGTCACGCCCACGGCCAGCGGGAAAACCCTCTGCTACACCCTGCCCGTCCTGCACCAGCTACTCAGCGATCCCACCGCTACTGCGCTCTATCTCTTCCCCACCAAAGCCCTGGCCCACGACCAATTAGAAGATATTGAAGATTGGCGATTGATGATTGCAGATTCAAGCAATCATCAATCGCCAATCTTCAATCTTAAATCTTCCACCTACGACGGCGACACGCCCACCGGACAGCGGGCCGCCATCCGCCGGGAGAGCCGCCTGCTCATCACCAACCCGGATATGCTGCATATGGGCATCCTGCCCTACCACGCGGGCTGGGAACGCTTCTTCGCGGGGCTGCAAATGGTCGTCATCGACGAAATGCACACCTACCGGGGCGTCTTCGGCAGCCACGTGGCCAATGTCCTGCGCCGCCTGCAACGGATCGCCGCCTTCTACGGCAGCCAGCCCCGCTTCGTCCTCACCAGCGCGACGATTGCCAATCCACAACAACTGGCCGAGAAGCTCATCGAGCAGCCGGTGACAGTCATCGACCGCAACGGCGCGCCCCAGGGCGAGAAGCACATCCTTCTCTACAACCCGCCCCTCTTCGATCCGGTGCAGGGCCTGCGCCGCAGCAGTGTGCTGGAAAGCCAGGAACTGGCCGTGCGCACCCTTCAGGGCGGTCTGCAAACAATCGTCTTCGCTCGCGCTCGGATGACCGTCGAAGTTCTGTTGACGTACATTCGGGATAGAATGCGGAGACTGGGGACTGGGGATTGGAGACTGGGCGACGGATCCGCTCCCAATCCCCAATCCCCAATCCCCAATCCCCAACCTGTCCACGGCTACCGGGGCGGCTATCTGCCGGAGGAGCGGCGGGCGATTGAGGCGGGTCTGCGTTCCGGGGAAGTGCGGGGGGTGGTGACGACAAACGCGCTGGAGTTGGGCATCGACATCGGCCAGTTGGAGGCCGCAATTCTGTGCGGCTATCCTGGCACAATCGCCAGCGCCTGGCAGCAGATGGGTCGGGCCGGGCGCACGGCGGAGGCGTCCCTGGCGATTCTGGTCGCCACTGCCGGCGCGCTGGACCAGTATCTGGTCAGCCAGCCGGAATTCTTCTTCGAGCGCTCGCCGGAGCAGGCGGTCATCAACCCGGACAATCTGATGCTGCTGGTGGACCAGTTGCGCTGCGCCGCCTTTGAACTGCCCTTTGTGGCCGGAGAGAGCTTTGGCCGCTCACCCATCACCGCCGATGTGCTGGCCCTGCTGGCAGAAAGCGGCGATGTGGGCGACTACGCGGGGCGTTTTCTCTGGCAAGGCGACGCCTACCCCGCCCGGCAGATCAGTCTGCGCAGTGCTGGCAACGACCCGTTTGTGATTCAGGCAGTGGACGCCGACGGTGTTACCCGGCTGGTGGGGGAGATCGACGGGGAGAGCGCGCCGCTCCTCGTCCACGACGGCGCGGTCTACATCCACGAGGGGCAGAACTATCTGGTGGAAAAGTTGGACTGGGAAGCGCGGGTTGCCAGTGTGCGGGCAGTGGAGGTGGACTTCTACACGCAGGCCAACAGCGAGAGCGAGACAGTCGTGCTGGCCGTCCACGGGGAGCGCACGGACGGCAGCGCGGCGGTGGGTCATGGGGAGCTGCGGGTGACGACAACCGTCAGAGACTATCGGCGGGTGCGCCGCTACACCCACGAAAATCTGGGCGTCTATCCTCTGGACTATCCGCCCCACATTCTGGAAACCACCGGCTATTGGCTGGAAGTGACACCCGCGGCCCAGGGAATTCTGATGCTGGCGGACCAGTGGCGGGATTCGCCCAACGACTACGGCCCCAACTGGCAGGAGCAGCGGGCCAAAGTGCGGGCGCGGGATGGCTACGCCTGTACCCAATGCGGCACGCCCGAACCGGAAGGTCGCCAGCACGACGTCCATCACCTGACGCCCTTTCGCACTTTTGGCTACATCCCCGGCCACAACGAAAACTACCAGCTTGCCAACCGGCAGAGCAATCTCAGGCTGCTCTGCCAGCGCTGTCACCGGCGGCTGGAAGCGGGCGTGCGTACCCGCAGCGGGCTGGACGGGCTGGGCTACGCACTGGGCAATCTGGCCTCGCTCTATCTGATGTGCGACAGGAATGATCTGGGGATGGCTGTGGTGAGGGCGGCGAACGGCGGACGGCAGACGGCAAATGGCGGTCAGCAGTCAGCGGTCGGCGGTCCCAAAACAGACGAGATCGCAACTCGCAACTCGCAACTCGCCCCTCAGAACTCGCCCCGTATTTACATCTTCGAGCACGTCGCGGCCGGGCTGGGATTCAGCCAGCAGTTGTTCGAGCGACACGGGGAGATGCTGGCCAGCGCGCAGGAGATGATCCGGGGCTGCGGCTGTCGTTTCGGCTGCCCGGCCTGTGTGGGGCCGGTACTGCTCAACGACGGGGGGGATCGTCCGCTGCTGGAGACGAAGGCACTGGCGCTGGCGCTGTTGGAGGTGTTGCGGAAGGGGAAAGTGGCCCCAACGCCTCGTGCCACGTCGAACGGCGAAGTCATTTTTCGGCGGGAGTAAGCGGAGAAAACCGATTTTTCACCACTGAGTCACAGAGGACACTGAGAACCAGTGAGATTTCTTCCTTCTCTGTGAACCTCAGTGCGCTCTGTGACTCAGTGGTAGCTATTCTCTCAGCGCAGATTCGCCGTATCGATCCCGTCCAGCCCACTGGCGTCGCCACCCAGGGCATCCGCCATCACCCGCATATCCTCCACCATCAGCCCGAAATAGGAGTGGTTGGCGTCGCCGGGTTCGCCGGGCAGGTCGTCGTCCCGCAGTTGGTCGATGAAGACAGCGCCGGATTCTTTGGCGATCTGCTCCAAAATGGGCGAGGGGAAGACTTCCGAGCCGAAGATGGCCGGGATTTCCTCTTCCCGCAGTTGGGTGATCAGTCCGGCCACTTCCTGGGCAGACGGCTCGGAGAAGTCGGCGGGCTGGACCGCGCCCAGTACCGTAAAGCCATAGCGGGGCGCAAAGTAGGCGAAGGAGTCGTGATAGGTGAGCAGGCGGCGGTTCTCGGCAGGAATCGTTTCAGCGGTGGCCGCGATGGCACTGTCCAGCGCGTCGATGCGTTCGCCAAAGGCCGCGGCGTTGGCCCTGTAGAAATCGGCGTTGGCCGGGTCTGCGGCGGCCAGACTCTCCGCCACCAGTTCAGCGTAACGGGCCGCGTAGAGGGGATTCATCCAGAGGTGGGGGTTGGGGTTGCCCGCCTCTGCGGGGAAGGAGAAGTCGAAGACGTACTCCTCCGGCGTCACCGTCTGCTCGCCCAGGGAGACAATCTCCACCCCCTCCCCTTTGTTGGCTTCGGCCAGTTTGATCGTCGGCTCTTCCAAAAAGAGGCCGTTGACAAAGATAATATCCGCCTGGGCCAGCAGACGAGCGTCGGACGGGGCTGGCTCGAAGGTGTGGGAGTTGACCCCTTCGGGCACAATACCCGTCACTTCGATGCGGTCGCCGCCCACATTCTGGATGATATTTGTGATGGGCGAAACGGTCGTTACCACCCGCAGTTTGCCCGATGTCGTCGTGGGCGGAGGCGGGACACAACCACTGATAAGAATCAGAAGAAACAGATAGAGTACGAAAGTTCGTGAATGGGACATTACATCAACTCCATAAAAGTACCGGATTGAAAACTGAGAAATATCAAACGCGGGAAGAAAAGACCTGCCAGATGTAGGAAAATCTGGCAGGTCTTTTCTTCCCGGCGAACTGATTTCTATTCGGCGATCTGAATGGTCAGATCAACCGCTGCTTTGAGTGTATTAGCGACGATACAGGCCCGCTCAGAAATAAGGACGAGTTTCTCCATCAACTCCCGATCCGCATATTGGGCGTGGATAGTCATCTGCACGGCGCTGAAACGGGCGGGCGCGCTTTCCAGAGTTCCGTCGATGGCGATCTGCACATCAGACACATCCGCGCTTCTGGCCCTGATGGCGGCCAGGAGATTGCTCATAAAGCAGCCGCCCAGCGAGATAAGGAGCAGTTCCCCACCCATCGCGCCCCGATCTTCGCCCTCTTTGGCCACAGGCCGGTCGATCAAAACCGAGTGGCCGCGGACTCGCCCTTCGGTTGTGGTGGGACCAGCCTGAGAAACCTCTACACTGATGATTGCTGCCATTTGTATGCGATCCTTCCCTCTGTTTAGTCGCGACGGGTGTATACTACAGAAGAAAGACCCAAACGCCAAACTCTGCCAAGGGAAAATGAACCACATAGAGTTTCATGCAGCGTCTGCCGGGTGTCAGTCAAGTGTCGGGCATGCAGTTCAATCGATTGGTAGACTGGTGACTGTTGGCTGTTCCCTGCGCGGCCAATCTGGTCATATCATCCAGGAGGTGTCCAATGTTCGATGTTTCCAACAGTGCCCTGCTGCTATGGGGCTGGATTGTGCTGGCACTGATATTTTTCGCCGCCGAGATTTTCACCGCTGGCTTTGTGTTGCTCTGTTTCGGCTTCGGCGCACTGGCCGCGGCGGGTCTTGCCTTCTTTGGCCTGGGGTTGACCTGGCAATTGCTTGCATTTATCGTCGTTTCCAGCGCGGCTGTGTTGCTATCCCGTCCCTTCGCCGAGCGGGTCACCTCCAAAGGTCCACAAGATGTGGCTGGGGATCGGGTGTTGGGCAAACGGGCGGTGGTGCTGCAAGCCATCGATCCCATCGCCAACACCGGAATGGTGCGGGTGGACACAGAGGAATGGCGCGCCGAAAGTGTGGATCACAGCCCGATCGCCAAAGACAGTGTGGTGGAAGTGGTGGCCGTGGAAGGGGTACGCTTGCAGGTGCGGCGCATCACGGATAGTACAACCAATCAACCGATGAACTAATCAACTGGTTCATTGGTTGATTGGAAAGTGTAAGTCTATTTCAAAGGAGAACTCTTATGGATGGAGTAGGCGCAATTCTGTTGCTTGGGCTGATTGCCCTCTTTGTGATTATCGTCGCCGTCGCCGGTATCCGCATTGTTTCGCCCTATCAGAAGGGTGTGATCGAGCGGTTGGGACGCTACCAGCGCATCGCCCAGCCGGGGCTGACCCTCATTATTCCCTTTCTGGATTCCATCCAAAAGGTGGATATGCGGGAGCAAGTGGTGGACGTGCCGCCCCAGGAGGTGATCACCAAAGACAATGTGGTGGTGACAGTGGACGCGATTGTCTACTTTGAGGCCACCGACCCGGTGAAGCTGGTCTACAATGTGGCGGATTTCTACCAGGCCGCCACCAAACTGGCCCAGACCAATCTGCGTAATGTCATCGGTGAGATGGAACTGGACAGCGCGCTGACCTCCCGGGAGCACATCAACACCAAACTGCGAGAGGTGTTGGACGACGCCACAGACAAATGGGGTGTGCGTGTGGTGCGTGTGGAGATCAAACGGATCGACCCGCCCGCGGACGTGACCCAGGCTATGCACCGGCAGATGAAAGCCGAGCGGGAGAAGCGGGCCTCGATTCTGGAAGCCGAGGGCGCACGCCAGTCCGCGATTTTGGCCGCGGAGGGCAGCCGACAGGCCGCAATCCTGGCTGCGGAAGGTCAGGCCGAGGCTGTGCGCCGGGTGGCCGACGCCGAACGCTATAAGCTGGAAGTGGAAGCCGCGGGCCGGGGCAGCGCCATCACAACTGTCTACAACGCCATCACCGCATCCAACCCGGACGACAAACTCATCGCTATCCAATATCTGGAAGCGCTGAAAGAGATGGCGAACGGGACAAGCACAAAAGTCTTCCTGCCCTACGAGGCGTCCGGTGTGCTGGGCGCGCTGGGAGGGATTAAAGAGATTTTCAAAGAGGGCGAGTAATCAGTAACCGGTAAACCAGTGAACAGTACTCAGTCGGGGTTATACCCACTGAGTACTGTTCACTGTTCACTTCCGCCGCCGGGTAGCCACACACCCATCACCGTCCCCCGCCCCACCTCACTCTCCGCGCTCAGCTTTCCCCCGTGCAATTCCACCAGGGATTTGGCGATGCTCAGTCCCAGCCCGGACTCTGTTTCGTCAACCGTACGCGCTGTGTCTTCTTTATAAAAACGCTCAAAAATATAGGGCAACTGCTCCGGCGCGATGCCAGCCCCCGTGTCTGCCACCTGAAGCAGCACCCCTCCATTCGCAGCCAGCCCCCGCAATGTGACTGTGCCCCCGGTGGGCGTGTAGCGGATGGCGTTGCCCACCAGATTGCCCAACACCTGTACAATGCGTTCCGGGTCCAGAGATACCGGGGGCAATAGCGGGCCGATTTCCAGCCGCAGATCGACGCCTTTGGCCCGGGCTCTGGACGCAAAGGAGGCCGCCACCCGTTCCAGCAATTCAGCCGGGGCAATGAGCTGCCGGTTGAGGGTCAGTTCCCCGGCATCGGCCAGGGAGAGGGTGCGCAAATCGTCCACCAGATGGCTGAGCAGGCGGCTCTCTTCGTGCATGGCGCGCAGGATGGCGGGGGTGGGTTGCAGCACCCCATCGGAGAGAGATTCGGTGTAGCCCATCAGCACACTGAGGGGTGTGCGCAGTTCGTGGGCGATGTCCGCGGTCATCTGGCGGCGCAGGTGGGCCGAGTGGGCCAGCTCGCTGCTCATCTGGTTGAAAGCCCCAGCCAACTGGCCGATCTCATCTTTGGACTCGACGGCTACAGTCTGGCCGAAATCCCCACCGGCGATACGGCGCACAGCCTGGGTCAGCGCGACGAGTGGCCGGGTGAGGGTGCGGGCCAGTCCCAATCCCAGCAGCAGGGCAAAAAGTGTTGCGCCCAGCGCGGCCCAGATGAGGGCCTGGGAGAGCTGGGCCAGAAAAAGACGATCCTGGGCTGTACGGCTCGTATTGCCCACATTGAGAACCGTCCCCACCTGCTCTCCGTTAACTTCGACCGCAATGCCCTGACCCAACACATTTACCGGCAGAGTCTGGCCGGGACGATAGGGGGGGAAGGCGATCAGAACAGAACCCTTTTTGTCAACCAGAATCTGCGGGACGAGATCGGGCAAGGGTCCGTTGTTGTTCGGCGGTGGTCGTCGGGAGAGATTGTCCACGCCCTCCCAGGAACCGGTGCGCTCGTAGTAGCTCTGCATTTCGGTGGCAAAGCCCTGTAATGCCTGCTCAGAGCGGAAACGGTCGAAGGCGTTGGATGTATTGCTGACAGAAAAGAGCGCGACCAGCGCCGCGCCGGAGAGTCCGACAATCAAAAAAGCCAGGGTGAGTTTGAGGGTCAGAGAACGCATATTACCCTCTCATCCGATAACCGACTCCAAATACCGTCTCCACATAGTGGGGGTTGGCCGGGTCTGGCTCGATCTTGCGGCGCAGGTTGCGGATGTGGACATCCACCGAGCGTTCGCTGCCCGCCACAAAGATGCCCTGCAAATTGTCCAAAATCGACTCCCGGGAGTAGACCCGGCCTGGACTTTCCATCAGCAGAGCCAGAATATCGAATTCGGAGGGGGTGAGGGTGACAGCTTCCCCATCTCTCCAGACCAGACGGCTGGTGCGGTCCAGGCGCAGAGCGTCAATTTCCAGCACATCCGCGGGCGCGGCCTGTTTCTCGGCCCGGCGCAACACCGCCCGGATGCGTGCCACCAGTTCGCGCATGGAAAAGGGTTTGGTGATGTAGTCATCCGCGCCCAGTTCCAGCCCCACCACTTTGTCCACCTCGTCCAGCCGGGCGGTGAGGAGGACAATCGGCGTGTCCCGCTCCTGCTTGTGGGCTTTGATAAAACCAAAGCCGTCCAGCTCCGGCATCATCACATCGAGCAGAATCAGGTCGGGCTTCTCCTGGCGGGCTACGAAGAGAGCACTGCGTCCGTCGCCCGCTGTTACTACCCGGTAGCCCTCTTGGGTGAGATAGGCTTCCACCATTGTGCGCAGGCTGGCTTTGTCGTCTACTACAAGGATTGTTGTCATTGATTCGCCTGATTCAAAATAGCCACTGATGAACTCTGATAAATGCGGGCAAAATTCACTCCCGAACGCAATGGGGATTGTAAAGGAGAAACCCGCTCTGGGCAATTGTACGCCAAAGATGTTAGGAAAGTATTTAGATGGAGGGCAGATTCTGTGGAAATTGCCTGGTTCGGCACACAATTCACCAGTTTCTTGTTGATTTTTCATTAGAATTGATGAATTTCATAGGAAATATCAATAATTTCAATAAAAATATCAATAAGATTGATTTTACCTATTGACAACCTCAAAATTTGTGATATGATATTCATGCGCCAGGAAATTCTGGGCTGATTCTTGAACGGAGGAAGAGAAAATGTTTACGGAACAATTGATTCGCCACAACCAGGCACGCTATCAGGAACTGCTGCGCGAGGCCACACAGAACCAGGCCGAACGAGAAATGACACAGGGATCGAAGGGTTCTTCTGTGGTCAGTGAGGCATTGGCCCGCACGGGTGACCTTCTGGTGGCCGCCGGGGTGGGATTGCAACGGCGCTACCGGCATATGGAGCAGGGCGTGAATATGACCGACTATGCCAAGAACCGGCGACTGGGACGTGCCTTATGAACAAGCTACCCAAGCAGTGCCCCATCTGCGAAGCCGGTGATCTGACCGTCACCGGCTTCTATTGCCGCAACTGTGACAGCCGGGTGGAGGGGCGTTTCGTCGCTGAATCCCCCTTCGCCGGGCTGTCGCCGGAACAGATGCACTTCGCGCTGACATTTGTGCGCTGCGAAGGCAAACTGAACCGGATGGAAGAGGAACTGGGCATCTCCTACCCCACCATCCGGGGACGGCTGCACGAAGTCATCCGTGCCCTGGGCTACGAGCCGGGCAAGGAGGAGGCTGTCTCTGTTTCCGAGAAGGAGCGGCGCAAAATCCTCGAAGCCCTGGAATCCGGGGAACTGAGCTACGCCGAGGCCATGCGCCGCCTGGAAGGGGAAGCGTAGGGCGGAATCCCCTGTTATCCTAACCGCAGATTATTTCAGAGAGAAGGAAAGTAAAATGACAAATCAACAGCAAATCGAAGTGACGGAAGGTGTTACCGTCCAGATCAAAACAGACGGCGATCTGAAAGTCCACGGCCAGGAGGGCGCGATCGTCCGTGCGGAAGGATTGGACGAGACGCCTTCCATCCAACAGGCGGAGGGCACACTGCAAGTGGAATGCCGGGGAGATTGTGACGTCTACCTGCCGATTTGGGCGGTAGTAGAGATTGAAACCCACGGCGATCTGCTGGTTGACGGCCTGCACAACAGGGTAACTATCGTCTTTTGCGGCGGTGATGCCACTGTGTCCGGTGGGGGCAAGGTAGAGATCAAAGAAGTTGGCGGTGATTTTCAGGCGTCACAAATTGACTCTATAGAAGCCAGGGAAATACACGGGGATGCCCATCTCAGCGATGTGCGTGGCCCAGTTTCCGTCGGCGCCAAAGGCGACATCCACGCCCACCAGGTGGCTGGCTCTGTCTCCGCCAATGCCAAAGGCGATGTGCATCTGGCCGAAGTGACCGGCGAGAAAATCCAGGTCAATGCCAAAGGCGACACCCATCTATTGCGCTGCCAGGCAGAAATCTCTATCAACACCGCTGGGGATGTGCATCTGAACGAGATTGTCAGCCAGCGGGTGCGGGCTGTGGCCAAGGGCGATGTGCGGGCCCATTTCTCCGAAAAGGTCGGCGGCCAGGCCAAGATCGTCACCAGCGGCGATCTGCTCGTGCGCAGTCAGGGCAAGAGTATGCGCAAGGGCAGGGGTGTCTACACCTTCCGTTTTGGAGAGGGCGATGCGGTGCTCTCCTTTATTTCCAAAGGCGACACCCTTCTGGAAGGGCTAGACCTGGCCGATGGCTCACTGCGCGGTGTCAGTGAAGATATGGGGAAGATGGGCGATGAATTGGGAGCCGAGCTTGGCGCGATGGGGGCTGAACTTGGCGCAATGGGCGCGGAGATGAGCCGGGAGTTCGGCAATCTGGGCAGGGACATTGCCCGCCAGGTGCAGGACAAAGTGGCGCGCAAGATGAAGGAGATAAGCAAGCACACGGCCAAAATGGAATGGGGCGAAGGCAAAAATTGGAACTTCAATTTTGCCGATGTGGCTACGCCCCCCACACCGCCTACACCGCCCACACCCCCTGCCTGGAGTGCGCCATTCGACCCGGTGGAAGAAGCGGTCCCAGGCGAGCCGGTTTCGGACGAGGAGCGGGGGCTGGTGTTGCGGATGCTGGAAGAGGGCAAAATCTCGGCGGCAGAAGCGGCCACACTCCTGGAGGCACTGGGCGATGCCGAATGATCTGAATGATGAATTCGGAATGGGGAGGGTGCGATGACGGCTGCGATTGAGATTGACGGGCTGAGCAAAGTGTATACCAAACGCAAAAGCCCGCCTGTCATCGCGGTGGACGATCTCAGCCTCTCCATTCCCGCCGGACAGATATTCGGCTTTCTCGGCTCCAACGGTGCGGGCAAGACGACGACGATCAAAATGGCCTGCGGGCTGGTCCTGCCCACCGGCGGGAGCGTGCGACTCCACGGCTTCGATGTGCAACGCCAGCGGGGCCAGGCCATGCGCCAGATCGGCGCGGTGCTGGAAGGAACCCGCAACGTCTACTGGCGGCTGACAGCCTGGCAGAATCTGCTCTACTTTGGCCGCATCAAAGGGGTGACAGGCCAACCGCTGAAAGAGCGGGCCGAGCGGCTGCTGCGGGAGTTGGAGCTTTGGGAACGGCGCAACGATCCCGTGCGGGACTTCTCGCGAGGGATGCAGCAGAAGGTCGCTATCGCCTGTGCGCTGGTGGCCGATCCGCCGATTGTCCTGCTGGACGAGCCGACGCTTGGCCTGGATGTGAAGGCCGGGCGCACAGTCAA
The DNA here is from genome assembly GCA_030432295.1 of Anaerolineae bacterium. Taxonomy (GTDB): domain Bacteria; phylum Chloroflexota; class Anaerolineae; order Caldilineales; family Caldilineaceae; genus JACQGT01. The sequence goes on along the minus strand of JAUIHI010000036.1, from coordinate 45,581 downwards.
ACGCTGGGTGGAGCAACTGGCCCGCAACGAAGGCAAGACCGTCGTCCTCACCACCCACCAGATGGACCTGGCCGAGAGCCTGTGCGATCAGGTGGCGATTATGAGCCAGGGCAAATTGATAGCCAACCGGCCCACGGGCGAGCTGCTCGGTCTCTTCCGCCAGGAGGGCTACGAACTGCGCTTCCGGGGCAAGATTGAGGAATCGGTTGCGGCCCGTTTCGAGGGCTTTTCCCCCCGGGAAGAGAACGGACATACGATCCTTTCCGGCACAATCAGCGAACACGGACGGCTCTACCGACTGCTGGAAATAGCCGAAATCCAGGGGTTGGAACTCCTCGGCGTGGCCCAGGCGGACCCCAATCTGGAAGAGATTTTTGTGGAACTGCTGGATCGGGCGGGCAAGGGTGAGCACAGCCCGGCCCATCCGATGAACGGGCGTCTCCCCCACGCCACAATCCGGGAGGTGATCTGATGGCGCTGGCTGGCACAGTTGTGGTCAACGAAATTCAGAAGCGGTTCATTCTGCTCTGGGCCTATAAATTCAACTTCTTTACCCAGATGTTTATGATCGGCTTCATTTTTGTCGGTATCAGTTTCTTTATGGCCGGGGGCCAACCGAACCCGGAAATGCTGGCCTCTGGGCTGGTGGGCTATCTGGTCTGGTTCTTCGCCCTGGCCGCCATCTCGGATATGAGTTGGGGCATCCGCGAAGAGACCCAGACCGGAACCCTGGAACAGATGTATATGTCTCCGCTGCCCACGGGTGTGTTGATGCTGGGCCGCTCGATTGCGTCGCTCTTTATCAGCATTCTGATGGTGGGGATGTCGGCGGTGGTGCTGGTGCTGGCCCTGGGCGTCTCTCTGCCCATCACTTGGACTGCCCTACCCGTCTTCTTGCTCACAATGGCCGGGCTGTATGGCTTCGCCTTCATTCTGGGCGGCGCGACGCTCGTCTTCAAACAGGTGGAAGCCCTGGCCAATATGATGCAGAATGTGCTGCTCTTTCTCAACGGCGCGCTCCTGCCCGTGGACCGGCTGCCCGGCTGGATGGAAGCCTTCGCCAAGACACTTCCCACGACGCAGGGGATTATCGTCCTGCGCCGGGTTATTTTGGACGGCCAATCTCTGGCCCAAGTCTGGCAGGACGGCTCGCTGGTGGGACTGGTGATCAACTCGGCGATCTATTTTGTGGTGGGCTGGTTCTTCTTCCGCTGGTGCGAGAACCGGGCGCGGCGGCTGGGCGCGCTGGGACAGTACTGATATTGCGTGCTGCGTAAGTAGGGGAGATGACGGCATCGGCGGCAGAACCATCTGAAGTGAAGTTGGAAAGCGAAGGGATTTCTCGCCTTTCACCTAACGCTGTTCAGCAGAAGCCGAGCAATTGCCACTATCGACACAGCACGCAATACGAAAAGCACAGCGACGACACAGTTTCAGGGAATCGGATCCCTTTCAAGGAGTATTTCTATGCCAACAAGCGAAGAACGAATGCGGGTGTTACGGATGATCGAAGAGGGCAAAATTTCGGCGGAGGAGGGCACGCGTCTGCTGAAGGCGATTGAAAAGAGCAGTAAGAAGCCGGGCCGCCGCCCATCTGGTCCCCAGCCGTCTGCCTCCGGCGAGAGCAGCGGGCGCTGGATGCGGCTGCGGGTCTCGGATACAGATTCCGGGCGCACAAAAGTCAATATGACTTTGCCTTTGGGGCTGGTGAGTATGGGGCTACAGGTGGGTGCGCGCTTTGTGCCAGAGGTGAACAATCTGGACGTGACCCAAATCCGGGACGCGCTGCGCTCCGGTGTCCCCGGCAAGATTCTGGAAGTGATGGATGAGGACGGGGAATTGGTGGAGATTTTTGTGGAGTAGATGTCGTCGGTTGCCAACAAAAAAGTCCCGCCCGATCAATGGGCGGGACTTTTTTTGTTGGCTTTGCGACTACCAGACCCGGAAGCCGGGGGGCAGAGGAATTAGCTGCATTTCGTTGACGAGGACGTACAGCATCGGTCCATAGGCCAGGATGACCAGGGCCACCGCGCCGTAGACCCAGCCCCGCCAGCGGTCGAGCCAAGCCGGCGTGGGCGAATCGTCCAGAGACTCGGCAATGGGCATCTCCACCGGCTCCTTCGCCTTCTTGCCCGCCAGCACAGTCATAATGATGACGTAGAAGAAGAGGGTAGCGCTGATGGTCAGAATAGTCACACCCAACAACGACTCCATCAGCAACGGATTCCAGGCCGCATCCCGATAGGGGGCAGCGCCGAGCATCGTGCGCCGGGGTGCGCCGAAGTGCAAACCCAGCATGTGCATCCCATTCGAGAAGAAGATCATCCCGAAAAGCCAGGTCCACGCCTGGGCCAGGGCCGCTTTGGGGCTGAATAGCTGCCGTCCACTGAGCATGGGAACCAACCAGTAGGCGATACCCATAAAGGTCAGGGTAGTGGCCGAACCGACGGTCAGGTGAAAATGGCCGGGCATCCAGGTGGTGTTGTGGACGGCCAGGTTCATGCTGTAGGAGGCATTGGTCACGCCGCTGATGCCACCAAAGGCAAAGAGAATCATTGCGAAATTCTGGGCGGTGAAGGATGGGTTGTTCCAGGGCAGCTTGCGAATCCAGCCGAACCAGCCCTTGCCCCCCCGTGCCCGGCCACCAGTTTCCAGCGAGGCTGCGATGGTGAAGGCTGTCAACAGGCTGGGGAAGGCGACGCCGTAGGTGAAGAGGCCGTGGAGCATCTTCCAGCCCTGGGGAATGCCGGGATCGGTGTATTGGTGATGAAACCCAACCGGCGTGGAGAGAATCAGAAAGAGCCAGAAGACCAGCCGGGCCAGATTCTCGCTGAAGAGTTTGCCCCCGGCCTGCTTGGGAACCATCCCATACCAGGAGAGGTAAGCGGGCAGCAGCCAGAAGTAGACCAGCGGATGGCCGGTGTACCAGAAGAGGGTGCGTCCCAACAGAGCATCCGTCCCCGGCAGCAGCCCCAACGACCAGGGCAGCAGCATAGCCAAAATTTCTACGGCAACGCCCAGGGTAGCGATCTGCCACATGACCATTGTAATCAGCGCGGCCAGGGCAATGAAGGGGGTCTTGACACCCTTATTCTCCTTGCGCCAGGCCCCGTAGGTGAAGTAAAAGGCGTAGCCTGCTACCCACGAACCCACAACGATCAGCGTCAGGCCCAGATAGAAACTCCAGTGCGCCTGCAACGGCGGGTAGAAGGTGTAGAGGACAGTGGCCAGGTTGGCAAAAAGCGGGTAGGCCGTCATCAGCAGACCGACGACCATCATGCCAAAACCCAGTTTGGCGAGCCAGGGCTTGCTGATGGGCAAGTCCAGGCTGCGGGTGATGGCGGTGGTGAAGAAGCCAGTGATGAAAAATGTGGTCCAGACCAGCGCGTTGAGCACGCCGTGGATGGTCAGTCCCTGATAGTAGCTCTGGAAGGCCGGACGGATATAACTATAGAGATCGATCCCCGCGTGTTCCAGCCCCTGCATAATGCCGAGAAAAATACCCAATGAGAGCGCCGACATAGCAATGCCGATCTGCCAGGCACTCAGCCGGTTTTCCAGGCTGAAGCGTTCGGCGGCAGTTTTTGCGCCCGACGTAGCCGCTATGGGCTGCGAAATCGATTGAACAGACATAGAGTTCTCCTGTGCGCGCTGAGCGTCGTGCGTGGCGGCTATTCGGTGGTGGTTGTGTCCGCAGTCGCTTCCACAATAATCTGGCCGTACATCGTGTGATGGCCGATGCCACAATACTCATGGCAGACGACATCGTAGGTTCCCGGATTGTTGAAGGTGGTTTTCAGCTTGGAAACCTGGCCCGGCAAGATCATCATATTGATGTTTGTGTCCATAATTTTGAGGCCGTGCTGGACATCTTTGCTGGTGACATAGAAGGTGATCTCGGAGCCAGCCGGGATGCGGATTTCGCCGGGATCAAAGCGCCAGATTTGGGCCAGTACATAGGCTTCGTACTTGCCCGGAGCCAATTCGCGCACGCTTGGCGCGGCCCAGGGGCTGGCCCCCGGTGTGGTGATCAGATTCGGGTCCACCCGGCCTTCCACCCCAGGAACCTGAATACCCGCCGAAACAGTCGCTGTCAACACCGCCAGCGTAAAGACGACCAGCACAAAAATGGAGATGCGTATCCAGACCTGTTCGTACTTATCGACGTGCATTATAGGGTCGCTCCTCTCGCCAGAACAGTGAAGTAGACATTCGCCCACAACGCAATCAACAGCAGCATATACAACAGCATCAACGCAATGGCCCCCTTAGGGGTATCGGGATCACGCATGGGTCGGCCTCCTGGGTTTGGGTGAATGAGTAAAAATTAAGAGAAAAAAGGTGGCTGCTCACGGATAACACAAAAATAGATGGGCAGCTTCATAGGCGTAGCGGGTCAGCCCCGTACTGTTACGGGCTTCCTGGGTCAACAGGTCAATATCGCGTAGGATGGCGCTGGTCGATGGCAAACGACCCCGATATTCGGCGCGCAGAATGCCCAGACCATCCACCAGCATCAGCGCCTTATCCAACTGGAGTTGGCCGCTGCTGTCTCTTTCGTAAAAGGTATTGAAACCGCCGCCGACCACCACTTTCACCTGCTGGGCCTCGCCAGTCAGCAGCCGTCGGGAGGGTTCGATCCCCCTGTCCAGCGCATAGGCACGCAGGGCGTCGGGCAGTAGCTCTTGCTCATCCAGTGCAATCATCACCAGTTCGACAGGCACATCGGACTGGGAATCGATCTGGGCTGCCACGTCCGCCATCAATTCTTCGCTTCCAACACAGGGCAGACCACAATCGGTGGATGTGAAGCCATACAGGGTGATCTGTCCCCGCATCTCCTCGCTGGAAACCCGGTTGCCATTTTGGTCCACAAGCAGATAGCCGGGCGAAATTCGGATGCGTGGCAACACCTTCAGCGGGCGCAGGGCAGCAAAAAGAATCACCGCCACAAGCGGCAACAACGCCAATCCATAAAATATACGGTAATTACCCACGATTCAATACCCATCCGGTGCAAGCACAAGAACATTTCCAGACGGACATCTGATTTGTGAAGGCAGACGAACGATGAGAAGGCTTCACACGCGGGGTGGAAGAACAGACGTCCAGAAAAAGCCGAGTCGTCAGGTCAATCAAGTGGAATTGTATAACAAATGCTCTTTCGCTCTGCCCAACAAAATGGCCGAAACAGCCACAGACGGCCTGCAAGTTTGCATCATTATACAGATGGCACATAAATTAGCAAATGTATGTAGAGACTTTTTGACAGGACCGATTCATCCGCACACAAAAAAATGGGGCGTCGTGGTGGCGATGCCCCATTTTTTGTGGCCGCAACTATCAATCATTCGACGGTTCAGCCGCGGAATATGTTTGGCCAGCCGGGCGCACCCGCTGTTCCATATCGGGAATGCCGCCGGAAAGGGCGCTGAGGGGTGGAGAGATGACCGGCATAGGCGCACGGGAGCGCATGGGCATAGGCACAAGGGTGCTGCCGATATCCCAGCGCAGTTGGCGCACAGCCGCAAAACCGAGAATGGCATAGAAGCCCAGGGTTATCGCAGTGAGGACGGCGTTGAGCAGAGCCACCACCAGATATTGCACACCCGTTCCGGTAAACTGTAGGGGTTCGCCGTCCAACGCTGTGTTGGTGATAATGTGTCGGCGCAGACGTGGATAGCCCCAGAAGAAATAGATGCCCAGGGTCAGAGAGGACAACAGCACCAGCATGAAATTCTCAAAAAAGAGATCGATGGCCCCGCCCCGATACTCCAGGCGCTGGCCTGTGGGCAGAATCGTGTGGGCCGTCTCCCAGCGCAGGAGACGCACACCGGCAAAGCCCAAAATCCAGTAGAGTCCCAGGGTGATGAGCGAGAGCGCACCGATAATGAGGAATTCGACGAATGCCTGACCACCGGAACCGTCGAATTGCAGAGGACGATCGTCAAAAAAGGTATTGGCGGCGATCAGCCGTTTCCAACGGGCATATCCCCAGGGCGCGTACAGACCCAATGTAATCGTCGAGAGAATCCCAATCAACAGCAGATTGAGAAAAATATCGACCCAGCGGCCACGAAATTCCAGATTGATGTGCATCGGTCACATTCCTTCCCCGGAGTATGGGCACAGAAGACTGTGGGTGCAGAAGGCGAGGGGATTCGCCCAAATGCTTGGGAAACGTCACCGAAAGTATAGCCTAGTCTGGTCTACATGACAAGCGGAAATGAACTGATTGATTCGTTGGCTGTTTGACTGGTTGATTCGCTCATCAGTTGAGAACGAATCAACCAGTCAAACAATCATCCAGCCTTCTGCTGCAAACCCCGCAACTCCTCGACCAGTTGACGCTCCTTGGCCGAAAGGGAGGTGGGCAGAGTTACGCTGACCTCTGCGTAGAGATCGCCACGGGCATCGCTCTTTTTCATCCCCGGCATACCCATCCCCCGCAGCCGGAAACGCTTGCCGCTCTGGGTTCCGCTGGGAATAGTTAACACCACAGGCCGTTCCAGGGTCGGGACTTCCACTTCGCCGCCCAGCAGCGCAGTGTAGAGATCGACCGGCACGGTCACATAGATGTCCGCCTTCTCCTGGCGGAAGCGTCCGTGGGGCTGCACCTTCACCCGCAGCAGCACATCCCCCGCCCGGATACGGGTTCCGCTCTGAATCCCCGCAGGGATAGTAACTTCGATACGCTGGCCGTCGGAAAGTTGCAGCATACGGCTTGTGCCGTGGAAAGCCTCTTCCAACGAAATCTCCGCTTCGGCTTCGGCCTGGCGGGGGCGGGGCTGGCGCTGATTGAAGCCGCCAAAAGGTGTCTCCTGGCCTGCTCTGCCAGCCGCCTGCCCGCCAAAGAGCGTGTCAAAGAAGCTGGAAAATCCGCCAGCATTGCCAGCGCCGCCAGCCCTACCAAAACCGCCAAACATGCGCTCGAATTCCTCGGGCGAAATGTTGCGGGAACCACCGCCGCCGCCAAAGCCTCGGGCAAAATCGTTGGGATCTACCCCGGCCCGCTCGTACTGCTCCCACTGCGCGCCAAAGCGATCGTACTTTCCTCGCTTATCCGGATCGGACAAAACCTCGTAGGCCTCGTTGACTTCCTTAAATTTCTGCTCGGCCTCTGCGTTGTCCGGGTTCAGGTCCGGATGATTCTCTCTCGCCAGCTTGCGAAAGGCCTTTTTAATCTCTTTTTCGTCGGCGTTGCGTGCAACACCCAACGTACGATAATAATCTTTTACTTCCATCATTTACACTCCTTCGGCAGCAGGACCGCTGCTCACCATCACCCGCGCTGGCCGCAATAGCTGATCGTCTGCGGTGTAGCCCGTACGCACCACCACCGCCACGCGGTCGGCGGGTATCTCTTCGCTTGGCATCTGCCCCAATGCTTCGTGCAGTTCGGGATTGAACGTCTGGCCCACAGGCTGTTGGGGCAGCACCCCGTGGCGACGCAATGTGTCCAAAAACGCGTCCCGGGTGGCGACCAGATTGCCCCGGAAACTGGTGTCCGCGTCGGCATCCGGCTTGGCTCCCGCCTGCTGATCCCAGTAGGTGATCGCCAGTTCCAGATGATCGGCCAGGGAAAGCATATCCCGCAGAACATCCAGCCGCTTCTCGTCTGCTTCCCGGCCCATGCGCTGTTCCAGCCGGGTGCGATAGCTGGCAGTCTCTACCCGTAGCTGGTTCAGTTCTTCCTGGCGCTCGTCTGCCAGCGACAGCGCGTCGTCCCGTTCCTGGGTGAGCTGCTCGATCTGTTGATAGGTCCCCTTCAATTGGTCCTGAAAATCCATTGCGCTTTTGGTCTGCTGGCGCAGGGCTTCCTGGGTGGCAGTGATTTGAGCCTGGCTCTCTTCCAACCGCTTTTGCAGGGTTTGAAAAGCCTCGGAGAGCCGGTGATAGTCTTCCAGCGTGGGCTGGTCGCTGTTCCCATTGCGGTATTGGGCGTTGGCTCGGGCCTGCTGCTCGGCCTGGGTGGGCCGATAGCGGCGACCAAACGGGTCTGTATATGTCATTTCTATCGCCTCCTGGCGGAATCGGCGAATTCTGATGAGAACGGGCCGAATAATTTATCCAGATACAGATGTTAGTCTACCCTAAAAGCGTATGTGCTGCATATCTATTTCATTAGAGATGTGTTTCTGTCTATAAAAAAGCCATCCGCTCCTGGCAGGGGCAGGCCAGGAGCGGATGGCTCATCAGAACGCGCAAATCGCAAAAGGGCGGGAAATTTTCTTGTAAAGACGGATAGGTTTTATCGGTATTTATGTAGTAGTCAAGAAGATGGTGGAATTTTCAACGCAATGACGCAAAGGTGCAGAGACGCAAAGAAATCGCTTTTCTCTCTGTGCCTTTGCCTCTTTGCACCTTTGCGTTAAGAAATAGCCATTCCACCATCCCGTTGACCAGTACATTTTATCGGTATTTACAAGCTTTTCTTTGCCTCTGACACGGCCAGGGCCTGGGCCGCCAGCAGCACAAAGAGAATCCAAATTGTATCGGCCAGAAGCAGGTGGACCAGTTGCAGCCAGACCGGTGCTTTCAGAACTACATTCATCCCGCCCAGCAGAAGCTGCACGACGAACGCGGCCAGCAGAAACAGCCCGGTGCGGTTGAGCAGAGGCGATGGATTGTGGGATTGGGCCAGCCGCCAGACCAGCCAGATCAGTCCACCCGAAGCAAGGGCGATGAGGGGGTGATAGATACGCAGTTCCACCAGTTGGGCCACCAGTGGGGAATCTTCCGGGCGCAGCCCCGCGGCCAAAACGAGCGTATCGCCCAGGGCTGTCACCGCGCCGCTGGCCCCCAGAATGAGCAGGCCGACTGATGTTGCGCCCAACGCCCAGCCCAGCCGGCCTTGCCCTCGCCAGCGCACAGGCGGCCCACCAGATGCCCACCAGCCAGTGAAAGTAATCGCGCCCAAGAGCAGAAATGTGTTGATCAGATGGATGGCAACCACAAAGGGCCGGGCCAGAGAGGTGTCGTGGGCCACCCATTCAAAGATGACCAGACCTGCCCCCACCAGCGCTTCTATAATTATCAGCACAAGAGAGGCCACTGCACCTTTGCGCACCCGATGGCCGGCAGGCCAGGCCCGCCACGCCCAGAGCAGCATCCCCACTACAGCCAGCAGGGCCACACCGCTGGTCAGCCGGTGGGTGAACTCCACCAACATTTCTGTCGTCTCCGGCCGGGGCATCACCTGGCCGTCGCAGGTGGGCCAGTGCGCGCCGCAGCCTGCGCCAGACCCTGTGGCCCGCACAAATGCGCCCCACAGAATCACCAAAATATTCAGCCCCAGCACGGCCCACGTGTAGTTGGCAAAACGGTTGGATGTCATAAAGTCTCCGTTGACAGGTTTTGGATGTCAGATATTCCGGCGATGACGATCCGCATCTGCCAAATATCTATAATTGACTATCCAAATTGTAGACCCAATCCGCTGCCCGGCCAATTTCAGGCCCGGTTCTTGGGCGTGGGGATGTCGGCAACTGTCAGAGAAATGCTGGTTTCGCCGTGGGTTGTGTGGCGCTGTAGGGGCAAATGCAGATTGCGCAGAAGGACAAAAAGCGCTTCGTTGTCGGCTTGGACAGAAGCTACGAGAGTGAGTACATTCATACGGCGAGCCAGGAGGGCCAGCAAGGCCAAAAGCGCGCTGCCAACCCCCTGGCCCTGAAAATCGTCCCGCACTACCAGGGCAGCTTCTGCTTCCGGGCTGGCGGGTTCGCTGGGAAATCGCCCCAAGCGAGCCACGCCGATGAGTTCTTTTCCATCCGGCTGTTGGGCAAAGGCCAGGATTGCGCCGCCCACTGTGCTGTTGTCCACGGCGGCCAGGCGTTGGGCTTCCTCTTCAATACGGGATGCGTCGATGTGTTCCAGGGGTACGTTGAAGCGGCGTCGTCGGCTTTCCGGCGAGAGACGGGAAAAGAGATCGATGAGAAGAGGTGTGTCCACTGGCTGGAGCAGACGGCAGTAGATCAGCAACCCGTTGCGAGTAGTGAAAGTGGCATCCAGCGAGTCGGGATCGACGTCCAGTGTCTCGAAGCCGTAGGCGGTTTTAGTCACAAAATCCCCGATTCACCGTAGGTTGGGTTATTTCGGCAAGAGATGTTTGAATCTGGTGCAAAGGCTGTGCCGAAACAACCCAACGATTCGCCGCCACCGTTGGGTTCTCCCGGCGGGCGACGGTTCGACGGCAATGCGCTCTTGCCCGGAGAACCCAACCTACTTCAGTTCCTTCCGAGTATACCCCAGAATCTCTCGTGCGACAATCAGTGTATTGATCTGTCCCGTGCCTTCGTAGATGTCGTTGATTTTGGCGTCCCGCATCCACTTCTCGGCCAGAGTCTGGGTGCTGTAGCCCAATGGGCCAAGAAGCTCGACCGCCTTTTGGGTGATGACAGTGACGGCCTTACCTGCCTTCACTTTGCACATCGAAGCGGGCAGTTTGTTGTCGCCGCCACTGTCCAGCAGAGAAGTGGCTTTGAGGGTCAGCAGCCAGGCCTGGCGCAGTTGGATTTCCATATCCAGCAGATCGGCCTGGGCTGTGGTCAGCTTCCAGCGGGGAGATTCGTAGTCCATACGCACGCCCTGCTTGGCCAGAGTGTCCCGGGCAAACTCGAAGGCGGCCCGGCCAATGCCGATGGCGCTGGCCGCCACAATCGGACGGGTGGCGTCGAATGTGCGCATAGCCCCTTTGAAGCCTTTGGTCTCGCCATCCTTTTTCTCTCTGCTCTCGCCCAACAGATTGTCGGCGGGGATGCGGCAGTTGTCCAGCACAAAAGAGACGGTGTCGCTGGCCCGGATGCCCAGCTTCTCCTCCACTTTGACGATTTTTAATCCCGGCGTGCCTGCCTCGACCACAAAGGGTTTCATCCCGGCCCGGCCCGCGTGCTTGTCCACTGTGGCCCAAACGACGATCAGTCCGTCGGATTCGGCATAGGCCAGCTTACCGCTGGTGCAGAAAATCTTCTGGCCGTTGAGAACCCACTCGTTCGTGGCATCGTCGAAGAGAGCCGTCGTCTGGATGTTGCTGGTGTCGGAACCGGCCTGGGGTTCGGTCATCGCCATTGCGCCCCATTTGGGGTCGCCTTCGGTGAAGCGGCGCAGGAAACGCTCCTTCTGCTCCGGTGTGCCCACAGCCTGGATGGCCGCGCCGCCCAACCCGCCGCCGGGGATGCAGAGATAGACCCCCGCATCGCCCCAACTGAGCATCTCAATCATATGCACCAGAGCCAGATTGCCTGTGCGGGGCTTCTTCGGCTCGTCGCTCTTGGGCCCCTCGCTTTTGGGACTCTCCCCATTCCCCCCATTACGCGCCCGGCGCAGGGAGGCCTCCAGATTGGCCCGCTCCATCTCCTGCATCTGGGGCCACATCATATGCACAAAGTTGAGCGGACGGCTGTGCTCGCTATCGTCCAGCACCCGGCTCTCCGGGCGCATGACATTCTCGGCCACCACCTGCACCTGGCGCAATTGCTTCTCAATTTCGTCGGGTGTCTTGAATTCAATTGTCATTAGATTATGTCCTTTGTATAGTTGATTGGTTGAGCAGTTGATTGAGTAGAGATGCCGACAAATCAACCAATGAGCCAATCAACCAATAACCAATCCATCCCACATAGCAAATCCCCGCCCGTTGCGGAACCACAACTCCACCGGATGCTCCCGGATGTAGCCGTGGCCGCCCAGAACCTGGACCGCATTGTCGGTCACTTCCATCACCATTTTGTCCGCAGCCTGTTTGGTCAGCGCGGCCAGTTTGGAGGCGTCCTCCCGGCTGTCGTAGCGCCAGGCAGCCTCCCAGACTTGCAGACGCACGCCTTCGATTTCGATGGCCATATTGGCCAGCATAAAGGCGATGCTCTGGCGGTGGGCAATGGGTTCGCCAAAGGCTTCCCGCTCTTTGGCGTATTGGAGCGCATATTCGTAGGCGGCCCTGGCCTGCCCCACGGCCAACGCGGCCGCGCTGATGCGGCTGACGGTCAGCAGCCGGTTCATACGGATACCCCGTGGCCCGCCCAGCCGGTTGGCCCCAGGCACACTGACATTTGTAAAGTTGACGGTGTACATCGGCACCGCACGCGCGCCCATCAACACCACCCGCTCGGCCACCTGCACGCCGGGTGTGTCGGCGGGGACGATAAAGGCCTGGGTGCGGTTCTTCTCCTGGGCATAGACGAGGAAGACTTCGGCCTCCTTCGCCAAAGGCACATACGTTTTGACGCCCTGAATTGTGTAGTCATCCCCGTCCCGCCCGGCGGTGGTCGCCAGGGCGTTGGGATCGAACTGGTAGACTGGCTCGACCAGCGCGGCGGTGGCTGCGGGAAAGTCAGCTTCGGTGAAGTGGGGCAGCCAGGCCGCCTTCTGGCTGCTGTCGCCGAAGAGCGTCACGGGGAGGGCAAAGAGATTGGGCACAAGCAGATGCAGGCCGATGCCCACATCGCCCCAGCCCAGTTCTTCCAAATAGAGCGCGCTGGTCAGGGCGGAATATTCGCCAAAGCCGCCGTACTCGGCGTCGATGGCCGCGGGCAGCAGTCCCAGCTCCCAGCCTGTGCGGATGACGTTGGCCGGCGCGGCAGCCGCCTCTTCCGCCTCGCGGTAGACGCTACGCAACTGCTTCTCGGCGTAACGATGAACAGTGTCCACAAGCATCTTCTGCTCGGATGTCATATCGAAGGAATACATTGAAAGTAGCCTCTCCTGTGGGTGCGTAGTGCCGGGTTCATAAACGAGTAGTGGGTGAACGGTTCGTGTGCAGATACGCGGTGTAGGGTACAATAGAGCAGGTGTGTTTTCCGCCGGTTGTCGGTCTGTTTGCCCGCCCGATTTGCCTGTATTTGGTAGCGCTACCCGGCTACGGTACAATACTCCGCGCGCTAGAAGCAGCACTATCTGTGCAAATCCGTCTCCTTTTTTCGAGGATTGCCGATGCAGACGCCAGACGAGTGTAGGACAATCGAGGAAGTGCGGTCTGAAATCGACCGCATCGATCGGGCTATTATCGAAACCATCGCCCAGCGGCGAGCATACGTCCACGCGGTGATGCGGTTCAAACGCAACGAGGATGACATACACGCCCACGAACGCCAGCGCCAGATGCTGGCCGTGCGTCGGGCCTGGGCAGAGGAACACGCGCTCTCACCCGAATTGGTAGAGAAACTCTTTCGGTCAATGGTAGATCATTTCATTGCGGAAGAATTGGCTCTTTTACAGGTGCGGAACGGGACTGGATGAGCGACCCATTGCAGGGGCTGCGGCTGGCCCTGGTCCACGACTGGCTGAACCAGATGGGCGGCGCGGAGAATGTGCTGGAGGAATTGGTCGATCTCTTCCCGGCCGCGCCCCTCTACACCAGTATGTACGACCCGGCCAAAATGCCCGATGCCTACCGGGGCTGGGACATCCGCACGACTTTTATGCAGCGGCTGCCCGGCTACAGCGACCACCACCAGGCCTGGCTGCCGGTCTATCCGCTGGCCTTTGCCCGCACAGATTTAAGCGGCTACGATCTGGTGTTGAGCAACAAAAGTGGCTTCTGCCACGGGGTGCGCACGCAAAACGGCAGCCGCAAAGCCATTCACGTCTGCTACTGTCTGACGCCCACCCGCTTTCTCTGGCTCTACGAGCAATACCGGGAGAGGGAGCAGATCGGCGGGCTGGTCAACGCAGTGCTGCAACCGGCCCTGGCCCTGTTGCGCCGCTGGGATTGGGCCGCGGCCCAGCGGGTGGACCACTTCGTCGCCATCAGCAGTGCGGTGCAGGAGCGCATTCAGGCCATCTACGGGCGAGAGAGCGTCGTCATCCACCCACCGGTGGACACAGAGCGCTACACGCCGGACCCGTCTGTGCCCGTGGGCGATTACTATCTGATCGTCAGTCGGCTGATCCCGTATAAGCGCATCGATCTGGCCGTGGAAGCCTTTCGTCACCTGCCCCAGGAAAAGCTGGTGATTGTGGGCGACGGGCGGGACAGAGCGGCACTGCAAGCCGGAGCCAGTCCGAATGTGACATTTCTGGGCCGCCAATCCCAGACGAAGTTGCTGGAACTGATGCGGGGCTGCAAAGCGTTTCTCTTTCCCGGCCTGGAAGATTTCGGCATCGCTCCGGTGGAAGCGTTGAGTGCGGGCCGACCGGTCATCGCCTACGCGGGCGGCGGTGCGTTGGATACGGTCCTCCCCGGCGTGACGGGGGAGCATTTTTCCGAACAGACGGTCGAGAGTCTGCTGGGGGTGCTAAAAAAATTTGATCCCGCAGTCTACGATCCGGCCGACTGTCGTCAACAGGCGGAGAAGTTTGGGCGGGATGTGTTTCGGGAGAACTTGCTGGATTTTCTGTCTCAAATCACAGGCCAGCAGATCGGAGAGTAGAGATGCCAGTCCTTACAGTTGATTCTGCATTTCTCCAGAAAGTAGCGGAAGTTTCGAAATGGAACGAGCAGCCACCGACTGATCTGTTGACGCACGCGCTCGACGATTACATTCGGAAACTCGAATGGGAAAAGCTCTCCCAAGAGATGAAAGCCTTCCAGGCAATGCTCGACGAATTGCTCGTAGAGTATGAGGGCAAATACGTGGCGATTCACCAGGGCAAAGTCATTGGATCCGATGACGATCTTTCAGCGTTGCACAATCGAATTTATTACGAAATGGGTTCAACACCTGTCCTCTATGAGCGGGTAACTACCGAACCCAAAAGAGAGATTGTCATACGCAGTCCACGTTTGGAGCGGATCGAATGAGCCGCACTGGATACACTTCCGCCTATTTTCCGCCAGCGCCAATGCTTGATGTGGTTTTTGTGGCGCAACCAGAGGGCACGCGTACGGCCGTTGTGGCAGGCTTTGTGGACACCGGCGCTGATGCTTCGATTGTGCCCCTCTATTTGCTGGACCAGATCGGTGCTCGATACGTCACGGAACATCGGGTGCGCAGCCATTTCGGCGAAGTCAGAAAAGTGCATTCCTATTTGGTGGATGTCGTAGTTGACGACATTACGTTACCGGGCATTGAGGTTGTGGGGGATACAGTAGACGAAACACTAATTGGCCGGGACGTTCTCAACCGATTGCGACTCGTTCTGGACGGCCCTCGCCAACAGATTCAGGTCCGGCCTTGACCAATGGAACTCCGTGACTACTGGCGCATTGTGCGCCGCCGCTGGTGGATACCCGTCGTGCTGACGCTGCTGGTCGCCGGGATCAGTGCGGTGCAACTGCGCCCCTGGCAATCGCCGCCGCCCAGCTACACCGCATCTCTGCGCCTGCTGGTGAGTGTGCTGCCCGCCAACCAGGCCGATGGCAGCCTCTACGATCCCCGCTACTACGCCTGGCTGACCAGCGAGTATCTGGTGGACGATTTCACAGAAGTAGTGGGCAGCGAACTCTTTGCCCAGGCAATCAACCAGCGGCTGGCAGTGCAGGGGATTGCGATCCATCCGGGGCTGATCCAGGGCAGCGCGGCCACAGGCAAGCAGCACCGGCTGATTCGTCTCAGCTTTTCCTGGGGTGATCCGGCCCAATTGGAAGCGATTGCCCAGGCAGCGGTGGCCGAATTGAGCGAAAATACTCCGGTCTATTTTCAGCAACTGGGCATGCCGGATGCACTGGTGACACTGGTGGACAGTCCGTCCGTTTCGCCAGTGAGCGTGGGCATCCGCCAGCAGTTGGAATGGCCCCTGCGGGTCATCCTGGCGCTGATTGCGGGTGTTGGGCTGCTCTTTGTGCTGGACTATTTGGATACGTCCGTGCGTCGTAGCGACGAATTGGAAGAGATGGGACTGCCCGTTGTGGCTGCAATCCCTCGTGAGTGAGGAAAACGTATGAGCATTCAAGACTATCTGCGCATTTTGCGCCGCCGGGGCTGGATTGTGGTGCTGGCTGTGGTGCTGGCCGGAGCAGCCGCTTTTGGTGTGAGCAGCCTGCAAGAGGAGATGTACCGGGCCACAGTCCAGGTGAGTACTGTGCCTGCCCGCCCGGACTGGGGTCTGGGCAATACGGCCAAAGATTTAATGCGCAACTTCGCCATCAACATCCAGACGCCGGAAGTGGCCCAGCAGGTCATCGAGCGGGCGCAGCTAGACCAGAATCCCTATACTTTTCTCAGTCTGGTCAAAGTCACGCCCGATTCCAGCACTTTTATGATCAAAATCGAGGCACGGGACCGGGACCCGGAGGTTGCCAAATTGATGGCGATTACCCTGGCCGACGAGTTTGTGGACGAGCGCACGGCCTACTACGCCCAGCAGGACAAAGACAACCGCATCGAAGTTAAAATTGTCAGCCGGGCCATCGGCGCTGATATGTACCAGCCCCAGCCCATGCTCAACGCCATCGCCGGGACTGTGCTGGGCCTGCTCTTCGGCATCGCTGTCGTCCTCCTGCTCACGTGGATGGAATCCAGCTATCTGCGCACGCCCGAATCGGTGGAGCGCAGTCTGGCCGTGCCTGTGCTGGGCACGATTCCTGTGACGGCAAACGAACGGGGCGGTGCGGCACAGCCAGCCGGACAAGTGGTGGGCCGACAATTGCAAGCAGAAAAGGCGTAAAGAATGTCCTCACTCATCACACTCTCCGATCCCCGCAGCCCCGCCGCGGAGGCATTTCAGAGTCTGCGCACGAATATCGAATTTTCCCGGCTGGAGACAACCCTGCGCTCACTCCTCGTCACCTGTGCTGACGCGGAGACGGACAAGAGCAGCGCGCTGGCGAACCTGGCGGTCGTGATGGCCCAGGCCGGTGACCGGGTGGTGGTGGTAGATGGCGATCTGCGCCGTCCCCGCCAGCACGATATCTTCGGCGCAGCCAACAGCCGGGGCTTGACCGATTGGCTCAAAGAGAGCGGCACACCCGCGCTGGTCGAGACAGATGTGCCCAATCTGCGTCTGTTGCCTTCCGGCCCCCTGCCGCCCAATCCGGTAGCCCTGCTCAGTGGCAACCGCCTGGCCGAACTGCTCACCCAATTGTCCGCGGACGCCGACTACATTCTGGTGGATGCGCCGCCTGTGCTGGCTGTGACCGACGCCGCGCTCTGGGCGGGGAAGGTAGACGGGGTGTTGCTGGCTATCCACGCCGGGCGCACCAGCCGGGAGCACGCCCAGCGAGCCAAGGCTGTGCTGGAAAAGGTAAAGGCACGCATTGTGGGCGCGGTGCTTTTGGACGCGGAAGAAGAAGCGGGCGCGGCGGAACGGTACGGCGCTTGAAATTTGTAGGTGCGGTTTGTAACCGCACAGTGAATGGACAACCCAAAATGTGCGGTTACAAACCGCACCGACGAAGGGAAAACGCATGAAAGGCATCCTCCTGGCAGGCGGACACGGCACACGGCTCTATCCGCTCACATTCAGCCTGAGCAAGCAGATTCTGCCCGTTTTCGACAAACCGATGATTTATTACCCTCTGTCCATGCTGATGCTGGCGGGGATTCGGGATGTGCTTGTAATCAGCACCCCCGCCGCGCTGCCTCTCTTTCAACAGTTGCTGAAGGACGGCAGCCAGTGGGGGATGAATTTCAGCTATGTGGAGCAGCCCGAACCCAAAGGCATCGCCGAATGTTTTGTTCTGGGCAAGGACTTTATCGGCGACGATTCGGTCTGTTTGCTTCTGGGCGACAATATCTTCTACGGCCACGGCCTGCCGGAAAAGTTGATGGCCGCGGCGCAGACGGGCACAGGCGCGCTGGTCTTCGCTCACCCGGTCAGCGACCCGGAGCGCTACGGCGTCGTGGAGTTCGACGAGACCGGCAAGGCATTGGGCATTCAGGAAAAACCGACCAATCCCCGCTCCCACTACGCAGTCCCCGGCGTCTATTTCTACGACAATCAGGTGGTGGAGATTGCCGCCAATATGAAACCGTCAGCCCGGGGCGAATTGGAAATCACAGACGTCAATCTGGCCTATCTGGCCAAAGGCGAACTGCGGGTGGACATCCTGGGCCGGGGCTTTGCCTGGCTGGACGCGGGAACCCACGAATCCCTGCTGCAAGCGGCCAACTTTGTCCAGGCCCTGCAGGAACGCCAGGGAATGATGATTTCCTGCCCGGAGGAGATCGCCTTCCGCCGGGGCTTTATCAGTCGGGACGAACTGCGGGCGTTGGGCCAGCAGATGGCAGGCAACCACTACGGCACTTATCTGCTGCGGGTTGCCGACGGCAAAGTATAGGGGGCGCTGGTGGAACTGACCGCAGCGCCCATTCGCTCTCTGCCCGGTCTGGCCGCGGGCATCCGCCAGACAGATCGCTTCGCCCTGCCGGTTTCCGTGGCTTCGCTTCTGGAAAAAAGCCCGCTTGTGCCGGTCTATCAGGTGGCCGATGGCTCGGTGGAGCGGGAGATCAGCGCGGCGGCGGAGACGATTGGGGTGGTGGCGGACAAATTGCGGCGTCTGGTCGGGGCCTACGGCGAGTGGCATCACTTCGACGCACCCGCCTATTTCGATCTCTTCCCGGAGCAGACCGCGCTGTTGCTGCATATCTCCGAGCGGGTCAGCACTGTCCACGTGACCTTCTACGCAGACCTGCTGCTGCCCACCTTTCGCCGGGCCGAACGCATTTGGGCCGAGGAGTTCTTCCCCGCCTATCAGGCCGCCCGCCCCTTTACCAACGCCCGCAAGCGGCCTTCCGTCTATCGGGAGCATTTTATCGAGATGGATCAGCCCAAACTGCTCGCCTATTGGGAGCGGCTGTGGGCGGTTGTGCGGGGCGCGCGCCAGATTCTGAGCGATGACATCGGCTTCCTGGCTTCCTCCGGGGGCAGCGACGAGCGCAACCGCTGGCAGGCTTCCTGGCCCGCCCACCCCGCCGCGGGATTGGACAGCCGACTGCTGCCCAGTCTGGAAAGCGTTCCGACAGTGACACTGACAATGATTTTTCCCATGCCCATCCACCGCCAGTCCGGGCGGATGCGTCGTCTGCGGCGGATGTGGGATCGCAGACAACAGCGAAAGAATTAGATCAAAAGAATTAGATCAGACGAGGAAATCCTATGCAGAACATTTTCGTAACCGGCGGCGCGGGCTTTATCGGCTGCAATTTTGTGCGACTGCTCCTGGCAAAATACCCGGACTATCGGGTAATTGTCTATGACAAACTGACATACGCGGGGCGGCTGGAAAATTTGCAGGATGTGGCCGCCCAATACCCGGATCGCTACACATTTGTCCAGGGCGACATCTGCGACGCGGACAAAGTGAATGAGACGTTCCAGCGCTACGACGTGGATACGGTTGTCAACTTTGCGGCAGAGAGCCACGTGGACCGCAGTATTCTGGACCCGGAGGCTTTCCTGCGCACGGATGTGATGGGCACGTATATCCTGCTGGAAGCGGCACGCAAGGCGGGCAACCTGCGCTATCACCAGATCAGCACAGATGAAGTCTACGGCCACATCCACGGCGACCACAAGAGCGTGGAAACCGACAATCTGGCCCCCCGCAGCCCCTATGCGGCCAGCAAAGCCAGCGGCGACCACTTCGTCAACGCCTACCACATCACCTACGGCCTGCCCATCACTATCAGCCGGGGAGCTAATAACATCGGCCCTTTCCAATACCCGGAGAAGGTCATCCCCCTTTTCGTGACGAATGCGCTGCAGGATATGCGGCTGCCCGTCTACGGCGACGGCCAACAGATGCGGGATTATCAGTATGTGATGGACCACTGCCAGGGCATCGATCTGGTGCTGCACAAGGGCGTCATCGGCGAATCGTACAACATCGGCACGGGCTTCGAGATGACGAATCTGGCAATGGTGGAGATTCTGCTGGACGAGCTGGGCAAGCCCCGTTCGCTGATCCAGCACGTGGAGGATCGCCAGGGCCACGACCGGCGCTATAGCCTGGACGTGCGCAAAATGCTGTCCCTGGGCTGGGAGCCGGACTATTCGCCGGAGGAGGCCATCCGGGCCACTGTGCGCTGGTATGTGGACAACCGCTGGTGGTGGGAGCCGATCCGCTCCGGAGAATTCCAGGCCTACTACGACCGGGTCTACAGCCAGCGGGCTGTGTTGCCGACCGCGGCGTAGCTCTGGACAACTCCTGCAATAGTTTGTGACGCAGAAGCAGAAATCGAGGTAGCCCACTCAGAGAGCGTCGGTTGAGCTTGTCGCTTGTACTGAGCTTGTCGAAGTGAAACCAGCGGCTCAGAAGGCGATCTCTCGTAGACCCGCTCCTGGGTTTCGACAGGCTCAACCGGCGTCGCTGGTCACTGTTCACTTCTCCTATTCCTTCACACAAACCCACCAATGATTCGTCCCCCAACCCCCGCCGATCTGCCCGCCATCCGCCGTCTGTGGCAGGAGAATCGGCACAGCTTCCTCAATTGTGGGTTGGAAGATTTGCCCGATCTGCTGGGGAAGGCGGGCGCGGCGGTGGGTGTTCTGCCGGATGATGACGCGGGCGTGTGGGGATTTGTCGCCTTTGACGCACCTGCCCGCAAGGCTGTGCCGGGGTCCTTGCCGGACGGCGCACTGCGGGCAGCGCTGATTGGTCGCCAGTTGCCTCCGGGTGCGTCTGCCGAACAGTTGATTGGTCAGGCCATCGCTGGGCGGCAAACCGGGGGCCAGCCCTTCCAACTTACCGCGCTGACTGGTGAGAAGTGGCTGGAACGGCTGCTGGTCAGCCAGGGATTCGCCATCGCCGATCACCTCTACTTCTACCAGCGCACCCGACACAACCTGCCCGATTCCGCTGGCGCTGCTCTCTTACGGCCCCTGACCCCGGACGATCTGCCCAGACTGCAAGAATTGGATCGGGCCGCGTTTCCCCCGCTCTGGCGTATGTCCGACGCGGAACTGCTGGAAATCCTCTTTACCTGCCGAGTGCAGGCTGCGGAAATGGGCGGGCAATTGGCTGGCTATGGGGCGATTTCCCTGCACACCGCCCAGGACCGCCACGACGACAACCAGGCCCAGATGGTTCGGCTGGCCGTGCATCCGTCGTTGCGGGGCCAGGGGATCGGACGGCAACTCCTCGTCGAGAGCATCGCCTACGCCCACGCCCACGACTGCTACCGGATTCTGCTCAACACACCGGAGAGCAACCCGGCTGCCCAAGCCCTCTACGAATCCGCCCACTTCCGTCGCCACGGCGCACGGATGCCGGTTTTTGTCTATCGATGGGAGAGGGAAAACTGACTTTAGCCCGCCGTTTCCCCCTCCAGCGCGGCGTTGCTCGGCAACATCCACACCCCCACAACCGTCGCCAGGCCAAGAACTCCACTCCACAGAAAGGCTGTCTGTAGCCCAAAGCTGTCGGCCAGCCAGCCCACCACCCAAATCGCCAATGCCCGTGTGAGGAAGTTGGCCGTCAGAAAAATCCCATTGGCCAGTGCCCGGTGTTGGGGAAAATAGTCCTGCACCAGAGCCATCATCACCGGCGTTGGGGAGATGGCGGTCAAGCCCAGGGCCAGAAGCAGAGGAAAGAGCAGAGGCTCCGGCGCGGCCAGAAAGCCAAAGAGAACAAAAGGAGCCAGCACATAGAGAATCGTCAGCACCCGCCGTCGCCCCAGTTTGTCGCTGTAGGTCCCCGTGGCCAGCGCGCCCACCACCCCGGCGCCTTCCAGCACAGTCAGCGAGGCCGCGGCCAGCCAGAGAGAGGCATTTTTGGTATCGCTCATAAAAATCGGCAGATAGGTGGTGAGGGCCACGGCGATAAAGGCTTTGGTGGCCAGAATCCAGAGCAGGGCCGGGTAGACCTGGCGCACCCGGGGCCAGAGTTCGGCCAGTCCGCCGTCGGGCTGGGGTGGACGAGCCGAGAGATTGCGCAGCCGCCAGTAGAGGACCGCCGAGCAGATCCAGCCCAAAATCGCCAGCCGCCAGATGCCTTCCAGCCCCCACCAGATGACCGCGGAGGAGACGAGCAGGGGGCCAAGGGTGCGCCCCAGTTCCCCGGAGGCCATAAAGATACTCATCCCCGTGCCCACCCGTTTGCCGGAGATACGCCCGATCATTGCCGGCGCGGGTGCGTGGAAAGCGGCGACGCTGACCCCCGCAGTCAACAGCAGCAGGGCCAGGGCAAAATAGCTGTGGACCAATCCCAGGCTGCTGCTGAGGGTGGCGGTGATGGCCGGGGCCAGAATAATGAAATAGCGCAGGCTGATGCGGTCGGCAGCGTAGCCGAGAAAGGGATTGAGCAGACTGGGCAGTTGGATAAAAATGGAGAGTCCGCCGGTGGCTGCATAGCTCGTCCCCAGCCGGTCCTGGATGAGAGGCAGGAGCGGGGAGAGGAAGGCGCTGAAGCTATCGTGGACAAAGTGTCCCCCGGCGACAGTCATCACTTCACCGGTCTGGAAACTTTCGGCTTCAGCGACGGTGGGCGTTTGGGCTGGGGTCTGGACGGTTTCGGCTCTCATTGGCGGCGGGGTCCTTTGCGTGGTTGACGTAGTGGCCGGAACAGGTATTATAGAGGCAGGGACGGCGCAGGACAAGCGCCGAGATACGGCTGCGGGCAAAGATTGGAAGCATAAAAGCGGCATCGGACGGAGTGCGCGGATCGACACGGATGAAAATCCTGGGCATCTGTGTCCTTTTTGAGGGAGGTTGTGATGAGACGATACGTTACCTTTTCTGTCCTGCTGGCAATTCTGTTGGGGGTTGCGGGCTGTGTCGTGCCCACACCGGTCCAGCCCCAGGGCCGGGCGGTGGTGCAAGGGTCCACAGCCGCGCCCACGGATCCAGCGGCAATAGAGGCCACAGCGACGCCGGTTTCTGTGGGCATTGTCGATGGGCCAGCGGAGACGCCTACCGGCACACCCATTCCCCCCGCCGAGACGGCGACCGCCCTTCCGCCTGCGACTAATACACCAGCGCCGCCCGCCAGTCCGACCCCCGAGCCGACTTCAGTGCCCACTTCCGTGCCCACTTCCGTGCCCACTTCAGTGCCCACTTCAGTGCCCACTTCCGTGCCCACTTCCGTACCCCCCACAACGCCGACAACGGCCCCCACTGAGCCGCCCACCCCCGCGCCCACAAAGACGCCCTATCCCACGGGCATCTTCGTCGCCAGCCATCGGGGATTCTCCGACGGCTCGAATTATGTGGTGGTGGGGGAGGTGCTGAACACCAGCGGGGTGGCCGTCTACGGGGCGAAGGTCATCGCCAACTTCTACGACAGTGGGGGCAAACTGGTGGCCGCGGGCCAGGCCCTTACCAGTCTGCCCATGACCGAGCCGGAGGTGGGCAATCCCTTCAAACTGAAAGTGGAGAATCTGGTCTCGGCGGTGGAACGCTATGAGCTGACCGTCACCTGGGAAGATGTGAGTCTGATCGAATTTCGCTATCTGACGGTTGTGGAAGGGGCGGTCGGCCAGGGCACGGGGGGCAAGGGTGAAGTGACGGGACAGATTCACAACGAGCAGGAGAGTACGCTGACGTCGATTGTGGTAGCAGTCACCTTTTACGACGCGGCCGGCGAAGTGGTGGATATGGCCGACATCTTCCTGGGCGGGCAGACCCTCGCGCCGGGAGCGTCGCTGCCCTTTGCCATTCCGATTCCTGAGGTCGCTGGGGTCTATGACCATTTCTGGATTGAGGCCCAGGGGAATTTGAATCTGTTTTAGAATGCGTCAAGAAAAAATATTATGGGTAGCGCGATCAACTTTTGTACCCGGCACAACAGAGAGAAAGGGAAATTCGGGATACCGTGAGTGTTGTTGATCGTACATTCCAAACCATACCCACAGCGGAGTTTGCCTTTTGAATTATTCGACACTTCTCCCCTTGCCTCTTGCGCGGTGGCAGAAAACCCGTGACACCCTGCACGCCTACAGTCGAATCCTGGGCAAAATTCGCCAAGCCCTCTCCCCACCCCAGGAGCATTGGTGGCACGCCAGCCTGCTCCCCAGCGACGGTGGACTGTCTACAGGACCGATGCCCGTTTCTGGCAGAAATGATGACAGCCGCGATAGCTGTAGCCTGACGCTCGATCTGAACCAGCACGCGGTAACCATTGCGGGTCAGGAATCGAGCCAGACAATCTCTCTGGCCAGTCACTCCATCCACAGCCTGACCAACGCCATCCTGCAAGCGCTCAACAAACGGGGGATCCAACCAGCCATCGACAGGAGCCTCTTCACCGATGAGACGCCGCGCAGTTACAATCCAGACCACGCCCAACAATACAACCAGGTTTTGCAAACCCTGGCGGGTATCTGGCGCGGGTTCCAAACCGAACTGTCCGGCAAGACCAGTCCTGTGCAGCTTTGGCCCCACCATTTCGATCTCTCGCTGGTCTGGTTCTCGGGGCGCAATGTGCCGGGCGTGGATCCCAACGACGTGGAAAATGCCCAAGAGCAAATGGCATTCGGCTTCTCCACCGGCGACGAGGACATCTCGGACCCTTACATCTACATCACCGCCTATCCCTTTCCCGATGGCTTGACCGCTGCGGTCTTGCCCGAACCTGCACGCTGGCATACATCAGGCTGGCAGGGCGCACTAATACCCTATAACGAATTGGCACAGCGCAGCGATGCCCCCGATCGATTGCTGAAAATTTTGCGCGCTGCGCAACGTGCAGGCGCAGAAAGAATGCAGACAGAAACCCACTAAATCTATCCAGCAAACAGAACCCGACCGCCAACCGTCTTCCTCTTTGAAGACTCACCGCCGGAGAAAAGTATGCCCAATTTCGTCACAATCCTCGCCGCCACCGCCGACCTCTCCCCCGGCCAGGTCACAATCGTCACCGTCAACGGGCGGGAGATATGCCTGGCCAACTACGATGGCGACTTCTACGCCCTGGACAATAGCTGCCCCCACCGGGACGGTCAACTGGGCGACGGCAAACTGAGCGGCCCGGATGTCATCTGCCCCCTGCACCAGTGGGACTTCGACGTGCGCACAGGCATCAGCCGCTACGACCCTCGCGACCGGGTGACGACCTATCCCGTGCGCCAGGTGGACGGCCAGGTGGAGATCGACGCCGACGCGGTGCAGCCCATCCCGACAGTCGAGGGCTATCTCAAACGCTGGGAACGCCACGCCGACGCCGACATCGAACCGGCCATCAAAACCATTCACAAACTGGCCAAAGGCACGTGGAAAGAGAACGAACCCCTGCGCACCACCCGCGCCGTGCCCGACTTCGACGACCTCTACTTTCTGCCCGGTCAACTGGCCGACCCGCCCCTACTCGACGACGAAACCGTCTCCACCGAAGTCGTCATCGGCCCCCGTGCGGCCCGACCCATCCGCCTATCCCTGCCCGTCTACATCAGCCACATGAGCTTCGGCGCACTCTCCAAAGAGGCCAAAATCGCCCTGGCCCAGGGCGCGGCCCAGGTGGGCACAATGAATTGCAGCGGCGAAGGAGGAATGCTGCCGGAGGAGCAGGCCGCGGCCAAATACTACGTCTTTGAAATGGCGTCCGGCTACTTCGGCTGGAACGAAGAGAACATCCGCAAGGCCGACGCCATCGAAATCAAAATGGGGCAGAGCGCCAAGACCGGGCTGGGGGGTGTGCTGCCCGGTGCAAAGGTGACGGCGGAGATTGCGCAAGTACGGGGGTTGGAGCAGGGCCAGGACGCCATCAGCCCCAGCCGCTTCCCCGATATCGCCAGCCCGGCCCAGATGCGGGAGCGCATCGACTGGATTCGTAGCGTTAATCCGGGCATTCCTGTGGGCATCAAATTTGCTGCGTCCAAGCTGGAGGCCGACCTGGCCGCGGCCTGCGAGCTGGACGTGGATTTCATCACCATCGACGGCAGGCCCGGCGGAACCGGCGCGGCCCCGGTCCACGTGAAGGACCACATCGGCATCCCGACGGTCTATGCCCTGCCCCGTGCCCGCCGTTGGCTGGACAGCCACGGGATGGGCCACGTCACCCTCTGCGTCACCGGCGGTTTCCGCACTCCGCCGGACATCGCCAAAGCCCTGGCCCTGGGCGCGGACGCGGTCGCCATTGCCACCAGCGCAATGATGGCGATTGGCTGCCAGCAATACCGGGCGTGCAGCAGCAACAACTGTCCTGTGGGCATTGCCACCCAGCGGGCCGATCTGCGCGAACGTTTTGAGATTGCCCAGAGCAGCAAACGGCTGGTCAATTTTCTGGAAGGGACCCGCCACCAACTCATCGACTTTGCCCGAATGTGTGGGCGGCGCAGCCTGGCCGAACTGGCGTGGCGCGATCTGGTCACCTACAACGATGACCTGGCCAAACATACGGGCATCCGCCACGCGGCAGAGGCGTACAGCGCGTAAAAGCGTGAAATGTGAGAGGGTGCGCACGCTCTCACATTTCACGCTTCGGCCAAATCTCCAGTCTCCGATCCCCACTCCCCTTCAGCGCGTCGTCACCAATTCCCGCAACTGGTCAATCGTCTTGGCCCCAAAGCCGGGGACCCGGTCCAGATCGTCCACCCCATCGTAGGGCCGGTTGGCGATGATCGCCGCAGCTTTGCTCGGCCCGATCCCCGGCAGACTCATCAGCCCGTCCGCGCTGGCCGTGTTGAGATTGACCAGACCATCCGCGCCGCCACCGGCCGCGCCACCGGCCGGCGCGGAGACGTTCAACGCACCCGACAGACCCGGCGGTGGCCCTGCCTCGCTGCTGGCGTTGACCTCTTCCTCCACCAGCGGCACGTGGACCTGTGCGCCGTCAAAGAGTCGTTCGGCCTGGTTGACCAGCGCGCCATCAACCCCCGCTTGCAGCCCTCCGGCAGCGGTCAACGCATCCCCCACTCGTGCGTCCCAGCCCAATTGATACATTCCTGGCCGCGCCACACCGCCGCTGACAAATACTGTCAATGGGCTGGGCGTCGGCGTGGGCAAAGGCGTGGCTGTGGGCGCGGGTGTGGGGGGTGGGTGCAGGACAATCGGCGCGGGGTCCGGCTTGTCCAAAAAGAAGAGTAGCAGTCCGATGATGACCGCGGCCAACAGCATTCCCAGCCCGACCAGCTGGGCGGCAACCGTCGGTGTCAGCAGAATTCCGCCCTCCGGTTTTGGGTCGGTGGCGGGCGCAGCGGGCGCGGCGGGCGCGCCAGATGCGTGAGGTGAAGGTGATAGCATAGCCGATTCTCCCTGTGGAACTGTGGAGTCTGGGCTGGCCGCGGTCCGGGGATGAACCGTCAGCCATTCGACCACTCGATTCTACCACCTTCTACACTGCTTACGCAAGCACCAAATTAATCTCTGGGAACGCCGCTAGGGATAGCCGCGCTCCCAGGCTGAGCCTACGCCGTGACCGGATTGCTGTTGGCTGTCTCCGGTTCAGCTTTGCGGTCGGCCACCCGTTGCAGGGCAATCCGGCCAAACATCGACAACGCCTGGTCGTCGTTGAGGGGGTGGAAGATGCCCGGACGCACATCCCGGAAGTAGCGTTCCAGTGGCAAAGAACGACTCATCCCCGATCCGCCCACCACCCGCAGACACTCATCAACTGCGGCAATCGCATTGTTTGTGGCTGTCACTTTCGTTGCCACCACATATGGGGAGAGCGCGGCCCGGTTGTCGGGCTGTTCGCTCCACTCTCGCGCCACGCCGTAGACCAGCGCCCTGGCCTGGGTCAGCAACAGATCCGCCTGTCCCAGCCGATGCTGGATGTTGTCCAGGCTGGCAATCGGCTTGCCCAGCGCGGTGGGCACACGCTCGTTTGCATAGGCCGCGGCGAAGTCCAGCGCGGACTGGGCCACGCCCAGATAGACGCCACTGACCGTCAGCGCAAACCAGGCGTTGTAGGTGGAGCGGGCCGGATCGCCCTTCTCCGGTCCACCCCGGCCCAGCATCTGATCCCCGCCGACACGGGCATTGATAATTTCGATGTCGTGGCTGCCTGTGGAACGCATCCCCAAACTGTCCCACGTCTCAATAATACGGATGTGTTCGCCCGCAGGAATGACAAAACGGGCCACGTGGCCGCTGCCGTCCTGCAGGGCCGCGGGCACAATAAAATAATCCAATTCCGGGCTGAGGCTGGCAAAGCTCTTGCGCCCGTTGATCAGCCAGGCTTCTGGCTCGCCGCTGGCCCCATTGGCGTAGATGGGTTCGGCGGTGGTATCGGGCAGACCGCCCCGGCTGGGGCTGCCCAGACGCGGCTCGGTGGCCACGGCGTTGATGAGCGCGCCCCGCTCCACCGCTTCCCGGCAGACCTGGGCAAAGAGGGCATCCGGCCAGCTACGGCTCTCGGCCACCGCGCCCAGCACTTGCACGTGCATCACAAAGCTGAGGGCTGTGCTGCCGTCGCCAGCGCCCAGGGCTTCCATTGTCAGCACCGATTCCAGCAAATCCGCGCCCCAGCCGCCGAACTCTTCCGGGATAATCAGCGAGGGCAGGCCCGCGGCCCGGATATCGGCAAAGTTTTCGTGGGGAAAGGAGCCGTCCCCGTCGTGCTGGGCGGCCCGTTCCTGAAAGCGGGGGGCGAGCTTTTGGGCGATCTGGACAAAGCGTTTCTGGCGGTCGGTTCGAGGGTAAAGCATTGGGTACTCCTGCGAATTGCGAGTTGTGTAGGTCCGGCATTCTGCCGGACAACAGATATTTCCTCCATTTTAGCATAGCCTTCAACCGGTTTAGAAGTATGTGACGTCACTTGATTCCGGGAATGGCCCAGACGATCTCCGGCTTGCGATCTGGTCCTGGGCCACTCCCGGAATCTGTCCAAAGTGTACAACACCCCCCAATTCCGCTACAATAGCGAAGAGAATCTTCCTGCCCTTCTCCGCCCAAAGGAGCCGCCGATGGCTGATCGCAAAATCCGAATCCTCGTCGCCAAGCCCGGTCTGGACGGCCACGACCGGGGCGCAAAGGTGGTGGCCCGTGCCCTGCGCGACGCCGGCTTTGAAGTCATCTACACGGGCATTCGTCAGACACCAGCGATGATTGCCGAAGCCGCGCTCCAGGAAGATGTGGATGTGGTCGGTCTCTCCATTCTCAGCGGCGCACATATGACCCTCTGCCCCAAAGTCGTCGATCTCCTGCGCGGCCAGGGCCAGGACGACGTGACGGTTCTCGTCGGCGGCATTATCCCCGACGAAGACGTGGCCCCCTTGCAGGCCGCGGGTGTCCAGGGCGTCTTCGGGCCGGGGACGTCGACGCAGGATATTATTGAATTCATTCGTACTGCTGTCATATGAGAAAGCGGTTGATTGGTTCACTGGTTGATTGGGACGTGCACAGCCCAATCAACCAGTGAACCAATCAACCAACCCACAATGCCCAAATCACTCCCCCCCTCCCAACTCATCCCCCGCCTGCTTGCCGGTGACCGGCTGGCCCTTTCGCGGGCGATTAGTCGGGTGGAAGATGGGGGAGACAACGCTCGCGAATTGCTGGCGGGGGTCTTCCCCCACACCGGTCGCGGCCATCTAATCGGCATCACCGGCGCGCCGGGCACGGGTAAATCGACGCTCGTCACCGGGCTGGTTCAGGCATACCGGGCCGCAGGGTTGACCGTTGCTGTGCTGGCCGTGGACCCCACCAGCCCCTTCACCGGCGGCGCGCTGCTGGGGGACCGGGTGCGGATGTCCAAACTGAGCGGGGACGCTGGCGTCTTCGTGCGTTCGATGGCGACTCGCGGTAGCTTGGGCGGACTGGCCGGGGCCACCGCCGACGCGCTGCTCCTGCTCGACGCCGCGGGCTACGAGCGCATCCTCATCGAAACGGTAGGCGTGGGCCAGGCGGAAGTGGAGATTGCGGGCACGGCCCACACCACAGTCGTCGTGGAAGCGCCGGGGCTGGGCGATGAGGTGCAGGCCATCAAAGCCGGTGTGCTGGAGATCGCCGACATTTTCGTCGTCAATAAAGCGGACCGGCCTGGTGTGGAGCGTACTGTCGGCGCGCTGGAATTGATGCTGCACATGGCCGACGGCACGCCCCGACAGCTATTCCATCACGGCCAGTTGTTGGAAGTAGCCGCTGCGCCGCTGGAAGACGAGAGCGACGGCTGGCAGGTGCAGGTCTTCAAGACCGTCGCCGCGTCCGGTGGGGGTATCCCAGAAGTGATGGCCGAAATCGAACGGCATCGGCTATGGCTGGCCGAGAATGGGCGACTGGCCGCACGGGAGCGTCTGCGTATGGCCCGTAGCGTCGAGCAGATTGTCCAGGCCGAACTCCTGCGCCGTCTGCGCGCCGCCCTCCCCGCTGATAGTCTCGCTGAACTGGTCGAAGAGGTCGCGGCCCGCAGCCTCGACCCCTACGCCGCAGCAGAGCAGATACTTGACCGGATGGGATAACCCACTTTTGGACGCAGATAAACGCTGAAAACGCAGATTTCTTCTTTCGCATCAGCGTTTATCTGCGTAAATCAGCGTCCGGTTTTTCTTCTTTTATCCGCATCCATCCGCCCAATCCGCGTCATCCGCGTTCTATTCCCCAGGAGGTTTCTTGTGTCCTATACCATCGGTATCGACTCATCCACCACCGCCACCAAAGCCCTGCTCATCGACGAAACCGGCGCGATTGTCGCGGCCGCGGCCAGCGAATACGACTACCAGACCCCCCACCCCCTGTGGAGCGAGCAGGACCCGGCCCTCTGGTGGGAAGGCACAATCGCCAGCATCCGCCAGGTGTTGGCCGATTCGGGCGTGGACCCCGCGGCGATTGTCGGTGTGGGCTTGACCGGCCAGATGCACGGGCTGGTGCTGTTGGACGCGGCGGGGGAAGTCCTGCGCCCGTCGATTCTCTGGAACGACCAGCGCACGGCCAGCCAGTGCGACGAAATCCGCGCCCGATTGGGCAAGCGGGAACTGGTGCGCATCACCGGCAATGACGCGGTCACCGGCTTCACCGCGCCGAAAATTCTCTGGGTGCAGGAAAACGAGCCGGAAATTTTCGCCCGTATCCACCAAATCCTCCTGCCCAAGGATTACATACGCTACAAACTGACCGGCGACTTCGCCACAGACCGGGCCGGCGCAGGGGGCACGCTGCTGGTGGAACTGGCGACTCGCGACTGGTCACCGCAGGTGGTGGAAGCCCTGGGCATCCGCCCCGAATGGCTGCCCCCCACCCACGAGGGCACGCAGATCACCGGCGTCATTTCCCAATCAGCCGCAGAAGCCACGGGGCTGCGGGCAGGCACGCCGGTTGTGGGCGGCGGCGGGGATCAGGCAGCCGGGGCCGTCGGCGTGGGCGCGGTGGAGGAGGGAATTGTGGCCCTTTCCCTGGGCACATCCGGCGTCGTCTTTGCCAGCGCGGACAGCCCTATCTACGAGCCGGAAGGTCGCCTCCACGCCTTCCCCCACAGCCTGCCCGGCAAGTGGCATCTGATGGGGGTGATGCTCTCGGCAGCGGGCAGCCTGCGCTGGTATCGGGACACCCTCGCGCCCGGCGTGGCCTACGACGACCTACTGGCTCCCGCCGCGGCGATCCCAGCGGGCAGCGACGGCCTGCTCTTTCTGCCCTACCTCACCGGCGAGCGCACACCCCACCCGGACCCGTTGGCTCGCGGCGCATTCATCGGCCTGACTGTGCGCCACAGCCAGCCCCACCTGACCCGTGCCGTGCTGGAAGGGGTGGCTTTTGGCCTGCGCGACAGTTTTGAGTTGATGGCAGACGCGGGTCTCTCGGCTATCCGCCAGGTGCGGGTGAGCGGCGGCGGCGCACGCAGCCCCCTCTGGCGGCAGATTCTGGCCGATGTGCTGGGCAGCGAATTGGTGACGGTCAACACCACCGAAGGCGCGGCCTATGGCGCAGCGCTCCTGGCCGGTGTGGGCGCGGGTCTCTGGCCGGACGGGGAGAGCGCCTGTCGGGAGACGGTTCGGGTGACGGGTTCGACGACGCCCGATGCAGACGCGGTGGCGGTCTACGAGCAGGCGTATGGGGTCTATCGGGAAATGTATCCGGCGTTGAAGGGGATGTTTGAGCGGTTAGCCTAGCACAAGACCTGCCCGGTTTTGAAAACCGGGCAGGTCTTGACCCCTTTCCACCCACTTGCCCAAACGCGCCCTAATAGTGTATACATTGGAAACCAAACGCATTCCCCGCGTCTCCTGACAGCACACACGACGCACCCGACCCACCGATCCCGGCCCTGCCCCCCGCAACGGCCCGGCGTTCCTGCGGAGAAAACCCTATGAAACGGCCTGCGATTCTCGTTCTGGCTTTGACTACCCTACTCCTCGGCTTCTTTGTGACCAGCGGACGCTCGACCGCGCAGAGCGATGAACGCCCGGCCTTTGTCCCCGGCCAGGTGATTGTGCGCTTCCAGCCCGGCATCACCCGCGAGCAGATTTCCGACTTCTATGCCCAGTACGGGCTGTCGGAGAAGGACAATTTGGACAGCGACCCCCAGGATACGGACGAGGAGATGCGCCTGGCCGCCTCCCCGGTGGACATCGACGACCAGCTCATCGAACTGCTGGAAAACGATCCACGGGTGGTCTATGCCGAACCGAACTATCTGCTACAAATTAGCCAGACACCGCCCAGCGATCCCCTCTTTGACAAACTCTGGGCGCTCAACAACACCGGGCAGACTGGCGGCACCGCCGACGCGGACACGGATGCGCTGGAAGCCTGGGATATCAACACCGGCTCCAGAGAGATAATCGTCGCCATCATCGACACGGGCATCGACTACACCCACGAGGATTTAGCTCCGCAGATGTGGGTGAACGCAAAAGAGTGTCCCCAGGGCGCGGGGAAGTGTGAGGCCGACGGCAAAGACGACGACAACAACGGCTTTGTGGACGACTTCTACGGCGTCAATATGATAGACGACAGCGGCGACCCGATGGACGACTTCGGCCACGGCAGCCACGTGGCCGGGACAATCGGCGCGGCCAACAACAGCGTGGGCGTCGTCGGCATCAACTGGAACGTGCGCTTTGTGGCCTGCAAATTCCTCAGCGCCTTTGGCAGCGGGACGACGGCCAACGCGGTGCGCTGCTTCAATTACATCCACGACCTGAAGACAAAACAGAAGCAGAATATACTTGTCACCAACAACAGTTGGGGCGGCGGCGGCTTCTCCCAGGCGTTGATGGATGCGATGGGCGCGCCCGACTCGCCTCTGCACGTCTGCTCCTCGGGCAACTCCAACACGGACGCCCGCTCCTATCCCGGCGCGTATGAACTGCCCAATATCATTTCCGTGGCGGCCACAGACCACGAGGATAAGTACGCCAGCTTCTCCAACTACGGCGCGGACTGGGTGGACCTGGCCGCGCCCGGCGTAGACATCCTCTCCACTGTGCCCACAGGCCGCTGCGCGATGTGTGATGCCAGCGGCTACCGGGCGGCCAACGGCACGTCGATGGCGGCGCCTCACGTCGCCGGCGCAGCCGCGCTGATCTGGTCCGAGTTTGGCAGCAGCTTGAGCAACGAGCAGGTCAAACAGCGCATTATCTCTGGCGTGGATTCCCTGCGCGACCGCTCCAAGCAGACGATTACGAATGGACGTCTCAACATTCTGAATGTGCTGGAACGGGACAGCACCCCCCCGGCTGCGGTGGCCGACCTGACCCCCGGCGGCGTGCTGCTCACCAAAATTCTGCTCAACTGGACGGCCAGCGGCGACGACGGGATGGAGGGCAGAGCCACGGCCTACGACGTTCGCTACTCCCAGGCCCCCATTTCCGACGCCAACTTTGAACTGGCCAATCGGGTTCCCGACGTGCCCGAACCCCAGGCCGCGGGCTTCCAGGAATCGGTGATGGTGAGCGGTCTGGCCCCCAACACCACCTACTATTTTGCCGTGAAGGTGGCGGACAATGTGGGCAACCTCTCCGATCTCTCGAATGTAGTGCTGGGGCGCACAGCCAGCGGCACAATCGTCTTTGAGGACGACATGGAGAGCGGCGACGCCAACTGGACCACCGACGACAAAACGAGCCTCTGGCATCTCTCCTCCCTGCGCTTCAACAGCCCGGCCACGGCCTGGTATTACGGGCGCGACAAAGAGCGGGACTACGACACCGGCGATGCCAACAGCGGCACGCTCACTTCCAAACCCATCGAAATCACCGGCGCGGACGAGGCTCTGCTCTCCTTCTACGAATGGAGTCAGTTGCAGGTCAACGTTCGTTTTGACCGCACCCGTGTCCAGGTCAGCACCGACGGCAAGAGTTGGGAGACGGTCTACGAATCCCACGGAACCGACGACGAGTGGCGGCGGCGGGAGGTCAGCCTGACCGATTTCCTGGACGGCTCCGGTTCGGTGCAGGTGCGCTTCTGGTTCGATACGATCACCAGCAGTTTCAACGAATATGAGGGCTGGTACATCGACGACGTGCAGGTGCGCACGGCCAAACTGGCCCTGCCCGGTCGGGATCGCAGCGCGCCCAATCTGGTCATCCAGCCCCTCAACATCGGCTTCAATCCACCCAGTCCGGTGGACGGCGACAGCGTGACCGTCAACGCTACGATTCTGAACAACGGCACAGCCGACGCCCGGAGTGTGATGGTCCAGTTTGTGGATGCCAGCGGCGAGACACCAGTGCCCATCGGCCCGCCCCAGACCGTAGCAGAAGTGGCCGCGGGCAGCAGCGGCATCGCCCGCATCAGCTACGACACCAGCGGCGCGTGCCCGGCCACATCTTCCTCCTCCAGCAGCAGTTCCAGCGGCTGTGAGAAGAAAATTCAGGTGATTATCGATCCAAACAATTTCATCCCGGAAAGCAACGAAGCGGACAACCGGGCCACCCGCGCCCTGACCGTCACCCCCGCGCCCGCGCCGAACCTGTACGTCAGTTCCAGCAACATCGGCTTTGACCCCAGCCCGGCCAACTCCGGCGCGCAGGTGACGGTCTACGCCACGATTCTCAACACCGGCGACGCCGACGCGGCGGATGTGGTGGTCCAGTTCTTCGACGCCACCACCAGCAGCCAGACCACACCCATCGGCCAGCCCCAAAGCATCGATCTGATCCCCGCCGGAGGCAGTGGACGGGTGCAGGTTACATTTGACACCAGCGGCTTCACCGCGGACCGGCGCATCAAAGTGGATGCCGACCCCAACAACTTCATCGCCGAGTCCAAAGAGAGCGACAACAGCACCACCAAAACTCTGGACATCGAACCGCCCGCCGCGCCCAATCTGACCCTGTCCACAGGCAATGTGGGGGTCAGCCCCCTGGCCCCGACCGAAGGGGAGGAGGTGCGCCTGACCGCCACTGTCCTCAACCGGGGCAGTGTGGACGCCACGGATGTGCTGGTGCAGTTCCTGGACGCTACCAGCAGCCCGGCGGTCCCCATCGGCCAGCAGCAGACAATCGCCAGCATCCCCGCAGGGAGCAGCGGCGTGGCCGAAGTACTCTTCGACACAACGGACAAGCCGGGGGATCGCAAGCTGCAAGTGGTGGTAGACCCCCACAATTTCATCGCTGAGACGAGCGAGAGCGATAACACTTCCCGGCTGACGGTGGCGGTGACACCCCTCTCCGCGCCCAACCTGACCGCACTGGCCGCCAACATCGGCTTTGATTCGGCCAGCCCGACCGCAGGCGATAGCGTGACCCTGCGTGCCACAATCCTCAACCGGGGCCAATCCGACGCCACAACTGTGGAAGTCCAGTTTGTGGACATCACCGACGGGGGCGCGACACCCATCGGCGAGCGGCTGATCCTGCCCCGCGTGCGTGCGGGCAGCAGCGCTCTGGCCGAGACGACCTACGACACAACCGGCAAAGACGGACGGAGAACCATCCAAGTCGTCGTCGATCCGGGCAACTTTGTGGCCGAGACCGACGAGACCGACAACGCGGCCTCGTCCGCCCTGACCGTCGCGCCATCGCCCACGCCCAATCTGGTGATGCTGGCGGGCAATATCGCGCTCCAGCCGCCGGTTCCCGCGGGTGGCGGGGAAGTGAGCATCAGCGCGGTGGTGCTGAACAACGGCACGGCCGCGGCCCGCAATGTCCAGGTCCTCTTTATGGATGTGACCGGCGGCGAGGCCACACCCATCGGTACGGAGCAGATTATCCCGCTTGTCCCTGTGGGTGGCAGCGCCCAGGCCCAGGTCAGCTATCAACTGCCCGACGGCGCGCGCAACCGCAAAATTCAGGTGATGGTGGACGCCAACAACCAGATTCGGGAGATTACAGAGAACGACAACACGGCCACGAAATTGATCGAAGTCAATGCCGGGTCGATGCCCAATCTGGCTGTGCTGGACGCTGCTATCGGCTTCAACCCGGCCGCACCCCACGTGGACGATCCGGTCGCCATCAGCGCTGTGATTCTGAACAACGGCGACGCTGACGCGGCAGATGTAATCGTCCAATTCGAGGATGTGACCGCGGGGCGGCCTGTGCCCATCGGCCAACCCCAGACGATTGCCAGCATCCCCGCCGGCGGCAGCGGAACCGTCCACGCCGAATTCACCCCCACTGGCCCTGCCGGTGAGGTGAAGATTCGGGTGGTGGCCGACCCCAGCAACTTCATCGCCGAGAGCGAGGAGATCGACAACAAAGCCACCCGCATTCTGCTGGTAGCCCCGGCTCCCACGCCCAATCTGGCCGTGCTGGTCGCCAACATCGGCTTCGATCCGCCGACGCCAGTAGAGGGCACACCGGTCAACCTGCTGGTGACGGTCCTCAACACCGGCGACGCCGACGCCGAGAATGTGCTGGTCCAGTTCAGCGACGTGACCGACAGCGGCCAGCAGCCCATCGGCCCGGTGCAGACAATCGAACGCATCCCCGCCGGAGGCAGCGGCACAGCGCAGGTAGCCTACGAGACCGCCGACATCTGCTCTCCCCCCAATGTGGGGGGAGTTGGAGGGGGGTCGTGCGAACGCAAGATTAAAGTGACTGTCGATCCCTACGCGGTGGTGCGGGAGAGCGACGAGACGGACAACACCGCCACCCGCGCCCTGTTGGTGACGGCCACAGCCGCGCCCAATCTGACGATTCCGACAGACAATATCGGCTTTGCCCCGGCCACAGTCATCGACGGCGGCAGCGTGACCATCCGGGTCACTGTGCGCAACGACGGCACGGCCCCAGCAGAAGGGGTCGTCGTCCAATTCCTGGATGTGACTGACGAAGACGCCCAGCCGATTGGCTCCAACCAGACGATTGAGAGCATCCCCGCCGGGGGCAGCGGCACGGCCCAGGTGGTCTACGAGAGCGCGGGCAAGACCGGCGAACGCAAGATTGAGGTGGTGGCGGATCGCAACAATCTGATCGCCGAGAGCAACGAAAAGGACAATAGCGCCCAGGCCACATTCACCGTCGGCGAAGCGGCCCTGCCCAATCTGATCATCAAATCGGACAATATCGGCTTCAACCCGGACGTGCCCGCCAGCGGTGATCAGGTGACAATCGTCGCTACGATCCTCAACGACGGCGGCGCGGATGCGGGCGAAGTGATTGTGCAGTTTGTGGAGGGCGGCACAGGCGGCTCGCCTATCGGCCAGCCCCAGACTATCGACAGCATCCCCGCGGGGAGCAGTGCGACTGTTCAGGTGACTTTCGACACCAGCGGGCGCACGGGCGACCAGCGGGTGACGGTTGTGGTGGACCCCAACAACTTTGTGACCGAAACGAAGGAGAGCGACAACAGTACATCCAAGACTCTGAAGATGCAGACCGAACCGATCCCGAATCTGAATGTCAGTTCGTCGAATGTGACGATTATCCCGGCCAACCCCCAGTTGGGCGACGGGGTGACGATCCACAGCCTGATCCTCAACGACGGGACGGCTGTGGCGACCGCTGTGGTGGTCCAGTTCATCGACGCCACCGCCTCGTCGTCGCCCCTGACCATCGGCCAACCGGTGACGATCGACCGCATCCCCGCCGGTGGCAGCGCGGGTGTGCAGATGCGCTACGAAACCGCGGGCATCTGTCCGCCCCCTGCAGCGGGGGGAGATGGAGAGGGGTGCAGGCGCACGATTCAGGTAATCGCCGATCCCAACAACTTCATACAGGAACGCAGCGAGAGCGACAACAAAGCCACCAAGAGTCTGACTCTGGGCGCGGGCAGCGCGGCCAATCTGGTGGTGCAGCAGCGCAATATCGGCTTCAACCCGGCTGCGCCCCAGGAGGGGGATCGGGTGACGATCAGCGCTGTCGTCCTCAACGACGGGGGCGAGGAGGCCCGGGATGTGGCCGTCCAGTTCCTGGACATCAGCGACGCCGACGCCCTGCCCATCGGCCAGCCGCAAGTCATCGGCCTCATCCCGCCGGGGGCCAGTGCCGAGGTACAGGTGAGCTACGCCACCCTGGGCAAGGCCGGAACCCGGCGCTTGCAGGTGACTGCCGACCCCAACAATTTCGTGCCGGAGAGTGATAAGATCGACAACAAAGCCATCGTCAATCTGACCGTAGCCGCACCCCAGGCACCCAATCTGGCCGTGCTGGCGGGCAATGTGAAGTTCGACCCGGAGACAGCCGAGATCGGCGGTAGAGTCGCCATCTACGCCACGATTCTCAACACGGGCAACGACGACGCCAACGACGTCATTGTGTTGGTGCAGGATGTGACCGACAGCCGCACACCCCAACCCGTGGGTACTGAGCAGATTATCGACCTGATCCGGGCAGGCGAGAGCGGTACTGTGCGGGTGGTCTTCGACAATACAGAAGTGGCGGGAACCCGCATCATCCGGGTCATCGCCGATCCCACCGACGCCATCAGCGAGAGCAACGAGCAGGACAATCGCATCACAAAGAGTCTGGCCATCAAGCCGCCCGCCCTGGCCGATCTGGTGATTACAGAGAGCGACATCGCCTTCGATCCCAGCAGCCCGGTGGTGGGCGAGAGTGTGCGGGTGACAGTGACCGTCGCCAACAACGGCACAGCCGACGCCACGGATATAGTGGTCGCCCTCGCCGATCTGAGCGGTGGCGGGGCCATCGGCCAGCCGGCGACGATTGCCAGCATCCCTGTGGGCGAGAGCGACTCTGCCAGCTTCTCCTATGACACGACGGACAAGGCGGGGGACCGGCGCATCCAGGCCAGCGCTGACCCGCACAACGCCGTCGCCGAAAGCGACGAAGAGAACAACCGAGCGGCAAAAGTGCTGAAGGTGCGCACCCCGGATGAAACACCGCCAGCCCAGCCCAATCTGGTGGTGACGGCCAGCAATATCGAATTCGATCCGGCCAGCCCCACTGCGGGGGACACAGTGACGATTACCCTGTACCTGCGCAACGACGGCACCGCCGACGCCACGGATCCGCTGGTGCGCTTCGAGGATGCCACGGGCGACGATCCGGAACTGATCGGCGATATGACGATTACCGGGACTCTGGCTGCGGGAAGCAGCGGCTCCGCAGTGGTCTTCTTCGACACCACAGGCAAGGAGGGAACCCTGACCATTCGGGTCACCGCCGACCCGGACGGAGCCATCGAAGAGTCCAATGAAGAGGACAACCAGGCCAGCAAGACACTGACTCTCAGTTCAACCGATTCAGCCAGTAGCGATGGGCCGGACCTGGCGATTCTGCCCGAAGATGTGGCTGTGACGCTGGCGTCGTCCGCCAACAGCCAACTGGTGCGGGTGACTGCCACTGTGCAGAACCGGGGCCAATCCCCCGCCCAGGGCATCAGTGTGCATGTGATGGATATGAGCAGCGGCAGCCCGGTGGCCGTGGGCGGACCAGTGACCCTGGCCCGCCTGGCCCCCGGCGAGAGTGCGCCCGTGCGGGTACTCTACAACGCCGCGGCCAACACCGGCGAGCTTTCGTTTCAGGTGGTGGTGGACCCGGACAACGCCATCGTTGAGGGCAATGAGAGCGACAATCGGGCCGATGTGGCGGTGCTGGTGAGTGGGTTGGTGGTGGGGCAGCCGTAGGGGTACTGATTCCGGGAATGTGGCCCCACCGCCGCAGGAGCGGCCCAGAGATGTTCCCACGCGGAGCGATGGGAACGAGAAAGCCGGTCAATCGAAACGTGAAACGTGAGAGCACTCCTTCCTCTCACGTTTTACTTTTCACTTCCCCATCTCCTCCAAAATCTGCCAGCAGACCAACTGCATACGGGGCATGTGGAACGGCCCTTTCCAGAGGTTGCCTTTGAGGGTGGTGGAGAGCCGCCCGTCCCGGTGCAGGTAGCCGAACCACTCGCCGTGCTCCGGGTCGGGGAAGTGGCGATAGGTCCAGTCGTGGATCATCTGATGCCAGCGGGCGTACTTCTCGTCCCCGGTGAGCTGATAGGCCAGGAGGGTGGCGATAATCGCCTCGTTCTGGGGCCACCAGAACTTCATATCGTGCCAGTATTCCTGCACAGGCAGCCCCTTCACATCCCGAAAATAGAGTATCCCGCCGTACTTCTCGTCCCAGCCCCAGCGCCACATCCAATCCAGAATCGTCGTGCCCAAGCGGATTAGCCGGGCATCTTTGCCGCGCAGTTTGGCCTCGTGCAGAATGAACCAGGCGGCCTCGATGGCGTGGCCGGGGTTGAGCATCCGCCCGTCGAAGTGGTCGGAAAACTCCCCGTTTGGCCCGACCGATTCCAGCACCGCCTGGAATTCGGCTTTCATAAAGTCCCGCTCGATTTCGGCGATGCAGCGGTCGATCTGTGCGGTGTAGGG
Source organism: Anaerolineae bacterium (assembly GCA_030432295.1). Lineage (GTDB taxonomy): Bacteria > Chloroflexota > Anaerolineae > Caldilineales > Caldilineaceae > JACQGT01. The sequence continues at coordinate 5,185 of JAUIHI010000036.1, read as the reverse complement.
CGTGGGATCAGTTACGGCCTCGCGCAGAATCTGGGCAGTGACGGTCAGAATCATCGGGATCGCCAGCCCTTTGCCGGGACGCACCGCGAGGTTGACTTTGGGGGGGATCAGACCGGGTGTGGTCAGATAGCGATTGATCAGTGCGAAGAGATCGACCGCCTCCTGCACGGCCTGGCTGTCACCGGCGGCTTTGCCATAGGCGGCCAGGGCTGCCACCATAAAAGTCTCGGAGAAGATATAGCGCCGCTTGCGCACGGGCGCGCCTTCCCGGGTCAGGTGAAAGAACATCCGCCCGTCGTCGTCGTAGCCGTGGGCACGCAGAAAGTCGATGCCGTGGCGGGAGAGTTGCAGCCATTCGGGCCGCGGCTCCACCTGATCGTAGAGAGTCGCCAGCAGCCAGGCGAAGCGCCCGTGCTGCCAGACCCCTTTGTCCGTGTCCAGCAGCGAGCCGTCCCGGTCCCGGAAGAGCAGGTAGCCGCCGAACTCCTCGTCAATTGAGCGGGGCAGCCAGAAGGGGAGGGTGTCCTGGAGCAGCCCGTCCCGGTAGGTGGCGAGCAACTGGTTTCGTCCTGCCGCCGAGAGCAGCGGGGGTTCGGTGGTGGCGGCGTTGTGGTTGGGCATTGGGGGTTCCTTTCAGTGGTGGACAAGTCGAGTGTCGAAGAGTCTTTCTACACCTGCCGCAGGAGCGGACCATCGCCGTTCCCACGCGGAGCGGTGGGGACGAGTGTTTGTCCCTCGCCGGGGCTGCTTCTATAATACCTGTTCTTGTCCGAACGTCAACGCTGGAAATTGCTATCAGAAGTTCGACTTTTTCTGAAAAGTCGAACTTCTCAGCCGCACCACTTCCCGGAAGGTTCCCAATGCCCTTTTCTCTGAACGAACCCCAAATCCGCACCCTCTACGCCGAGGGGGACGCGGCCCACGACTTCGACCACATCCTGCGGGTGACCCGGTTGGGGGAGCGCATCGCGGCCGCGGAGGGTGCGGATGTGGCGGTGGTGACCGCGGCGGCGCTGCTCCACGACGTGCCGGTGTCGGGAGCCAGCCGCAAGGCCCATCACCTGGCCGCGGCGGACTTTGCGGGGGAGTATCTGACAGGGCTGGGCTGGCCGCGGGAGCAGGTGGAGAATGTGGTCCACAGCATCCGCTCCCACCGCTTTCGGGATCAGTCGATCCAGCCGGAGACGCTGGAAGCCAAGTGTCTCTACGACGCGGACAAACTGGACAGCATCGGCGCGATTGGGGTGGGCCGGGCCTTTGCCCACGCGGGCACTTACGACAGCCGCCTCTGGCATCAGCCCGCAGCCGAAGCCCCGGCGGACGACGCCAAACCGACCGGAGCGGACTACACCCCCGTCCACGAATTTGTCTACAAATTGCAGCGACTGCTCCCCACGCTCTACACGCCCACTGCCCAGGCCATCGGTCAGCAACGCCACGATTTTATGTGCGCCTTCTTTGCCCAGTTGGACGAGGAGATGCTGGGGAGGAAGTGAGCAGTGAAAGGTTATCGGTATCTCGACTGGTCACTTGCCCCTCTTCCCCACGCCTCCCTCTCCTCCACAATTCCTCCATTTTGAATGCACAGCTTCTCCAGACGGGCTTTCTATACTGTAGATGTCGAGCAAACGTACTACTCGACGGATAACAGTAAAAGTCAGTCAACAGGAGAAGTAAAATGAATGGCAAGACTGGACGAAAAGCAGTAGCAGTGGTGCTGAGCGCACTGATTGTGATGACGAGCGTGGTGTCGGCTTTTGCGGCCACTGGTCCGGAGAGCGCCACCGCACCGGACGACGGGTGGATGTCGATTGAGGCAGGCGAGAGCCACTGGTACACCTTCCGGGATGAGGGCGACAACAACCAGATCAACGTAGAGATGGATGTGGTGGGCAGCGCAGGTTTTGCCGTCTATACCCCGGCCGAAGTGGCTGTCTGGCAAAATGGCGGTGAGTTGGATTCCATCGGCATCGGAACCAGCAACGACAGCCTATCCGCTGACCTGTTTTGGGCAGGCAACTTCAACCAGTCCGGCGATTACTATGTGGTGGTCAGCCAGGGCAGCAGTGGCAGCAGCGACTATCAACTGCGTATCAGCGGTGCGGATGTCTGGTTTCCTGTGCCAGCGGCAGAAATGACAGCCAACACACCGGCGATGGAGTCGGAGTCGGTCGCCGATAGCTCCAGCACAGCCGCCAGCACAGACCCGAACTCACTGCTGCCCAGTGCAGAAGCCGTTGTCAGCTTTGACTACGACGGCAAGGCCGGTCAGATTCTGGTCAGCCTGGACAGCGACCCGGACAGCGCCATCACCTTCAGCGTCTGGACGCCGAGTCAGTGGCAACTGCGCAGCCAGGGCCAGGATGTGGACCCGATTGGTCGGGGTTCTGCCAACGACTACGTGGCCGGTGATCTGAGCTGGAGCGGCAATTTCGTCGAGAGCGGGACATACTATCTCATCCTGACGAACGGCAGCAGCCAGAACGCCACCTACACCCTCGCCATCAGCGGCGATGGGGTCAGCCAGTAATTGCAGGTCGATAGCAACGGCAAAAAACTGAATAGTGACGGAAGGGGGGGGACGATCCAGCAAAGGGTCGTCCCCCTTCGTTTCGGAGTTCGACTTTTCGGAAAAAGTCGCGCTTCTTCCCTCTCCACAAAGCCTCCACAATTTCTGCACAATTCTTTCAGAGCTACCTTTTAGACTGTAGAAAGAAAAGGCACAATCTGTATAGATTGGAAGGAAAGAAGAAAATGATAGCACAGCCCCACAGCAGCGCCGGGTTTGCCGTTCCAGACGAAGACGGCGATAATTCCTATCCTATGAACGAACGCATATTGGTAGTAGACGACGACAGAGAGATCACCCGATTGCTGCGCAGCTATCTGGAGCAGGCGGGCTATTCTGTGCTGGTGGCCAACGACGGCGGTACAGCTCTCCACGCCCTGCGCCGGGATCACCCGGACCTGCTCCTGCTCGACCTGATGCTCCCCGACAAAGACGGCTGGACTGTCACCCGCACCATCCGCTCGGACCAGCAGTTGGCCGACACGCTGATTATTATGATTACGGCGCGGATTGAAGATACGGACAAAATTCTGGGGCTGGAACTGGGCGCGGACGATTACATCACAAAGCCTTTCAACCCCCGGGAAGTGATCGCCAGAGTGCGCGCGCTGCTGCGGCGTACCCGCAAGGGCGCAGCCCCAGCCCGCACCCTCAGCGTCGGCGATCTGCGGCTGGATGCAGACCGGCGACAGGTGACAGTGGCCGACGAGCCAGTGGAACTGACCCCCACCGAATTCAGTCTGCTGCAAACGCTGATGGACAGCCCCGGCTACGTCTTCACCCGCAGCGAGCTGATGGAGCGTGCATTGGGCTATAGCTACGACGGTATGGACCGCACTCTGGACAGCCACGTCAAAAACCTGCGCCGCAAAGTCGAAGACGATCCCCGCACTCCCCGTTATATCCAGACTGTCTACGGCATCGGCTATCGGCTGACGGAGAACGGGCAATGAATTCACATAAAAAACCGAGTTTTTTGCGACGACATTCAGAATGCGCAGGCGTATATTGGCCTCAAAAACTCGGTTTTTGCCGGGGGCAGCAATGAACCGTCTGTGGGTGCGGCTGAGCCTGGCCTTTACGGCTGTGGTGTTGCTGGGCTTTGGCGCGGTCGTCTTTGCCACATTCAGCCTGAGCAGCAACCAGCGGATGCAGACCCTTCTGCTCAATCAGTTCGAGCGCCCCCACGGGCTGGTCGATTCGGCCGCGGAATATTACAAAGAACACGGCAGTTGGGATGGGGTAGAGACGCTGATGGACGGCGCGCGCTCCACCCTCTTCCCCGGCAGCGGTGGTCGGGGCGTATTGCTTCTGCAGGACAAAGATGGAAAGATCGTCTACTCCTCTTTTGATTCGTCGCAATCTGCAACCCAATCTGAAACACCCTCCGAGCCGCTCCCGGAGTCTCTGCCACTTGCCGATCCCCGCCCAGGACGGCCCGTTATCATTGACGGGCAGGTAGTCGGTTTTGTCGATTTTATCGTTGCTCCCAGCGACAATGCCGACGCTCCTCTGCCCTGGGAGCGGTCGGCATCCTCGGATTTCATCCAGGAAGTCTCGATTTTTCTGCTTCAGATTGCACTGGCAGTCGGCATTCTGGGGCTGATCTTTGGTGTGATGGCCAGCCGTGGCCTGACTGCACCGCTCAACCGGCTGGCCGTGGCCGCGCAGGCCATCGGTGCGCGCAATCTGGACTATCGGGTTCCCATGCAGGGCAGCACAGAGATGCGGGAAGTGGCCGAATCCTTCAACAAAATGGCGGCTGATTTGCAGAGCGGAGAGAATCTGCGCCGTAATCTGCTGGCCGATGTGGCCCACGAACTGCGCACCCCTCTGACTGTCCTGCAGGGCAATTTGCAGGCGATTCTGGAGGGGGTCTATCCGTTAGAGAAGGGTGAGATCGCCCGCCTGTACGACCAGACCCAGCATCTGCACCGGCTGGTCAACGATCTGCATGAGTTGGCTCAGGCCGAAGCCCACCAGCTCCCTCTGCAAAGGCTGCCCCTGGACCCAGCCGCATTGGCACGGCAGGCAGTCGAACTCTTTGGGCCGGTGGCCGAGGAGAAGAGCATTGCCCTGCACCTGACAGCCGATACAAATGCAGCAGCCATCCAGGGCGACCAGGCCAGACTGATGCAGGTGTTGCAGAATCTGCTCAACAATGCCCTGCGTCATACCCCGGAAGGGGGAGAGATTGAAGTGGCGGTGACGGCTCAGGTGGACGGGGTAGAAATTGGGATTGAGGATACGGGTGAGGGAATCACAGCCGAAGATTTGCCCCACATCTTCGAGCGCTTCTACCGTTCCGGCATGGCCCGGGACCGGGACACCGGCGGCACAGGGCTGGGGCTGGCGATTGTGCGGGCGCTGGTGGAAGCCCACGACGGGCGGGTTGAGGTTTTCAGCAAAGGCAAAGGGACAGGCAGCCGATTTGTGGTCTGGATGCCCGCGGCGCAGTCAATAGTGACCAGCATTCAGTAATCAGTCCCTCTGTACCGTCCTGATATATATTGACAGAGTCAAAACCAAGAAGGAGACTCTGGAAAGATGACAAAATCGGTACTCAAGCGATATAGTGTGGCCTTCAAGCAGCATGTTGTAAGAGAGTACGAGACT
>JAUIHI010000035.1 GCA_030432295.1 Anaerolineae bacterium | reverse complement strand
CAGTCTCGTACTCTCTTACAACATGCTGCTTGAAGGCCACACTATATCGCTTGAGTACCGATTTTGTCATCTTTCCAGAGTCTCCTTCTTGGTTTTGACTCTGTCAATATATATCAGGACGGTACAAGGGCCATAATCACCAACTGCTGCCCTCTTTGATCCTGGTGCAGATTCTTCACGCGTTTCCTCCCAAAACTCAAATTACCTCTCTCCATCGGGACAGAGTCTGAAAATCCTATTCCCATCACAAAAGCCATCAGAATTGCCAGACAAGCCAGAGATCGTGCAATTCGGCCAGCCATTTTCGTTTCATCTAATTTTGAATCACCATCGTCGAATGGTCATTCAACGTAATCGTCGCTCCACCCCAGAACAGAGATGTGATCGGTTGTACAGAATAGGAAACGTTCACAGTCACACTGCTGCCGGGATCGTTGCTCGAACCGGACCAGGTCGCGGTAACGGTTGTGCTGGCCGAGATCAGGCCTGGGGCATTGGCCTGGACCTGATCACGTAATGCTGTATAATTGCCAGGCCCTACCGGCGACGCAGATTTAGAGCCGTGGGTGATGGCATAGCGCGCACCGACTCGGGCCGCCTGGGCTACTGTCACATAGTTGCCGAATATACGGCCCCCATCGACCAGGAATGCGATCAAAGTAAAGAATGCCAGGACCGTCATCGCAAACTCCGCTGTGGCCTGGCCCGATTCTCGTTTTTTTATCATGGTTTCACTCTCCGTACAGTTGTGTACGAGATAGTTATATCATCCAGAATATTGGCAAATCCGACCAGATCGGATACCTCGCAGGTTACGGTTACACTGACTCGTGTGAATCCAAAACCATCCCCCGCTGTAGTACTGTCGATGTCTGGGCTGGGGCAATGCCATGTGTCCGACTCGGCCAAAACCTGGTCGCGGATAGCCGTCTTGTTTAGCGCTGCACTCAGGCCGCTGGCTCCGTACATGGCTCCACTGTTCGCTGCATTGGTCACCGTGATATAGGTTTGAAAGATAAATGCGGAATTGACCAGCACGACCACAAGAATGGCAAGAAAAGGCACAGTCAGAACCATTTCCACCAGACTCTGCCCCTCTTCCTCGTGGAGAGAACGGATATTCTGTTCTACATTGCGCAAGAATCGTTTAATGTTCATACTCTAAAGATATATCAAATCCTGGACGCTGACACTAGGAATTTTGGATAAGCCAATATACGACATCTGTATCATTGACTTACACAAAAAGGGCACCGAGTGGTGAGCGCCCTTGCAAAAGAGATATCCTATTCACCCGTCACCGTTGGTGAAAGGTCTCGTCGTGGCAAATCGGGCAGAGGCCACTGCGTGGATGGACAAAATCTTCGTCGATCAGAGCGTCGCATTGGGGACAGGTCGCCAACCGGCGTTCCTGGCGGCGAGAGACGGGTTTCAGCCCCTGATCCGCCCGCAGGACTTTCTCCCGGCTGTGCTGTGCAGAAAAGCTCGCATTCGGATCACTGGCTTTTCGCTGTTCGACAAAGGCAAGAAACTGCTCCAGGGATACGGTGTACATGAAAGCCCCCTTTTCTGTGGACTATATCTTCAATCGACGAAACTCCGTCCTGTGCGCTACAATTATGGGTGACAGTAGAATCATCTGCCATCGCCAAACAAAACAATCATTACTTGAGAAAATAGTAGTCTTTAACCGTCAACAAACCAATAGGACATCAATCCCAATGCAACCAACCATCAAATTAGACCAATTCCTAAAGAAAGTCGGCGCGGTGATGTCCGGCGGCGAGGCCAAACTGTTGATTCAGGAAGGCTCTGTCTCTGTCAACGACGAAGTGGAGACCCGCCGGGGCCGCCAGCTCCACGAGGGGGACCGGGTGGTCATCGAAGGGGAGGTCTTTGTGGTGGAGGAACTGAGATAGCGAACAGTGACCAGTCCTTCTCCGTCACCCCTTTGCGCGCCAACCAACAGCGATCAAGCCCAGGGGTGCATTTCAGTTTTAGGGCAAATGAGCGATTGCCGTGACCGCACCGGGCTAAAGACCAATGGGCAGCAAGCCCACAGCTATAGAGCTACGTCGGATAAATCCTGCTTGTAATCGACCTGTCCACTCCTCCGAAAGCCCCGTTCACGGGGCGCTGCTCGGTAGCCCGGTCGCTTTAGGGCCGGGCGGCACGGACGATTCCAACCCGCCAAAAAACTGAAATGCACCATCAGCCCGGCCCACCGATTACTGATAACTCTTCACTATAGTATACTGGGGGCGTCGCGCCATATCGGCAGACGTCCCATTTTTTTGCCCATTTCACCGACATCTGCGAGTTTCTCCCATGACCACACCCATGCGTCGTCAATACCTGGACATCAAAAGCCAGTACCCGGAATGTATCCTCTTTTTCCGCCTGGGTGACTTCTACGAGACCTTCGACGACGACGCCAAAATCGTCTCGGAAGTCTGCGATGTGGTGCTGACCAGCCGCCCGGTGGGCAACAACCAACGGGTTCCCCTGGCCGGTGTCCCCTATCACAGCGTCGAGGGCTACCTGGCCCGGCTGGTCAAAGCGGGCTACAAAGTCGCGGTGGCCGAGCAGGTGAGCGAAGCGGGCAACGGGCTGGTGGATCGGGCCGTGCGCCAGGTGGTGACAGCTGGAACCATCACCGAGCCGTCCATGCTGGACGAGGACCGCAACAACTATCTGGTGGCCGTGGCCTTTAACAGCCGGGGCACAGAAGCGGGCATCGCCTATTGCGACATCACCACCGGCGAATTTGCCGCGGCCCAATTCGAGGAGAGCGGAGCCGCGGGTGTGGAGCGCAAAGTGGGCGAGGAACTGAGCCGCCTGCATCCCAGCGAACTGATCACAGCGGATTGGGAACTCGACAATACAGACTTGGCCGGGCTGGTGGAGAGCCTGGGCGCGATTGTTTCCAGCGTGGAAGCCTGGCAGGTGGAGCAGGAGACCGCCCGAGAGAGCCTGCAACGCCACTTCCATGTCAGCAGTCTGGACGGCTTCGGCTTGCAGCGCTCGCCCCAGGCCATCCGCGCCGCCGCGGCCATTGTGGCCTATCTGGCCGCGATGCAGCCCGCGGCCCTGCCCCAACTGACCAGCCTGCACAGCTACACCCCCCACGACTATATGACCCTGGACGAGTTCACCCGGCGCAATCTGGAACTGACCGAAACCATCCGGGGCGGGCGGGTCCAGGGGAGTCTGCTCGGCGTGCTGGACGAGACAGCCACCCCGATGGGCGGACGGATGCTGCGTCGCTGGCTGGGCCTGCCCCTGCTCCAAGTCGAAGCCATCAACCGACGTCTGGACGCGGTGCAGGCGTTCGTCGAGCGGACTAGTGTGCGCACGGAACTGCGCCAGGCCCTGCGCGGTCTGGGCGATCTGGAACGCTGGGTCAACCGCATCACCCAGGGCCACGCCCTGCCCCGGGACCTGACCGGCAGCCGGGAATCCCTGCGCCGGGTTCCTCAGATTCGCCAGTTGATTGCCGATGGTGCCTGGCTCTCCGCCTTTGACAACCCGGAGACGGGCCAAGAATTTGCCGACACCATTCTGGCCCAGCTACCCACCTGCGACGATCTGCTGGCCCTGCTCGAAGCCGCCATCGCCGACGACCCGCCCGCCACCCTTGCCAACACCGGGCTGATCCGAGAGGGCTACAGCGAGGAACTGGATTCGATTGTCTTCAAAAGCCGCCACGCCAAAGATTGGGTCGCAAATCTGGAGCGCACGGAACGGGAGCGGCTGGACATCAAAAGCCTGAAAGTGGGCTATAACAAAGTCTTTGGCTATTACATCGAAGTCACCAACGCCCACGGCGAGAAAGTCCCCGACGACTACATCCGCAAACAGACGTTGACCAACGCCGAGCGCTACATCACCCCGGAACTGAAGGAGTACGAGTCGCTGATTCTTAACGCGGACGAGCGGCGGCTGGAGATCGAGCAGGCCCTCTTTCGCCGGGTCTGCGCCCAAGTGGCCGAGGCCGGCGAAAGGCTGCGCACCCTGGCCAACGGGCTGGCCCTGCTGGATGTCTACAGCAGCCTGGCAGCCGTAGCCGCAAAACGACGCTACAATCGCCCCCGCATAGACGAAGGCACGACGATTGAAATCGCGGCGGGCCGTCACCCGGTGGTGGAGACGACCAGCGACGAACCCTTTGTCCCCAACGACACCCAACTCGCGCCCGACGCCTCCGTCCACATTTTGACCGGGCCGAATATGGCGGGCAAGTCCACTTATCTGCGCCAGACCGCGCTGATTGTGCTGATGGCCCAAATTGGCTCCTTTGTGCCCGCCGAAGCCGCTCACATCGGCGTGGTGGATCGCATCTTTACCCGCATCGGGGCCAGCGACGAAATCCACCGGGGCCAGTCCACATTTATGGTGGAAATGGTAGAAACTGCCAACATCTTGAACCACGCTACCCAGCGTAGCCTGCTGGTCCTGGACGAAATTGGCCGCGGAACTAGTACCTATGACGGACTTGCTATCGCCTGGTCGGTGGTAGAATATATCCACAACCACCCGTCCTTGCAGGCCAAGACGCTCTTTGCCACCCACTATCACGAGCTGACCGATCTATCGGAACGCCTGCCCCACGTAATCAATTATCACGTGGCTGTGGATGACAGAGGGGAGCAGGTTGTCTTTCTGCACCGCATTCTGCCCGGCAAGGCAGATCGTTCCTACGGCGTCCACGTGGGAGAGATGGCTGGGCTGCCCAAACAGGTGGTCCATCGGGCCAAGGAGATTCTGGACGACCTGGAGAAGTCCGGCGCGGCTGGTCCCCGTCGGCTGAACGATGTGGTCTCCCAACAGGGCAAGCGGCCCGTGGCCTTGCAAGTCGGTCTCTTTGCCGACGCCCATCCGGTTGTAGAGGTTCTGCGCACGATGGATGTGAACCACTTGACTCCACTGGACGCGCTGAACCGCCTGTACGAGCTACAAAAGCTAAGCAAAGATAGTTAGAATTACGTAAATTTCACGGATTACTAATTGAGCGCATCGTAGTATACTAGGAACTGAAGGTGGGCACGGTTCCACCAAACACCTTTTTATCCTCTTGGGAAGGAGCATACAATGCAAGCCGTGGTAACGATCGAACAATTTCAGTCCATGATGAAGTCAGAGCAGAAGGATGGCCTGCTGGCGCTTTTCGAGCTGATCACCACCTCCAGCACGCCGACGGATATCCGCAAGATGTCTGACAAAAGCGACACCGGTGGCCAAGGCTCTTGGGTCGGCTGGCGCTAAGCCAAGAATCCGTTTTCTCCGAGACTTCGGACTTCTCACAGGCGATCTCCAAACAGACTGAAAACATCAGCAGTGTAGCGTATGCTTACCCGGCGCTACACTGCTGATGTTTTTTTGTCTGCTATAGCAAAGCTGGCCAGTAAAATCGAGTTTCTGTTGTGCCATTACCGGCGTAGATTCGTCTTCCAGAAACCCGGTTTGTCAAAGCCACTTTACGGTGGCGGTCGGAGTATATCCTTTTTCAGCGCACATCCTGTTCTCCTAATTCGCAGGTATGACGCCCTTTGTAATAGTATTTATATGCTGCTTTACGTCTTGACCAATGCAAGGAAAGGACTATCTGGTGGAATCAAAAATTACGGCATCCACATTGCGAAAGCTAATACTTGGAGTCCCTGGAATGGACCGCTGGCGTGAAGTCGAGGAACTTTTCCCGGATACCGAGGACGATATCCGTCTGGACTGGCAGTTGCCTGGGATTGCCTGTGCCGCGGTTGGCGGGGAATATGCGGATGTGTTGCCAGCTATGGCGGCCCTGGCCTGTGTTCAGGTGAGCATTATTCTGGTGGACGATATGCTGGATGAGGAGCCAGAGGGTGCGCACCAGCGTTTTGGCATCGGGCGCACAGCCAATCTGGCCTTGGCCTTGCAGGCCGCCGGATCTGTGCTGATAGACCAATGCAGTGTTGACCCTTCCTATCGGGCCGCAGCTGCCCACGCGCTCAATCGTATGGCCCTGGCCACAGCCGCCGGTCAGGAGTTGGATGTGCGCAATTTGGACGGCGAGGAGAACTACTGGCAGGTGGTGCGGGCCAAAAGCACCCCCTTCTATGGAATCGGTCTGGAAATTGGCGCGCTGCTGGGCGGTGCATCGCCCCAAATGACAGAAGTGATGTACAATGTGGGGGTCCTTTTTGGCGAAGCGATTCAAATCTACGATGATCTTGAGGATGCCTTCCAAAGCCCGGCCAACTCGGATTGGGCACAGGGACGCAACAATTTAGTCCTCCTCTATGGCCTGAATGCCGACTATCCTCAAAAAGAGGACTTTCTGGCCTACAAAAGCCAGGCCAGCGATCTTTCGGCGTTGCACAAGGCACAACAATTGCTCATCGATTCAGGCGCAGTCAGCTATTGCGCCTTCCAGCTTTTGCAGCGCCAGATGGCTGCCCGAAGTTGTCTTGATTCGGTGAAGCTGGCCCAGCGGGAGCGGATAGAGCATCTGCTGAAGATGCAGTTAGCTCCCTTTGTCAAATTTGTACGAGGAATCGACGGGGCATTAGCTGAGATGATTGAACAAAAAATGTAGCGGATTGAACCGTGACTGTCAAACCGAAGTTTTTGTTACCCCAAGATGCCCTGTCCGGCGTGCTGACAGCAGCCGCCGTGCTTGTGATTGGCTTTATCTATGGCCTCGGCCATGTATATCTCGTGCCAGACCCAGGATTTTCCTACAACGGCCGTTGGCATATTACCGATTTTCCGAGAAGATGTCTCCTCGATAGTGCCACTGACAGTATCACTAATTGCAACACCGGACGTGATACTCTCGAAATCGGCGATAGGATCACCGCCATTTACAACCCCGAGAGCGGTGAAAAGCTAACACTTGAGGATTACAATTCGAACCTAACTGTCACGCCGTTCAGTGGTTTTGCCGCTGGCGATCTGGTAGAGCTGGACATCGTGCGAGGCGAGGCAGCTATGCAGATTAGCTGGATCATGCCAGAACGTTCGAATTTAAGTCAGGTACAGGGCCTAAGTACCATTTGGATCTTCCTGCCTTTTTGGCTGGCCGGCACAGCCGTCCTCCTCTTTCTGCGCCCTAAAGATATCCGCTGGCGGTTGCTCATCCTGCAAAACTATGTCACTGGTCTTTGGATTGCTATTGGGACAGTCTCCTTTTCCCAGATATTTGGCTCGGTCTACCTCTCCATTGGTCTTTCCTGGCTGATTATGCCCGTCTATCTCCATCTCCATTTGCTGATGCCAAGTCCGCTTCCACTGAAGGGGCGTTGGTGGATTTCTGTACTCTACGTCGTCGCTGGGCTGATGGCGCTGCTCAATATGCTGGGCGTGGTTCCCCTGTCCACCTACTACCTGGCGCTGGTCATCGGCATTGGCGGCAGCCTGCTGCTTTTGTTGATGCGCACCCTGCGACCTGGCTTGCCAGCCGAACGATCAGCATTAAATTTGATGCTGTTGGGAATCGGGGTCTCGTTACTCCCAGGGATTCTGCTCTATTTGGTGCCCAACATTTTTGTCAAAGACTATACAGCGTCACCAAGCGTCACCTTCCTGGCGACGCTTGCCATCCCCACCCTCTCATTTTTTTACACCTATGCGCTTTACAAGCACCGGCTGGGCGACCAGGAGGTGCGGGCCAATCGGGCGCTTACCACCTATAGCTTTGTGATGCTCTATGCAACGCTTTTTATCTTTGCGTTCGTGCTGGCTGGTCAGTGGTTCACGCTTACCCCCAATGTGGCCATTCTGATTGCTACTATCTATATGGTGGCAGCCTTTGCAGTACGCCCGCCCTTTGAACGCTTTATGAACCGGCTGGTGTATGGCACAACATACGAACCAGAGCACATCGTCCAGCAGTTTGCCAACGCAATCCCCCGGGCACTGAACCCGACGTATCTCTCCGCCCTGTTGACAAATCAGGTCATGCCCAGTCTGCTCATCCGCCAGTCTGCCCTCTATTGGCTGGTGGATGAGCAGGTACAGCGCGTCTATACGGAACAGACACCGGAGATCCCCTCGCTGTTGCCAATAGAAGATATTGACCAGTTCAAACCCTACTTCCGCACCTTTCGGCCCGACAGAAACAGGCCAGAAGATCAGCCCCTGCCCGCTGGCTTCGATTGGGTGCGGCTGGTAATTCCCATCGAGTTGGATGGCCGCTCTGTGGGTATATGGCTCTTTGGCCGACGGGACCCGGACGACTTCTATCCCCAGCGGGATGTCGAACTGCTGATGACACTGGGCAGCCAGGTCGGGATCGCGCTCGAATCCGCCCGCCTCTTTGGGATCGAGCAACGCCGGGCTGACGAATTGGAGCGGACCAATTTTGAACTACGCCGGGCTATCCGGGTGAAGAACGATATGCTGCGCAACATCTCCCACGAATTGCGCACGCCCCTGACAGCCATTTCCGGCTATACAGATCTGTTGATGGACGGGATAGCGGGTGATCTCTCTGACGAGCAAACCGAGCTTCTCTCCATCGTGGCCGACCGTGCCCAGGACCTGCGCACGATGATCAACGATCTGATCGCCTATCAACAGGCCCGCGCCCAGGAAATGGAGATGATCAAGTTCAATGTGATTGAGAGTGCCCAGGAGGCACTGCAAACCGCCCGCACCCTGGCCACCAATCCCAACTATGCGGGCCGCACACCCCACCAGTTTGTCTTTGACTGTGAAGAGAGTCAGCTTTTTGTGCGTGCCAATCCAGCCCAACTCAACCAGGTATTCAGTAATCTTCTGAGCAACGCAGTGAAATTCAGCCCGGAAGGTGGTACAATTACAATTGCTGTGCGTGGCGGACAACACAAGTTCAAAAATGAAGAGACTGACGCAAACGCCGCGCTCTTTGCTTCTGATTCTCTGGCCGAGGAGACAGCAGAATCGCCCGCCATCTTTGTCTCTGTGCGTGACGAGGGGATTGGGATTGCGCCGGAAGAGCTTGACAATATCTGGCTGGACTTTTACCAGATCGATGGATCTGCCACCCGCCGGTTTGGGGGCACAGGTCTGGGGCTGGCACTGGTGCGGGACATTGTACAAGTCCACGGGGGGAGCATCTGGGCGGAAAGCAAGCTTGGCGTGGAAACTATCATCACTTTTGTCATTCCTCAGGGCGACCTGGACTGACATCCTCCGTTTCCAACGGATTCCGCCGCTCCGTCTCAACCCACATCTGCACCCCATCGCTGCGCACATGAATACGGCCCTGCAGGTCGTTGCGCAGGACCAGACGCCCGGCCAAAGTAGCCAGCACATCCTCCGCTGGGTGGCCGTAGCGATTCTCGCCCACCTGAATCACAGCGATCTCCGGCTGCACTGCCTGAACGAAATCGGGGCCTGTGCTGCTGCGACTGCCGTGATGGCCTACCTTCAGAATGTGGGCGGGCAGAGGCTCTCCCCCACCCGCCATCGCCTTCTCCGCAGGCAGCCCTGCATCCCCGGTGAGCAGGACGCTGAATTCCCCATAGACCAGCCGCAGCACCAGTGAGCGTTCGTTCTTGTCGTCATCTTCCACCGGCGGCATCGCTTCCTCTGGCGGCGGCCAGAGAACCCACAGGGCCACCCCATCGCCCAGATCGATCCATCCACCCTGGGACTGGCTGGCAATCGATGCCCCTGCGTCCGCCATTCCGGTCCGCCAGTCGTCGAAATCCGCATTCTCGTACAGATTTTCGCTGACGAGCGCCTGCTCAATGGCAAAACGATCCGGCAGCCCGATCTGTGCGCCCATATGATCCCAATCCGGGTGGGTGGCGACGACCAGATCCAAAGAGCGATCCCAGAAAGGCATCACCCCGCCCAACTGGGCAAAAAGCCGCTGGGAGTCGCTGCCCCCGTCGATGAGTATCTGACGTCCGCTGGGGGTCTGTATCAGAATCCCGTCGCCCTGGCCGATGTCCAGAAACCAGAGATGGAGCGTCCCATCCGGGCGGGAGAGCAGCACCTGCCAGAGCAGCAGCACGCCGATTCCCAGCGCCGGCAGAGCCACCGCACTGCTCCAGCGCCAGAGGGTCGGCGGGGAAATTCGGGGACGCCAGCGCAATATCTTCACCAGCCCGGCGCGCCCGTGCCAGCTAAAGAGCAGCAGATAGGTCAGAAACAGACTGCCCAGCCCGTAACTGAACACCTCCACACTGGCCCAGGGCAAGGCCGCGCTCCAGCGCACCATTCCCACTGTCCACAACAGGCAGAGATAGGGAATCCACAGAAGTGGTTGGGCCAGCCACTCGACACCGGTCAGGCCGACCAGCAGCCCCGCCCCTCCCCACAGCATAATGAAAGGTTGCACCGGGACAATCAACAGATTTGTCAGCAGACTAACCAGACTGAGACGGCCAAAATAGTAGACCACCAGCGGAAGGGTCGTCAGGTTAGCGGCCAATGTCACCAGCAGGCCGTCTTCGATCAGACCGCGCACGACTGAGCCGCCCTTTTCGAGCGCGCTGCCAGTCAAATGACCAGCTTGTGCCATCCCAGGCCACAATCGATTCAATCCCGCAGACAAACTCGGCGAAAAAAGAATCAGACCCGCGGTGGCCGCGCTGCTCAGTTCAAAGCCCACATCCCAAAGGGTGAGGGGATTGAGCAGCGTCATTACCCAGCAGGCCGCGCCCAGGCTGATCAGCGCGGTGCTTTGGCGGTTGAGGACCGTCGCCACTACAAAGAGCGAACCCATCAACGCGGCCCGCATCACCGCGGGATCGCCACCCACCAGCAGGGCATACAGGCCGATACCGGCCAGGGTGGGCCAGAGCGCACGCCGCCGTCCCCACAGCCGCACAAAGAGGGCCATCACCACACCAGCGACAATTGCCACATTGGATCCGCTGATGACGATGACGTGGCTAGTCCCGGTCAGGTTGAACTGTTCGTAGAGTTCGTCGGGGATGCCCGCTTCGATGCCCAGCAGCATCCCGTTGGAGAGCGCGGCGTAGGGTTCGGGCAGGAGACGGTTGATCACCCCCTCGCCCCGGGCGCGCAGGGCATAGAGGGTGCGGAATAGCAGATTGCCCCGGTTCGGGCCGTCGCTTTTTGCCACTTGGGGGCGCAATATCTGGCTGTGGACACCCTTGCGGGCAAGATAGGCCCGGTAGTCGAAAGATTCAAAGACCGGCGGCTCCACCAGCAGCCCTTCCACCCGCACCGGTTGCCCGTAGATATAGCGAGGCTCCACACTGGCGCTCAACCGCGCCCGACCCGTGACCGGCTGGTCTACCCCATTCACCCGCAGACTCTCCACCCGCACAGTTAGCTGCTGGCGGCCATTCTTCGCCGTCGGATAGTTGTCCACATAGCCAATCAGAGTGACCGCCTGCTCTGCTGCCCCATCCGGGTTGCGGCTGTTATAATAGGCTAAATCGGTCGGCGTGGCGCAGGGCTGGTCCGGCTGGCTGGCATAGCGCAGCAGACCGGCGAGCGCAGCCAGAAGCAAAGCCGCGGCCAGAGCGCTGTTCCAATCGGCCACAGGCGGGGTAAAACCTGCGGTCACAGGCCAGCGCAGGGGCGGACCGCCGCGAATCTGTTGTCGGTTTTGCCAGAAAAAGGGCAGGGGCAGGGCCGCCAAAGGCAGCAGCCAGGGCCATACAGGAAAGCCACAGCCGATCAGCCCGGCGCCCCAGAGGAGACGCCCGACGCCAATTCCTATCAGATAGGCCAGGGAGAGGTAGAGGATCGTCATAGCAGATGTATGACTCCAGCAGCCAGGCTAGTGAGTGCTGATTGAGTAGCGCAGCGTATCGAAATCAAGCGAACGGGTATGCCAAAAACTTTGTTTACAGAGTAGTAATCGTCAAGAAATAACGCAAAGATTTCGCAGACCAGATTCCGGGAATCGGCCACAACATCTCTCGGCTTTCCCTCCATCGTCTGGCCAATTCCCGGAATCAAAGCGGCAAATTCTTTCGTGACGCTTACTCACTTCATAGGTGGCAGAAAGTATACGAGGTTTTTCAGCAGTCTGCAAGGCAAAAATCGATGAACTGTCGCCCCCACTGCGGCGCGTGCTGCATTGCACCCTCCATATCCACCCCCATCCCCGGTATGCCAGACGGCAAACCCGCGGGCGTGCCCTGCATCCAATTGAGCGAAGACTATCGATGCCTGCTCTTTGGCAAACCCGAACGCCCGGCTGTCTGTCAGCGATTACAACCGAGCGCCGAGATGTGCGGAGAAAGCGCAGAGGACGCAATGGCCTATCTCATCCATCTGGAAGAAATGACAGTTCCTCCGATGTTAATTTGATGTGAAGTTGCCTTCCTTTGGTTTTGGTCCTTGCCCGCGCTTGAAGAAATGCTTGGCCGCGTCTACAATAGAAGATATACAAACCTTACTGACGGCCTCAAGACGGGAACCCACGGCCCTGCTTTGGCGTTGGTTGGCAGGGAATCCAGGGATAGAGCACAACGATTCATAGGGGAAAAAGGCTATGTGGACGACTCAGAGCACATTGCGGGCGATCGGACTACTCTTCACAATCCTTCTTTTGGCAGGCTGCGGCGGCGATGAACCAGAAACACCCGCGCCCGCACCGGCAGTCGAAAGCGGACAGATGACGCCGGTCATCCCCACTGCCGAGCCGACCGCGCTCCCAGCCACGCCAATTCCCAGCCCGACGACTCGCCCCACGCCCGTGATCCTTCCGGATATTCTGCCCGCGGCCCTCTATTTTTTGCAGGATGGCCAGATTCAACGGCTGGAAAGCGACGGCGTAACCCTCACCCAAATGACCCAGGAAGCCGACCCAATCACTGATTTTGATGTGTCGCCAGTGGATGCCCGACTGGTCTACGTCAGCGGCAACCGGCTGGTCGAGGCCAATCCCCAATACGGCACGGAGATCGTCAAACTGGACGGCGGTCCCTACGACACAAACGATTCCGAATCCCAAATCACCCGGCGCATTTCCTCCCCCCACTTCTCGCCGGATGGCTCCCAGATTGCCTTTGGGCTGAACGGAGTCAATCTGATTCCGGCTGGCGAAGCGAGTGACTACACGACAATTCTGCCCAGCGATCCCTATCCAGCGCCCAACACCTCTCCCCGGACAGCGATTCGTTTCTTTTCTCCTGGCAAGTGGTCGCCCGACGGCGAGCGGATGCTGGTCAATTTTGGCTATTGGCCCGAAGCTGGCGGCATCGCGCTGCTGAATGTGGACAGCGGCCTTTTGACGGAACTGACCGGCCAAGACCCCAACGCCACCCTCTGCTGTGGCTGGGATTGGGGAAACGATGGCGTCACTGGTTATGTAGCCAGTGACCTGTTGATCTATGCCATCCCTGGCCTGACCAGAGTCGATGTTGCCACGGGCGACGCCATCCCCCTGGCCGTCGGCCTTCCCCCGGCTGGGCCATCCGCCCAGGAACCGCTTCGACTTTTCCGGAGTGTCTTTGAGGACAGCGACGGTTCTCTGCTCAGCTTTGTCAGCCAGCCCACCGAGTTTGACACAGAGGCTCCCTATCTGATGCAGCGCATCTCTGCCGACGGAGCGCAGTTCACCCCGGAACGGCCGGAAGAGTATATGCGTGTGGTCGAAGTACTGTGGGCCGGAAGTGGCAGCGGCGCGGTCCTGCGCACACAGACTGCCGAGGGCGAGCAATTGGTCTGGTTGCCCAGCGGCGAAGGGGAAGCGATTCCCCTGCCAGTCGTTGGCTCTGAGCTGCGCTGGGCACCTGTGATTACCCAGGACAACCGTCAGGCCGCGGCGGAAGGCGAGCGGGCTGATCCCGCGCCCACAGAGACAGGCAGCACGCCCCAGGCCAATCCCGTGCCAGAAGAAGACGCACCCCAATTGAGCGCACGGGTCACGCTGAATTTGCGTTCCGGCCCCGGCACACTCTACCCGGTGGTGGGTAGTCTGGTCGCGGACGAATCTGTGGCGATTGTGGGTGTTTCGCCGGACCACACCTGGTGGCAGGTGGCTGTGGCCGCCCAGGCCGAGACAACCGCCTGGGTGATCGGCGACGTCACGCTGGTGGACGCCCAGAACGCGGCAGATGTGGCGGTTGTTATCCCACCCCCACCGCCTGCCCCCGCAGGCCGCATCTTCTATCCCGGCTGGGACCCGGACGGACAACCCGCGATTTTCGTCCAGGAGCTGGCCCCTGGCGCAGCCCCCCAATTGGTCGTTTCCGAAGCCTCCCAGCCCAGTCTCTCGGCAGACGGCAGCCAATTGGCCGTACGCAGCGTGCGCAGCGATCTGCTGGGGATTGGGAATTGGAATCTGACGACCCAGCAAATGAGCGGTTTGACCAGCCACCCGGAAGATACCCTGCCCAGTTGGAGTCCCAACGGCGACGCGATTGTCTTTGCCAGCACCCGCCACGGCGACCGACGCTGGCGGGTCTATGTGCAACCCACTGCGCCCAACGATCCCGTGCGGGAGATCGCCTTTGGCCTGGACCCGAACTGGCACACAGCCGCGGACCTGATCGCCTACAAAGGCTGCGACATCAGCGGCGAAAACTGCGGTATCTGGACAATGGACAGCCAGGGCGGCCAACAGACGCCTGTGACGAACAATAAATCCGATTCCCGCCCGGTCTGGTCGCCAAGTGGACAGACAATCGTCTTTATGAGCGAAGAGCGGGATGGCAATTGGGAGCTTTACAGCGTGGACGCGGGGGGCAATGTAGTCACCCGTCTCACCTACAACTCGACCAACGACGGCCTGCCCGTTGTCAGCCCGGATGGACGGCAGATCGCTTTTGTCAGCAACCGGGGCGGCGAGTGGGGTGTCTGGGTGATGCCCCTGGCAGGAGGCAGCCCGGAGCGCATTCTGCGTCTGGGCGTGGACCTGCCCAACTGGTTGGAGCAGAGCATCGATTGGACACAGTAGGGAGATTCGGAGACTCGAGACTGGGGACTGGGGACTGGGAGATTTTCTCAGTCCCCAGTTTTTTGTTTGACGTGCCTCCGGTTAGCGGGTACAATGCAAGAACATTTGTTCCCTTTCTGAATGAACAGCAGGTGATCTGTGGCAACAAAGACAAAAGTGCGCTACGTCTGCTCGGAATGTGGCGGCGTCCAGATGAAGTGGATGGGCAAATGCCCGGACTGTGACGAGTGGAATACTCTCGAAGAGACGGTTCTCCAGCCGCCGGTTGCGGGCAGTGCCAACGGCAGCGCGCTGGTGGGCGCGCCGGAACCCATCTCCCTGCCTGCTATCCCCGCGGAGCCAGCCCGGCGACTGGTGCTGGGCAACGGCGAACTGAACCGGGTGCTGGGTGGCGGGATTGTCCCCGGCGCGGGGATTCTGGTCGGCGGCGATCCGGGCATCGGCAAGAGTACACTCCTTCTGCAGATGGCCGCGGATGTGGCCGGACAGGGGGGCAAAGTCCTCTACGTCAGCGCGGAAGAGAGCGCCTATCAGATTGGGCGACGGGCTTCCCGGCTGGGCATCACCGATGAACGGCTCTACATTTTGGCAGACACGATTCTGGAACAGATTCTGGAGCGCATCGGCCAGATGAAACCGGCGCTGGTGATTGTCGATTCGATCCAGGCCATCCACAGCGGAGCCAGCACCAGCGCGGCGGGCACAGTCTCCCAAGTGCGGGACTGCACGGCCCATCTGCTGCGGCTGATCAAGCAGGAGAACATCCCCCTCTTTCTCGTCGGTCACGTGACGAAGGAAGGCACAATCGCCGGTCCCCGGGTCCTGGAACATATGGTGGACGCGGTGCTCCAATTGGAAGGCGAACGTTTCCACGCCTACCGGCTCCTGCGTTCCATCAAAAACCGCTACGGCAGCACCAACGAAGTGGGCGTCTTTGAGATGAGCGAAGGGGGAATGACGGAAGTCGCCAACCCGTCTGAACTGTTCCTGGCCGAGCGGCTGCCCAATGCGTCAGGCAGCGCCATCGCCGTGCCGATGGAGGGCAGCCGTCCCCTGCTGGTGGAAGTGCAAGCCCTTTCCAGTGCCACCGCCTTCAGCCAGCCCCGGCGCACAGGCAACGGCGTGGACTTCAACCGGCTGCTGCTGGTGACGGCTGTACTGAGCAAGCGGGTGGGTCTGAATCTGAGCACCCAGGACCTGTTTGTGAATGTGATCGGTGGGATGAAAATTGGGGAGCCAGCCGCAGATATGGCGATTGCCGCGGCCATCGCCAGCAGCTATCGCAATGTGCCTGTGGCCGCGGATATGGCGATTCTGGGCGAAGTGGGGCTGAGCGGTGAGTTGCGCAGTGTGGGCCATCTTCCCCGGCGTCTGGGCGAAGCGGCCAAACTGGGCTTCAAACGGGCAATTGTCCCCCGCAACGCGATGCGCCGCAAGGGGGACGAGTTCCCCAAAGGGATCGAAGTGATCGGCGTGCGCACCCTCGTCGAGGCGCTGGACGCCGCGCTGGTCAAGTGAAAAGTGACCAGTAATCAGTGGGTGTCTCGACGCTACCACCCTGAAAAATAGCCTGTAGACACGGATAGAAGAGAACACAGATTTTTAGACAAATCTGTGTTCTCTTCTATCCGTGTCTACAGAGAAACCTTTACGGGGCTACCGCCTGGGCGGACACAGCCTCCTCATACTTCCCCAAAATCTCCACCATCCGCTCCCGATTGGCGTTCATATCGCCGTAGCCCATCCGGGAAGCTGAGCGGTAGTCGATGACGCCCTCGGCTTCGTCGATGGCGATCTCCACATCGTCCACAAAGCCGAAGATACCGCTCGTCGCCTCGGCGTGGATATAGCCAGGCATCACACTCACAATTTCCATGCGCTCCATCCCCTGCAAAGTCGCGACGAAGACCGCCTGGGCCTCTTCCGCGGGCAAAGTCAGGGGGATCGGCTCCATACTGGCATAGCCGCTCTCGGCCTGGCTGGAGACACAGTTGGGCGAATCCGGGCAGGGAGCCAGCCGCCCATCGGTCAACCCCAGGCCGCTGGGCGGTTCTCCGGCACAGCCAGCCAGCCCAAGCGTCGCCATACAAAGTATCGTGGACCATATTTTCCGCAAAGTCACGTTTTTCTCCTCTTTTGAGTGGTACAAGTCGAAGAGTGCAGGTTGCATATGGCAAGCCAAAAATAAGTGTATCGCCTGCATACCTGCCACTTGCCACTTCCCCTATCACCCCTCTATACTACAGGAAGTATACCCATCAATATGTGAAAAATTTCTCATTCTATGGAATTCATTGTCGATCTGCAACCAGAAGAATACCGCCGGGCGATGCTCTGGCATCAATTTGCCAGCAGCCTGGGCAAACGGGTCAACGATTGGCTGGGCTGGGCCATTCTGGTGGCTGTTCCCCTGACCGTTCTGCTGCTACTTATTTTTGTACCCGGCGCGCTCTCCTTCTGGTTCTGGCCTGTGGCCCTGTTAGCTCTGCTCTACGCCGCCTACAGTACACTCTTCATCCGCCGCCAGATTGGCCGACAGGCAGCCGCGCTGTTGCAGACCAATCCGGCCCTGGCCCACACCCACTATCACTTTCACGGCAAAGGGATGAAACTGACCAGCGAAGAGACAAATGAAGAGGCAAACGGCGTCTTTTTCCCCTGGAAAGAGGTAGAACGGGTGGCCGAGATCAATCAGAGTTTTCTTTTCTTTGTGACAGATGAGAATATACTGATTGTGCCCAAGCGCTGTCTAACCGATGAGAACGCGTTCCGTCGCCTGTTGCGCAAAGCGGGGAAGATAGGCCAATGAGCCAGTCAACCACACCCAAAACCGACAAAACCGATCAGCAAGCCGATGGAAAGCCGCCGCTTTGGGAGCTGATTCCTTTGGCCGAATTCAAGCCCCCGTCCAGCCCGGCCCCGGAAGCCGTGCGCAGCGGGCTGCACGACCTGTGGCGGCGTCTGCGCGGGGGGGAAACCGCCAACAACGGGGCAGAACCCGATGTGGAGATGGAGCGCCCCTCCCAGCGACTGTTGGACTGGGCCGCACCTGAGCCAGACTGGGCCGCCACAGAGTTGGCTGGTCTGGAAACGGGTCTGAGCGGCTGGCTGGACAGCGAAGCCGCGTCGGTGGGTGTGCAGACAATTGTTGACCCACCGATGGGGCTTGTGCGTGAGCGGCTGGAACGTTGGGCCGCCGAGCAGGACTATTTTATTATCACACCACCCACGCCAGAGCAGATTATTGCCGACAGTGACGAATGGCTCGGCGCTCTTCCCCTGGATGGGGGCCAGCGTCTGCTTCTCCCCCGCCTGGAGCGTTCCTTTCTGCGCCACCACAACGGGCTGGACCTGCTACGCCGTCTGCTCGACCGCATCGACCGGCTGGACCCACCCCTGCTGGTCCTCTGCCAGAGTTGGGCCTGGCCTTATCTCTGCCAGGCGGTGCAGTTCGACGCTGTGTTGGGCGCGCCCCGGACCCCTGCACCTTTTGGAGACGAAGCGTTGCATCGCTGGCTGGGTGGTTCTGCCCAGGATGCCAGCCCCCATCCGGTCGTCTTCCGGGAGGCCAGCAACGGCAAAACCCTGCTGGAACCATTCGCTCCGGATAGTTCGCCCTCATCCACGGCTTCCGCCTATTTGAAGAACCTGGCGGCGCGCAGCCGGGGCAATCCACGGGTGGCGTGGAATATCTGGCGGAGCGCCCTCCTGGCATCCAAAGACAGATCAGTGGAAAAAGAGGCCCAGGAGGAAGCCAAAGAGGACGTTGGCTATACCCTGTGGGTGCGCCCGTGGGAGCAGATGCATCTGCCTGATCTGGCCGGGAGCGCAAAATCTCTGGATGGAATGCTGCTCTATACGCTTCTACTCCACGGCGGCTTGGCCAGACACCTCCTCACCGACCTGCTTCCCTTCTCGCCCGGCCAACTGCTGGAGAGGCTGCACAGGTTGCGAGTGGCGGGTGTTGTGGAAGAGAGCGGAGATGTATGGGGTCCGACACCAGTGGGCTACCCGGCCATACGCCGTTTCCTGGAGGAAGAGGGGTTTCTGGTTGATGCACTTTAAGGGGGGATACTGCCCGTGAGCGACTTTCTGGATAGTCTGAGCGGCAATTTCGATATTTGGCCGCTGGTCTGGATTCTGGTGCTCCTGCTGGTGGGATGGGTGCTGACCTCTCTGGCCCAGCGCCAACTGCCAAGATTTGCCGACCGCCTGCCCACGCGCATTCGTTCGCGGCTGCTTTCGGCCCTGCCCGCAGCCAGCATCCTGTTCAATGTCCTGCTGATTCTGGTTTCTCTGGCGATTCTTATCGGCAGCTACGAGACCGACAGCCTGATATCGCTGGTGGGCGCGGCCGGGCTGGGTATCGGCTTTGCGCTCAATCCGCTGGTCACAGGCATTGTGGCCGGGGTAGTGGCGGTCTACGAGCAGGCCTATCGCACAGGCGATTGGGTGGAGGTGGGGGACGATTACGGGGTGGTCAAATCGATTGGACTGCGTTCGTTCAAAATTATCACCCCCGACGATACGGAAGTGACGATCCCCCACAGCCGCCTGTGGAGCGATAACATTGCCAATGCCAATGCGGGCAGCCCGGACCATCTGGTGGTGGCGGACTTTTATCTGGCCCCCCGACACGACGCAGGGCAGGTGCGCCAGAAGTTGTGGGATGTGGGCATCACCAGCCCCTACACCCAATTGGCAAGACCGGTGGTGGTGGTCCTGGCAGAGAAGCCCTGGGGAACCCACTACCGATTGAAGGCCTATCCGATGGATGGACGGGACGAATTCCAGTTCATCAGCGATCTGACTGTGCGGGGCAAAGCAGCCCTGGCCGAATTGGGCGCAGAACCGGCCAACGCGTTGATTGCGGCAGAAGAATGACCACAACGTCACAAAGACACAAAGAAAAATCAGCGGAAATCAATTCAAATCAGGCGAATCTGCGTCCCTGCATTTTTCACTCAACGGAGCCAATCGAATGAGCAAACTGAACGTCCTCTCCCCCTACGAGCAGTTTCTGCGCGACACCTTCCACGCCGACGATCCCGGACTGCAACGGCTGCAAGCCGAAGCCGGGCAGGAAGGGCTGCCCGCCATCAGCATCGGCCCAGAGCAGGGCAAATTTTTGCAGGTGTTGATTCAGACCAGCGGCGCGACCAAAGTCCTGGAGATCGGCTGCCTGGGCGGTTACAGCGGCGCGTGGATGGCCCGTGCCCTGCCCGCGGGCGGCAAGCTGATCGGCCTGGAACTGGAGGAGAAGCACGCGGCCTTTACCCGCCGCCAGTGGGCTGCTCTGGGGCTGGCGGACAGAGCCGAAGTCCGGGTCGGCCCTGCGCTTGACAGTCTGCCTAGCCTGGCCGACGAAGCGCCTTTCGACCTGATCTTTATCGACGCGGACAAAAACAACTATCCGGCCTACCTGGAATGGGCACTGCGCTACAGCAAATCCGGCACAATCATTCTGGGCGACAATGTGAGTATGGGCGGGCGGCTGGCCGACCCGGATCGCCAGGGAAACCCCGGCATTCAGGGGATGCGCCGCTTTGCCGAAGCAATGGCCGCTGACCCACGGCTGGTCAGTACCGTCGTCCCCTACGCCGACGGCATTGCAATGGGGGTGGTGAAATGACGAAAATTGCCATCCACTCCATCTATGTCGGTCAGCCCCAGACCATCAACGACGAATCGGGAAGCTGGCGCTCGTCCATCTTCCGGGAGATGGTGGAGGGACCGGTCGAGCTAACTGAGCAGGGCCTGGCCGGGGATCGGGTGACGGACACGGACAACCACGGGCTGGCGGGCTATCAGCAGGTCTGCTGCCATTCCCTGGACCACTACACCTATTGGAATGCCCGGCTGGATATGCGTCTGCGCCCGGGCAATGTGGGCGAAAACTGGACACTGGAAAACGCGGACGAGGCCGCCATCTGCCTCAACGACACCTATCGGGTGGGGTCGGCCACAGTGCAGGTGAGCATTCCCCGGGTCCCGTGCAGCAAGCAGGCCCGGCGGGTGGGCCGCAAGGACTGGACGAAGCTGACCATCGACGAACTGCGCACTGGCTTCTACCTGCGGGTGCTGGAGTCCGGCACTGTCCAGGCTGGGGACGTTTGGGAGTTGGTCGAGCGGCCCTATCCCTGGGCGACGGTACACGCGCTCAACCAACTGAGCTACCGGGGCGGGGAGCAGGCCCTGGCCGAGCAGTTTTTGTCGATTCCCAACTTCCATCCGGGCTGGGTTGTCAAACTTAAACGGATGATCCAGGAGCGAACAGGGATTTTGTAGGAGGACGCAGGTTTTATCCGTATCAATTAGTGTTTATCAGTGTTTACCAGCGGCTACTCTTTCCAGCACAGGAGTCAAATCTATGCAGATCGGTGTCAGTTCTTACAGTTTTGTGCGTCTGGTCCGTTCCGGCCAGATGGCCCAGATCGATGTGATTGCCAAAGCCAAGGAGATCGGCTTTGACGCCATCGAATTTTCTACGATTGCCGTGCCCGAAGGCAAGAGCCTGCCCAGCTTTGCTGCTGAATTGCGGGCCGAGTCCGAGCGGGTCGGCCTGCCGATTGTCAACTACACAATCGGCGCGGACTTCCTGCGCGGCTCCGGCGGGGATGTGAAGGCCGAGATCGAGCGGGTCAAGCGGGAGGTGGATGTGGCCGAGATTCTGGGCGTGCCGGGGATGCGCCACGACGCGTCGGCGGGCTGGCCCGCGGATCACAGCGGCCCCCGCAGCTTTGCCGCGGCCTTGCCCCGTCTGGCCCAGGGCTGCCGGGCCGTCACCGAATATGCGGCGGCCAAAGGCATCCGCACAATGGTGGAAAATCACGGCCAGTTCTGCCAGGAGAGTGCGCGGGTAGAGCAGCTTGTGACGGCTGTGGATCACCCCAACTTCGGCGTGCTGGTGGATATGGGCAACTTCCTCTGCGCCGACGACGAACCCACTTCTGCGGTGGGACGGCTGATGCCCTTTGCCTTTCATTGCCACGCCAAAGACTTTCACGTGAAGCCGGGCACAGACTTCGCTCCGGGCCAGGGCTGGTTTCAGAGCCGGGCGGGCAATTATCTGCGCGGGGCGATTATCGGCCACGGCGCTGTGCCTGTGATCCAATGTCTGCGAGTCATGCGTCGGGAAGGCTACGACGGAATTTTGTCGGTGGAATACGAGGGGATCGAGGACGTTCTCTTCGGTGTCCAGTTGGGGCACGACAATCTGCGCCGGATGGTTGAGGAAGCGTAGAAGCGCAAAGTGTTGGAGTGGTAGAACGTCGGAGCGCAGAGATGATAACGCTTCAACGCTCTACCGTTCCAACGCTTTTAATCTCTGGCAATGCCTGTGATGCGAATGCCACTGCTCTTGATTTTGTTGCGGATGTTGACGCCGATCAGCAGGGCGGTCAAGCCTTCGGCCACGGATGCGTTGGCCAGGGGGCCAGCGTCGATGCCGAACATCCCCGCCGCGTTGGCCAATTCGATGGCAGTGGCTTTGGCCGCTTTGTCATCGCCGGTGACCAGAATGTCACAATCGACTTCGTACGAGAGGTCCTTCAGGTGGGCCGCGCTCACATTCTGAAAGGCCGCGGCCACCCGCACGCCCTCACCCAACTGGGCCTGGGCTTCCTCGGCCGCGCTGCCCCCGGCTGGCCGCCAGACAGTACTGACCTTTGGCGGTTTGAGCGGCACACCCACTGTCACCACAACCTTGCCCTGACAGCCCTCCACAATCTGGGCAATCGTCCCTTCCTGTGCGGCGTAGGGCACGCTGAGAACCACCACATCGCCCGCCTGGGCAGCCGCGCCGTTCTCGTCACCGTTGATGGAGGCACTGCCCGGCGGCAGATCAGCGCTCAGTTCTGCGGCGACTGTGACGGCCTTTTCCTGGCTGCGGCTGCCGATAATCACCGGATAGCCTGCCGCTGCCCAGCGCACGACCAGTCCGGAGCCTTCTGCGCCGGTCCCGCCGATGACGGCGAGGGTGGGTTTGGCAGGAGAAGATGTAGTCATAGCGAAATCCTGTGGCTGTTGTTTGGTGGTGGGAAGGGGAAACTCAGTCTGTCACTGACGTCTGGATTAGTACTGAAAACGCCCGTCGGCATCGATCACACGGATACGAAAATTGTCCACCAGCGGGCGCAAGCCGTCGATCAGATC
Organism: Anaerolineae bacterium; assembly: GCA_030432295.1. Taxonomy (GTDB): domain Bacteria; phylum Chloroflexota; class Anaerolineae; order Caldilineales; family Caldilineaceae; genus JACQGT01. Next base: position 45,246 of record JAUIHI010000035.1, on the reverse strand, counting down.
GCCCCACTCCTGGGAGTAGATCATCCGGGACGCCTCTTCTTCGCTGTCCAGCACACCGCCGCCCATAATCTGGGGCGCATTCCCCCACAGCGTGTACCAGGCGTCGGTGATGCGCAGCCCCAGTTGGGCCATACCCGGCCCCAGAGTCTGCATCACATAGCGCTGGCATTCCTCTTCCCGTCCTTCGCGCATATCGTAACTAATGAGGACTTTTACCATCGGTTTCCTCGCTAAAATATCCAACTAAAGTAGTCCACTTGCGGATTCTAGTATATCACATTCCAGGAAAGCCGCTGCAAGAAGGATTCCTTTGCATTGAGCCATAGCCCCGAATTCTGTTATACTACTTTGCAGAAACGAGAGACTCTCTGTAGAATAGACGGGGAACCAACTCGCGGCAATTGACGTTTATACTGTATGATTCCCATACCCATGACATCTCAACGGTGGAAAAGGACAGACCCATGAACCCCAAGCGGTCATTGCGAAAACATACATTCAGCGTACTACTCGTGCTCGCACTTTTTGCCGTCCTCCTGGCCGGGTGTGAACCGATACCGATTCCAGAGGCGGCGACCAGCACACCAGAACCGCCAACCCCCACCGCCGCGGCGGCGACAGCAGCCACGGCCACGCCGGGGGCAAGCGCAGACAGCGCGGCTCCAGCGGCTGCCCAGCCAATGGTAGAAACCAGCGAACCGATCGCGGTGGAAGATGCCGCAGCCCCCAGCCAGCTCAGCATCCCGGAGCTTGGCCTGGAAGTACCAGTTGTCTCTATGGCTTGGCAAGTGACTGAAGTGGCGGGCAAGCGCACGACCGCATGGGTTCTGCCCGGCGACGCCCTGGGCTGGCAGTCCAACAGCGTGGGCGCGGGCGCGGCGGGCAATCTGGTGATCTCCGGCCATCAATTGCTGGGCGAAGGGCTGCTGGCCACGATTGCATTGGGCGAAGTCGCTGTCGGCCAGGAGATTCTGGTCACTGATGCCGAGGGAACGGTCTTTGTCTATCAGGTCAGCGAAGTCAGCGAACCGATTGCGATTTCCGAAGATTTGGCAGACGAGGAAAGCGTAGCCGCCACCTGGACAGCCCAGAGCGGCGATGCCCGCCTGACGCTGATTACCGGATGGCCTGACTTTTCCTCGACCCATCGGATTTTCGTCACGGCACTCTTTGTGGGCGTGCAATCATAACCCGGCAGGAATGATTGGTTATGACCCCCAAAGCGCCTCTGCTCTGTAGCGTCATTATTCCCGTCTACAATGGGCAGGCTACGGTTTTGCGCTCGCTGGATGGATTGGCCGGGCAGACGATCTCCCTCACCCGTTTTGAAGTCATCGTTGTGGACGACGGCTCCACCGACGGTACAAAGGCAGCGGTAGAGGAGTGGATTGTCAGCCACGGGCTGGTCCACTGGCAGGTGGTGAGCCAGACCAATGGGGGACCTGCCGCAGCCCGCAATCACGGGGCCAGACTGGCCGCCGCTCCCCTGCTGCTCTTCACCGACGCCGATTGTGTGCCCCTGCCCCACTGGGTGGAGGCACTGCTGACAGCATTCGACGAAGCGGATGTGATGGGGGCCAAAGGCACCTATTTAACGGACCAGACGAGCTTGACACCCCGCTTTGTCCAGGCCGAGTACGAAGATCGCTATGACCGGATGCAGGGCAGCGAACGCATCGACTTTGTAGACACCTATTCCGCGGCCTATCGCCGGGATATTTTTCTGGAAAACGGCGGCTTTGCCACTGTCTTCACCACTGCCAGTGTAGAGGATCAGGAATTCAGCTTTCGGCTGGCGTCCAAAGGCTATCGGCTGATCTTTGTGCCGCAAGCCCAGGTCAAACATATCCACGACGAAAACCTGGCCGAATACTTTCGGCGCAAGTATTTCATAGGTTTTTGGAAATCCCTGCTCACCCGCTGGCATCCCGAACGGATGGTGCAGGACAGCCACACACCGCCTGTGCTGAAAATCCAGATGCTTCTGTGGGGCGCATTGCTGGGCTTGCTGCCTGTGGCACTGGTCAGCGAGATTTGGTCACTGGGGTTGCCGGTCTGGTGGTTGATGGCCGGACTGTTGCTGCTCTTTTTGTTCTCGGCCCTGCCCTTTCTGGGCAAACTGGCCCAACGCTCCTGGGCTTTGGTGCTGGTTGGCCCACTACTGCTGGCCGCCCGTTCCCTGGCCCTGGGGATGGGATATGTGGTGGGCACTGTCCACTTTGTGGGAACCCAGCCCGGCGCACCCCGGCCTGTCATCCCTGGCTGGAAACGGCTGATCAAACGGGGGATGGACATTGTGGGCGCGCTGGTGGGGCTGTTTTTGGGCGTGCCGCTGATATTGCTCGCCGCCATCGCCATCAAACTGGATTCGGACGGCCCGATCTTCTATCTGCAAACCCGGGTCGGCGAGCACGGACGACTCTTTCGCATCGCCAAATTGCGCAGTATGCAGGCCAATGCGGAGGAGCGCCTGAGCGAGTATGTGGACTTGGACGCGCTGGAGGAACCGGCCTACAAACTCGTCAACGACCCCCGTGTCACCCGTGTGGGTCAGGTGTTGCGACGCAGCAGTCTGGACGAATGGCCCCAGTTTTGGAATGTCTTGCAGGGGGATATGAGTCTGGTGGGTCCCCGACCGGAAGAGGAGCGGGTGGTGGCGCTCTATAACGATTTCCAGCGCCAGCGGCTGCTGGTAAAGCCGGGGCTGACGGGACCGATGCAGGTCAACGGACGGGGCGATCTGAAGCTGTCCAAGCGGATCGCACTGGAATTGGCCTATATTGAGCAGTATAGTTTGTGGCGGGACGTTCAAATCATTTTACAGACGATTCCTGCGGTGCTGGCAGGCCGCGGCGCTCGGTAATGGAGCAGTCCAAGAATCGAATCTTGAGTACCGATCTCCTCCTGAAATTCCGGGTGATCTGCACGAAAAATTCGGTTTTTGCAGTAGACATACAATCAGAGGAAACCAATGAACAGACAAACGGCACGGCAAACAGTCAAACAGAGCGGGACAGTTTCGGCCAAAGTGTGGGGCGTAGTCTTTTGTGTGGTGGCTTTTGCAGCCCTGGCCTATTTCTATGGGGGTGAGGTGGCAGCAGCGCCTGCCAACCAGACAATCCCGCCCCGCACACCCCAGGCCACGGCGACCGGCGTGCCAACGGTGACGCCCACCAGCCAGCAGCCCGCCACAAATACGCCCCAACCGGCAACGGCTACCCCGACAGCGAGCGGCCCGACAGCGACCAGCCAGCCTGGCGCGGCCACGGCCACCAACACGGCCACGCCTCTCCCTCAGCCCACAGACACACCGACTGTGCCGACGACGCCCACCGCAGAGCCAGCCTTCTCTTTGCAGGGGCAGATGAGCGTCGCTTCGGGTATGGTCCGGCAGGGGAGTGAGGTGGAGATTCGTATATCGGTTGTCAATCCCGGCGCAGAAGCGGCCCAGAATGTGGCTGTGCGAAATGAAGTCCCGGGGGCATTGCAGATTGTCAGTGTCAGCGCCGAAGGTGGGAGCGCGACTAGTGAAGCCGGTGCAAGCGGCACATCTATCGTAAATTTTGCCTGGCCGTCCCTGGCTGCGGGCGAGGAAGCCACGGCGATACTGGTGGTTCGCATCGATCCCAACCTGGCAGATGGAAGCGTTATCGACAATTTGGCCGTGGCCTACGCCGACAATGCCGGGCCTGTGACGATTGGCGTGAGCCTGGGAACCCCACCGGTGCTGCTCCCAACTTTCAATTGATCTCGTGACTGCCAGCGACAGCGCCGCTTCTCGTTCCAAACCGATTTTTGCCCTGCTGACCGGCCCCGCAGCCCCCATTCTGGCTGCGGGGCTGGCCTTTTTGTTATATGGCTATACGGCCGCGCCGGGCCTGACCTGGGCCAACTACGGCGCGGATGGGGGCGATCTGCTGGCCGCGGCCATGACGAATGGGACCCCCCACCCGACCGGCTACCCGCTCTATACCCTACTGTTGCAGGGCTGGCTCACGCTGCTGGGTCTGTTGTGGCCGGGGAGTGAGATCGCCTGGCGGGGCAATCTGTTCAGTGCTTTTGCTGGCGCGGCCAGTGCGGCAGTGACATTTCTGGTGGTGCGCCATCTGTGGCCGGAGAAGAAGGGTTCGCTCTTGCCGGGTCTGCTGGCGGCCAGCGCCTGGGCCACAGCCCCGCTGCTCTGGGGCCAGGCGCTGATCACCGAAGTCTACACCCTTCACAGCCTACTCGTAGCCGCGCTCTTTTGGGCGCTGGTCGCCTTTCCTAACGAGCAGCCCGGACGACGGGGACTCGTATTGGGCGGGCTTTTGGGTCTGGGAATCGCCCATCACGTGACGATTGGGTTGCTGGTTCCGGGGGTGGTATATTGGCTGTGGAGCAGCGAAGAACACCCCTTGGGCAGACCGGTCTTTTGGCTCTGGGCGGCGCTGGGTATATTGCCGGGTGTGCTGCTCTATGGCCGTGCCCTGCTGGTATCGCCGCTTGCTCCTGTCAACTGGAGCGGGGACGGTTCGCTCGGCGATCTCTGGTGGCTGGTCAGCGGCGCGGCCTATCGACGCTATCTCTTTGCGGTTCCCCCGGCCCAGCTACTCTCAAAAGTGGGGCTGTGGGCGCTGACGATCACCAGCCAGTTCACGCCGCTGGGGCTGGCACTCTGTCTGGCGGGGCTACACCGCTGGGACCGGTTGGCCGGGCGGCTGCGTACCCTCGCTCTGCTTTGGGTGCTCCCGGTCAGTCTCTACACCATCACCTATCACACGGCAGACAGCGAAATCTATCTGCTGCCGGTTGTCTGGCTGATGGCGATGTGGCTGCCTTTTGGCCTGCGGGAAGTGGCCGAGTGGCTCAAGTCCCAGCGCCCCAGCATCGGATGGGAACGATTTGTGCTGGGGGGCTGTCTGGTGGGCCTAGTGCTGCTGGGCACTGTCCGGCTTCCCGCCCTCTCCTTGCGCCAGGACGAGACGGCCCGCAATTTCGTGGCCGACGCAGTTCGGGTGGTCGAGCCGGGGAGTCTGCTCTTTAGCAGCGCGGACGCTGAGACCTTTGCCCTCTGGTATGGGGCCTGGGGCAGCGGCGAGTTGTTGGAAGCATCCCCAGGGACCGCGCTGGTCAATGTGGCGCTGCTCCAATTCGAGTGGTATCAGGCCCTGCTCACCCGGCTTTACCCCGACCTGGCCGGTGTGGAGACCGGCAATGCCACGGAAATTTTGCAGGCAAACGCGGGGCATCGGCCCATCTATTTTAGTGAAATTGTGGCCCCGGCTGTAGAATACCAACTACAGCCGGTCGGCTCGCTCTGGCGCTATACACCCTAACCCATATCTGGACAAATAGAATGTCAACAGGCACTGCGACTATGAATGTCTTGTACAATCGAACGGAATGGCCTTGGCGTCGGCTGCTGCGTCTGGCGATCGTCGGGGTTTTGGCCCTGCTGCTGGTGCTGGCCCTGTTCAAAGGGGCGCGCATGGCCGTCAGCGGCTGGCAGGTCTACAGCAACGGTATGACGCTTGTGGATAGCCTGCGGGCTGATCGCAGTCTGGCTACACTATTTGCCCACCAGACAGAGTTGGAAAAGACGGCCAAAGGGTTGGCTGCTTTGGAGACAGAAGTGGAGCCGCTGGCTCCACTTCTGCGCCGGTTGGATGGGGTGACGAAATATGGCTCCACCTTGGCCTATGCCCCGGAATTTTTGACGATTGCCGCGGAGATGAGTCAGGTTGCCGCGGAAGGGATGGCCCTGGCTGCGCCTGCTCTGCCCGGCAACGGGGATGGGGATGCGCAGCTCGCCGCGGCGCTGGCCGCGATTTCCGGCCAATACGACGCCTTTGCGCCCCTGGCGGTGCGGGCAGAACGGGCAGCGGTGGCGCTATCCGCCATCGATGCCAGCCGTCTGCCGGAAGCGCTGGCCGGGCCATTGACCGAAATCCAGCCCTATGCCGAGTTTATGGGGCCTGGCCTGCAAATTGCGCCGGGCCTGCCCGATCTGCTGGGGATGAATGGCCCTTACACCTATCTGGTTCTGTTGCAAAACAACCACGAACTGCGGGGAACCGGCGGCTTTATCACCGGTGTTGGCGAAGTGACTGTAGAACGGGGACGGGTGACGAAGCTGGACTTTTCCGACTCCTACGCGGTTGATAATCACGCGGTCGATCATCCGCCAGCCCCGGCTCCTCTACTCAAATATATGAATATGGACCTGCTCTTTTTGCGGGATGCCAACTGGTCGCCAGACCTGCCCACAAGCGCTCGCATTATCGACACCATCTACAGCCGGGATACAGGGCATACCATTGATGGGATTGTGACAATGGACCTGGCCGCGGTCTCGCTGATTGTCGGCGCGGTCGGCCCGGTCACAGTGCCCGGTCTGGATGAGCCGGTGACCGGGCAGAATGTAGTGGATTTGGTCAAAGAATTGTGGGCCAACCCCCTGGGCGATGGGGCTACATTGACCGACAATAAAGGCGAATGGTTCGAGCAGCGCAAAGACTTTCTGCCGACGATGGCCAGCGCGATTCTGGACAAGCTGAAGTCCGGGCGTTTCAACATTTTTGCTGTAGCCGGGGCGGGTCGCCAGGCATTCAACCAGCGGGGGATTCAGGTCTGGGTGCGGGATGCGCAGGTGCAGGCCCAGTTGCACCGCTGGGGCTGGGACGGGGGTCTGCTCCCCCCTAAAGATGCCGACTATCTGGCCCTGGTGGACAGCAATCTGGGCTTCAACAAAGTGGATGCGGTTATGGAGCGCTCCCTGGACTATCAGGTAAGCTGGCCGGGCGGCCCCGGTTCGGCAGGGGTGGCCCGCGCCACTGTCACCTATCACCACCCGGTCGAGCTGCCCAACCACGAATGTAAACTCTCCCCCCGCTACGGGGATCGCTACGACGAACTGACTGAGCGCTGCTACTACGATTATGTGCGTCTCTACGTGCCGTTGGGGAGTGAACTGCTCAGCATCGAAGGGGTGGAGGCAGATTCGGTCAGCAGCAAACGGGGCGAGGTGGGCACACAAGTTTTCGGCGGCTATTTTGTGATGAAACCGGGCGAAACCCGCCAGATCACTTTTCTCTACCGGCTGCCACTCTACATTCAGCAAAGTGGCTATCGGCTGGTCTTGCAGCGCCAATCGGGCACTGGCCCCCTACCCCTGGGCTGGCAGATAGGCAACCGGGCCTACACCTACACCCTTAGCCAGAATACGTATGTGTGGGCGGGGAAATAGGGGACGGGGGATCGGGCAAGGCGGATTAATTCCCCAAAAGCCGGGGGAGAATTTCGCCGCTGGGTCCGCGCAGGCAGATATCGGCCATAGAAGAGAGCGGGCCGGGTTCCGGGTTGATTTCGAGCACCCGTGCCCCGGCCCATTTTGCTATCTGGGGTAGTTCAGAAGCCGGATAGACCAGCCCGCTTGTGCCGACGACCAGCAGCAGATCGCAGGCTGTCATCGCATCCACCGCTGCGGCCAGTGCATCTTCCGGCAATCCTTCGCCAAACCAGACAACCGACGGGCGCACATAGCTACCGCAGACAGTGCAATAGGGCGGCAGGGACGCGCTGCGATCCTCGGCCTGCAGGCTGTGCTCCCTGCCGCAGCGGTTGCAGTGAAAGCGGGCAATGTTCCCGTGCAGATGAATGACATCACCGCTGCCCGCACGCTCGTGCAGATCGTCCACATTCTGGGTGATCAGGACAAAATCAGGCATGCGCCAGGCCAATTCGGCCAGGGCAAAGTGGCCTGGATTGGGCATCGCCTTCTCCACCCCGGCCAGCCGTGCCATATACCAGCGCCAGACCAGTCCGGGATCATCGGCAAAGCCATCTTGCGAGGCCAGCCGTTGCGCGTCAAAAGTTGACCACAGCCCGGTTTGGGCATCCCGGAAGGTGGGCACGCCCGACTCCGCGCTCACGCCTGCGCCGGTCAGACAGGCGATGGCGGTGGCGGTTTCGAGTATTTCTCTGGCGGCATTTATCAAAGTGTCCATCGCGGTAGAGAGATTAGAGATTGGGGATTGGGAACCGAATCTCCAATCCCCAATCCCTCATGCCCCAATCCGTTTCAGCCGACCCGCGTGGCCCATTGCCTGGGGAAGCATTGTCGTGGCATGAAAGATACCCATTCCGCCCGCGGAACAGGCCCGTTCACCAAAAGTAGTGGTTGTGTCGGGCCGGGCGTTGGGACTCCACAGCAGCGTCGGCACGGGGTGATGGCTGTGGCTGCGCATTTTGGCTGGGGTGCTGTGATCGCCGGTGACAATTAGCGCGCCGGGTTGCAGGGCCAAAATGCGGGGAATGATGGCGTCCACGGCCTCGATCTCGTGGACTTTGGCGTCAAAGTTGCCATCCTCGCCATAGCTGTCGGTCTTTTTGACGTGGATGAAGAAGAAGTCGTAGTCATTCCACGCGGCTTCCAGCGCGTCGATCTCGTGGCTGGGCCGGTCGCCCTCGAAGTCCACAATCTCCATTCCCACCAGACTGGCAACCCCTTTGTACATCGGGTAGACGGCGATGGCTGCGGCGCGCATCCCGTAGATGTCGGGGAAACGGGGCAGGCCGGGGTCTTTGGCGATGCCGCGGAGGTTGAGGGAATTGGCTTTGGGTTCGTCGGCGATGGCCTGGCGGGCGGCCTCTACCCAACGGTTGAGCAGCCGGGCGGTGCGCTCCCCTATGGCGCTGTCGCTGGTGTCGGTGACAGGCAGGGGCTGCTTGCCTGTGACGAGGGGGTCGGTCTCGGTCAGGCTGCCGCCCAACCCCTCGCCCCGGATGACCAGCACAAAGCGGTGTTCCTTCACCGGCTCCACAAAGACCTGCACGCCCTCATCCGCCAGCACGTCTCCGGTGGCGGCCTGGAGTTTGGCGCAAAGGCGCACGCACTCTTCCGAGCTAATGCGCCCGGCCCGGCGGTCGGTGATAGTGCCGTCAGCGTCGGCAGAGGCGAAATTGCCCCGGGCCGCAATGTCGTTGGCGGTCAGGGTAAAGCCGATGCCCAGCGCTTCCAGTACACCCCGTCCAATCTCATAGTGCACGGGGTCGTAGCTGAAGAGGCTGAGATGGGCCGGTCCGCTGCCCGGTTCGATGCCGGGGCGGATGGGGACGCTCAGCCCGGTCATCCCTTCGGCGGCCAGTTGGTCCAGATTGGGGGTGACCGCAGTTTCCAGTTCGGTCAGCCCGCCAGCTTGCATAGGCAGACCGCCCAAACCATCCATCACCAGCAGCACAATTTTATCGCCAGGCTGGTGTAGCTCAGCCATCAGGTCAAATTCTGTAAATACACTTGACATTCGTGTACTCCCTATAGTATTGGTAAAAACGAAGTTACGAGGCACAGGCCCAGTAAGCAGTATACCAAAATTAAGGGAAAAGGTCCGAGCCGAGCCAGCACAAAAAGAGACGGGGGACGCATATGCGTCCCCCGTCTCTTTTTGTGCTGCTTTCAAACCCGCCAAAAACGACTAGGCGAGAGAAGTTTCGGTCTTGGGATCGAAGATGTGGGCATTGGCCATATTGACGGCCAGGTCGATCTTGTCATCGTTGGAGACCCGCACCCGGGGATCGACACGAGCGATGAACTGCTTGTTGTCCTTGGACATGAGATAGAGGAAAATCTCATTGCCCATCAACTCGGTCACATCCACTTTGGCATCCATATCGGATTCCAGAATGTTGGGCGGTGCAAACTGCTTGGCGTGGATGTCTTCCGGGCGAATGCCAAAGATGACCGGCTTGCCAGCAAAGGCACGCCATTCCTTGGCCTTCTCGGCAGGCACTTCCAGGCGGAAACCACCGGTGTTGATCTCCAGTTTGCCATCGCTCTCAACCAGCGTGGCATCGAAGAAGTTCATGCTGGGGCTACCGATGAAACCGCCCACAAAGACGTTGGCCGGGTTGTCGTAGAGGTCCTGGGGCGAATCGATCTGCTGGAGGATACCGTCCTTCATGACCGCGATACGGGAGGCCATTGTCATAGCTTCCACCTGATCGTGGGTCACATAGATGAAGGTGGTGGCCAGCCGCTTGTGCAGCTTGGAGATGTTGGCCCGGGTCTCGACGCGCAGCTTGGCGTCCAGGTTGGAGAGCGGTTCGTCGAAGAGGAAGACGGCAGGTTCGCGCACGATGGCACGACCCACAGCCACACGTTGGCGCTGACCACCGGAGAGCTGCTTGGGTTTGCGATCCAGCAGTTGCTCGATACCCAACAGACCCGCGGCCACTTTGACCCGCTCGTCAATCTGAGACTTGGGTGTCTTGCGCAGCTTCAGGCCAAAGGCCATATTGTCGTAGACGCTCATGTGGGGATAGAGCGCATAGCTCTGGAACACCATAGCGATGTCCCGATCTTTCGGGGGCACATCGTTGACAATGCGGTCGCCGATCAGAATCTGACCGTCGCTGATCTCTTCCAGACCGGCCAACAGGCGCAGGCTGGTGGTCTTGCCACAACCAGAGGGGCCGACAAAGACCAGAAATTCCTTGTCTTCCACTTCGATGGAAAGGTCGTTGACAGCCACGACATCGCCGAAGCGCTTGTAGACATGCTCAAATGTTACACTGGACATAAGATTGGGTTGCTCCTTTGAAAGGGTTTGCGCCTGATAACTGGCAGAATTTTGCGGTCACCAACTCCGTGGCGAGCAATCGTCCAAGCGGAGGGGTGGGTCTCGTTGCCTATACCGTCCAGCTAAAAGGCCCGTGAGGGTAATGTGTGCCCAAATGGGCGGAATCAGAGGGCATTGGGCCCGTTTCGCGTGAAAGCGGGGCAATGCTCAAAGTGGCTAGGAGGATGGCTGGTCCCAAATAGAGAAGCGATGGATTCCTTTCGATTTTATGCTAAAAACAGATCGGCCTCTGGGGAAAAGGCTGGGCAGAGTATAGCACGAGATGACGGGCTTGGCAAGTCGGTTTTCTCCAAAAACGGCCTTTGGAATATCGACCACCTCAGCCAGAATCCAGCGCAATTCCACAACGCCCACACACCGATTGGCCTACGTACCCTTTTTGGTGTGGATGAAACCGAGGTTTTGCGTGATCGGCCTTTGGGCACTGGGCACAATTCTGCTACAATACGCGTCATGAAGATTACACACTCGACCCCATCTGGCCCTCCTCCCCCCAGGCAATCCAACAGTATCCGCCCGCACTGGCCACAGACGCGCTCGATTGTCGCGCTCTGCCTGCTGGTGGGGATATTGCTTGCCAGCCTGCCCGCTGCGGTCTATGCGGAGGACGATCTCAGCCAGCTTTCCTCAGAAGGCGAACGGGCCAGCCAGATCATCAACCAACTGCGAGCCAACGCGGGGCTGTCGCCCCTGCGTGTCCACCCCCTGTTGACACTGGCCGCCAATCGGCATATCCAGGATATGATCAGCACCCGGGTCTGGGGCCATTACAGCAGCGACGGCAGTTCAGTCCACACACGGATTGCCCGGGCTGGCTATGTGACCAACGGCTGGAACGGGGAGAACTGGGCCGTCTACGACACAGTGGACACGTCGATTGGCTGGTGGATGACCGACCCGCCCCACCGGGACAATGTACTGAACCCATCCTACACAGAAATGGGCATCGGCACAGCGCCCCACCCCAACGGCTGGGGACTGATTCTGGTGGTCGATTTTTCCACAGGCAATGTGAACGGGGCCGAGGGTTACGTGCCAGAGAGCGCTCCCGTAGTAGCCGCCATTTCCGAGCCGATCTCCACCACACCGGTCGCGGATTCGGGTCTGCGCTATACAGTCTTGCCCGGCGACACGCTCTTTTCCATCGGCCAGCGCTACGGTGTGGACTGGCAGTCGATTGCCCAACTCAACGGTATGGCCGGCGCGGGTGTTCTGTCGATTGGCGTCGTTTTGCGCATCCCCGGCAACGGGCAGCCCAAAGCAGCCGATGGCGCAATGGACAGTGCAGTGGGCAGTGGTGGGGGCGCAACCCAGCAATATACAGTGGCAACCGGCGACACACTTCTGGGCATCGCCCTCCGCTTCGGGATGACGTGGCAGACCCTGGCCGCAGCCAACGGTCTGGGCGAGTTCTCCCTGCTGCAAATTGGGGATGTTCTGACGATTCCGGGCGCAGACGGGACAGTTGCGAAGGAAGCAGCCGCGGAAGCGGCGGCGGAACCGGCCACAGAACCGGTCAGCATCGCCCGTACCCATACGGTCCAGTCGGGGGAGACGGTCTGGGTGATTGCGGCCCGCTACGGCGTGGACTGGCGAGCACTGTTGCAGAGAAACGGGCTGGGTGAACAGGCGTTGCTCCAGATCGGCCAGGTGTTGGCCCTGCCATAGGGCACGACATATCGTGTCACTATGCGATTAACGGGTCTGTCGCTGGTCGTCGGCCACGCCAGCCAAAGATTCCAACTGCTGCGGCGTGCCCAGCACAATCATCACATCCCCGGCCATCAGCACAAATTCCCCGCCCAAACTGGTGAAGGTCTTTCCACCAGGACGGCGCACCGCCAGAATATTGGCCCCTGTGCGCTGGCGGATGTGGCACTCGGCAATCGTCTTGTCTTTGAGCGCCGAGGCATCGCTCACCCGAATCTCCTCAATCGACATCTCCACCTGGCCCCGACGCATGACCACATCCATAAACTCCACCACATTCGGATGCATCAACTGTCGGGCCATTCGATGCCCGCTGATCAGATAGGGATTGATCACGTGATCCGCGCCGGCGATGCGCAATTTTCGTTCGTTTTCCTGGGTGTTGGCACGGGAGATGATCGTCAATTTGGGGTTTAGGGTGCGCGCTGTCAGGGTGACAAAGACATTGGCCGCGTCGTCGGGCAGGCAGGCACACAGCCCGGCCGCGTGCTCAATCCCGGCCTGTATCAGCACTGCATCCTCCGACGCATCCCCGACGACAGTCAGAATGCCCACGGCCTCCAACTCCCCAAAGCGCTCGATGGCTCGGTCGATGAGGACCGTCTCCACGTGGCTGTGGGACAATTCCTGGGCCACCTGTGTGCCCACACGCCCATAGCCGCAGACAATGTAGTGATTTTCCAGCTTGCGAATGCGATTTTCCATGCGTTGTCTCCGCAGAACCCCCCGTAGCTCACCGGCCACAATATAATCGGCCACACTGCTGAAGGTGTAGGCCGCCGCGCCCACGCCCGAAACAATCAACACAGCGGTAAAGAGCCGTCCAGTGTCGCTGATGGCGCGGATTTCGCCAAAACCGACAGTGCTGATGGTGATGACCGTCATATAAAAGGCATCGAGCAGCGGCCAGTCTTCCAGCAACACATAGCCTACCGTGCCCAATACGAGCAGCCCAAAAAAGATGCTACTGACAATAATCAATCGCTGGAGCAGCCCAGACATCTGCTGTGGAGTGTTCAATCCGTCTTTCCCCAATCGGTAGGACGGATTGGTATTCCGTCCAGAACAGGCGGATTGGCAATCCGCCCTACAAAAGGTTACTCACAACCAGCCACAGACGGGGCAAAAAAATCACCAGCCCCACGGCCACGCTGGCAATGGCGGCGACGACAACCGCGCCGGCAGCGCTGTCTTTGGCCTTTTTTGCCAACGGATGCAATGCCGGGTGGGCCAGATCGACCGCGGCTTCGATAGCGGTGTTGACCATCTCCAGGCCCAGGACGAGGGCAATGAGAGTGAAGATGACCGCCCATTCCGACCGGCTGATGCCCAGCCAGAGGCCCAGGGCCACAGCAATCAGAGCAATCAGACTTTCGATTTGGGCATTGCGCTCTGTGCGCAGAACCGTTGCCGCGCCCCCCAGGGCGACGGTCAGGCTGCGCCAAAAGGTGCTTTTCGGTTGACGGCGTGGGGGAGAGTCGGACTGTGTGGGCACGGGCCGGTTCATTCCTCGGCCATACGCTGGGTCAGGTCAACCATCACGCCCAGGCCCGTGAGAATGGCGTGCTGGGCAGCCCACATCTCGGCCTGGGCCTCGTCCGTGTCGTGATCGTAGCCGAGCAGATGCAGACAGCCATGCACCACCAGCAGTTGCATTTCAATCTGCATAGAATAGCCGTAGCGGGCGGCCTGAGCCGCGGCATAGGGATAGGCCAGAATCAGATCGCCCAGATAGCGGTCCATCTCCTCTGCGGCTTCCGGCGCGAAGGCCGCATCCAACTCGTCCCCTTCCTGCGCGGCAAAGCTGAGCACATCCGTCGGCGCGTCCACGCCCCGATAATCCCGATTCAGTTGCTGCACGTAGTCGTTGTCGGTGACGACGACAGCCACCCCGGCGTTGCCAATGCCCGCGTGGGTCAAGACAGCAGAGAGCGCGGCGGTCAGTGTCTCTTCGGCCACCTCTGGCGCGAATCGTTCGTCAATATCAACGGTGATTTCCCATTCGGGCATGGACGGCTCTTTCTATATTTTGCCAGTATTTTCGGTCACTTCAGCAGCCACCGGTACGGCCGGTGCGGCCGGTTGAGCCACTGGGGCTGGCTGCGCGGCGTTGCTGGTCTCGGTTTTGGGAAGGACAGGCTGGGGGTATTGGATGCGCGGGTGGTGGATGCCCTGTAGCACCTGCAAGAAGACGCTCTTGACAACCTGCAATTCGTGGAAGGTGAGGGGGCTGGAATCCAGCGCGCCCTCCTTGACCCGATCGGCAATCAGCCGGTCCACCAGTTTTTGCAGATCATCCCGGGTAGCCGGACGGTTGGCACGCACAGCCGCCTCGCACACATCGGCCAGAAGCATAATCGCCGCTTCCTTCGTGCGCGGGTCCGGGCCGGGATAGCGGAAATCGGCCTCGTCCACATTTTCCACGCCCTCTTCGGCCTGGGCCTGGCGCAAGAAATAGGCTACCGTCTGCGCGCCGTGATGCTCGCGGATGAAGTCTTGCAGGGGTTCGGGCAGCCGGTATTTGCGGGCCAGGTCCACCCCGTCCTTCACGTGGCTGATGATAATCTGGGCGCTGGTGCGCGGGTCCAGGTCGGCGTGGGGTGCGCTCTCCCCATCCACAAAATTTTCCACAAAAAAGTAGGGGCGTACAGTCTTGCCAATGTCGTGATAGTATGCGCCGACCCGGGTCAAAAAGGCGTCGGCCCCAATCGCTTCCGCGGCCCGCTCGGCCAGATTGCTCACCAGAATTGTGTGGTGATAGGTTCCTGGCGCTTTGAGCAGCAACTGGCGCAGGAGGGGATGGGTGGGGCGGCTCAGTTCCATCAATTGCAGGTTGGTGGTGATGCCAAAAAGATTGCCCAACACAAAGTAGCCAATCAGCCCCAGGCTGGTAGCGAGTGCGCCGTTGAGAGTGGCGAGGGTGATGGATTGGAGGACGAGAGAGGTGGTGGTCGATTCCAGCGGCTGGGACCAAAAGGCCGCGGTGGTGGCGAGATTGCCCAGAATTACAGCCAGCCCCGCCCACAAAAACGCGGTCAGCCGCTCGGCTTTGCCCAACACCAGCGCGCCCAGCATCCCCCCGGCACAGGCATAGAAGATCAGAAATACGTCGCCCTGGCTCAGATAGGCGATAAAAAGAGTGAACGATAGAACCACAATCATCGCCACTTGGGTATCCACCAGCAGCGCGGCCAACATTCCCAGCGCGGCCAGGGGAAAGAGATAGGGAATCCAATTGTCGGGGATAATCATCAGTTTGGCCCCGACCACCCCAAAGAGGGCCAAGACCACCAGCAGAGCGGTCTCCTGGCGGGAAAAAATGGTGTGTATGCGCAGCCGATAGATGGCCCCGCCCACCAGCGTCAGGAGGACCACCGCCACCAGCATCGCCTGCAACACCGTCCACAGATTGCGCTCGCCCTGAGTTAGCCCCATCTGCTCCAGTGCTTCCACGTCCTCGGCGGTCACAATATTCCCGGCGCGCAGGATAATTTCGCCCTGTTCCAGAACGCTGATCTCCGGTTGGACGGCTTCCCGGGCCTGTTGACGCAACTCGTCTGTGCGTTCCGGGTTCAAAAAGCTGTTGGGCCGGATCAGTGCCCGCGCCAGATCGATAGTGACCAGACTTGCGTCGTCGTCCAGGTCCGGGCTAATAAGAACTGCGACTTTGCGCCGGGCAGTGGCCAGGGATGTCTCCCGAACCTCCTCCTGCATAATCTGGTCGAGGACAAGAGGCACTTCGCTCTGCACCTCTGTCCAATCTTCGGCATTCAGGCCCAATATCCGCTCCGCCATCGCCTGGTTGATGCCGATGTCGGTGATGGCTTGCAGATAGGCGGTTTTCGTCTCCGGGGAGGCCAGACTGTCCAGCCGGACCGTATCGATGAAGGCGAGGGCATCTCTGGCCGCGTTCACCTGTGTGCGGCGGATGCGGCTCTGGGGTGGATCGTAGAAGTCGGGGACGGCCTGGGCGGCCCGCTCTCTGGCCTGCTCCGTGCGCACCGCGCTCTCATACGCAATCCGCCTGGGCGCGAGCACATCCTGCTGGGCCACCTCGCCCGCAGTGAGCTGGACCTGTCCCCCCAGAGGGAATTGAACCAGAAGTGCCACCACCAGCACAACGCCAGAGAAGAGCACCAACAGGCTGTTGGTAGCCAATGTGACGATATGTTTGCGGCGGCGGAGTGCGATCAGGTTTTGCATGGATGCTCTACAGGTTCAATCTGCGGATTTTCTCTGCTATCCCCTAGCCGAGCAGACGGCGCACAATCTGGTTGACGGCACGCCCGTCGGCCTGGCCAGCGATGCGTTCCATAGCCACAGGCATAATTTTGCTCATATCCCGCATACTCTGTGCGCCAGTCTCGGCGATCACAGCCCGGACGATAGATTCGAGTTCGTCGGCGGATAGTTGGCGGGGCAGATAGCGCTCGATCACCGACAGTTCGGCAGACTCTTTGGCGGCCAGATCATCCCGGCCCACCCGCTCATATTCGGCGATGGTATCCCGGCGCTGCTTGGCCGTCTTGCCGATGATCTGTATCAGATCGTCGTCGTTCAGCCCGGCCTCGAAGTTGCCTGATTTCTGGGCTTCCAAAATCGCGCTTTTGACCGAGCGCAGGGTCAATTTAGCTGTCTCGTCCTGCTGGCGCATGGCCTCTTTCAGGTCGTTGTTTACTCGATCCAACAAAGTTTGTGCTTGTTCGCTCATTGTTCTTACCTTTTTTGTCTGATGTAAATGACTCTACTGCAAAACCGAGTTTTTTGTGCAGATCGCCCGGATTTCCAGGAGTGATTCGGTCTCAAAAACTCGGTTTTTAGCCTTTTTGCAGTGGAGCCATGTAAATAGCACACTGATGCCGCTGAAAGGAGCGATTGACGCTGCGGTGTCCTGAGCTAGTCGAAGGGATAGAATCTGCCCAATCTGTTGTTTCTGCGCAATCTGCGTCCTGCTATTCTGCTTCTATTCTACTTCGTCGGGCAGGGTTTGGCGGACGGGCGGAAAGAAACGGGGCTGCACGTGACGATCAAACCAGGCCAGCACCCGATCCTGATAAAAGGCCAGCAGGCCAAAAATGATCACAAGCCCCACAATGACCAATACCAGTTGGGTCCAGGTCATCCCCGTGGCCCCGCTGGAAGCCACAGCAATCAGAAAAATGGTGGGGCCGCGGGTGATGGCCGAAATCGCCACGACTTTGCCCACACTCACCTGGGCAAGACCGGCCAAAAAGTAGGGAATGTCGCCCACAGGGGCCAGAAAGAGGATACTCCATGACACAACGCTTTGGGTAGCCTGCATACGATTCCAGCGATCCAGCCGCTCGGCGCCCACCATCCGCTCGGCCAGGGGACGACCAAAACGCCGGGTGAGAAGCATCGCACAGACACCGCCCAGAAGCATCCCGGATATCCCGTAGACGCCCCCCCAAAAGGGGCCATAGAGCAGACCGGCCACGACAAAAATCGCATAGTTGGGGAGAGGCGCAATCACAATCTGGGCGGCGTTGATGAGAATCAGCCCCAGAGGGCCAGCCCATCCCAGCCAATTGACAATGCGGGTAAGCGTCTCGGCCTGGCCCAGCGCCTGCAGGAGCGTATCCAGCCAGCCGCCAAAAGGGAGTACATCCCAAAACCAGAAGAGACTGGCGGCGATTGCCAGGCAGGCGACTGCCGCCCAAACCCAAAGGTATTTTGTGAAAAAGTTGTCCCGAACCGTCACGTACTTGCGCCCTGCCTGCCCAGTGGGCCATAGCGAAGGGCCTTCGCGTATCCGAAGGCCCGCACCCTATTATACTTGCTTGCCTACACGCACACCAAACCGCCTCTTCAAGTCGGATTGAGAATCAGCTCTGCATAAGTTGGTGTTCCCCCTGCCATCCGCTACAATAAAGGGATATGTGTTTCAAGTCTATGGGATTGAGCAAGGTCGTCTATGTTTTTTGATAAAGCAAGAATTCACGTCAACGCAGGCAACGGGGGCAATGGCATTGTCGCCTTTCGCCGGGAAAAGTTTGTGCCCCGGGGGGGGCCAGCCGGCGGCAATGGGGGGCGGGGCGGCCACGTCTATCTGGTGGCGGACAAAGACCTGAACACCCTCGTCACCTTCCACAGGCAGGTCCACTTTCAGGCCGAGCGGGGCGGGCATGGCGGCGGAGCCGACAAGACCGGCGCGTTCGGCGAGGACCTGCGCATCCCGGTCCCGGTGGGGACGATTGTGCGGGATGGGGAGAGCGGCGAGTTTCTGGCCGATCTGCTGCGCGACGGACAGGAAGTGCAGATTGCCAAGGGTGGACGGGGCGGGCGCGGCAACGCGGCCTTCAAATCCAGCCGCAACAACGCGCCCCGGGTGGCCGAAAACGGCGAAGTTGGCGAAGCCTTCTGGCTGGAACTGGAGATGAAAATCGTGGCTGATGTGGGGATTGTGGGCGTGCCCAATGCGGGCAAATCCACCCTCCTCAGTGTGATCAGCGCGGCCCGGCCCAAAATTGCCGCCTACCCTTTTACCACCGTCGAGCCGAGCCTGGGCGTCGCCGAGGTCAACCACCGGCAGATTGTCGTCACCGACATCCCCGGCCTGCTGGAAGGCGCGCACGAGGGCGTCGGGCTGGGGCTGGACTTTCTACGCCACGTGGAACGCAGCCGCATTCTGATCCACCTGCTCAACGGAGCCAGCCCAGACCCATTGGGCGACTACGCCGCCATCAACCAGGAGATGGAACTCTTCAGCCCAGGATTGATCCACAAACCCCAACTGGTGGTGCTGAACAAAATGGACTTGCCCGAAGCCCAGGAAATATGGCCGACGGTGGAAAAGGCGATGGCCGACGCCGGACGCACGGCGATGGCTATCAGCGCGGTCACCAGAGAAAATGTGGAGATGCTGCTCTATCGGCTGCAAGAGATGCTGGACGCACTGCCCGCGCTCGATGTGGTCACGCCCGACGAGATGGTGGAGATTACACCAGGGCTGGATGAAAAGGCATTCTCCGTCCACCAATTGGATGTGGACCTGTGGGAGGTGCGAGGCGTTGCGATTGAGCGCTACGCCCAGATGACCAACTGGGACTATTACGAAGCGGCCATGCGCTTCCAGCGGATTATGAAAGCGATGGGGATCACCGAGGCTCTGCGCGAAGCCGGTGTGACCGATGGGCATACTGTCCAGATCGCTGGGGTGGAGTTGGTCTGGGGCTACGAAAACGCCTTCGACGAATAAGTTTTGGGGAGGACGCTGATTGCGCTGAAAAGGCTGATTGACGCTGATTTTTCGGCACTTAGAAGTTCGACTTTTTTTGAAAAGTCGAACTTCTAAATCAATTTTTTCAGCGTCATCTGCGTCCTCCCTCATTTCAGAAATGTGGTGGATTCGGGAATGCAGCAGGTAATCAACGGTGCGTATAGCCGGGAAGACGGGCTGAGTGCATTGACCCCGGAGCGGGGCAGCCTCCGCATTGGCATCTTTGGCGGAACTTTCGATCCCATCCACATCGGCCACCTGATTCTGGCCGAAGAGGCCTGGTTTCAATTGGGGTTGGATAGGGTCTATCTGGTCCCCGCGGGGGATCCGCCCCACAAGCAGCACCGTCGCCTGGCCGGGGTGGAGCATCGCATCCGCATGGCCCAGCTTGCCACCGCAGACAGCGACTACATCCGGGTCAGTCGGGTGGACGCGGACCGTCCTGGCCCCCACTACACCGCGGATATGGTGCGGCTGGTGCGGGAACGGGTGGACAGCCAGGTGGAACTCTACTTTCTGATGGGGATGGACAGTATGGGCGACCTTCCCAACTGGAGTGAAGCCCAGTGGCTGGTGGAGAATTGCCGTCTGGTGGCCCTCAGCCGTCACGATGTGGAGATCGATTGGGAACGGCTAAACAGCGCCCTGCCCGGTGTCCAGGAGAAGGTGATTATTCTGGATATGCCAGAGTTGGAAATCGCCAGCAATATTATCCAGCGCCGGGTGCGTGCAGGCCAGCCCATCCGCTATCAGGTCCCCCGCCTGGTGGAACGCTACATCCACGAACACAAGCTCTACAAAGCCGCCGTCACAACTTAGGCTATTTCAAAGAATTGATTACCCGGACAAAGTCCCCGGCACTTTCTGTGCGAGCGAGTCGGTACGCAACGATCACCCCGTTGCTGTGCGTGAAGTGCCGGAGACTTTTGGGGAGTTATTTTCGTTGAGTCACAACTTAAACCCGTGCCACCTCCGGGACAGCGTAAAAAGAGAAGGGCAGACCCAGCCGGTCTGCCCTTCTCTTTTTACGCCGAGTGCCTCAACCTCGCCCTAGCGGCGGGAGCCAGACTGGGCGGCCGTAGGTGTTGTCGGTTGCAACTGTCTGCGCAGGGACTTAATCGCTTCGTACAATTGAATGTCTTCCATATCATTCAGGTCCTCTGGCGCAACTTCGGAAAGACGGCGGGCGTTGAGTTGGACAACATCCGCGGGCAGTTCCACCTCCACATTCGGGGCCACCCCCTGGCCTTTGATCAGATCGCCTTCGGGCGTCAGCCAATTGGTCACACCCAGCAAAATGGCCGAGCCATCGCTCAGATTGAACTGATTGAGAACGGTTCCTGTCCCAAAAGTCGTCTCCCCGAACAGCGTCGCCCGCCCATTATCCTTGAGCGCGCCGGCTGTGATCTCGCCAGCGCTGGCAGTCCCTTTGTTGATCAACACAACCATCGGGATATCTCGGCCATAACCCCAGCCCCGGGATCGGTAGGAATCGACCTTTCCACTGGCATCCTTTTCCTGCAGAATAATCTCGCCCCGGGGCAAGAACTGGCTGCCCACAGTGATGGCTTCGCGCAGGTAGCCTCCGGGATTGTTGCGCAGGTCCAGCACCAGGCCGCTGACGGGCTGATCTTCCTGGGACAATTGGTTGATCTCCTTCAGAGCGTCCTCCAATTCCTGCCCTGTGTTGTCTGCAAATTGGGTAATCTGCACATAGGCCAGATCCGTACCGGGAATCATCGCCCAATTGACACTTTCCAGCGTAATCCGTCCCCGGATGATCCCGATCTCTACCGGCTCATCCGATTCCAAATGGCGTATTGTCAGCACAACTTCCGAATCAGCCGGGCCGCGGATCAGGCCAATCACCTGATTGAGGGTGCGCCCCTCCACATTCTCCCCGTCCACAGCCAGAATCACATCCCCGGCCAGGACACCCGCTGCTTCTGCTGGCGAACCGTCGATGGGGGCCACGATAGTAATCTCCCCATCTTCCAGGGAGACATAGGCCCCGATCCCCTCAAACTCGCCCTCCAGACTCGATTCGTGCTGTTCCAGTGCCTCTGGGGGCAAAAATGTGGTATGCCCCTCATCGCCCAGGGTAGCCAGCATTCCATCGATGGCTCCGTAGGTCATAGTTGTGAAGTCTATTTTGTCCTGATCCACGAAATTGGCCACCACCAAATCCCAGGCTTCCCAGAAGACCTGGAATTCTGGCGGATTTTCCGCAGCACGCAGAGAAGAGACGCTGATGCCCCCGGCCAGAAACGATCCCAGCATAAGGGAAAGAACCAGCAGAACCATCAAAGAATTTCGCAGACGTGCTTTCATCTTTGTCCATATCATCTTAATATTCGCCACCTGATTATAGTCCCCATCTGCCACTGGGCCAGGGGATGCAACCACACATATTGCCGCTACGGCTCATAGGCCGAAAGACTCATTATTCAAATATGGCCCTATTGTACCCCATTTCCTGTATCCGACCACACAATTTCCAGGCCAGGGGTGGTAAAAAATGAAATTTTTTGTAATTTTGGCACTTGCATTTGTGTCCCATCTGATATATAATCTGGAAAGTCGTAAGATCAATAACGATTTGATTGCTGGTTTACCACGTCAACCAACAAAAGATTACGACATTGTAATTCTACTGTTTTTGCTGTCCGTGTTTCACTTAGTTCGTATTTCTCTTAAGTAGCTGTCAGTCCGTGTTTGGCATTCATGCCATAGGTACGCATAACAACGTCTGACTACATCGATCCATTTGCGTCTGTATTATCTTCACGGAAGGAAGTTCATGATGAATGAAGTACCTGTAGTACCCGAAAAAACCCGCATCCTTGTTGTTGATGATGCCGCCGACACCCGCCTTCTGCTCAATCTACGCCTTCAGCGCGAAGGATATGAAGTCTTCACTGCTAGCAGTGGGACCGAAGCCCTGGAGATCATTCAGAAAGAAGGGCTGCCCCACCTGGTCCTCCTCGACATCATGATGCCCGGCATGGATGGCTTCGCCGTTGCCTCAGAGCTGCGCCGTATGGGCGATATCTCCATCATTTTCCTGTCGGCCCTCTCCGACACGGACACGAAGGTGGAGGGACTGAACCGCTTCGCCGAAGATTACGTCACCAAACCCTTCGACTTCACCGAACTCTCTGCCCGTATTCGCCGGGTACTCCTTCGGGTGGCTACGGACCAAAACGCGGACCCGGAACAGGCCATCGACGACCGCTTGGCAATCAACTTTGCCCAACAGTACGCCATTCTGGACGGAAATCAGATTACCCTGACCCCCACGGAAAACCGGCTGGTCCACATCCTCTTCAACAACCGGGGCCGGGTGCTTTCACCGGGCTTCCTGCTGGCGAAGGCGTGGGACCCGGTACGCCGGGGCACAGTCGAATCCCTGTGGGTTCACATGCGCCGTCTGCGCAGCAAAATTGAGCCGGATGCCGACAACCCCCGCTATATCGTGACCGTGCGCGGCCAGGGCTACTGCCTGCCCCAGCGCATCAACACCCCGGATGGGGAAGAGAACCAGATGTAATTAGGGGAAAGCAACGAGTGGTTCCCCACTTACCTCTTTAGAAGCATGAAACGCAAAACGTGAGATCAGTCGCTGATCTCACGTTTTGCGTTTCACGCTTCTTGTCGGCAGATCAATCCGGGGCAACTCTATCAATACTCGTCCCCGTCCCCCTCAATGCCACCCGCGGGCATTTCGATGTCCACCACTTCGCCGCTGTCGTTGATGACAATGCGGAAGCCGAGCATCCCCAGCCACTGGCGCGCCTCCTGGGGAATGGGCTGGCCCACGGCCTCGTCCATTTTGTCGATGGAGTTTTCCACCGCCACTTTCGTGAAGAGATCGTCCTTGCCCATCATTTCCAGCACACCACCCACGGCCAGGTCCCGGTGTTCGTCCACCTGCCCTTTGAGAAAGGCCAGCACCTGCCGGTCCACGCCCGCGGCGTCGATGTGGCGCAGAAAGCCGTCGTCATCCACCACATAACAGGCATCCTGTCCCACATATTTGATTGGGGACGCATTGCCCCGCTGGTCCACGACCAGCCCCTCGAACATTGCTGTTGCTGCCAAAACTGACCTCGCTGTTATCAACCACTAAGACCCGAAGACACAAAGGATGATGAGATAATGGGATGATGGCGATACTTCATCCTTCCATTATCTCATCATCTATTAGTTCACTACACACGCCCGCTCAAAAACTCAAAACTGCGCGTCACACTTGCCACCGCATCCGCGGGCAGGTCGTGCTCGACGACGAAGGCCGTAGCCCCGGCAGCTTTGGCCGCGGGGATGAGTGCGTCCCAGTCCAGCACGCCGTAGCCCACGTCGGCCAGACCCATCTGATCCGCGTTCTCACCGGGCTTGGCCAAATCTTTGGCGTGGACCCGAGGACAGCGGCCCGCGTACTGCTTCAGCAGGGCCAGGGGATCCGCGCCCCCTTTGGCTGCCCAGGCCAGGTCCGGCTCGAAGAAGACTTTGCCGCTGGGGTCGCCTTCCAGCAGCCAGTCGATGCAACGCTTGCCGTCCACTTCGGTCATCTCCCACCAGTGGTTGTGATAGCCGACGCTCATCCCGGCATCTGCACAACGAACCGCATAGCCGCCCAGTTCCGCACCAAGCGCACGCCAGGCCGCCGCGTCGTTGCTTTCGCGCAGTTCGCTGGGTGGCGCGGGGACGATCAAATGGCTGTTGCCCACAGCCTTGTGAAAGGCGATGGCCCCGGCCAGATCGTCTCGCATGCCCTGAATGCCCACGTGGGCCGAGACGGCTGTCACGCCGTTCTCCTGCAAAACCGCGGCCACATCCGCGCCGCTCAGACCGGGCGTGCCGACCAGTTCCACAGCTTTGTAGCCCACACCGGCTACTGTGGCGATCAACTCGGCAAAATCCTTTGTGAAATTGCGCAGACTGTACAACTGTACGGCGATGGAAGGGGAATTGTTTCCGTTCATTGAAGTACTCCTATCAGGTATTGGGTATTGGATATTTCGGCGTGGTTCATTTTGCCGTCAAACGATCTTTACAAATAGTGAGGAGTGAGCACGCCCACGTGCGGCGATGACTCGACCACGACCGGCACGTGGGCGTGCCTACTCCTCGTCTCGAATTGTAATGATGCCGAACCCTTCAAATGAACCATGCCGATATTTCTAATTGGAGATTGGGGGCGCACAACGGGCAACTGCCGTCAAGTACAGAAAACAAAAGTTCGCCACTACGTAATATCCAATCCCCAATATCTAATCTCCTGTTTGTAGCCGTTCAGTCAAGCCCGTGTAGCGCGCCGCCACCCGGTTGTTGCGCACGGCCAGGCCGATGGCTCTGGGCTGGCCCACCAGCACCACCAAGCGGCGAGCACGGGTGACGGCTGTGTAGAGCAGGTTGCGTTGCAGCATCATATAGTGGGTAGTCAGCACGGGAATCACAACGACGGGAAATTCGCTGCCCTGGGACTTGTGGACGCTGACCGCGTAGGCGTGGGTCAGTTCGTCCAGTTCCAGAAAGTCGTAGGCCACGGGCTTGCCGTCGATGGAGACCACCACCTGCTGCTCAATCGCATCCAGTCCGGTGATGTGGCCCATATCCCCATTATACACCTCTTTATCGTAGTTGTTGCGAATCTGCATCACCCGGTCGCCCACCCGGAAGATGCGGCTGCCCACCATCCGTTCGGGCCGGTTGGGGTCGGGGGGATTGATGGCTTTTTGGATGGCGTCGTTGAGTGCGCCGACACCGACAACGCCCCGGTGCATAGGGCTGAGGACCTGAATGTCCTGGGGGGGGATGGCGAAGCGGCGGGGGATGCGCTCCTGCACCAATTCGACGACCAGTTGCGCGGCCCGCTCCGGCTCTTCCGTGCGGAAGAGAAAAAAGTCCGTGGCCTTCTCCGGGTCCATCTCCGGCATCTGCCCCCGGTTGATGCGGTGGGCATTTTCGATGATAAAGCTCCCGTCAGCCTGACGAAAAATCGTATCCAGCCGCACCACCGCCGCACTGGCCAGACTCTCCCCTCTGCGCCCCTGCGCCTCTGCGGGAGATTCTTTCTGCGCGTTCTCTACAGCCCGGATAATATCCTCCAGCACATTGCCCGCGCCCACACTGGGCAACTGGTCCACATCCCCCACCAGCAGCAGGTGCATTCCGGGCGGCACAGCTTTGAGCAGACTGTTGGTGAGGATCAGATCGAGCATCGATGCCTCATCCACAATCAGCAGATCGCCTGCCAGGGGAGATTCTTCGTTGCGTTTGAAGCTCATCCCCTCGCTGGGCTGGAATTCCAGCAGCCGGTGGATGGTCTTGGCCTCCTCGCCGGTGGTCTCCGAGAGCCGTTTGGCGGCCCGGCCCGTAGGCGCGGCCAGCAGTGCGGTGCGGCCCGTCGCCTGGCAGAGACGCAGAATCGTGCGAACAGTCGTCGTTTTTCCCGTGCCCGGCCCGCCGGTGAGGATTGTCAGCCGATGGGTCAGAGCCGAGCGCACGGCCAGCCGCTGCTTTTCGGCCAACACAAAGCCCGTCTCCGCCTCCATTTCGGCAAAACTCTGGTCCCAATTCCAGCTTTGGAAATGGTCAAAGCGGCTGATGCCCGGCGCAAGCAGGCGATGCAGCCGGTTGCTCACCCCCACTTCGCCGAAGTAGAGAGGTGTCAGATAGACGGCCTGCTCCTCCTGCAAAAAGGCCGCCACCTCATCCGGCGCAGGCGCGGCGTAGGCGGCCTTCTGCTCGGCTAAGGCCAGTTGCACTTCGCCCCCATCGTCGCCGTAGACGCCTGTGACCGCCCAACTCAGATTGGGCGCGTCGGCCCCGGCTGTGGGGGAGACTTTCACCCGGTCGCCCCCACGCAGATGGAGCACACCAGCCGCGGTCTGCTCCCGGCTGACGCCCAGCAACTCCGCGGCCTGGGCGATCAGTTCATTGCTGGGCAGAAAGACGTGGCCCTCGTCGGTGGACTGATTGAGGGTATATTCCACCCCCGCGGCGATGCGCTGGGGGGAATCCGGGGCCATCCCCAGTGCCTGGGCGATTTTGTCCGCAGTGAGGAAGCCGATGCCGTAGATGTCCTGGGCCAGCCGGTAGGGATCGGCCTGAACGATGGCAATGGAATCGTCGCCGTAGCGCTTGTAGATTTTGGTGGCCAGGCTGGTGCTGACGCCGTTGCCCTGCAAGAAAATCATCACTTCTTTGATGGCCCGCTGCTCTTCCCAGGCGTGGCGGATGAGGGAGACCCGCTTTTTGCCCACGCCGGGCACTTCGATCAGCCGCCCCACTTCGCTGTCGATCACATCCAGCGTCGTCTCGCCAAAATGGGCGACGATCCGCTTGGCCGTGACCGGGCCGACGCCCTTCACCAGCCCGCTGCCCAGATACTTTTCCATCCCGGCCACAGTGGCGGGCAGAACCGAGCGCATCGTCTCGACGCTGAACTGTTTACCGTATTCGGCGTGCATTGTCCAGCGCCCGCGCACCTCCACCGATTCGCCGACAGTGACGCCCAGCATTGTGCCCACCAGGGCCACTTCGCTCTGCCAATGGGGCAGGTGGCTGGGCCGCTGCTCCGGGGCCAGTTTGGCAACGGTGTAGCCGGTCTCTTCGCTGTGAAAAGTGATGCGTTCGACGACGCCGCGCAGGACGTCCGGTGGGTTTCCATTCATAGGAGAAGGGTAGCAGATGTGGGGGGCGTGGGCAAGTGGGAGCCATTCAATTGTATGGAGGAGAAGACGGTTAGAAGAGCGACGGAATTACACCGGCCTGTCTCTAGCGACAGGTGGGAACTGTCATTTTCGGGCCAAGAAGCTGTCGATAGTGTCGTTGTGGATGACTCTCTTTCTCCCTATGCTGGAATCGGCTGATAGTTGGCTCACGAATGAAATCTCACGAACGAAATAAAGTGTGGAGATCAATCTTTTGGTCAATTTCCTGGGAGGGAACAATGACTGTACAGCGACGTGAAGAATATACAGAAGTGACGAATTATGACAGAGGGACTGTTGGGCCTGTGGTTGTAAATTCGCACAGCGTGGAAATCGACGATCCGGACCCGTATAACCCGCCCCCCGCAATGGCCTATCAGCCTCCAATAGCGTATCAGACAGAAACCGTCACACGCGACCCCTATGCCGCCCGACTTGTGCAGGTCGTCAGAATTCAGCAGGTGATTTTTCTGCTCTTTGGGATTGTCCAGGGCCTATTGGGAATCCGCTTTGTGCTGGGTTTGCTGGGGGCCAACCCGGCCGCTGGCTTTGCACAACTGATCTACAGAATCACAGACCCTTTCCTTGCGCCCTTCGCAGGACTCTTCGGACAGCCGAGCTATGAGGGGATGGTCTTTGATTGGAATGCGTTGGTGGCAATTCTTGTCTATGCTTTGCTCTCTGGACTGCTTGCCAAATTGGTGGCTTTTGTGATGGGCACCTCACAGCGCGACAGATATATCAGCACAACCAGCCGGGTCAATCGCATATAAGCCAGCACGCCATCGCAAAGATGCCTGTCCGAGTTCCTATTCCCCAGGCCAACTATCCTGGCAAGTGGATAGTTGGCCTGGGGAATTTTTTGGCCCGTTTTGATGGAAGGCACGCCACCTTTTGCTGTAAGCAGAAAGGTGGTATTCAATCGTTTGGGGAGAACAGCGCGGGATCGGGTATGATGAGCTATGGCCTATCCAATCGCTGAACCCATCGATATCCCCCAACTGCAAAAAACCCTGGACGGGCTGGAAGCCGAAATTGGCGACCGGGAGCAGGCAGCAGCGGCGCTGGCGTTACAAAACGCGGAGCTACACAGCGAACTGCAACGACGGCTGGCCGAAAGTGAGAGCTTTGGCCGGGTGCTGGTCAGTCTGCTGCAGAAGACTGTTCTGGAGCAGGTGCTGGATATCGTCTGCACCGAAGCCCAGGGGCTGATCGGCGCGACGGGCAGTGCCGTGCTGCTGCTGACGGACCAGGCCTGGCTGGAGGTCAAACACCGGCTGGGCCAGCCCCTGGCGACGGTCGAGCGGCTGCCCGTGGACGGCTCGCTGGCCGGGAAGGTCGTGCGCCAGGGCGAAGCCGTGCGGCTGAACGACCCATCCCAATTCGAGAAGGCCAAAGTCTACCAGTGGCCTGCGGAGCTGACCGCGCTGCTGGCCCTGCCCCTGCATGTGAACGGGGGAATTATCGGCGTGCTGGATGTGGTCAACAAAGCGGGCGGCTTCACAGACGAAGATGTGCGGGTGATGTCGGTCTTTGCCAACCAGGCCGCGATGGCGATTGAGCACGCCCGTCTGCAAGAGCAGGCCGAGCGGGTGGCGGTGTTGGAGGAGCGGCAGCGGCTGGCCCGGGAACTGCACGATTCGGTGACCCAATCCCTCTACAGCGTGACTCTCTATGCCAACGCCGCGGGTCTGGCCCTGGCCGCGGGCAAAGGGGAAGTCGTGGCCGACTACTTAGCCGAGCTACAGGAGACCGCGCAGGAGGGGATGCGGGATATGCGGCTGCTGATCTTCCAGTTGCATCCGCCGGTGCTGGAAGCGGAAGGGCTGGTGGCCGCTTTGCAGGCGCGCCTGGCCGCGGTGGAGGATCGGGCAGGCTTGCAGACCCATTTCCGGGTGGAAGGCGAGCGGCGGCTGCCCATTGCCATCGAGGAGGACCTCTACTGGATTGCCCAGGAGGCGCTCAACAATGTGCGCAAGCACGCGGAGGCCACCCACGTGACTGTTCATCTCCACTTCACCAGCGAGAGTGTCCGGCTGGATGTGGTGGACGACGGGGTGGGCTTTGATTTGCCCAGCGTGCGCAGTGAAGGGCGGGGCGGTGGCGGACTGCGCAGCATCGCCGAACGGACCGCGCGGCTGGGCGGGCAACTCCGCCACCAGAGCGCACCGGGGGAAGGAACGCGGCTGACTGTCGAGGTGACCCTATGATTCGAGTGTTGATTGTGGACGACCACGCGATTGTGCGCAAGGGCATTCGTGCCCTGCTCTCCGAATCCGGCGGCTTCGAGATTGCGGGGGAAGCGGCTGACGGTGTGGAAGCGGTGGCAGCCGCCGCGGAAACCCAGCCCGATGTGATTCTGATGGACCTGCTTATGCCCGGTATGGACGGCATTGAGGCCACTCGCCAGATCACCAGCCAACGGCCCAACGCACATATTTTGGTGTTGACCAGCTTTGCCGCGGACAACAAACTTTTTCCCGCCATCAAAGCTGGCGCGCTGGGTTATCTGCTCAAAGATTCCTCACCGGAGGATCTGCTGCGGGCCATCCGCCAGGTGCATCGGGGCGAGCCTGCCCTGCACCCGACTATCGCCCGCAAGCTGCTGCAAGAGATCGCCCAGCCGGTGGACCTGCCGCCCGCACCGGAGGCCCTGACCGCCCGGGAACTGGCGGTCTTGCGGCTGATCGCCCAGGGGTTGAGCAATCAGGAGATCGCGGACCAATTGATAGTCAGCGAGCCGACTGTGCGCACCCACGTCAGCCGGATTCTGGGCAAGCTGCACCTGGCCAGCCGCACCCAGGCCGCGCTCTATGCCGTGCGCGAGGGGCTGGAAGCCGAGGACGAAGCGAGCCAGGAAGGGGAGTAGAGGCGGATCGCCAAAGATGTACAGCAAAAAGTGTATATCAAAACGCAGCAGGGCGGCCCAGTGGGTCGCCTTTTTGCTATCCAAAACCGATCCTTTGCGCTGACGACGGGAGAGGTCGGCTGGGACTATTATTGTGTGGACAGGAACAACGATTTTCTCGACCTGTCCATTTGTCTATCAGGAGGAATGTATGTCGGACACCGAACAGAAGCTCAAGGATGCGGCGCGTATTGCGGCCCACGATGTGAAGAATGCAGTGAAAGACGCCACCCACGACGTCACGAACGCGGTCAAGGATGTGGCGCAGGATGCTAAGAACAAAGTCCAGGACGAATTGGACCAGAAGCGGGAAGCCAAGAACAAAGCCGAGGACACGGCTCGGGCTGTCAAAAATGCCATCGAAGATGCGGCCCACGATCTGAAGAACACAGCGGACGATGCAGCCCGGGAGGCCAAGCGCCGGGTTCAGGACGCGATAGAGGAAGTCAAGCGCAAGTCAGGCAGCTAATCCAGCCCATTGCAGATGTCAAATGATGTACGTCAAAAGAGAACGGACCGCCCCCAAAGGCGGTCCGTTTGTTTTACAAAGCATATCGGTTGCGCTGACGACAGGGCCATCGATTGGGGCTATGCTGGGGACAGGAATGCAGCAAGCATCCGAACCAGCCACAACCATCCGTTCGTTGGATGGACAAATAGGAGAGAACTGCAATGGCAGACGAGACACCGAAGACAACACCCGCTCCCACACCGAAGACACCCAAGCCAGCGACCAAGAAGCTGTCCAAGGGGTTTCGGAAGTATCTACGGCGTAAAAAAGAAGCGGCCCACAAACCCTACACCCAGCAATAGTCCAAAGGAGAGAAGCAATGGCGAAGGATCAGAAACCCAACAAGAATGACAAGACGAAGCCAGCCAAGACGATGAAGGAAAAGAAGCTGGCAAAACGGGCCAAGAAAGAGGACAAGGGTGGCCTGAATCTGGCCGACAAGTAAGTCGGGTGAAAAACTGAGTTTTTTGCGATAGTGCCGGAGAATTCCCGCGGTGAGTCAGCCTTCAAAACTCGGTTTTCGACCTTTTTGCAGCAGAGTCAGAACAGAACGAGGAGGAAGCCCGATGGGAGAGAAAATTCAAGAGGAATTCCGGCCCGCCAATGATTCACGCAAAAGGCCAGTTGCATCGGAAAAGGTGACCCCGATGAAAGCAATAGAAAGCAACCCAAGTCTTTGGCAGCGATGGATGAAAGCCCAGCCAACCAAAGCACATCTGGTCTGGGCCTGTGTAATCACCGCCATTCTGACGATGATTATCGGCTTCAATTGGGGTGGATGGATGTCCTCTGGCAGCGCCCAAACGATGGCCGACACAATGGCACAGAATGCGGTCGTCCAGCGTCTGGCCCCCATCTGTGTTGCCCAGTTCAACCTGGACACAGAGAAGGATGCGAAGCTGATTGAGATGAACACGAAGCTCACCTCCTCTCAGAAAGCCCAATTTGTGCGGGACCAGGGCTGGGCTACAATTGCGGGGGAGGAGAGACCGGACAGCAAAGTGGCGGATGCCTGCGCCAAGCTGATTGTCCAATAGGTCCCCAGAGACGTAGGCACCGTACAATTGAACAGGATTTCATAGAGCGTGGATGGGTGTCTGCAAGTTTTGACCAAAAGCAGATCGTCATCCACGCTTTATGTAAAGTCAGAAAAGATGGAATCGCAAATGAAAAGACTGAAGCCGAAAGAGCAACACGAACGTCTTCTCGCTGCTGCCGACAAAGAGAAGATTGTCCAACACCTGAGCACAGGCGAACATCACGACGTCACCCAAATCGCGGCTACGCTCGCCCGCCAATGCAATTTGTATGTCCATTTCCAGCGGTTGTGGCTGATGCGCGTCTCTGATCTGGACGGAAAACTGGGCAGTGAGCGCTACATGCAAAATATCTACGTCAATCGTAGGGCGCTAAACAAGAGGCCAACCCAAACGGTATCTTCGGAAGTAAGCCAGCCCCAGACTGACCCTTTGGCGACAGATACAGAAACTGATGAATAGCCATGCAGCACCTAAACAGAATCTCGCCAACAGAGGATCACGCAATCCTCGGGACAAGTTGATGTGCCAGCCGCCAAACAGAAAAATGGAGGGCGCAGGAAATAGGCTCGTCCGTCTGCGCCTGTTGATCGCCGACGACCAGCCTCGCGTCCGCCAGAGCCTGGAAGCCCTGCTCACGGCCCTGCGCTGGAGTACCCCCAGCCCCACAGCCTACCCCATCGATATTGTCGGGGAAGCTGACGATGGACAGCAGTTGGTGGAGCAGGTGCAGGCACTCCACCCGGATGTAGTTGTGTTGGACCTGCCCACCCACGGCTCGGCCCAGCGCCTCTTTGTGTCCGGGTCAAAGTGGGATGGGCTGGCCGCCATTCGAACGATCAAAAATCGCTGGCCTGGGGTCAGGATTGTCGTATTGACAATGTACGCAACGGACCGGGCGGCTGTCCTCTTGGCTGGGGCCGATGCCTTCCTGCTCAAAGGCTGCCCGGCCAGTGAACTTTTGGATGCGGTGATGCCCGGGCTGGGGAAAGAAACAGGCAAGGCCTGACAGAGCAGAAGAAAAGTTGTGCTATAATAGTAGACAAGACGACCACCCAACAGATGTGTGGTCGTTTTAGATTTTTCCGCTCCCCTGGAGGTTTTATGGAACACAACTTACTTCTGCTTATCTCTGGTATTGTCGTCCTGGGAATTCTCTGTCAGTGGCTGGCCTGGTGGCTAAAAGTCCCGGCGATTCTGCCCCTGCTCGCCAGTGGTTTTCTGGTGGGACCGGTCTTCCACCTGATCGATCCCAGGGCACTGCTGGGCGATCTCTTTTTTCCGGTTGTCTCCTTGCTCGTGGCGGTCATCCTCTTTGAGGGCGCACTGACGCTCAACTTCTCCGAAGTGCGCGCTGTGGCCAGCACCGTGCGCAATCTGGTCACAATCGGTGCAATCATCACTTGGTTTGGGGGCGCGGCCGCAGCCCACTATCTGCTGGGTCTGGAATGGCTGCTGGCGATCCTTTTTGGCGCGCTAATTGTAGTCACCGGGCCGACGGTCATCGCCCCCCTGCTGCGCAATGTGCGCCCCAACCAGCGCATCTATTCTGTGCTGATGTGGGAGGGCATTCTCATCGACCCGGTGGGCGCATCTCTGGCCGTGCTGGTCTTTGACTTTATTGTGGCAGAGAGCGGCGGTGCGGGCCACGGGGCCAATCCAGCCCTGGCCTTTCTGGAGATCGTTCTGGTCGGTCTGGCCCTGGGGCTGATCGGCGGCTACGTCACCACCCAAATCCTCAAACGCTATCTGGTCCCGGATAATTTGCAGGATTTGGTGGTACTCTCTCTGGTGGCTGGTCTCTTTGCCATCTCGGACGCGGTCGAGGCCGAATCTGGTCTGCTGACGGTGACAGTGATGGGTGTCTATCTGGCCAACAGCAATGTGCATCAACTGCGCGAGATTCTACACTTCAAAGAGCGGCTGAGTACCCTTTTCATCTCCGGCCTTTTTATTCTGCTGGCGGCCAGTATTCAGTTGGAGACCCTCGCCCTGCTGGATTGGCGCAGTCTCGTACTCCTGGCGGTAGTAATTTTTGTGATCCGCCCTATCAACATTCAGGTCAGCGCCATCGGCAGCTCGTTGACAGGTAAGGAGCGCCTCTTTCTTTCGTGGATTGCGCCCCGGGGCATTGTGGCCGCGGCCATCACCGCGCTCTTTGCCTTCCGGCTGCAAGAGTTGGGTTTTGCCGAGGCCAGAATTCTGGAACCGCTCGTCTTTCTGGTGATCGTAGGGACTGTTGTGTTGCAGGGTGGCACAGCCAAATGGTTTGCCCAAAAGCTCGGCGTGGCCGAGGCTGAACCCCAGGGTTTTCTACTGTTGGGCGCCAACCGCTTTGGACGGCTGCTGGCCGAAACGATCCAAAAAGAAGGGTTTGTGGTGCGGCTGGTGGATACAGATTTTGAAAATGTGCGCCTGGCGAAGATGGCCGGGTTGGACGCCCACTACGGCAATGTCCTCTCTGAGTATACGGAGGAGCATCTCTCACTCTCCGGGATTGGCCGCCTGCTGGCCCTGACCAGCAACGACGAGGCCAACGCCCTGGCCTGCCGCCACTTTAAGGACGAATTCGGCTCCGCGGGCATCTACCAACTGGTCCCCCGTCGCTTTGGCGAGGAAGGCCGCAACCAGGCCCCAGGAATGCGGGCGCTCGGTCGCCTTCTCTTCTCAAAGGCGGCGGCCTTTCAGCATCTGATCGACAGTGCCCGGGGCGAAGCGGTCATCAAACGTACAAAGCTCACGGCTGAGTTCGGCTACGACGACTTAAGAGCGGAGTACGCCGATGGCAACTTTGTTCCGCTGATGGCAATTCAGGGCAAATTGGTCAATGTGGCGACACTGGACGACGAATTTATGCCCCAGGCCGGCTGGACGGTATTGAGTCTGGTGACAGAAGAACAGAGTTAGCCACCCGGCCCATTGCCATTTTTGTCTATCAGCGATACACTGTCCTGAACCGCTTTACCCATTTTGTGTGCAATTCAGAAGGAAATGAGGAAGCCCTATGGGATTTCTACGCGCCGGCCTGGAAGCCGAA
The DNA here is from genome assembly GCA_030432295.1 of Anaerolineae bacterium. Taxonomy (GTDB): domain Bacteria; phylum Chloroflexota; class Anaerolineae; order Caldilineales; family Caldilineaceae; genus JACQGT01. Next base: position 10,469 of record JAUIHI010000035.1, on the reverse strand, counting down.
GCCTATGACCGAGAGTATACCAACCGGGAACTGGTGGCCCGGCTGGGCGGCTACTTTCGTCCCTGGCTGGGGCGCTTTGGGGTGATTGTGCTGCTGGTGACGCTCTTTTCCCTGGCCCAGACCGGCGCGCCGATTCTGGCCGCCCAGGGCATCGAACTGATGACCGGCGCGGGCGGAGTGCAAGCCCTGGCAAGCTCGTCGATTCTGCTGCTCTCCGTCGCGCTGCTGGGGCTGGGCATTCTCACCTGGGGCTTCAACTGGGCGCGGCGGCTGCTCACCACAATGCTGATCGGCGATATTGTGCTGGCCCTGCGGCTGGACGGTTTCACCGCGGCGATGAACCACGACCTGAGCTTCTACGACAAATACCAGTCCGGGCGCATTGTCAGCCGCATCACCAGCGACAGCGACGAATTTGGCCGGGTCTCGGTGCTGGTGACGGATGTTTTCAGCCAGCTTCTGCTTTCGGTGATGCTCTTTGTCGTTCTGCTCACTATCGAATGGCGGCTAGCCCTGCTCGTGTTGGCCCTGGCCCCGGTCGCTTTTATTGTCTCCAACCTCTTCCGGGGCATTGCCCGGCGCATCACCCAGCAGAGCCAACGGGTGGTGGCAAATGTGAATGTGAGCATCCAGGACGCGGTGACGGGCATCAATGTGGCCAAGAACTTCCGCCGGGAGCAGGGCATCTACGAGGAGTTTCAGGAGGTCAACAACCAGAGCTATTCGGTCAACACCTGGCGGGGCATTGTGCTGGCCGGGGTCTTCCCCGTTCTCACATTCTTCAGCAGTGTGGGCACGGGCATTCTGCTCTACGCGGGTGGCTACAGCGTCAGCCTGTCGATTATCACAATGGGCGCGTGGTATCTCTTCATCAACAGCCTGGACCGTTTTTGGTTTCCGATGCTGCAACTGTCGGCCTTTTGGAGCCAGTTCCAGGCCGGGCTGAGCGCAACCGAGCGGATTTTCGCATTGATCGATGCCGCGCCGGTGGTGCACCAGACCGACAATCGAACAGTGGAAAAGCTGCGGGGGGAGATCGAATTCCGCAATGTCAGCTTCCGCTACAGCGAAAAGGAGCAGGTGCTGCCCGATTTCAGCCTGCACATCCGGGCCGGGGAGAGTGTGGCCCTGGTGGGGCATACGGGAGCGGGCAAGTCGAGCATTGCCAAACTGGTCACCCGCTTCTATGAGTTTCAGGGCGGCGAACTGCTCATCGACGGCCTGGACATCCGCAGCCTGGACCTGAAGAGCTACCGCCGCCATCTGGGGATTGTCAGCCAGTCGCCCTTTCTCTTTTCGGGTACAGTGACAGACAACATTCGCTATGCGAAGCCCGAATTGACCGACGCCGAGGTGGAGACAATCGCCCGCCAGATTGCGGGTGGGGAATGGCTGGAAACCCTGCCCGACGGCTTGCAAACCGATGTGGGCGAGCGAGGCGCACGACTGAGTATGGGTCAACGCCAGTTGGTCGTTCTGGCCCGGATGCTGGCCCACAATCCGGCCATCTTTGTACTGGACGAAGCCACGGCCAGCGTGGACCCCTTCACCGAAGCCCAGATTCAGCAGACTTTGGATATGCTCTTCCACAACCGCACGTCGATTGTGATCGCCCACCGGCTTTCCACTGTGCGGGCCGCAGACCGGATTCTGGTCTTGAGCAAAGGCGCGATTATCGAAGAGGGCAGCCACGAGCAGCTAATGGCCCAGGGCGGGCACTACGCGGAGTTGTACAACACCTATTTTCGCCATCAGTCGCTGGAGTATATCAATTCCCGGCCTGACGAACGTCCGGCGATTCTGGAAGCAGTGTAAAAGGACAGTCAAATCAGCAAAAGCGATTTTTGATTGTTACTCCTGCTTTCGCTATACTGTGAACCGACCTGAGATTGCTGGCACCATTCACCCTCAAGGATCGAAACGATATGGCCTTCCGCATTCAAGCCCCGCGCGTGGTTCACGAAACCATCGATGACGAAACCATCGTCATCGATTTTGATGACGGCACATATTACAGCCTGCGCACGACCGCCAATTTCATCTGGCAATTGCTGGAAACAGCTTCGACAGCGCAGATCGTCGAGGCTGTTTGCCAGCACTACACAGACGATTCAGCCGAAATCGAATCCTCCGTCCGTGCTTTTCTAGACCAACTCATTCAGGCCGATTTGATTGCCAAGACTGACGAGGGGACTTCCCAATCGGTTTTGGCTGCTATCGATGGGCCACCGCTGCCCTTCACCCCGCCCCTCCTCGAAGAATATACAGATATGCAAGACCTGCTCCTGCTCGACCCCATCCACGAGGTGGACACGCAGGGCTGGCCCGCGCGCAGGCCGTAGACCCCCTATGATTTCCTCTGCCAGACAACTGGTTGCTGAAAATTTGGACCCTTTGACGGTCTTTGATAGTTTTCACGCGGCGTACCAGACGGCCGCGTCCCGGTGCAAAACTGTTGCATATAGCTATCAGATTGCTGGTTATCGGGTCCGTTTGTATTTTGCAGGCCCAGCACTCCCCCCGCTATTAACAAAAGCACTGGCTCATCTCGCCATTCCAAATGAGGCCCCACCGGACCTGACAATTTATTTGTGGGAAAGCGAAGTGACCGGTGTTCAGCCACCGGTCCATTCGTGGCCCCCCGATCAAATTGGCCTGCGTGGCGAAATAGCGGGGTGCAGCAACGAGCGCATTCTTACGGCCACCCAAACCGATGCAAGAGCGGTCAGCATCCTCGACAGGGAGCGAAACCTGGGAATTTATTGGATCAATAGTGTCGAATCTTTGCAGGTCTACGAGCGGGCCGCGCCGCTGAAGGTACTGTTGCATTGGTGGCTGCGGGAGCGGAATCTGCCGATGATCCACGCCGGTGCGGTGGGCACGAAAAAAGGCGCTGTACTATTGCTGGGCAAGACGGGTGCAGGCAAATCGACCACAACTCTGGCCTGTTTGGAAGCTGGCCTATTCTTCATTTCTGATGACCGCTGTCTCCTGGAACTGGGGGTTGAACCCTGCGCATACGCCATTTACGACTCGGCCAAATTGCACCCCCCACAGATGGAACGCTTCCCCCATTTAACATCCGCAGTCCGAAATGGGAACCAATTGAATAAGGAGAAGTTGCTCGTCCACGTGTACGAAATTGCACCCCAACAGATGGCCCTTCGTTTGCCGCTGCGCGCCCTTTTGCTGGCAAACATTACTGGCAAGCTGGAAACAGCCTTATCACCTGTTTCGCGTATGGCTGTGCTGCGCGATTTTGCCACCAGTACACTGGTCTACCAGCCAGGCGCGGCCCAAAGCGAGGTGAATCAAATGGCGGAAGCGGTGCGTCGTCTGCCCTGCTACCAGATCAATCTGGGCAGCGATCTGTCTGGAATTCCCCGCGTGATTTGTGACCTGATTGCCGATAGTGCGTGAACATTCCGAGAAGAAACCGATGACAGCAACAGCGCTGATTAGTGTCATTATTCCAGTCTATAATGGCGAAAAATTTCTGGCTGAAACGCTTGAAAGCATCTTTGCCCAGAACTATACTCCATTGAAAATATTTGTGATAGATGACGGCTCCACCGATGGAACTGCCGGGCTGGTTTCAACCTATGGGGACAGGGTTCATTACATCTATCAGGAGAATCAAGGGCCAGCCGCTGCCCGCAACCGAGGGCTTGAACTGGGCGACGGGGAGTTGATTGGCTTTCTTGACGCCGACGATATATGGCTGCCGGGCAAGTTGCAGAAACAAATTGACTATTTGCACTTTCATCCATCAGTCGGCGTCGTGGCTACCCGGATGGAAGTCTTTCTAAGCGAAGGTGCTTCGTGGATTTTTGGCCTCAACCGTGCCTATTGGGAAAGCCGACCGCCAGGTCTGCTGCCGAGTACCCTCCTATGCCGGCGCAATGTTTTCGATAGTGTGGGGTGCTTTGCAGAAAAAATGCGACTGGCGGAAGACACGGATTGGCTGTTCCGGGTCAAGGAAAAAGGGATTCCAATCGGGGTAGTCGATGAGGTGCTTGTGCGCAAACGTATCCATCAGACAAACCTGACCCGCGCATCTCTGCCCTCTGACACAATGGACACGCTACGTAACTCACTTCGTCGCAGACGACAGCTATGAATCCTGTACTTGAAGATATTTTTCGTACTCAACAGTTCATTGGCCCTGACGATCAGATCCACCGTCTGCATTCCCATTTGCCTGACTTGGAATGTCGGCTGTTGCAGGCTTGGATTGCGGCCAATCCTCCTGGTCGTGTATTGGAAATCGGCATGGCACAAGGTATCTCCTCCGTAGCCATTGCCGAAGCACTTGCATCACTGGGAAAAGTTCACTATGACATTGTTGACCCGAATCAACACACGGAATGGAATTCACTCGGCGTCTGGAATCTGACTCGGGCTGGTTTTGCTGATTCCTACATCCTCTGGGAAGAACCGTCGGAATACTATCTACCCCGGTTGGCTGCTGCAGGAGAGATAGTTGATCTGGTTTTTGTGGACGGCTGGCACAGCTTCGAGCAGACACTGGTCGAATTTTATTATATTAACCGGTTGCTGCCGGTCGGCGGGATTGTCATCTTTGACGATATTCAACTGCCCTCCATTGCCAAATTTATCGGTTATTTGGGGCGTATTCCTTCCTATCAGCGATTGCCGCCAACCGAAACCCTGCGCAAGGACCCTGGCGTACGCGTGCGCCGTATGGCGAGCGTACCGGAATTTCGTATTGTAGCTTTTCAGAAAATCGCTATTGATGCACGTGCGTGGGATTGGTTTGAGGACTTTTGAGTAGAAAAATGAATGACTCCATTAGCGTCATTATTCCTGTCTACAACGGCGAACGCTATCTGGCCCAGACCATTGAAAGCGTACTCCAGCAGACGCTGGCGCCTACCGAAGTCATCGTCGTCGACGACGGCTCGACGGACAAGAGCGCTGCTGTGGCGCAAAGTTTTCCCGCAGTGCGTTATATTTACCAATCAAATGCAGGCAGCAACGCCGCTCGCAATCGAGGCATTCGTCACAGCACCGGTGACTTCCTTGCCTTTCTGGATGCCGACGATCTCTGGACACCCGACAAATTGGCTGTGCAAATGACCGCATTTGCCCAAGAGCCATCCCTGGATTTTGTCTACGGCCACGTGGAGCAATTCTACAGCCCGGATATTCCCACACCACAACGGGCCGGTTGGGTGGATACTTCCCAGCCCCGTCCAGGTATTCTCCATGGGACACTACTGGCTCGGCGCATTTCCTTTCTGCAAGTAGGCTTTTTTCAGCAACAGAGGGGCTTTGCAGACTTTTCGGATTGGTATGCCCTGGCGCGGGATCAACAGATGCGCGAGCGGATTCTCCCGGATGTGGTGATGCGGCGGCGGGTCCACGACAGCAACATGAGCCTGCGCGGGGGTCAGGAGGCTAAGCGAGCCTTTGCCTACGCGCTGAAGGCGACGCTGGATCGGCGGCGGGCGCGAAGAAAAAATGGATAACTGTCACTTAGGAACAGGGAAGCGTTAGCCAAGTTTATGTCTTTAAAAGATGTAGCAGGCAGGTAAGGCGTGAACAGCACAAAGCAGAAAAATTGCTCACGCCACGCAGCCAATTGGAACAGCTATGCTATGTTACCGCGCACTTTGCGGCTGGTCTGGGTGGCCGCGTCGGGCTGGACCCTGGCCTCCTGATTCAAGGACTCCTGCCGGTTTTCACAGTTTATCTGACCCGCTCTGTGATCAACGCCCTGGTAGCTGTCATCGACAGCAAAGGGGATACGGCGACGTTACAGTCTGTCCTCTGCTGGCTGGTACTGCGTCCGCATTGTGGGTAGCCTTGCGCACAACTGTGGCCTTTCATCGCTGGCAATTGGCTAACACAATGAACCAACGCTGCTTCAACTATTATCACAATAATCTGGTGACTGAGCGCCCAGCAGCCGAGATTCGCATCTTTGGATTGGGCGAGCACTTCAAGCATGCCTACAGCCAACTGCGGGCCACATTGCGGAGCGAGCGACTGAGTCTGGCCAAAGAGCAAATGGTGGCCCAAATTGGAGCGGGTCTCATGGGGCTACTCACCTTGGCCCTGGCCTTGGGCTGGATGGCCTGGCGGGCGTTGCAGGGCCTTTTCAACCTGGGCGACCTGGCCATGTTCTGGGCTGCCATGAATCAGGGTCAACAGTTGATGCGCAATCAACTGACCGGCGTGAGCGACATCTACCGCAACCTGCTATTCTTGGAAGACCTTTTCGCCTTCCTCGACCTAAAACCCCTGCTCGTTGATCCGGCTGAACCGGTCAGCCTGACGCCGGGTCTGGCCCACGGCATCCAGATCGAGAATGTGACCTTCAGCTATCCCGACAGCGACAAGATGGCACTGGAGGGATTCAACCTGGCGATCCCCGCAGGCCAAATCGTCGCCATCGTCGGCGAAAACGGAGCGGGCAAGAGCACCATGCTCAAACTGCTTTGCCGTTTTTACGACCCCCAGCAGAGGCGGATCGCCTGGGACGGAGTGGATCTGCGGGATCTGACCCAAACGGCCCTGCGACAACGTATCACCGTCCTTTTTCAGCAGCCTTACCCCTACCACAACAGCGCGGCGGACAACATCCGCTTTGGCGATATGGTCAATCAACCCACCCAAGCCCAGATTAAAGCCGCGGCCCTGGCTGGCGGCGCCCACGAGACCATCGACAAACTGCCCAACGGCTACGAGACCATCCTGGGCAAATGGTTTGGTTACACCGAGTTGAGCGTGGGCGAATGGCAACGGGTGGCCCTAGCCCGGGCCTTCGTGCGCAAAGCCGACCTGGTGATCCTGGACGAGCCGACCAGCGCTATGGATAGTTGGGCCGAAAATGCCTGGATGGGCCGCTTCCAGGATCTGGTGACCGGGCGCACGGCCTTGATCATCACTCATCGTTTCACCACTGCCATGCAGGCCGACATCATCCACGTGATGGTGGGGGGGCGCATCATCGAGTCCGGCAGTCACACCGAATTGGTGGCGCTGGGCGGGCGGTATGCCCAATCATGGGAGGCGCAGATGCGGGAGACCGGGCGGCAGAACAAAGACGACAAGATAGGAGTCTTGGTTTGAACGAAGCTCAGCAGCGATCCGCAGAACATTCGTCGTTGATGGCGGCGATTCAATGTCACGCTAACGAACGCCCTGATCAGCGCGCTTTGATATTTCTCAATGCCGAGGGCCAGGAACAGACTGTCGCTACATTTGGCGAGGTCTATGCTGATATACGAAAGACCGCCTGGGCCTGGAGCGAGCAAGGTGTGCAGCCAGGTAATGTCGTGCTGTTGGCGTTGGACCACAGCTACTACCTGGTAACAGGCTTTCTCGGGGCAATCGCTTTCGGGGTCGTGCCAGTCATTTTACCCTATCCGCGGCCTAAGGCGCTGGATACTTATCTCGATCAACTGGAGGTACTGATCCGGCATACGGAAGCGGCTGCTGTTTTTGCTACACCAGCCGTGACGGAGTTAGCGCAAGAACGGCTGGCCGGGCTGAACTGTCAGGTTCATGCGTTCGGTCTAGGAGAGAGTGAAATGCCGCCGCAGGGGTTTTCTGTGTATGACCGAGATGATGACGAGGCGCTCTATCTGCAACTGACGAGCGGGACGACGGGGGTACCTAAATTAGCCGTTTTGTCTCAAAAAGCGGTTATGCTGAATATCAAGCGCACGATTGATGCTAGATACCAGAAGGCTGGATCCGTTGTGGGCTGTATGCCTTTCAGCCATGACGCCGGACTGGTATTTTGCCTCTTGGTCTCACTGGTAATGGGGAGGCTATCGGTTCATATCAAGCCGACTGACTGGGTTGCTCGCCCCGAATTGCTATGGATAGCAGTCACAGTTTACCGAGGAGGCACCACGTTTCTGCCCAATTTTGCTCTGAATTTCATGGCGCGTCGTATCTCACATCCTCAACCTGAGGAATACAACCTGGAAAGCCTCCATACCATCATTGTTGCGGCAGAATTAATCACGCAGGAAAGTCTACAAGTTTTCTATGGGCGTTTCGGGCGATGTGGCCTCAAAGAAAAGGCACTGTGCAGCATTTATGGGATGGCAGAGCAAGTGTGTGGTATTTCGGCCAGCGCTTTTGGACACTCGATCCGGGTAGATTGGGTGGCCCACGAGCGACTACGCGGGAATGGCTTTGCCGAACCAGTTTCAGAAGGGAGTTGCGATTGTCGGGCCGTTGTTGGCTGCGGACTGCCTTTCCTGGGTGTGGAGGTAAAAGTTGTCGATAATGAACGGCGTTCCGTGTCCGAGCGCGTCGTCGGTGAAGTACTAATCCGTTCGGATCAATGCTTTTCAGGCTATTATCGGCGTCCAGACCTTTCTGCCCAGGCAATGCACGAGGATTGGTATTGTAGTGGCGATTTAGGTTATTTAGTCGATGGTGAGCTTTTCATCCTGGGACGCAAGGACGATCTGATCATCGTAGGTGGGCAGAATATCCAGCCCCAAGCCATTGAGGAGCTCGCTACAAATCTGCTGGGACGGAGTGGACGTTTAGCGGTGGCTTTCAGTCTACGGGACGAAGCGCTCGGCACCGAGCGGCCGGTGTTGGTGTGCGAGACCCGCTTCGATGAATCGGAGGGACAACTTGCCGACTGGCGAGCCGGAATCACGCGCAGGGTGCAGGATCGGCTGGACGTGACACTGGCTGATATCCGTTTTGTACCCAAGGGCTGGGTGGTGCAATCCGATGCCAAGATCGGGCGGGCTGCCAATCGGGAGAAATACTTGACCGAAGGCCATCAGATGGAGACGCCAGGGGTGGCGTTGCTGCGAACAGCCGGTGATGATCCTGCATTGCTGGAACAGGCGCTGACCGCCCTGTTCGCCGAGATGCTGAGCCTGGAGACGGTACAACCAGATGACGATTTCTTTGCGTTGGGTGGCGATTCGCTGATCGCGCTACGGATGTTACTCTTGGTAGAGGAAGCGACGGGCAAAATCATAGTAACGGAATTTTTCCATGATCCCACGGCGAGCCATTTGGCACAGTTGCTGATGGCAAGGCCGGAAATCCGAGAAGCCCCTGTCAATGGCTCCGACTCATCACCGCTGGCCCGCCCAACTCGGAAACAAGCGCGCTCGTTTCGTGGAAAACTGAGAGACCAGTTCTTTACAACCGGTCCGGTCTGGCGTGGATATCGATATATCATGGGTGTAAGACTTCAACGCCTTCTCATTGCACAGCCTTCTTTCCGAAGGCGCTTCATCAGGCAACAGGAAGTGCTTGAGCAGTGGTGTCAAGAACTGGGAGTTGAGGAGAACCGTGGTCAGATCATAACCACTAATCTTCTTGCAAATACATGGCTAGACTGGCGTCGATATGCGATAATGCACATTGGGATTCCAAATAGATGGTTCAGGATTGCTGATCCGTATAACGCTTTACTGGAACGCCCGCTGTCCCCCCAAGGGACCGTGCTGGCTATTCCCCATGTTGGGCGGATTATGGCCGAGCTATTAGAGATAAGCAAGCAAAACGGATATGAAACAGGATGGATAAGTGGAGCCCGCCGCGTTGGAACCCTGAACCGATCCATAATGCTCTGGAATGCCCAACAAATTCTACGCAGAGGTGGCGTGGTCATGCTGGCAGCGGATGGCAGGCAGGGCAATCAGGCCATTGATATTCCTTTTTGGGGTCGGCATCGCCCATTTCAGATTGGTGCAGCGGAGTTAGCTGTTACGACGAGAGCGACTTTCGTACCGGTCTATACACACTTCAATTCTGATGGAAGGGTTGATGTTGATATTACGGCACCCCTGGTCCCCCAGTCAACGAAGCCTAGAGATCAGATCGTGGAGTTAACGGAACGCTACGGCACCGAATATGCGGAGAGATGGCCCCAGTTTTTTGCTTCGATGAACTGGCAGCATTTAGAGTACAATCTGAACCTGCCGAAGTCATGAATAACATGTTAGGCTTCTTCGTAGAAATAATTACCCAGAAAGAGTCTGGGGCTGAGGGCGGATCAGGACAAAGTATTTTTCCAAGCCAGGGAAACGTTCGAAGCGCAGTTCAAGGAAAGCCATGGCTTTTGCGGTAAGACGAACGCCCTTGTGGTAAACCGTGCGTACCAACTTGACGACAGGATGTTGCTGGTTCCAGGTGACAGTACGGGAGAAATTGAGTGCAGTGGGAATCGAATCAAGCAGAGCGCCATTCCAATGTTTTTCCAGAATGCCCCAAAAGCGTTCGACAGGATTGTACTTGCTGTGATAGGGAGGATAATAGGCAAGCTGAATCGAAAGTTGGCAATGGTCAGCCACCTGAACCATACGCTGCATAAACTGTGTGCGTCGGCTATGATTTTCTGGGCCATTATCCTGTAGAAGCAGGAGTGTTTGCACTTCAGGAAAGTCCTGATGAATCTGTTGCCAGCAGTCGAGCAGGCAATCGGCAATGAAATCACTGGTCACCCGGCTGGT
>JAUIHI010000034.1 GCA_030432295.1 Anaerolineae bacterium | reverse complement strand
CCAAGCCTTTCTGCGTCGTCGGCCTGCCACCAAAACCACCGTCTTCCCGGCGTAAAGATGCTCTGCTATCCGTTTCTATTCTGTTTTTATCCACCATTTCTCTGTCAACATATTTCAGGACTTGACAGTTCGTCCGTCGTCTGCCGTCTGCCGTCTACTGTCTCCTATTCCGTCCCCCCGACGGTCAACCGGGGCACCCGCACTGTCGGCTGGCCCACGCTGACCCGTGCCCATTGGCCTTTGCCGCACATCCCCCGGCCTGGGTCCAGAGCCATATCTGTGCCGATCATATCGATCTGGCGCAGGGTCTCCGGGCCGTTGCCGACGAGAGTGGCCCCTTTGACCGGCGCGGTCAGTTTACCGTCTTCGATCAACCAGCCTTCGGTAATCGTAAAAACGTAGTCGCCCCTGCCAATCTCCACCTGTCCACCGCCCAGCTTCTTGGCATAGATGCCCTTTTTAACCGAGCGGATAATCTCCTCCGGGTCGTGGGGGCCAGCCCCGATGTACGTATTCGTCATCCGGGGCATAGGCATATCCCGAAAGCTCTGGCGGCGGCCATTGCCCGTGGAGGCCCGGCCCGCGCGGCGGGCTTCGGTCAAATCCCACATATACTCGCGCAGAATGCCGTTTTCGATGAGGACTGTCTTTTGGGTAGGCGTGCCTTCGTCGTCGAAGCGCAGGGAACCCCGACGGCCCGGAATTGTGCCATCGTCCACCGCAGTCAGGAAATTCGGCCCCACCCGCTGGCCCACCAGCCCGGCATAGGCCGACGCGCCTTTGGTGATGAAATCCGCCTCCATACAGTGGCCGCAGGCTTCGTGGAAGAGGACGCCGCCCCAGCCGTTGTTGATGACCACCGGCATTTCCCCCGCGGGCGCGGGCCGGGCGTCCAGCATCAGAACCGCGGATTCGGCCGCGTCCCCGGCCAGGGCCACCGGGTCGTTGTGGTCGAGAAATTCCAGGCCGATCTGTCCGCCGATGCCCGTACGGATGGACTGGCTGGTCTCGCCCCGCCGGGCCGCGACGGTCGTGCCAAATTCCAGAATCTCCCGGTCATCCTCCGCCCACACCCCGTCGGAGTTGTAAATCCAGACCCGGCGGCTGGTCTGGGTGTAGCTGGCCTGGACGCTGACAATCTGGGGGCTATAGCCCCGGGCAGCGGCGTCCATTTGGCGCAGGATGGCGGCTTTGTCGCCGGTGCTCATGCCGTCGTAGGCCCGCTGGATGGGGGAATGGCTGGCGGGGATGCGTTTCTCCAGATCGACGACAATCCGGGGCGCATTTGTGCTGCGGGCCGCGGCAGCCGCGGCTTTGGCCGCGCCGATCAGCGCCTCTTCGCTCAGGTCGTCGGTGTAGGCATAGGCAGCGGTGTCGCCGTAGAAGACGCGCACGCCGCCGCCGATGTCGTTGCCCTGGGTCGCCTGCTCCAGCCGTCCCTCGTCCAGGCCCAGGGAAAGCTGTTCATTGTTCTCCAGATAGAGTTCGGCCAGGTCGCCGCCGTTGGTCAGGGCAGCATCCAGCACACGGCGAACCGATTCGATGGGAAGCATTGGGTGGGGCGTCCTTTCTGATTGCGGAATGGGGAATGGGCGTATTGTCAGCGCCAGGTGACCAGCGCCGGTTGAGTAGCCATCAGAATCCGTTGGATTCTGCGTCCGCGGAGGACGTATCGAAACCAAGCGGGTGTCGTAGCGGGTATCGTCTTGAATGGCCAGCGAACCCGCTCCTTGGCTTCGATACACGCCTCGAAGACTCGGCGCACTCAGCCAGCGTCGCTAGACCCATTACAAAGCGATGTGTGGCTGGAATGGACTTTACCAAAAAGCAGTGGGGACAGCAAGAATAATTCTTACCGTTTGTAGCCAGTTTTGGGGGCGCTGACCCCAATTCCAGAAAAGCGGGGCGACAGGCGCAGGGATTCTACTTCGTGCAGGATGGCCGGGTGGGGGGGCAGTTCGTGGAGATAGGAATGGCGCAGGTGCTCGTCCTGGATGCGGGCAGCCTGCCGCTGCACAAATTCAAAGGCCTGAGCCAGGAGCGCAGGCGCACGGTCATCTTCCAGGGCACGCAGAACAGTGTAGCAGTTCCAGTAGACCAGAGCGGGCTGGGCCGCGCCCAACAGGGGCTGGGTAGCCAGATAGTCCAATATCTGCTCCACCTGTTCCAGGGCCGGGGCGGGTGTGTCCAGGGCCAGCAGACAGCGGGACAGCCCCCCCCGGCTTTCGATCACCCGGATATTCTGGGCCAGTTTTGATTGGACAACAATCGCATTCTCATACGCCGACTGGGCCTGTGCCCATTGGCCCAACGCCTGCAAATCCTGGCCGATGCCCAGCCAGGCAATCCCTTCCACCGTGGCCGCGCCCTGCTCCTGGCCGATCTCCAGGGCCTGTTTGTGATAGGCCAGCCCGGTTTTGGGGTCGCCCAGATGGTTGTGGATCATTCCCAGCGCGTTGTAGGACCAGGCCAGCCCGCCCCGATCCCCGGTGGAACGGTCGATCTCCAGGGCTGTCATCAGATGGCGGCGGGCTGTCGGGTAGTCCCCCATGCGGGTGAGAAGCACGCCCAGGCTGTGGTTGACCAGTGAATGGTGATAGCGGTCCGGCTGATCGCTCAAATGTTGAAGAAGCTGTTGATAGGCGTCGTAGGCAGATGAAAATTTGCCCAACATTTGGCGCACAATGCCCAGATTGAGCAGCGCGATGGTGACGCCGTGGCGGTTGTCGATGCTTTCGTGGACCCGCTGGGCCTCCTCCAAATAGGTCCGGGCCTCTTCAAATTTCTGTTGGCGCTGGTTCATCCAGCCAATATCCGTCAGCGTATTGCCTTCGCCCAGCCGGTTGCCCGTGCGCCGATAGAGGGCCAGGGCCTCTTCGCCGCAGCCCTGGGCCTGGGCAAAGTCGCCCTGTTCCATCCAGGCAACACCCAATTGGCGCAGAATATCGGCCTGATCGCCCGCCAGTCCCGCATCCTCGGCAGCCACCAGTGCCATCTGAAAGCGCTTCACCGCATCGCTGTAGCGGCCCTGTCGGTAGAGAGCCGTGCCCCACTGGAGATAGCCCTGGGCGATGATGGCCTCGTTCTCCTCCTGCAAGCCGTAGCCAATGGCCTCCTCGGCCACGGCAATGGCTTCGGTGAAGTGGCTGCGGATGTTGAGAAAGACGGCCTGGGCCACGCGCAGAGAGGCCAGGGCGCGGCGTCGGCCCACTGTGTCGGTCGTTGTGGCGAGTACAGCGTCGATGGCCCGGCCAAAGGCCTCCTCCGCCTCCTGAAACAGCCCTTTGCGCAGATAGAAGTTCCACAGCCCGCTACTGGCCCCGGCCAACCCGGCCACATTCCGCTTTTCCACCGCCCAGCTCCAGGCCTGGCGCACGTTGGCAAGCTCCTGGCTGATCTGCCCGATCTGTTTTGGCGTGCGTTCCACCCGGCCCACCAGAGCCAGATAATAACGGGCGTAGCGTTCTGCGCTCGCTTCCCCCCCATCGGGCCAGAGGTCCAACTTCTCGGCGGAGAACTGGTGGACCATTTCGTGAAGTTCGTAGCGGCCCGGCCCCCGCTGCTGCACCAGAGAGCTATTGACCAATTCCGCAAGCTGGGCCAATCTGCTGCCGGTTACGGTCAGGGCTGCGTCCCGCTGAAAGCTGCCCCGGAAAAGCGATAGCTGGGCCAGGGTTTCCTGCTGCTCCCGGGTGAGCAGACCCCAGGAAGTCTCCATCACCCGGCGCAGGCTGCGGTGGCGTTCGTTGGCACCGGGCCGGGGACTGTGCAGAAAATCCAGTATATTGGCTTCCAGAAGGGCCGTCATTTCGGGCAGACTGTAATGCTCGACCCAGGCCGCGGCCAGTTCCAGGGCCAGGGCATTGCCCGCCACCAATCGGCAGAGATGGCCCAGGGCCTGGCGGTCATCAGAGGAGAGGGCAAAGGTGTGGAGCCTTTGCCTGGCCCGTTCGACAAAGAGGGCGACGCTGGCGTAGGCCGCATCCGGCAGGGGCAGGGCCGCGTTCTGCGGGGGAACGGGCAGCCCCACCAGCCGCACGACCGATTCGCCCTCGATTTGCAGGGGTTGCCGGGCGGTGATCAGCAACCGGCAACCCGGCGCGGCCCGGCGCAGTTCGGTGACAAAAGATGTGCCAGCGATCAGATGCTCGAAGTTGTCCAGAATCAGCAGCAGGGAGCGATCGCGCAGGAAATCGAATAGCTGCCGGGCGGGTTCCGTCGCGCCTGGGCTTGTGGAAAAGAGCAACCCGACGGCCTGGGCCAGGGCAGTTGCCAGCCGATGGGGCAGGGTAACCTCAGGCGAGGCTTCCACTTCGGCCAAAGAGACAAAACAGACCCCATCCGACCAGTTGTCGCGGGTTGTTTCGCCCAGCTTTGCCTCGCTGAGGATCGCCTCGCCCACGCCCAGGGCCAGGGAAGATTTGCCCACCCCCCCTTCGCCCACCAGCGTGATCAGCCGTCGATCCGGTTGGGCAAATCGGGCACAGATCGCGGCCACGTCCTCTTCCCGGCCCACAAAGGAGGTCAAGCGGGGGGGTAGGCGAACGGGTGCGCTGTGGCGGATGGAAGGGGAGGGCCGGGTTTCCACACTGGTGAGTGCGGGGGCGGGGATGTCGCCCGCGCTGATCTGGCGGTGCAGGGTCTGCAACTCGTCGCTCGGCTCGATGTCCAGCTCGGCCTGCAAAATCTGGCGGCAATTCTCAAATTGGGTCAGGGCTGCGCTGCGCTGGCCACTGTAGGCCAACAGGCGGATCAGTTGGGCGTGGGCCTCTTCGTCTGTGGGGTCCAGCCCCAGCCAGGCCCTGGCTGCGTGAATGCCTGCCGGATAGTCGGCCTTTTGCAGATAATAGGCGACCAGACGCCGGTAGCTCTGGGTGATCAAAAAGCGCAGACGCTCCCGCTCGACAATAGTCCACTGCTCAAAGCCAGAAGCATCGCGCAGGTAAAATCCGGTCAGAAAGTCCCCCCGATAGAGGCCCAAAGCTTCAGCCAATTGGAATGCGCTGCCAGCCGAGAGATGTTCTGGGGTCAGGCTCAGTTCTTTTTCGAGGACGGCCACATCGGTGTGCAGGTCGCAATCGGGTGCGATGGCGATGGTTTCGGGGGTGATGAGCAGATAGTCGTCGGTGTAGGGGCGCAAACGGGAGAGGACAGTGCGCAGATTGGAGAGGGATTGGGCGGTGGAGCTGGCGTCCCAGAACAGATCGGCCAGGAATTCCCGACGCTGGGGGCCGGGGTTGCAGGCCAGATAGACGAGGAGAGCGATGGCTTTCTGGCTGCGCAGGGCAAGCAGCGGCTGACCATCCAGGGCCAGTTCCAGCGTACCGAGCAAGTTGAGTTGAAGTGTAGGAGCCATTGGTTTGCGTTGTTGCCTGTCGGTTGACGACCATCCCTTTCTTTTGCTGCATCCTTTTCGCACATTGTAACACGTCCAGAGTAGAGAATGTATTACAAAAGGGCCTCTTTTCCTGACAATCGGCGCTTTTGAAACGGAGATGAAGCGCTGGTGAAGCGTCTGTGAAGCGCTGCCGCTCTATGCTGTGTCAGATACCCAGAATTGCTACAGAACCCGGAACTTATACCCTTCGTCCGTCCTGTCCGGCGTGTAGACTCCATTCCGCACACTTTTAAGGAGAGAATGACAATGCTAATCAAACGCTTCCAACAGTTGGCCCAATGGGTCGGTTTTCTCGCCATTGCGGGCCTGGCCCTCTATGGCTTTATGTCACTGGGCAGCGGACGACTCTGGGCTGCGGGGGATGAGTCCCGGCCCGCCGCGGAGGATGCGCCCGCTATCACCATTCCGTCCACTTTCAACTACCAGGGATTTCTGCGCGATAGCAACGGCGACCCGATGGGTGGCACGCATAAGATCACCCTCAAACTGTGGAAGGATGTGGAAGCGACGAACGTCGCCGCGTTGCACACAGAAGAGTTCCCGGCAGTCGCTGTGCGGGACGGTCTTTTCAATGTGCTGATGGGATCGTTGACATCTCTGGACACGAATATCTTTGTGGACAATGCCGCCATCTTTGTGGGCATCACAGTGGATGACACAGTGGAGGACCCCAAGCCGGAGTTGCTCCCCCGCCAGCGCATCCACCCGGTTCCCTGGGCGATTTTGGCCACCAGTGCGCAGGAAGCGACAACCGCAGGCACACTGTCAAACGGTGCGACTGTCCAAAATCTAACCCACATCGGCCCGCTCTCTTTCAACGACACCAAACACCAGATCGACACGACATCGGATCAGTTCACAAATGGTGATGTGTTGCGCTTCTTTGGACCAAAAGGATTTTCGTGGGTAGGTGCGGACAAGAACCAATACATTATGCACCTCAACGACACGACCGGGTTAGAAGTCTACGGACTTAATGTGGCCGGTACGATGAATGTCTCAGGTGTAAGACCGGTACTGATCAAGAGATATCAACAACAGACGCTGAACAACACCGATATTGATACGGGCATCAAGGCTGCCACGTATTCTTGTACCGTGGGCGGATGGTTCGTGAATATGGATATCGATGAAATCGGGTATGGGCCGTGGGGACGTTCCACCTATGTAAACCAGCAGGGAAATTGGGTGATTGAATTCTACAATAAGGTTCATGGGCAGACCCCAAATCCTCCCATTTCTGTCGATCTGATCTGTTTCCACAACAACATGGTGAATTGGGTCAATGCGGCGGCAGCAACATCTGCTGCAGGAGCAGATGCGCAGACTCAACCACATGACACGACTTCAGAAGCCGTTGACCAGAAGAATTCGGGCCAATAGGGGGCATAATGAAACCGAACCCAATTAACTGGGCCGGCTTATCCCCTGCCCACATTAAACGTTTGCATTTGGGGCAACTGGTGTTGGCCGTTTGTCTGGTCATCCCTCTGCTGCTGGGCGCAAGTACGGCGGCCCCGGAACCAGAGGCGGCTGTCCCTGGCGGCTTTACCGCCATTGCGCCCAGTGACCAGCCAACGAACTCGACCCACGTGGTCAACCCCAGCTTGCCGACCGCGGGCGCGCTGATCTACGAAGATTTCATCAAACTGGAACGCAAGGCCTACGCCCTGCTCAAACCGAACCTGGAATTCCGCGAGTCGATCTCGCCCTACAACAACAAACCAGACTATCTGACACTGGTACAGCAGTTCGACTACAAAGCGGGTCTGGCTTCCTCGCCCTACACGGACACATTGGGCACTGTGACGACAATACAGAGCCGCATTGACAAGGCCGATACGGAACTGCGCCAGGCCCGGGACCTCTACGCTTTTCTGGCCGTCTATGCGCCGGAGAGCCGTTTTCGGGAGAACTCCGTCACCGACGGCATCAACTACACCACAAGTCTGTGCGGCGAGGGCACAAGCAAAGAAGAACCCAATCCGCCCGACCCGGCCAAGAGCGGGCAGGTGCTGCCGCCGGTGGTGGACTGGTGTGATTTCAAGGCCCGGCTGCGCCAGAGCGTGCGCGAGGCGGCCAACATCCGTATGATCTTCGGCCAGCAGTTTGTGGTCGACGCCCTGGAAGTGGCCTTTAGCGGTGACTTCAAAGGGGGCGAGGACTTTGTGCGCCAGGAGATCGCCAAGCTGCGCGCCGCGGAAAACCAGTACGAACTGGTCGAGGCGGGGATTGCCGAGGCTCTGGACAGACCCCTGGGCAGCGGCTGTCTGGTCTCCGACTTCTTCACCCAGACCGAGTGGTCCCTGCTGGTGGAGGCGTCGGCCAGCAAAGAGACGGCCCAGCATCACATCGCCATCCGCCAGAGCTATCTGGGCGACGTGGACAACCCGGAAAGCAAGCCGAAGCCAGAGCAGCAGGCCCTGGCCCAGCAGGCCCAGGTCAACGCTGGCAATACCTATCGGGCGACCCTGGCCGAAGGCCACATCAAACTGATCGGTATGGCAGGCATTGGCGCGGGCGCGCCCAAGGGCCAGGGCTGTGCCCAGGGCAAACGCCCGGACGGGCTGCTGGTGGCCGAGATGGCCCTGAATATGCTCAAGACCCGGGACGCGGCCCGCAACCTGGCCGAAAACCGCAACATCTTTGGCTTCAATGTCACCCTCGTCCCGGCCCGGCCCTATTCCAAACCGGCCAGCAGCGGTGAGACGGGTCTGTTGGAAGACGCCTTTGCCCTGGCCGAAGAGGCCAAGAACCTGCAAAAGATTGCCTATACCACGAAACTGGCCTTTGACAATACCCAGCAAAAGCTGGTCGATGACGTCGATGCGGTGCGTGGCGGCGTGGACAACGAAATCTATGCAACATTCGGCTGTACAAAGCCATCGCCCGGCGGTGTCAGCGACGCTGCTTTCTTCACCTGCGCCGAGGAGCAGATCGAATATCTGAACATCTGCCTCAATGACATTCAAGCGCCCACCGTCCAGAATCAGCCTTCGACTTTTGACACCTGCATGACCGACCCCAAAGTGCTGGAAGGCGACGCCAAACGCTCGCTCTACGATCTGCGGGGCGTCTGGCTGGAAGAGGCGGGGATTAAGCTGAAGATCGATAATCTGGCCCAGCGCATCAAGAACTCCGAAGAGGCCAATGTGAAGGTAAGTGCCACGATGGTCGCCGACGGTGTGATTCAGACGGCCTTTCAGGTGGCCGATGCAGTGAGCGACGCTACCGAGGTAGTTGCGCTCAGTTCCGGCGGTGGGACAATTACCAAACCTGGCTCTGCCGCAGCCGGGCTGGCCGCAGCCGCAGCCGGGGCCAGCTCCACCGCTGCGTCCGTCTATATCGAGAATGTACAAAACCATCTGGAAATCGCCGGTCTGCTCCTGGACATCAGCGAAAGCTACGTGGACTGGCAGGTGGCCCACCAGGCCTATCTGGGCAAGAAGTCCGAATTTGAAGATATGCTGGGCGACGATCTGCTGATGGAGGCGCGCAAGCAGCGGGCCTATCTCCAGTACAGCTCGGCCAACGACCCCAGCCACCGCATCGTGCGGGACTCGGCCCGGCTGCAAACCGCCGCGGCCCTGGAACGGGTGGCCCGCATCGCCTATCTGGCCGCACGCCGGGCAGAGTATGAGTACGCCGTGCGTCTGTCGGCCAGCGGCTTCGCCATCTCCAAAATCTACAAAGCCCGCACGGCTGAGGATGTGAAGCAGTTCCTCCTCGACCTCTCGACGAAAGTCAACAGCCTGAAGCCGACTTCGGCGCGGAACCCCATCGACTACGAAATCTCTGTGGCCCGCTATGTGGTAGGGCTGACGGACGACGTATTGAAGGCCGATGGCTTCACCACCCCAGCCGAAATCCAGGCCGAGCGTACCAAGCGCTTCCGGGCCTGGGTGGCCGAACATACGATTGCCGACCCGGAAAGCGGGGGCAAAGATGCGCTGGTCTTCAGTTTCCCCACCAATATCCAGGACAACGGCATCTTTGCCAATGTCTACGGGCCAGGCTACAGCGGTCTGTGGCTGCAACAGATGGCCGCGGTGGGGCAGCCTGTCAATACGAATACGGGTGTGGCCGCGGACATCGAGAGCGACCAGACGGGTCTACAGCGGCGCACCATCCGCATCTCCCAATCCGGGCTGGTGCAGATTCGGGCCAACAGCGGCTGTATTCTGGACTATCGACTGGTGGCCCCGGCCTATCTGCTGGGGCTGGAATGGTCGGAGGGGCAGAACCCGGAAAAGGCCTTTGCCCAGTTCCAGGCCAATGTCAACGGCGAAACGCCACCGGGAACGAATGGCTTCCAGAATTCCGAGTTGATAGGCCGAGGCATTGCCAGCACCGAATGGACGGTGAAGCTCTTCTCCGGCGGCGGCGGCGGTCTGGCTGATATGGACCTGCAACAGCTAAACGATCTGGTGTTGAAGTTCAGCGCCACGTACGTTTCCCGGGATGTGCCGAACGAAGTACCGACCCTGTCCGAATGTGTCAAGATTGACTTTTAGTCACGAGGATGCCATGCAACGAAAACGCGCATTACCTATAACGATACTCGTCGGCCTCCTCGTGGTTGGATTTCTCCTGGTTGGATTTGCCCTGGTGCTTTCCAATTTCGGGCCATCCAACCGTAACCCGGAGAGCGTCGATAGTAATCCCGCCCCGGTGGTGCTTCTCGCCGCGGAGGGTGATTTAGAGGGCAGCTTTTCCGGGGAGGTAGCGCTGCACTGGGGGCTGTCGGGAACTCTCAGCGATGACGACCTGCAAACGCCGACACCCACGCCAACATCTGTGGGCAGCAGCAATGCCTACACCGATTCCATGCCCGTTGAATTGGGCAGCATCGATCTGGGCCTGCTGATCCAACAGAGCGGCACGAACATCACCGCCTATGTGGACCTGGACAATACACTGGTCTTTTCTCAGGCCCACACCATCCAGGCCACGCCGGTTGGGCCGACGCCCTTCCCCGGCACACCCGCGCCGGGAGCAACACCCCTGGCCGTGGGACCAAAGCTGACAGGGACATTCGACGGCACGACGCTGGACCTGCGCTCCGAGCAGTTGGTACTGAACGTGGGAGGAAAGACAGGCGTAAAACAGCAGTTTCAGCTAATCGGCACTGTGGATCGCCAGCCGAATCTGATCACCCTCACAGGTGAATATCGGGAGACGATCTGGAACTATATGCCCCAAGATGTGACTGTGATCGGCAGCTTTACGCTCCACCAGGCGATTTTCCTGGAGACACCGGACAATACGCCTACATCCACGCCGACCACATCTGGCGGTTCGACGAACACGCCCACAGCAACAGCCACACAGGTTGCGAACAGCACACCCACGCCGACTGCCACTGCGACAACAGCGGCGAACAGCACATCCACGCCGACGGCGACGGCCACCGCGACAGCGAACAGTACGTCTACACCGACCGCAACTGCGACCGCAACTGCGATCGCAACTGCGACTGCAACTGCGACTGCCACCGCCACTGCTCCATCCACAGGCGCGACTGTGACAGGGCAGGTCTATGACGATAAGAACGGCAACGGCAGCCAGGACAATGGCGAGCCGGGCGTCGCTGGCGCGGAGGTAACGCTCAGCGACGGCAACCGCAGCGGGTCAGTCACACGCACGGCTATCACAAATGTCAGCGGTATCTACACGCTGAACGATGTGCCCGCGGGTCAGTACACCCTACAGGTAACACTGCCCCCCGGCCAGAGCGGCACCAATCCGCCGCCGGTAAGTGTCAATGTGACTGGTTCAGGCCCAGTGAATGTGCCGTCCGTAGCCGTGCAGGCGAAGTCAACGATCTATCTGCCGAGCATCAATCGGTAGATAGACGGCAAGAGAGTACGCAGCAGAAAAGGGGCAGGACAGCTATACGACGGCGCATAGCTGCCCTGCCCCTCGGCTCACAGTTTGCCCGGACAGGCTTCTGATATAAGATAGAATTCCCTTTGTTGTGTCACTTAAGCGCTCATAAAGCGTTGATTGCCCCCCCTGCTGATATAGCCAACCTGAGTTGTCCCAGGGTCATCTCACTTCCTATACGTTTGTTTCGCGCTCATCTTGCGCAGCGCTACTGGCTTCCTTCGCCTCGCCAGTGAGCGTAACTGTGAAAGGAACAGATATGAAACACCCCATCTTCCGATTTCGATACCACACCTTCGGCGGGCTGGCGCTGGCTCTGTGTGTAATGCTGGTGGCCGCACTCGTCCTGGTGCTTGCGCCGGCAGCCCAAGCGGAACAGGTAGAGGCCTTTGTGAGCGACAAACTCACAGCCATCCACGCCAACGGCGATCTGGACCCCACCTTTGACACCGATGGCAGAGTCATCACCGATATGGGCGGCGGCGACCGGGCCAATGGGGTTGCCCAGCAGCCCGACGGCAAACTCGTCGTTGTTGGAACCAGCAACAACGATTTCGCGGTGGCCCGCTATCTGCCCGGTGGGGAGTTGGATACCTCCTTCAGCGACGACGGCCAGGTCATCACCGATTTGGGCGGCAGCGACCGGGGCAACGCGGTCGCCATCCAGCCCGACGGCAAAATTGTCGTGGCGGGAACCAGCAACCAGGACTTCGCCCTGGCTCGCTACAACCCGGACGGCTCTCTGGACACCTCCTTCGCTGGCGACGGGCTGCTGAGTCTGAGTACGGACAGCCTGGGCGGCAACTTCCGCGCGGCGGAGGGCACATCCGTTGCCATCCAGACCGACGGCAAGATTCTGGTGGGCGGCTCTATCAAACAGGGCGAGCCAAAGAAGTTTGGCCTTGTGCGGGTCCTGGCCGACGGCACACTGGACCTGAGCTTCGACAGCGACGGCTTTGCCACTGCGGAATTTGAACCCGGCGGGCTGAGCAACGAGGAGATCAAGGCCATTGCCGTGCGCGCCGACGGCGAGATCGCGGCGGTAGGCGAATATAAATCCGGCCAATTTGCCCTGACCCGCTACAATCCCGACGGTTCGCTGGACAGCATCTTCGGCAGCGGCGGCCGGGTGAAGGTTAGCAACAAAGTAAGCACGGGCTACGGTGTGGGCTGGCAGGCCGACGGCTCGATTGTGGCCGCAGGTTCCAAATCGGTCATCGATCAGAACAGCGCCAACTGCATCGACTCGTCCGGCAAAAAGTGTGAGTACGACGACTTCTGGCTGGCCCGCTTCAGCGGCAACGGCGCACTCGACACCAACTTTGGGATGGGGGGCGAGATCACCGCGGCCATCAACAGCCGGGGCAATGACGACAACGGCCGCGGGCTGCTGGTCCAGGCCGACGACAAAATCGTCGTCTTCGGCTTTTCGGATATGGCCGTGCATACCTTCTCCAACGGCGGCGACACGCAGAATGTGTCGATAGAAAACGACTTCTCCCTGGCCCGCTTCACCGGTGCGGGCAGCCTGGATGCCAGTTTTGGCATCAGCGGCACAGTAACAACCCCCTTCACCAAGACCTGTGGCAGCAATCAGTGCGACTCGGGCAACCAGGCCAACGCCGGGCTGATTCAGGCCGACGGCAAAATCGTTGTAGTGGGCGTCACCGGCACGGAGGGCAGCAGCACCAGCGACTTTGCTGTAGCCCGCTACGAGAACGACGTGGCCGGTGCACCGATTCTGCTGCCGGACACAATCCCCCAGCCAGACAACGCCACAACCCCGGAAGAGACAGCGGTCACTGTGGATGTGCTGGCCAACGACAGCAGTGGGGCGGGCTTCCCCCTCACCCTTCTCTCGGTGAGCAATTCCAGCGGCGGCACAGCCGTGATTGAGAACAACAAAGTCCTCTTCACCCCGGCCAAAGATTTCGAAGGCCCGGCCTACGTCTTCTATGCGGTGAGCAATGCCACGCCGGGTATCGACCGGGTATCTACCAGCCTGCTGGTCAATGTGACGCCGGTCAATGACCCGCCCACGGCCATCAGTCTGAGCCGGGCCAACGTGGCCGAGAATGCCCCCGCGGGCACACTCGTGGGCCGCTTTCAGGCGACGGATGTGGACAAGGACGATACGCATACGTTCTTCCTGCTCTCCGGCCAGGAGAGCGCGGCTTTCCAACTCAACGGCGACCAACTTCTGACCCAAATGCCCTTCGACTACGAGACGAAGAGCAGCTATACCGTTCGTGTCAAAGTGACCGACAGCGGCAACGAGTTCTACGAACAGGACGTGACAGTCAGCGTCGATGACGTGAACGACGCACCCACAGCCATCAACCTGAGCAACGACCGGGTGGGTGAAAATCTGCCCGCAGCCACGGTTGTGGGTACGCTCTCCTCTGTGGATCCGGACGCGGGCGACAGCCACACCTATGCGCTGGTCCCCGGCTCTGGCAGCAACGGCAACGGGGCCTTCACCCTCAACGGCGCGACTCTTTCCACTGCGCTTTCCTTCGACTACGAGCGACAAACGGGCTACAGCATCCGCGTGCGCAGCACAGACCAGCAGGGGGCCTCTACGGAACAGCGGCTGGTGATCGGCGTCAACGACCAGCCCAGTCCGCCGGACCCGCCGCCCAATCTGCTCAGCCTCTGCTCTGGCGACGCTATTCTTCTGATGGACAACAGCTCCAGCAATCCCGCCCGCAAGGTGCTGGCCCAGATCAATGATGTAGTGATTTCTAATCTGGAACCGACCACCTGTACGGTGAGCGGGTCGCTGACCATCACTTCCAACGGTTCGACGGTCAGCAATCTGGCCTTCCAGGGAAATGTGGACGACAGCAACCGCTTCGTCACCAGTTCCATCCAGGACTTAAGCCTGAACATCGGGGGCATCAGCTTTGCCCTGCGCCAGGTTTCCGTGGCCTATGAATATGGACAGCCCCTGCTGCGTATCCGCCAGCCTGCGGTGACAATGCCTGTGGATTGGGGCGGCCTCAGTGCCCCCTTCGGTCGGGCCGCAACGCTGGATAGCGGCGGCTTTGAGTCGTCGGGCGTCTCCTTCGAACTGCCCCAGATCAAGACAAAGGGCGGCTATGCCCTGGACCTGACCGGCTCCCTGGCCCCCGCGGGCGACGGCTATGAGATTGTGGCCGATGGCGTTCTGACCATTCCCAACTTTGGCAAGAACAAAAAGACCGGGGCCAAAGGCCAGGAGTGCGCTCTCAACGCGGGCGTGACAATCTACGCCGGGAACGCGGGGGAAACGGTGATGGAGATCGCCACCTATACGCCGGTCAACGGCCAGGTGGCCCAGGCAGTACACACAGAGACGGCGAGTGCAGTCTTCGATCCTCGTGGCGGGGACAACCTGAGCGTTGTGCGCCTGAGCGAAATTCGGGTAGGCTTTGCCTGTTCCGATGGGATTCCCATCGGCAACACCGGACTCTTCCTCACGTCGGTGCAGGGCACAATCTCCCTGCGCCCGGACAACGAATTCGTCCGGGTGGATGTGACTATCGAGGCGGCCAAACGCATTCCGGCCATCAACAAACCCGCTCTCTCCTTAGACGGCACAATGCAGGTGGACATCAGCCCCCAGTTCCAGGTGGACCTGAACGGCGCGCTCTATGTGCTCTCCTTCAAAATCGCCGAAGCCCAGGCTGTGGTCAACGAACGCAGCTTCCGGGCCGAGGTGCGTATCAGTGCGGTCTTCATCCACGGCAATGCCTGGATTCACGCCTGGTCCGACAACGGCGGCTTCCATTTCACCGGCGGCGGCAGAATGAGCGTCGGATTGAAGAAGGGGTCCATCGACAACAGTCTCTGCATTCCCTATCCCTGTGGTGTAAAGACGTGTAGTTGGGGTCTCTTCGATGGGCCGTGCGGTGTCAAATTCTGCAAGGCGTGTGTCCCCGTTCCTCCCTTCAGCCTCACTCTGGCCAGCGGCGGTGCCCAGTTTGGCGAATTCACCAATGGGCGTTATGGCTTCAAAGGCTGGGTTGATGTCCCCATCGCCGGGTCGGTCGGCTTCTATGTGGATGAGGAAGGCGACATCGACTTTGGAAATAACAGCCAGTATCAGCTTGTCACTGGCCCCAGCGTGCGGGCGGCCTATACTCACTGGCGCAACGCCGAACTGCAGAAGAGCGGCCAGCCGGTCGAATTCCTCCAGCCCTGGGATGCGTCAGTCTATGGCATCGTCAATCGCAATGCAACCCTGCCGGATGCCCACAGCTTTGTCACCGATCGGGCGGGTCGTCTGTTCGGCGTCACCGTCAACACGCCTCTGGACAAATCCGCGCTGATCGAACGCTACGACGGCCTGAACGCGGACGCAGCGGTCTTCTTGCGGACTGGCGATGTGATCAACCCGGTCAATCTGCTTGACCAGGCGGATGTGGCCTTCTCTCTGGTCTCGGACAAACCCCTGACTTTCAACCTCATCACCCCGGACGGGGATACAGTGACGACGGCCAACTATGCCAGTCATCCCAAATACACCATCACCCACCAGCAGATTGACCGTTACGAACCGGCCAATCCCCAGGAGATCATCTCCGGCACGGCACGGCTGCGCTTCGTCCACGCCTCTGCCCAGACGGGTCTGGCCGCGGTGGATGTGAAGGTGGATGGCTCACTCCTCTTTGCCAGCGCCCGCTTCACAGGCTCACTGCCGCTGGACTATGCGCCCCTGGCCCCCGGCTCGCATACGGTCGAGGTGCTGGCCGCAGGGGACAGCCAGGTACTCTTTACACAGCAGATGTCGCTGACCGCAGAGTTGGACTATACGCTTCTGCTGGCCGGTTCCGCCACAGGCGGCGCGTCGGCGGACATCTCCCTCTTCACCGACGACAACGCGCCGCCGACGGGCTACGACCAGAGCCGGGTGCGCTTTGTCAACGGAGCCAACGGGCCGCTGGACCTGTATGTGGACGGTGTAAAGCTCTTCAGCCAGATTTCCTTCCGGGGCGCATCGGCGTACGCGACGATCGGTGCTGGCGAGAAGAGTGTGGAGTTCCGCAACAGCAGCGGTCAGGTTGTGGGCGAGGGCGGCCTGGCGAGCTTTGCTCCCGGCGCCATCTACACTTTCATCGCTGCCGATGCTCAGTTGGGTGGCCAGCCCACTGTCGGCGGTCTGCAACGGCTGGATAGGGAGTACATCCGCAACGTGCGCAACGAATACGGTGTGGATCAGGCCGAGATGGGGCTGTGGCAGGTGGAGATCACAGGCGATCTGGAGAATACCTACTACGCCATCTCCGTCTCTGGCCCCACCAGCCCGCCGGTTCTGGGCGGTGTGATGGTGGACGCAGCGGACCTCTCCAACGCCCAGGTGGGCTGGATGCTCAACTCGGATTATCAGACCAACGACTGCAATATCTATCTGAATCCGGGACCGATTACGCAGACCGTGACTATCACCGACAGTATGGGGGCGCGCACGACCCAAATCGTACCTAACTACGAAGGCTTCCCGGTGATGGAACTGGTCATCGACGATCCCAACGACCTGGGCCGCCCACTGATGATGGGCATCGACATCTCCAATGTGCCGTCTGGCGACTATCACATGTGGATGCGGGTGGAGGACCGGGTAAACCCGCCGGTTCCCGCCTACGCCATCGACGCCAACTCGGCCCGTGCCCGCACCATCACAGGCCCGGACGATCTGCGCTTCGGTGTCAATGCGGCCCGCTTCGCCAAAGCGGGCTACAGCCCCCTGGCCCAGTTGCAGGATGCGGTGACCATCAAAGTGGACCACTCGGCGAGCTGGCCCAGCAGTTGGAACGCCACCATCCGCACAGAACTGGACGCGACCGACGGCACTCTCTACATCGAATGGGAGGGGCTGGACCACCTGGACGCGGACAACTACGAAGTGCTGGTCAGCGCTGCGCCCATCGGAACCAGCCAGGTCATCTCTGCGGGCGGACTGATCGCCCCGCGGGATGCCGACGGTAAAATCGTGGGCACACCCCTGGGCTTTATCACCCTGCCTAATGTAGATCCGGAGCAGACGTACACCATCTCCATCCGGGCGGTCAACGGCTTCAACGGCAGCACTGTGACATCCCAGGAGGTGAATGTGCAGGCGGCTGCCGGCGATTACCAACTGACGACGCCCGCGGCCAGCTACAGCGTGGCCCAGGGCAGTTCCGCACCGGTGACCATCACACTGCAAGAACTTGCGACCCTCTTCTTCCCCGATGTGAGTCTAGGCGTGGACCTGACGGGCGCGCCGCGAGGGCTGGATGTAGGCTTCACCGGCAGCGGCGCATCGATACTCAGCACCGCTGGGCCGACCGCCTATCTGCAAGTGAACGCCAGCAACAGCCTGGCCGTTGGGAACTACAGCTTCAAAATCATCGGCTACAACGGCACACGCCAGCGGGAAGTGACAGTGCAGGTTGTGGTGGTGGAGGGTGTCGCTGAAAGCAACGAAATCTATCTGCCGACTGTTATCCGATAGGGGAGAAAGGGCTGCCCAAACTCGCCATATCGGACAAATGGTTTGCAGACTATCCCGTAGAGAGTGGGCGCATCTTGGATGCGCCCACTCTTTTTATTTGGGTACAATAGCGGAAGGCCGCATCTTGCGACCAATTGTGTTGGAATACAAATTCCCGTTTGTTCGGTATTGACAAAACAAACAGAACACAATATACTGCACAGCAAATAGCGCCAATCACCCAATGAACCAACCACCCAATGAACCCAACCCAACAATACATCGAAGATTTTGGCCTCTTTGCCGAACAGATCGGCCTGACCCGTATGGCCGGGCGCATTCTGGGCTGGTTGCTCATCTGTGACCCACCCCACCAGACGATGCACGAGCTGGTGGACGCGCTCCAGACCAGCAAAAGTTCCATCAGCACCACCACCCGGATGCTGATTACCTTTGGAATGCTGGAACGGGTCAGCCTGCCAGGGGAGCGCCGGGACTACTACCGGCTGGTCCCGGACCTGTGGACATCGTCGATGGAACGTTCTTCCCAGCAGTTCACGGGCTTTCGCAAGATGGCGGATCGGGGGCTGGCTCTGCTGGCCGACGCGGACCCGGAGCGTCGCCAGCGCTTGCAGGAGATGCACGACCTCTACACTTTCATCGCCCGGGAGTTCCCGCAGATTATGGAGCGCTGGCAAGAAGAACGGAAGACGATTTCGTGATGCGTGCTGCGTAAGTAAGTGGTGTTGTGGGATGGATAGTTGAGATGGCGAATGATAAAGAGAGATTGTCTTGCCTCTACACGACAACGGAATACGCAGCACGCATCACTGACACTTTTACCAGGAGCAACACCCAATGATAACCGTCTCCAACCTCACCTACACCTACCCTGGCAGCGACAAAGCCGCGGTGCAGGGCGTGGATTTTCGGATCGAGAAGGGCGAGATTTTCGGTTTTCTGGGGCCGAGCGGCGCGGGCAAAAGCACCACCCAGAAGATTCTGATTAAACTGTTGCGGGGCTATGCGGGCGATATTTCCGTCTTTGACAAGCCCCTGAACAGTTGGAACGACAGCTACTACGAGCGGGTGGGGGTGGCCTTCGAACTGCCCAACCACTACCGAAAACTGACCGGGCTGGAGAATCTCAACCTCTTTCGCTCCTTCTACAGCGGCCCGACCCTCGACCCGATGGCACTGATGGAGTTGGTGGGGCTGGGGGAGGACGCCAACCTGCGGGTGGGCAACTACTCCAAAGGGATGCAGATGCGGCTGAATTTTGTGCGCGCCCTGCTCCACCAGCCCGAGCTGCTCTTTCTGGACGAACCCACCACCGGCCTGGACCCGGTGAACGGGCGCAATATCCGCCAGATTATCCGGGAGCAGAAGGAGGCCGGGCGTACTGTCTTTCTGACCACCCACGATATGTACGTGGCTGATGACCTCTGCGACCGAGTGGCCTTTATTGTGGACGGCAAAATCGCGCTCATCGATTCACCCCGCAACCTGAAATTGCGCTACGGCAAACGGACGGTCCGGGTGGAATATCACGCGGACGGCGGCCCGTTGCAGCAGGCCGAGTTCCCCATTGACGGATTGGGGGACAACGCCGATTTCGCGGCACTCCTGCGCCGGGAAAAGATCGAAACCATCCACACCCAGGAAGCGACGCTGGAAGACATCTTCGTCGAGACAACAGGCAGGAGGCTGGCATGAACAGGCTGCTCTCTGCCCTGCGCTGGGAGGTCCTGGTCCAGTTCCGCCAGAACATCTTCTACGCGGCCCTTTTCGTGACAGTTCTCTGGTCGGCAGTGCTATTTCAGGTCCCCGACGCGGGGATTGTACCTGTGCTGGTTTCGGTCCTCTTTCTGGACCTTTCTATCTTTGGCTTCTTCTTTATGGCCGCGCTCTACTATCTGGAAAAGGGCGACCGGGTGTTGGAAGGGCTGGTGGTGACGCCCCTGCGGGTGGCGGAATATCTGACCGCTAAAATCGGTGTGTTGACAGCCCTTTCCGTGCTGGTGGGCGCGGTGGTGACGCTGGTGGTCTACGGCTTCTCCATCAACTGGGGCTGGTATCTGCTGGCGGTGGTGGGGATGTCCGTGCCCATTTCTCTGCTGGGCTTTGTGCTGGCCGCCCGCTACAACGGCATCAACGAATTTCTCGTGCCGGGCGTCTTCTTTCTGCTGGTCATGCAGTTGCCTCTGCTCGGCTATCTGGGCATCTGGGACAACCCCCTGCTCTATCTGGTCCCCAGCCAGCCGGGGATGATTCTGTTGGAAGCTGCCTTCAGCGCCGTGCCCCTCTGGGAAATCGGCTACGCGCTGCTCTATCTGGCCGCGCTGATTCTGGTGGGCTGGCGTTGGGCCGAGCAGACATTCGTGCGGGTGATTGCCCGGCAGGTGGGGAATGGGTGAAAATATGAATGAGGCGAAGAATATGCGCGAGAAAGTTTGCCTGATTACAGGCGCAAATTCCGGGATT
Source organism: Anaerolineae bacterium (assembly GCA_030432295.1). GTDB lineage: Bacteria > Chloroflexota > Anaerolineae > Caldilineales > Caldilineaceae > JACQGT01. Next base: position 49,013 of record JAUIHI010000034.1, on the reverse strand, counting down.
GGCAAAGCGTCTGCCATTCAGATTGCAGAGCAGGGCTATCGGGTCATCATTGCCTGTCGAAATCCTGGCAAAGGCGAGGCCGCGCTGCAAGAGATCAAAGAGAAGAGTGGCAGCGCGGCAGTGGAGTTGATGATTGTGGATATGTCCCTGCAATCGTCGATAAAAGCACTGGCTGACCGCTTCAAAAGCAAGTATGAAGCATTGGACGTTCTGATCCAGAACGCGGCGATCTTTGACATCACCCACAAAGAGATAGCCTTCACGACGGAGGGGGTTGAGAGCATTTGGGCTACCAACCATTTGGGGCCGGTGCTTTTGACCGAGCTTTTGCTCGATTCGCTTGCCCAGAGTTCCCAGGGACGCGTCATTACGATAGCGTCCAAGGGTCTGCTGGCAATGCCCTTTCTGAAGGTAAATCTGGAAGACCCGGAGTTTCGGAGCGGGAAATTCAGCGTCACCAAAGCCTACTACCAGTCAAAGACAGCCCAGATTATGTATACCTACTGGCTTGCAGAACGGCTGAAGGGGACAGGGGTGACAGCCAATTGTATTCGGGTGCCCAGTGTGCGGGTGGACATCGACAAATATGCAAACCTGCCCGGTTTTCTCCGCTTTCTCTATTCGCTGAAGATGAAAGCAACGCTGTCGCCGGAAGAGATGGCGAAAACCTATACCCGTCTGGCTACCGCTGACGAGTTCAGCCCCATCACCGGCGTCTATTTTGATGAGAAACTTCAACCGGTGAATTCATCCAAATACAGCGTTGATCCCGAAAACATCGCACAGGTGATGGCGCGGACGATGGATTTCCTGGATATAGCGTTGACCGCACCCGCTGCTTCGCACTGATTGTGCGGGGTATATAGTACTCCGCAAACGAAGTTTCTGGGGGTTTAGAAGTTCGACTTTTCGGAAAAGTCGAACTTCTGGGATGCCGAAAACTTCGTTTACAGAGTATTTAGCCGAGAGGATTCTGCCCTATGAGCGCTCTCACAACCCTCTCCCGGGGCGATGTCATCAACATCCGCCGGGATTCGCTGATGCAATTTCTGCTGGTCTACCCGCTGATTCTGGGGGTGCTTATGCGCTGGCTGATTCCGTGGGTCACCGCCGGGCTGATGGATACCTTTGATCTGACGCCCTACTACCTTTTCATTGCCAGTTTCTTCGGGCTGATTATTATGCCCGATCTGGCTGGCAGTCTGATCGGGCTGCTACTGCTGGACGAGCGGGACGAGAATACCCTCACCGCGCTGCTGGTGACGCCTATGCCCATCACCACCTACGCACTCTACCGGGTGATCACACCGACGGTCATCAGTCTGGTGGGCATTTTGGTGCTGGTCCCACTGATCGGCGTTGAGGTTCCGCCGATGGGTGCGCTGGTGGTGGTGGCACTCTCGGCATCCCTGGGCGCGCCGATCTTCACACTGCTGCTGGCTTCTCTGGCCAAAAACAAAGTGGAGGGCGTCGCGGTGATGAAAGGGATGGGCGTGCTGCTGTTGGCCCCGATGATCGCCTGGTTTGTGCCAGAGCCGTGGCAATGGCTGCTGGGCATCTTCCCCACTTTCTGGTCGGCCAAAGCCTACTGGCTGGCTGTAGCCGGGGAATCCTATCTGTGGGTGGCGCTGGTCGGTGGGGTCTACGCAGTGGGGATCGTCTGGGTGTTGCTGCGCCGTTTTCGGAGTGGGCTGTACAAATAGGCGTAGCGGGTGACAGAAGTCCGACTTTCTCATAAAAAGTCGGACTTCTCGCGCTTTGCCCCCCCCAAATCAAGATTGTCTGTTGGCTTTCTATTGACTGCCCGGTTTCGTGGTAGAATAGAGCCAGACAATTCTGTGTATTTGATTGGTTCGGCGCGCGCCGGTTTGCCGGGAATGCTGCGCCCGCCTCTGCAATGATAAGGACAGGCAATGATTAAACGAATCTATAACGCCATCGTCGGTGATCCCAACGACAAGGAAATCAAACGGCTACAGCCCAATGTGGACCGCATCAACGAACTGGAAAAAGAGTTCGAGGACAAGAGCAACGACGAACTGCGGGCCATGACCGACGAGTTCAAACAGGAGATCACAGAGGCCACGGCAGAGGTGCGCGGCCTGCTGGCCCACGCCCAGGAAGAGTACGAGGCTGTGGCGGGGACCGACGAGCAGCGCTTTGCCCGTCTGGAAGTCGAGCGCTTGCGCAAGCAGTTGCTGGATCAGGAAAACGCGCTCCTCGACGAAATCTTGCCCGAAGCCTTTGCCGCGGTGCGGGCTGCCAGTAAACGCACCACCGGTATGCGCCACTACGACGTGCAGTTGATCGGTGGAATGGTGCTGCACCGGGGAAAGATCGCCGAGATGCGCACAGGTGAAGGCAAGACGCTCGTCGCCACCCTGCCCCTCTACCTCAACGCACTGACCGGTCGGGGTGTCCATCTAGTCACGCCCAACGACTATCTCTCCAAAGTCGGTCTGCAACTGATGGGGCCCATCTACCGGCTGCTGGGGCTGAACGCAGCGGTGATCCAGAACAGCGCGGGCAGCCCGGACAAAGGCAGCTTTGTCTACGATCCCGACTTCCCCGCCGAGGATGACCGGCTACAAGCCCTGCGCCCCATCACCCGAGCCGAAGCCTATCAGGCCGACGTTCTTTACGGAACCAACAACGAATTCGGCTTTGACTATCTGCGCGACAATATGGTGACGGAGAAAGAACGGCGCTCCCAGCGGGAACTCCACTACGCGATTGTGGATGAGGTGGACAATATCCTCATCGACGAAGCCCGCACCCCGCTGATCATCTCCGGCGAATCCCAGGACAGCAGCGACTACTACCGGCGCTTTGCCGAAATGGTACGCAGCCTGCGCCTGGACGACGACTACGAAGTCAACGAAAAGGAACGCACGGCCACCCTGACCGAAGAGGGGATTGCCCGCATTGAGGCCCGTCTGGGGATCGAGAATCTCTACGACGCCGAGAACTTCGAGATGCTCCCCTATCTGGACAACGCGCTGCGGGCCAAAGCCCTCTACACCCGAGACCGGGACTATATTGTGCGCCAGGACGAAGTGGTGATTGTGGATGAGTTCACCGGGCGGCTGATGGAAGGGCGGCGCTACGGCGAAGGGCTGCACCAGGCAATCGAAGCCAAAGAGGGGGTGAAAGTCAAAAAGGAGTCCATGACCCTGGCGACGATTACCTTCCAGAACTTCTTCCGCATGTACGACAAACTGTCGGGCATGACAGGCACGGCCAAGACCGAAGAAGAAGAGTTCCAGAGCATCTACAATCTGGACGTAATCGCCATCCCCACCTACAAGCCGGTGATCCGAGACGATCGCCCCGATATCGTCTACAAGACAGAGAAATCCAAGTTCAAGGCGGTCATCGAAGAGATCGAAGAAGCACACAAGAAGGGCCAGCCGGTGCTGGTGGGTACAGTCGCTATCGAAACCAGCGAGCTGGTGAGTGGAATGCTGGAACGTCGAGGTATCAAGCACGAAGTCCTCAACGCCAAAAACCACGAACGGGAAGCGACGATTATTGCCCAGGCAGGCCAGCCCAATTCGGTCACAATCGCCACCAATATGGCCGGTCGTGGCGTGGACATTCTGCTGGGCGGCAATTACGAAGGCATGGCCCGGGACCAGCTACGCAAAGAAGGCATCGAACTTACCGAAATCCCCACCCGGGCCTGGAACCACAGCCTGGATATGCTCAAAAAGGGCAAGAACCCGACCGACGAGTATCAGACCCGCTGGGCCGAAGCGCTGAAAGAGAACTACGACGAGACCCGCCGGGACCAAAAGAATGTGATCAACGCGGGTGGGCTGCATGTGGTGGGCACAGAACGCCACGAAGCCCGGCGCATCGACAATCAGTTGCGTGGCCGTGCGGGTCGTCTGGGCGATCCGGGCAGCAGCCGCTTCTTCCTCAGCCTGGAGGACGAACTGGTGCGACGCTTTGGCGGCGACCGCATCACCGGCATTATGGACCGGCTGGGTCTGGAGGATGACATCCCCATTGAAGCCGGGATGATCAGCAAAGCCATCGAAAACGCCCAGACCCGTGTGGAAGGCCACAACTTCGACATTCGCAAGCACGTGCTCAAATACGACGAAGTGGTCAATGAGCAACGGGAGACGATCTACGCGGAGCGGCGTCGTATTCTGCTCGATCCCTCCTTGCGCACGACGATTATGGATATGATCGAGCAGGAGGTGGAAGATGTAGTGCGCCATTACACGGCCAGCTCCCACCACGAAGAGTGGCAACTGGACGAGATGGTGCAGGCCCTGCGGGTGGTATTCCCCTTCCCCGATTCCTTCCAGACCAGCGACTGGGAAGGGTTGAGTGCCGACGAAATCGCCGATCTGGCTGTGGAACTGGCCCTCGCCTTCTACACCCACAAAGAGGAAGAGTACGGCGAGGCGGTGATGCGCGACGCTGAGCGGCAAATTATGCTCCACTCGGTGGACCATCGCTGGGTGCGCCACCTGACCGACCTGGACCGGCTGCGGGAGGGTATTGGCCTGCAGGCCATCGCCCAGGTGGACCCGCTGGTGGCCTACAAACGCCAGGCATTCCAGATGTACCAGGAGTTGATGGGGGACATTCGGGGCGATATTGTGAAAAATATGATGGCCCTGCGTGTGGAGCGCCGAGAGCCTGTGGTGCAAAAGCCGATTGCCGCCAACATCCGCACCAACCGGGACGCCTCCGGTGCTGTCCCCAAACAGCAGACCGTGCGCAATGTCAACAACAAGCCAGGGCGCAACGATCCCTGCTGGTGTGGCAGCGGGAAAAAGTACAAGCAGTGTCATATGAAGGAAGACAGCCGCAAGAGTCTTACACCTGCTGGCTAGTCACATTCGGTCAACAGCAAATAGTTTCATAAAGGGGGACGCATTCGTGCGCCCCCCTTTATTATGCAATCTGTAATCTTCCTTGTTATGCAATTTGTAATCTTCCTTGTATACTCATACGTAGTAACAAGCATATTCAGCTTGATACACAAACGCTATACTACGGAAGTTAGCTCGAGATCGTGCGAGTCAAAATTTTATTGATGCAGTCCAGCCGTCTATCTATCCATGAATCCACCCCAGCCCTATCATCCGAAGAGCAAACTTTCAGACAATCAACCAAAGATGACAAACCCAGGCGATGTCTCCCCCGCCCTGGCAGAAACCCTCTTGCGACTCTCCACCGAACTGCTGGATACCTTCGACAGCGACAAACTACTGGGCCGTATCCTGACCCTGCTTCGCTATCTGGTGCCCTATGAAACCGCGGCCATTCATCTGGTGGATGGAGAGCGGCTGATCACACAGGCGGGCGTGGGTGCGGCATTGCCCACAGTCGGCCAGATAAACTATCAGCGGGAAAATGATTTTATCTGGCAATTTGTGGAAAGAGAAAAAGGTCCCTATCTTTCCCCAGACCTCCACCAGGAAGCCTGGAAGCCCCTGGCCGGTTTTGAATATATCCGCTCCTTTATGGCTGTCCCTCTCGTCATCCAAGAGAGAGTGACAGGTATCTTGACTATCGATCACTCTCTGCCCGATCAATTTGACGCCGATCAAGTGCAGGTGGTCACACTCTTTGCCCATCAGGTATCCACCACACTGGTCAAAGCCCGTCTGTTTGAATCGGAGCGGCAACAGCGCCAATTTGCCGAGAGCCAGTTGGCCTTCTCCTACCGTTTGATGCACACCAACACCAGCGACGAGGCTATTTCCGCTCTGCTCGACACGCTTCTTGAAACGCTGCCCCTGGATGCTGGCTCAGTCACATTGCTGATGCCCGAATCGGCCCATCGGGGCTATATTGCCGCGGCCTACGGCTACACAGATCCGGAGGAAGCGCACCACAAACCAGTGGATATGCGTCAGTTTGAACTGCTGGTAGAGCTTGTAGATAAACGCGAACCCATCTATCTGGCAGACACCCGCAACCAGAATCGATGGCAGCCTGGCCTTCTTCCCGATATTCAGGAGGTGCGTACAGTACTCCTCGTCCCCCTGCGCGCAGATGCCCAATCTGAAATCATTGGCTATGTCACACTGAAAAGCTATCGCCCCGATGCTTTTCCCAAAACAGCCCAGGACAATGTGGCACTCCTTTGCAACCAGACAGCCAGCGCGCTCCACACCCTGCGTCTGCTCGAAGAGACCCGCCGTCGGCTGGACGAGGTCTCGGTGTTGACGGAAATGAGTGCGCATCTCAATCGCTCTGAAGAATTGTCAGATACGCTGCGCTTTATTTTGGATCGGGTGATAGCCGTCATCCGCCGGGGAGAAGATATGGATGAGCTACGCGGGGCCATTATTCTGCGCATGCCCGGAAACGACACCCTGCATCTGGCTGCGGGGCATAACCTGAGTGCATCCGAGATTGACGCCTTCAACAGCCGCCCCTATACAGTCCACGAAGGCACATTTGCCCGTTCCATTGGCAAAGGAGAATGGGTAGAGATCGTTCAGCCCCCCCTCGTCGCAGCCACAATCGCCGAACAATTCGCCAGCACCACCCCCCGTCAACTCCTCGACATTCCTTTGCGTGTCGGCTCCCAGACCATCGGAATCATCAGTGTAGACCACGTGGTGCGCGATCCCACTACCCGCCAACTGCTGTCCGCCATGGCCGATCTGGCAGGCTCGGTCATTCAGAAAACTCAGGCCCTGGCCCACAGCCGAGAACGAGCAGTCGAATTGATGGAAACCTACGAACGGATGCAGGTGTTGGATCAACAGCGGGACGAGTTTATTCAGAACATCACCCACGATCTGAAAGCACCCCTGACTTTTATTCGAGGCTATGCAGAGTTGATGGCAGAAGGTGCTATGGGGGAGATCAACCCGGAGCAGGCCGAAGCCCTGGAGGTGATTCAGGAAAGGACAGATGCGGTAAACCAGCTTATCTCCGAAATTCTCACTATCAAAAATGTGGAAGCCCATCCGCTGCAAGAGGTCCCCACCGATTTGAATGAAATAGCCGCCAGCGTAGCACGCAACGCACGCATGGCCGCACGTCTGGCCGGGCTGGAGATCGAAGTTGTATCCACCCAGCGCAGGGTGCGCGTGCAAGGGGACGGGGCGCGTATGGAGCAGGTCTTTGAAAACCTGCTCAGCAATGCCATCAAATACAGCCGGAACGGAGGGAAAATCACCATTTCGGTGGGGGAACAAGCGAACCTGGCACAGGTTTCGATTGCAGATGAAGGAATAGGCATCCCCCCCCAGGAGATTGAAAGCATCTGGAGTCGCTACTACCGGGGCGCGAACCTGGACGCCAAAGGATCGGGGCTGGGGCTGGCCAATGTGCGACGCATTATCGAAGCCCACGGCGGACGCATTTGGGTTCGCAGCAGTGAGCGAGGAACCACCTTCACCTTTGAGCTGCCGCTATACAGAGACAACGATTGAAATTTGATAATTTGTAAACACGACTGGTGCTACCTCGACACCTCAACCGGTCCGCAGATAATCCCCTCGCCCTGACCCATCCCAACTACAATCTCATATTGCCCTGGGGGTGTCGCCGGATTCAGATTCACATCCGCCTCCACCCGCATCCACTCGCCTGCCTGCCAACCGCTGGTGGGGAAGCGCTCCAGGGCGCTATTAGGCCGGGCCAGCAACTCGCCCCAGACCCCATTCCCACCGACCAGCCGGGCCGTCAGCGTATAGTCCTGGCTCACTGGCCCCGTCGCCTGCAACCAGAGCCGGACGTGTACCCAGCCGCTGGGCGGGTGCATCCGTTCGTCTTGGGCCGCCACCTGGGGCGTCATCACTTCGCAGGCGGTCAATTCGATACCGGGCGCTATCTCCGTGCCAGGGAAGATCGCATTCTCGCCCAGCGCAGGCAGGGCCGGGTAACGGGTGTGCAGCGCATATCCCTTCAACGCCACACCAGCAGGGAATTGCTCGGTAATCAGCGGATAGTTCTGGCCCAGCCACTCCTCCACCAGCCCCTGATCGTCCACACCAGCCAGATGGCTTTGCCAGAGCCAGACTGTCTGCGCGCCCAGCGCGGTCTCAATCCCGTGCAGAGGTGGGCCGATGACCGTTTCCATCTGGTCCGGGGTCAATGGCCCGCCAAAGAGACCGTAGACGGGCAGGCTCTCCCGCGGGAGCTGCTGGTACAGATACCACTCCACCGCGGGGTAGAGATAGTTGGCGTGGGCCACCCCCCCGGCAGACAGCCCCGGTGACTGGGCCTGATAGTCGGCCACATAGACCGCGGCGGCCCGCCAATCCTCCCGCAGCATCCCCGGCGTCCACAGCACAGGCAGGGCCGCGGCCAGCAGGGCCGCGGCCAGCGCCCCGCTGCCCCATCCCGCCCAGCCCCGCCAGCGGGCAAGTGCGACTATTCCCCGTGCCACGGCCCACAGCACAAAAGGGGCCAGAAAAAGATAGTAGCGATCCTCTTTGAAAATGTTGGCATTGGTCGCCTGCAAAAGCCCGGCGATCAGCAGGGGCGGCAACGTCCACAGAACCAACAGCAGCCCCACCGGCTTCTCCCCTTTCCCGCGCAGCAGAAAGCCCGCCATAACCAACCCGGCAAAGAAAAGAAGAGTGCCTATCACCAGCCAGCCAGCCCAATCCGCCCGCCAGACCGTAAAAACCTGCATCTGCCGCCACAGATTGGCCCCAAAATCCGCATAGGCGTCCATACGCGGGCTTTCGCTGTCGTTGATCAGCCAGGCGTTGCGGGCCAGAGGCAGAAAGAGCAGACCAGCCACGCCCAGGCTGATCACCCCTTCGACCAGCAGCCGCCAGCGCTTCCAGGCCAGCACCAGCAGTGAAAGCCCCAAACCGGGCAGAAAAAAGGCGGCAAAGAGATAGCTGTAGAGGGCGTAGGTGAGGGCAAGAATCAAACCGAGCCAATGCAGAATGCGGAGTGCGGAATGGGGAATGGCGGGTGAGGAACGCGGAATGCCGAGCGCGGAATGCGGAATAGGGGAGGTACTGTTTTTTTGCGGCGCGTCTGTTTCTAAGAGGGCAGTGACCAGAAAATAGGTGGCCCAGATGATGGCCGTGGCTGCGGGCTGAAACATCCGCAGTTCCTGGCTATACCAGACCAGCGCAGGGCTGAGGGCGACAAAGAGACCGGCCAGCAGCCCGGTGGCATGTCCGCTCAGACGGCGTGCCAGCAGTAGCACGCCCAGCACCGTAAGAATCCCCAGCAGGCTGCCCAGGGTGCGCAGCGCGATGTCGCTCTGTTCCAATCCAAAGGGAGCGAGCATCTGTTGCCAGAAATGGAGAGTCAGATAATAGCCGGGCGGGTGCTTCTCCCGCACCAGATGGAAGCCGATATCCCAGATTTCGCTGGGCGGATTGGAGGCCCAGTCCAGGGAGACGATTTCGTCGAACCAGAAGCTGTGATAGCCCAGCCGCCAAAAGCGGATAAGCCCAGCCAGGGCCAGAACGAGAATTTCCGGCAGGGGTGCTTTGGGTAGACGAAGAGAAGGGGGAAACTTCATTGTGTTCGGTCAATTCTCAGGGTAGGAACGCAGATTACGCAGAGGACGCAGATTGCGCAGAAACAACAGATCTACGCAGATTTTCAGCGGCCATCACTCTTTCCAGCGTCATCAGCGTCCTATCTTCCCAACAGATTGGCGAGGAATGCATCGGGCTGGTTGAGAAAATCCCGGGTGATAGCGACGTGCTCCAACTGCGCCCAGGGCACGGCCCGGGGGGGCACTTCGTCAAAGCTCAGGATTGTTGCGCCGGGATAGGCCATCAGAATCGGTGAATGGGTGGCGATGATAAATTGGGCATCCCGTTGCACCATTTCGTGGAGCAGGGCCAGAAAACCGACCTGTCGCAGGGGCGAAAGGGGCGCTTCCGGCTCGTCCAACAGATAGAGACCACCGGGCACAAAGCGGGCCTGAAAGAGGGCCAGAAAGCTCTCGCCGTGGGAGCGGGCGTCCAATCCGTCTCCATAGCGAGAGCGGATGGCGGCCAGTTCACCGGCGTGGGGCATCCGGGCCAGACCCCTGGCGTAGTCCGAGCGGCCCGCGTATTCCTCGTCCACCGCGGCCAGATCAGCCTCCAACTCCTTTTCCAGGGCGGCCATGCGTCGGGCAAAGCCGAAGAAATCCTCGGCCCGCAGAAAGAAGCCCCGGTGGTTGCGCTTGGCCCAGCCAAAGGTGAACGAGCGGGCCAGTTTGCGGGCCGGGGCCAGAGAGTCGTCCCGGTCTACATCCGACGCGCCCACTGCGGGCAAACGGCTGCCCGCCGCGATCATCTCCATCAGTGTCGATTTGCCCGACCCGTTCTCGCCCACAAGAAAAGTGACAGGCGTCTCAAAGCGCACGCCATCCAACCGGGCGATCACCGGCACGTTGTAGGGGTATTCGTCCCGGGCCTGGGGGAAAGAGGGTTTGCGCTCGACCGATGTCAGGTGAATCATTGGGCCTCACCTTCGCGAGTTATCTGCCAGCGTTGAATGTGTTCCTCGGCCCAGCGTCTGTCGTCGGGGCGCAGAGGCGGCGGTGGCGCTGGCTGGCTATAGTCGATGCTATATGCGTAGCGGGCGCGTCGGTACATTTCGTCCCACACCGCCTGTAAATTCAGAGCGACATCGGCGTGGGGTGGGCGCAGGGGCACGGCAATCGTCGGCATCCGGTCTTGCAGGTTGAAGAACCAGACGGCCAGCGAGTGCGGCTGATCACTCCGTTTCAGCAGCGCGTAATAATCGCCGCTGTTCGCCACCTGGGCGGGACGCGCGCCAGCCCGCAGCAGATCGATCTCAATCCAGTGGGTCTGGGAGGCCATCACCGCGCTGCGTTTGTTCTGAAAGGCGTCAAAGCCCTGTGCGCCGGGACGCTTATTGAAGGGGGAGAGAATTTCGATGGTAGTCACCACTTCCCGGCTGTTGGCATCGCGGATTTCGATGAATGAGTCTCGAATTTCCGGGTCGATCTCCGCGGCCTCGACGAGGACAAAAGGCGTCACGCCCGGCGCAGCCACAGCCGTTTGATAGGGCGCGGACGATTGGCGCAGGAGATAAACATCCGGTTCGATGGCACGCCGATCCGAATCTCCTGGGGTGGTTACGTAGACCCGCTGATCCACCCGGACGAAATAGTCGGGCGCAACCGCTTCGCTCAGGATATCGCTGATGCGCGCGATCAGTTGAAAGTGGACGCTCTGCCACTCGGCTGGCTTTTCCAGAAAGGGGTCCATCCCCGGAAAGGGCGACGACAGCAGATCCATCTGACTCTCCTTATGAATGCTGCGCCCGCTCCAGGGCAGAACGCAGCACACGCCCCAACAGAACCCCCACCATTTCGTGGCGGTATTCTTTGCTGGCCCGGTGTCTGCTCGTGCGCAGTTGGACCTGAGCCTGGGCTGCGGCGATCACCGCGGCCAGCACGTCATCATCGAATGCTGGGACGGCGGTCAAGACAGCTTCGGCGTCGGTGGCGCGAAAGGGGATCGGACCGGCAGGGCCGATGGCAATACGGGCCGCGGCAATCCGTTGGCCATCTTCAGCCAGTTGCAGCCAGGCAGCCAGCCCCAGAATCGGCAGTGCCACTCCCTGGGGGCGCATAATCCGGTCAAATGCGCTGGCCTGGCCCGATGTGCGGGGCGCAAAGCGAAAGCCACCCACAATCTGCGCGGGGCCGAGGGTGTTGCGGCCCGGCCCGGCAAAGAGGGAAAGCAGGGGTTGCCAACGGCGCTCCACTTCTCCGCCTTCCAGGGAACAGACCTCCACTTCCGCGTCCAGAGCCAGCAGGCCAATCGTGCCGTCGGCAGCGGGCAGGGCGTGGGCCACATTGCCCCCAATCGTTGCCACATTGCGCACCTGGGGGCCACCCACCACCCCACAGCTTTCCACCAGACAGGCCGCGTGTTTTTTTAGTAGCGGGCTTTTCTCAATCTGGGCGTGGGTGACATTTGCGCCGAGCACAATGCCGGCGTCGGTCTCCCGAATCTCGTCCATACCCGCAATCCGGGTTACATCGACCAATACATCCACGCCGGGGGTGTGGCCGCCTTCCATATCCAGAATGAGATCGGTCCCCCCGGCAATGATACGGGCGCGGTCGCCGTGTTGGGCCAGGATCGCCAAAGCATCGGCCAGGGCTGTCGGTGTGTGATATTCGTTCCAGCGAGCAGGGGCAGTAGTCATGCGCGGTTCCAAAGGGTGGGATGGATGGTTTCAGCCTGAGACGATTATTGTGGGTGTAGTATAGCAAAGGCGTGCTGCTCTGTCCACAGAATGGCGCAAAGGGGTGCAATTCAGATTTGGGGCGAAGTAGAATCGTCTGTGCCGCCCGGTGCTAAAGACACCGGGCTACTTTCGAGTAGCCCGGCTACCGAGCCACGCCGGATAAATCCGGCTTATCCGTCCTCTGCTCGGCTCTCTTGCAGCCCCGTTTAGGGGGCGTCGCTCAATAGCTGGGGTCTTTGACCCATGGTCTTTAGCCCGGAGCGATCGTCGCAACCACGACCTGCCCCGAACTTGAATTACACCCGCGCAAAGGACGGGCATTCGCGCAGATAGGCTGAATTTACTATTCAGATCAAGCCTATCAAGGGACAAAACCGCCCCTGTACCCAGGCAATGACCCCCTGTTCCTATTTAGGACCTCCCCCTAGATACCTATTGATTCCAAACAAATAGTGTTCTAACTTATATGTAAATCATGCGTAATCAAAACGCGGATGGAAATGACCGGGCAGTATAAAAGAAACAGATGAAAATTGTACTTGGTTTATGGATTCACCAGAGGGACTTTCAGCTCAAAAAGGTGCAGTTCTAAGTCCACTGACAATATTCATAAACGATAACGACAAAGAGGTTTCCATGACAAACGTAATTCGACGCCAAAAACACCCCGTTCTCGTCATCCTGCTGGCTATCTTTTTCTGGTTCAGCTTGCAGGCGATCAGTCCTGTTCACGCAGAGGCAGAGCCGACTGACCTGACCAATGTGGTTTTGGTCAAGTTTGCGGCCAATACGACCGAAGCAGAACGAATCCAATTGGTCAACGAAATGGGGGGAGAGATTGTTCTTTGGCTGGACGCTATCTCGACTGCTCAGGTCCGGCTGCCCGCGAATTGGGCAGCGGCCCGGGGCGGCAAAAATGCACTGACGCTCGCCAGCCAAAACCAGTTCGTTCAGTCAGTCCAGTTCGATTCCGTCGTCAGTGGTGTTCCTTCGGACCAGAATCTGATGGATGCCCAGCCGAGCACATCCAACAGTGTAAACAGCACAATCCCGATGTCACCCATGCCGGTCAATGACGCGGATTATATCGATCCCCAGAAGCAGGTCTATGCGCCGGATATGATCAGTTTGCGAACGGCTTGGAACAACACGATGGGTTCACCGGACGTCAAGATTGCTATCCTGGACAGTGGAATTTTGGCCTCCCACCCCGAGTTTGCTGGCCGCGTGTTGCCCGGCTTCGACTTTGTAAACAACGACAATGACCCCAATGACGACTACGGGCACGGAACCCATGTGGCCGGCATTGCAGCCGCAGGCGCGAATAACGGAATCGGTATGCTCGGCGTCTGCCCCGGCTGTTCGATTATTCCGGTGAAGGTGCTCGATCAATACAACCAGGGAACCTGGGGAAATGTAGCGGCCGGTATCCTCTTTGCTGTGGATGCAGGGGCCAATGTGATCAACTTGAGCCTGGGTGGACAGTCCACCATTCAAGCAGTCGAGGATGCCATTCGCTACGCGGCACAGCACAATGTGGTTGTGGTGGCGGCGGTGGGCAATGGACGCTCGGATGTACCCTTCTACCCGGCGGCGATGGCCGAAGTGGTGGGTGTGGCGGCAACCCGCAATGATGACACCCGTTGGTCGTTGAGCAATTACGGCTCATTTGTAGAGATAAGTGCACCGGGCTACGCTGTCTACAGCACATACAACGATTTGAACAATACTTATAGCGGCTACAACTATATGAGCGGCACAAGTATGGCCGCACCCCACGTGGCCGGGTTGGCGGGTCTGCTCTTCAGCCAGAATCCAGAACTGACGGTGGAAGCGCTGCGGGCGCTGATGCGGTCAACCGCCACAGACCTGGGCGATCCGGGCTGGGATGTCTACTTTGGGCATGGACGTATCAACGCCTTTGCCGCTTTGGATGCCGGTGCGCCCGTATTGTCCCCGGATGCTTCCGTAAGTGGCAACATCTGGCAGGACGACAATGTAAATGGTCAGTGGGAGCAGGAAGAGCGCATGACCTCAGCAGCGCTGACAATCCAAGTCCGCGACACCAATGGCGCTAAGGTGGCAGAGGGACAACCCAATGCAGCAGGCCAATGGAGAATCGATAATCTTTATCCCGGCACCTATCAGGTCGTAGCAATCGCGCTGGGCAACACCCGGCTGACTACAAACAACAGCTATACCGTGCAACTTCAGAGCGGGCAAGAAACTTCTGGTTTGAACTTTGGAGCAGTGGAGAGCCTCTCCTTCCAGGTCTATATACCCGCGATTCAGCGGACTCAATAGCATCGAGAGTCGCCGAGACAACCCAGCCATTGGCTAAACCCGAACAGAGAAAGAGGCGGCAGGGCGGTAGAGTGAGGAACAATCACTCAGCCACCCTGCCGCCTCTTTATTTTGCAAAACTTTACTTTGTCAACGCATAGACCGCCGGGCAGCGCTTGCCAAGCATCTGATAGACCCCCCACAGGCGGTGGGCAATTTCGATGCATCTGGGCGATACGAAACTGGCGTCAGCCGCGGAGATGGCTTCGATCCAGCCGACGACGGCCAGCATTCCGGTCGGGCGCGGGGCCAAGGTCGGGTCGGTTGGGTGGCTCACAGGCGTAGCTCCAGTGTGGCTGTGGGCAATTGGCCTAATTTTTGCAGGTGTGCGAAGGCGGAGAGAAGGCCGGACAGAGAGGCGTCACTGTCAATGCCCGCGCGGGCGGCCAGCGCGGTCAGTTCGTCCCGGTTCAGGGGTTTGACCGCGTCCTCCAGCCGCACTCGGTCTTTGCGCTGGCGGGCTTTGAACTCGGCAAAGATCACCTGGGCGGCCAGCCAGCGAATCTCCCCAAAGCGCGGGGGCGTGCCAAAGACACAGGCAGCGGTATCTTCCAGCAACTCTTCCAAATGGAGCAGCAGACGGTCGTCCTGGGACGGCCATGCCCACAGTGCTTTGAGCATAGCCGCCCGCTCGGATGGGTTTGGGTCTTGCAGGGCGGCGACTGTCTCCGCCAGTTCTGCATCGGTATACATCCTAACTCACAATCAAATCCCGGTTGATTTCCACGCCCAGCCCCGGCCCCATCGGTGCGTGGATGAATCCTTCGCTGTCGATGACCGGCGGGTTGGCGAGATTGGAGAAGCCGTAAGTGTAATCCCCGACTGGCGGATCGTGCAAGACTTCCAGAAATGGCGCGTGACGCCAGGCGCAGGTCAGGTGCAGGTGGGCGATTGTACCCAGGTTGCGCCCGCCGTGATGGGGGCAAATCTGCTTGCCGTAGGCTTCGGCCAGGACGCCAATCTTGCGCAGGGTTGTGATGCCCTCGGCCACCATACTTTCTGGCTGCAACACATCGTACACGTTCTCTTCCAACATCTGTACAAATTCGTGCAGGCCCGGGTTGTTCTCGCCGCCAGCAATCGCCATATCGACTTCGGCATTGAGCTTGGCCAGTTGGTCGAAGGCGTAGCGGGGCAGGGGTTCTTCCAGCCAGTAGACACCCAGCCGCTGCAATTCCCGGGCCGTCTCTACCGCCCGGCGATAGTCCCAGAGGATGCCCGGCTGCCAGTTGCCGCTGGACTGGGCCTGGTTGGCGTCCACCAGAATTGTCATTTTGTCCCCCACCGCGGCCCGCACCTTCTCGACAATTTCGATGTCTTCCGCCATTGTTTTGCAGTGGATGCGCAATTTGATGGCCTGCCAACCCTCCTCGACCAGACGGGCAGCCAGGTCGGCTCGTTCCTCCGGGGTGGAGAGGGCCACCATCGAAGCGTAGGCGGGCACTTTCTCTTTGGCGCCGCCCCACAGTTTCCAGAGAGGCTGGCCGCAGGCTTTGCCGATCAGGTCCCACAGGGCGATGTCCACGCCGGTTGCGCCCCGGTAGGCCACGCCCCGGGCGTAGTAGCGCAGCATCCCCACATGTTTTTCGGTGTCGAAGGGGTCCTCGCCCACCAGTTTGGCATTGAGCACAGGCAGCAGGTCCGGCGCGACGCCGGGACCAATCCCCACCAGACCCGCGTCGGTGTGGATTTCCACCACAGAGCCACCGCCCCGGGTGAAGTGCATTTTGCCGCCCAAGTCCCAGGCCGGTTCGATGTCGCCGATGTCTTCGACGACGCGCAAATTCAATTGCTTAATTTCGGTGATTTTGATTCGTGAGGCTGTCATATCTGGACTTCCTTTCCTTCTTTCTGGCTGCGGTAGATGCCATCCAAAATGGAGAGCACTTGCAGGGAATGTTCGGCGGGGACGGGGGAGGGCGCGTCGGTGGCGATGGCTCTGGCGAATTGAACGCATTCCAGCGCGTGGGGTTCCAGTGGGTCTTTCGTCAATTTCAGTTCCCGGTTGTACAACTGCTTCGTCTGGTAGTTGCTGCTCAGGAATTGGGCCTTCGGCCAGTGACAGCCCCCTTCCGTGCCATAGAGCCAAATCTGCATATCCTCGCCTTCGATGTCGTGGTGGAGCAGCCAACTGACTTCCAGCACAAGCGTCGCGCCGGTCTCAAAGCGGATGAAAGCAGCGGCGTAGTCCTCCACATCCCAGACAGCGGGCATGGGCGCTTCCCGGTTCCAGGCGGCAAACTGGCCGGGCAGATGGGCCAGGGGTGCACCGGCCACACCAGTCACCGCCACAGGCTGGGGGTTGCCCATCTGCCAGAGGGTCAGGTCGAGGACGTGGACGCCGATGTCGATACAGGGGCCACCGCCGCTGTGACGCTTGTCAGTGAAGGTAGCGCTGGGGATGAAGCCGTTGCGCCGCATCATCCAACTGCGCCCGTGATAGACGCTGCCGAGGACGCCGGTGTCGATCTCAGCTTTCATGGCCTGGGAGTTGCCTTTGAAGCGGAAGTGCTGGGCGGTCATCAGCTTCTTGCCGCTGCGATCCCTGGCCTCGATCATCCGACGGATTTCAGCCGGGGTGGGGGCCAGGGGCTTCTCGCAGATGACGTGCTTGCCCGCGTCCAGCGCGGCGATGGCCAGCTCCGCGTGGTACATATTGGGCGTGCAGATGTCGATGATGTCGATGTCGGGGTCAGCGAAGAGATCGGTCGGGTTGGTAGTCAGCTTTGTGACGCCGTGGGTTGCGCCCCAAGCATCCAACGCGGCCTGGCTGACATCGCTGCCCGCCACGACTTCGGCATCGGGCGAGGCGGCCCAGCCGGGCATGTGGGTGCGGGCAATGCCGCCGACGCCGACGACGCCAACTTTGAGAGTGGTCATGAGAAGTTTCCTTTTGTGGGGGTGATGAGATGCGATTTATGGGAAAGCTGCGGGAAGAAAAAGCAAATACCAGTCTATCACTTCCCCGGATTGCCCACAAACCAACCACAAAAAGCGGACGCTCAATGAGTTCGACATTGGATGTGGAAAAAATGGGTTTGACATTGAATGTGGAATCGGTTTATTATAGCTACAATGTCGTCGTAGCGTTTATGCAGCCAGCAATGGCTGTATAAAGCCAATACCCTCTCCCCATTTGGCTTCCATACTTGCATCCATCGCTGGCTTCTGTTCCCGAGCAAACCCTGTGAGGGATGCGCCACCCAACTAATTAAGCTAGTTTGCCTTCCGAAGAGATCGGAAGAAAGGAGGTGGACTTGGCGACGAAATGACTCTGATCGATACGTTTCGCTCGACGACGGGTTTTCGCGCCATAGACGTAGAGTAGACTTCCGAAGCTTCCCCTGGAGAATAAGCCCTCCGGATGTACCCTTCTATACACCAGACTGATAGGGAGAAATCTGCAATGCAAAGAACAAAGTCTTTGTGGCTGATCACGATTTTGATGGTCGTCTCACTCCTGCTGGCCGCGTGTCCGGCAGCCGAACCGGCTGCCCCCGCTGCCGAGCCAACCGCCGCCCCAGCCCAAGAAGCCGCGGCCCCGGCTGCTGCCCCCACAGAAGCCCCGGCTGCTGAGCCAACCGCCGCCCCGGCTGCCGAGCCTGCCGCTGCCGAAGATTATATGAACGCATCTCGCGAAGAGACGGTCATCTGGGACATCGACGGTGGCCGCGCCACAGACCCGGAACTGTGGAATACCTTCGTCCCCGGCGCACGCCTGGACCAGGGCTACCACCAGGCCATTCTGGAACCCCTCTTCATCCTCAACTACCAGACGGGTATTATTGAACCCTGGCTGGGCACGGAGATGACGAGCAACGAGACCTTTGATGTCTGGACCCTGAAGCTGCGCGAGGGCGTGACCTGGCAGGATGGCGAAGCCTTCAATGCTGACGATGTGGTCTTCACCCTCCAGATGATGCTGGACAATGCGCCCGAACTTCAGCGTTCGGCCGGTCTGGCCCAGTGGATGGCCAGCGTGGAAAAGATTGACGATCTGACCGTTCAGATGAATCTCACCAAACCCAACCCCCGCTTCCAACTGGACAACTTCTCCGTGCGGATTTGGGGCGGTATCAATATCGTCCCCGAACACATCTGGGCCGACAAGGATCCTCTGACCTTCAAATTCTATGACCCGGCCCAGGGCTGGCCCATGGGCACTGGCCCCTACACACTTGCGAGCGTCGGCCCGACTGAATTCGTCTATGTGCGTGACGACAACTGGTGGGGCGCTGCCACTGGTTGGAAACCCCTGCCTGCCCCCAAGAAATTGGTATGGACCTGGGCTGGCCCGGAAGAGACCCGTGCGGCTCTGATGGCTGACGGTCAGTTGGACAGCCTGATGGACATCACCCTGGGCGCGTTGCAGGCTCTGCAGGCCCGCAACCCCAACGTCATCACATGGTTTGATGAAATGCCCCAGGCGTGGGTTCCCGATCCCTGCTCCCGCACATTTATGGTCAACCACCTGGTAGAGCCGTGGAACGACAAGGATATGCGCTGGGCGTTGAACTACGCGATGGACCGGGATCAGATCGTACAGATCGCCTACGAAGGCACAACCCTCAAGTCCCGCCACTTCTTCCCGGCCTACCCGCCGCTGGATGCCCTGGTAGACAATGCGATTGCCGATGGCTCCTACAATCTGGACCAACTCTGGACATTTGATCCGGCCAAGTCCAAAGAGATCATCGAATCCAAGGGCTATGCACTCAACGGCAACGGCTACTACGAGAAAGATGGCACAGAGCTGAGCCTGGACATCGCCACCCACGAAGCCTTCATCGAGAAGCAGCGCATCGCCGCGGTGCTGGTCGAGCAGTTCCAGGCAGTGGGTATCAACGCCACGACCCGCAACGAAGCTGGCGGCACCTGGGGTGACAACCGGGCCTTTGGCAACTTCGATTCCCAGATGAACTGGGAAATGTGTGGTTCTGTCAATGAGCCGTGGGCCTCTCTGGACCGGGCCAACGTTCAGTGGACCAAAGCCCAGGGCGAACGGGCCGATGGCAACTACATGCGTTGGACTGGTGAAGCGGCGGACGCCTATGGCGCTATCGTCGATGAAATCGGCAGCCTGCCCTTGGGCGATCCCAGCATTCAGGCTCTGTTCAACGAGGCGATGAAGATTTACATGGACGAGTTGCCCATCATCCCTGTGACCCAGGCCAAGAAGATCATCCCCTTCGACACCACCTACTGGACCGGATGGCCGACCTTTGAGGACGACTACATCCATCCGCCCACGTGGTGGCAGCACACCCACGTGATTATTCACAACCTGCAACCGGCCCAATAGGGCAAAAAACAGAAGTCAGACTTTTTCCAAAAGTTCGACTTCTGCGCAGGTTTGTGAACGACCGTATTTTAGTAGGGACAGGTCTTGGACCTGTCCCTACTAAAATATCCCCCAAGCGCACCGTTGAGAGGATTCGTTTATGGGTGGTCTGACACCAAAATATGTATTGCGCCGCCTGGGCATGTGGATACTCACCATCTGGCTGGGGGCGACGATTATTTTTATCATTCCGCGCCTGGCCCCTGGCGATCCAGTCTCGTCGATGGTCAGCCGGATGCTCAACCAGGCAGGCTATGTGGAAAACGCGGGCCAGATGATCGAAGCCTGGCGCGCCCGCTTCGGTCTGGACGGTCCCTGGTACACCCAATATTTCAACTATCTGCGCAGCGTCCTGACCTTTGATCTCGGCTTCTCGCTGGCTTCTTTCCCCAGCCGGGTAGATGATATGGTGCTCCAGGCCCTGCCCTGGACTCTGGGCCTGCTCACGATATCAACACTTATTTCTTTTGTAATGGGCAACCTCATTGGTGCGTTGATGGCCTGGCGGCGCACGCCGGGTTGGGCGCGCAATCTTCTGCCTTTCAGCCTTACTTTTACATCTATCCCCTTCTTTATGCTCGGTATTTTATTGATTTATGTCTTCGCCTTTGGTCTACGCTGGTTCCCCCCCTCTGGGGCTTACAACAGCACCAATACCATTGGCTGGAACTGGCCTTTTATCAAAGATGTGATCTATTTCGGCACATTGCCCGCCTTTTCCATTGTGGTTACATCTATGGGTTTCTGGGCGTTGGGGATGCGGGGAATGATGATCACCAACGATGGCGAGGATTATATGATCTTGGCCGAGGCCAAGGGGCTGCCTCCCAGCCGGGTCTTCTGGTCTTATGGGATGCGCAATTCGATTCTGCCCCAGATCACCGCGTTGGCCCTGAATTTGGGCGCGATTGCCGGCGGGGCTACACTGGTGGAATACATTTTTGCCTACCCCGGCATGGGCTATCTGCTCTATTTAGGCATTGTCACCAACGATTACACATTAATTCAGGGCATTGTCTTTTTGCTGATTATGGGAACAGCCACAGCGGTACTGATTCTGGACCTGCTCTATCCACTGATCGATCCGCGCATCACGTATGGGAAGGGCTAGCGCATGACCGCTACGACTGTTGATAGCACAAAAAGCGCCGCGCCGCGCAAGGCGAAAGTCAATCGGTGGGATTCACCCTGGCTCAACCCCAAATTTATTTCGGGTTTGGCGATGGTTCTCTTTGTCGCGCTGATGGGTGTTTTAGGTCCGCTTTTTTGGGACGTGGACCTGGCCCGGGTAGCAACTTCCCCGCAAAACCTGCCGCCGCCCTGGGCACCCGGCTACGATTACGGCATGGAGGAAGTGGTGGTGGAAACCGCGCCAGCAGCGGCTGTCGAGGCTCCGGCTGGACCTACCAAAGCCGCCTCATCCCTCACCGGCGGCAATCCCTTGGCTCCCAGCAACAGCAGCAGTTCCAGCGGCGGTTCGCTGACCGGGGGCAATCCACTCGCTCCCAAACCGACAGCCAGCGGCTCGATGACCGGCGGCAATCCCCTGGCCCCCTCTACATCCCAGGAAAGTGCGCCCGCCCAGACAGCAACAACCATCACTCGTCCTGTCACCACCAACCCTTACGGCTTCGGCATCCCCTCCTGGGATCACCCAATGGGGACAGAGAGCAACGGGCGGGATATGCTGGCGGTGCTGCTGGTGGGCGCGCCCCGCTCTTTGCGCATCGGTCTGATTGCCGCGGGGATCGGGATGCTCGTCGGTATCTTCCTCGGTTTCACCGCCGGCTTTGTGGGTGGCTGGGTGGACAATGTAATCCGTACCCTTTCCGATGCGGTCATTACTATTCCCTCCCTGGCGGTGCTGATCGTCATTTCCGCCTACGTGCGCTCAGTCAGCGTGGAAAATATGGCCCTGCTGCTTGCCATTTTTGCCTGGCCTGGGCCAACCCGGCTGATCCGCTCCCAGGTATTGACAATGCGGGAACGGGGCTACGTGCAGATGGCCCGGCTCTCCGGTGCATCCCGCTTTGATATAATGTTCAAAGAGATGATGCCCAATCTGCTGCCCTATCTGGCCTCCAGTTTCACCGGCAATGTCTCCGGTGCAATTCTGGCCGCCACCGGTCTGGAAGCCCTGGGCCTCGGCCCCACCCGCATTCCCACCCTGGGCATGACCATTTTTTATGCCATCCGGGCTGCGGCCATCCTGCGCGGGATGTGGTGGTGGTGGGGTCTGCCCATCGCCATTCTCGTCATTATCTTCAGCGGTCTCTTTCTGATGACCATCGGTCTGGACGAAATCGCCAACCCACGACTGCGAGGGGTTCAGAAACAATGACAGTATCGATGACACACACAGTGGGCAGCGACGGCGCAAAGAATGGCTCGGATGTGGTCCTGGACGTGCGGAATCTGAAGGTCTACTACGCCACCCCCACTGGGAATGTGCGGGCCGTGGACGATGTGAGCTTCCAGGTCTACGACAGCGAAATCGTCGGGCTGGTGGGAGAGAGTGGCTGTGGCAAGACGACGACGGCTATGGCGATCCTGCGTCTGGTACAGCCGCCGGGACGCATCACCGGCGGGCAGATTCTGCTGGACGGTATCGATCTGGCGACTATCCAGGGCGCGGATCTGCGGGATGTGCGCTGGAACAAAATGGCGCTGATTCCCCAAGGCGCGATGAATTCCCTCAACCCGGTTATGCGCATCCACAAGCAGATCGCGGACGCCATTCAGACCCACGAAGGACGCAAACCAGCCAAAGAGTTGAAGGAGCGCATTATCAACCTCCTCGCCACAGTGGGGTTGCCTAGCCGGGTCTACAGTATGTATCCCCACGAACTGAGCGGTGGGATGAAGCAGCGGGCCTGTATCGCCATGGCGATTGCCCTGCACCCGGCGATTGTCATCGCCGACGAGCCGACCAGCGCGCTGGATGTGGTGGTGCAGCGGGTGGTGGGCGAGACGCTGCTGGATGTGAAGGAGCGATTGGGTGTCTCGATGATTGTCATCGGCCACGATATGGGGCTGATGGCCCAACTGGTGGATCGGCTGGCGGTGATGTATGCCGGGCGGATGGTAGAGATTTCCCCCGTCGAGACAGTCTTCGACGAACCCCTGCACCCCTACACCCAATTGCTCATTGAGTCCATCCCTTCCATCAAAGAGCGCAAGCCGCTCAAATTGACCGAAGGGCTGACCCACGACCTGCGCAACCCGCCGCCGGGCTGCATCTTCCAACTGCGCTGCCCCCACGTCACCGACATCTGCCGGGAGGTCAACCCGCCCATGCGGGAACTGCGCACACGCCACTTTGTGGCGTGTCATTTGTACGAATGAGACGAAACGTGAAGCGTGAGAAGGTTCGTGTGATCTCACGTTTCACGCCTCACGTTTCGCCAGCAAGACCTGACCCACCTTTTTGACAGTTTTACCAACCGTTTTCGCGAGGACCAGCCTGCATGACGACTCCCCTTCTCGAAATTCGCAACGCTACCAAAGTCTACGGCGGCGGCTTTCTGCACACCAGTCCAGTGACGGTCGCCCTGCAGGAATACAACCTGACCATCGACGCCGCACCTGCCTCCATCACCACAATTGCCGGCGAGAGCGGCAGCGGCAAGACGACGCTTGCCAATGTAGTGCTGGGCTTCACCGAACTCTCATCCGGCCAGATTTTGTACAAAGGCACGGATATTGGGACAATGGACAAGCAGCAGTTGATGGACTACCGGCGGGAGGTGCAGGCCGTCTTCCAGGACCCCTACGCGGTCTACAACCCCTTCTATCGGGTCAAGCATATCTTCGATATGGTCATCAATAATTTCAAGATGGCCGCCAACAAAAGCGAAGCCAGAGAACTGATCGAAGACGCCCTGAAT
Source organism: Anaerolineae bacterium (assembly GCA_030432295.1). Classification (GTDB taxonomy): domain Bacteria; phylum Chloroflexota; class Anaerolineae; order Caldilineales; family Caldilineaceae; genus JACQGT01. The sequence goes on along the minus strand of JAUIHI010000034.1, from coordinate 25,265 downwards.
GTAGTGGGAATGCGGGGCGAAGAGGTGCTGGAAAAGTACCCCCACCAGCTCAGCGGCGGCCAGCGCCAGCGAATGATGGTGGCCCGGGCCTATCTGCTCAAACCCCGGCTGATTGTGGCCGACGAGCCGGTTTCGATGGTGGACGCATCCCTGCGTGCGATGATTCTGGATATTATGCTGCGCTTGCGCGACGAACAGGGCATCAGCTTTCTCTACATCACCCACGACCTCAGCACCGCCTACCAGATCGGCGACCGCATCTATCTGCTCTATCAGGGCCAGACCGCAGAGCGGGGCGACACTGTACAGGTCATCGAAAACCCCAAACACCCCTACGTCCAGTTGCTCATCGACTCCATCCCCGTGCCCGATCCCAAAATCAAGTGGGGCGGCGATTCGGTGACGAGCATCGACGACGAGGAGATGCGGGGCAACGTCTCCAGCGGTTGCCGCTTCTATCCCCGCTGCGCCCACGGCATGGACCGTTGCCTGAAGGAGCATCCTCCGCTTTACACTGTCGGGCCGGGCCGCCACGAAGCCGCCTGCTACCTCTACGACGAACAGGCCAACCACCCCTCGGCTGCAAAGGCGGCAGCCCCAGCGTGAAATCGCCCGGATTTCTGGCCGACCCAATAGTGCGGGCCAGACTCTGGCTGGCACTGGTCATAGGCACGCCTCTCCTGCTCTTTCTGCTCTACGTCGCGATTGTCTTCGGCGCTGGCGATCTTTTCCGTCGATGCCCGCCCGCCTGCGCGGGGGAAAGCTATGACCGAGAGCAATTGGCCGCAGCCAACTTTGCCGGGGCAGACCTGCGGGAAGCATCCTTTGTCGGTGCGCACCTGGCCGGGGCGGATTTCAGCGGGGCCGATCTCTACTTTGCCAACTTCCAGGGGGCGAATCTGACCGGGGCCAATTTGCAAGGGACCAACCTGCGCGGCGCACTCCTGACCGCAGCCGATCTGACCCAAGCAGATTTGCGCGGGAGTCTCCTGGCCGGGGCACGGCTACAGCAGGTGATTCTGTCCGGCGCGGACCTGCGGGGCACTGACCTCTCGACGGTTTCTTTGGCCGGGGCCGATCTGCGGGGCACAATCATCGACGAAAGAACCGTCCTGACGGAGAAGTGGCGACTGGTCTGGGAGATTGTCAACGACGGCGGCGTGGGACACAATCTGACCGGCGCAGACCTGCGGGGCGCGCATCTGGCCGGGGTGGACTTTACCGGTGTAAATATGCGCCAGGCCCAATTGCAGGAGAGCGACCTGACCGGGTCCAACCTTACCGGCGCGCAGTTGGCGGGCGCTGCTCTGCAACAGGCCCAGATTGACGAGACAACCCGCCTGGATCCCAAATGGCGGCTGGTCTGGGAGACCGTCAACCGTGCCCAGCGCAACCGTTCGCTGGCCGGAGCCGATCTGTCGGAGGCGGACTTGACCGGGGCCGTCCTCTACGCCGCCGATCTCCAGGGCGCGGCACTATCCAACGCCATTTTGACCGAAGCCGACCTGCGCCAGGCTGATCTGCAGGGCGCAATTTTGCGTGGGGCCAGCCTCTTCAGCGCCTCCCTCCGCGACAGTCTGTTGACCGGCGCGAATCTGACCGGCGCGGACCTGTCGAACGCCGACCTGACCGGGGCGGTGCTGGTCGGTCTGGTCTGGGACGACTCGACAACCGTCGCCGACAAATGGCGGCTGGGCTGGGAGATTGTCAACCGCGGCGGCGCGGGGGCCGATCTGCGGGGGCGCTATCTCAGTTTCGTCAATCTGGCCGGGGCGGATTTGCCCGGGGCCAATTTGGCTGGCGCAGACCTGCAAGGCGCAAATCTGGAGGGGGCCAACCTCTCCGGCGCTGACCTGACCGGCGCGATTCTCGTCTCCGCCCGATTGGTCAACGCCGATTTGACCGACGCCCGGCTAGAGGGCGTACAATGGGAGCGGGCCAATCTGACGGATGCGCGTTTGCCCGAAGGTTTTCAATTGCCCTAAAAATAAGTACACGGATTCGCCGGATTCTCAGGATTTACACGGATCGGTGTTGGTCAGGGATCGAATCTGTGTAATCTGTGTTCATCTGCGAAAATATGCGTTCCACTTCTTCTGATATTTCTGGATTCTTTCAAGGAGACCCCAATGCCCACCCAAGACCAACTCGACTTTTACAAAGAAAACGGCTATCTCCACGTGAAGGGACTCTTCACCGCCGAGGAAGCCGCGGCCTTTCGCCAGGAGGCCCACGAACTCATCGCCCGTTTGCAGGCGGTGAAGAGTGTGGAAGCCACCTGGGAAAGCGCCAAAGAAGTGACGATGACCAAAACGTCCCTGCTCCACTGCCACGATGTCCAGTTCCAGTCCGCTGCCTTTGCCCGGCTGATCACCGACCCCCGGCTCACCGACATCGCCGCCGGGATTATCGGCTCGCCCAATGTCCAGTTGCACCACAACAAACTCTTCATCAAACCGCCGGAGAAGGGGTCCCCCTTCCCCATGCACCAGGACCAGCCCTTCTTCCCCCACGACAAAGATTCGATGATTGCGGCCATCATCCACTTTGACGACGCCCCCCTGGCGAAAGGCTGCGTGCGGGTGGTCCCCGGCAGCTACAAGAACGGACCAGTCCCTCATCTGAAAGAGGGCGGCTGGCATCTGCCCCTGAGCGAATGGCCCGTCGAATCAGCGCACCCCTGCGAAGCCAAAGCCGGGGATGTGCTTTTCTTCAGCTATCTCACCATCCACGGCTCCGGCGTCAACACCAGCAACGAAGCACGCACCACCCTTCTCGTCCAAATGCGCGATCCGTTGGACCCGCCCAGCGTCCTCACCCACCTTTCCCGAGGCCAGGGGATGATACTGCGGGGCGTGGACCCCAGCGCAGGGGTGGCAACGCCAGCCGGCAATGAACCGGGCGGGCAGATGGGCGGCGGCCAGATGGGTGCAAAAATGGGTGGGGGTCAGATGGGTGGCGGAATGGGGACAAAAATGTAGGCCCAACCCAATTCCACAGGAGGTGTTCGATGAGTGTGCTATCTTCACGCCAACGGGTACTGAATGCGATTCAGCGCCAGCCAACCGACTGCGTGGCGGCTATGCCCTACATCTACGATATGGCCGCCGCGGTCTCCGGTGTGCCGTTGCTGGATTTTTATACAAAACCAGAGGTGATGGTCCAGGCTCAGCTAACCCTGCACGAGCAGGTGGGCCACGACGTCATCGCCATCGGTTCGGACAACTACTACATCGCCGAGGGCTTCGGCTGCCAGACCACCCGCTCCAACGACGAAATGCCCTCGATTGTCACCCCACCGCTCACGGACATCAACGACATTTTCGACATCGAAGTGCCGGACCCGGCCACGGACGGGCGGATGCCGGTGATGATCGAAGCGCTGAAACTGGCCCGCAAAGCGGTGGGTGACGAAGTGGCCCTGCGCTCCCCCGGCACTGGCCCCTTTGCCCTGGCCTCCTATTTCATCGGCTCGCAAAACTGGCTGATGGAGATCGCGCTGATTGAGGCTGGGCTGGAAGAGGCCAAAGAGGCGGCGGTACTCCACGCCCTGGAACTAGCGACCGAAGCGCTGATCCGCTTTGGCAAAGCCTGCCACGACGCGGGGGCCGACATTCTGCACTGCGGCGATTCTCTGGCCTCGTGCAATGTCATCTCGCCCCGCACCTACGACCGCTTCTCCTTCCCCTATTCCAAACGGGTCTTTGACGCCTGGCATGCCCACGGCGCAAAGGCTTGTCTACTCCACATCTGCGGCAACAGCACACCGGTCCTCACCCGCTACGCGGATACGGGCGCTGATCTGGTGGAGATCGACAACGCGGTCTCAATGGCGACGGCCAAAGAGCGCATTGGCGACCGCACCGCGATTGTGGGCAATGTCAATACTGTCACCGAACTGCTGCAGGGCACGCCGGAAAGTGTGGCTGCCTCGGCCCAGCACTGCATTGACCAGGCCGGTGCGGGCGGCGGTTTTCTGCTCGGCTCCGGCTGTATTGTGCCCCGCTACACTCCCGTGGAAAACCTGAAGGCGATAGTCGAGACAGCCCACAGCCAGCCCTATCCGCCAGCATAGACGGATGCGGAGATCCACCGATTTGGGTGTAATTCAAGTTGGGGGCAGGGTGGGCTGCGACGACCGCACCGGGCCAAAGGTCTGTCAGTTCGTCCCACCGAAAGCCCCCTTCAGGGGGCGTGGCTCGGTAGTCCGGTCGCTTTAGGGCCGGGCGGCGCAGACGATTCCTCCTCGTCCAGAGCCTGAAACCCGCCCCACAGATTAGGGTGTAATTCGAGTTGGGGGCAGAGGGGTGGGTTTGCGACGACCGCACCGGGCTAAAGACCCGGAGCTACAGGGCGACGCCGGATAAATCCGGCTTAGAAACCGTCTGTTCGTCCCACCGAAAGCCCCCTTCAGGGGGCGTGGCTCGGTAGCCCGGTCGCTTTAGGGCCGGGCGGCGCAGACGATTCCACCTCGTCCAGAGCCTCAAATCTCCCCCACCGATTCCTCCGGGTTGACTAGTGCCGTGCGTGGTGCGTATACTGATTGACGCATCAGGTACGTTCTGATGGCAGAGTATCCAACCCACCCCAGAGGATCCATTTTCAAATGCACACGCTTCCTTTCGACAAGCCCGGCCGCTTCTGGCGGGGCAACCTCCACACCCATTCCACCCTCTCCGACGGCGCGCAGACGCCCGCAGCCATCTGCCAGGACTATCGGGAGGCGGGCTACGATTTCATCTCCCTGACCGACCACTTTATGGAGAAGTACAACTTCCCCATTGCGGATACTTTGCCTTTCCGCACAGAGGATTTCACGACGATTCTGGGCGCGGAACTCCACGCCGGGCAGATCGGCAATGGGACGATCTGGCACATTCTGGCCGTGGGCCTGCCCGCTGATTTTGCCCCACCTACCCCCGTCGAGACTGGCCCGCAGATTGCCCAGCGGGCAATGGCCGCAGGCGCGTTTGTGGCCGCGGCCCACCCCAGTTGGTATGCCCTGACGGAAGCCGATGTACTCTCCCTCGGCCCGGTCCACGCGGTAGAAATCTTCAACGGCATTGCCGGCGGCGACAACGACCGGGCCGATAGCTGGCCTCTGCTCAATGTGCTGCTGGACCGGGGCTATCGCTATTTTGCCATCGCCGCGGACGACGCCCACCGCAAGCCGGGTTACACCGACTTTTGTGAGGGGTGGGTACAGGTGAAAGCCGAGGAGAATTCGCCCGCAGCACTGCTGGCAGCCCTGAAAGCGGGCCACTTCTACGCCAGCACCGGGCCGGAAATCCACGACGTTCAGGTGACGCCGGGCAAAAGCGTGACCGTGCGCTGCTCGCCAGCGGCCCGCATCTTCGTCACCGGCAGCAACCGTCAGGGCCGCCACGCCTTTGGGAATGGCTTAACCGAAACCGAACTCGACATCTCCGGTCTGGACAGCCCTTACCTGCGCGTCACTGTGCGGGATGCCCAGGGCAAGCGGGCCTGGACAAACCCCATCTGGTTTGGGTAGGAATCAGCTTCTTTGCCTCGTTGTATACACGGATGAAAAGGAACACGGATAAGATACAAAGCTATCCGTGAGTTCACTGCAAAAAGGTCAATTTCACCGCGGAGGCGCAGAGGGCGCAGAGGAAGCGCGGAGAAGTTCAGGAGAAAATCTCCGCGAAACTCTGTGTTTCCCGCGACTCCCCGGTGGGTCTGAAGTCTTTTTGCAGCAGACTGTAGTGATCGGGCTGATGGTGAATCAGCGTCCCATTTTCTGTTTTATCATCCTCCTGATCAGTACACTTTTTGCAGCAGACCCATCCGTGTTCCTCTTCATCCGTGTATACAAAAAACTCCCGCATCCTTGCACAAGCAACAAAGACTTCACCGGTTAGGTGCTGATCGCCCATACATCCACTTTTTCCAGCCCATAGAAAGAGCCGAAAATGCCCCCCTCAGTCGAAAACCCCCTCATCACCGCCCGCCGGGAACGCACCCGCTGGTTTCTCGCCGACCGCTTCGGGATGTTTATCCACTGGGGACTCTACGCCATCCCGGCCCGGGGCGAGTGGATCAAAAGCATCGAGAAGATCAGCGACGAGGACTACCAGCACTACTTTGACGAGTTCAACCCCACCAACTTTCAGCCAAAGGTCTGGGCCAAGATGGCCAAAGAGGCGGGGATGCAATACGCGGTCCTCACGGCCAAGCACCACGACGGCTTTTGCCTCTTCGACAGCCAACTGACCGACTACAAATCCACAAACACCCAGGCCGGGCGGGATTTCGTCCGCGAATATGTGGATGCTTTCCGGGCCGAGGGGCTGAAGGTGGGTCTCTACTACTCCCTCATCGACTGGCATCACCCGGACTACCCGGCCTACGGCGACCGCATCCACCCTATGCGGGACAACGAGGCGTACAAGGGCAAGAGCCACAACTTCCCCACTTATCTGGACTATATGCACGGCCAGGTGGCGGAACTGCTCACCAACTACGGCAAAATCGATATTGTCTGGTTCGACTTCTCCTACGACAATCTGATGGGGGAAGCCTGGCGGGCCACGGAACTGGTGCAGAAGGTGCGGGAATTGCAGCCCCACATTCTGATGGACAACCGGCTGGGGGCCAGCGGCGAGGGCAACCACCGCTTCACTACCAAAAACCCGGAAATCTTCGCCGGGGACTTCGCCTGCCCGGAGCAGATCATCCCGCCCGCGGGTCTGGTGGACGAGGACGGCGTCTCCGTGCCCTGGGAAGCCTGCATCACCCTCAACAAACACTGGGGCTACTGCGCCGCGGACCGGGACTACAAATCCCCCCGGCAGGTGGTGCGTGCCCTGGTGGAATGTGTGAGCAAGAACGGCAATATGCTGCTCAATGTGGGGCCAAACGCCAAAGGCGAGATTCCTGGGGAGAGCGGGAAGGTTCTGGCCGAAGTGGGCGAATGGATGCGCCAAAACGGCGAGAGCATCTACGGCTGTGGCCGGGCCGACCTGCCCAAGCCCGAATGGGGGCGTTACACCCAGAAGGGCAACCGGCTCTACGCCCACGTCTACGAGCGGGGGATTGGGCCGATCAACTTCCGGGACCTGCGCGGCAAAATCAAAAAGGCGCGCCTCCTGGCCGACGGCTCCGAACTGAAGCTGGACACCTCCTGGGTGACCAGTGACTATCCCAACGACGCCTTTATCGATTTCCCGACTTCGAGGCTGCCGGATGAGTTGGATACGGTGATTGAGTTGGAGTTGATGTGATAGTGGAAAGGCAATCCGTGCCTGTTAAGTCACAGGGGTTTGACAATACAATATCACCCACGGAACTGGTAGATGCCCTGGATACCCTCGGCGTCTGCTTCCTACGGGGCGGCAGCGGCGCGACCCGAAACTTTTCGCCTGCTGTATTGATAGCAGCCCTGGCATCCAGCCTGGAAGCCCGTTTACGCATGGCGCTGATTCCCCTCTTCCTCGCCCATCCGGAGTTTGCCCCGGAGGTTCGCCCCGCAGCGCAGTCGTTGCTTGCCAAAGATGCTGTGGTGTTGCGCTGTTCCTATACGGCTGCGGTTTGGCTGCAGGCCAAATATCGCACGCGACTGGAAGCCGTCTGCGGTTCTCAGCCCCCGCTCCCCGATCTTTTCGGTGAAACGCTGGGCATCACAGGGCAGACAGAACCAGATAGTGCCCTGCCCCTCCTCGCCCAGCGCCAGCGGGAGCTTTCGGGAATCACCCTCAATTGGCTGGGCACATATGAACACGCCGCGCAGAATTGGCTGCGTTTCACTGAACACGAGAAACGATGGCAAATATCACATCCGAGCAAATCCATCTATTCCTGACGGAACTGGCACGCCGTTATACCAGACCAGCAACTGTAGTTTTGCTGGGAGGCAGCGCATTGTGCCTGTTGGGAAGTGAACGTCCCACTGCCGACATCGATTATGTGGGCGATGATCTCCGACAGAATGAGTTTCAACAGGTCATCGGCCAATTGGCCGACGACCTCAGGCTTATCATCGACCCCGTCCCGATTGGGGAATTCATACCCATTCCTGCTGATGCAGACAGTCGGCGGATATCCATTGGTCAATACGGTCAGGTTGCAGTCTTTGTGCTGGACCCTTATACGATTGCCCTGAGCAAGCTGGACCGGGGCTTTGCGTCTGATCTCGAAGATATTCAGTTCTTGCTTCGACGGAATCTGATTTCGGTTGAACAACTTGAAATTGTGGTGCAGAATGCTTTGCGCAATGCGGCGCGTTTCGATTTGAACCCAAAGGCAATACGAGAGCATCTGGCTATCGTGCGAGACGCCTGAATGTGAAATTCTGCGATGCGCCGGATGTGATGCCAGCGGCGATTGGGGAATGAGAGAACCGACATCCACCCGCACCGGGCTGCCGGTCAAGCCGGTGACGGGGGGGGGGTGAATGGGGGGGCAGAATTGTCCCATTAGTCGCCAGAGACGAGCTATATTTTCGTTTGGCAGATAACACATCCAAGTGTGGATTCGCGCAGTCTGTTGCAGGCCAAATCGCTCTGTGCTAGAGTTATTGTTGTCAGTTGCCAGATAATGATAGTTAGGTGTTCGTCCACAACATTCAAAACATTGTTAGAGGGTTAAATGATTCTGCAAAGTAAGTCACTCGAAAAACTCAGGTTATTGATTAATGAAGAAACACAATATCGCTCAGGTCCTCAATTAGTACAATTCTTCAATGAAATAGGGTTCAGAGATACATATGGGCAAGGATTTCCTTCAAGAGCATCATATACTGACGACAGATTGGCAAGGATCAATGGGCAACCAGAATTGGATAAATGCATCAAGGCGTTGTTTTCTCCTGTAAATTTTATCGGTCGAATTGGGGATTTGGATGGTTTCATTAAAGATTTTAACCAATACCTTGCCTTTGACAAATGGAAGATCATTAGAAATAGAGAGGAAATTAGCTTTGTTCGACTTGAACAAGTAGAATTTGACGAAAGTTCGCCTGCTACTAGCGAAGATGAGTTTCTAAGAAAAGAATTTCAAGAAGTTTCGGTTGAAAGCATCGGGTTAGATGGTACTATTACCGAAATCATAAAACTCAGAATAAATGAAATTGAAAAATGCTTGTCCGCAGATGCTCCTCTTTCTGTGATTTTTCTTGCAGGTAGTACACTTGAAGGCGTTTTACTTGGAGTCGCTTTAAAGCATCCGAGAGAGTTCAATCAATCAAAATCGTCACCGAAAGATAAAGATGGGAAAGTAAGGCAATATCCAGATTGGACGTTAAGCAGTTTTATTGATGTAGCATATGAAGTAGGGCTTCTTGCGGAAGATGTGAGAAAATACAGCCACACTTTAAGGAACTTTCGGAATTACATACATCCTTATCAACAAATGGGTTCCAAATTTAACCCTGATAAACATACTGCGAAAATTTCTTGGCAAGTATTGAAGGCTGCATTATTTCAACTATCAAAAAATGAAATAAATTCAGTATAAAACACCTAACTTTGCATGCACTCGGAATTGTGCTACGCTTTCCCTTCGAACAGCTTTCGGGTGAAAATCCAATCTATTTTTCAGGTGAAATTCACGGGCATTATCCGCACAATCCGGTGATGCTCATCGTTAGGTGCATCGAGCGTTAGGACAGCAACCCACACCCACCCACACCACACAAACTGGGCGCACGCCGCCCAGTTTTCTTTTCTGCTATAATAAGAGACACAGCGACCAATCCCAACCTGCAGAAAGGACCCTCCCCCAATGCCCCACGCCCAACCCGACGGCTTTCTCGCCCTCCCCGACACCGGCACAGGCCCCGGTGTGCTCGTCCTCCACGCCTGGTGGGGACTGAACGAGACGATCAAAGGCGTCTGCAATCGGCTGGCCGCTGCCGGTTTTGTCGCCTTCGCTCCGGACCTCTACCACGGCCAGGTGGCGCAGACGATTGCCGAGGCCGAAGTGCTGGGCGGCACAGTCGATGCCAACTATCTTCAGGTCAAAGCGGAGATCGCAGAGGCGGCCCACTTTCTCCACGAACGGGCTGACTCCTCCGAGCGGGGGCTGGCGGTCATCGGCTTCTCCCTGGGCGCGTTCTTTGCCCTGGCCCTGGCCGCCGAAGCACCCGAATTTGTCCGCTCCGTCGTCCTCTTCTACGGGACCGAAGGCACAATGGGCAGCAATTTCAGCGCCTCCCAGGCCGACTATCTCGGCCACTTCGCTGCAAACGACGAGTACGAACCCCCATCGAATGTGGCGCTTCTGGCCGAATCCTTGCGGCGTGCGGGCCGCCCGGTCACTTTTCACACCTACCCGGAGACAGGCCACTGGTTCTTTGAACCGGATGTCGCGCAAGCCTACAATCCAGCCGCCGCCCACCTGGCCTGGGAGCGCACCCTGGCCTTTCTGGTTCGTTCATCCACCCAGTGAGTCAGCCAATGCCACACCCCACACCTAATTCCCTCACCGCCCGCTGGCGACCGGAATTCCCCGGCCTGGAGCGCAGCGTCTATATGAATACCTGCTCTCTGGGCCAACTCAGCCGCCGCAGTATGGACGGGATGCAGCGCTTTCAGGAGCAGTGGCTCAGCTACGGGGCCAGCGCCTGGTATGAACTCTGGCTGGGCGAGATGGCCGACGCCCGCGCCCGCTTTGCCCGGCTCATCAACGCCCAGCCCCACGAAATCGCCATTCTGCCCAGCGTGGGCGTGGCCCTCAGTGTCATCGGGAGCAGCCTGGACTTTTCCATCCGGCCCGAAGTCGTCGTCACCGAGCTGGACTTCCCCACCATTCCCTACCAATGGATGGCTCGGGGCGAAGAGGGCGCGGAGCTGCGCCTGCTCGCCTCAACAGATCGGGTGCAGGTCCCGTTGGAGCGCTTCGCCCAGGCCATCGGCCCCCGCACCGGACTGGTCGCCACCACCCACGTCCTCTTCACCAGCGGCTGGGTGCAGGAGATCGCCGCCATTGCCCGGCTGGCCCACGACGCTGGCAGCCTCTGTCTGGTGGACGGCTACCAGGCCGCGGGGCAGATTCCCGTGGATGTCAAAGCCGCGGATGTGGATGTCTATATCAGCGGCGGGCTGAAGTGGCTGCTGGGCGGGCCGGGCATCGTTTTTATGTACGTGCGGGAAGAACTGATCCCCCAACTCCACCCAACGACGACGGGCTGGTTTGCTGCCAAGGATATGTTCAAGTTCAACCCGGAGCGTTTCGAGATGGCCGAGGACGCCCGCCGCTTCGAGCCGGGCACGCCCGCGGTGGCCGCGGTCTACGCCGCCAACGCCGGAATGTCGATTATCGAAGAGATCGGCGTGGAGACGATTCGCGCCCGCACCGCGAAACTAGACGCTGACCTGATCCAGCGCCTGCGCACTGCCGGTCTGGAACCCCGCCTGCCCGGGGATATGGCCCGCCACGCGGGGATTGTGATGCTGCCGGTGGACGCTCCCGCTGCGGCGGTGAAAGCGCTGAAAGAGCGGGGGATTATCATCGACTATCGGCCCGGTGCGCTGCGGCTCAGCCCCTATTTTTACAACACAGAGGCGGAGAATCAGGCGCTGGTGGACGGGATTGTAGAGGTGCTGCGTGGCTGACCTGAAGCCGCCCTATCCCCTGCCCCCGCAGCCGCGCATCCGGGTTCTCGCCCTGGCCCTCATCCGCCGACCATCCGATGGCCGGTGGCTGGCTATGCACGGCACAGACCCCATCAAAGGCGAAGAATTCTACCGACCCGCGGGGGGCGGCGTAGAGTTTGGCGAAAGCAGCCGGGACGCGGTCTGCCGGGAGATGCTGGAGGAGTTCAGCGCGGTCGTCGAGCCTGTGTCCCTGTGGGGGGCAACCGAAAACATCTTTGTCCACATGGACAAACCCGGCCACGAAGTCGCCTTTCTGTGGGAGTGCCGTTTCGCCGATGAAAGCCTCTATAGCCTGACCGAACTGCCGCTCACAGAAGGAGACGAGCAACTGGCTGCCCACTGGATTGACCCGGACGATCTGGCAGCGCGGGGCATCCCTCTCTACCCGGACGGCCTGCTAGAAATCCTACGCCAGAAGACGGCTTCCCAGAAATTCCACTTCTGACGGGAATAGCGATTGGGTGGTCATTCTCCGTTTGGCTTTTTTCCTCGCACGGCCTAAAATGGGACTATCCGAAGGATTTGGCGGTTCCCATTTCTGAGTCTAGTGCAAAACGTGATTTGAACCACAAAGAGCACAAAGATTTACAGGAAAAATATCAGCGTTTATCAGTGTTCATCAGTGGCTGGCAGACCTATTTGCCGCAGAATCATTTCCAGGAAAGGCTGAAGGCGTGAACGACGAACTATTACAGGCATTGCAGGCCGGTCAGAGCGAGACCGATCCCAAATTCAAAGCGCTAAAAGCGGCCAGCAGCGCGCTGACCGCGGCGGCACGGCTGGCCTCCCAGGAGAAATTGGACGCGCTGCCTATGCAGAAGGCCCTGGCAAAATTGCAGCAGGCGTCCGAACTGGTCAAAATCGCAGGGCTGGAAGACGCTGCCCTGGACAGCGCCACCACCGCCTTTGCGGAAGCCACCCAGGCAGCGCTGGACAGCCTGGCCTTCCAGTTCGCCCGGGATCTGAAGGAGAGCTTTGAGGCCCGAGGCCAGACGGTCGAAGGCCGTCCACCCACCCTCGTTGTGGATGCGCTGGTACTGCAAATCGACATTTCGGCCCGCAAAGCCCAGTGGTTCTACGGCAAGGAGGCCCTGACCAAACCCCTGCCCCTCTCCCTGAACGGCATCATCAAAGCCTATGACCAGCAGCGCAAGGCCATTCTGGAACGCAAGGACGAGACGCCCGCTTTCCTGGCCGATCTTTATCGCGCCTGGAACGATCTGATGACCGAAAAGACCGAGAAAGCAGGCCGCCGCCCACAGGGGAATCGCATCGGTCTGGTAGAGACCTACGCCAAATTGGTCCTCAACCGCCAGGTCACCCGCTTCTGGAATGCGCCGTCTCGCAGTACTTTCAAAGACTACGAGCGCGCCTTCTTTGTGCGGGATTTGGTCCTCGCCAACGAAGCCGGGGGGAGCGTCACAGTCGATGGCACAACCTATCGCCTGCGCCTGGGCATTGCCACCAAAAGCCAGGCCGACAGTGCAGCCCGCAGCGTCTGGGTTCCCAGCAGCGCGCTGGGCGGAGATTTTTACGGCGATATTACGTTTGAGTAGAGGAAGAAGATATTGGGTATTGGGTATTTTGTAGTCACGTATGAGGGACGCTGGAAGATGAGATATTGGGATGATGAACGGCTTTCTTCCCTACCACTTAATGATCTGACAGCCCTGAATCGCCCTGACGAAATATCTAATACCCAATACCTACTTCCTAACAGGAGCCTTATCTAATGACGACCCTCTCCCGCCCTCTCGCCCGCCATATCGTCGAAGTACTGGGCAGCACAGGCACGCCACCGGCCCGGGGTGTGCAATTTTTCAACGCGGGCAACAATTCTCTGCTCGACGCCCTGGACGAGTACTATCTCTCCTCCTATCTGCAGGACGGGGGCGGGACGTACAAAATGGTGGTGGGGGATTACGGCAGCGGCAAATCCCACTTTCTCTACTGTCTGCGCGACCGGGCCTGGAGCAAAGGCTTTGCTGTGGCCAAAGTCGATCTCAGCCCGGTGGAGACTCCCTACAACGACCAGCGGCTGGTCTACGCCGCGGTGGCCCGCAACCTCATCTGGCACGAGGAGAGCGACGAAATCTCCGACGAGACCGGCCTGCCCCGCTTTCTGGAAGGGACGCTGGAACGGGTGCTGGGCGGCCCGCCCACCCTGGACGCGCTGACCCATCCCAACTACCGGGGGCTGGTGGACACTCTGGAATCCACGGCCATCGACAGCCTGGCCTACCGGGCCGCGGTCCTGGCCTATTTTGACGCCCTGATCCGGGACTTCGACGAACGGCTCGACTCCCTCACCCGCTGGCTGCTCGGCTCCAACACCACCCCGGACGACACCAAAATTCTGCGCGAGGTCGGCGTGACCGGTAAAATCAGCCGCACCAACGCCTTTCGAATGCTGCGCTCGCTGGTGCAGACCATCCGCGCCCTCTCCTACGGCGGGCTGATTCTACTCTTTGACGAAGTGGACCGTATGTCCAGCATCGGCGGAAAGGCGGAGAAGCTGGCGACGGACAATCTGCGCGAGGTCATCGACCGCACTCGGGACGATCTGCCCGGCGCGATGTTTGTCTACGCGGTGCCGCCCCAGTTCATCAACGACATTGTGCCCCGCTACCCGGCCCTGCAACAGCGGGTGCGTGCGCCGGGCCGTTTCAGCCGGGCCAACCACTTCAGCCCGCAAATAGCGCTGGATCATCTGGATTTGGACGAGAACGATCTGCTCCTGGCAATTGGCGAGAAGCTGATCCCCATCTACGAAACGGCTTTCGAGACAACCCTCGACCGGCCCATCCAGCAGGCCAACGCGGTGATTCTGGCCAATGTGGCTCGCGACGTCTTTCTGGACGTGAGTCACCGGCGGCTTTTCGTCAAAGCGTTCATCACTGAACTGGCCCGGCAGCACGCGGGCCAGGAGCATCTGCTCACCGAAGACGAGGCCATCGCCATCATCCGCGGCCAGGTGGACGAGCTGGCCGGGGGCGAGACGCCGCCCTATTGACGTAACGCAAGCTGTTAGCTTGCATCGGCGCAAGCTAACAGCTTGCGTTACAGGGGGATTGAATGAAACGGCTGCCGACCTGGCGGGAAATGCATATGGACACGACGCCGGAGGTGGAAGCGATTCAGTTCGCTTTCTATCGCACTGCACCGACGTGGAAGAAGTTGGAGATGATGACCGACCTCAACCGCAGTATGCGAACCCTGGCGATGTCTGGGCTGCGCAAGCGGCATCCCAACGCCACAACGGAAGAGTTGCGATTTCGATTGGCAGAGTTGCTGTACGGCGCAGAAATAGCCGAAAAAATGTGTTCTGTCGCTGTAGACAAAGGCGGGCAGGAAAATGAATGATCCGGAATTTCTGCGGGGTGCGCTGCTGGTAACCGACACTTTGGACACGCTGGGCGTTCCCTATGCGATTGGCGGTTCGCTTGCCACTGTCTTTCACGGGATTCCCCGCACGACGATTGACGCCGATCTGGTGGCCGATTTGCAGCCAGAACACATCAGTCCCTTCGTTCGTGCCCTGCGGGATGAATTTCACGTCGATCCGCTTGTGATTGTCGATGCGATGCAGCGTCGTAGCAGCTTTAACCTCATCCACAAGCGGTCGATGTTCAAAGTGGATATTTTTCTGCCCAAAGAGCGCGCTTTTGATCAGATGCAACTGGAACGACGCGGCCGGGAAGTCGTTTTGGACAATCCGGAACGCACGGCCTGGGTGACGAGCGCCGAAGACATCATTCTGGCGAAGTTGGAGTGGTTTCTCATGGGCGGGAAAGTATCCGAGCGCCAGTGGCGGGATGTGCTGGGTGTGATGAAAACGCAGGGCGCGCTGCTCGACGAAGACCATCTGCGCTACTGGGCCACTGAGTTAGGTGTTTCTGAGCTATTAGAAAATGCGTTGAACGCAGAAATGGACGAGGCAGGGTGATCCAGGCTAAATTTAGGCACGACCGGCTGGATGATTGGATGTCTAAACGAGAAATCGAATCATCAGAACTGGCCGAAAAAACAGGGCTGACCTATAACTATATTTATCTGATTCGACAGGGAAAGAGGCCCAACATCTCGGCCATCAATGTGGTGAAGATCGCCCAAGCATTGGAAATCAGTGTGGAGTGGTTGACTGGGGTCTCGGATAATCCATTAGGTGTTGGAACAAAGCCGCCGCAAGAGGAAATTGAGTTGCTTCTGCTGTATCGGCGTTTGTCAGCGGAACGGCAGAACGATCTTGCTTTGATCGCAAAAGCTTTCAAGGCGTCTGAAAACGAAACGAAGTGAGTGAGACAGACTCGATGATCGGTACACGCGTCGAACACCCAACCTACGGCCCCGGCCAGATCGTCGCCCTCTTTCGCAACGGCGAGGAATGGATGGTGCGCTTCGACAGCGGTCTGCGCTTTCGCCGCCCCCGCCAGGAATTCAACGGACAGATGCCCAATACCCCCACCACTCCCACACTGACCACCGCCTTTGCCCCCACGCCGATGACGCCCAGTCAACTGGACGCCCGCAACCTCATCGAGGCCCTGCGCGTGGGTGTGGCCCCGGCCCAGCACGCCCAGGAGTTGACCATCGGCCTGGAGAGTGAGCGGGCCAGCCTGGGCAGCGCGTTGGTCCAAACCCACCAGAGCGGCGGGGACGTGCGCGCGGTCATCGGCGAGTATGGCTACGGCAAAAGCCACATTGTGGAACTGACCAGCCAGGAAGCCCTGCAACGAAAATTTCTCGTCGCCAGCGCCAGCCTGGATTTGCAGGAATTGCCCCCCCACCGGGCCTTCGACATCTACGCCGCGCTTATGCGCAGCCTGCGCTACCCGGACAGCGACGAACGGGGGATGGGTCCGCTGCTGGCCGCAGTGGCAGGCGTGCCCCGGCTGCGGGATGAACTACGCGAATTGGCCCCTGAGGAGCACGACCCGTTGATCTTCGCATTGGACGCGCTCAGCACCATCACCAGCACCCGCCAGCAGACGGCCTGGGAGAATTGGCTGATGGGCGGGCGGCGGGTCAAGTCGATGAACCGGGCTATGCCCAGGGGTGTGAGATTCCCATCCATTTATCGGGTGGGCCACAACGCCCGCCAGATGGCCTATCTGCTCAGCGGCGTCAGTGTACTGGCCCGGTTGGCTGGCTATTCCGGCCTCTGTGTGCTCATTGACGAGGCCGAGAGCTATTCCCTGCTCAAAGCCTATCAACAGCCCAAAGCCAGCCTCTTTTTCAGCGGGGTGATCCACGCCGCGCTGGGCGCGGAACGCTCCCAGTTGTCCGACGACGACCTGCCCCAGCACCGCTTCCGGGACTACCCGGTGGCCTACGGCGAACGTCAGTCCCTCTTTTTTCTGTTTACCATCACCCGCAGCGACAACCGGCTCCCCCTGGAAGCCTGGCTGGACGACGACAAAGTGCTGTCCCTGGAACCCCACCACACGCCCCAGGAAATCGGTCACTTTTTGGAACAGGTGATGGACTATCACGCCCTGGCCTATGGCTATGCGGTGGGCGAACGCCAGCGCCAGGTGCGCCGGGGCGCGGCCGAGCACCTGGCCCAGGGCATGCGCAACGACCGGCTCAACATCCGCGCCGTCGTGCGCCTGGCCGTGGAATTGTACGATCTGCTCTATCTGCACCCGGAATACGAAGTGGTCAGCCTGCTGGATGAGTTGCGGTCTCAGATGAAATGACCACCCCCCGCAGTCTGAAATCCCGCCTGCCCCACACGTGGACCGCCTTCTTCGCCCGTCACGGCAGCTTTACCCCCGTGCAGGAAGCCGCCATTCCGCCCATTCTCGATGGTCACAATACCCTCGTCATCGCGGCCACGGCGGGCGGCAAGACCGAAGCAGCGATTGTTCCGCTACTCGAACGCCACTGCTTCGGGGACAATAGAAGTCCGACTTTTGGCAAAAGTCGGACTTCTGAAAGCCGAGCTTCTATTGCCATCCTCTACCTTTGCCCCACGCGGGCGCTGGTGCGTGACCTCTACGAGCGGCTGCGTTTGCCGCTGGAACAGTTGGAAATCCCCTTTGCGATGAAAAGCGGCGACACCGGCCCGGTCTCCACCACAAACCCGCCGACAGTTCTGATCACCACCCCCGAATCCACCGATTCCCTACTCACCCGTGCGCCCCGGCTGCTGGCGGAATTGTGGGCAATCGTCCTGGACGAGATTCACCTGCTGGACGGCGGACCCCGCGGGGATCAGTTGCGCTGTCTGCTGCGCCGCATCGAGCACATCCGCAGCTATCACCAGCAGCGCAACGGCCTGCCCGTCATCCCCCTACAACGCATCGCCCTCTCCGCTACAGTGCCGGACCCGGAGGGAATCGCGGCCCGCTATCTCTCTCCATCAGCGGAGGGATCTACTCCCTCCCCGCTTGAGGGGAGGGCTGGGGTGGGGTTCTCCAGTGAGGGTGAAACACAGATTATCGCCGTCCCTGGCCGCCGGGAACTGGACGCGGAGATTTGGCCTCTGGCTGGGCTGGACGATCTGACGACGGCCCTCGCCATCCACGCCACCGGTGAGTCTGCTGCCCGTAAGTTCCTCGTCTTCTGCAACAGCCGCAACGAAGTGGAGCAGACCGCGGCCTTTCTGCGCGCCAATCTGTACTTTGAGAGCGCCATCTTCACCCACTACTCCAATCTGGACACGGCCCTGCGCCAGGAGGTGGAGGACGGCTTTGCCGAAGCCGCTGTTGCCATCTGCGTCAGCACCTCCACCCTGGAACTGGGCATCGACATCGGCAGCATCGACGAAGTGGCGCTGATCGGCCCGCCGCCGTCGCTCTCCTCTTTTCAGCAGCGCATTGGCCGGGGCGGACGGCGCACAGGCGTGACACGGGTCCTCTGCCTGTCCCGTTCTGCGTTGGAGGAGGTGCGCTTTCAGGCGCTAATTGCGGAGACCGTAGGTCGAACTGTTAGTTCGACTGGTCGGACTGCCAGTCCGACGTACAGGTTTCTGCCTTCTGTGCTGGTACAGCAGAGCTTCAGCATTCTGGCCCAAAGCCCCACCGGCGGCATCCGTCTGGCCGATCTTCGCCGGGTTGCGCCGGACGCAGTGGAGGACGACGCGCTGGCTGCCATCCTCGCCCACCTGACCCGGCAGGGCTATCTGCGCGCCGGACGGCTGGGAGAATGGCGGGCCGCGGAGAAGCTGGACGAACTGGTGGACAAGTACGAGATTTACGCCAACATCGGCGGCGACCCGCTGCCTCTGCTGCTGGTGGACGCCTTTTCCGGGCGCACATTGGCGACAGTGGCCCGCTCGAAAGTGGAGGGGGAGACCCTACGGCTAGGCGGTCACGTGCTGGAAGTGGTCTGGCGGGATCGCTATCGGGTGGGGGTTCGGCGCAAGGACGGCAAGCCGGTGGACGATCAACTGCGCTTTGCCACAACGCCCTTTGCCGTGCCGCTGGAGAGCGGGCAGGCCGTGGCCGCACTGCTGGGGCTGGCCGAGAGTCTGATTCTCTCCGTGCCTCTGGCCGAAGGGACGTGGCTTTTTCACTTCTGGGGGGACGTCTACGGCAGCCTGCTTGCCGAGATGCTGGACGCTCATTTCGGCGGCGAGGGGGGCGCAGTGATGGCGGTCAACGAATTCTGTCTCTATCTGCCCGGCCCACTGCCCGCCCTCCCCGGCTGGGATGCAGGACTGGCCCAGCGCGCCCTCTACCGGCTGCTGCCCCGTGTCGAGCCACTGCTGGAATTGGGCCGTTTCCATAGTCTGCTGCCCGCAGCCATCGCACGCGAAACAGTACTAGACCGATTGGACCTGCCTGCCTTTGAACGGCTCTACCGGGCGGCGCGGGTAGCGATTCCGCGGTCTGGGCTGCGGGCACGGCTGGAAGAATTGTTGTAAGCGATTGGTTGATTGGTTCATTGGTTGACTGGAATGTCGTAGATGCGCAAATCATTCGTAAACGAACCAATCAACTAATCAACCAATCAACTACCCTCCGGCTCCAAATGGACCAGCACTTCCCCCACATTCGGCACGGCAGCCTGCACGGCCCGCTGCAATTCTGTGCTGAGGGCGTGGGCCGCGGCGACGGAAAGTGCGCCGTCCACCAGCGCCTCGGCGGCGATGAAAAGCTGCCCCTCTACCTGGCGCACCTGAATGTCGTGGGGGTCGGTCAGGCCCGGAATGGCGTCGGCTGCGCTCTGGACAGCCGCTTCGATCCGCTCTTGCAGACCCCGGCTGACCCGTGCGGTAGGCAGCACATCCGCACTGGCGGTTTCGATATGGCTGTGTACAGCCTCGACGGCGGGCAGACGGCTGCGCAGGAGCGCTTCCAGCCGGTCCACCTGCTCGTGGGCATCGGCAAGAGAGATGTTTGGGTTCACGCCTACGTGGAGGTGCAGGGCAATGTGGCCATCGGTCTGCTGCACCCACAATTCGTGGAGAGCCAGCCCCTCTTCCCCCGCGGCCAGCGCGACAGCCTGCTGAATCTCCAGCGCACTTTCTGGCCCGCTCTGGGCTTCGGCGTGGACAGTCACGTCGTTGACGCCGGGTAGGTCGAGGAGGCGGCGGCGCACTTCGTCGGCGATGGCGTTGGCCGCCTGCATAGAAAGACGGCGATCCACCCGCACGTGCAGATCGACCGCTACGTCGTCGGCCGCGCCCCGGCTGCGGATGCGGTGGAAGCTCTCCACCCCGGCCACATTTTCCACCACTGCGCCAATCGTCGCCGGGTCGAGGGTCGCCTGATCCACCAGCGCGGGAATATTTTCCAGGAGCGTCTCCACACCGATTTTGGCGATGACCCCAGCCACCAGCAGGGCTACCAGCGGGTCGGCCCAGGCATACCCCAGCCAGACCAGCCCCAGTCCAACCAGCACCGCGGCGCTGACGTATAGGCTGGCAATCGTATGCCGGGCATCGGCCACCAACACTTCGCTGCCCAGCGCCCGCCCCCGACGCATCTCCCACACACCCGTACAGCCCTGAATCACACCACCCACGACCAGGGCCAAAATGCTCCACAGATTGACCAGCGGTGGCTGGGGATGGCGCAGGCGCTCCACCGCGCCCAGGGCTACCTCCCAGGCGGTGATAAAGAGGAGGGTGGCGATGAGAAGCGCGGCCAGTGTCTCGAATTTTCGGTGGCCATAGGGGTGGTCGTCGTCGGGGGGCTGGCTGCCCTTGCGCACAGCGGCAATCCCCACTACATTCGACAGGCCGTCGAAGAGGGTGTCCAGGCCGTCGGCGATGAGAGAGAGCGCGCCGGTCCAGAGGCCCACGCCCAGTTTGGCGGCTGTCGCCAGAAGGTTGAGGGCGAAAGTGATAAGCAGAACGCGCTCGATGGCGCGGTGGTCGCGGTTCATAGAATAAAGTATAGCATCTGGCCTATCCTTTGACACTCTCTGCCCCTCCGCTATAATGAAGCTGTGTCCCAATCGTCCCCGTTCGTCCACTTTTTTTTCGTTTGACCCGGAGCCGCAGCCCGTGATTCGCACTGAAAACCTCTGCAAACGGTACGGCTCCTTCGTAGCGGTAG
The DNA here is from genome assembly GCA_030432295.1 of Anaerolineae bacterium. GTDB lineage: Bacteria > Chloroflexota > Anaerolineae > Caldilineales > Caldilineaceae > JACQGT01. The sequence continues at coordinate 4,141 of JAUIHI010000034.1, read as the reverse complement.
ACAATCTGAATTTGCACGTCCAATCCGGCGAAATCTACGGCTTTCTCGGCCCCAATGGCGCGGGCAAAACCACCACACTGATGATGATTCTGGGGATCATTCGCCCCACTTCCGGGCGGGTGGAGGTGCTGGGCCAGCCCTTCGACGGAAGCTCGCTTGCCTTGCGGCGGCGAATGGGCGTCGTGGCCGAAGATGCCTGGCAATACGACGAGATGACCGCCTACGAATATCTGGCCTTCTTCGCCCGGCTCTACCGGGTGGAGCGGCCCGGCCCGGCCATGCAATCCCTGCTGGAGCGGACAGACCTATGGGATCGACGGCAGGTGCTGGTGGGCGGTTACAGCCGGGGAATGCGCCAGAAGCTCAATCTCTGCCGGGCACTGCTGCACGACCCGGAACTGCTGGTTCTGGACGAACCGGTCAGCGGGCTGGACCCCAACGGCATCCGCCAGGTGCGAGAACTGCTGGTGGAGGAGAACCGGCGCGGGCGCACAATCCTCCTTTCCAGCCACATTCTCAGCGAAATCGAACAGACCGCGCACCGGGTCGGGATTATCGCGGGAGGGCGGCTGCTGGCCGAAGATTCGGTGGCGGGTCTGCGTGCCCGGTTGGGCGAGGGTCAGCGCATTGAAGTGGAATTCCAGCAGCAGCCCGTCGATCTGCGCCAGCAGTTGGAAGCTCTGCCTTTTGTGCTGAAAGTGGAGGAATTCTCGCCACATCGCTGGCTGGTGACGACTGCCCCAGGCGAGGATCAGCGCCCCTCTCTGGCCCAGTTTTTGGCTGGGCAAGGGGTGCTGGTGATTGGGATGCGTCCGCTGGAACGCTCGCTGGAAGAAGCGTTTGTGACTCTCACTGACGCAGCTGTGAGAAGTTCGACTTTTTCTGAAAAGTCGAACTTCTTAGCAGGTGGCAGCCTGTGAAGCCGGGCCTGCAATTGTCGGATCGTCTCTACGCTGCGGGGCAGATTGGGCGGCGCAGTACGAGCAGCAGCCTCTACAGCCCCGGCATCTATGTGGTCACGGCCCTGGCACTGCTGGCAGCGTCTACACTTGTGCTGAACAATCTGGCCTTTCTGGACGAAAACGGGCTACTGGTCTTAACCCGCCCCTTCTTTCTGCCTGTCTTCGTCTGCACAGTCCTGCTTTCCCTCTATCTTTCCCTGCACGCCACTCTCCAACTGGTGCGGGAGCGGGAACAGGGCACACTGAAAGTCCTCTTTTTCGGCCCGGTGGATGGAGTGAGCTATCTGGCGGGGCGGCTGTGGAGCCAGACTCGTCTCTTTGCATTGGCTGGCGGGGTCGTGCTTCTGTGGGCCGGAGCGCTGGGCTGGATGACGAATCTGCTGGTGCAGGCGGATGTGCTGGCTGTGCTGGGATTGGGGCTGCTGACAAACGGCGCAATCGTCGCTTTTGGCCTGCTCGTCGGTGGGTGGGGGCGCACGGCGCGCACCGCCCTCGTCCTTTTTCTGTTAGCGCTGCTGCTGGTGCTGGCCGCCCAGTTTGGCACACCGGTCATTGAACAACTGGCATCCCAAACCCCGGCCAACCGCCAAAATTCTTTGCTCTATTTGCGCACCGCGCTGAACGGACTGAATGGCCTGCTGCTCTGGCTCTCTCCCTTTGCTCAGATGAGCCGGGGGATGGACGCCCTGCTGGTGGGGGACGGCGGCAGGCTACTGCTGCATACGGGCGGGCTGCTGGGACAGATGGCCCTCTATTTTGCCGGCGCAGTCTGGGCGCTGAAACGGGGTGGCCCGTGAATTTTTATACCAACCACAAAGACACAAAGGCACAAAGAACAGAAAGATTTCTTTGCTGTTTTCTTTGTGTCTTTGTGTCTTTGTGGTTATTCACAGCGTTGCCCGCGGCGGCCCAGGCCCCAGAGCGACGGCAAGCATTTGTCTGGGCCACGACAGTCTTTGCGGGCGTGCAGTACGAAAGCACTTTTGCCCCGCCCGACAGCGAGACTCTCTATCTGTTGGCAGACGCGAGCCACGTCCTGGCTCCCCGAAGCACACTCGTCTACGACTGGCCTATCACCAACCGGCTGCTGGCCGACTGGCTGGCCCGCAATGAACTAGTGACGGGGACGCTGGTTTTGCAGGACAACAGAGGCCAGGAGGAACGACTGCCACTCACCGATTATGTGATTCAGTTCGACGGGGACGCGCCCGCCGAGACCGTCGCTCTCTACAGCGGAGCGGAGGCGGCAACCCGTTACGCTGCCTTTGACCAGGCCCGTGCCGCCTACGGCGAAGCGCTCCACGCCCAATTCCAGTTGGAGCAGCAGTATCAGGCGACGTTGACCGCAGCAGCACAAGCTGCCACCAAAGGCGAGACGCTGCCCATTCCCGACGGGCCGCAGCCATTGCCCCTCTTCACCCGCTACAGCACGGAAGTGAAGCAGGCATTTGTGCTCAATCTGCCCGCAGGTGACTACGCCCTATGGCTGGAACGGCCCGATGGCATAGAAGAGCCAACCAGCCGCAAACGTTTGCGCGTCTTTGGGCCCCGCCGTTATGGGGTTGGCTATTCTGTGATGCCCGCCAGCAAATGGACTGTGCCGGAGCAGAGCGACGACCCCGGCAACGCCATCTACGCGCTGCCCGGTTCGACTTTCTATTTGCAGCCTTTCACAGAATTTGAGGTGAACGAATTGGCCTATGCCCGTATGATCGACGCCCAGGCCATAGGCATCCAGGCGGAGCGCTACGTCTGGGTCCACACAACGCCCTATCCCAGCGTGACACTGCAAGTCATCCAGCAGGGGCAGGTGGTGGCTGGAGTAGCCAATCAGCCCTATTTTGTACGCCAACTGCCGGGCGCGTCGCTTGGCTACCAGATCGAAGCGTTCGACCCGACCGCGGAAAAGTCGCCCAGTTTCTACGGCTATGGGATTGGCGTGGAAAGCGGACAGAATGTCCGCGTCCAACTGGTCGATGGGAGCGGCCAGCCTGTGGCGGGCAGCAGCCGGGACATCCGTTCGATCCGGGCTGTTGACCGGCAATTCGTCTACACCCTTTCTCTTCTGCCCCTGCTCATCGGAGCTGCTGTGCTGCTCTGGCGATGGAGGCGCGTGAAGTCGAAACTGTAGGTTGGGTTCGGGCAGTAGGTAGGACCGCAGAATAGCGTGATGGAGGGATAAACAAGGGGAAGGGCGAAACAATCCCCTGTGGTAGAAGAACCCTTAACCGTGGAGTCATGAGCACCACTTTTCGATGAGTTTCAAGGTCTCTTTGGAGCGTCGTCCCCGCTGTTTAGGGGGCGACCAAAGTTCAGGAGGCAGACGGAACCAGAGCAACTCGGTCGGTGTCCAGATGTGGTCCGTGATGCCAGCGGCGATAGCCGGTGTGCGTTGGGCCCAACGCCAGGTGCGTTCAGTGATCCATATCTTCACCCGCAGGCTTTTGTGAGGGCTGCAGAAATTGTAGAAGCAGCCAACGATATACATGCCAGCGATCAAAGTGGCGTTTTCTCGGGCTGGACAGCGGGTGCGCCGAGCCAGATGGGCCAAGCGCTGGCGGAAGGTGGCATTAAGACGCTCAATGTAGGCCGTGTTGATCACGCCGCCTTGTTGAGTCTGAAGCAGCAGACGCTCAACCAGTTCCTGCCCGCCCTTGAAGATGCGCCGTGTGATGGCCAGGCCATCGGCCTTGCGCTGCTTCACTACCTGCACGATGGCGATGTCCGGCCAGGAGACCAGTCGGGGACGACCACCGGCTCCCCGACGAGGGAGAGGAGAGCGGAAGGCTCGCATGAATGCGCCCGGATAGCTGGACAGACCATCCGCCGCCAGGAGTAGAGGTCGACATAATGCCATCTTGCGTATCTTGGCTACCAGTCCTTCGATCAGTGCCTTGTCCCGTGTGTGACTGATGACACCGCCCAGCCACAAGCGGGGACCAACCGCAATCGCCATGGCCATTCAGACTGTGAATCCCTGTATCTTCACCTTGATCTCATCTGCCTGCACCTGGCCCAGATCCAACCGCTTTTTCTCAACCACTTCTTCATGTAAGTAGAGTCGAGAAAGTTTTTAGATTTCTGGTAGTTGATGGCATACTGAAGGAATGCCAAAACAACTGAAGTATCAACTGAACGAAACCGAATTGAAGCAAATCGAGCAGGCGATCAAAAGCGCA
>JAUIHI010000033.1 GCA_030432295.1 Anaerolineae bacterium | reverse complement strand
GCTTAGAAACGGTTTGTCTGTTCCTCCGAAAGCCCCGTTCAGGGGGCGTAGCTCGGTAGCTGGGCTACTTTCGAGTAGCCCGGTGTCTTTAGCACCGGGCGGCACAGACGATTCCTGTTCGCCCCAAATCTGAATTGCACCCAAAACCGCACAAAAGGCTTGACAACCTCTTCATTTGGCAGTATAGTACCAAAGTACTTTCTGTCCCTGGCGATTGCAGCCTCCCCCCGGCTGGTAGCCGAACAAACCCACATCCCCATACAGTTTGAGCCTCCGTGCGATGAGCCACCGCCATTCCGCCCGTCGCAAGCGGGCCTATTGGCTGTTGCCCGTCTTGCTCATCTTTCTATATCTGTCCGTTTTCAGCCGCGTCTCGGTGCCTCTCTACGCGCTGGGGTCACCCTCCGTACGCATCAGTCAGGTATATGGCGGGGGGGGGAATAAGGACGCGCGCTTTCGCTATGACTTTGTAGAATTGTTCAATACAAGCTCGAGTCCATTTGATCTGACAGGCTGGTCTATTCAGTATGCAGCGCCGAACAGCGAATTTGACGAATCTGCTATACTCACAAATGTGACAATTCAGCCCTACTCTTATCTGCTTATAAAACAAGCGTCTGGGAGCAATGTAGACGCGGCAGATCTGCCTGAACCATATATTGTCCCAAGCAAATTATTCGCAATGAGGCTTGGTGACGGTAAAGTTCAACTTTTATCGGCATCTGGTGAGGTTGTTGACTTAGTAGGATACGGCAATGCTTCGAGTTTTGAAGAATCGGGTCCTGATCCACAGTTTGAAGGTTCAGGTCCAGCGCCAAAGCTCAATAATGAAACCGCCGCATTTCGCAAAGATGGCGGTTGTATAGACACAGATGACAACAGCGCTGATTTTATTGCTGACACACCTCAACCCCGCAACAGTTCAAACACTCACACCTGCTCACCACCGGATACAATACCCCCTACACCAACAGGTACGGACACGCCAACCACAATACCACCCGACACGGAGACACCAACAGCGACACCACCCGATACCGCCACGGCCACAGCGACGCCAAGCGAAACGCCCACATTCACGCCCCCTCCCACGCAAACCGGCACTGACACACCCACGGCTATACCGGCAGATACAGCGACGGCTACACCGACGCCCAGCGAAACGCCAACAGACACGCCGCTCCCCACGCCAACCGGAACAGATACAGCCACTGCGACCCCAACCGATACACCGACTTCCACGGATACGCCTTCCGCCACATCCACAGAGACACCGACGCCGACGCCGACGCTTACGCCAACCCCGACGGAGACAGCGACCGCATCCGCAACTGCGATCGCAACTGAAACGGCCACGCCATCGGCTACAGCGACGGAGACGGAGACGCTCACAGCTACGCCAACCGATACACCCAGCAGCACGGCCACATCCACCCCATCCCAAACGCCATCCGCCACCGTTCCGCCGCCGCCCACCGCCCCACCGGATGGGCCGCCGTCCACACCGACCCCGACGCCAACGGTTTCACCCATTGCAACGGCGACGCCCGCCCCATCTGTTTCGTTGTACATCAGCGAATTCCTCGCCAATCCCAATGTGATTTCTGACGCAAATGGGGAATGGATCGAGCTATATAACGCTGGCCCGGATACTGCCAACCTGAAAGGGTGGAAAATCGCCGACTTGGGCAGCGACAGCCATATAATTTCCAGTGATCTCCTCATATCCCCTGGCGCATACGTCGTACTCGCTCGCAACAGTGACAGTACATCCAATGGAGGCATCAACGCAGCCTATCGTTACGCAGGATTTACACTGGGAAACGACGAGGACGAAATTCTTCTCATTCGCCCCGACGGCAACGAAGAGGATCGGGTTGTATGGAGTGGACCACCTGGCTTGTCCATCACGGCAGGAAAGAGTCTTGAAAGGATCGATTTTAACCGGTCTGAATGGGTGCTTGCCACAACTGTCTGGCCCAACTCTCTGGGCAACTTTGGCACACCGGGCAGCGGCTTTGTGTCACCGGTTTCGACCGCTACAGCGACGCCGACATCAACAGCGACGGCGGACGGCGGACTGCTGACCGCAACGCCGACCGTCACCGCAACCCAAACTCCCCCATCGACAGCCACACCAACCGCGACAGCAGTCGGCGGGCCACAGACCGCAACACCGACGGCCACCGCAACACTGCCCCCTTCATCGACGGCCACCGCAACACTGACCCCCTCATCGACGGCCACCGCAACACTGACCCCCTCATCGACAGCCACAGCGACCGCCGAGAGCGGCACAGCCTCCGTCTATATCTCCGAGTTTCTGGCCGATCCGTCCGCAGTGGCAGATGCGGACGGGGAATGGATCGAACTCTACAACGCAGGGCCGGATGGGGTAAATCTCAGGGGTTGGACGATTGCTGATTTGGACAGCGACAGCCACACGATTGCCACGGACCTGTTTGTAGCGGCAGGCACATACGTCGTCCTGGGCCGCAACGCCGACTTTGCCGAGAACAGCGGCGTCCTGGTTGATTACGTCTATAGCGGCGTTGCCCTGGCCAACAGCGCGGACGAAATTCTCCTTCTGCGCCCAAACGGAGACGAGGAAGATCAGGTGGTCTGGGGAAGCGGGTCGGGGCAGGCTGTCAGCCGGGGCGATAGTCTGGAACGAACCAACTTCGTCACGCAAATCTGGGTGACAGCCATTTCCGCCTGGCCCAACTCACTGGGCGACTTCGGCACACCCGGTGGCGCGTATGTCCCGCCCGTGCCGACGGCAACAGCAACGGCAACGACGACGCCCACTGCGACGGCAGACAGCGGACCGCAGACAGCGACGCCGACTGTCACAGCCACACCAACTGCAACGACGGCAGACGACGGACCGCAGACAGCGACGGTGACGACAACCGTTACGCCGACGGCAGTCTCAACGGGAACGCAGACCGCAACAGCGACATCCACAGCCGCCCAGACCCCATCGCCCACGCCTACGCCTACCGCTACAATCGGCGGTGGGGAAAACGCATCGGTCTTCATCTCCGAATTCCTGGCCGATCCATCCGCAGTTTCCGATGCCAACGGCGAATGGATCGAGCTTTACAACGCGGGGCCAGACAGCGTGAATCTGAAGGGTTGGACGATTGCCGATCTGGACAGCGACAGCCACACAATCGCCAGCGATCTGTTGGTGGCCGCGGGTGTATACGTCGTCCTGGGCCGCAATGGGAATCTATTGGAAAACGGCGCGGTGTCGCTCCAATACATTTACAGCGGCATCACCCTCGCCAACAGTGTCGACGAAATCCTACTTCTGCGTCCAGATGGGACAGAAGAGGATCGGGTGGCCTGGGGTGGCGATGCTGCCTGGCGTATTGCACCCGGCAAGAGTCTGGAGCGCATTACCTTTGGCCCGGTCCCGGTCTGGCTGACGGCCAGCGCGGCCTGGCCCGGCTCAGCGGGCGACTTCGGCACACCGGGTCGTGACTTCGTGCCGCCGATTGCGACGGGGACGACGACGCCGACGCCAACTTCGACAGCGACGGCGGACGACGGATCGCAGACCGCCACGCCGACTGTCACAGCGACACCTACGGCAACGACGACAGACGGGGGACCGTTGACCGTCACAGCGACTACCACAGCTACGCCGACTGCAACTGCGACAGTCACCGCATCTTCGACGCCTTCTTCCACGCCCACACCCACCGCCACAATCAGCGGCGAGGGAAACGCTTCGATCTTTATCTCCGAATTTCTGGCCGACCCGTCCGCGGTTTCCGATGCCAATGGCGAGTGGATCGAACTCTATAACGCCGGACCGGACCCGGTGAATCTGAAGGGCTGGACGATTGCTGATTTGGACAGCGACAGCCACACAATCGCCTCCGATCTGTTTGTGGCCGCGGGCGGGTATGTCGTCCTGGGCCGCAACGGGAATCTGCTGGAAAATGGCGGGGTGTCCCTCCAATACATCTACAGCGGCGTCACCCTCGCCAACAGCGCCGACGAAATCCTACTTCTGCGTCCAGACGGGACAGAAGAGGATCGGGTGGTTTGGGGTGGCGAAGCTGCCTGGCGCGTCACATCGGGCAAGAGTCTGGAACGGATCACCTTTGGCCTGGTCCCGGTCTGGTTGACGGCCAGCGCGGTCTGGCCCGGCTCTGCGGGCGACTTCGGCACACCGGGCCGCGGTTTTGTGCAGCCGGTCGCGACGGGCACGGTAACGCCGACGCCCACAGCGACGAAGGACGGTGGACCGCAGACCGCAACTCCGACTGCCACAGCGACTATCACAGATACCCCAACGCCAACCGCAACGACGACGGACGGCGGACTACCGATCGCGACATCGACGGTTACAGCGACGCCAACCGCCATGCAAACTCCGACTCTGACTGCCACAGCAACGCCGACACCGACCGCTACCACAGGCGGGAGCGGGGACGCATCCGTCTTTATATCCGAATTCCTGGCCGACCCATCAGCGGTTTCCGACGCCAACGGCGAATGGATCGAACTCTACAACGCCGGACCGGACGGGGTGAATCTGAAGGGCTGGACGCTTACCGATTTGGACAGCGACAGCCACACAATCGCCTCCGATCTGTTGGTGGCCGCGGGGCAGTACGCCGTCCTGGGCCGCAATGGGAATCTATTGGAAAACGGCGCGGTGTCGCTCCAATACATTTACAGCGGCATCACCCTCGCCAACAGCGCAGACGAAATCATCCTTCTGCGTCCCGACGGGACAGAGGCAGACCGGGTGGTTTGGGGTGGCGATGCTGCCTGGCGCGTCACACCGGGTAAGAGTCTGGAACGGATCACCTTTGGCCCAGTTCCGGTCTGGTTGACGGCCAGCGCGGTCTGGCCCGGCTCGGCGGGTGACTTCGGCACGCCGGGCCGGGGCTTTGTGTCGCCGGTCTCGACGGGGACGCCGACATCGACTTCCACTGCGACACCAACCGCAACGACAGCAGACGGCGGACCGCAGACCGCCACACCGACTACTACCGCATCTTCGACTCCCACAGCGACGCCCACGCCCACCGGCACAATCGGTGGCGAGGGAAACGTTTCGATCTTCATCTCCGAATTTTTGGCCGACCCGTCCGCGGTTTCTGATGCCAACGGCGAGTGGATCGAACTCTACAACGCGGGACCGGACAGTGTGAATTTGAAGATTTGAAGAATTGGATTTTGGCTGATTTGGGAAGGGACCGGCACGTTATCGCCGCTGATATTGTGGTGGCTGCGGGTGGATACGTCGTCCTGGCCCGCAAGGCAGACCCATCTGTCAACGGCGGAGTGGCTGTGGATTATGTCTACAGTAGCCTCAATCTGGCCAACGACGAGGACGAAATTCTGCTCCTGCGCCCGAACGGAGACGAAGAAGACCGGGTGGCCTGGGGCGGGAGTTCCGGGCTGACGCCAGCGCGGGGCAAGAGTCTGGAACGCACCGGTTTTGGTCCGCTGGCCCAATGGGTTGTGGCAACATCGGTCTGGTCCGGCTCTGCGGGTGACTTCGGCACACCGGGCCGGGGCTTTGTGCTGCCGGTTGGGACGGCAACCCCGACCCCGACGGTTACACCGACAGCCACTGCGACGGCGGACGGCGGACCGCAGACGGCGACGGCAACCGCGACTTCAACCCCCACAGCGACCACTACCGCCACACCGTCGGCCACATCTGTTGCATTGCCTGCACTTTGGCCGCCGTTGGGCGAGCCATCCCCCCTGCGCATCGACGAAGTAAATTTTCAGGGCAGCGATCTGGAATTTGTGGCCCTGGTCAATGTGGACAACAGTCCCCTCGACCTGACCGGCTGGGTGGTGGGCGACGGGGCCATTCCCGGCGGCGGCGAAGGACTCTACGCCCTGCCAGCGGGTCTGCTTCTCGCCCCCCACACGCCATTTGTGATTGCCCGCAACGGCGCGGCCTTTCACACTCATTGGGGTCGGCCACCCGACGCACAATTTGAGGCGAGCGAATCCAGCGTGCCGGTGCTGGACCGTCGCCGGGAGCTGGCAAGCGGCCGTCTGGCCCTCAACGACAGCGGCGACGAACTTTTGCTGCTCGATCCGTCCCTGGCACTGGCCGACGGGGTGGTCTGGGGCAGTGGAGATGGGACCAGCCTGGGCCTGACCGGCACGCTCGCCCGCATCAGCGAGCGCAGCCTTCAGCGCGTGCCCGGCTATCTCTTTCCCACAGAGCGGGACCCGCGCCACCGCTTCTTGTGGGCCGCGCCCGCGCCCTTTGCTTCGGTGATTCTGCCCGAAAGCGCGATTGTGCCAGGCCCGTCTCTGGCCGACGGACTACAGGCGGTGTGGGGTTCTCTGGGCGCGGCCAGCAACTTTACGCCCGGCGGCGCGGCTCCGCCCCACTACGTCCAGGCCGCGGGGGCAAACGTCGGCCTCGGATTTGTGGCGGTTGCCGACCCACTGGGAAATCCCGGCCAGCGGGTGGCAGAAAACGGATTGACTGCCTGGCGCTGGACCGGAAGCGACGGCGGCGGCGCGATTGTGTACGGCCCACCCTTTGCCACAGATGGCACGACGGACGCCTTCCTCTCCGGGCTGGCAAGCAGCGGCGGGCTGGCCCAGTGGCTCACATCTGGCGTGCCGCCCGGTTCCGCTAAAGTTGTGGTGGCCCTGGCCGGGGATAATCTGGCGGTTCCCGGTGGACTACCGGCTTTCAGCAGCCGCTGGCAAAGCGGGCCGCGCCTGCCCGCGGGCAACGCCCAGCCGCCTGTCACGGGCGCGGCTGAACCGAATCCCCGCTACACCGGTCTGGCCGCAGCGGACACGACAGAGAGCGGTCTGCTCGAAGCCCTGGCCGCGCGACGGGGCTGGCTCACCAATCGCCCTGGCCTGGCCCTGACTCTGCGGGCGCAGACCGTCGGCGGCATCCGGTGGATGGGTTCGGCCATCGAACCCCAGGACGCGCTGGCTGTGGAGGTAGACTATCACGACTGGAACGGCCACGTGGCCGGGTTGGCCCTCTGGCTCAACGACCGCCCTATCGCCCAGACCGATCTGCCCCAGGGCAACGGCGTCTGGCAGGCAACCGTTTCCGCTGCACCCGGCAGCGTTCTCTACGCTGTGGCAACCCAGGCCGACGGCGACTTTGCCGTGACTGCTCCCCTGCTGGTGGGCAACGGCGACAGCGCGGCGGTGGTCATCAACGAAGTGTTGCCCGCACCCGCCGAGGACTGGAATGGCGACGGCGCGATTGACAGCAACGATGAATTCATCGAACTCTACAATCCCGGCGATACGCCTGTCTCTCTGGCTGGCTGGCGGCTGGAAGATCGATCCAACAGCACATCGGCCCGCCGACGCTTCGTTCTGGGCGTGGAGCACCTTCTGCCCGCGGGCGGTTTTCTCACCGTCTGGGGCCAGGACAGCCATATCGGGCTGAACGACGGCGGGGATCGGGTGGAACTCCACGACAGCGGCGACCGGCTGGTGGATGGGATGGAATGGGGCAGCCGACCAGAAAGGGGCAAATCCCTGAGCCGGGTTCCCAATGGGGGCCACTGGCAGAGCCGGGATCCTTCCCCCGGTCGCTCGAATCCAGACGACGCGCCCGGTCCCGGAGGCGCTGGCGAAGAGCCGGAAAGTCTGCCGCCCTGGGGCAGCGGGGCCGCGCCAGGCACACCGGGCGGTGAAGCGGTCGGCCCCTTCCGTTCGGTCACAGCGGCCAAGCTGGCGGGAATGGAAGATGGGGTACAGTTCGTCGGGGTAGTGACGGTTCCGCCGGGACTCTTCAATTCGGCCATCTACGTGGCCGACCCGGCCCTGCCGCCCAACGACGGGACGGCCTGGCTGGGCGTGCAGGTCTATCTGCGCCGGGGTGATTTTCCGGCGCTGGCCGAAGGGGATCGGGTGGAGATTCGGGGCACAATGCACAGCTTCCGGGGGGAGCGGGAGATTCTGGTGGAGCGGCCCGAAGACGTCTGGCGTGTGGGGCCGGGCGAGCCGTTGCAGCCCCTGGCCATCGACGCGGCTGATGTGGGCGAACCTCTGGAAGGACGGCTGGTCACATTCGAGGGGATTATTACCGGCTATGCTGGAGTCAGCATCTTCCTGGCCGATCCAGAGAATCTTGACGCGGAGCCGGTGATGGTGACTGTGCGCAGCAGCCTGGGCTGGCGGCGACCCTATGTGAACAAAGGCGAGCGCTGGCAGGTAACGGGGATCGTCAGCCAATCCGCGGCTGCCGCGCCCTGGAATGGGGGGTATCGGGTGCTGGTGCGCTATCCTCAGGATTTGATAGAAAGATGAAAATGGAAGAGCTGCACAGGTTTCAAAAGAATCCCTTTTGAGCCACTTGACATTCCATCGAAAAGCACAGAGAATTAAGCAAGCAGTTGTTTTCACCGTACTCGGCTCTCTCCATTCCAACGAAAGGAAATACCAGTGGGTACATTTTTTGGACGCTCATCCCCCTATCGACTCCTCGCCGTCTTTGTCCTTGCCTCATTGCTGATGGTCATTCTGCCTGCCGCGGCTCTGGCCGCCCCCGCCCAAAGCGCTGATACCGCGCCCCTGGCCCACGGCGACTGGTATGTGGTGCAGCCCGGCGACACCCTCAGCCAGATAGCCCTGCGCTATGGCACGACCGTCTCGGCGCTGATGGCGGCCAACGGGCTTACCAACGCCAACCACATCTACACCGGCCAGAAGTTGAAGATTTCTGGCGGCAGCAGCGGAAACTGCGTTGCCCATCATAAGGTAACCCGGGGCCAAACCCTCTCCGGCATTGCGGCCTGGTACGGCATCTCGGCCCACAGCCTGGCCTACGCCAACAACATCACCAACTACAATCACATCTACAGCGGTCAGTCGTTATGCGTTCCCGGCTGGAGCGCGCCTGCACCAGCCCCCGCGCCTGCACCTTCTACTGGCGTCTGGCATTGGGTCACCTATGGCGACACCCTCAGCAACATTGCCTGGCGCTATGGAACGACGACCTGGGCGATTATGTCAGCCAACAATCTCGCCAGCGCCAATCGGATTTTGGTGGGAACAAAATTGTGGATTCCCAGCGGATATGCGCCGCCCCCGCCGCCTCCGGCTGGCCCCAAGCCCACACCGCCGTCTCCGCCAGCACAGGTCATAACCGGCGGGCCGTGGACAGCCCTCTACTACAACAACAAAGACCTGAGCGGCAGCCCGGTGGACACTCGGCTTGATCCCAAAATCAACTTCGATTGGGGTACGGGCAGCCCCAGCGGCGCGGTCAACAGCGACGGTTTCAGCGTGCTGTGGACATCCATCAACAGCTTCGATGCAGCCACCTACCGGTTCACCAGCACCGCCGATGACGGTGTGCGGGTCTATGTGGACGGCGCGCTGGTCATCGACGATTGGAATATACACCCGGCCACCGAAAAGAGCGGCGAGATCGCTCTGAGCACGGGCAGTCACACCGTACAGGTTCGCTACTTTGAGGATACGGGCGTGGCCTCTGTCTATGTGCGCTGGGCCAAGAAGTAATTCTGTGAGAAGCCCGGCTTTTCGGGAAAAGTCGAACTTCTGATTTGTGAAGGGGGCGGTCAATTGACCGTCCCCTTTTTTTGTCGGTTGCGTGAAATGAAATCCCAGTTCTGGCGAGCAGAGATGAAAATCTTTGACATTTTCCGCCTTCCTTGCTATATTTCCCAGCAACAATCGAATTGTACGACTCTTATCCAGAGAGGCAGAGGGACCGGCCCTATGAAGCCTCGGCAACCCGGTATTGAGTGGCAGCGAAGCCGCCGATAGCGCCAGGGTGCCAATTCCGGCAGACATGTTCTGGACGATGAGAGGGAAGCACGGCAGTAAGCGCAATGCACCTCTTGTCCACCAGGCAAGGGGTTTTTTCATTCCAGCATGCGAGGTCCACTCCTATGATCGTCATGAAATTCGGCGGCACATCGGTTGGTTCGACAGAAGCGATTGCGGCTACGGCTGCGATTGTGGCCCAGAAAGTGGCAGAGCAGGCCCAGACCGCCCGCCCCGGCGTGGTGGTCGTCACCAGCGCTATGAGCGGCGTCACCAATACACTGATCGATTCGGCCCAGGCCGCCGCGCTGGGCGACGAGTCCCCCTACCGGGACGCCCGGGGCAGTCTGCTTGGCAAGCATCAGATGGTCTGCGGCCAGTTGATCGAAGACGGCGTCGAGCGGGCCGCGTTGGGCCGTCTCTTTGACAGCCGCCTGCGGGAATACGAGCGGCTCTGCCGCAGCATCGCCGTGCTGGGCGAACTGACCGACCGGGGAATGGATGTGGTCTCCGGGATGGGCGAACGGCTGAGCGCGCCTCTGCTGGCGGCAGTGCTGCGGGCCAACGGTGTAAAAGCCCAGTTCGTTGATGCGGGCGAACTGATCATCACCGACGGCAATTTTGGCAGCGCCAGCCCGTTGATGGAGCAGACCTTTGAGCGCTGCATCGACCGGCTGTTGCCGATGGTGCAGAGCGGCGTTGTGCCAGTCATCACCGGCTTTGTGGCAGCCACCGAGCAGGGCACCCCCACGACGCTGGGTCGGGGCGGCTCGGACTATTCGGGCGCGATCATCGGCGCGGCCCTGGATGTGGACGAAATCCAGATTTGGACGGATGTGGACGGGGTGCTGACCGCGGACCCGCGCATCGTCAAAAATGCCCGCTGCCTGGAAGAACTGACCTATGAAGAAGTGGCAGAACTGGCCTTCTACGGGGCCAAAGTGCTGCACCCAAAAACAGTGACACCTGCCATCGAGAAGAAGATTCCTGTGCGGGTGCTGAATACTTTCAACCCGTCCCACCCCGGCACGCGGATTATCGAATCCACACCCAACCGCCCGCTCGGCGTCAAGGCCATCACTGCCATCAAAGATATGCAAATGATTACTGTGGCCGGGCGGGGAATGATGGGTGTGCCCGGCATTGCGGCCCGCACCTTTGGCGCGGTGGCCCGCCAGAGTGCCAATGTGCTGATGATCAGCCAGAGCAGCAGCGAACAGAGCATCTGTTTTGTCGTCCCCGGCAAAGAGGGGCCACGAGTAATCCAATCACTCCAGACCGAATTTGAGCGGGAGCTGAAGCAGCATCTGATCGAGGACATCCACAGCCAGAACGAGATTGTGATTGTGGCGGTCGTGGGCACGGGGATGAAAGGTGTGCCTGGCATTGCGGCCCGGGTCTTCAACGCGCTGGGCACCCACGACATCAACGTTATCGCCATTGCCCAGGGAGCCAGCGAAGCCAACATCAGCCTGGTCGTTATCCGCGCCGAATCGGACAAAGCGGTGCAGGCCATCCACGACGCGTTTGGGCTGGGCGCAGGGTAAAAAAGATATTGGGTATTAGATATTTCGTAGTTTAGCGTCGGTACGTCACTACGAAATATCTAATACCCAATATCCAATACCTGCCACCCGCCATCTATGAATACAAAGGAATTATCACTTATGCAACAACTTCCACTCATTCTCTTCGGCCTGGGCGGTGTGGGCCGGGCGCTGGTGCGCCAGATTCTGGACAGCCGGGATTTTCACGCGGATCAGTACGATCTGGAGATTCGCTTTCTGGCCCTGTGCGACAGCCGATCCGCGCTGATCGAGCCGATGGAAGGGCTGCACGACCAGCAGATCGAAGAGGCCCTGGCCCTGAAGACCGCGGGCCAATCCCTGGCCGCCCACGCGCTGGGCGGCAGCCAGGACGATCTGGCGGCAATTGTGGACATCGCGGGTGTACCGGGCGCGGTGGTGGTCGATTGCACGGCCACCGACTACACCCTCCCCGCGTTGCTCTTTGGGTTGGATCGGGGCTACAAAGTGGTCCTGGCCAACAAAAAACCACTGACCGTTCAGCAGGAGGCGTATGACCGGCTCACCCGAGCCGGCGCCACTCCGGGACATCCCCGCACCCTCTCGACTACCCGCTGGGAAACGACGGTCGGCGCGGGCCTGCCTGTCATCGCCACCCTCAACCGGCTGATCGCCAGCGGCGACGAAATCACCCGTATGGCCGGCACATTCAGCGGCACACTGGGCTATCTGATGACCGGCCTGCAAGAGGGGCGGCCCTTCAGCGAAGTCGTGCGGGAAGCCCACAAGCTGGGCTACACCGAGCCGGACCCCCGGGACGATCTGGGCGGGATAGATGTGGCGCGCAAAGCGCTGATTCTGGCCCGGGGCCTGGGCTGGCGGCTGGATATGGCCGATGTGGCCGTGACCGGTCTCTACCCGGAGGCGATGGCCGGACTGTCTGTGGACGAGTTTATGACCGCCCTGCCCGAATTGGACAGCCATTTCGCCGGGCTGGTAGCGAGTGCCGCCGCGCAGGGAAATGTGCTGCGCTATGCGGCCACCGTCGAAAACGGCGCGTGTCAGGTCGGCCCAGTGGCCGTCTCGGCGGATAGCCCGTTGGGCCGTCTCTCCGGCACGGACAATCTGATTGAGATCACCAGCCGCTGGTATCAGCCCAACCCACTGGTCATTCAAGGCCGGGGCGCGGGGGTGGATGCCACCGCGGCGGGTGTGCTGAGCGATATTGTGGAATTGGCATTTACAGAATAAAGAACGAGTTGCGAGTTGCGAATTGCAAGTTGCGCACGTGCTAACGCAACTCACAATTCGCAACTCGCAATATGAGTTCTTACCCTATACGGAGAAAGACTCTTATGCAACCCAACAAAATCCCCGTCGGCGTCCTGGGCGCGACGGGCGCGGTCGGACAACGCTTTGTGCAAATGCTCCAGGGCCATCCCTGGTTCGAGATTACGGAGCTGTGCGCGTCGGAGCGCAGCGCGGGCAAGCGCTATGCGGACGCCTGCCACTGGATTCTGCGCGGGGATATGCCCGCGCATCTGCGGGATGTGGTGCTGACCGAAGGCAAGCCGGGCATCAACTGCCGGATTGTCTTCAGCGCGCTGCCCACTGGCCCGGCCACGGAGATGGAGTCCCAACTGGCCGCGGCGGGCTATATTGTCTGTAGCAACGCCAGCAGCCACCGCTACGACGACGACGTGCCCCTGCTCATCCCGGAAGTGAACCCGGAACATCTGGGGCTGATCGATGTGCAACGGCGCAAGCGGGGCGGAGAAGGTTTTATTACCACCAACCCCAACTGCTCCACCACCCATCTGGTGGGCGCGCTCCATCCCCTGCACCAGCGCTTCGGCTTGACGAAAATTTTCGTCGTGACGATGCAGGCCATCAGCGGCGCGGGCTATCCCGGCGTCAGCTCGATGGACATCACCGACAATGTGGTTCCCTACATCGGCAAAGAAGAAGAGAAGATGGAACAGCGGGAACCCCACAAACTGATGGGTCGCTTCAACGGCGAGCGGGTGGTCATGCCCGATTTCGTCATCAGCGCCCACTGCAACCGGGTTCCTGTACGCAACGGCCATCTGATCGCGATCAGCGCTGAATTCGAGCAGCGCCCCTCGCTGGACGATGTGCGGGCTGCCTGGCGTGACTACAATCCCCTGGCTCAGCAGTTGAAGCTGCCCAGCGCGCCCCAGCCGCCGATCATTTACAAAGAGGAAGTGGACCGGCCCCAGCCCCGTATGGATCGGCTGGCAGGCAGCGTCCCCGGTATGGCGACGGTCGTGGGCCGACTGCGCGAAGATCCGCTTTTTCACGTAAAGTTTCTGTCACTGGGACACAACACCATCCGGGGCGCGGCTGGCGGCAGCCTGCTCAACGCCGAACTGCTGGTGGCCCAGGGCTATCTGGGCGTGGAGGCCACCGCGCTGGCCGGTGGGCTGGTGACTGCCTGAAGATGATGAGATGCTGGGATGCTGGGGTTACATCAGCATCCCAGCATCCCGCCCGCCCCTCTATTCTTCTCCCCACGCGCACTTTCCCCGCGTATGGTTCTTCCCGTCACATCTGGTATAATAGGCCCACGTGCTTCAAAAACTGCGATGGACGGAAAAGATACCCCTATGGAACAGATAAAAACTATCCAGAGTTATCCCCTGACGCTGGAGAACTTCGGTCTGGCGGCGATGAGCGATATGTTCGACGACTGGGTCGTCTACCGGAATCTGGAGCCGGTGGAACGCCGGTTGAAGGGGCTGAAATCGGCCCGTGTCCAACTGGAACCCAGCATCGACGGAATTCCCCGCAAGCTGGACAGCAACTATGCCCGGGTGGCCCTGTGGATTTTTGAAAAGGCCCAGGCCCTGCGCCGGGCGGAAGTAGACGAAATTCTATTCATCGGCGACACCCTTTCCGGCGACGGCAAAGCATTCCAGAATCTGCTGGCCCTGAGTGGCCTGCCCGGCAGTTGCTTTATTGGCGGCGAAAAGGCGGACCAATCGGCCTGGCATTCCAAAGACGAAGCGACGGGGATATTTTCGGCCAATCGCTGGTCCAGTCTGGCCGATTGGCTGGCATTGGAAAAAGCCAACGGTCTGAAGTTCAGCAAAAACACTGTGGTCGTGGTGGATATGGACAAGACAGCCATCGGCGCAAGGGGACGCAACGACCGTTCCATCGACAGCGCCCGGCTGAAAGGTCTCTACCGCACAGTGGGCAATGTGTTGGGCGAAAACTTCGACGCCAAACTCTTCGAGACCCACTACGACCGACTGAACCGCAGCAAATATCACCACGTGACCCAGGACAACCAGGACTATCTGGCCTATATGTGTCTGGTCCTCAACAACGGGGCCATCGACTGTGTGGACCTGCTGGAATCCATCGATAGTGGGGATATTACGACCTTCCCCCAGTTTGTGCGCTATGTGGAGACGTGCATTGTGGGCGGCGAGCGGGTCAGCGAGGCCATGCGCCAGGCCCACACGGCTGTGCATACCAGTGTGCAGGCTGGCGACCCGACCCCCTTCAAGAGCTTCCGCCGCCAGGAATTTCTGGCAACACTGGAACACATGAACAATCTGGCCGACGATACGCCGATGGCCGAGCGGCTGCTGCGGGAGATTACCATCACCCAGGAAGTGTTGGAGACGGGTCTTTGGCTGAAAGAACAGGGCTGTCTGGTAATCTGCATGAGCGACAAACCGGACGAAGCCTCTGCGCCCAATCACCCATCCCTGCGCGACAAGCTACCCGTGCATCGGGCGCAGACCCACGCCGTGGGTATCAGCATCGCCGCTGCCCTGGCTGAGTTGGACTAATCCCATCCAGCTTACTGAATGAATGCAGTTTTGATCGTATTCTGGGCAGCAGTGCTACCCTACTTATTTGAACTGATAGTTGGTATAAATCCTATGGCAGAGAATCAGCAACCGCAGAAACCCCAAAAACCCACCCCGCCCAAGCAGCCACAGAACGGGGGGAACAACAACGATCAGGACCCTAACGACCGCTTTCGCCAGGCATTCAGCCGCAGTTGGGTCTGGATTATCATCGCGGTCGTCGTCCTCTTTGGCTACCGAATGCTGGCAAGTCCCCAGGTAAACCCGGACGATCTGGTCGGTTTGAACGGGGTTGCCGATGCGATCCAGACCAGTCAGGTCAAATCGATTACTGTGCAGGGCGACGATGTGACAGTGGAACTGCTCAATTCGGATATTCTGCGCAGCCGCAAAGAGAACAACCAGAGCCTGTTCGACTCGCTTTCCGCCTTTGGGGTTACGGAAACCCAGCTTGCCAAGCTACCCATCACAATCGAGAAACCGTCCAACAGCAGCACAATCTTCGGTTGGCTGGTGATGATTGTGCCGATGCTTCTGATCTTCGGCTTTGTCATCTTTATTATGCGGCAGGCAGGCGGGGGCGGGCAGAACCGGGCCATGCAGTTTGGCCGCAGCAAAGCGCGCAAAATGGACGAGGCCGATCGCCCGACCGTCACCTTTGAGGATGTGGCAGGCTCGGACGAAGCCAAGCAGGAATTGCAGGAAGTCGTTGAGTTCTTGAAGGAACCTCAAAAGTTTGCCGCCCTGGGCGCACGGATTCCCAAGGGCGTGCTGATGGTTGGCTCCCCTGGCACAGGCAAAACCCTGCTGGCCAAGGCCGTGGCAGGCGAAGCGGGCGCCCCCTTCTTCAGCATATCCGGCTCGGAATTTGTGGAAATGTTTGTGGGCGTGGGGGCCAGCCGGGTACGTGATCTCTTTGAGCAGGCCAAAAAGAGTGCGCCCTGCATCATTTTTATCGACGAAATTGACGCGGTGGGCCGACACCGGGGCGCGGGGATGGGCGGCGGCAACGACGAACGGGAGCAGACCCTCAACCAGATTCTGGTGGAGATGGACGGCTTCGACAGCGACACAACCGTCATCGTCATCGCTGCCACCAACCGGCCCGACATTCTGGACCCGGCCCTGCTGCGTCCTGGCCGCTTTGACCGCAAAGTCGTGGTGGATCGCCCAGACCGACGGGGGCGGGAAGCGATTCTCAAAGTCCACGCCAAAGGCAAACCCCTGAGTGCAGACGTGGACCTGGACACTATCGCCCGTCAGACCCCCGGAATGGTGGGCGCGGACCTGGAAAATCTGCTCAACGAATCTGCCATCCTGGCTGCCCGGCGCAACAAACGCACGGTGGATATGGAAGATATTGTGGAATCCATCGAGCGGGTGATGGCCGGACCTGTGCGCAAAAGCCGCATCCTCAGCCCGGAAGAGCGGCGCATTGTTGCCTTCCACGAGGCGGGCCACGCGGTGGTGATGGCCATGCTCCCCAATACGGATACAGTCGGCAAAATCAGTCTGGTCAGCCGGGGCCAGGCCCTGGGCTATGTGATGCCCCTGCCCAGCGAAGACCGCACATTGCAGAGTCGGGCCGAGTTTGAGGATACATTGGCCGGTCTTCTGGGCGGGCGTGTGGCCGAGGAGATCACCTTTACCGAGGTGACGACCGGCGCGGTCAACGATCTGGAACGGGTGACGAAGATGGCAAAGGCGATGGTCACCCGCTATGGGATGAGCGACAAACTCGGCCCCATGCAGTTGACCCAGGGCGACACCAACCCATTCCTGGGCATGGACCTGGGCGAGCGCCGCCACTACAGCGAAGATGTAGCCCGTTCTATCGATCAGGAAGTGCGACGGATTGTCGAGAATGCCTATGCCGTGGCCAAAGAGATTTTGACCACCCACCAGGACAAGCTGAAATTGCTGGCCGAAACCCTGCTGGAAAAAGAGATTATGGACCGGCAGGAGTTTGAGGAATTGATGGGGATTGCGGTGGCGGTATAGGCCGTCAACTTATCGACGAAAAGGCAGACACAAATGGCTTCACTTTATAATAAGTGGAGCCATTTGTGTGTCAGGGCAAATCAATATGCAACAAAATATCGTCCTTTTCAGTGATATAGGCAAGACGGATGGTGCGATATAATGAAGCATGTTGTAAGGATTGGCAATCAAATAAGTTGACGATTTCGACCTTCCGGGAAGCGGTCAAATTTTCTTCCGTACTCCCTGATTTTGTGGCCACTTCCAGGAAGGCTGTCGCACATTATCTAATCGTCTTTCGTAAGGAATCGATCATTCGACTAGACAGATCGGAATATTATTCCGGTCTGTCTTTAATTACGACGGCTGATAGCCCAGATTCGCGGTAACTACTTTTTCTGACAGGAGAGATGTCAGTGTCTTCCAACCCATCCCAAGCAAATTCCAGCGGCGTATGGCGCACACGTTTGGCCAACATCTGGCAGCGCATCACAGAACCGCATCTATTGATCAGAGAGCCGGAAAGACGGCGGGCGCGGATGTTCGCAGCATTGTTGGTGGCGCTGATCGCAGCGGGTATCGTGGCTGTCGCCGCCACATTTGTTATAGATAGAATGTCCTACGATTTCCGGACTCTGCTGGTCGGGATTGTGGAGCTATTAATCATCTATTGGCTCAGCCGCAGCCGCTATTTTCGCTGGGCAGCCCTCGCCACCATCGCCGTCATATTCATTACCGTTAGTGTGATTGCTTTGGCAGACAGACAAATTTTGCGTCTGGATTTTCTGGCGTTGGCCATTGTTGCCGGGAGTCTCTTTTTCTCCACACGTCAAATGATTCTCCTTTCGCTCATCACAATAGGGATGACGCTCTCCCTGTTCGTTTTCGTCCCAGGCGCGTTGCCGCAAGAGATCACAGCCGTCGATCTCCTATTGAGCAGCATCAGCGTTCTGGCCATTGTAGGTGCCCACATGAGCCGACGCGACCTGGCACAGATCGAAGCCCAGGCGCGCACACTGGCCGATAAAATCGAGGAACGAAAACAGGCCGAAGAGACCCTGCGCGCCAGCGAGGAACGTTTCCGCAGCACCCTGGAAAGCATGATGGAAGGCTGCCAGATCATTGACTATGATTGGCGCTATCTCTTTGTCAACGACGCCGTCACTATGCATGGCAGGCAAAGCAAGGATGAGTTACTGGGCCGGACAATGATGGAGTGTTACCCCGGCATTGAAGATACGGATATGTTCGGGGTGTTGCGCCGTTGCATGGAAGAGCGCACGTCCCACAATATGCAGAATGAATTTCGATACCCCGATGGGACACAAGGATGGTTCGAACTGAGCATCCAACCCGCGCCGGATGGTCTTTTTATCCTTTCTACAGATGTCACCGCCCGGGTGCAGGCGGAAGAGAATCTGCGCCAACAGACCGCCCGGGCCGAAGCCCTGGTGCGCACAGCCGCCCGGCTCAACGCGGAGCTGAAGCTGGACGCTGTGCTAGAGACTGTCTGCACAGAAACTGCCCGGTCCCTGGATGTCCAAGCCGTCGTCATTACGCTGGTGGACCAGTCGAACAACACAGTCTCGGTAGCTGCCGACTACGGCTTGCCATCCGACTATCGCCGGCGCATACAGCCCATGCCCCTGGCGGCCTATGCCGCATCAATCGCGCAAAATCCTGGTCCCCTCGTCGTACCGGATGTGCAGGCATGGCCTGATATACCGGACGCTGAATTGCATCGGGAGATGGACATACGCACAGTCGTTCGGGCCAATCTCCGGCACAAGGGAATAGATTTGGGTGGCCTGAATGTGATTACCTTTGGCGAAATCCGCCACTTCAGCCAAGACGGACTGGCGTTGCTACAGGGGCTGGCCGATCAGGCTTCCCAAGCCATCGCCAATGCCCAGCTCTATGCCGAACATGTGCAGTACGAAAAGATACTGCGCATCAGCGAAGACTCCCTGAAAGAAGCCCAGAAGATCGCCAAGATCGGCAGTTGGACCCGGGACATGGCCAGCAACAACGTGGTTTGGTCAGACGAAATATACACGATTTTGGGCCTGGATAAAGCCGAAAACAGCGACACATTGGACGATTTCTTCCAGTTCATCCATCCAGATGATCGGGCCCGGGTCGCCCAGGTGACTGAACAGGCTATCAAAGAAGCCAGGCTCATTCCCCTAGAATACCGCATCCTTACGCCAGATGGCACACTCAAACATGTCACGGTGCAGGGAACCATCGTCAAAGATGAGGTCGGCAACCCCACTCATCTGTTTGGCACAATTCAGGACATCTCCGAGCGCAAGCAGGTAGAGGCAGAAAGAGTGGCCCGCCAGAGTGCGGAACGGGCCAATGCGGCCAAGAGCGAATTTCTCAGCCGCATGAGCCACGAACTGCGCACCCCTATGAATTCCATTCTTGGCTTTGCCCAACTGCTGGAGATGAGCCAGAAAGAACCCCTCTCCTCCACCCAATATGGCCGGGTCGGGCAAATTCTGAAAGCTGGTCAACACCTCCTGGACCTGATCAACGAAGTGTTGGAGATTTCACGCATTGAGGCCGGACGGCTACAGATATCCCTGGAAGCGGTGGCTGTGGGGCAGATAGTGTCAGATGTACTCGACCTGACCGCACCCCTGGCTGATGAACGCCATATCCACGTGTATAGGGGGATTGACCCAGAGCAGAAGACGTATGTCACAGCCGATAAACAGCGCCTCAAGCAAGTGTTCATCAACCTGGTTTCCAACGCCATCAAATACAACCATAAGGGCGGCGAGGTGTGGCTGACTTCTGAAAGCAGACCCGATGGCAGGCTACGCATCAGCGTACGCGACAGCGGCCCCGGCATTGCGCCGGACCAGCAGATGCGACTTTTTCAGCCCTTCGATCGGCTGGGGGCCGAAGGGGGCGAGGTGGCAGGCACAGGTCTGGGCTTGACCCTTTCCAAGCGGTTGCTAGAATTGATGGGCGGCCAGATCGGCGTGGAGAGCGCGGTCGGCGAAGGAAGCACTTTTTGGATGGAGCTGCCCATGGCTCAACACCCGGCGAACAAGGAAACGCTCCACCTTGTCGCTAAACCTCTCCCCGCCATCAACGGGCAGGTCCGTACAATCCTCTATATCGAAGACAACTTGGCCAACTTCGAACTGGTGGAGCAGGTGTTGGCCGAGGAGAGTCAAGTATCATTGATCTGGGCCATCCAGGGCAGTATCGGGCTGGACCTGGCCCGCCAACACCGGCCAGACCTGATCCTGCTCGACCTCCACTTGCCCGACATACAGGGCAGAGAAGTGCTGGCCCGTCTGCGCCAGGACGAAGCCACCGCCACGATTCCAGTGATCGTCATCAGCGCCGATGCCACCCCCCGCCAGATCGAGCGACTAAAAGCCGCTGGGGCAGACGCCTATCTCACCAAGCCGCTGAATGTGCCCGAGTTTCTGCATACCGTGCAGGTGCTGCTCACTGAAAGGTAGCCATGCGCATCCGTAGATTGTGCCTCCTTGCGGATTTGCCTATTTTCGATGAAAATTCAACTTTGTCGTTGGCTTTACGCTGCCCCGCCATTTTGGATATAATTCAGATGCGCAGCTAAGGATTGGCAATCAAATAAGTTGACGATTTGTACCTTCTGGGAAGAGGCCAAACCTTCTTCCTCACCCTCTGATTTCGTGGCCTCTTCCCGGAAGGCTGTCGCGCATTATTAATGCGTCGGTCCTTAGCTACCCCTCCTGACAGGAGAAACACCGATGATTGATTCTTCCAGTCGAACCCACCCAACCCGCCGTCGCGTTTGGCCCATGCGTATGGCCAGAGTCTGGCAGCGCATCACCGATCCCCATCCGTCGATCGAGGAGAAAGAAAGAGGACAGGCAAAGATACTCACGTCGTTGTTGGTGGTACTGATCGGAATCGGCCTACTGGGAACCTCGGTCGCATTCGGTATAGGGGGAATATCTTACGACTTATGGACTCTGCTGGCCGGGACCGCGGCGTTAATAATAACCTATTGGATCAGCCGAGGCCGCCATTATCGCTGGGCAGCGATCACCGCCATCGCTGTCATATATCTTTTTGTAATGGCTGTTGCCATTGTTGACGAAGATACCCTCCCGCTAAATTTTCTGATGCTTGCCTTTGTTATCGGGAGTATCTTCTTATCCTACCGTCAAATAGTTATCCTTTTCATCGGAACTGTGGGGATGATGCTTCTTCTGCCTGTATTCGTCCCGGAGCTTTTGGCAGTAGATGTCGTCATCGACTCTTTCATTATGGGTAGCTTGGCGATTCTGGCAATTGTAGCCAACAGCATCAGAGAGCGAGCCGATGAGACCCTGAAAACCCGGGGTGCCATTCTGGCTGCGGTTGCCTTGGCAGCCCAACGCTTCCTGGCCACGGCGGATTGGGAAGCGGAGATCGATGAAATCCTGTCCCGGCTGGGACAGGCAGCCGGAGTCAGTCGGGCCTATCTCTTTCAGAACCACACAAGTGAAGCGGGCGAACTGCTCTACAGCCTGCGCTACGAGTGGTGCGCGCCGGGCATCTCCGCCCTGATCGATAACCCCGTCAAGAAGTCCAGTGCCTATCAAACAACCGGCTTTGGCCGTTGGCAAGAGACACTGGGCCAGGGCAACATTCTGTGTGGAGATGTGGACTCTTTTCCCGCCAGCGAGCGCGCCCTGCTTAGGGTAGAGGAAGCCCAGTCCCTGGCAATCGTGCCAATCTTTGTGGCCCAGCATTGGTGGGGCTATGTCGGTTTTGACCAGTGCGACCGCCAGCGTCGCTGGTCAAACGTCGAACTGGATGCCCTGCGCACGGCCGCCCACACACTGGGCACGGCGATTGCCCACAAACAAACCCAAGCCCGCCGCAGCGCGCTGGCCCACATCTCGCGCAGCCTGGCTGAAACTGCTTTCGAGTCTCAGCTGGCGCTGGAGTTGGCTGTGCGCAGTGCCGCGGAACTGATCGGTGATGCCTGCGTGCTTGCCCTCGTCTCGGACGACGGCGAATGGCTACAGCCAACCGCCTACTATCACTCACGGTTAGAAGTTGTAGCTCTCTTGAAGAAGATTTATCCTTTCGCACCGGCGAGTGCGAAGGATGGTATGGCCAGTGCTGTCGTGCAGAGTGGGAAACCATTGCTTATCCCAGTCATCGATCAAGAAAAGTTCTTTACGGCCATTCGACCAGAATACCTCCCTTATCTCGAACAGATCGGAATCAGCAGTTTGCTGATTGTGCCTCTACGCGCCCAGGGCAAGGTAATTGGCACCCTGGGGCTGACGCGTGACCATGTGGGCAACCCCTATACACCGGCGGATCAGAGCTATCTGGAAGATATCGCCGAGCGGGTGGCTGAATCCATCCACAGGGCACGCACCGAGGAAGCCGTGCGTACGAACGAAGCCCGCTTCCGGGGCCTTCTGGAAGCCGTGCCCGACGCGCTGGTCATTGTCAACGAACGGGGCGAGATTATCCAGTTCAACACCCAGACCGAAAATCTGTTCGGCTATACCCAGGAGGAATTGCTAGGAGAACCCATCGAGAGACTGATACCGGAACGCTTTCGCAATATCCACCGCGACCACCGCGCCGACTTCTTTGCCGCCCCCCGCGGCGGGGAGATGGACGCGATATTAACTCCTTGCGCCCTGCGCAAGGATGGCAGTGAGTTTCCTGTGGAAGTCAGACTCAACCACCAGCGGATCAATAATCAAGTCGTCGTCCTGAGTGCCGTCCGCGACATCACCGCGCGCAAGCAGGCGGAAGATGTGCTGAGAGAGAGTCAGGAACGCTACCAGATGTTGTTTGAGAACGTTCCCATTGCCTTGGGCGTGTCTGACACGCAGGGCAATGTACTGTCTTACAACAAGGCGATGGTCGCCCAGGTTGCTCTCTCAGAAGAAGATCAGAATCGCCAATTCAACGCAGAGGATACATATGTCCATGCCACAGAGAGAGCAGCCATGATTGCGCTCCTCCAAGCCCAGGGCTTTGTGGAGAAATTCGAAGCCGAGATACGACGGGTTGATGGGACAAGCTTCCCAGCGCTCATGAACGTCCGCCGGATAACCTGGGCCAACCAGCCAGCCACCTTGGCGATGCTCGAAGACATCAGCGAACGCAAACAGGCCGAAGCTGAACGGTTGGCCCGCCAAAGCGCAGAGCGGGCCAACGCGGCCAAGAGCGAATTTCTCAGCCGCATGAGCCATGAACTGCGCACGCCCATGAATTCCATCCTCGGCTTTGCCCAACTGCTGGAGATAAGCCGCAAGGAGTCCATCTCCCCCACCCAAAAAAGCCGGGTCGAGCAAATTTTGAAAGCCGGGCGCCATCTCCTGGAACTGATCAACCAGGTACTGGAGATTTCACGCATTGAGTCTGGGCGGCTGGATATTTCCCTGGAGGCGGTCGATGTAACAGCCGTCGTATTCGAACTCCTCGACCTGATCGTCCCCCAGGCTGACGAACGCCAGGTCAGCGTCCATACGGGCATGGACCTGGAGCAGCGGACATTTGTGATGGCCGACCAGCAGCGTCTCAAGCAGGTGCTGCTCAACCTGCTTTCCAATGCCATCAAGTACAACCACGAAGGCGGTGAGGTGTGGCTGGCCTGTGAAAGCAGACCCGACGGCTGGCAGCGGGTCTGCGTGCGCGACAACGGCCCCGGCATATCACCCGAGCAACAGGAAAAACTCTTCCAGCCTTTTGAACGGCTGGGGGCCGAGCAGCGCAGTGAAATAGTAGGTACCGGTCTGGGTCTGGCGCTCTCCAAACGGCTGGTGGAAGCGATGGACGGTCGCATTGGGCTGGAGAGCGCCGTCGGCGCAGGCAGCACCTTCTGGGTGGAGATGCCGCCCGCCGAACATCCGGAAAATGGGCAAACAGGCCAGCACGCAACCAGACCCCTACCAGAGATCAGCGGGGAAATCGGCACAATCCTCTACATTGAAGACAACACGGCCAACTACCAACTGATGCAGCAGATGCTGGCCGAGGAGAGCCAGGCGTCGTTGATCTGGGCCATCCAGGGCAGCATCGGGCTGGACCTGGCCCGCCAACACCGGCCCGACCTGATTCTGCTTGACCTACACCTGCCCGATATGCCGGGAAGTGAGGTCCTGGCCCGTCTGCGCCAGGAGGAAGCCACCCGATCCATTCCGGTGGTCGTCATCAGCGCCGACGCCACCCAGCACCAGATCGCGCGGCTTCTCGATGCCGGGGCCGACGCCTATCTGACCAAACCGCTGAATGTGGCAGAGTTTTTGCACACCATACAGACAGTGTTTAGAGGGAACTAGCCATGCTCATCGATAGACTGACCGACGCCCGAATCCTGATAGTGGACGACCAGGAAGTCAATGTCTTAGTCTTACAAAGCCTACTGGAAGAGGAGGCGTATACCCACATCCAAACCACTACCGACTCGCGCCGCGTCCTGGCTCTGGTTGCCGAGTTCCAGCCCGATCTGATTCTGCTCGACCTGCACATGCCCCACCTGGACGGCTACGCGGTGTTGGCACAACTGCGCGGCGTCATCCCACCCCAGAGTTACCTGCCCATCCTCGTCCTCACCGCCGACGCCACACGCCAGGCCAAGCAGCGGGCCTTGAAGATGGGGGCCAAGGA
Source organism: Anaerolineae bacterium (assembly GCA_030432295.1). Taxonomy (GTDB): domain Bacteria; phylum Chloroflexota; class Anaerolineae; order Caldilineales; family Caldilineaceae; genus JACQGT01. The sequence goes on along the minus strand of JAUIHI010000033.1, from coordinate 49,787 downwards.
TTTTCTCACCAAACCCCTCGACCACATGGAAGTGCTCCTGCGCACCCGCAATCTGCTGGAAACCCGGGCCCTTCATCTCTACCAGCAGAACCAGAACCAGGTTTTGGAACAAAAAGTGCAAGAGCGCACAGTAGAATTGAGTCGGCAAACCGCCCGGGCCGAAGCCCTCACCCGCACTGCGGCCCGCCTCAATAGCCAACTCGATCTGCCAACCACATTGGATGTGGTGTGTTACGAAACGGCGCAGGCGTTGCAGGTTTCCATTGCCACAGTAAGTTTGTTTGATCAAGAAGGCCAGCAGTTTACTGTCGTTGCTGGACTCGGTTTACCGCCCGATTATATTCAGACCTTACAGCCTGTGCCTTTGGGGTTGATCAAACCACATGGCCAAGTAGATACCGACGTTAGTGTCATTCCAGATATTCAGGCGCTTGACGATCTACCCAATCGCAACCATTATGTCGGAATGAACTTGCACACAGCCGCAAGTGCCGTCATGTTTCGCGACGACGAATTGTTTGGGTGGCTCAATATCGGTGTTACGGGCACGGTCCGCCACTTTGTCGAAGATGAGTTGAAGCTACTTAGATCTCTGGCCGACCTGGCCGCCCAGGCTATCGCCAATGCTCGGCTCCATCAGGATTTACAAGCGTATACAGAGCAACTGGAGGATCGGGTCGCCGAACGTACAGCCGCCCTGCAAACGGCCAATACACAACTGAACCAGGCCAACGAAGAGGTCAGCCGAGCCTTGGAACGGGAAAAAGAACTGAACGAACTCAAAAGCCGTTTCCTCTCTATGACTTCCCACGAATTTCGCACGCCACTGGCTGTGATCTTATCCTCCGCCCAGCTCATAGAGCGCTACTACAGCCGTCTCTCTGAAGATAAGAAATTCAGCCATCTGCAACGAATTCAGGCCTCTGTGAGACACATCAGCGCGCTTGTGGATGACGTTTTATTGGTCGAACAGGGGCGGGTCGGGCGCTTGCAGTTCAACCCAGCGCCTCTGGATTTGGTTGCCTTCTGCCGGGATATGATCGAGGAGTTTGAGATGGGCATCGCGGCCGGGCATCAACTGACTTTTCTGACAACGGGTTTGGCGGATCCGCCCCGGTTGTTGGCGCAAATGGATGAGAGTCTACTCCAGCATATCCTGCGCAATCTTCTTTCCAATGCGGTCAAATATTCACCGGAGGGGAGCCACATTACCCTGGACCTGGGCTACACGGGCGAGACGGTGTGTCTGGTTGTGGCAGACCAGGGCATCGGCATCCCAACCTCTGATCAGGCCCGACTCTTCGATTCCTTTCACCGGGCCAGCAATGTGGGGACTATCTCCGGCACCGGATTGGGTCTATATATCGTCAAGCAAGCCGTTAAGCAGCACCGGGGAACCATCGAAGTAGAGAGCCAGGAAGGTGGCGGAACCACTTGTACCATCAAGCTGCCCTGGGTGGCAGCGTAGGGATTGGCAAGCGTAGATATGTTCACATGCAAGGAGGGCATTATGAGCAAGATTATTGTGATTGAAGACGAAAATGCTGTACGCGAAAATCTACACGAACTCTTGGAATTGGAAGGTCACACAGCTTTCAGCGCCAGCGACGGTCGCGATGGCATCGAACTCATTCGTCAGCACCTGCCCGACCTGATTATCTGTGACATACAAATGCCCAAAATGGATGGGTATCAGGTTTTGGAAGCCCTATCGGAGGACCCCTACACAAACTCCATTCCATTTATTTTTCTTACAGCCAAGACCAGTCGTAGCGATATGCGCACGGGAATGGACCTGGGCGCTGATGATTATCTCACCAAACCATTTACCCACGACGAAGTGCTGGAAGCCATTGCCAGCCGGCTCAAGAAACAGTCTGCTGTCGCACAGCACTATGAAAGCCAAATGGATGAATTGCGTCAGAATATGGCCCTGATGCTGCCCCACGAACTGCGCACACCGCTCACCATAATTCTTGGCTACTCCTCACTTCTGCTGGAAGCCGACGAGGCCATGGCACCGGCTGAACTCAAGGAAATTGGCGGCAGCATTTTTCACGCCGGTCAACGTTTGCAGCGTTTAATCCAGCGCTTTCTGCTCTATGCCGAGTTGACAGTGGACGCGCAGGGCGTAGCCAATGCAGGGGACACCGACGGGAATGTCACGACGATCCATACTTCACTGATCAGTGATTTGGCAGAGCAGAAGGCCCAAGAGGTCAATCGAGAGACGGATCTGAATCTGGAGTTGGCCAACGGACTGCTCCAGGTCAATGGACCTTATCTGCTGCCGCTGCTGGAAGAACTGTTCGAGAATGCCTTCAAATTTTCTGAAGCAGGCACACCCGTACAAATATCGGGGGCCAGGGACAACGGCACATTCAACATTACCATCACCAACCAGGGCAGAGGGATGACACCAGAGCAGATTGCCCAGACAGGGGCCTATACCCAATTTGAACGCAAACGCTATGAACAGCAGGGGCAAGGACTGGGCCTGACCATCGCACGTCTGGCCGCCGAACAGCTTGGCGGCACCTTCTCGATTGAGAGCGTCCCCCATGAATATACGTCGACACATCTGACCCTTCCCGTCGGATGATCGGCGGAGACAGACGCACATTGGACCTGCCTGCTCCTCGCTCTTTGGCACTGCGAAAATTGGCGTGGTTCCTTTAGGCGGGTCGGCGCACCCTTGCGCTGTGAGGGGAGGAGCAGGCAGGTCCAATGGATGATTGACTGCTTCACGGGGGTCCAGTGTGCGCATATCGCACAAAAGAAGGGTGGCGGCCACAGGGCCGTCTTTTTTTCATCCATTGCAAACCAACGCTCAACGTTGAAAACTCTACCTATCCGGTGGTATAGTAGATATCCCGAAGTAAGAAGTTCGACTTTTTGGAAAAAGTCGAACTTCGGTGTCTATTTTGCAACAAAAACGGCATCACCCGCGCTTGAGGTGGTGTAGGTTGGGTTCTTGCGGCAGGAGGACGTTGCACTAACCCTCCAATATACGCCGCGAGAACCCAACCTACGCAAAACATTTGGGGAGGAATGAATGACTGAAGGTCGTGTGGCAATTGTAACCGGCGGGGCCAGTGGGATTGGCCGGGCTGTGGCCGAACGGTTGGCCGCGAACGGTTGCCGGGTAGCCGTCGTCGATTTGAACGCGGCCCAGGCCAGCGCCGTGGCCGACGCCATCGGCGGTCTGGCGCTTGAAGCTGATCTCTCCCGGCGGGCCGACTGTCGCCGAGCTGTGGACGAGACCGTCGCCCACTTTGGCCGGGCCGATATTCTGGTCAACAACGCGGGTTTCCAGCACATCGCGCCCATCGCCGACTTCCCCGAAGATGTGTGGGAGCGGCTGCTGGCGGTGATGCTCACTGCGCCGTTTCTGCTGACAAAATACGTTTGGCCCCAGATGGCGGAACAGGGCTGGGGACGGGTGGTCAACATCTCCTCCATCCACGGCAAAGTGGCCTCGCCCTTCAAGGCGGGCTACATCTCGGCCAAGCACGGGCTGATCGGTCTGACCCGCACGGCTGCGCTGGAAGGGGGCGATGTCGGCATCACCGTCAACGCCCTCTGTCCGGCCTACGTGCGCACTCCACTGATGGAAAGCCAGATTGCCGACCAGGCCCGCAGCCGGGGTATCAGCGCCGAGGATGTGGTTGCCCAGGTGATGCTGGAACCCGCAGCCATCAAACGGCTGATCGAACCGGACGAGATCGCGTCACTCGTCGCCTATCTCTGCTCAGACGCGGCCGGGGCTGTCACCGGCGCGGCCTGGGACATCGACTTGGGGTGGACTGCCCGATGAACAACTCGACACCTGTTACGATTCGAGTGCTGAAGAGCCTGGACGATTTTTACAATTTTCAAAAATTGCAGCAACGCATCTGGTCCAGCGGCGAGGACGACGTAATTCCCATCCACGTGCTGGTGACCCAGGCCAAAAACGGTGGCCTGTTGCAGGGCGCATTTGTGGCGGACGGGGCCGAGTCCACCGGCGGGATGGTGGGGATGGCCTTTGGCTGGCCCGGCTTTGACACCCACACCGACCCGCCCGCGCTGAAATTTTGCAGCCACATCGCGGGTGTGCTGACCGAATTTCACGGCCAGGGCATCGGTCTGGCCCTGAAACTGGCCCAGCGAGAGTATCTGCTGGCCGAAGGGCTGATGGATTGGATGACCTGGACCTACGACCCCTTGCAGCGGGTCAACGCCCTTTTCAACATCCACCGGCTGGGGGCTACCTGCCACACCTATCACCGGGATGTCTACGGGCCGATGGACGACGCGCTCAACGCGGGACTGCCCACGGACCGCTGCCAGGTGGAGTGGCGGATGGACAGCCCCCGGGTGAAGTTCGCGCTCTCGTCCCAAAAGATGCTGCCGGTCTGGGATGGCAAGAGCATCGAAATCGGCGAGACCCGGCCCCTGGGCGTGGGGGGGCGGGTACGCATCCCGGTGGAGAGCCGTCTGCGGCTGGACGGGCGGCCGGTGGCGATCCCGATTCCTGACAGCCTGGCCAGCCTGCGGGCCGAGGGGCGGGGGCAGCTGGTAGAGTGGCGGCTCTTTCAGCGGGAACTGATCGAGGCGGCCTTTGCCAAAGGCTACAAAATTGTCGATTGTGTGGAGCTTTTCGACATCGGCGCACATTACATTCTGACACCCGCCGGTGCGCACCCCTTTGCGGACCTGGCCTGGCCGTAGGCAGATAAGCACCCAAAATCATGGCCTAAATATCAACAGACAAAAATGACAGACCCAGAGGCGGCAGGATGAGCGAAAACAGTAAAAATATCGAGAACAGAGAGACAGTCGACGACCGGGCCGCGGCCCAGGCCGATGCCACCGCCAGAGAAATCCGCAAACGGGTCTCCCCCTGGCAGTGGGGAATTATTCTGATCATTGCGGGCATTCTGGCCGCGGGCTTTGGCGTGGATATCTTCCGCCTGCCGGAGTTGCAGGAGGCGTTGCCGATTACAACACCGGCCCCGTCCATCCCAGGCAACGTGCCGGACGGCGCGCTCCAGGCTGTGCTGGTAAAGGTCGTGGACGGCGACACAATTGATGTCACCATCGGCGGCCAAGAATTGACTGTGCGCTATGTGGGGATTGACACACCGGAGCGGGGCGAACCGGGCTACAAAGCCGCGGCTGCCGCCAACCAGGCCCTGCTGGGCAGCGGCAGTCTGTGGCTGGCCCAGGACAAAACCGACAAAGACCGCTACGGGCGTCTGCTGCGTTTTATCTACACCGACCAGGGCGTCTTCGTCAACGAGCAGATGTTGGCCCAGGGCTGGGCGCAGCCTTTAGAGTTCAAACCGGACGTGACCCTGGCCGTGGAGTTTCGCAAGCTGGCGACGGAAGCCGCCCAGGCCAAACGGGGTTTCTGGAGCGGGGATTCACCGGTGGATGGGGCCATGCCCTATGCACTGGTCACAAAGTCCACCCCGCTGCGGGTCGGCCCAGGCCGGGACTTCGAGACGGATGTCAGTCTGCTCCCCGGCCTGACAACGACTGTCTATGCCAAAGACGACAGCGGGCGCTGGCTGCAAATCCGCACACCGGATCGGGCAGGCGGCTGGGTCAGCGCCAGTGCAGTAGAACTGAATGTGCCCCTGCGCGATGTGCCAAAAGAGGAGTAGGTGGCAGGTGGCTCCCCTTTCACAATTCGCTATTCACCGGTCACATCTGCCCACGGGTCTTCGCTGATCTCAACCCGAACTTCCGCGCCCCGTGCCCCTTCTCCCAGCCGCCCTGTTACCACCTGTCCATCGTGCTGAAAAAATAGCAGAGTGTTGCGTTCCAGAGCCTGGGCGCGCAGCCGCCGTTTGCCCTCAATGCTCTGCATAGGCAGAATATCGAAGGCAGGAACCCAGGCCAGTCGGTCCAGATGCGCGGCCCAACTGCACGTATCCCCCAAAAAGAGCAGGCTCTCGCCGCCGTCTTCCACCCACACGGCCTGGATGCTGCTGGTGTGCCCCGGCACAACCTGGGTATGCACGCCCCCGGCCAGCCGCTGATCCCCATCCACAAGTTCCAGCAACCCCGCGGCCTGTAACGGCTGCCAGTTCTGGGGAAAATAGGTGCCCCGGGTGCGCTCGTTGGGGAAGGTGGCCTCGGCCATCTCCACCCGTTGGGCCAGATAGCGGGCGTTGGGGAAAGTGGGGAGAAGTCCACTGGACGGATCGTTCTGGTCGACCCAGCGGGTGGCGCCCCCTGCGTGGTCACTGTGCAGGTGGGTGAAGAGCACCACATCCACATCTTCCGGCCCAAAGCCGACTTCAGCCATCTCCCCGATCAGCCGTTCCAGCCGGGGTTCCATTCCAAAGCGCCGCCACTCCCGATCGCCCAGTTTGTCCCCCTGGCCCGTGTCCACCAGAATCAGCCCCGCGTCCGACTCGATGAGCAGAGAACGCAGGGCCACCGGGATGCGGTTGCGCTCGTCCGGGCGGATAATCGGCTCCCACAGAATGCGGGGCACCAGCCCAAAGAAGCCGCCGCCGTCGCTCCACTGGATTCCGTCGCTGACAATGTGGCAGCGAATCGAGCCAATGTTCAATGTATAGGGCATAGAAATACTCCTGAAAGTGGGTGGGACGCAGATTTACGCGGATAGACGCTGTTCCAGAAAAAATCTGCGTTCCTCTGCGTTTATCCGCGTCCAAATTCTCGTCAATCTTACAGCAGAGAAGGCGTTTGGGGCAATCTCTGGGACTTTCCCGTTTGCCCCCTCCATTTGACAGAACAGCCACCCTCTACGCATACTGTACTAATGAGCGAACAATCTGGACGACCCAAAGCCGACAACGACCCCCTGCCCGACTCTGTGCCCGACTCTGGGCCTGACTCTGGGCCTGACCCTGCGCCCGAACTGAACCAGCGCTTGAGCAATGGAATGGAAGCGCTCTCCCTGGACGAGTTGGACGAATTTATGAAGCGGGCCAAAGCCAGGGCCGCCAATTTCCCGGCAACCTCGCCCACAGCTATCGCCCTCGAATCAGAAGCCGCAGAGGCAGAGGAGGAGGACGTCTCAGTCGAGCCAGAGCGGCTGGCCGGGTTGATGGCAAACTTCTATCCCGAATTGCCCGCCGACAGTCTGCGTCCCCGGCGACTGGTCCAGGGCATTGTCTTCGACTTTGACAACACACTGGCCCGGATCAAACAGCCGCTTGCCGAACTGATGGAGAGCGGCGCGCGCCAGGCCGAAAGCTATATGCGCTCGACCGGAATGGAGTTCCCGGAGGATTTCTGGAAGAATATCGTCGAGGCCCGTATCTTTGCCGAGACAAAATCCGACGACGAGCAGGAAGAGCACATCGCCGACGACGCACTGAGTTTTCTGCTCCAATTCTTCGGCTATCCCACCTCGCGCATGGACCTGGACGTGCTGCACCGGGCCGTGGATATATTCTACGCGCCGGAGATGACCGCCTGGGAGCCAATGCCCGGCGCGGTAGAGTTGCTGCGCGGCCTGAAAGCCGAGGGCTACAAAATAGCGGTAATCGCCAACTACGGCTGCGACCGGGTCTTCCAGCGCATTGTGGACTACACCAGCCTGCGTCCTTTTCTGGATGTCTGCCTGTGCAGCGCGGCGGTGGAGTGGCGCAAACCGGGCCGGGAAATCTACGACGCGGCCCTGAAAGCCTGGGACGCCGAGCCCTACGAACTGGTCTGTGTGGGTGACAGCCTGAAACACGACATCGCCGGTGGCCTGGAGATGGGCAGCCTGACCGTCCACTGCCGGATGATTCCCCTGGCCGAAGACCAGCGCATTGTGGATACGGTTACACCCGATGCGGTAATCGACGAACTGAACCAACTGCCCGCACTGATTGAGGCGTGGGCGTAAAGAGGGGATCGGGGACTGGGGATTAGGGACGGGGAAACAACGACGCCCGATTCCCAGTCCCTAATCCCCAATCTCCAATCCCTTCCACGGAGAACGCTGTATGACCGAGGATTTTCTGGCCGAACTGGCCGATGTGCGGGCACAGGTGGCCGCAGCGACTGAAACCGAACATTCATCTCTGGGCGAGTTTATCCGCCACGAAGTGGACGCCCGGGCTGGCTCTCCCCTGGCCGGGGTTGTGCTGGCCGCGGCCCTGCCCGACAGCGATACCGCCGTCCAGCGCACGGCACGCATTCAACTGGCGACGGCGATGGTGCTGCTGGATGTGGCCCTCTCCCTGCACAAACTCCTGCTGCTGCAGAACCCGGACGCGGACACGCTGGACAAATCCCTAGTGGGCGGCACAGTCCTGGCCGGTGACTATTGCTTCAGCCAGGCAGCGGTGGCCGCAGCCCACACGGACAATCCCCAGGTGGTGGCGATCTTCTCCGATGTCCTCAAAGACCTGAGCGAGTCCCACCTGCGCCACCTGTTCGGGGAAACGGGTGAGCCGCTGGACGAATTTCACGCGCTCTTTTACAGCGGTGGACTGTCCGGCGGAGTCCTGGCCGGACAATCGGCAGCCGAGCAGCAGCACACCGCCGACTTCGCCGCTTCCCTGGCTGGGCTGATCAGTCCCAATGCTCGTGCCTCGTCCCACAGCGCTGGCGTTGACGCAAACCAATTCCACACAGCCATGCGCCAGCAGACCGCGGCCCATCAGCACCCGCGCTGGCTGGCTCTGCTGGCGGAAGGCGGAACAGCCAATGACGACTGAAGCCTCTGCCGAACCAACCCGCCGGGTCCTGCTGCTCACCACTCCCCACAGCTATCGCACCGCAGCCTTTGTGGAAGCGGCCAAACGTCTCGGCATTGAAGCCATCAGCGCGGTGGATATGCCTTCGGAATTGTCCGATTATTGGAAATTTCGTCTGGGCGTGGACTTCACCGCTGTGGAGCAATCCAGCCAGCAGCTTGTGGAGACGCTCGCCCAGCGCCCGGTCCAGGCCATCCTCTCCCTGGACGACAGCGGCGCGTTTCTGGCCGCCCGCACCAGCCAGATTCTCGGCCTGCCCCACAACGCGGCCGCGGCTGCCGACGCGGCTCGCAACAAATTTCGAATGCGCCAGCTTCTCTCTGCCGGGGGCGTTCTCTCCCCCCGCTTTCGACGCTTCTTTATACCCCCACCCCAACCCTCCCCCTCGACCCTTCGACAGGCTCAGGACATCGCAGGCTCAGGACACCGCCCCGTTCCAGGGGAGGGAGCAATTGCTGCGGTTGTGCCAGTTGTGGAAGCCGAAATCGGCTACCCCTGTGTGGTCAAGCCGGAGGACCTGAACGGCAGCCGGGGGGTGATTCGGGCCAACGACCGGAACGAACTTCTGTCCGCAGCCAACCGACTGGTGCAACTGATCGGGCCGGGTCGCCACTTTCTGGTGGAAGAGTATATGCCCGGCGTGGAGGTGGCCCTGGAAGGGATTCTGGATGGGGGCGAGTTGCAGGTGTTGGCCCTCTTCGACAAGCCAGACCCGCTGGAAGGGCCGTTCTTCGAGGAGACAATTTACGTCACCCCGTCCCGGCTGCCCGAAGCTGTGCAGGCGGATATCGCGGCGACCACAGCCCAGGCCGCCCGTGCCTTGGGGCTGGAGATGGGGCCGATCCACGCGGAACTGCGCATCAACGACGGCGGCGCGTGGATTGTGGAGATCGCCGGGCGCTCCATCGGCGGGCTTTGCTCCCGCACCCTGCGCTTTGGCACAGACGCTTCGTTGGAGGAGTTGATCCTGCGCCAGGCCACGGGGCTTTCTTTGGAGGGGCTGACCCGGGAAGGGCAGTCAGGCGGGGTGATGATGATTCCGATCCCAGAGGCAGGGATTCTGCGCTGCGTTCACGGGGTGGACAAAGCAAAGGCCGTGCCCGGCATCGAAGATGTCCAGATCACGGCCCAGATGAACTATCCGCTTGTGCCCCTGCCCGAAGGCGATGCCTATCTCGGCTTTATCTTCGCGGCGGGCGACAGCCCGGAAGCGGTGGAGGCGAGCCTGCGTGCGGCCCACGCGGAGCTACGTTTCGAGATTCTGCCGGAGATTCGGCTGGGGGTTATCAGTCATCAGTGAACAGTTGGTCTCGTAGAACCGCTCCTGGGTTTCGACAGGCTCAACCGGCGTCGCTAGTCCTGTGGGTCTCGTCGAGGCACTGATTACTGGTAACTTCCTTTCCTTTACTTCCGCCGGGGCGCTTTGGCAGCGGGTGCGCCTTTCCCAGCGGGAGCGCCGTCGCCTTCCCCTTCCGGGGTCCAGCCTTCGGGCATCTGTGCGCCTTCGCCAAAGAAGAACTCTTCCATCTGCTCTTCCAAAAACTGGCGGGCCTGGGGATCGCCCAGACTCAGCCCGTAGTGGTTGATGAGGACGACAGAGTATTGCATCCACATATCCCAGCCCTGTTGGGAGACGTTCTCGAAGATGCGCTTGCCCAGCTCACCGCCATAGGGTTGGCGTTCCAGGGCGGGCAATTCCTGTCCAATTTTGACACACTGCACCATACGGGCCATCTGACTGCTCCTTATGTAGGTGCGGTTTCTAACCGCACATTCGGGACATTTGACAGATGTGCGGTTAGAAACCGCACTTACAATCTTTCGCTCGATTATAGCCCCTAAGCAAAGCGGGTGTCAAAGCCTATGCCGCCTACACGGGTTCTCTTTCTGGGAATGCAGGGACAATTTACGCGGATTGTGCTGGAACGGCTGCTGACCGCGGGTTTGGAGGTCTGCGGGCTGCTGCTCTCTGGACCGGTATTGCGCCCCCTTTTGCCGCCGCCGCCGTGCGACACCGACCCGCTATCACTGCCCCTGCTAGACACATTCATCGAACCGAACGCACTGCATCTGGCCTGGGACGCGGGGATTCCCGTACACGAATCCGGCCCGTTGCGGGCATCCGCGCTGGCCGAACTGCTCCGCACCCTCGCGCCGGATGTGGCCTGCGTGGCCTGCTTCGACCGCATCATCCCCGCCCGCCTGCTGGCCCTGCCCCGCCACGGATTTCTGAATGTGCACCCATCGCTGCTGCCCCACTTCCGCGGGCCAGAACCCCTTTTCTGGCAATTTCGGGCTGGCGTCAACCCGGTGGGTGTCACAGTGCATTGGATGGATGCGGGGCTGGACACGGGCGACATCGCAGGGCAGCGCACGGTTGTCCTGCCCGATGGCATTTCCGGCGGCGAGGCGGATGCCCGCTGCGCGGCGGCTGGCGGCGATCTGTTGGCCCAGGTGTTGGGGCAACTGGCCGACGGGTCGGTAGAACGGCGTCCCCAGCCAGCGGGCGGCAGCTATCAGACGTCGCCGACCCTAGACGACTTCAGGCTGGACAGCGGATGGACGGCCCGCCGGGCCTTCAATTTTATGCGGGGAACAGCGGAGTGGGGGATCGACTATTCGGTGACGGTTGATGGGGCAGAGTGGCGTCTCTCCACTGCGTTAGGGTGGGAACCGTCGGCATCCCTGGCGTCCGTGGAAGTTAGCGGTGGTGTTGCCCGGATCAGCTTTGCTGGTGGCGTGCTGGTGGCCTATTTGAGTGGGAGAGAAGGGGCTTTGATTTAGCCAGGCCCACACGGCCCCAGGAGATTCGCTTCGATCTGTGGCCGAAAGCGTGCGAACGCCGACGCTTCTCGTCGCCAGTGGACCAGATGTCCATCGGCTTTGAGCTTTGCCGCGGCAGCACTGCCCAGTAGTCGACGCATCTCTTTTTCGTCACCCATCAAAACCAGTACTTCTTCGATCATCTCGAAAAGCGCGTCTGTAATGGAAATGCCGTAGGTGCTGCAAAACAGCCGACACCGATAGCTTCCATTGCCCAGATCGGCCTCGGCAAATCCCTTTTGCTCTTCGCTGTTGAAAGAGAGGGGAACCATCCAGTACGCAGCATAGGCCACATCCCGCAAGCGCGGGGACCGGGACCGGCCAGATCAAAATCGATCACCCCCCAGGGCAGGCCAGTCGCGTAGACAAAATTGTAGGGCGCAAAGTCGTTGTGACAGATCACTTCCTGGCGTTTGTCTTCGGTAGCGCGTTCTGCCCACACATCGGCATCCGATTGTACGAAGTCAAGGGTAGCGTCGTGATAGCGCCTGAGCAATTTGGCCCCGGCGATCAGCGGTTCGTCGCTCTGCCAGATGGCCGGGGGAATGCCGGTTTCACCTTCCAGAAAGGAGAGCTTCTCCCGCCCTTTTCGGTCCACGCCCAGAAAGCGCGGACTTCCAGCAAAGCCCTTTGCCTCCAAATGCAACAGCAGCCGGTGGATCGTTGGGCTGGCAGGTGTCATTGCCCGACGCACGGTGTTGCCCACACGGACGACGCCCGTATTAACATTCCCTCCAGACAGCAGAATTTCGTTTTCAGACATAGGGAAGATCAACAACAACCTTTCAGTCGCTCGCGGCCTGCACTGCATAGCGCACCTGGACAAAGCCGTTGTCCGAAGCAGCGGAGTCGATCAGCCGCAGGGGGTGCTCGCTGCCTTCTGCGCTGAAGAGGGGAATGCCCGCGCCGAGCAGAATAGGAATTTGGGTGATGGTGATTTCGTCGATCAGTCCCGCGGCCAGAAAGCGCTGAATGGTGACACCGCCATCGATGTAGAGATGCTTCTTGCCCTCGGCAGCCAGCCGCGCCACAATCTCCCACGGCGTGCCCGCTTCCACGCGTACTTTCCCCGACAAATGGGCTGGGACCGTCACCCCACTGCTGGAAAGCACCACAACCGGCGTCTTTTCATAGGGCCAACTGTCGAAAGAGAGAACCTTTTCGTAGCTATGACGCCCCATCACTATTGCATCGACGGTAGAGATAAAATCGTCGAAACTCAACCCCCGCATTTCAGTGGGGGTGTATTCGGGCCGGAGCAGCCAGTCGATCTCGCCTCCGAGTCTGGCAATAAACCCATCGATGCTCGCTGCAATGTAGACTGAACATTTGATTGTCATTTGACCCTCCTCGATTTTACAGTTGTCACTTTTCCGTTTATACGCCCATCGCCACATCCAACGCAGCCTGGGCCGTGGCGGGAATGACCGGGCCAAAGGCGGCGAAGCGCTCGTCCTGGGTCTGCCCCCGTACAAAGCGCACATAAATCTGGGCGATAATCACCACCACCCGGTAGAGGCTGAGGCTGTGATAGAAGGCAATGTTCGACACATCCCGTCCGCTGCGGGCTGCGTAGCGCGCCACCAACTCCTCCCGGCGCAGAAAACCGGGCTGGATAGGCATCATCGCCAGGGCCTGGAAGTGGGGTGGGTCGTCGGGCTGGCTCCAGTAAGCCAGGAGTGCGCCCAAGTCCGAGAGGGGATCGCCCAGGGTAGACATATCCCAATCGAAGATGGCGACGAGACGGCCCGGATCGCCCGCGGCCAGCATCACATTGTCCAGTTTGTAGTCGTTGTGGATCAGCGACGCCGGGCCTTCCGCTGGCTGGTTTGCCAGCAGCCAGTCGTGGACTGCACTCATTGCGGGGTTCTCTGGCAGTTCTGTGGCCTGCCAGCGCCGCCACCAGCCCTCAATCTGACGGCGGATAAAGCCCGCCGGTTTGCCCAGATCGGCCAGACCGATGGCGCTGTAGTCCACAGCGTGGAGATCGGCCAGCGCATCCACCAGGGCTTCGCTCATCCGTCGGGGCGCGTCGGGGAAGATGGCGTAGAAATCGGGGATGCCTTTGCGCACGACTACTCCGTGACGGCGCTCCATCACAAAAAAGGGCGCGCCCACAATCGACGCGTCATCGGAAAAGAGAAATGCCCGGGGCGCGTAGGGGTAGGCCCGCCAGAGCGCTGAGAGCACCTTCGATTCCCGGGCCATATCGTGGGCCGAAGGGGCCACCGGTCCCAGGGGCGGGCGGCGCAGGACGTATTCGTGGCTGCCGTAGTCCAGGTGATAGGTGAGATTGGCCGCGCCGCCGCCGAACTGGCGCACAGTCAGGGGCTGCTCGCTGCCGGGCAACTTCCCACGCAGGAAGTCGGCTACCCGCTCAGCGTCAATCTGTTCGTCTTCCCTCACGGGGATTGTATCTGTCGTCACCAATATATCCGCTCCAAATCAAACCACGAAGACACAAAAGCACGAAGAAAAACAAATCTTTGCTTTTCCTTTGTGTCTTTGTGTCTTCGTGGTTGGGTTCCTGCCCAATCTCTAATACCTCTTCAAAATCCGCCGGGCCACACTGATTTTGTGGACCTCATCCGGGCCGTCGTAGATGCGGGCGGCCCGCTCGTGGCGATACCACCAGGCGATGGGGGTGTCGTCGCTCATGCCCAGGCCGCCGAGAGCTTGCAGCGCCCGATCCAGCACCTGATTGATGACACCAGCCACATAGAATTTGATTAGCGAAATCTCGTCCCTGGCTGCGTAGGAACCCTCCTCGTCGATCTTACGGGCGGTCTCCAATACCAGCAGCCGAGAAGCGTTGATCTCGGCCCGGCTCTCAGCGATCCAGGCCTGGACAATCCCCTGCTCGCCCAGGGTGCGGCCGGGGGCAACCTGGCGGTGGGCCGCGTGGCTGCACATTATATCGAAAGCCCGCTCACAGATGCCAATCCAGCGCATGCAGTGGTGGATGCGGCCTGGCCCCAGCCGCTGTTGGGCCAGAGCAAAGCCCGCACCCTCGTCGCCGATACGGTTGCTGACAGGAACCCGCACATTTTCGTAGGTCACTTCGGCATGGGTGGGCCAGCCTTCGCCGCTCTCGCCCATCACTGCGATGTTGCGCACGCGTGTAAAGCCGGGGGTATCCAGCGGAACAATTATCTGGCTGGCCCGCTGGTGACGGCTCTCCGCTTCCGGGTTGGTCACAGCCATCACAATGGCAAAGGTCGCACCGTCCGCGGCGGTTGTGTACCATTTGTGGCCGTTGATGACGTACTCGTCGCCTTCGCGTACGGCAGTCGTACTCATCCAAGTGGGGTTGCTTCCCGCGTGCTCCGGCTCGGTCATGGAGAAGCAGGAGCGAATTTCTCCCCGCACAAGCGGCATCAGCCAGCGATCCTTCTGCTCCTGGCTGCCAAATTGGAGGAGCAGTTCGCTGTTGCCGATGTCTGGAGCCTGGCAGTTGAAGGTGTAGTGGCCCAGGGGTGTGCGGCCCAGTTCCTCGCTCACTCGGCCAAACTCGGCCAGCGTCAAGCCCTGGCCCCCGACTTCCGCGGGCAAAGCCAGCCCCCACAGACCCGCGTCCCGCACCATCTGGCGCTTGGCCTCCAATGTCGGCTCCAGTTCGTGCCAGGGTTTGCTAAGAAACGCGGCTTCCAGTGGAATCACTTCGCTGTCGATAAAGCTGCGGATGCGGGGCAGAAGTTCGGTTAGAATATCAGTTGTCATTGGTGGGGTATCCATTCGTTTGGAGGCGTTGGTTATTGTCAAAAAGGTAATGAGATGCTGAGATGCTGGGGTTCGAACCCCAGCATCTCAGCATCTCATTATCCCATACCGGCATCCACATACTGACCGCCGTCGATGAGGAACGTCGCGCCAGTTGTGAAGCTGCTGGCGTCGGAGGCCAGGTAGAGGGCGATGCCGGTCAGTTCTTCCGGTTCGGCCATGCGCTGCTGGGGCACGATGCGCATCACTGAACCGTAGAGTTGGGGGTTCTGCCAGATGGCACTGCTGAAGGCAGTTTTGACAAAACCCGGCGCAATTGCATTGACCCGAATGTTGGACTCGGCCAGTTCCGCGGCCAGGACTTCGGTCAGCATCAACACCGCGGCTTTGCTGACAGAGTAGACGCCCATCCCCGGCTGGGGACGCTTGCCCGCAATCGAGGCCAGATTGACAATCGAGCCGCCCCCCCGCTTTTCCATTGCGGACGCAGCAGCCTTTGCCATACGAAAGTAGCCTACTACATTCACATCCAGAATCTTGGCCCAATGGCTCTCTTCGGCGGTCAGAATCGGCCCAAAGTGGGGATTGGTGGCCGCGTTGTTGACGAGAATGTCCACCCCACCAAATTCATCGGTGGCGGCCTGGACCAGTGCCTGTACGGCTTCGCTGTCGCCGGTGTGCGCGGCCAGGGCCAGGGCCTGTCCCCCTTCGGCGCGGATGGCAGCAGCCACGCCATCCAGCCCTGCCTGTTTACGGCTGCCCAGAACCACTGCTGCCCCGGCCGCGGCATAAGTACGAGCAATCGACTCGCCGATGCCCCGGGATGCGCCGGTGATAACCGCTACTTTATCGGTCAAATCAAAGTTGGGGAGATAGCTCATCGCTGCTCCTGCTAGCTGTGGGGCCAGGGCATGGGGCTGGTGACTTTTTGTGCCGACAGGCCGGGAAATCGTAGTTATTTTCAGTATAGCACGGGCAGGAGCGAGGAACAATGCAGAAATAGGGGACGCGCCACACTGGCTGATCCGAGAGGAATCAGCCGAGTGGATACCGGAGAATTGGGCTGTCTATTGGAGCAATTCGCCAAGCCATTCTTGGCCGACTGATTTTTTCAGCAATTGACCAGGCAAATCTTTAAGCGGCTGACGGCCCAGCAAATGGCGAATGTACCAATTGCCGGCCAACTGATTGACAGCATCAAAAGAGCTTTTTTCGCGCAACAGGCGCATCCGTCCAGAAACCAACGAAAGCTGATTGGTACAACGCATCCACCAACGGGCCTGCACATTGGTGGCCAACACAGCAGTATCACTCTGGTTGACCAGAAGCAGAGTGGGTGCTGTGATTTCGGCCAAATGGTTCATCGAATTCTCCGGTCGCCCCTGAAAGGAGACAACCGCGCCAATATCGTTCCTCAAAAATGCAGCCGTGCTCAACGCCACGCCCGCATCCTGATAGGCGCCAAAAAGGCCAATGGGCAAGGGCTTGGCGTCGAATTGGGAACCCAGCCACTGGGTGGACTGCATCAATTGTTGGGTGAGTTGGGTGGTGATTTCCGATTCCAGCAAGCCAGGGGATATCTCTGGCGGCTGGAGTTGCAGGTGCATCGTAGCCAGCCCCGCGTTGCCAAATGTAGCATCAGAGAGGATAAATTGACGATAGTAGCGACTATAGCCAACGATTACCCATCCGGTAGGGTTGGCCGGTCTGTAGATTCGGGCGCGCAGGCTGTGTTGACCGGCGGGAACGACAGCCTCATAGACAGCGTGGGCTGATTCATCTGTCGGCATAGAGGTAATCCAGGACATAGTACGCTCAGCTTTCTAACAGTGTATGCATCTGCCAACACCTGGTGATTGATCATCAGCAGACCACAGTGCGCCGAGCAAAGTCTATGACCAGCGTGCCGGTCACGGATTGGCTATAAGCAGGTGTTGCGGTCTACCGATTGTTGTAAACTACTGACTTATTCTATCCCGATAAAAGGCAACTGATGCTGTCAAAATGGTTACAGAAGCTATTAATTTTCCACTAAAGAAGACTACAATTTGTCATTGGTTCTCTAAAGATGAACGGCCTCCCACCCGCGAACTTACGACGCAACAACAATAATTTAGATTATCTGCCCCTTTCCGCTAAAAAGCATTACCTTTGTCCCATTGGCATCCACCCAAACCTCCGCTATAGTAGAGACATCAAAGATTTGGCTTCGGTGACAACAACTCAGCAATGCGTGACGCACGGTTGCCTGGTTGTTGGAAGCGCCCGACGCTGATAGCGGGACAATACGCCAGATGCGGTTGTCCGGCAAACAGAAGTCAGCGTGTCGGTTGATGTGAGGTGGAAGGCAATCGCTTCCTTGTTTTCCCACACATCGCCACAGCCACGAATGTATTGCGGTCTGGTTTCGTCTCTCCTAAATCGTTGCTTTACAACCTGTCTATGTAGTGTTTCAACCAATGTACTCTGTTTTTTTGGAGCAGATTCCCATCTTATCCGCCTGACGTTCTGAGACACACCCTTTTCACAATCTGCTCATCGAATAGATTTACCCAACGCTGTGCAGTACCCTTCGGGGCTGAGTTCCATTGTGATTTTCACCACCGGTTTGTCCAACCCAACCTCAGAACATCACCACAAAAAAGGCCCCTCCGACTATTTTGTCGGGGGGCTTTTTTGTTGACTGGATTGGTAATCCGGCCTGCGGCCATTTTGACATCTGGCGTTGAGGCGTCTATACTGGTCGTCATTATGACAATACTACAGAAATGTGTTGGAGAATTTGAACGCAGGATTGCCTGCGCACCGGCCGCATGGGCAGCTAGCCCCGTGCTCCGGTAGCGGTATTTTGTTTGTCACCAGCGCCGTGAGCACATGCAAATCACGGCGTTTTTGTTGTAAGTTGCGACGCCGTGGATGACTGCCACGGCGTTTTTTTGTGCGCGTTGATTGCGGGAGAAATCAGATGAAACTGAGCATCGAAGAAGTGCGCCACGTGGCCGAACTGGCCAAGTTGGAACTGAGCGACGACGAAATCAACCACTATGCGCTGCAACTTTCCGCCATTCTGGACTATGCCGAACAGATTCAGGGCGTGGATACCAGCAGCGTGCCGCCCACGCCCTACGTCTTGCCGTTGAGCAATGTAATGCGGGACGACGAACTGGGCGAGTGTCTACCCAACGAAGCCGCTGTTGCCAACGCAGCTGATGCCAAAAATGGCTATTTCCGGGTGCGCGCTATCTTTGAAGAATAGGAAAGGACTGGGAGCACCGCTTTCCCTGGCGGCGCTCCCGGCAACTGCATTTTACCGAGGCTGAACGTGAAAAACACAACAGCAACTGAACTCTATCAACTGACCGTACACGCGGCGGTGGCTGGACTGACCTCTGGCGACTTCTCCGCCGTGGACCTGACCCGCTCCGTCCTGGCCCGCATAGAGCAGGTAGATGGACAGGTCTGCGCCTATCTGACTGTAGCGGGCGAACAGGCATTGGAACAGGCGGAAGCAGCCGATCGTTTGCGGGCAGAGGGCGACAGCCGTCCGCTGCTGGGGATTCCCCTGGCGATCAAAGATGTGCTTTCCACCGAAGGGATCGTCACCACCGCGGGCAGCAAAATTCTGGAAGGCTACCGCCCTCCCTACACAGCCACAGCGGTGCAGCGATTGAAAGACGCGGGCGCGCTGGTGATCGGCAAGACCAACACCGACGAATTTGCAATGGGTTCCAGCACAGAAAACAGCGGCTACTTTACCACCCACAACCCATGGAATCTGGACCGGGTCCCCGGCGGAAGCAGCGGTGGCTCCGCGGCGGCTGTGGCTGCGGACGAGGCCCTGGCCAGCCTGGGCACGGACACAGGCGGCAGCGTGCGCCAGCCCGCTTCCCTCTGCGGCGTAGTAGGAATGAAACCCTCCTATGGCCGGGTCAGCCGCTACGGGCTGATCGCCTACGGCAGCAGTCTGGACCAGATCGGGCCGATCACCAAAGATGTGGAAGACGCCGCGCTGATTCTGAATGCGATGGCGGGCCACGACGCACATGACAGCACCAGCCTGCCAGCACCGGTCCCCGACTACACGGCCAGCCTG
Source organism: Anaerolineae bacterium (assembly GCA_030432295.1). Classification (GTDB taxonomy): domain Bacteria; phylum Chloroflexota; class Anaerolineae; order Caldilineales; family Caldilineaceae; genus JACQGT01. Next base: position 30,437 of record JAUIHI010000033.1, on the reverse strand, counting down.
ACCGGCGACATCCACGGGCTGCGGGTGGGCGTGCCAGCCGAATATTTCATCGACGGGATGGAGCCGGATGTGGAGACCGCGGTGCGGACCGCTATCGAGCACCTGGCCGGGCTGGGCGCAGAGATCGTCCCCATCCACCTGCCCAACACGGACAAAGCGCTGCCCGTCTACTATCTGATCGCCACCGCCGAGGCCAGTGCCAACCTTTCTCGCTTCGACGGCATCCGTTTTGGCCCAGGCGGCAAGGCGGATCGGCTGCTGGACAACTACCGGCAGGTGCGGGGGCGGGGCTTTGGCCGGGAGGTGAAGCAGCGGATTATGCTGGGAACCTACGCGCTGAGCGCGGGCTACTACGACGCCTATTACGGCAAAGCCCAGCAGGTGCGCACGCTGATCAAACGGGATTTTGAGGCGGCCTTTGCCGATGTGGATGTGATCGTCTCGCCCACTTCGCCCACTACCGCCTTCCCCATCGGCGAAAAGGCCGACGATCCCCTCGCGATGTATCTGGCCGATATTTTCACCGTCAGCCTGAACCTGAGCGGGATGTGCGGCATCAGCATCCCCTGCGGCTTTGACCGCAATAGCCTGCCCATTGGCCTGCAAATTTTAGGGCCGTCGCTGGGCGAAGAGACAATTTTGCGCGCGGCCCACGCCTACGAACAGACGACCGAGTGGCACGCGCGGAGACCGATTCTTGCATGACGAAAGACGGAAGACGATGGACGAACCAGAAATTGTGTCGCGGTTCGTCTTCCGTCCGTCGTCCTTCGTCCTTATTTGAGAAACATCCAATGACCCACCCAGCCAATCCCCCCAATCGACGGAGAGCAGCCAGTGCCGGCTGCCGGCGACCGCTCAGTGGAGCCTGCTGAGGGTCGTGCAATCGGCGCACGAGGGCTTGTCCGCTTCTTTTCACAGAAGTCGAACTTTTCTGAAAAGTTCGGCTTCTCCTGATACTCTCCAACGAAAGGGACGACCGTAACTGGTCGCATCGACGAATGAATACGACACCCGTACTGACCCGCGAGAAGGGTCAATCCATCCCCACAAATGGACATAGCACCTTGCGCCGACCCCACAACAGCCGCCTGAGCGAACGTATCCATCGGGTGGCTCCCTCAGCCATCCGCCGCTTCTTCGACATCGCCGCCACAATGGAAAATGTGATCAGCCTGGGCATCGGCGAGCCGAATTTTGTCACGCCCGCCCCGATTTTGCAGGCCGGGCTGGAGAGCATCCGCCAGGGCGACACAGCCTATACCTCCAACGCGGGCGTGCTGGAACTGCGTGCGTCCGTGGCCGAAATGTTGCAGCGACGCTACGGCGGGCCAGCCTATGACCCGGAACAGGAAGTGCTGATTACCGTCGGCGTGAGCGAGGCTATGTATCTGGCCATGCAGGCTATTCTCGACCCCGGCGATGAGGTGATTGTGCCCCAGCCCTGCTTCGTCTCCTACACTGCGGATGTAATTCTGGCCGGGGGCACAGTTGTCGATGTGCCCACCTATGCGGCCAACGATTTTGTGGTGACACCGGAGCAGATCGAAGCTGCCATCACCCCCCGCACAAAGGCGCTGCTGATTGGCTATCCCTGCAATCCCACCGGCGCGGTGATGAACCGGCAGGAGTTGATGGCGATTGCCAAAGTTGTCGAAAAGCACGACCTGCTGGTCATCTCCGACGAAATCTACGATCGATTGGTCTACAGCGAACACGAGCACGTAATGTTTGCCAGTCTGCCCGGTATGGCCGAACGCACGATTCACCTGGGCGGAATGAGCAAAGATTACGCGATGACCGGCTGGCGCATCGGCTACGCGGCTGGCCCCGCGGACCTGCTGGGCGCGATGCGCAAGATTCACCAGTATCTGATTATGTCCGCGCCCACCGCAGGGCAGGCAGCGGCGCTGGCGGCCCTCACAGACCCGGTGGCGGAACTGGCCGTGCAGGAGATGGTTGCCAGCTACGACACCCGCCGCCGTCTGATTGTGGGCGGACTGAATGAGATCGGTCTGGACTGTTTCGAGCCAAAGGGCGCGTTCTACGCCTTTCCCAGCGTCAAGCGCACGGGAATGGACGAGCACGAATTTGCCGAGAAACTGTTGCTGGAGGAGCAGGTGGCCGTGATCCCCGGCAGTGCCTTTGGTCGGGGCGGCGAAGGGCACGTGCGCTGTGCCTATGCGGCCAGCCAGGAGAACATCGAAATTGCGCTGGAACGGATGCAGCGATTTATGCGCCGTCACGGGTAAGAGAAGAAATGTGAAGCGTGAAAGATGCTGCGTGAAACGTGAAAAAGTTCGGATGATTTCACGTTTCACGCAGCATTCCGTTTAGCAAAAATAACGGCTGGGTCACCAAAGAGGAGTATAGGCAATGCTCATTCAGGATCAGGTGAACTGGAACAATTTCACCGACGAAATTCTCACCTTTTACAGCGCCATCGGCGTGGACACCATCCATTTGGAACTGCGGGCCAGCGTGGCCAGGGCCGACGAATCTCTCGGCGCTGATCTGCGCACAGGCAAGGATTGCACAGACCGTTTCGCCTGGGCACGAGAACGGATCGAAGCCCACGGCATGAAACTGAACAACGTTTTTATGTCCTGCTGGCCGGAGATTCCCCTGGGCCAGCCGGAAGCCGATGACCGCATCGACGCCTGGTGTCGGATGCTGGAATCCCTGGGCCGGGCCGGAGTTCCCTATCTGGGCTGGAACTTCAAGCCAAAGGGCAACTTCCGCACCACATCGGACATCGGACGGGGCGGGGTGCAATACAGCACCTTCGACTACGACGAATTTATGCAGAACCGTCCGCCCCTCCACGAACCGGCGGTAAGCGAAGCCGAAATGATGGAGCGAATAGAGCGCTTTTTGGAAGCGGTGATTCCTGTGGCGGAGAAGGCAGGGGTGCGCATGGCCCTGCACCCGGACGATCCGCCTGTGCCCGAAGCGCTGGGCGGAGTGGCCCAAATCTGCTCCACGCCGGAACAGTTCCGCCACCACTTCCGGGTGGTGGACAGCCCCAACAACCGGATGCTCTTTTGTCAGGGCTGTATGACCGAAGCTCTGGGCCAGGGGGTCTACGACTTCATCGCAGAGATGGCCGCAGCGGACAAAATCGGCTGGGTCCACTTCCGCAATGTGAAGGGCCAACTGCCCCGCTTCACCGAAGTCTTTATGGACGAGGGCGACATCGACATGCGCCGGGCTATGGAAATCTACCGGGACAACGGCTTCAACGGGCCATTTATGATGGACCACACGCCCAAATTCCCATTGGAACGTTCTGACCTGCTGGGCAAAGCCTACGCCAACGGCTACATCCGGGCGCTGATCAAAACGGTGTATGGGTAGAGGAGCGACGCAATTCTAACGACAAAAAAGGCCGGGCGATAATCGCCCGGCCTTTACTTTCCACCTGCCACCTGTAACTACCCACTTGCAATTACTTCGGCACAAACTTCATAGCGTCCCAAGCCAGCAGCCTCGACAGATACGTCTCCCCCGTCACATCGGCCAGGGAGACGTAATCCCGATTGTCGCCCTGGAAGGTGTAGGTTCCCAGGGAGACCCACTCATCGCTGTAGGCCGACTGGTTCACCAGCCGCTGGGTGAAACCGGCCCCGTGGGAAATCCAATAGCGGGCGTTGGCGCTGGTGGTGTAGCGGTCCGGAATATAGACAAAGACTTCGTAACGACCTGCGCTCAGTGTCGGATACCAACGCCCCCAATTGTAGCCGGGCCGCGCCCAGTCGTTGTTCTGGGTCCAGTAGAGATGGCCGTTGTAGCCCTCGTTGGCGCTGCCCCAGCCAGAGGCAGTGCCCCCTCGCATAAAGCCCGCATCCCGATTGTCCACCACTACCGCACCCGTGGCCGGAGGAACCGGCGTGGGCGAAGGGGTCGCTGTCGGGCCGGGATTGCTGCCCACTTTCTCCCAGACCAGCCGGGCCACCGCGCTGCCTCCCTCCTCATAATACTCCATCTGCACAGTCACCGCACCGCCGGGCAGATAGATGTCGCCCGTATATTCGGTGGCAGCCTGTGTCTTCCAGGCGTCGATGAGGGTGTGGCCGTTGACAAAGAGCCGTGCCCCGTCGTCCACCGTCATGCGGAAGCGGTACATTCCCGCAGCCAGCGTCAGGTTCTGGCTCCACCGGGCCGAGAAGTTGTCGGGGGTCACACCCAGCGCCGGACTGTCCACGCCCCAATTGAAATTGATGGCGGCGTCGTTGCGCACCACAACCGGCGTGCCGCTCAGGGATTTGTTGTTGAAGTATTCGCCCTTCCAGTTGGTGATGGGGGGCGGCCCTGCCTGCCAGGAGACATTAGCCACCGCCAGACCACTCTTTTCGTAATACTCCACTTCCACCAAATGATGGCCTGCGCTCAGACTTTTCGTGCCGGTGAAGCGTGTGGCGCTGTGATCCGACCAGGCATCGATCACCAGGTCCCCGTCCACCCGCACGCGGATGCCGTCGTCGCTGACCGCGATGAAAGTGTATTCGCCGGGGGTCACATCGATATAGCGCGCCCAGCGTGCCGAGAAATTGTCGCTGTTGACCGACGGATGGGGCGAACCTGTGCCCCACTCATAGGCCAGATTGCGCTCCTCCTGAACAAGGACTGGCGTGCCGCTGAGAGTCGTATTGTTCCAATAGGAGGCCACCCAGAAGGGGTCTGTGTGGCGAGGCGTCACAGTGCCCTGGGCCTGGGCTGTGCCGCCATTGAAGATTGCCGCCAGCAAAACAGCCAGCGCCAGCAGTGCCGCGCTGAAACCTGCACGAGCCAGATGGACAGATAGTCCGCGATGCGTACGCATAGTTTTTCTCCTTCACATTCAACCGATAGACGTTGCACTGCATCAGTTGAGCCTATTCCACGAAGTCACTATCACAAGTCCCCGGCACTTCACGAACTTCGATGCCTGGCGTCGGTCGTAGTGACTCGCTGCGGCAGAAAGTGCCGGGGACTTTGGATATTTTATTCTATGGAAAACACGAGAGGACCGGTCCCTGCTGTGAACTGATGTACTGGAATCCAGACGAACGGAACCGACGGAATGTTCCGAGTATACACTCAGATTTGGTGTACCCGATTCCGGGAATGGGCCGCTACACTTCTGCTGACCGCAGATCGCCTGGCCCATTCCCGGAATCAGCCTCCACCACTTGTATTGCTGCCGGGGCTTCTCTGCGGTTTGCCATCCCCCGCGCCATCGCATACACTACCCCTATTTACAATTCACTATTCACTATTCACCATTCACTATTTCCAAATCCCATGCACTTCGACGCTCTCACCCTGGCTGCTATCGCCGCCGAACTGAATACAACCATCCGCGGCGGTCGCGTCCAGCAGATTCTCCTGCCCGATGCCCACAGCGTCGGAATGGAAATCTACGCGGACCGTCAGCGCCACTACCTGCTGCTCTCGGCCCATCCCCAGGCCAGCCGGGTCCATCTGAGCGGACAGAAACTGCGCCGGGGTATGGAAAAAGAGACGCCCCTGCTCCTACTCCTGAAAAAATATGTGCGGGGCGCAATTCTCGACGCCATCGAACTGCCGATCGCCTATGACCGGGTGCTGGCTCTGCGTTTTGACCACCCGGAACACGGCCCGACGACGCTGCTGGCCGAACCGATGGGCCGCCTGAGCAATCTGCTGCTGTTGGATGCGGGCGACAGGATTCTGGGGGTTCTCAAACGGGTGATACCCGGCGAAAATGCCCAGCGGGTGCTGCTCCCCAAACGGCCCTATACACCGCCCCCGGCCCAGCACAAATTGCCCCCCTTGGACGACGGCAACCCCGATTACTACACGCAGTTAACCGAATTGCTTGCTTCGGGCGGGCGGCTGTGGCGGGCATTGATGGACGGCGTAGAGGGTATCAGCCCGACGCTGGCCAAAGAGATCGCCTGGCGGGTGACAGGCGACGCCAACGGCGACGCGCAGATACCCCACCCTAACCCTCCCCAGATTGGGGAGGGAACTGTATCGACGCCTCCCCCAGAATGGGAGAGGCTGGGTGGGGGTGAACAGGTGGTGGCGTTGGCAGCAGTTTTGCAGGAACTCTGGGGACTGCCCGCCAGCGGGGAATGGACGCCGGGTCTGGCCCTGGACGACGAGACGGGGGTAAGCGGCTTTGCCCCCTACGAACTCCACTTTGCCGACGACTTTTTGCCCACAGAGAGCGTCAGCGCCGCGGTGGCCCGTTTCTATGGCGAGGCCGAGCGGGACCCGGCTGGCTCCACAGACGCCTACGCGGGCATGCGCAACGGCGTGGCCGCGCTGATCCAGCAGGCCGAGGAGCGGGTGAGCCGCCAGTTGTCAGCGATAGCCGCGGAGGAACCGGCAGCCGGCGATCCGGCCCATCTGCGCACCCAGGCCGAGTGGCTGCTGGCCCTGCACACCCAAATTCAACCGGGGCAGCGGGAATTGGTCGTGCCTTTGGGCGACGACGAAAGGCTGGTCATTCGCCTTTCAGAGAGAGAGACACCGGTGGAGCAGGCCGAGCGGATATTCGACCGGGCCGCCAAATTGGAGAGGGCCGCGGTGATTATTCCGGAACGGCGTGCCCAGTTGGAGGCAGACCGGGACTATCTGGCCCAATTGCAGAGCGATCTGGCCCTGGCCCAGAACCAGCCGGAAATCGCCGCGGTACGGGAGGGACTGCGGGAAGCGGGCTATCTGCGCCAGCGTCCGGGCCGCACATTGAAGGTGGCCCCGGATCGCTCCAAACCCCTGCGCTTTCTCTCTGGCGAGGGCTACGCCATTCTGGTGGGACGCAACGCCCGCCAGAATGAGGTCGTCACCTTCGACGAAGCCGGAGCCGACGATCTCTGGCTGCACGTGCGGGATGTGCCGGGCAGCCACGTCGTCATTCGCAGCGGCGGCCAGCCTGTGGGCGAAGAGACGATCCGGGCCGCGGCCCAACTGGCCGCCTATCATTCGAGCCTGCGCGATGAGCGGGGCGTAGCCGTGGCGGTGACCCGGCGGCGCTTTGTCACCCGTGCACCTGGGGGGCGGCCTGGGCTAGTCCATATGCGCAACGAGGATACGGTTGTTGTGGATGGTCTATTGCCTGAACTGGCGGAGGGGTAATCATTACTCCACAAATAATTAGAAGTTCGACTTTTTGGAAAAAGTCGAACTTCTGGAATGTCAAAAACTTCGTTTACAAAGCAATCAGTACTCTGTCAACAAAGTTTTCGAGAATACCCGTTCGCTTGATTTCGATACGCCTCGAAGACTCGGCTACTCAATCAGCGCTCACTGGGCCAGCTCATCAACCCGCCACCAACTGCGAAAAAGTCCAGAAAACTTAATTTACGGTGTAATCAGTCTTTCGCTCTATCCGAAATCTATAGAAACTTGCCCCCGCTGTGGGGGCTTTTTCTTTTCCCCACCCGGCGCGGTCTTTTCCTCGCCACAATTCTCCAGGGCCGCGTCTACCAGTGCTCTGGCCGCCAGCAGCGCTTCTCTGCGCGCGGCGTAGGCGTGGGTCCAGAAATCCTCGGGCAAGCCCAAATCGTTGTGGCGCAACTCTTCACTCAGGCCCGCCAACCCTTGCAGCAGCCAAGTGCCGACGTCAAAGGCATTCTCCCGTTCGGAGCGCGCCCGGCGGGATGACCCCGGCGGGGTCTCTGTCGAAGGACCGTCACCGGGATGTGCATCCTCCTGGGGAGAGCTATTTGCGTGTCCGCTGCCGTTGCCGCTACTGTTGCCATTGGACGGATTTTCCACACCGATAGGGCCGCGTTGAGCCATAGCTTTTCTCTCCTGCCGCGTCAGCGACTATCAATAGAACCAAACCTGCGTCCAGCGTCCGCCATCTGCCGTCCGCCGTCTGCGGTCCGCTGATTATAGATAACCGTACGCATCACTTTATTGTCCTGGCTGCCAAAGCGATATTTGTACTCTTCGTCGCCCTGCAAAAAGTCGAAGACTTTCAGCCCGTCTGCAATCGAATGCTGGATCAGATAGGCCAGCAGCACCCAGCCCGGACTCAAATGGGCAAACTCGTCGGTGTCGTAGCCAGAATTGTAGAGCAGCAGATGGCCTTTGTATTCAAAAGAAAAATAGGTGGCCGCCTTTACTCCATTGAGTGTGAGAAAAGCCAGGCGCAGAAAACCCGCGTCCAGCATCCGGCGGGCCGCGTAGTGGAAGAAACGCTGCATTTCCGGCGTCATAAACGCCTCTTTGTCCGGACGGCTGGCCTGCTGCAAGGCGATAAAATCGTCCACTTCCTGGGTCAGGTTATGCTCTGGCCCGACCAGATAAAAATCGACCTCGGCTTCCCGCTCTGCCCGGCGCTGCTTGCGGCGAATCTCGTGGCGCTGTTTCTTTTCCACCCGCTCGCTCAGATAATCTTCATAGCGGCTGGGCAGGGAAATAAAGGGCGCCACATCCTCCTGGGTCACCTCCACCCGGTGGCCCGCACCCCGCACAACCACAGGCAGGGTCTGGTAGGAGAGGCTGGCTTCGGGCAGATTGCAGAGGTCCAGCACATCCCACTCCGGGGCATCGGCGCTGTGCATCCAATGGCAGAGGCTTTCGTAGACGGCTTCTTCCTGACCGGCCTCGATGATCAGGTCCAGATAGTCGCTGACTTCGGTGCAGCCGACCAGATGGAGGACGTGGGAATCGGCCCACATCCCAGCCTTATGAAGCAGGCGATAAAGTGGGACGATCCCAACCAGCCGCCCACTTTCCGGCTGGCGAAAAGCGACGATCCAGAGTTCGCCTTCGCCCAGCTGCTGCCACCAGGTGGTCTGCCATTCGTGGGTTAGAAAGAGGGTGTCAAAACGGCTGCGGGCCAACAGATCGTTCCATTCGTTGGCTAAAGCTGTAAATCCTGTGGGGTGGGCTGTTGGTGCATAGACGGTGTAGTCTAGGCTGGGACGAAAAGCGACGGGGGGTTGGGTCGGCAGGCGGTGCGTCGTTGCATCATCCACGCTATTGATAAAAATGTCCGATGTGGCAAAGGCCACATCTTCGCGACAGGGGGGGATATCCAGAGTCATAGAAAGCCTCACACGAAATTAGCAAATGAACAACTGTGCATTGAATTTGTCTGCTGGTCAACGGGTCCATTTGCAGATGGACCCATCACCAAATGGGCGGCAAAAGAAACGCGCACGCTATAATTATTGTAGCGTGCGCGTCCATTGTAGTCAAAGAGACAACTGTTAGAAGTACGCAGGGATACAGAATCTAGCGGCGCAGGGCAAAGATAGCGATTAGCACCAGAACGAGCAAACCGCCAAAGATCAAAGCCCGGTAGCGGCTGAGAAAAGCCAGCAGAGAAGCCCACAGCGGCGATGCGGAAGCGGTTGGGGTCGGCGCTGTCGTGCGCGCCTCGGCCAACATCACACTGGCTTCCTGGGTGGGCAACCCGGATTGGCTGATGGCTGTATTCGGGGTGGGGGTGTCCAGCAGGAGCGCAGTGACCGCCACATCGCTCGCCGTGACGACAGACGCGCTCACCGCAACGGTTGCAGTCAGTGTGGGCGCGTCCCCAATCAGTGGTATCGGTGTGGCAGTGGGCGTCGGGATGGCTGTGGCTGCCCCTCCGGTAAAACAGACGAAGAGCCGCACATCATCCAGGAACATCCACGTGCGGGTGCTGTTGGCATCGTTGACCGCATTGAAATAGACATAAAAGGTCTGGCCGAGATATTTGGTCAGGTCCTCTGCTTCCTCCTGCCAACTCGGAACTTCTTCCCGCCAGCGGCGCAGCACCACTTTTGTGTCCAGGTTGGGATGGAGCAGAATCAACTCCTGCCTGTCCTGGGGTGGCACAGGATTGTCAGACGGTCCTTCCTGGCTGCGGGATTGGTGTCGCCAATTGAGTACAGCCGTGGAAGCTGTGGCAGGAATCTCGACCAGTTGGCGGACGGACGAGTAGCTGACCACATCCTGTGTACCCGCGCCGGGTGGATTGCCCAATCGGATAGAGCGTGCGCCCTCCGCGTGTTCGCTGGAAAATTCAGCCCCCACCGGGTCAATATAGCCGGGCAGCCAGCCTGTGCTGCTGCCCAGCGGCTGCTCGAAGCCGCCATTTTCCAGGATATTGACACACCCCGTAGGCACAGGCGTGGGCGGGGCCGGTGTCGTCACAATCGGCGTGGGCGTGACTGTGGCGGAACTCACCGGCGCAGGCGAAACCGAAGCTGTGGGTGTGAGGGTCAGGAGTGGATTGGTCGGTGTAGGTGTGGGCAACAGCGAAAGATTTGTGGGCGTCGCGGTGGGCACAGCCCCAGCGTCGCAGGAGAGCAGGGAAAGATCGTCGATGATCAGGGCAGTGCGTCCGCCGCCGCCGTCATTGCGCACCCCCACTTCGATGCGAATGGTCTTTCCCTTCAGCGGGGTCAGGTCATATTGCAGGAATATCCAATTGGCACTGTTGTTCAGCGCGCCGTGCAATTGGTAGAGTTTCAGCCCGGAATTGGCGTCGTAGATGTCCAGATATTGCAGGTCGTCGCCGGGCAGGCTTTCGTGGATGGGGCGGTAGTGAAAGCCCAGGACCAGACTGGAGGCAGAGTTGGGCAAAAAGGCGCTCTGGCGCACGCCGTTGATGATGGGCAGATTGGCCCCTTCCACAATGCCCAGACGCATGGCCTGCTCACCGGAGAAGACGGGGCTGGTGGTGTAGGCCGGGGGCGACTCGGCCCCAAAGGTCTGCCAGGCCAGGTCCTTGACTTCAAAGCCGCCGTTGATCAGCAGTTCGCTGCACCCGGCAGCCACCACTTGGGCTGCTTCGTTGGCAGATACCCGACCTGTCCCGCCCAGGCTGGCCGCGATCAGCAGGCAAAAAGAGACAAACACCCAAAAAGGTGTTTGACGCGCCAATGAAGTTTGTTTGGACCGAGGACGAAAAGGTGCGTCTGGCGCACTGCTCTTTGCGAATGGCACGAACGCCTCCTGGTGAGGATAGACTGGGCGCATTGTACCATACAGCAGAATGGGCCGCAATCCGCTGTAGACCGGGGGTTGCGTTACATTACAGAATCCCCGGCACTTTCTGCCGGTATCCTTCGTCTCTCCTATGTACCTTCGCCCGTTCTGTGATACTATTCACCTGCTTGTACCGAACTCACACCCTTTCTTGCCGTCAGGAGTGTATATGGCTTCTCCCATTCCTATGGTCCCCATCCCTCTCGTCATCCACGCAACCCACGAAGCAGGCGTCAAAGTCGGCGGCATCGGTGCGGTGCTGGACGGGCTGCTGGGCGCGGAGGCCTACAACGAGTCCGTCACCCGTTCTGTGCTGGTCGGCCCGCTTAACGGCGGTGACAGTGTGGAGATGGAACGGCTCAACAGTCCCCGCAACAAAATGACCATCCGCTACAGCAGCCTGCACGGGGTTTTCGACGGCGTGGAGCCGACCCTGCGCGACGCGCTGCAAGGCATCGAGCAGACCTACCAGATTGCCCTCCTCTACGGGACCCGACGCTTTGGGGGCTATGAACACGAAGTGGTGCTGGTGGACGCCACCAATCCCGCAGCCGGGCCGGTCAACGAATTCCGCTATCACGTCTGGCAGAACTACGGCATCGACAGCGGACGCTATGCCTTTGCCGACGAAATGAATCTCTATTTTTCGATTGCCCAGCCCCTATTTTCTGCCCTCAAAGCCATCGGCGTGGACGCGGGGCTAAGCCAGAACGAGCGTTTTATCATTGCCCACGAATGGCTGGGGATGCCGGTAGTCTTTGCCAGCCAGATGAACGAACCCGACCGCTGGCGCACAATTTTCTATGCCCACGAAATGACAACCGCCCGACTGCTGGTGGAGGCCCACGGCGGCCACGACACCCGCTTCTACAACGCGCTCTTCCGGGCGCAGGAGTGGGGCCAGAGTCTGGACGACGTTTTTGGCAACCAGGACTTCTACTTCAAACACGCCATCATCCGCCAGGCTGTGCGCTGCGACAATATTTTTGCGGTGGGCGATCTGGTGGTCCCCGAACTGCGCTTTCTGGGCGGCGAATTTGCCCACAAAAATATCGATCTGGTCTACAACGGCGTCACCGTCCACCCGATTACATTGGAAGAAAAGCTGGCATCCAAGCGGCTGTTGCAGGACTATTGCCAGAATATGCTCGGCTACCGACCCGATTACATCTTCAGCCACGTGACCCGGATGGTGCTTTCCAAAGGGATGTGGCGGGACATTCGGGTGATGGAGCATCTGGACCGGATGCTGGCGGAAGTGGGGAAGACGGCTGTACTCTTTGTCCTCAGCACCAGCCAGCCCGCAGGCCGCCGTTCCGAGTGGGTTCACGCCTGGGAGCAGCAATACGGCTGGCCCGTGGGACATCGGAGCGACAACGGCGATCTGATCGACGCGGAGGTCAACTTCTTCTTCAACGGCGTAGAGCCTTTCAACCAGCGGGCCGGTGACAGCCGAATTGTGCTGATCAATCAGTTCGGCTGGGACCAGCGCAGTTGCGGCCAGCGGATGCCCGCGGAGATGAACTTTATGGACCTGCGCCGGGGCAGCGATGTGGAGTTCGGCCAGAGTGTCTACGAACCCTTTGGCATCGCCCAGGTGGAGCCGCTCAACTTTGGGGCCATCTCCTGTGTATCGAACGTCTGCGGCTGTGTGGGTTTTATCAACCGGGTGGCGCAATCCCTGGCCGCGGAGGAAGGGTCAACCCTCGACCCCAACGACAACCCGAATCTGGTGGTGGCCGATTACGTCAGCCTGCCCGACGGCTATCCGCTCTATTCGCCCCAGGACGCCCTTTCCATCGACCAGCCCACCCGGGATTGGATCGAAGGGATGAACAGCGGCGACACCGCCTGGCGCATCTTCCGTCGTCTGCCCCAGGACGAAGCGGCCATGCAGCGGCTAATCGATAACGGCGAGGCTCTGGCCAAGGGGATGAGCTGGGATGTGGTGGTGCGGGACTATTTTGTGCCTGGATTAGAACGAGCGCGTGTAACGCAAGCTGCTAGCTTGCGCACCCCAACCGCAAGCTAACAGCTTGTGTTACGATAGGAGAACAGCGTGGCGCAACGGGAATTGACGAACGAGGAAATGGAAGCACTGGTGGGCGGCTATCACAGCGCGCCCTTCGAGGTGCTGGGAATGCAGACTGTGCAAAATAACGGCAAGGATTCGCTGATCGTGCGTGCCTTCCGCCCGCTGGATGTGGCCGTCTCTCTGCTGGATGTGAAGACCGGGCGGACAACCGCGCTGGAACGCATCCATCCCGGCGGTCTCTTTGCGGCCCACTTTTCCCGGCGCAAGAATCCCTTTGCCTATCGACTGCTGGTGGAAGACGCCGCCGGCAACCAGCACGAGATCGAAGACCCCTATCGCTTCCAGACCGAATGGCTGACCGACTTCGACCTGCACCTCCACGGCGAGGGGCAGTTTCTGCGCAGCTTTGAGAAGCTGGGCGCGCATCCCCGCACAGTGGACGGGGTGGACGGCGTGCAGTTTGCAGTCTGGGCGCCCAACGCCGAGCGGGTGAGCGTCATCGGCCCCTTCAACTTCTGGGACGACCGGGTGGATGTGATGCGCCATCGGCCCGGCGGCGTGTGGGAACTCTTTTTGCCCAATCTGCCCCTGGGCACAGAGTACAAATATTCGGTCAAATCCCGGTTGCTGGGCTACAAAGCCGACAAAACCGACCCCTACGGCTTTGCTTCTCAGAAACGTCCGGCCACGGCTTCGATTGTCTGGGACATCGACAACCTGCCCTGGCACGACGCGGAATGGATGGAAAGTCGGGGGGCCAAACAGGCCATCGACCAGCCCATCAACATCTACGAAGTCCATCTGGGCAGTTGGAAGCGGGGACCGGAGGACAACGGCTTTGTCGGCTACCGGGAGTTGGCCCACCAGTTGGTGGCCCACGCGCAGGAAGTCGGCTACACCCACATCGAACTGCTGCCCATCACCGAACACCCCTACGACGGCTCCTGGGGTTATCAGGTCACTGGCTATTTCGCGCCCACCAGCCGCTTTGGCACACCCGACGATTTCCACTATTTTGTGGACTATTGCCACCAGCACGACATCGGCGTCCTGCTCGATTGGGTTCCCGCCCATTTCCCCAAAGACAGCCACGGCCTGGGCTTCTTCGACGGAACCCATCTCTATGAGCACGAAGACCCGCGGGTCGGCGAGCACAAAGGCTGGGGCACAAAAATCTTCAACTTTGGCCGCAACGAAGTACGCAATTTCCTCCTGTCCAGCGCCCTCTTCTGGCTGCAAAAATATCACATCGACGGTCTGCGCGTGGACGCGGTGGCGTCGATGCTCTATCTGGACTACGACCGGGAGGGGGGCGAGTGGCTGCCCAACCGCTACGGCGGACGGGAAAATCTGGAAGCCATCGACTTTATCCGCAAGTTCAACGACGCGGTACACGAATACGCGCCCGGCGCGATTACCATCGCCGAGGAGAGCACCTCCTGGCCGATGGTCTCCCGCCCCACCTATACGGGCGGGCTGGGCTTCGATTACAAGTGGAATATGGGCTGGATGCACGACATTCTGGAGTATTTTGAACAGGACCCGATCTACCGGCGCTACAGCCACCATCTGGTCACTTTCAGTCTGATCTACGCCTTCTCCGAGAATTTTGTGCTGCCCTTCAGCCACGACGAAGTGGTACATCTGAAGCACTCGATGCTGGACAAAATGCCCGGCGACCACTGGCAGAAATTCGCCAATCTGCGCGCGCTCTACGGCTATATGACCGGCCACCCAGGCAAGAAGCTGCTCTTTATGGGCGGCGAGTTCGGCCAGTGGCGGGAGTGGAACGAGGCCCAAAGTCTGGACTGGCATCTGTTGGGCCATCCCAAACACGGCCAGTTGCAGCAGTATGTGGCGGACCTGAACCGGCTCTACCGGGAAGAGAAGGCGCTACACGAAGTGGACGCCAGTTGGCAGGGCTTCGAGTGGATCGACCTCCACGACGTGGACAACTCAATTCTCAGCTTCCGGCGCATGGCCGCGGACCGGGACGATTCGGTGATTGTCATCTGCAACTTTACCCCTGTGCCCCGCATGGGCTACCGGGTGGGGCTGCCCGGCCCCGGCGTCTATAGGGAAATCCTCAACAGCGACGCGGTGAAGTACGGCGGCAGCGGCGTGGGCAATCCATCGGAAATTGTGGCCGAAGCGACTGCCTGGCAAAGCGGCTCCCATTCGGCCCCCTTCAACCTGCCCCCTCTCGGCGTGATTTTTGTGCAGCGTCAGCCCTAGCCGGCAGACAATTTGATGGAACGATCAATGTTGCCCGAACCCATTGCCCTAACCCAAGAGTCACCTGCCGATCTGCCAGCGGATTGGATGGACTATCTGCCCAGCGCGCTGGTCATCCTGGCGCTGGATGGAACTGTACGCGCGGTCAACCGGGCAGCACTCCGACTCCTCGATTTTCAGAGTTCCCAGGTGATTGGGCGACATTTCACCTATTTTCTGCAATCGACAGAGCCGCCTCTGCTCCAGGGGGGGTTTAACGATCTGCTGGCATTGGGAAAGGCAACCTTTGATGTAGCCTTGCGTTGTGGCGGGGATCGCTTCTTCCAGGTCGAGATTCAACTCGTCGTCGTCTACGACAATCAGGCGAAGCCATCAGGCGTTCTGGTGATGAGCAACGAGGGCGACCCGGAAAACTTTCTACTGCGTCGCGCGCTGGCAAAGGTAGCCGATGAAGTCTCCCATACGATTGCCTTCAGCGCCCGGGATGAAAGCGTCTGGTCAAACATTTTTGCCATCTGTCAGAATCTGTTTGAAATGCCAGGGGGCTGGCTGATGCTGAGTGACGAACGGGGGACGTCATCGTTCCCGATTGTTTTTGGCCCCTGGCAAGAGGTGTTACACGAAACTATCCTGGGGAAAGGTATCGAGGAATGCCCCTGTCATGAAGCCGCCTGTCTCTCCACCGACCTCTGCGCATCCAACAGTCTCGATTGTCCCTGGCTGATTGCGGTGAGAGATTTGGTCCCTGCCATTGCCCACGAAACTGACGATATAACTGGTGATTTGGCTGGCAATGACCCTAGCCAGGCGATCCCTCTTTTTCGCCATCACGCGGTAGCACCGATTGTGTACGCGACGGGTGAACGCGCGGGTGCGTTGTGTCTGCTGGCACCGGCGGGCCGTATCTACCACCGCCAGGAACTGATGCTGATGGATGCCATCACCGACCAGATTGGACAAGCCCTGGACAGGGGAGAAATTCATCTGCCGGAGCATACGGGTGTTATAGACGGGCTTGGGTTGCGAGAAAGAGAGATTGCCTCCCCGGAACTGGTGGAGGTCTTCGATCAGATTCTCGTCAATCTTGCAGCGATGGTTCCTCTTGTCAGCGCCAGTATCTTTCTGATAGAAAGAGATGGGCTGCTGTTGGTGGGGGCAGTCAATCATCCCAAAGCCCTGGACCTGTGGGGACAACGCCATCTATTTGTCGGGAATCTGCTTCATGAGGAGATTATTCATTCGCAAGCACTGATTATTCTGGAAGATGTACACCAGGACGCCCGCTTTGACCAGGTGGGGGAACTGGCGTATATCCGGGGCTGGATGGGATTGCCGCTTGTGGTCAACGGAAAATCGATTGGTATCATCACCGTTGACAGCGATCAGGTGGGCGGATTCAGCCAGCGGGATGGCGAGGTGGCCCAGGCTTTTGCAGACCAGGCAGCCATTGCCGTAGAGAAGGCCCGTCTGGCCGTGGAATTGAGGGTCGACAAGCAGAATCTGGAACTCCTCTACAAATTAAGCCAGAGCCTTGTGGCGACGCTGGAAATCCAATCCGTGGCCGACAAAGCGCTGGAACTGATCACAGCGGCCTTTGACGATTGTCATGGCGAGATTTATGTGGTCGAACGGGGAGAGGAACTCTTGCAGTTGCTCGCCACCAAAAACCATCCGCCTG
This sequence comes from Anaerolineae bacterium, assembly GCA_030432295.1. GTDB lineage: Bacteria > Chloroflexota > Anaerolineae > Caldilineales > Caldilineaceae > JACQGT01. The sequence continues at coordinate 13,530 of JAUIHI010000033.1, read as the reverse complement.
ATGTGGTGACGAAATTGCCCGGACAGCCCTATTTGCGGCCAGGGGTCGGTGTGGTGGGTGCGGCATTCGAGATGCGCCGCCCTGTCCTTGTCCCGAATGTGTATGAAGACCCGCGGTGGGTATGGGTGACGGATATAAATCTGGTTGTCCGCTCCGTGGCAGCAATCCCCCTGATGGCCCGCAATGAAATGGTGGGCGCGCTTGTCTTGGGAAGCGCCAAACTGGACACATTCAGCCACGCCTACCTGCCTCTGCTCCAATCCATTGCTTTCCCTGTCGCACTGGCCCTGCAAAATGCCCGGCTCTTTGCCGCAGAACGCAAAGGCCACCAAGAAGCAGAAATGTTGCGCAACGCCACCAGCGCTGTCACCCTGGACCTGCGTTTGGAACAGATTCTGAACATTTTGTTGGAACGATTACAGCGGGTGGTTCCCTACGACAGTGCCAGTGTATTGCTCTTGCAGGGGAAGGAACTCTACGCGGTGGCCGAACGGGGGCTGCCCAATGCCGAGGAAGTGATGGGCAAATCCATACCCGCGGACAACACGTTCTTTGCACGGATTCAACGGGAGGAAAAGACACTCGTCTTTGATGATATGCAGACCGTCCCCTGGTTTTCCGGCTGGGGTGGTACGTCTACCACCCGAGGCTGGATGGGCGTGCCACTGCTCCACCGGGGAGAGATGCTGGGGTATATCACCCTGGACAGTCTACAGGTGGGCAGCTATGGAGAACGGGAGGCATCCCTGGCCCAGGCATTTGCCAATCAGGTGGCAGTCACCCTTGTCAATGCCCATCTGCTGCAAGACAGCCAGCGGGCTGCATCCGAGCAGCAGGAAGTCAGCAAAATGATGCGCGGGCTGAATGGAGCCACCTCTCTTGCCGAAATTCAGAAAACAGTTGCCCTTGGGGTGCATAGACTCTTCGGCCCGGCCGCGATTGAGATAGGCCTCTACCAGGAAGATGAAGAGCAGGTCTATGCCGTCCGCTCTATATGGACCGACGAATCGGAGACCGAGCAAAGCACAGCCCATTCTTATCATTTCGACGAGAGTGCCGCCATCCACTCATTGCGCCAGGGCCAAAGCCACATTGCAGCGGACACGGATCCAGTAGCTCAGCTACCCGTGGATCAAGCGTGGGCCAGCCAGGGCTACAGCGCCTACATTGCCCTGCCTCTGCAAACCCGCAACCGCATTCTGGGCCACATCCAACTGCTTTGGCATAATCGAATGGAGCCACACCAGTCGATCCATCACTTGCTGCCCCAAGTGGCTGATGGGGTGGCGATGAGCGCAGAGAAGCTCGAACTTTTGCAGCAGAGCAGCCTGCGAACCGATGAACTCTCCAAACTGATCGAACTCTCCAGCGCCTTGCGCAGAGTAGAGGGTCGGGCGCAGATCGTTGAGACTCTTTTGTCCAATGCTTTGCAGATTTTCCAGGCGGATCGGGGGTATGTATTCGTCCCCCATGCAAGCGGAGAGTATCTGGAAATGATTGCCCATGCGGGACTTGGTGAGCACATACCCGAAATCCCTTTCGGGTATACGGATTCTATCGCAGGCCGTGTTTTTACCACCGGTCAGCCCTATCTCTCAGCAAACCTGGTTTCCGATTCGTTTGCCCACAGACCCACACTGCTCGATTTGGAAAAGGAAGGAATTCAGTTTGTCTCGGCCATTTTTGCCCCCCTCCGTCGCAAAGAAGAAGTGGTGGGCGTCCTCGCCGTAATCAATTCCGAAACCAACCGCACATTTAGCCAGGCAGACCTGCGCCTCTTCACCGCGATTGCCGAGATTGCCGGCACATCTCTACACCGGACGATGATTTTAGAGGGGTTGGAACAGCGGGTGACTGAACGCACCGCAGACCTGGCCCAGGCCAATCTGCGCCTGTTGGAACTGGACCAGCTAAAGTCAGATTTTGTGACAAATGTAAGCCACGAGTTGCGCACACCGCTCACAAATATCAAACTCCATCTGGAATTGCTGGACAGGGGACGCCCAGAGCGGCGAGCGCACTATATGCAGGTGGTGCAGAACGAAACCGAACAATTGCGCACGCTCATCGAATCGATCCTCCAACTATCCGCGCTGGATGCCTGGGATACCCCGACAGAAAAGTTCACAATTGTCGCTTTGCACGAATTGGCAGAAGCTATCGTCGACCGATTCCAGGAGCAAGCCCGGGCCGCCGGACTGGAATTTGTCTATCAGCCCGGCCCCCTGCCCCTTTTCATCCAGGGCAGCCTGGGCCATCTGCAACAGCTTACTGCCAATCTGGTCACCAATGCCATCCACTATACCCCGGCCGGTGGTCGGGTGGAACTGGCCCTGGAGACGAACGCCCAGCAGGAAGCAGGCATTCAGGAAGCAGGCATCGTTGTGCGGGACACGGGGGTCGGCATTCCAGCCGACGAAATCCCTTCGATTTTTGACCGCTTCTACCGGGGCCAACGGGTGAGGGACGCCCAGATTTCGGGAACCGGTCTGGGCTTGTCGATTGTCAAAGACATAGCCCAGGCCCATAGGGGTCGGGTCGAGGTGGAAAGCACGCTCAATGTCGGCACAACCGTTTCCGCCTGGTTTCCCCAGGCAAAAGTGAAACCAGCCAGAAGATAGCATTACCCGCTGCGTCGTACAGCCCCCCACAGCAAAAAACAACGGGCAGGAGAAACTGCAATGAATTCAGGCCGCACAAAGACGATTCTTGTTGTCGAAGACAACCAGGCCATGAACTCCGCCATCTGCGACATTCTGGAAATGAGCGACTTCCACGTACTCACGGCCAGCGACGGCGTTGAAGGGCTGGACATCATGCAGCAACAGCGGCCCGATCTGGTACTCTGCGATATTATGATGCCCCGGATGGACGGATATGCGCTCTTGCAGCACACCCGCTCCGACGAACAGCTACGTACAGTCCCCTTTATCTTTCTCACCGCTCGCTCGTCGGCCCAGGATAGACGCCAGGCCAAACGGATTGGCATCGAAGACTATCTGATCAAGCCCGTGGATTCCCAGGACCTGCTGCTGGCAATTTCCAATGTGTTGCGACGGGAAGAGTACGCGATCTCCCAGGCAGAAAAGCAGGTGGATCGGCTGCGCTCAGAGATCGTCAGCGCCCTGCAACACGAATTTCGCACACCCCTGACATTTATCCTGGGCTATGCAGAACTTCTGGCCGAAAGTCCGCCAGAGAGTGTGGACATCGAAACCCTGCGCTCCTCCGCCGCGGCCATTTTGGAAGGTGGCCGACGGCTGCAAGATATGATCGAGAAGTTTCTGCTTTTGGCCGATATGCAGCACCGCCAGGAATTGCCCGATTCCGTCACCGCTGTCGACACATTGGTGCTATTGGCCGAGTTGGCCCAGCACTTCGACAGTGAGGCCAGAAAGGCGGGTCTCAACTTCTCATTGACATCCGAAATGGACCACACATCGATTCTGGCCGAACCGGCCTATGTGCGAATCGCGATCGAGCGGCTCATCGAAAACGCGATCTACTACCGCCGGGAGAAATCCTCCCGGATCGATCTGTCGGTCGTCGCTATCGAAGGCTATTTGGGATTGCAGGTGGCGGATGACGGCAGAGGTATCCCGGCCCAGGAACTGGCCGCACTGCGCAACCCCTTTGCCCAGATCGACCGGGGCAATCGAGTTGCACCCGGTGCCGGGCTGGGACTGGCGCTGGTCAATACAGTGGCACGCCTGCACGGCGGCTATTTGCAGATCGAGAGCGAAGTGGGCCAGGGCAGCGCCTTCACTTTGTGGTTACCCCGACCGATCGGAGACGTACAGAATGGCTGAACCGAGCCGAACCCAAACATTCCTCATCCGGCACGCCCGCTATCCCTTCCCTGGGGAGCCTGGCCGCTTCGTCGCAGGCAGCCTGGCTTTGGCAGACGGGCGAATTGTCGGCGAAGCCATTGACAATCCCCCAGCCGACACAGCCCATTTCGACGCCAGCGGCTGTGTGGTCCTGCCCGGCTTTATCGATCTCCACATCCACGGCAGCGCGGGCCACGACACAATGGACGCCACCCCGGAGAGTCTGCCCGCCATCAGCCGCTTCCTGGCCCGGCACGGCGTCACCGGCTTCACCCCCACCACAATGACCGCGCCCCCGCTGCCCACCCTGGCCGCAGTCCAAAACGTCACCGCGGCCCTGGCCACGGCTAGAACCGCCCCACTACCCGGCGCGGCCATCCTCGGCGTCCATCTGGAAGGGCCGTACATCAGCCCCCGCTTCCCCGGCGCACAGGCCAAAGAGAACATCCGCCCGGCCAATCTGGCCGAATTTGGCGAACTGCTGGCCGCCGGTCCCGTAAAGCTCATCACCCTGGCCCCGGAAGAGCCGGGCGCGGACGCGCTGATCGACGCGGCCCTGGCCGCGGGCGTGCGGGTGATTATCGGCCACAGCGCAGCCAGCTATGAACAGGCCATCGCCAGCTTTGACCGGGGCATCAGCCAGGCCACCCACACCTTCAACGCAATGACCGGCCTGCACCACCGCCAGCCAGGGGTGGTCGGCGCTGTTCTGACTGACGACCGCATCTTCGCCCAACTCATCGCCGATACCGTCCACGTCCACCCCGCGGCGATGAACGTTCTCGCCCGCTGCAAAGGGCCGGATCGCCTGCTGCTCATCACCGACGCCATCCGGGCCACGGGTCTGCCCGACGGCGAGTCCGAATTGGGCGGGCAGCCCGTCTTTGTGCGGGATGGTCAGTGTAGGCTGGCCGACGGCACTCTGGCCGGGTCGATTCTGACGATGGACTCTGCCCTGCGCCACTTCCTGGCCGCCACCGGCTGGCCCCTGGAAAAGGCGTGGCCTGTCACCAGTCGCACCCCCGCAGTCGCGCTGGGTATCGACAGCGAATACGGCATTATCGCATCCGGCTATCGGGCCGATTTGGTGGTGTTGGATGACAGGCTGGAAGTGGTGGCAACGATTGTGGAGGGGCGGGTTGTCTATCTGCGCGAGGGTGAGGAGGGGAGATTGGCTATTGGGTAATAGATATTTGGCTTCATTGCAAAAAGGTTAAAAACCGAGTTTGTAAGACCGACTCACCCCTGGAATTCCCGGTCACTTTCGCTAAAAGCTCGGTTTTTCACTGGTCTCATATTTGGCAGTGGCACGCGGTCGCGCTCACTACTGAATATCCACTATCTAATAGCTGCTGTTCCCACTTGCGTCAGAATCACCCGTTTGGCCCCCGCGGCCAGAAGCGCCGCCTGCACCGCGGCAGCGTTCTGCTCATCCACCAGCGCAATGACATTCCCCCCTCTGCCCCCGCCGCTGAGTTTGGCCCCAAGCGCACCGGCCCCGCGTGCCGCTTCGATTAGCTTTTCCAGTTCAGCCGAACTGACGCCCAATGCCTCTAAACGTTGCTGATTGACATTCATCAGCGCGCCGATGGCGGCCAGATTTCCGTCGCGGATAGCCCGACGCGCGCCGTGGACCACATCGGCGATGCGGCTGAAGATGGCCTCGTAGCCAGCCGGGTCCGCTTCCCAGGCCCGGCGCACGTCGCCTACACTCTCTTTGGTTGGGCTGGGAATGCCGCTGTCGGCGATGGCGAGAGTAAAGGGCTGGCCCACCGCAAAGCTCTCCGGGGGCTGGCCTTTGACAAACCAGACCGGACGCTCGTAGGCGATGACTGTATTGTCGATGCCACTTGGTGTGCCGTGGAAGAGTTCTTCGCTGCGATAGACCAGACGGCTGACGGTCTCCGGCGGGGCGGGCTGACCGGCGTGGGTGAGCGCTGCCCGCACCAGCGCGGCGCTGATGGCCGCGCCGCTGCCCAGCCCGCTGGCAATGGGGATGTCGCTGGTCAGAACGACCCGCCAGTCCGGTTCCCTGGCAATCCCCGCTGCGTCCAGAGCCAGACGGAGTACCAGTGCCAACGGGTGATCCGCGCCCGCGTCAGCCAAACGCACCGCCTCGCCGAGGTCCTGGGCCACGAGTGTACAGCCGCTGCCAGCAGGAGCGTCGGTCACAGTCGCGGTAGCCCGCACTTGAGTCACGGGCACGGCAATCGCCGGTCGCCCATAGACGACCGCGTGTTCACCAAAGAGGATAATTTTGCCGGAAGCGGTGGAAGTGGTCATCATTCGTGTGGTGCGTTGCCTGCGCTGCCCTAAAAATGAGTCCACTGCACAAAGGTCTGCCAGCCACTGATGAACACTGATAAACGCTGATACTTCCCTTGAAATCTTTGTGTTCTTTGTGGTTCAAATGGCTTTTGGCAGTGGAGCCTGAAAGTGAAACGCGAATTAAAAATCTGCGAAAATCTGTAGTTTCAGCGAAATCTGCGTCCTCCTCTGCGTCCCCTATCCCACATCCAGAAAGCAGCCCTGCACAAAGTCGCTGATGTCGTTGAGGATAGGCGCGTCGGGATCGGAAAAGCCATCGAAGAGAAAGTCGGTGTGGCCTTTGTCCGGGTAGACGATCAGTTCGTTGAGAATACCCACTGCTTCCAGTTTCTCCTGGAAATCCTGGCTGATAGAAAGAGGAACAGTCGTGTCCATCGCGCCGTGGATCAGTCGGGTCTGGGGCATTCCGGGGAAGACGTAGCTGCTGGGCGAAGCCGCGGGAAAGTTCGCCTCGCCCCCCATCACAGCGGTCATCACCGGGGCTGTGCCGCCGGTGCTGCGCTCAAAGATCATCTGGGCCGGGATGTCGTAGACGCCGGACAGCCCGATGAAGCCGCACAATTCCTGATTGGTGTGGCCTTCAAAATTGAGCCAGACCTCATCCGTGGCGATCAGCCCGGCCAGATGACCGCCCGCAGAATGGCCGGTGATCACCACCCGGCTGGGGTCGCCGCCGTATTGGGCGATATTTTCCAGGGTCCAGGCCGTGGCCGCGGCCATCTCCTGGGCCATCTGCTCGTAACCGGCGTCCGGGTAAAGGGTGTAGTCGGGGATGACGACGACAATCCCCCGCTCAATCAATTTCTGGCCGACTGGCGTAAAGAGCTTGCGGTCGTATTTGTCCCAGCCGCCGCCGTGGATAAAGATCAGCACCGGGTGGTTCTCCCCCTCCGCGGGGCTGTAGACATCCAGCCCCATCCCGAATTCTGGGCTGTACTGCACATCCCGGGCCAGATGGGGATAGTCGGCGTAGAACTGCTTGCCTGCCCGGTCCACCTGAAAGAGATTCCAGTAGAAGGCGATCTCGCCCCGGTTGACAAAGGCAAAGACGCCCACTAATACAAGCAGCAGCGCGCCAATCGATGAAATAATCCTACGATTCATTCTCAATTCTCACTCGAATCAGAAAGACAAGGGACACGGATAAACACAGATCGAAAGGATTTGCACGGATTTTTCATCCTTTCACTCCCAACTCCACCAATCCCGCCCGCAGAAAATAGCGCCGCCAGGCCCGCATTTCAGAGAGCAATCCAGAGAGTTCCGCCTGCTTCTCCAGCAACGCGGCGTCCCCCGCGGTCAGCCCGTCGCCGGGCGCGATGCGGGCCACATCGCCGCTCTCCCACTCCATCACCCACAGGATGCGCTTGGCCTCCAGCCAGAAGAGGGCGTGGCGCACAATCGCTTCGGTGACGCCGATGCGGGCCGCCAGCCGGTCGATAGGCAGACGCCCGTCCTGGGAGAGTGCGTATTTGCCCATTGCGGCCACACTCTTCACCACTCCGTCCAGAGAATCGTCGCCGGTCTCCCGGCCCACCAGCCAAAGCTCAGACGGGCTGAGCGTCTCCACCAGCCAGTGCAGCACCTCCGCCGAAGGGGGCGCGCTCCAGACCACCAGCGGTCGCCCTTTGGGAGAACGTCGCGCCTGCCACCGGGCATTCAACTCCACTTCACCCAGGCGGGTTCCCTCAGCCAGCCAAAAAGCGCTGTCCTGCTGGGGGAGGCTGGAGAGTTCCACCGACTGATTGCGCAGGTCGTGGATGGGTAGACGGTCGGACAGACGGTCGGGCAAAGTCGGTGCGATGGCGGCCAGCGCATCCGTTCCAGACGCCCGGATGTCTTTGTACATCAGTTGCAGGCTGCGCTCACCTTTGTACTCATTGATGTTGAGGGTATAGGCGATGTCCAGCGGGTCTTCGGGCAGTTGCGCATCCGCGCCGTTGAACCAGACCAGCGGCTGTTTGTTCTCTTTGTCGTCCTGCAAAACCAGCCGCCGGTGGGTTCCATCCCGGCCCATCCGTCGGTCATCGGCGCGTGTCAGGCCGCGGGTGAGAAAGACGGGCTGGGGATTGCCGTTGCCAAAGGGAGCCAGCCGCTGCACCTGCTCGACCATATGCAGGCTGAGATCGACCAGCCGCAGTTCCGCGTCGATGACCAGCCCTTCCGGTCCGGCGTCGATGCGGTGGCTGTCGATCTGACGGCTCAGCTCCCGGCGGAAGTGGTCGATTTTGTCCGCTTCCAGCGAGACGCCTGCCGCGCCGGGATGGCCGCCGTAACCGATGAGCAGATCGGCGCAGGCAGCGATGGAGCCACCGATGTCCACGCTGGGAACGCTGCGTGCGCTGCCTCTCGCCACTTCGCCGGGCGGATTGAGCAGCAGCACAACGGGCTTCCCGTACTCCTCGACGATACGGGAAGCGACGATGCCCACAATCCCCGCGTGCCAGTTGGGGTGAGCCAGGACAATCGCGTTGAAGTCGAGCAGGTGAGGCTGCTTCTCCAGAATCTCAAAGGCCATCCCGCTGATCTGGCTGGTGAGCAGGCGGCGCTGGTTGTTGAGCCGCTCCATCTGGCCCGCCAGTTGCCCAGCCCGAATAGCGTCTTTTGTTGTCAGCAGTTCCACCGCGACGGTAGCGTCGTCCAGACGGCCCAGCGCGTTCATGCGCGGCCCCAACTGAAAGCCGATGGACTCCGCGTCCAGCGTCTCCGGGTTGAGCCGGGCGTTGTGAATCAGTGCCTTCAGACCAATGCGTTCGGTCCTGCGCAGCCGTTCCAGCCCCAGTTGGAGCAGATAGCGAGCGTCGTTGACCTGCTCGGCCACATCGGCCACAATGCCCAGGGCCACCAGATCGAGAAATTGGGTCGCTTCCCCGGCCCGCCCCGCCAGTTCGTAGAGGCGCTGGACCAGTTTGTAGGCCACGCCCACGCCGGGCAATGTGCGCAGGGGATCGCCGGGGGCAAGAAACTTCGGATTGACTAGCGCATCGGCCCGGCGTACGCTCTCCCGGCCCACTTCGTCCGCGGAAAAGCCACAGGCCGGTTCCTCGCCCAGCACATATTCCGCAAACTCCGCGGTCAGGTCGTGGTGGTCGGTAACAACGACAGTCACCCCCGCATCCTTCGCCAGCCCCACCCCCGGCCCGTCGGAGATGCCCGTGTCGCAGGTCAGAATCAGGTCGGGTCTGCGGCTCGGATCGCTGAGAATCTCCTGCAATTTGGGCGGACGGATGCCGTGGCTTTCGGTGAAGCGATTGGGCACGTGGAAATCGACCCGCTCTGCTATGTGCAGTTCCCGCAGCGCGGCGACGAGCAGGGAAGTGCTGGTCTGGCCGTCCACATCAAAGTCCCCCCAGACGAGGATGCGCTTGCCCGCGTCGATGGCGTCGTGGAGCAGATGCACCGCCCGATCCAGCCCCACAAGCGCGCTGGGCGGGGAAGGGGTGTAGGCAGTGGGGTCGAGAAAGGGCAGGGCCGCGGCGGGGGTGTCGATGCCCCGCTGGGCCAGGAGTTGGGCGACGAGGGGATGTCCACCCACGGCCGCGGAGAGGGCGGGGGAGGGGGGCACAGGTGGAGTGACGAGCCAGGGAGAGGATGGCATTGTTAGCGAGCTTAGTTCCACTGCTTTTCGACGACCATCGAACGAACATCCATCTCCAGAGAACGAAAGGCACTCAATTGACGCAGAGGAGAAAAGTCAGCCAGATATTCGGCAAGCCGTCGCACACTGGTTTGTACGGAAAAATGACGCAGACGCCGCTTGCTAAGTCCGCTTGCCTCTCGCAATAGCGTATGCAATATTTCTTTCGGATTGGCTACCTCTTCCAGACGACGAAGAGTAGGTAGCTCAAGTTTTGCTCGAAAGCGACTGTTTCCCGCAGCCCATTTAATGGCGGCTTCGTCGAAAAGAAGCCAGGTTTCCATCATTCGTACAGGTACAACACAAACTACGGGTTGCTTCAGTCCATCAAGAGCAGAAAGTGCAATCTCGATCTCTTCAATTCGCTTGCTGCGGGCTTCTGTTTCGGCATCCCGATGGACAAAAAGCAGATCGCACGGATAATAGTCCAGACTGATGTGGATTTTATCGGATAGACTAGGTTTTTCCGGGAGACGCAAACGGCCCAAATCCGCCCACTCTGACTGAATCGGCATTGCTACACCATTGCTGCGCAGCAGCCAAGTCAATATGGGAAGCAAACTGGCGTCCGAGCTTCCATCGGACAAAAGGGTATAGCGTAGCTGGTTCATCATCACCGGTTGTCAATATCTTCGAGTTCGAGCGCCAATTGGGAGCCATCGCCTGGAATTGGGTTCAAATAGGCCAGCAAGCGTCCTTTGATAACTGGTGACTCTTCCGGGGTCACTTCACTGCGCCAGGTATCGGGGAGCCAACGGAAGGTGGCTTTCCGATAACGTATTCCATCTTTGATTGCTTCTTCCGTTCCGGCAATGAGCAAACTGTCACGGGGAACGAGATTTACAACAGTTGGTGAATGGGTATTTATGATAACCTGACGCAACGGGTTATCGCGATCTACAGGGATATCCACATCAACTGCAATGTCTTGCAGTAATTGCAAAATAGCCTGAATCCGCGCAGGATGAATGCCATTTTCAGGTTCTTCAAGGCAAATAACACCTTGCGAGGTAGGGTCCAATTGCAGGACAGCCAGAGCAAGAAAACGTAGGGTCCCGTCAGAGAGAGCGCGGGCCGGGTAGGTAGTTCCGTTGCGGTCTGTGACTTGCAGTGTCAAGAGTTGACGTTTTTCATCCCGATCTACGCCGATTTCGTAGACATCATCAATCAGTTCAGACAGGCGTGCGGCCACCTGTTCGTAAACCCAACTACTCTCAGCAGGAGAACCATTGGGATGTGAATCGGGGCTGCGCTTCATATAAAAAAGTGTGGCTGGCAAATGAGAACCATCGGAACGGAGACCAGGCAAAGTCACAAAATCATCGGGACGACGTAGCGAGGATGGTTCGAGTTGCAGCAGCCGCCAGGATTGCATCTCCCGACGAGCGAGTAAAGCAGTTGGACTTTCCGTTGCGTTTACGGTTGACAAGACCGTGCGGGGAAGATTCGCCGCCAGGAATGATTTCGGACGTCCCCCTGTACCATCCTGACTCAAGCGTATGATGCGTTCACCGTCAGCTTCATCGGTGGAAATAAAAGACGATGTACGCCTCCCCTGAATCACAGACCGTCGCCATTCTTTGGCGCTGTGGGGAAATTGGATGTGCCGAGACGCATCACCGATATTGATGTGCTCCAACTCCTCCCGTTGCAACCTGAATGCGCCCAGAGAAGGTAGATTTTCATCCATACGATAAGAGAGTTCAATAGAATATCTGACAAAAGTAATACTTGCATTGGCTGGTTGACCCAAATCATCCACACCCTCCGCAGGAATAATCATCTCGACTGACAATGACATCTGATTGTCATACGAATTTCCGACGCGATGAAATAGACTTTGAGGAGAGGAAGATTTCGGATCATCAGCGCGAATCGATGAAGCAGCGTTGACAAACGGCTCACTGGCAAGTCTGCTCAAAAACTGAATTGCGTCTAACAGATTAGACTTGCCTGTCCCATTCGCGCCAGCAATACAAGTAAATGGACCGAAGCGAACATCCACATCTACGAGATTTTTAAAACCGCTCACTTGGAGACGGGTTATCATTTTTGCCTCCCACTATCTACCACATCAAAAGGCCATTGCTTCTACATCATCCAGTGTAAATTCCAGGCTGCTCTCCAAGTCTACTACAAAGAAGTCGGCATCGTCCACCTGGGCCAGATCCCCCGCGTCGATGCCCCGGTCGCAGCGGGAACGGTAGACACAGTAAGCGCAGAGATGCTGGCGACTCTGCTCCGTGTCAGGCACTTTAGGGAAGTCAGCCTGGACGCTGCCCGCCAGCATTTCGGCCAGCAATCCTTGCAGTCGCGTGCGGTTGGCCGCGTGCAGGTCCGCGCTGTAGCGGAAGATGACCGGCTCGTCCGGCGCGGCAGTGAACCAGTAGCGCATCTCCACCTGTTCGGGGAGCAGGGGTCCCCAAGGCAGGCTCTCGCTGGCTTCCACCAGCACAAAGGGGTAGACGACTGTCTGCAACTGCTCCTGCAAGCGGGAACGGCGGGTGGGTCGACTGGTGGTCTTCCAGTCAATAATGACTGCCCGGGCATTCTCCTCGTCCCGTTCCGCGGCGATGAGATCGTAGCGGGCGGCCAGCCGGTAACGGCCATTTTCGTTGCCAAAGGGGATGCTCAACACCTGCTCGCTGGCCACAAATTGGCTGGGCAGGTCGTCGGGCCGGTGGCGGGTATAGGCAGCGAACCATTCATCCAACGGATAGTCGAGGGTGTCAGCCAACAACTGCGGGTCAAAGCCGGTCTCGGCCCGGCGCACGGCCTGATGGAAACGGCTGCCCAGACGCATCTGCTCTTCGTAGGCGTCGAAAGGTTTGGTCTCCAGCGCGGGCCAGTGCAACTGCTCCACATAGGCCAGCCAGAAGCGGCGGGGACAGTTGGCATAGGCTTGCAGGCTCGATTGGCTGAAGGCAAAGGTGGTGGGCAGGGACAGGGGCATGGGGATATCTTCTCTGTATGGATTATTGGGCCGCTAAAGTGACCAGTTCATTTGTCACCTTTTCCTGCACCCACAGGTTTAGCAATGTTTCGGCAGTAATGCCTCGATTACCGGCAATTTGCTGCATACGTTTTGCCAACTCCTTATCCAGAGCGTAATAACGGATTTCAGACTGAATATCAACCTCGAATTCGACTGGCTCTGTTGCATCCCAAAAGTCTGCTGCGTCGTGAGTATCCCAAAATTCCCCAATCTCTCGATAGGATTCTGCCTGGGAAATTGAGCTTTTATTATCGTTCATATTGTCGCCTCTCTGCACGAGTCATATCCCGAGCGGATAGAATCAAAGCCCGACGATCGGTTTTGTAGACGAAAAAGATAATCAGATAGCGTCCTGCATCGGAACGCGCCAACGCCAGATAAACATTTTCGCCAGAGCGATGCCCCTTTTCGACAAACCGAAATTGGGGATCATTTACGAGAGCTTCGCGCACCTCAGAAGGAGACACGCTATGCTTGCTGTAAAGCTTGTCTTCAATTTCTTCCAGCCAGATCAGCCCAGAAATACGCATCTCCCTGACCCCATTCGGATTCTTCCTTTATCGACTCAATTGTAGTCGTGCTTCTGGTGTGAGTCAAGGATTGTCGTTCTGTGGGGTGTAATTCAAGTTGGTGGCAAGTTTTTGGAGGCAGCCCAGATTTGGTCGAAGCGACCACTGAGGACGGCAGCCCGAATGGGGAGGAGATTCTCGGCCCCGGTGCGGGACCAACGCATGCCGGGG
>JAUIHI010000032.1 GCA_030432295.1 Anaerolineae bacterium | reverse complement strand
GCACGGTTGTCCCCAGTCTTTCGCCTTTCTCATGGGGTTGCCTTTCGCTACGTTTGGTCTCGAAGCCAAAAATTTAGCAAAAAGGTGACCCCATGTCTATTTCAAAGTATTAGCGGATGAGCACCCGAATCAGCCTGGGCACCGAAATAGAGGGGCAGTTCCCAGGCGGCAGGCATCAGCAGAAGCCCCACACCAATGCTGGCCCTGGCCCAGCGATCAGCCGCGGGTGGAATGTGGGTGGGCACAATCCACGCGAGGCTGCGCACCAGACGGCTGAACAGATCACCGGCGATCAGCACCACTGCAATCAGCGCCGAAAGGGTGCGGTAGGAGTTGGGCGATACCACATAGGCAGGGGTAAAGGGCGAATTAACGTGCAATTCGCTGAGAAAGCCACCTGCCAGGGCCACCACCAGCCAGAGCCAGAGCAGCCCACGCCGCCGATCCCGCCAGGCGAACAATCCGTAGGCCAGCCCGATTGCCAGCAGCGTCCCGGTCAGAGGATCGGTCTGGGGTTCGCCGGGCAGATTCTGCCGTCCCACCGGATCGCCCAACTGATAGAATAGCTGGACGTGCCGCCACAGATTTTCACGCAAGGGTTGCCAGGAGTCAGCCTGGGCCATTTCGTTGAAGATCGAAATCTCGGCAGAGCGGTTAAAAAAAAGGAAGGGATTGGTGGCATAGGTGGTGAGCAACGGAGCCATTGCCACCAGCGCGGCCAGTGCAAAAAGCAGCAGCCCCACCGCGTGCCGGTTCAGCGCCACCACCGGCCCATCCGGGTCCGCCAGCAGCCAGTAGAGGGCGAAGAGGGCCAAAGTGAGCAGGGCAAGGCGGCTGCTCAGATACGTGTAGATCATCAGCCCGCTGATCAGCCCCCCAGCCGCGTAGTCCAGGGCACGCCGTTCCCGCAGCCCGCGGATGAGGAGGAATGTCGCCACAGTCTGGAAGAGGGGCGGCATCAGTTCGTTCCACCCCCAGCGGCTCAGGGTCATGTGCCAGCGGCTGATGGCAAGCAGATACATCGCGGCCAGCCCGGCCAGAGAGCCGTAGAGATAGCGTCCCAGAAAGAAGACCGCGGGGATCGTCAACAGAGCGGGGATCAGCGAGGCGGCCTTCAGCGTCCAATAGTTGGCCCCAAAGAGCTTGAAGAGACCCGCCAAATAATAGATATAGCCGTTGGGCGTCTCGTACCAGCCCGTGGCAAAGGGGGAATCCTGCCGCCCTTCCAGCAGATAGAGGGCGTCCACCGCAGCGTTTGTCTCGTCCACGTAGAGGGCCGGGGGGATTTCGTCCAGCCGGTAGATGCGCACGCCCAGGGCCAGGAGCAGAATCAGCGAAAAGAGGAGGAGTTCCAGCCAGCGGGGGAAGGGTTGGGGGTCTGTCCGAAGCAGCCCCGGCCCAAAGTCTCGGCTGGGCTGGCCCGCTGTCCCCAATAGCCAGCCGCCCACAGCGATCAGCAGCAGGGCCGCAGCCCAGGCCAGGGGTGTCCCTTGCCAGTCGTGAATGTCGGGCCAGAGACGGAGCACCCCCCATCCGCCTATACCCACTCCGGCCAGCAGGCAGAGCAGCCCCCAACGACGCCGCCGGTCAGGAGCCGGGTTTTCAGGCGTGGCGACCGGCGACGCTTCGGGCAGCCAGCGCGCCATACGCCACAGTCCCCAACCAGCCATCCCTGCGCCCAGGGCCAGCAGCCACCACATCCAGCCGTGGGGCCGCCCCAGCACCTCTGACCCACGCACTAACATCACGCCCCAGGCTGTGACCAGTAAGCCGAGCCAGGTCAGCCCGCTATCGGTCAGCCGCAGGCGCAAGTCGCTCATCGCCGGGGAGCAGGCCCAGAGATAGGAGCGGAGATGGAAATCACAATTTTGCCGCGAGCGTGCCCCTCGCCCAAATAACGCATGGCGTCGGGGACTTCGCTCAACGCGTAGGTTCTGTCGATGACAGGCACGACTTTTTCGCTTTCCAGCAGACCGGTGAGGACTTCCAAATCGGCCCGGTTCATCTTGGCCGACACATTTGTCATCTTCTTCTGTCCACCAATGGACATCAACCCACCGAGCAGCACGGCCCCAAATATCTGGGCCATTGCCCCCCCGGCCATCACATAAATGCCTTTGGGAGCCAGGGCGCGTTTATAGGATGAAAGGGGGTGATAGCCGTTGGCCGCCAGGATCAGGTCGTATTGTTGGCCGCTTTGGGTAAAATCTTCTGCTGTGTAGTCGATGACGTAATCCGCGCCCAGAGTGCGGGCCTGTTCCACATTGCGGGTGCTGCACACAGCAGTGACCTCTGCACCGGACCATTTGGCAAGCTGCACGGCAAAAGTCCCCACACCACCCGACGCGCCGTTGATGAGCACCCTTTGGCCGGGCCGAATCTGCCCCACATCCCGCAACCCCTGCAGGGCCGTGACCCCAGCCATCGGCACAGCCGCGGCCTGGGCAAAGGAGAGGTTGGCCGGTTTGGGTGCGAGGGCACTTTCGGGAAGTGTCGTATACTCGGCAAAGCTACCATTTCCGTGGCCGGCGCAATCCCCATAGACCGGGTCGCCGGGGCGGAACTGGGTGACGCGACTGCCCACCGCTTCTACTGTCCCCGCTATATCCGCGCCGAGGATAGGATATTTGGGGCGCCGCAGCCCGCGTCCCCCCACGCGTACCAGAAAGATGTCGGCTGTCAGCATATGCCAGTCGTAGGCATTCAGGGAGGCGGCGTGGACTTTCACCAACACCTCATTATCCTTCGGGGCAGGCTTTTCCACCTCCGTCAACCGAAGAACGTCAGGCGTGCCGTATTCTTCTGCAACAATCGCTTTCACAATTTTCAATCCTTTTTATCTGGCGACACATCTCTGCCCGACGCTCTACTGCCCTGCAAAGACCATCACCCGGTTGTTGTCCGCATCCGCCACCAGCAGGGAATTGTCGGTGGGATCGATGGCAAGACCGTTGGGTTTGGCGAAACGGTTGAGTTCCACGCCGTATTTGCCAAAGGACGATTGGAGTTTGCCGTCCACGTCGTAGATGTAGACCTGGGAGAACTGCGGGTCCGAGGCATAGAGCGTACCGTTGCCATCCACAACCAGATAGGCTTTGTCCCAGATGTCCTTGCTCTCCCAACTGGGCACGGGCCACTCCTCGATGGCTTCCAGGGCCGGGGTGAGCAACTGAATGCGCCGGTTCCAGATGTCCGCCACATAGACCGCGCCTGTGCGCGGATCCACCGCCACATCCACCGGCTCCTCAAAGCGGCCCAGCACCACACCGCCGCCCCCCACCTGATTCACATACTCGCCTTCTGGCGTATATTCCATAATGCGCTTGTTGCCCGTGTCCGCCACCAGCAGATTCCCAGCGGGTGTGATGGCCAGCCCCCGGGGGCCAAAGAGGGCAAACGGGTCCCGGTTGTCGCCGTCGATGATACTGAATGCGCCCCACTTGCGCAGGAAATTGCCCTGGGCATCGAAGACCTGAATCCGCCCATTCCAGGTGTCGGACACAAAGAGCGTGCCGTCCTGTCCCACGGCCACGCCCCACGGCTCGCGGAACTGGCCGTCGCCCAATTCCAGAGGACCGCTGGTGCCGTCCGGGTCCACACACTGGCCTGCTTCCCCATCCGAAAGGAAGCAGGTGCTGCCAAAGGCGCGCACGAAATTGCCCGTCTGATCCAGCACGACAATGCGATTGTTGCCCGTATCGACAATATAGCGCGTGCCATCTGCACCCACAGCCACATCCCGGGGCTGAAGCATAGGCAGATTGTCGAAGACACCCGAATAGACGGTCTGGGCCGAACGATCGATCTCTTCGTAATCAAAGACCGGCCCAGCCGTTGACGCTATGGCGTCGGTGGGGGTCACACTCAAATCCCAGACGATCTGGGCAATGTCCCGGCGCACGTACATACGAAACTCGTGGCGATGGGACCAGGCCGTCACCGTCTCGCCGGGATGGTTGCGGTAGAACCAGATTTGCCAGAGCCGGGAGCGGCGCGCGGGATCGGTCAACGCGTCCCGAATCTGGTCCAGCGTCAACCCCCTGGATCGCCCGGCCTCCGCGTCCCACTCGCCTTTGTAGCTCTCATCCGGCCACCAGACCAGCCGATAGTTCCGGCTCACGTAGTCCCGCTGCAAATACGGCTCCACTTTGTCGTAGTTGGCGCTGCCCACCAGCACCACCGGCGCGCTCATAGAATCCGCCGAGGGATTCTTGCCATAGAAAACATTGTTGGGATAGAAGCGCATATACCAGCTCATCGGCCAGGCCACATCGTCGTCGTAGGCCACCCGAATCTCCCGTTCGCCCACTGTGCGGCGGCTGATAGTGTCGATTTCGTTCAGCGCCCGTTTGACGTCCGGCGCTGCGTGGGCATAGACCAGATATTCGGTCGCCATATCGTAGTTGACATACGTGAGCATATAGCTGAAACGGACGGTGAGCAGCACGAGAATGGCGGTGATGCCGATGGCCGACAGACGCAGGGCCAGGGCCAGTCCGCCCCGTTGAATCCACCGCCAGCCCGCATAGAGCAGCCCCCCACTGGCGGCCAGGGCCAGGAAGAAGCGCACTGTCGATCCCAGACTCTCCACATCTCGCCCGGCAAAGGGCAGGCCAGCCTTGCCCAGATTGAGCAGAGAAAAGCCCAGGGCAGGCAGAAGCAGCAGCAGCCAGAAGCCCTGCTTGGCCCGCACATCCGCCCAGTTCGTGTGGCTGAAAACAGTCCCCAGCCACCAGCCGCCCAAAATCGCCATCGGCTGGGCAATGTGGGTCAGCAGCCAGGGCATCTTTTCGCCCGCATAGGAATAGGCCACCCACGCGCCCACCACCCAAGCAGCCAGAAAGAGCACAAAATAGATACTCGCATCTTTGGGCGACAGTAAAAGCGAACTGTTTTCGGGTTGGACTTTGGGTTTGGCAACAGCCGATGTAGCCGCTGCCGGGGAACTCGCCAGACCAGCGGGCAAATCCGTTGCCGGTGTCGCCACCCATTGCCCCCCAAACAGACCGCGCAGAATCGCCACTGCTCCGCCTGCGGTCAGCAATGCGGGCAAAAATTCGTAGAGAACTGTCAGCAGCCCGTAGTAGTACCAGGGCTGGCTGCCCCGTTGCACCGCCTGTTGGCCGATCCAATAGCCCAGACTCCCCACAATCCCCGTGGCCAGCCCGCGCAGAGGATTGGTGAAAAATGTGGTGAAGAAGACAATTTCAATCGCCCAGAAAAAGATCATCAGCCCGGCCCAGGCCATCAGCGTGGGCCGGGGCGATTCGTCCTCGTCCCGCTCCGCTGCCGAGAACCAATACCAGGCAACCCCAATCGCGGCGATGGTCATAATCCCCACCAGCAGCGCCCAGCGGGCCACCCCCTCCGGTGTAATGGAAGGCGCCGACCAGTCCACCTTTTCCCAGGGCAGCACCAGATAGCCGAGGGGCGCGGTGAAGGGGAGAACCAGCGTAAGCATCACAATCGCCAGGTCCATCTCCGGCAGGGCAAGAAAGCGCCGCCAACCAGCCTGGCGCAGATCAAAGATGAGCAGTCCCACCGCGGCCAGCAGAGTCACACCCACAATAGCCAGGGCCAGGGTATGTCCGCTGCCCTCCTCCGGGCGGAAGAGAAAAGCCAGCACAGCCAGCCCGCCCAGCCCACCGATTACAAATGCCCGCTTGCCCAGACTGCGCCAAAGGGCCAGCCCGCCGATAAACGCGCCAAAGAGCGCGCCTGTCATAAACGCATTTTCTTTGGCGATGAAAGCAAAAGCCATACCGGTCGCCATCAGATAGAGCCATTTGGCCCGCCGCTCTTCCAGATAGCGGAACATTCCATAGGCCCAGATCATCCCAAAGAGGGCGATAAAAATATCGTTGCGTATGTAGCGGCTGTGGAAGAGCAGGCTAGGGCTGATGAGCAGAAAAAATCCGGCCAACAGTGCGCCCGTGCGCCCGATCCAGCGCCGATAGAACCAGGCCATCATCACCACAGCGATGCCGCTCAGCGCGGGGAAGATACGGGTGGTGGCGTCGGTGACGCCAAAGAGGGAGTAGAAGAAGGCGTTGATATGGAAAAGCAGAGGGCCGTGCATCATCGGATTGTGCTGATAGCTGCCCTGACGGAAGAGGTCCAGGGAGTAGACAGCGTGCAGGCTCTCGTCGTGGCTCATCGCCCGTGCGCCCAGATCATAAAAACGGCTGACGACTGCCAGCACAAAAATTGCAATCCAGGCGGCGCTCTCCCAATTGAGGCGCAGCAGCCCGGACAGGGGACGCTCCAGCAAAGACGGGCGGTCAGTCGAAACTTCGCTCGCTACATCGACAGATACGGAGGCAAGTTCTTCGCGTACCATTTCTATTCCTCTCTGGCCCACAGCACAACGCTTGTGGTGGGTGGGGTAGTCTTCAATTCACGCAACAAAATCCAGCGGGCCGTCGGTCCGGCGCCGGTCAAGTCGGTGGGCAGCCAGCGCTGCAACACTGGATAATCGCTGCCCATATAGCCGCCGGGCAGGGAGGAAGCCGTGGCCTCATTCCCAATTACCAGGGCGGCTGCATCGGTTAAAAAGGCGGGGTTGACCCCATCTACAAAGCGCAGTTGGCGCATAGAGCGCAGATTCCAGCCCAGCAGCGGCTGCAATTCCGGGGCCACATCCACCAGTACCGGCGCTTCGTATGGGTCCAACGCACGCAGGGAACTGAGCGTCTCCACATCCTGGACCAGTGCCATCAGGCCCGGCTGGGCGACCTGGGCAAAGAGAGCGCTGCCTTTTGTCGTCTCCCCCGGCTGGTTCAGGGACCATCCGCTGCTCAGGGAGGCCAATAGCAACAGCGGCAGCCCGATCAGCACAAAAATTTGACTGCTCGTGCGCCAGCCTGCCCACCAGACGAAAAAGAGGCAGAGGATGGGCACAATTCCGTAGAAAAAAAGTGTCAGCGGGTCGAAGTCCCCATTGCCCCATTCGTTGCTGTAGTGGTTGGTCCAGAAGGCGGTCGTCACCAGTAAAACAGCCAGCGTCGCCCCGATCAGTGATCCATCTTGCCAATTGACCCGGCGGGTGGCATAGGCCAACAGTCGCGCCCCCGTGCGAGCCGCACTAATCAGCAGAGGCAGGCCGATCACCAGCAGCGTCATCGGGTTGCGCCCCGGCAGGAGGAGCAGGAGCAGCCCCCAGACAAACCAGCCGGTGAGGAGGAAACGCCAGGAACCCTCACCCCAAGAACCCTCACCCCAGCCCTCCCCCATTTTGGGGGAGGGAGGAGATGTCTCGTTGTCAGTTTCTTCTGGGGCAGAGATAGAAGGAGTTTTCAGCCAGAGGGCGATGAGGCCGGAGAGTCCGACGACGAGCGTCAGGGGCTGATCCACGGCCAGCCGCAGGAGCGCCCAGTTGAGCGAATAGCCCCCATCCGTACGCAGGGAATCCAGGGCAACGGTCAGGCTTGTGCTGATGACGCCGAGACCGTCCCAGTGGGACAGAAGGCCGGTGGAGCCAGCCACAACCGTCACCCCGGCAATGGTAAGCAGTTGGGCGCGCTCGCTCTGTTCACTCGGCCAAACAGCAGTCTGCCCGAAGAGCAGAAACGCGCCGACCATCACCGGTAACAGCAGCCAGGCCAGAGGGCCGCTGATGATAAAGAGACCGACTACAACCGCCAGTCCCCGCCGTCCGTTGGCCGAGAGTCCTTCCCCGCGCACAAATCCGGCCAGCAACAGCAGGCCCAGCCCGGCAGAGAGAATCGCGCCGTCACCGGTACGGCTGAAAGTAAGCAGCCAGGGGTCCAACGCCAGCAGCAGGGCCAGAATCAGTGCGGCGGGTTTGCCCACCGCATCCCGCAACAGCCAGGGCAGCAGCACCATCAGCCCGCCCACCAGCGCAGGCACGGCCCGCGCCCAGCCATCCCCGCCGCCGTCGGTCAGCCAGAAGAGAAAGCGCTGGACCGTGTGTAGCAGCGGGGAATGGGCCAGGGCGGGAATCATCCCCTCGTGTCCAACACTCCCAGCCCAGGCGACCCACGCCTGTCCGGCCTCCAACGGGTTGAGGGGCGCGGCGCTTTCCAGACGCAGGAAGCGTAGCAGCAGGGCAGCCAACAGAAGCAGCCCGTAGAGCGCCTGCTCAATCGTCAGCCCGGCAGTTGGGTAAGTAGCAGAAATCGGTTCAGACGGCTGTGTAGCCGCAAGCGGTTTGTTCACAAAGAGTTCCTAAAAAGCGAAGTTCAGTTCTTCTTATTTTTTGTATTGGTCAACAACAGCTTGATTTGCCGATCCTCAACGCAATGGCGCAAAGATGGAAAGACGCAAAGCTGTTCTCTGCGCCCTTTGCGTCCCTGCGTCTTTGCGTTGAATTTCAACATCTACCTGACCAATACAGTTCTTCTCATTTTTTCTGTCGGTAAATGCGATAATCGCCCATTTCAAAAGCTAACTCCATCACCTGGCCCAGCCGATCTTCCACCCCCGGCGGGATGCCGTACTGATTGCGCTCGGCGGGGCCGACGACGACGAAAGCAATCCGCCATTCGTCCAACACAGCTTGCAGTCCTTCCGCCGAAGAATTCCGGTATACGCCGTCCAACGCCTCCGGTCGCCCCTGGGCCATCGCCCCATAGGCTTCCCCCCGCCACTGAGATTCGTGGCCGTCCCAGCCGAGCAGCGTCGCCCGCCCGGTGGCCGCGCTCAGACGGGCGGTTTCGGCCCGATAGCTGCCCCCTTTGCCCTCCAGCACAAGCGCATCCGCTGGGGTGTTGGCGCGCAGCCAGTCGATGACAGCCAGTTCGTCTGAACCCACATAGGCCAAGCCGTTGAGAGTCGGATCGCCCCGGAAGTGGTTGGCTTTTGTGTAAGTGCCTGCTACAGGATAGATCAAAGCAGCAAAAATCAGCAAGAGCGCCAGCCCGCCAAGAAGAGGCGCGGCCAAATTTCTGTCGGTCCGTCGCACTTGTAAGGAGCGCACAATCCCGAATACACCGACCAGTCCCAGCAGCAGCCAGCCCTGATAGTAGAATTTGAAAACTGTATTCATGCGCGAGCCAAAGTTATCGCGCAGATAGACAAACTCCGGTGCAAAGACCAGCAGCAGACCGATCCCGGCCAGGAGCAGTGCAAAAGTTGTGGCGGAAGAACCCCCACCCGAAGCACCCCCACCCCGGCCCTCCCCCGTTCCAGGGGAGGGAGTCGTATCGTCGTCGGTGTTAGTGAAGCGTTGCCAGAGGAGCGCCGTCACCAGTGCAATCAGAATGCCCAGCAGCAGAAATGTCCACGGACGGGCCAGCCAGCGGGCCACGATGGCCGCGGGGTAGCTGGTCATTTCCGGGGCCAGGGGCATTCGTTCCAGCAGAGAGCGTCCACCCTCTGTGCCGTTTGCAATCGCCAGACTGCCCAGCAGGAATAGAATCGGAAGGCCCAGCACAATGCCAGCGCTGACTGCCAGAACCAGCAACTTCGGCCTCCGCTCACCCCAAGCCAGCAGCAGCAGACTGCCCACGCCCAGCAAAAAATGGCCGAACATCAGCAGAAATTGGGGCAGATGGGTCGGGTTGAAAAAGTTGGGCACAACGCCCCCCGCCTGGCTCTGCGCGCTGAGAAAGTAGGGGAAGTAGACGATCAGCCCACCCACCAGCACAGTCCCGGCCAGCCCCGCGGCCAGCCAGAGGCCGCGCCCTGTGCCGAATCTTGTCTTTGTCACCCACAGGGCGCAGAGAGTGAGCAGTAGCCAGTAGGGCGGGAAATCCCAGGTGTTGAAAAAGATCAGCCCACCCGCGGTGACGACGAGAAGGATCAGGCCAGAGAGTCCCAGGGGAATCAGAGCGCGCAGATCGCGAATTGCGAATTGCGAGTTGCGAGTGACGATTTCCCCATTCCCCATTCCGACTTCTGCATTCCGCATTAGAAAGAGATTCAGGGCCAGGGCCACCACCAGCAACACGAAGGGCATAGCCAGGACGTGGGGGTGGTTGTCGCCCAGAATGTAGCTGAAGATGGGGAATTCGTCGATAACTTCGATGTGATCGCCCAGGAGTGTGCTGTCGGAGAGCACCCGGCTGCTGCGCCACCACCACCAGCCGTTGTCGATGTGCCAAAGGTTTGTCAGCCGTGCGTCGGTGGGGAAGTTGCGCACAGCAAAGAAGCGGGTCAAGCCGTCGATATTCACGCCCTGGGCATAGAGCCATTCCAGAATGCCCTGCAAATTGCCTGTGACACCGATGGCGACAGCGGACAACAGACCGCCGACCGCTGCGCTCCGTCCGCCGTCTGCGGTCCGCTGTCCGCCGTCCGCCATCAGCAGATTGTATCCCACCCCAAAGCTGCCCAACAGCAACAGTCCAAACCAGCAGGCCTGGCCCAGATTGTAGGCGACCTCCGGCACTTGCCCGGTCAGGTGGGTGAGGGTTATCAGCAGCCAGTAGCCGAAATAGTAGTAGCTAATGGCGTAGCCCGCCAGCCAGGGGTCTCGGGGCGGAAAAGTGGGGCTGGTCCAGATGCCATTCATAAACATCAGGTCCATTGGCTGTTCGGTGTGGTTGATGCCGGGATCGTAGGCGCGCACCAGTGTCCACAGGACGAAGGCGACCAGAAAGAGCGCTTCCACGCCCAGCAGATAGCGCCAGCCACCGGCAAAGGGAAGCTGTCGCTCCCGCCACAGCCGAGCGATCTCATCCCGGCCTACCGCGACGCTTAACACCGCCACAAGTGCCAGGGCAAGCCACGCGCCACCTGCCTCGTTGCGCAGAACACCGTAGCTCGTCCCCAGCCAGAGGATCACACCAACGAGCAGAATGCCCAGGCTTTTGGCAAAGGCATAGCCCCGATCCGGCAGGTTGACAAAGAGGCGCAGTGCTAAGGGCAGGCTGGCCAGAGAGATGAGTTGTACGATCAGATACCAGATAAGAAAGTCAGAAATGATTGCAGCCATAAACCATCCGCGTAGGACAAAATGAGTCTACTGCAAAAACCGAGTTTTTTGTGCAGATCGCCCGGATTTTCAGGAGCGATTCGGTCTCAAAAACTCGGTTTTTAGCCTTTTTGCAGTGGAGCCATAAAATGGGATTTCGTTCGATAATTCGGCTAATAATTAGAATGCCAACAACGACTGTCCATCCAACGCATTCAGGATGGCAAGCCGGTGGTTCTTGTGCAACTCAGCAGGCAGCCCATCGGGCGGGAAGAAAGCAGCTTCCAGAATCTCGGTAGAATCGAGAACAATCTCGCCACCGGTAATCCGCCCCTGCAGAATGAAGTCAATATTCAGCGCAGTAGTGCGCTGGGCGACCAGTCGATCGACGGCGACGGTCAGATTCGTCTCCTCCCGCACCTCTCGCTGCCAACATTGCACTAAATTTTCGCCCCGCTCCATCAGACCGCCGGGCAGTCCCCAGGGATAGCGGTGATGAAAGCGATGGCGCAGCAGAAGCACCTCGCCCGCATCGTTGAAGAGCACGCCGCTCACGCCCACAAAGAGTTTGGGCCGCAGCAGCCAGATAATCCACCACTGGATCAGGTCCGGGATGAACTGCCATAGCCTGGCCAGTACTATCGATTTGAATTGTGCCACAGGTTTCGCCGTTCGCTATTTCTTCAACCACGAAGGTACAAAGCCACAAAGAAAACAAACAAAATCTCTTGCAGTTCTTTGTGCCTTTGTGACTTCGTGGTTATTGATAATTGGGGACAAACTGCCCATCCGCCAGTTGGACCAGCCGCCCGGTCACCGCGTAGATCGCGACCCGATCGTTGGAATAGAGGACCGACAATTCACCGCTGGCAACCATTTCCGTGAATTTCGCCGTGGCCTGGGGATGTTCGTATTGCTCCAACTGGCCCACATAAATCAGCGCAATCTCCAATTCATCGATCAGTTGCCGGGTGCGGTCCAGGTCGCCCGTATTCCAGAATTCGCCCAGTTGTGCGCCCCGTTCCCCCACCAGTTCGCCCCAGCGCTGCTCGCCCTCGTGCATCCCGTTCACGCCGCTCAGGCCGGTCATCGAAGCCACCCGACTGCCCCCGGCCCGGTAGTATTCCAAGGTGGACGATTCGGCTACCACCAGATTGCCCCGCACATTCGCCAGCAGCCAGTTGATAGCTGCCCTGTCATAGCTCAATTCGATGGCGTTGTTGCCGTCGGGCCAGGTATAGACCCCCTCGTTCATAAAGTCCAGCCCGTTCAACGTGCCGATGGGCGGACGCCAGCCAACTAGCCGCTGATCCAGCCGGGCCGCGGTTCCCCACAGGGGATAGGCCAGGCTGGCGAAGAGGAGAAGGGAAAAGATTGTGAGCCATAGGGGGTGGAGGTATTGGGGATTGGAGATTGGGGATTGGGCAGTGGGCGTCTCGACTTCATCCGCGTCCATCCGCCCGCCCCGCGTTCTATCGGCCAAAATGCGGGGCAGGGCCACAGCCGCGGCGACACCCCAGAGCACCCAGACCTGAATGAAGAATTTGAAGAGCGTATTCATCCGATACCAATCGCCGCCCTGCAAAAAGTCTTTCAGGAAGATCAGTTGGGTTCCGGCCAACAACGCAAAACCGGTGACGGCCAGCAATCCCGCCAGCAGCGCGCCTGGATCAGCCGCCCGCCCCCGTCGCCAGAGCAGCAGAAAACCGATAGCCAGAAAAGGCACGCAAAACCCCAGCACCTTCTGCTCTGTGAAGATCAGCAGCCCCGCGCCGACGACGACAAAGAAGGGTATCCACCAGATGCCCACCAGGAAACCCAGCGTCGGCCAACGCACCAGCCGGGCCTGCCAGTAGAGCAGCCGGGGCAGACGCTCCAGATTGCCCCAGGCCAGGGCCAGCCAGCGCTCCAATCCCGTGGGTTTGGCATCGCCGATCCGGGCCGGGTCCCGCAGGCTCACCAGCAGCCAGGAGACCAGCACAAAGGCAAAGAAGCCCCAGATCAGCAGCCAGACGCCCAAATCGTCGGGCGTGTTGACCAGCCCCACGCCGCTTGCCCCCACATTGTGATAGTTACGGAAGAAGGGCAAAAAGGTGAGAAAAGCCACGGCCAGATAGCCGACGGAGCCGCCGATGAGGAGAGGCAGAGGCAGCCGTCCCCGTCCCCGATGCAGGCTGACGGCCAGGGCCAGCACGCCCAGGCCAAAGTACGTGGGCAACTCCCATAGATTGATGCTGGCCAGAGTTCCCAGCAGCAGCCCAAAGCCGCCGATCAGCAGAAGGCCCTGGCCCCAATTCTGTCGCCAGTTTACGTCGTAGCTGCGCAAGAGAGCCAGCACCAGTCCCAAAAAGAGCACCGAAAAAGGAATCCCGATCATATGCGGGTGGAGATCAGCGAAAGTGAAGCTCCAATAGGGAAATTCGTTGATAGTGGCGGGTATCACCCGGCTGGGTGCCCAGAAATCGTAGCCGGGCAATTGGGCATCGGTCGTCACCACCCGCCAGAATCCACTGGCCGCACGCACAGCCACCTGCACACCAGGAATCGCACTCTCGAAGCTGCTCTGGCTCAAATCCAGCAGACGCTTGACGACCTGCGCGAAGCCGTCCAGATTGCCGAGGAGCGCCACAAAGAGCGGGGCGAGGAGGGCCGAGGCGAGGCCAGTCTGCCAGGGGAGGTGATTGGGTAATTGGGTTATTGGAGGGGAAGGCGGCTGGTTGATTGGTTGATTGGGTGATTGGGCGACCGGTTGACTGGTTGATTGGGTTGTCGTCGATGGGCGCGACAGGTCGATGTCCAGAATGTCATCGACGGGCGCGGCTGGTGCTTCGGCAATGGGCGCGGGTTCGGTGTTGTCATCCGAAGAGGACAACACCGAATTGTGGACGGCTGGCTCCGCCGACTGGTCACTGATTACTGATAATTGGGCACTGCTAACTGCTGACCTCTTCCCTGCCACAGCGGAATAGGCCACCCCAAAGGCATTCACGACGGTCAGCGCAAAGAGGGACGGAATCGCCAGGTTGAAAGCGACCTCAGCGTAGATGCCGGTCAGTTTGATCGTATAGGCGACCAGATAGATGCCGAAATAATAATAATTGATGTAACCCCCGGCAAAGTGGGGGTCCACCGGCGGGAAAGTCGGGCTGCGCAAAATGCCGTTGAGGAAGGCGAACTCCATAAACTTCTCGCCGCCAAACCAAGGCTGCCAGATGTCGGGATTCTGCATACGGATCAATACAAAGAAGACGAAAGCCACGGCAAAGATCGCCTCGCCCACCAGCAGCAGAGGCCACATCCGGGCCAGAAACCCTTTCATCTCCCGCCACTGCCAGACCAGCAGGGCCAGACCGATCACCCCGACCAGAGCCGCCACCAGCCAGGCGTTGAGCACACTGTTCTGGGCGATCCCGACACTGGCGCAGAGCCAGAGCAGCCAGCCAGAGAGCAGCCAGCCCAGGGCTTTGCTGAAGAGATAGCCCCGATCGCGCAGGCGGCCCAGAAGCAGAAAAGCGATGGGCCAACTGGCCAGGCCGAGCAGAAAGAGCACCAGCCACCACCAGCCCACAGCCAGCCAGGGACTCTCACTGGCCGCTACATT
Source organism: Anaerolineae bacterium (assembly GCA_030432295.1). Lineage (GTDB taxonomy): Bacteria > Chloroflexota > Anaerolineae > Caldilineales > Caldilineaceae > JACQGT01. The sequence goes on along the minus strand of JAUIHI010000032.1, from coordinate 62,852 downwards.
CCAGCGGTAGTTGTCCACCAGAGGCAATTCGGCCAAAGGCACGCCCAGGCTGAGATCAGCCCGTTCTTCCAGCGGGGGCAGGGATGGCTGGGAGTCAGGCAGCTCTTCGCCCCGTATCAGCGCCACAATCCGGTTGATCAGCCCAGACTTTTCGCTCTCCGGGCTATTGCCCAGCCCGACCAGATTCAGCAAAGGGCTGAGGGGTGAATCCTTGCCCCGATACCAGGGAATTGCCCCTTCCCAGGAGCCGCCGAGCAGTGCGTCAAACTCAGCGTCGCTCAGGTCTCGGGTCTTCTGAAAGATGGAAACCTGGGGATGATCGTAGAGACTCCAGCTTTCGTCCGCGCTGCCGTCGGGAAAGCTGAGGCCGAAGAGCCGGGGCGGGGACGTGACCTCCGCGGCGTGGACAAAGCCCAACTGCTCGCCGAACATCAAATCGTAGTAGCGGGTGGTCATCGGATAGCGTTCGGGCAGTTCGTCCACACTGCCGTAAATTCGCTTGGAACTGTAGATGACAAAATCAGCTTCCCGCAGCTTTTCTTTCAGAATCTCATACTTCTCAGCCGTATCCTCCTCATAGGGCGACCAGTCGATGTGGCGCAGCCCAGCCCGGCCCATATCCGTGCCATCTTCGCCGGGGATATCCTTGGGCAGGGGATCGTCCCAGGATTCCCACAGAATAATCGAATCCCGAGGCGCATTGGCATAGACCCAGCGGCTGGCTGTCAGCCACGTATGCTCGTGTCCGTAGACGCCGTTGACATAGGCCACGGACCAGAAGATGCCGCCGAACAGAGCGACAGCAGCCAAAACCCAGCCAAGAGGACGGAGGAAGGAGAAGGGTAATTGGGCGATTGGACGGTTGGGTAACTTCAGCCTTCCCGCAAGCCACACAGCCAGCGCCGCACCAAAAAGGACGACAAAAGGCAGCACCGGGCTCATATAGCGGTTGAATTTAGCCAGGAACGCGCCGGTTATGCCAAAGTAGGGGACGACCCAACTCCAGACGATCCATTCGCCAGGGCTGGCTTTGCCGATTGCCAGCCGCACCAGCGCCCACAGGCTACCCGCCAGGGCCACCAGTCCCAACGGCAGGCCCATCCCCCATACCACCTGCTGTTCAACAAAATAGAGATAGGGGGTTGTGTTGCGGTATTGACGGGTAAAGGGGAAGTCGGCGATGCCCCGCACCATCGCTCCCTGTTCCACAAGTGTAGCCTGGATGAAATTCTGCCAGTCCAGAACAGCGTAGGGGCTGGTGACTGTGAAGGTGACAGCCGCCAGAAGCAGAGCCAGGACAGCGCCGACAAGAACTTTTCCTACACCCCCACCGCCGCGACGCTCCCCCATTCCTGGGGAGGGAGTGCGCGACGCCAGCCAGCCCACAACCAGCGCGGCTGTCACCGGTGCGGCCAGAATCGGCAGTGCACTGAATTTCGAGGAGATGGCCAGCCCCGCGCCGATGCCTGCCAGAAGCGCGCCCCGCCAGGAGCGATCCTGCACCATCAGCACCCCGCCAAAGACAGCCAGCACCGTAAAGGTCGTGCTGGCCGGGTCCATTGCGAAAAAGTGGCTGAGCTGAATAGCCTGGGCTGTGAAGGCGTAGAGGGCGGCGGTGAGCAGACCAGTCCACGGGCCGAAGAGTCGACGGCCCAGGAGAAAGAGCAGAAAGATCGTCAGCGTATCGAGCAGGGCCATCAGCAGACGACCAGCCACCGCCACTTCGCAGCCGCTGTTGGCCAGTCGCATTTGGGTGACGATCTTCTCCGACACCGGCAGCACTTTGGCCACAGGGGCCAGTTTATGCAGAATCTCGCCGGTGGCGACGCCCAGGTAGAGGGGGAAATGGCCGTAGGTAAAGCTGCGCCGCCGCTGCTCGTTGCGATCCCACAGGGGGTTCAATGGGCTGGCCTGGGGGTCTTTGAACTCTTCCCAGCTACTGGGCCAGCCAATCGAAGAGGCGTAGAAACAGGCCGTGCTGCGTTCGTCCGGGTGGCTGCCCATACCCTCATCAAAACGCACATTCCAGGTGCGCAGCGTCAACCCGGCCAGCAGCACCAGGCCAAGAAGGAGGTAGACGAGAGAGGATGTGCGTTCAGTGTTGGTCATTGAAAAAAGTAGCGGGTATTGGATATTAGATATTTCGTCAGTGCGAAATCGACTTCGATCGGCGGACATTCGTCATAACGAAATATCCAATCCCCAATATCTGTTATTTGGGTTCTACGGGCCAATTGGGAACCACCCAAGTGATCTGATATGTGGGCGGCGGCGGCCAGAGCAGATAGACATCCACCCATCTGTGCCAAAGCACCAGATTGCTGTCATCGTAGCCCAGGTCGATGCGCTTGGAGCGGATAGCCGAGCCAGTGTCCAGGGCATCGCCAACCCCATAGCCCGGCACGTAAACCTGGGAGCGGAGGGGTACAATCGCAGGATCAACTGCCACAATGCCAAAGCGCATCGTATCACCTGTGCGTGTTTTGCCATACCAGGGCGCATCGGGCGAGACGCCGGCTGTCCCCGCGCTGTAGCTGGAGGCCGACATGCGTATTTTGCGCCAGTAGGTATAGACCTGCCCATTGGCCGCGGTAAAAGTCTGGGGGGCAATGCGCTGGCCATAGGCGATGACCCGCTGGGCGGGCTGCTGGGCCTGCCATTTGTCCTGCAGTATGCGCTCGACCTCCACCCCATCCTCATAGCGCACCCGATAGCGGCTGCGGGTAATCCCCTCGGCCCCAGATGTCACCAATTGTTGATTGTCGATCAGCAGATTGGCATCCGGGCGGAAGACCGTTTCGAAGGGCACAATGTCCTCCTCCACCTCCACATCTTCCCGCACCCGCACAATGCGAATCTCTGCGTTGTCATAGAGTTCGCTTTCCAGCGGCGGTGTGATCTGGTCCAGACCGGCCACACTCAGCCCCATTTCGGTCAGAGCGTCGCCCACCGTGCGCCCCCGGGTGCGGGTCTTGAGCAGTTGCCCATCCGCGCGCAGGCTGACCGGCGTGCTGCGTTGGATAAAGACCCGCAGCCCTGTGCTGACCGGGCTGCCCAGGCTCGGCTGCACTTTGTCGCCCAGATAGATTGTCAATTCAGCTTCGAGCAGAGCTTCGCCCACTGTCTGGGCTGTGGTGCGGATGACAAAGGGCACATTGCCGTCATCCACAGTAATCGGGATCGCCCGAAAGACCCGTAGTTGCAGTGATTCGGTACGCAGCCCTTCCCACTCATACTCCCGGCCATAGGTGGGCGGTGTCACCGTCCGCACCCGGGCGGGCAGGGGTGCATCCAGCCCGATGCGCTTGCCAGCCAGCAGCACCTGGTCGTAGTCATCCACGGCAATGCCGCCCGCGGTCAGGGCTTCCCGTGCGGTAGTGGCCCAGGTACGCACGGACACATCCCGTCCATCGGCCAGCAGACGCACAGGCCGGGCGCGCTCCAGCACGACAGTCAGGCCGGAGCGCAGCCGGGTTGTGGGCGCAGGGGTCAGTCGATCCGCTGGATCGAGGGCAATACCCATATCGGCCAGAAGCGGGGCCAGGGTGCGCCGATGGGTATAGACCGGCTCAGTCAGGCCGTCCACAGTGACGACGACCGGGATGGCGGTCAGATTCCAGGCTAACCAGAGCACAAACAAAATAGCCCCGATCTGGGCAACCGTTAACAGCCGTGCCAGCAATGACCGGTTGACGGAGAGCCTGCTGAGAGATTCCAGCGGTTGGCTGATGGTAGACATACCGTCTATTGTACCCACAAGCCGGGGGAACGCAAAGTAGGGCACGGAAGGCGACGATAGAAGCGGACGATAGAACCGGTGGATAAGATCGGTCGATATAATCGTCCAACAGTATCGGGCGCTTCTATCGATTGACGCATAGCCCGGAATCGCCGCCGGTTTTGCCCACACCCCAGACCCGTGATAGCATTTCAGCCTATGACCCGCCTATCTCACACGCTGAACTCCGCCCCCATACCGAACCGTGCGCGCTGGATGGCCCTGGGCGGAATTCTGCTGGCCTTTGCTCTGCGCCTGCACAGGCTGGGGGCCGAGTCGCTCTGGTACGACGAAACCGTCAGCGTCTTTCTGGCCCGACAGAGCATCCCCGAACTCATCGCCCAGACGGCGCGGGACATCCATCCACCGGGCTACTATCTGCTGCTCCACGGCTGGGGATGGCTGGTTCAGCCCAGTCTGACCACCGGTCTGGAATTTCTCTACGCCTGGCCCAGCCTCTTCTGGGGTATGCTGCTGTTGCCGCTGATCTTCGGGATTGGCCGTCGCCTTTTTTCAATGCGAGTGGCTTGGGTCGCGCTCTGGCTTACGGCTGTCAACCCCTATCACATCTGGTATAGCCAGGAAGTGCGGATGTACACTCTGGGCGCGGGGCTGGGGTTGTTGTGTTTGTGGGGAGCGCTCAGGTATCGGTCATCAGTCGCCAGTGACCAGTCGCCCACACGCCCGAACCACAATTCGCTATTTTCTGTTCGCCATTCACTATTCATTTATGCAATCGCCGCGGCTGCGGGCCTCTACACCCTATACTATTTCGCCTTTCTCCTCATCGCTCTCAATCTCCTCGTCTTCTGGCAACACTTCGCCCCTCGCCCCTCGCCCCTCGCCACCCGCCCCGCCATTCTCCCCTGGCTGCTGGCCAACGGGGCTGCGCTCCTCCTCTGGTCTCCCTGGCTGCCCACCTTTTGGCGACAGATGACCGATCCGCCGGTTCCGCCCTGGCGGGGTGCGCTGGATGTGGGCGTTGTGATTCAGGAGAGTCTGGCCGCGCTGCTGGTGGGCCAGTCCCCTCCCCTGGAAATACTCTGGCCCTGGGCCGCAGTCGCACTGATTCTGATTGGGATTGCCCTGACAGGACCCAGGCAGCCTGGCGTGGGGATAGCACTGGCATTCGTTTTCCTACCACTGCTGCTGATTGTGGGAATCAGCCTGACTCTCACGCCGCTCTATCACATCCGCTATTTCTTCACCTACGCCGCGGCAGGCACGCTGCTGCTGGCATTTGGGGTTGACAGAATGGCTAGCCGCTACCGATGGCTACACGCAATCACACTGGCGGGCATTGTCCTTCTGAGCAGTTGGAGCCTGAACGAATTCTGGACAAATCCCCTCTATCGGGCCGACGACCACCGGGCCGCGGTGACGGAACTGGCGGCCAACTGGCGACCCGGCGACGCGGTGCTGGTCAACGCGGGCTGGGCCTACACAGCGCTGGTCGTCTATTGGCCCACGCCCCCCACGACTTCCGGCATCCAGCCAGCCGACAAGCCTGAGCGCATTCGCTTGCTTGACTACACGAATGCAAGAAGTTTGGAGGAAACGAATCCCGGCGACGAGACGCCCCTGCTCGTACTGGGCGGGTCTGTCGATGGCCCGGCCAGCCTGGGCTGGGGACTGGCCGAAAGCGACTTCTACCCCATCAGCGCAGGGGAAACCGTTGCCGCGCTGGAAGCTGTCGCCGACCGCTACACCCGCATCTGGCACTACCGGCTTTACGACACAGTGAGCGATCCAGCGGGGTTGGTGCGGGGCTGGCTGGATGCCCATACCACCCAGCGGCTCGACCTGCCCTATCCGGGACGGGATTATTTGCGTGTGCAGCTTTTCGAGACGCCCGCCTTTGCCAGCCCGGAGAACTGTCCGCAAAGCCCCGAAACGACAGTTACGTTTGGCGACGAATTGACGTTGCGCGGTGCCAGCTATACCGCCGCGCCCAGGGCGGGCAGCACACTCTACGCCACCCTTTGCTGGCAGATCGGCGAAGATGTGATGGGTGAAAATCTGCGCACCAGTCTACGGCTGTATGGGTTGACCGGTGGCGAACCGTTGCTGATCGCCCAAAAAGATGAAGCGCCATTTCTCACCTCAACTACACGAAACACCCATAGGACAGCCCTCGCCCTGCCCTTGCCCGCCGACACAGCCCAGGGCAGCTATCAGCTGGAACTGCTCGTCTACGACGCGACGACAGGCGAACCGCTGCCCATCGACGACCCGCGAGCGATTGTCGGTCAGCGCTGGCCCCTGGTCGAGAGAATCGAAATCGCAGACAGACCTTAAACCACGAAGACGCAAAGGCACAAAGGAAAATCTTTTACGGCTGTTCTTTGTGCCTTTGCGACTTTAGTGGTTACTACCCCTTTCAGAAGGAGCAAGAAGATGCAGATCGGCGCGATGAACGATCCCAACCGCCAGCTTTTTGGCGAAATCGAGTGGTTCGCCGCTAACAGTTTTGATTATATCGACCTGACTGTCGAAGCTCCCGGCGCGGCCCCGGAAAGTACAGATTGGCAAGCGGTTGCCACCGCCATCAAGCAGTCCGGGCTGGGGGTCGTCTGCCACACAGCGCCCTATCTGCCCATCAACAATCCATCGCCGCTGGTGCGCCGGGCCGCGGTGGACGAACTGCGCCGCTCCATCGATGTGGCCCAGATTGTCGGTGCAAAGCTGTGTACAATGCACTTTATGGGCTGGCCGTCCTATCTGAGCGAAGCCCAGGGCTATGCGTTCTACCAACAGATGCTGGAGATTCTGGTGCGCCACGGCCAGGAGCGGGGCGTGGATGTGGCAATGGAAAACAGCCCGGACAACCGCCACCAGCACAAATACTTTCAACAGATTTTCCAACGGGTCCCCGATCTGAAATTGCTCTTCGACATCGGCCACGGCCATCTGGCAACCTCCAAAACGATGACCCGGGAATATCTTTTCTCCCTCAACGACCGGCTGGCCCACATCCACATCAGCGACAACAACGGCGTTGGGGATTTGCATCTCCCCTTCGGCGCGGCCATCCGGGGCGGCATGGACCTGGCCGCCAATCTGCGCGTGTTGCGCTCCTTTCGCTACGACGGCACGATTACCGTCGAGGTCTTTGGGGATCGCCGCTGGCTGCTGGCTTCGGTGGCTCTGCTGCGGGAAGAGTGGGAGAAAGCTGTGTGAGTTCGCCCCCCGGAAAGGTTGGGGGTATAATCAACGGACGACAAACAGCAGGCAGCGGCCTGTTGCCGGATGGTTTTGTATGGTTTATGGGTAGTGGGAGGTCTTCGATGGTTCGGATGAAAGTAATTCCTTATAGCATTCTATTCGGGCTGCTGGTCAGTTTGGCGCTGCTGTTCAGCATCAATCAGATAGATGTGGCAAGCGCAGCCCCGGCCGCGCCTCCACGGGTGGAGCCAGCCAGCCTACTGGCCCAAAGCAGTGTGACCGCTACCCAGCCTCTGACTGGAACCACTCAGCCAGTAAGTGGGACGCTGTTGACTCCTGTCCAGGCCCAGCCCCCAGTCACAGCCACGGGGCAGATCACCCCGACCACTGGCGTGACGGTGACCGCAGCCCCGCTGACCGCGACACCCACACCAGCCAGCCAACTCCCGATTGTCGAACTCCAGCCCGATGAAGTACTGACCGGCACAGTCGTACACAATCGCAGCGACGTATCGGTCTTCTTCTTTCTCGACAATGATCTCTACCAGCTTCCGCCCAATCGCGGGGTCGGTCTGGCTATGGCACGCCCCCTGGCCGCGCTGACCCTCTTTTCCTGCGCAGCCGAAGTGACCGAAGACCCGACCTGTGATTGGGTCTCCTATCCCATCCGGCGTTCGGCACTATATGAAATCAGTGCGGATGCAGCCGTGCCAGGACAGGCCAATCTGCGATTGGCCCTGGCAAGTCCACCGCCGTTGGATGTTGCCCAAATCCAGAACCGAACCGGCGCGGAGAGCACAATTGTGCGGGAGGATGAGGTACTGGTAATTGCCAACACCAGCACGCTAGTGTTGGACGGTTTGGATGAGACCGGCGGTCTCGTCAGCCTGCCCCGTTGTCTGCAAACCAACAGCCAGCGCATCTGCGAATGGCTGCCCACGCCTTTACAGGGTGGCATCTACTATACACTGAGCGAAGAGCGCGGCCCAGCCGGAATCAACGGTGTCACAATCGTGCAGGGCCGTCTCAATCCGCTGCTGGTGCAAGAGGTACTGATGACGCCCACGCCAACGCCCGCACCGGAGCCAGTAGGGATTCAATGCCAGACCCAAATCCCGTCGCTCAACGTGCGCGGCGGTCCGGGAACCAGCTTTGCGGTGATCGCTAAATTGCGGCCTGCCGAAGAAAACCGGGGCCAGGTGATGGCTGTGGGGCGCACGGCCAACAGCGAATGGCTGGCCGTCGATCCCCGTTTTGCCGAGGGTGGATGGGTGGCGAATGTGGCCCAGTGGATCGTCTGCGAAGGCGACACGGACGCTCTGCCGGTGGTTGCCGAGGGGGGCGAGAGTGTGCCCACACCAGCCCCGGTCCTCGCCCAGCCAGCGCCGCTAGCCACACCCACCCCTTCCCCAGTGCAAGAGACAGCGACGGAGGACGAGCCGGCCACAGATGAATCTGCGGAGTCATCGGCGGCTGCACCCGGCGAGCCAGGACTAAACCAGGCATTGCTGATCGCCACCAACGCTTTCGATCATACGATTCGCTTCACCTTGGATGCATCTCAGCACGGCCTGCCCGAAGGTTCACCCTCAGAATATGATTTGGAGCCGGGCCAGAGCCTGCGCTTTATCATCCGGGCCGGGCGGGTGCAGTTCTCGGCCAGCACAGCCTGGCGCAACGGATCGGGCAACGCCAACTTTGAGATGGCCGAGGGAGCCAGCCGGGAGCTTTTCCTGCGCTTCGAGCCATCGACCGACAATGATGACCAATGGGGAATGCACTTCGAGTAGCATCATCCATCTGGCTCTTCCCATCAGGCAACACGACCGGCTGGCATCGACAATGACAAAAAGTATGCACGGATAGAACAGGCTTTCACAGATTGAATTTGTGTTTCCTTTCATCCGTGTATACCGCCCGGCTATATCAGACTGTTTTATTCACACCCCAAAAGGATTGCTCCCATGAATCGACTGGAAAACAAAAAGATTGTTGTCACCGGAGCCAGCAGCGGCTTTGGCGAAGCTATTGCCCTGGCCTGTGCTCAGGAAGGCGCAGATGTGGCCCTGGTGGCCCGGCGCGCGGACAAACTGGAAGCACTGGCCAATCGCATCCGCAGTATGGGGCGCACAGCGATTGTCTGCCCGTGTGATGTGGGCGAGCAGGCCCAGATCGAAGCCACAGTCGCCGCGGCCCGCACCGGATTGGGACGCATCGACGTGCTGGTCAACAACGCGGGGATGAATGTCTCCCATCGGCGCATCGACGCCACCACCACCGAAGAGTGGGATCAGATCATCAACGTCAACCTGACCAGCGCCTGGCTCTTCACCAAAATTGTCATGCCAGAGATGGTAGAGCGGCGGGACGGCACAATCGTCAATATCGGCTCCAAGGCGGCCAACTACCCCAGCCTGCTGGCAGGTGTGGCCTACAGCGCGTCCAAACTGGGGATGCACGCGCTCACCCGCGTCACCAACGAAGAGGGCAACCCCCATATGGTACGGGCCTGCACGATCAATCCCGGCGTGGGCGCAACCCCGATTCTGGACCTGCGACCCAAGCCCCCGTCCGCCGAGGATCGGGCCAAAATGATGCAGGCAGAGGATGTGGCGATGACCGTCGTCTTTGCGGCCAGCCTACCCCAGCGGGCCAATGTGGAGCGCATCGACCTCTACCCGACAGATGTGAGTGTAGGATAACTTTGCATTGGGTCGGGTGTGCGGCTTTACAACGGCACATCCGACCCACCCATCCCCAAGCGCGAGGGAATGTCAGCCATGCCGTGGATTCCACAGATTCTGCCGGAGCAGGCGACGGGCCTGCTCAAATCTGAGTTGGACAAGGCCGTCAAGCGGGCCGGGCGGGTCTGGGGCATCGTCCAGATTATGTCCCTCAACGCCCGCACGCTGAAAACCAGTATGGAACTGTACGGCTCGATTATGCACGGCAGATCGCCCCTCAGCCGCGCCCAGCGAGAGATGCGGGCAACGGTTGTGGCGGCGGAGTTGGGCTGCGTCTACTGACGACGTGCCCACGCCCACGACCTCCGTGCCGAGGTCGAGACACTCTTTGCCACGCCTGACGAAGCCGACGCCTGGGTGGAAAACATCGCCGCGGACTGGCGCACAGCCGCGCTCACCGACGCTGACCGCGCTCTGTGCAGCCACGCGGTCAAGCTCACCCGCCACCAGCACGACGTCTCTCCGGCAGATTTGGACATTCTGCGTGGCCACGGCTTCGACGACGTTGCCATCCACGACGCAACCCAAGTCATTGCCTATTTCAATTACATCACCCGCATCGCCAACGGGCTGGGCGTGAAACCGGAAAGCTTTGTACGTCCCTGGGGAGAGAGCCAATGATCGCACACATTCTGGCCCATCTGGAGAACTACGCCCCCCTGCACACCGAACGGATGCGCCTGGTTCCCCTCACTTTGGCCCAGATGCAGATGCAACTGGACGACTACCCGGGGCTGGAACGCTCGCTGGGGGCCAGAGTCACAGGCAACCGGCTGGAAAAAGAGATGCACAGGAATGTCGCCCGTGGCATGGACTATATGCTCCAGGAACCAAACGATGCGATCTGGAACACCTTTTGGGCGGCTGTATTGGAAGAGGATTCCACATTTGTGGGCGGGATTGGCTTCAAAGGGCCAGCCAATGCAGAGGGTGAAGTGGAGTTGGGCTACGGTTTTGACGTGCCCTACCGCAATCGGGGATTGGCGACCGAAGCTGTGCAGGCAATGACCGAATGGGCTTTTGAGGAACCGGCTGTAACCGCTGTCACTGCCGAGACCAACTACACGAATATCGCCTCGGCCCGGGTTCTGCAAAAGAACGGTTTTCAGCTCTATGCGGCCAGCAATCACTTTTTGCATTGGCGCAAGAATCGACAGCCAGTTCATCCGACGGTAGAGAAAAAGAGCAACGCAGACGGCAACTTCACCCTCTACGATCTGGCGGTGGTGGTCGAAGCCATTGATGGCAATTGCACCTGTGATATGCGGGTGGGCGACAGTTTCTATCTGCGCAACAGCAGCAGCCTCTCGCTCCCACCCGGCGGCCACTTCTGCGTCTACGCCCTGCAAGCTGTGCTCCCCCTCCTCCCTGCCAAGCAGCGCCAGAACCACCCAGCCGACTGGATGGAGACCGATAGCTGGGCCGTCTGCCCGGACCCAGCCTGTAAATTGCTGATGCGAGTGGACCGGACAGAGCAGCGCCGACTGCGCCACGACGATGTCAGCCCCATTCCCTGGGAGTCAGTCTAGCTTAATAAGCCAAATTACGTAGACTTATCAGCAGATTGTCAGTGCCCTCTGACTGCTTTGGCATTATACTAATAGACACGAAGTACTGTTTTACCAATGAAACGTTACTTCCTTTTTATTTGCCAAATAAGCCGAAGGGCAGCCTCAATGAAACGCACCAGTGCAAAAAATCGGATTATACAGACTGTAACGCTTCTCTTGATCCTCGCCATTTGTATACAAACATCACTCTTCTCTACAGTTTTGGCTGCCGCAGAGAATACCCAACGGGCCGCCGCTTCGATTGGTGGTGAAGTCTTTATGGACGGCAACCTCAACGCTGTCCGAGAGCCGTTGGAAAGTGGGATTCAGGGGGCCAGAATTGTGCTCTCCACGACGGCTGGGCAGTTTGTGGCGGAGACAACCACCGACGGCGAAGGCTATTACGTCTTTGCCAATCTGGACGTAGACACCTACCAACTGGATATTTTTCCACCCGCAGGCTATCTTGTCCGCAGCAATGGCACACTCTCCGTTCAAGTCAGGGAGATTGGTGCACCGATCATCTACTCCACATCCGTGAGCTATGGCGTCCTGCTCCCCTTCGTTACCCGCTAAACGAACAACGGTCCACAGAACTTAAAATACAGGAGCAAAGAGAAGGGGCTGGCGTTTGCCAGCCCCTTCTCTTTGCTCCTCTGCTCTGTCGATAGCGCGTTGTCGATCAGCCCCGCTCGACCACAAAGACCAGTTCATTGGAAAAATCCAGCCGGGTCACTTTGGCATCCCAGCCGCTGGTTAGCTCTGCAAAGCGTGCGCTATAGGTGGACGCCATCCCCTTCTGCCGTCCGCCCAGGCTGCGGCTGGGGAAAGAGATAACCAGATGACGCGCCTGCACCTCGTCCAGCAGACGGCGACCCGCGTCCTTTTCCATCTGCTCCAGACAGGGAATCGTCTTGAGAATCAGCGCCAGATCGACCGGCACGGTTGGACAATCGGTGAGGACGTTGCGGGTCTCTGCCCGGCCAGCCACATCGGCCAGTTGAAAGAATCCGTTGAGAAAGGCCACCTGATCCATAAAAATGTCTACGGCCAGATAGGAGGCGTCCGGGGCCAGGGGCATCCAGGGCAGGGCCAGGGGGTTGAGACCGCAGGCGATGTCCAGCACAGAATGGATGGGAGGAAGCAGAGCAAAGATGCGCGTATAAAAATCGTCGAGGATCGGCAGGCGTTCGTTGGTGGAGCTATGGGCCGACATCACCTGGCGCAGCAGAGGCCGCCGCGCGCTTTCGTCCGGCCAGGCGTCGTGAAATTCGTCAAGCCAACGGTCATAGGCCATACGCCCGCTCTGGTAGACCGCCGCGCTCTGGTGAAGCTGGTTTTTGGTCGCCTTCACAGCCTCTTTATGGCTGCGTCCTTTGCCCAGTTCAACCCCGGCCACAGCCGCCACCAAACCGGGATCAATCGCCTGATATTTGCGGCTGGTCTGGACGGCTTCGACAACAGCCTGGAGGGGAGTAGTCATAGTTAGATTTGTATACACGGATAAGGTATAAAGCCATCCGTGTTCCTTTTAATCCGTGTATACAAAAAATTCGCGCCTTCCCGCACAAATAAAAAGGATTTCACCGGTCCGTTGCTAATAGGCGGCCTTCAACGCGCGCTGGATATCGCGTTTGGCGTCCCGGCTGGCAATGTCCTGGCGCTTGTCAAAGGCTTGCTTGCCCCGGGCCAGGGCGATCTCCACTTTTGCCCGGCCAGCCTCATTGATGTAGAGACGCAGTGGCACAATCGTCCAGTTGCGCTGGGTGGCTTCGGCGTGAAGTTGGTCGATCTCCCGGCGATGCAATAGCAGCTTGCGGCGGCGGGTCTCGTCGTGATTCTCCCGGTTGCCCTGGGTATAGTGGGCGATGTGAACATTCATCAGCCAGGCTTCGCCGCCCCGCACCAGGACAAAGCCATCCCGCAGGTTCACCTGCCCCATACGCACGGACTTAATTTCCGTGCCGGTCAGCATAAGACCCGCCTCAAAGGTCTCTTCGATATGATAATCGTGGCGCGCCTTGCGGTTGGTGGCAACCGTACGCGGGCCTTGCTTTTGGGTATCTTTGTCGCTCTTCTTCGCCATTATTGTCCAGTTTCCAATAGTTCGACAGCCCGATCCAACTGGGGATCCTCATCGGCCTCGATCTGTTCGTCGGTAAGCTCCACAACGATGTCCGGGTCCAGGCCGGTCTTGTCGATCGAACGATCGGCGGGTGTGTACCAGCGGGCAATTGTCACCCGCATCATACTGCCATCGCTGAGGGTGTGTGGCAGTTGCACACTGCCTTTGCCAAAGGTGGTTGTGCCGATCAGCACAGCCCGGCCTGCATCCTGCAATGCGCCGGCCACAATCTCGCTGGCGCTGGCGCTGCCTTCATCCACCAGCAGAACAATCGGCAGGGCAGCATCCACTGCCGCCTGCCCTTCTGTGTCGTATATCTGTTGGGAGCCGTCGCTAAAGCGCTCGATCAACACCTGCTCGTCCTCCAGGAAGACGCTGGAAACCCGCACGGCTTCGCGCAGAAGACCGCCGGGATTGCCCCGCAGATCAAAGATCAGCCCACGCAGATTATTGCGGGTCGCTTCCTCCACCGCATCCCGCACCCGCCGCCCGGAATCATCGGAGAAACGGCTGAGGCGAATGTAGGCGATGTCGTCGTCCTGGCCGTAGGTGTCGGTGAAGACGATGGGAATCTGAATCACATCCCGCACAACAGTGACATCGAAGGTCTCATCGGTGCTGGGGCGCTCAATCGTCAGCACCACCGAAGAACCCTTCGGTCCTTTGATTTTGCTGATAGCCACATTCAGATCGGCCATTTCTGAAACGGGCGCACCGTCGATGGCAATGACCAGATCGTTGCGACGCAGACCCGCATTCCAGGCAGGTTGATTCTCGAAAGGCTCCACCAGACGCACCGCGCCCCGCTCTTCCACCCATTCGACAGTTGCGCCGATGCCCTCGAAGCTGCCGTCCATACTTTCCAGGAAGCTCTTGGCCTGATCCGGAGCCATAAAGCTGGTGTTGGGATCGTCGAGCAGGCCGAGCACACCCCGGATCGCGCCGTAGCTGCGTTCCTGGCCCCCAGGCAGATCGCCGTAGAAATCCCGCTCCAACAGACCCATCGCCTCCCAGAATATCTCCATATCCTGCGCGCTCAGGTCACGCTCCGGGGCAGCCGGGCCATTGTCACCAGTCGAAACCACAGGGGCCGAGGCGTTCTGCGGGCCATCACCGGTGAAGCGGCCAAAGGCAAAACCTACCCCTGTGCCGACAGAAAAGGCAATGGCTACCACCAACAGCAGCCCGCAGCCAATGGCAATATAGCGCAGCAACAGGCCGTTGCCATCCGCCCGCGTGGGCTTGTTGGGTGTCTCTGAAGTGCTCATACGTTTCGCTGTCCTTTATCCTTCACTCGCTTTGATAAGGAGTGTCCTGTGTCCGGTATGGAATGTCTGGCGAAGCCCTGCCTATACCCACTCATTATTGGTCACTTTTCACCGATCCCTACCCCCATCACCGCTTCCACGGCCTGGGGCAACGGATCGCTGCCTGTTTCGATAACTAAATCCGGTGTCAGCCCCACCCCTTCGATCGCGTGGTGATTAGGGGTGAACCAGTGGGCGCTGGTCACGTGGAGGCTGCTGCCGTCCACCAGTTCGTGGACCAGTTGGACGCTGCCTTTGCCGAAAGTGGTTTCGCCCAGAAGCGTAGCCCGTCCTCTGTCCTGCAGAGCACCCGCCAAAATCTCGCTGGCGCTGGCCGAGCCGCCATCCACAATCACCACCAGTGGCGCGCCGCCCGACCTGTCACCCGTTGCGGCCTGGTAGCTCTTTTCGCTGCCATCGGCCTTCTCTTCATAGAAAACCACACCGCCGTCCAGCCAAATGTCCGCCACATCCACCGCGGCGCTGACCAGTCCGCCGGGATTGCCCCGCAGGTCCAGCACAAAGCGGGTCGCGCTATCAGCCCTCAATTCATCCAGAGCCTGGGCCATCTCAGCCGCCGAGCGCTCACTGAAGACGCTCAATTTCAGGTAGCCAATCCCAGTACTGTCAGGGGTGTCGTCCAGCAGACGCCACTCCACACTGGGCGTCTCGATCTCGGCCCGCACAACGCAGATGCGCACATTCTCCCCAGGCTCACCCCGCAACAGGTCCAGGCAGACTTCTGTATCCACTGGCCCGCGGATCAACGCTGTGATTGTGTCGATGCTGGTCTCGGCGGTGACCGGTGTGTCGTCAATGCCCACCAGCCGATCCCCGGCCAGCACACCGGCTGCTTCTGCCGGATTGCCAGGCATAGGACGCAGGGCATAGCCGCCGGTATCACCGCCTTCGACACTTTCAATCCACGCGCCGATGCCACCAAAGCGTCCCCGCAACTGATCCCGCTCCAGTTCCCGGGGCCGGGGTTCCAGAAAGCGGGTGTAGGCGTCGCCGTAGGAATCGGTCAATCCCCGCACGCTGGCGTAGGTGCGCTGGGTCAGGCTGGGATCTACGCCGTAATAATCCTGCTCCAGCAGCAGCCAGACCTGGCGGAAGAGTTCCCCGTTCCAGACGGCGGTGGCGTCGTCGGGCACGCCCGTCTCTACATTCCCAGCCATCACACTCACCGATTCGCCCACCCGCAACGGATCGCTTTCGCCCCGCAGCCAATAACCGCCAGCAAAGGCCGCGGTCAAAAGAAAGAGGGCAGAGAACGTATACAGAAGGGCGCGAGCAAACGATTTCACTTGAGGATTGTACCACAGGGGAAAGAGGGGGAAAAGCAAGCAGCGTACCAGAAATGCGGAATGTGGGAGTGGGAGTGCGGAGCAGCAGTGCGCCGGTGGCAAACCGACGCACTGCCACGGCAAAGCAGCGGAGTTATCAGACAATCGAACGAACGTCTATCACCTTCTGTTCTTCGATTTTGCTCAATTCAGCACGCACTTCTTCTTCGGTCACATTGGGGATTTTCAACACAGCATCGAAGAAGCCCGGGTTGCGCCGGGAGGGGAAAGTACCGATGCCCATCACACCCCAGCCCCGGTCGGCGATGACACGGGTCAATTTGGCAAATTCGCCGGGCCGGTTGGGCATACGCACAGTAATCCGCAGCCCATCCACGGGCAGGCCCAGCATCTCCTGGAAGGCCCGGGAAATATCCACTTCGGTGACGACGCCGACCACCGCGTCGTCGTCGTCCACCACAGGCAGGCAGCCGATTCTGTTTTCACTCATCAGAGAAGCGGCCCGCTCCACACTGCGATCCTCCTCCACAGTGACAAGCGACTTGCGCTTGATCATAATCTGCTTGACCTTCAGATCGGCCAGATAGCGGGAGATTTCCCAGACATTCAGGCTGCCCAGCATCTCCGGCTTCATCGAAAGGCGCTGGCGGGTGATCAGCCCTACCAGCCGCTTGCCGTCCTCTACCACCGGTAGATGGCGGATGCGATTCTCCGACATCAGCCGCTCGGCCTCGGACGCGGACCAGTTGGGGGAGATGAGAATGGGGTGGCGGGTCATGCAGTCACGGACGAGCATAGGAATTCTCCTGGGCAAAGAAATGGGGTATTGGGGATTAGATATTGGGTATTTCGTAGGGATGGCTTTGACTTACAAACATCCAATACCTACTATCCAATGCCCACTATTGTTGAATCACTGGCTCAAATTCCGCCAATGTCTCCAGCGGGATATGGCAGAAGATGCGGTGGCCTTCGGCGGCCTGCTGCCAGGGAGGAACCTCCTGGGCGCAGATAGCGCCGTTGTCGGGCAGCAGATTTCGGCGGGGGCAGCGGGTGTGGAAAGGACAACCGCCGGGCGGGTTGAGCGGGCTGGGCACATTGCCTTCCAGCCGAATGTGTGCCTGCTTTGCGCTGGGGTCTGGGATGGGCACAGCCGAGAGCAGGGCTTCGGTGTAGGGGTGATAGGGCGGTGCGTAGATGGCCTCGGCGGGTCCGATCTCCATCACCTGGCCCAAATACATCACCGCCACACTGTCGGAGAAGAAGCGAACCACACTCAAATCGTGGGCGATAAAGAGCATTGTCGTGCCGTATTCGGCCTGCACTTCCATCAACAGATTGAGCACAGCGGCCTGCACAGAGACATCCAGCGCGCTCACCGGTTCGTCGCACAACACAAGTTCGGGTCGGGAGGCCAGGGCACGGGCAATGCCCACCCGCTGCTTCTCGCCACCGCTCAGTTGCCGGGGCAGGCGGTCGTAGTAGCTGCCGTCCAGTCGCACGGCATTGAGCAGGCGGATGACTTCGGCCTGCTCCTCGGCCCGGCTGTTGACTTTGTTGAAACGGCGCAGAGGGCGGCCAATTTGCTGGCCGACAGTGTAAGAGGGGTTCATTGTGGAGTCGGGGTTCTGGAAGACCATCTGCAACTCTTCGATAATCTCACTGCTGCGATCGGCCAGATCATCGGTGATGTCCACGCCCAGGAATTGGGCCTGGCCGCCGCTGCTCTCTTCCAGCCCAATAATCGTGCGGATGAGGGTTGATTTGCCACAGCCCGATTCGCCCACAATGCCCAGTGTGCTGCCTTTGGGCACATCAAACGAAACGCCGTTGACCGCCTTCACCTGGCGCTTCTCACCCACCCCCAGCATATCCTTCAGCGAACTGCCGCTGACCGGATAGAACTTGGACAGCCCATCTAGCTGTAGAATTGTCTCGGCTGCGGCGGTTTCCGCGGCCCGCTTTTCCCCATTGAGCAATGGAATTTCCATATCCTCTGGCGGCGTCCACGCGCCGGGGTCGATCTCTTCGGCAAAGTGGCAGCGCACAGAATGGAGATCGGCCAGCAGCGCATCGCCCAGAGGGCGCAGTTTGGGCTTTTCTGCCCGACAACGTTCTTCAATGTAGTCACAGCGAGGGCTGAAGCCACAGCCAGAGGGTCGCTTGTCCGGCGCGGGAACCCGGCCGCGAATGGGATAGAGAACGCTGCTCGATTTGTCCGCGCCCAGTTTGGGCACGCAGCGGATCAGCCCCTGGGTATACGGATGGCTGGGATTGGCGAAAATTTCGGTCACCGGCGCGCGTTCCACCATTTCGCCCGCATACATCACGCCTACCCGGTTGCAGACACGAGCGACAACGCCCAGATTGTGGCTGATAAAGAGGATGGCCGTGTCAAACTCGTGGCGCAGTTCGTCGATCAGGTCCAACACTGCCGCCTCGACAGTCACGTCCAGGGCAGTGGTGGGCTCGTCCATAATCAGCAGGGCCGGGTTGTTGAGCAGGGCCATGGCGATGACCACCCGCTGTTGCTGCCCGCCGGAAATCTGGTGGGGATAGCGCCCCATCACATCCTTCGGGTCGGGCATATAGACCCGCTCCAGCATCTGGACACAGCGTTTGTCTGCCTCGCTCCGGCTGATGCCCCGGTGGACGGTCAGCACTTCGGCCATCTGGTCGCCCAGGCGCATAGACGGGTTGAGGGCCTGCATTGGGTCCTGATAGACCATTGCGATCTGATCGCCCCGCAGCCGACGCAGTTCCTCCGGGTCCTTGCCGACCAGCCCCTGGCCCTGAAAGAGAATGCGTCCCCGTTTCACGTAGCCATTGGCACCCAGAAAATTGACAATCGACCAGGCCACAGTGCTCTTGCCACAGCCAGACTCCCCCACAACGCCGAAGCTCTCGCCCCGGTAAATTTCGAAGGAGACATCCTGCACGGCCTCCACTTCGCCGTCGCGCACTTTATAGGCGACGGAGAGATCATCCACGCGCAGAACTGGCATTTCATCGGGTCGGCGGATACCTTCGGTCGGACTCTTTCGTTCAGCAATCGTTGACACAGGGAACTCCGGGTATTGGGTATTGGATAGTAGGTATTTCGTCGGGTAGATCGTGACAACGAAATATCCAATACCCAATACCTAATATCTGCTATCGGTTATTTTTGAAAACGGGTCAACTCTTCGCGCAGACCGTCGGCGAAGAGATTGAGGCCGATGACGAGGGTGGCGATGGCAACGGCAGGCCAGACAACAGCCCACTGGTTGACGAAAATCGTGCGTCGGGCCTCGTTCACCATATTGCCCCAGTCGGGATCGGGCGGGGGCAGGCCAATGCCCAGGAAGCCCAGCGTGCCGATGGCGAAGATGGCATAGCCCACCCGCAACATCGCGTCCACCAGAATCGGGCCGCGGGCGTTGGGCAAAATCTCCTTAAAGAGAATGAAGTTGACGCTCTCGCCTCGGGTTTCTGCAGCCCGGATATAGTCCCGGGTCTTAATATCCAGGGTCAGGCTGCGCACGAGCCGGGCCACACCGGGTGCGCCAGTGACAGCGATGGCGACGATCACCACCAGATCGCCCTGGCCCAGCGCGGCAATGATGACCAGATAGAGGACGATACTGGGGAAGGCGATCATCGCGTCCAGCACCTGCATAATCGACTGGTCCCACCAGCCGCCCCGATAGCCAGCGTTGAGTCCCAGCACGGCCCCGACCAGCAGGGAGAAGAAAACCCCCCACAGGGCCACACCGCCAGGAATGTCAATGCCCGCGTCGCCGGGCAGCCGGGTCTTGAGCAGAATTACCTGCGTACCCGTCATCAACCGGGAGAGAATATCCCGGCCCAGGTGGTCTGTGCCCAGAATATTGATGCTGTTGGGCGAGAGGTTTTGGGTAAATTCGTTGGCGTTGGGTGGATAGGGGGTCCAGAACAGGGAGACGATCCCCACAATGAACCAGAAAGCCACCATCGCCAGGCCGACCGTCGCAATGCGGGATTCAAAGACAATCGAAACACCGCTCCACCAGCTTTGCAGGCGAGACGGGCGATTGGTGCGCAGGTTGGCAGTGGATGAAACAACGGACATAGAGAGCACTCCAGTTAGAGGTAACAGATTAGTGAGCGCTGATTGAGTAGCCGTCAGAATCCTCCGGATTCTGCGTCTTCGAGTCATATCGGAATCAAGCGAACGGGTAAACGAAATAATTGAGTTTACCCGCTTGGTTTCGATACGGCTGGAAACAGCCCCAGCCTACTCAACCGGCGCTAGTCTACTGGACCGGTTCTACGCATAACGAATGCGTGGATTCAGGAAGGTATAGGCCAGGTCACCGACGAGCCGGGTGGCAATGGCGATGGTGACGGTAAGCATTGCCGCCGCTTCCACCGCGTTGAAGTCGCCAAAGATGGCCGCGTCGTAGATGTATTTGCCCAGGCCCGGAAAGCCGAAGAGGACTTCAACGACGACCACCCCACCGATCAGCCAGTTCACGTGCAGCATAATAATTGTGATGGGGGCCATCAGCGCGTTGCGCACCGCGTGGCGCAGGACAACCCGGCTGTAGGGCATTCCTTTGATAATCGCCGTGCGAATGTAGGCCGAGTCCATCACCTCCACCATCGACGCACGGGTCATGCGGGCGACGTAGCCCAACTCTACCGCAGTCAGCGTCAGAACCGGGAGCGCGATCAGTTTGGGGTCTTGAAAAATTGCGTCCGAACTGAGAAAGACCGATACCGCTGGCAGCCATTTCAGCCAGATGCCAAAGACGAGGATCAGAAAGACGCCGGTCACAAATTCCGGGGTGGCGGTTGCGCCCAGGCTGGTGATCGAGATGACCCGATCGATCCACTTGCCTTCGTTGATGCCGGCGATAATTCCCAGCAGCAGCGCCAACGGCATCACCACCAGAAAGGCCACCCCGGCCAAAATCAGCGTATTGCGCACCCGGGGGAAGAGGGTCACTGCCACCGGGCGGGAGGTTTGCAGGGATTTGCCCGGATCCAACCGGACCAGCCCCTTGCGCAGGGGAATGTACTGGCGGGGGCCGTCGCCTTCCTGGCGCAGACCGGCTTTGGTCAATACCCAGACCGGCTCGCCCGCGCCCCGCACCCATTTGACTGCGTTGCCCTTTGTATCGACGCCCCAAAAAAGCTCTTCGCCATTCTCGCCGATTTGCCAGACATCCGCGGCCGCGGGTTCCTGATTGCTACTGCCATCAGGCTGGCGGGTCAGCATAAAAAGCTCGCCATCCTCCATTGTCCAACGGGCCAATTCGCCGTTGACATCCGCCCACCACTCGGCTTCCCCAGTTTGCAGATTGTCCTCGGTGACCAGCGGGAAACCGGTGTAGCTCGCTGCCCGCCAGTCGTTGCCAATCAGCCAGTCCGCATAGCGCTGCCAGGGTGGTGCATCCAATCCCAATTGGGCGCGATAGGAGGCTCGCTGCTCCTCAGTCGAAAAGACGCCAAGGATTTTAACAGTAATATCGCCGCTGCCGACTTCCAGCAGAAAAAAGAGAGCGATGGAGACGAGCAGGACAGTGACGAATGTGGAAATGATACTACGAAGTAAAAAACGTGCCATGAGCGGCTCCCTGTGTGCGGGTCTGTGCCGTCGGCGAGTGGGGAAAAGAAGTGCTCAGTCAGCGGTGGACAGCAACCAGTAGATCGTAGGGATAACCCGCCGATTACCGATTACTGTCCACCGTTCACTACAAACTAGGCGTCCCGCCAAACTTCATACAGAAGGTCAAAATCGGTCGGATGGGCTTCGATGCCGTGGAAGGCGGTGGAGGTAATATTCCAGACCCGCTTCCAATAGCTGTTCCCAATCGGTCCCCGATCCTGCATAATATCCTCAATCTGGGACATTAGCTCCCGGCGGGCTTCCACATCCAGCGTACCTTCGGCCTGGCGCACCAGTGTGTCAAATTCCTCATCCACCCAGCGGGTTTCGTTCCAGGCGCCGATTGCCTCTTCCGAATAGGCCAGGGGCAAAACCATTGTGTCCAACGCCCGGTGGGTCCAGGAGGTGATGCCCAGGTCCACTTCGGTCCAGCGATCCCAGTAGCCGCCCGGCTCGGTGATGTCCAGGGTGATGTCGAAGCCACCCGGCAGGGCCAGCTCTTTCAGGGCCGCGGCAATCTCCGGCTCGGATTCGTCATTCTTTGTCGCCAGCGTCACCTTCAGGGGCAATTCGACACCCTTTTCCGCTGCATACTCTTCCAGCAGGGCCATCGCACCTTCGGGATCGTAGGCAGGAATCGGCTTCTCGGCATAGGCTGGATGGACAGGCGCCACATGCGCGTCGATGGAGAGATCGCCCTCGCCGTAGTAGGAGAGTTGCAGAATCTTCTCCCGATCCTGGCACATCTTCAGGGCCGTCCGCACCCGATTGTCATCCCAGGGTTCCAGGTCCACCCGCACACGCAGGATGAAACACTGGGCCGTGCTGGCCGCCTTCACTGTGACGCCAGGGAAGGCGCTCAGGGCCTGCCAGTCCACCGGACGGGGCTGGAACATACTGTCAACCTGGCCGGACTGGAGTGCAGCCACCGAAGCATCCTTGTCCAACGCCACATAGATAATCTCGTCCAGATAGGGCAGCGGGCTGCCATCTTCGCCCATCTGCCAGTAGTCGCTGCGAGCCTTCAACACAGCCCGCTCGCCTTCCGCGTATTCTTCCAGAGTAAATGCGCCGGTGCCGATGGGCTGTTTGATGTAGTCGCCCTCAAAGTCCCGGTGCAGGATAATGGCGGGATAGTGGAAGAGATGCTCCGGCACGCCGATGTTGGCGCTTTCCAGATTGAGGCGGATGGTGTAGTCGTCCACCTTCTCCACATTGTCAATGCCGCCCAGATAGGAGAGCAGACCGAGCATCGAAGAGCCGACGCTCTCATCCAACCACTGGCCGAAGGTGAACATCACATCGTCCGCGGTCAGTTCGTCGCCGTTGTTGAATTTGATGCCCTGGCGCAGGTTGAGTGTCCAGGTCTTTACGTCGTCGCTGGCTTCCCAACTTTCGAGCAGATAGGGGTGGGTGATGTTGTCCGGGCCGGTAAGGGTCAGGTATTCGCCGATCTGCCGGGCCACATTGGCCTGTTGGGTCCAGGAGAAACGGGCCGGGTGGTCGATCAGCGGCAGAGTCATGGCCCGACGCAGAGTGCCACCCCGGACGATACCACCGGCAGGAGCCTCCGTGGGTGCGTCGGCAGCAGCGGATTCTTCGGCGGGAGCGGCGGGTTCTGCCGCTGTTTCCGCAGCGGGTGCATCGGCAGTCTGTCCACAGGCAGCCAGCACAGTGGCCGCGGTCAGGGATGTGCCAAGCAATGTAGCGTAGCGCAGGAATTCCCGGCGATCGATACGACCAGCAGCGAGTTTATCCTGGGCTTGCAAGACAAGTGGGTGAATTCTTTCAGAATTCGACATAGGGTATTCTTCCTTTCGGCAAAGAATATTTGGCCAGTTTCCAACCGCCAAGCATAGAGAGGATTGCGATTTGCGACGGAGGGGAACTAGCGGGTAGATACAACAGCAGAATACCATCAATGCAACGCCTGAACAAATCAATCAGAGACAGCCTGAAATACTTGTAAGGAGCATCCTCTCCTTTCCGACTGATGGGATCCAGTGCTATACTACCCTACTTACGCCGAAAGTCAAAGAATACGGAAGCCCCCCTTTTTCACAATCATCCGATTGAGGCCAAAACTTTGCTCAATCGGGTAGTTGCGATTCGGATTGACGCCTATGGGCGCGCGCCCAACACAGCCCGCACCTGGTCGGCCAATTCGCCGATGGAAAATGGCTTGCGCACCCATCCCTCGATCCCAGCCAGGCGCAATTCGACTTCGCTCTCGCGCAGGGGGTGGCCTGTCATCATTACAATTTTCAGTGTGGGATGGCGACGACGCGCGGCCTGGGCAAGTTCAACACCGCCCATGCGTGGCATGACCAGATCGCTGAGCATCAAAGAAATGGTGTTTGCCTGCTGATCCAAGATTTCCAGGGCCTCTATGCCATCGGCAGCCGTGTAAATCCGGTAGCCCAATCCTTCCAACGAATCGCTCACCGCCATCCGCAGAGCCAGGTTGTCCTCCACCAGCAGAATCGTCGTGCCATCGCCAGGGAGCGCGGCCTCATTGGTGGCAGAAGAATCAATTGGGGATGGAGGCTCGCTGTGAAGAGGGAGATAGACAGTGAAAGTGGTGCCCTGGCCGGGCTGACTCTCCACACCAATCGAGCCATCGTGCTGTTTGACAATGCCATAGACCTGGGCCAGGCCCAACCCGGTGCCCTGCCCCTGCTCTTTTGTGGTAAAAAACGGCTCGAAGATATGGGGCAGATGTTCCGGATCGATACCTGTTCCCGTATCGCGAACGTCCAACCGAAGCCATTTGCCGGGGGCCATATCAGGCAGGGGAGGCGTCTGCCCAGGCGTCAAAGCCAGTGCGACAAGCTGGAAAGAGAGGGTGCCACCGAGAGGCATGGCATCCCGGGCGTTGACCGCCAGATTCATCAACAACTGCTGCAAGCGCGTAGGGTCCCCATAGATTACGTACTGATTGCGGTCATAGCCCAATTCCATATAGAGATTTTCGGGAAGTGTGCGTTCCAGAAGCCTGATCAACTCTTTGACCAGCGGCGCAATATCCAGCGCTGTCTTCTCCATAGGCGCACTGCGACTAAAGTCCAATATCTGCCGAATCAGATCGGCGGCGTGGCGGGATTGGCCATGGATGATAGCCAGATACTGTTCGTGTTTGGCGGAGAGATTGGGGCCGGTACGCAGCAATTGGGTGTAAAGGGTGATGCTGCCCATAATGTTGTTGAAGTCGTGGGCAATGCCCGCAGCCAACTGGCCTACAGTGGCCAGCCGTTCCCGCATCTCCTGATAGCGTTGCCGCTCTCGCTCTACGGTCACATCCCGCAGCACCAGCACCCAACCGCCGGCCTGCTGACCCGCGCTGAGGGGCTGGGAGGCCACTTCGTAGACACGCGGGGGTTGGCCCCAAGTCACTTCGCTCCAGGGCTGATCATTGGCAAAGGAGCGCAGAAAAGTGGAGAGGGGTTGCCCACCCAGCTTCGCAAGCGTCTCGCCGACACTCATTTCGGAGAGTATGGGCAGATAGGAACGGGCCGCCGGATTGGCCAGCACCAGTCGATGCTGGCTGTCCAACACCAGCATCCCTTCGGGAGCGCTGTCGATGATCTCCTGGGTAAGCTGAGCCTGGGCCAGGGCCTCTTCCAGCAGCCGCTGGGTTTCGGCAAAGAGTGTGGCGTTCTCCACGGCAATGGCGGCCTGGCCGGCCAGAGTGTCCAGAAAAGCCCGCCACTCGTCATCGCTCCTGTGGGGTGAGCGACGGAAGACTTCCAAGTGACCGATGATGCGATCTCTGGCGATCAGAGGGATTCCGTGATAGGCCACAAAGCCCTCGTCAGCCCAGAGTTTGGCAAGCCGGGGGCTGTTCGACAGAAGAGCAGCATCGTCCACAAAGAGTGCCCGTCCCTCCTGAAGCGCGCTGCCTGCAAAGCCGCGGCCCAAACGGATGGTTCCCTCTTGAACGTCGGGTGTAGAAAACCCCCGTCCGGCTGCATAGGAAAAGAGTTGGGCAGTTTGGTCGAAGAGCAGAATACAGGCGGCATCCACCTCCAGTTGGGCGATTGTCTGTTCCAGCACCAAATCCAGCACTTGCATCAGGTCCCGGGTGCTGGTGATGGCGCTGTCGATGGCATGCAGAGCCTGCATCTGGGCCAGACGGCGCACAGTCGCTTCGTGCAAACGCAGACGGTACAGGGCCGCCCCACTCATCTCGACCAGAGATTCGAGCAGCCTCATCTGCTCCTGGGTCAGCGGACGTGCGGAAGGCACGGCCACAAAGAAGACACCGGTGACAAGCGAACCGGCACGAATGGGCAAGTAAACCCCGCCCCAATCCGGCGGCACTTCGGCGCGGATATGGGGCCGTGCCAGTGGATCAGTACGAATTTCGTGGGAACGGTAGACCTGTCCACTGGCAAACACGTGGCCTACTATACCCTCACCCGCTTTCACCGGGGTTTGACTGATCTCTGTGGCTCCCCCACAGGAGTAATCAGCGCTCAATTCCTCTTGCCTGGTGTGATAGAACCAGATAGTGCCGCTGACAAGACCCAAGGCGGCCAGGGTTTCGTTGAGCAGAATGGGCAATACCTGTTCCCGTTTTTCGGCTGTGCGCAGTGCCGCCGAAACGGTATGCAGCGCTTCAAGTTCGGTCAATCGCTGACGCAGCGTATCTTCCGCCTGCTTGCGCTGGGTGACATCCCGCAAAATGACGGTGTACAATTCCTGTTTTTCGGTCCGGGTTTGCGAGATGGATGCCTCAATGGGGAACTCCTCGCCGTTACTGCGCAAGCCGTAGATGGTGCCCAGATGGCCCATAGCCCGGCTGCTGACACCTGTCTGGGAAAAATGTTGAATGTGCCGGGCGTGGCTGGCCCGGAAGCGCTGGGGAAGGAAATCCTCCAGGGGCTGACCGATGGCATCTGCCTGGGCGCGACCAAACATCGCTTCGGCCGCGGGGTTGAACAGGATAATTCGTTGGGAGCTGTCGACAGATATGATGGCATCCATGGCCGAACTGATTATTCCGGCCACCTGTGCCCGGCTATCGCGCAGGTCATCTTCCATCTGTTTCCGTTGGGTGATGTCCCGGCCGATGCCCACCATACCGGTAATATTCCCGTGGCTATCGCGCAGGGGTATTTTAGAAGTGAGCATCCAACGCTCCTCACCAGTGGGCGTGACCAGACGCTCTTCCTGGTTGATCAGCGATTGACCCCCCTGCAAAACGGACTGATCATTGGCGTCGAGAACGGCTGCGTTCTCTGGCGAGTATATATCCCAAACTGTCGCGCCCAGAACTTCAGCCTCCGGCCTGCCAATATATTCCAGATCGGCTCGGTTTGCCAGGATTTTACGCGTCTCCCTATCCTTGACATAGATCGCATCGGGCAGGTTGTCGATCACTGTGCGCAGAAGGTTCCGCTGTTCTTCCAGGGCTTCCTCCGCCCGCTTGCGCTCGGTGATATCGCGTGAGTTGATCAGCCCGACCATCTGTCCGCGCTCATCTGTATAGGAGTTCCCTATCGCTTCAAACATCCGCCACGAGCCGTCCTTGTGGCGATACCTGAACTCAGCCGTAGCACTGCTCTCTGCCTCTTGGATACTTGACCTGAAGATACTCTCAACCTGCACGAAGTCATCGGGATGCAACAGATCGAACGCGCTGGTGCCGATCAACTCTGCTGGCTTATATCCCAGCATAGCCTCATAGGATGGGCTTGCATACTGAATCGTGCCATCCTCTCCGATAACAGTGATAAGATCCGAGGCATTTTCAATCCAGGCGCGAAAACGTTCTTCGCTTGCACGCAGCGCTGCTTCTGCCTGCTTGCGCACAGAAATGTCAAGCGAGATTCCGCCCACAGAGGTCAGCTTCCCAAGCCGATCGTGCAGGGGAAATTTGACAGTCAAAAGCTGCTGGGGACCAACCGATTCTTCAAAGGTTTGCGGTATACCAGTCTCGATCACCGCGCGGTTGTCTGCGAGAAAGGCCTGTGCCTGTTCGGCGGGGAAAATCTCATCAAGCGAAGAGCCTATCGCATCCGCACGCGATTTGCCCGTATCCTTCTCCCACTGTCGATTGGCAAGACGTAATTGCCCATCCACACTTGTGGTATAGATGGAGACCGGCGCATTCTCCAGCAGGTTGCTTAGAAACTCCTCGTATTCCTGCAGGGCTTCCTCATCTCTTTTGCGCGCTGTGATATCGCGAATGGTAGAGAGCATAGCCGTGCGTCTGCCTGCGCTGGTAAGAAAAGTGGATCGGGAATCAACCACCCGTTCTGTACCGTCCGCCCGTTGGATAACAGATTCAAAAGGAGGAGGGATGCTCTTACTGGCAAAGATCGTCTTGTATTGGGCCACAGCCGATTCCTGCTCCTCCGCAGGAAAGATAAGGGCAAAGCTGTGACCGATTACCTGCTCCGCTGTGTACCCATACAGATCAAAATAGGCCGGGTTCGCGGCCAGCACAATACCCTCCGGGTCAGACAGGGCCATCGCGTCGGAAGTTATCTCCCAGACCTGTCGAAAACGCTGTTCACTTTCAGCCAGTTGCTGTCTGCGCTCTGCGATCTCTTGCAACAGGTTCTCCTCCGGGACAAAGCGCAGGTCTCTCAGGGAGAGGGGTGTCCCGGCGTAATCTTGCAAACGCGCACGGAAGGCGACCAGAAAGAGGAGCAGAGGAATGCTGTAGGCCAGGGCCAGCCACAGCTTTCCCTGAACGTTGCCGAGCACAATCCCAACCAGGCGCGGATCGTAGCCCAGGGCCAGGGCGGGGAAGAGAACTCCGTCCAGCATCAGTACGGCAACGAAGGAGAGGGGGTAGACAACTGTGAGAAATGCCGGATTCGAAATGTGCCGCTTGGCCCGTTCGAAGAGTAGAATCAGCAGCAGGAGTTCCAGCACAATCAGCCCGCCGCCCAGAAGGAGAATGTAGGCAGAGGAGGTGAAGACATCGGGGCTGGTGGTGTAGGGATTGAGTGCCTGCTGGCTTTCCAGAATGAAGACAACCGAGTCAAAGATCAACAATTTGAAAAGGTTGACCAGGACAACCAGCCAGATGACATCCCGCAGAATCGATACATTCCGCTGAATGATCAGAAGGAGGACGGCGGTATAGAGAAATGCGCCGTAGGCCAGATTGCCGCCCGAAATGTTTGCAGTAGGGGTGATGGGCAGGGAATAGACCGAACCAAGAAAACCGCCCAATGCCAGGAGAATGCCCAGGTAGACATAGAGAGCAACAGTTCGCAGTGGGGCGCGGAGGGTGGCGAGTGCCAGAGGAAAAACCGCATAGATGGCGACTTGGATGGCAAAAAGGGGGAAAGGTTCCATTCGCTCAGATGCTCCAATCCAGACAGATACATTCGGGCGATCAGGGGGCGTCCCCAGGCTGAATTATGCATCTGCTCGTCTGCCTATCAGAATACCACTTCCCCCCAGTGAAGGGCAATCACACAAAACAGGTGGCATCCCGCCACACCCTCCAGAAAAGAGAGATGCCTCTCAGCGGCTGACAAAGGGGAAAAGGGTGGCACGCTTTTCCGCGGTCAACGGCGCGCCGTACTCACAGGCTTCAAAGGCTTCGGCGAACTCGATGTTCTGCCCTTTCTCTTCCCCGTAATCGGCGATCAGCATCTCCCGATACAACTCTGCGGCCCGGCGGAAACGGGGCGCGCGGAACTCCCGCAGCCAGGCCCGCCGCGCGCTGGGTTCATCCGGCACTTCGGCCAGATAGCCGCCGTTGTAGGCCAGCCATTCGTACATCTGGGAGACGTGGCAATGCAGCGCGTCGATCTTCTGCTCGTATACTTCGTCGATGCCCACCACCACATCCGGGGCAAAGGGATAGGGGCGCTGGAAGTGATCCCAGGTGTAGACGATCACCGGCATTGTCATCAGATGGGGCACATGGGAGACGACGTTGGGCACAGTCAGCAGATAGGAGGCGTCCTGCACCAGTTGGGAGGTGTAGCGGTGGTCTGGGTGGTAGTCGTTGGGCCGGTGGGTGGTCATCAGGTCCGGCTGGAACTCCCGGATGAGGGCGATGAGCTGGTGACGAACTTCCAGGCTGGGCAGTAGTGCGCCGTCGTGATTGTCCAGTGTGATGTACTCTGCGCCCACACAGCGGCCCGCGTTGGCTGCTTCGATGCGCCGCCGCTGGGCCAATGGACCACCGCCCATTTCGTGGTGGCCGGCATCGCCGTTGGTCACACTGACCATTTTGACTGTGTGGCCCAGACGGCTGTAAAGCGCAGCCAGCCCGCCCGCGCCAAAGTCTGGGTCGTCCGGGTGTGCGCCGATGATAAGAAGACGGAGGGAAGTCATTGCAATCATTCTCCTGTTGGGGGGTGTCGTTGAGCAATTCGTTTCCAGCCCCAGTGGCTGTCCTTTGCTGATCATACACGGTTCGAGAAGACCTGTAAAACAGCAGCAATCCACAGCCCCACCACATCTCTGCGGGCGTGTACTTTCCAGCCGGGTCTGCTACAATGGAAAAATCGGTTTCCGCATCTAAGCAACCCCAACAACGGGAGACAACCCAATGACACGACCCCTTGAACTGGTGCTGATGGGCGCAGGCGCGCGGGGCGCGCACGCCTATGCATCCTACGCCTTTACCCACCCGGACGAAGTGCGCTTTGTAGCTGTGGCCGAGCCAGACCCGGTGCGTCGCCGCCGCTTTGCCGACGAGCACGACCTGGACGAGAGCCAGACATTTGGAAGTTGGGAGGAACTGATCGCCGCGGGCAAGCTGGCCGACGGTGCGCTCATCACCACCCAGGACCAGATGCACGTGGAGCCGACAATCGCCGCGCTGGAAGCGGGCTACGACGTCCTGCTGGAAAAGCCGATGGCCGATTCGCTGGAAGGCTGTGTGCGTCTGGTCCAGGCCGCCGAGCGCACGGGACGCAGCCTGCAAATCTGCCACGTCCTGCGCTACACCCCCTTCTGGCAGACGCTCCACGGCATTCTGGCCAGCGGGCGGCTGGGGCGGATTGTCACCGTCGAACACCGGGAGAATGTGGCCTGGTGGCATATGGCCCACAGCTTTGTGCGGGGCAACTGGCGCAACAAAGAGTTGTCCACGCCGATGATCCTGGCCAAATGCTGCCACGACCTGGACCTGCTGGTCTGGAATCTGGACGACCCGGTGGTGCGCCTTTCCTCCGTCGGCAGTCTGATCCACTACACAGCGGAGAGCGTCGGCCCGGAGATTCCCCTGCGCTGCACCGACGGCTGCCCGATTGAGAGCGAATGCCCCTTCTCCGCGCTGGGCATCTATATGGACGCCCGGCTGTTGCCCGGTCCCCGCGCCCTGGCCGAAGGGGAGACCGCGCCCTATGCCTGGCCCTTTATGACGATGACCGACGACCTGAGCTGGGAAGGGCGTTTGCAGGCACTGAAGACAGGCCCCTACGGGCGCTGCGTCTACCGCTGCGACAACGATGTGGTGGACCACCAGACAGTGCTGATGGAGACGGCCAGCGGCACGTCCGTCACACTGG
This sequence comes from Anaerolineae bacterium, assembly GCA_030432295.1. Lineage (GTDB taxonomy): Bacteria > Chloroflexota > Anaerolineae > Caldilineales > Caldilineaceae > JACQGT01. The sequence continues at coordinate 31,756 of JAUIHI010000032.1, read as the reverse complement.
TGATGCACGGCCACTCCTACGAGGAATACCGCTCTATGCGCTTCGACGGCACAAAGGCCAGCCTGCGCGCCTGCTTTGGACAGCATCCGGAGATTGTCATCTATAATCACGGGGGCGAAGAAGAAGTGGTAGAGATTCCTGCGGCAACCAGCGGCCACGGCGGGGGCGACTGGGGCACATTCAGCAGCTTTTTGCGGGTGCTGCGGGGCGAGGAGAAAGCCCTGACCGATGTGCGCACGTCGCTGGAAAGCCACCTGCTCGCCTTCGCCGCGGAGGAGGCCCGGCTCAGCCATCAGGTGATCGATATGGCCGCCTTCCGTGCACAGGCAGAGAAGGTAAAATAGCGCGTCCCTGCGTATGCTTGCCTGCGTTTAGGAACGACGATTTAATATTGCGCGACAGCCTTCCGGGAAGAGGCTACGAAATCAGAGGGTGCGGCAGAAGGTTTGGCCTCTTCCCGGAAGGTCCAAATCGTCAATTTATTTGATTGCCAATCCTAGCAGAGTGGGCGGTGGGCGGTTTGCATAGCCATTCACCCACTGCCCACGTCCCTCTACCCACTACGCTACACCCATCGCGCAAAGAAGCCGACCTGTCCTGTGAATATCCCCCAAGACTTCTACAGTACGGCCCTTCTCCTGGCCGCGGCCATCTCCCTTTGGCACGCGGTCACAGTCTGGCGTCGCCCCACAACTATCACGCGCTCGATAACCGCATTCCTGCTGGGGATGGTCTGGTGGTGTGTGACCTATGCCCTGCACTGGTCCCCTATGCCTCGCCCCTATCCGTCCTTTTGGCTGGAAGCGACATACGTGGGCGTTGTGACGATTCCTACCGCTTTCTTTGCTTTCACCCTGCGCTACACCGGGCGCGACGCCTGGTTTACCCGTCGTTGGCTGATTCTCTTTCCCATCGAACCCACCCTCACCCTCCTTCTGCTTTGGACAGACAGATACCACGGACTCTTCTTTGGGGGGCTGCCCAGGGACGGCAATCCGCTCTTCAATGGAGGCCCCTGGTTTTGGGTCAATGTAATCTATTCCTACGGGTTGATGCTCATCTCTGTGATTCTGCTTGCCCAGGCCTACCGCCGCGCCACCCACATCTACAAAGGCCAGGCACGGGTGATTTTGACTGGCGCTCTCTTGCCCTGGGCCGTCAACGCGCTGATGTTCGCTGGCTTCGACCCCCTGCCCGGCCTGGACCTGACGCCTATCGCATTCACCCTCACCGGTCTGGCCTTTGCCATTGGCGCGCGCAACTACCGCCTGCTCGATATTATTCCCGTGGCCCGGGATACGCTCATCGAGAAGATGACCGACGGGGTCATTGTGCTGGACGCGCAGGACCGGCTGGTGGACATCAACCCGACGGGGCAATGGATGTTGCGGGCAGGCGGCCATCCCCCTATCGGCCAGCCCATCGAACCGCTATTGGCCCACTGGCAGAATCTGGTCGAACGCTTTCGGGAGATTCGCGAGGGACAGTTTGAGGTGCAGATTGCGGAGAACCCGGCGCTTTTTGTCGATCTGCTGATTGCGCCCCTCCACGACGGGGCAGGATTCTATACCGGACGATTGCTTGTCCTGCGGGACATCAGCCGCCTGAAGCACACAGAGCAGAAGATGCGCCAGGCCAACGCGGAATTGCTCGACCGCATCGACCAGATTGAACAACTGCGTACCCAACTCCAGGAGCAGGCCCTCCGCGACGGGTTGACGGGTCTGTACAATCGGCGCTGTCTGGAAGAGACACTGGCGCGCGAATTGTCCCACGCCGAAAGCCAGGGCGTGCATCTGCCTTTGCTGATGCTGGACATCGATCATTTCAAAGATTTCAACGATACCCACGGCCATGGCGCCGGGGATCTGATTTTGCAGCACCTGGCTGGACTATTGGAGGAAACGACACAGGCAGGGGAGATTGCCTGCCGGTATGGCGGGGAGGAGTTTGTAGTGGTGATGCCCGGTGCGGGGATTGAGCAGGCAGCCCAACGGGGAGAAGAACTGCGTCGTTCTCTGGAGAAAAGGCCCGTTGTCCATCGGGACACCCACCTCCGTATCACCATTTCCGCAGGTGTCGCCGTCTATCCCATCCACGCCAGCACAGCCAGCGAACTGCTCCACTGTGCGGATCAGGCGCTCTATGCCGCCAAGCATCGGGGGCGGAATCAGGTGGTGGTCCACGAGTAGACAAAAAGAGAGGGGTGGGATCGATGACCGATCCCACCCCTCTCTTTTCAGCCTGTCAGCATAGAGAACGCTGGCCCTGGCTGTATGCCCTTATCCCGAACGCCGGGTTCCCGGTGAACGCTGAGGGCGAGGGTTGTTCCAGGTACTCTGGCGACCGCCACTGGTCGGGTTCCCACCAGCACGAGTTGGCCGATTGCCGTTGCCGCCCCGTCGATTGCGCCCGCCCGACCGACGGCTGCTCGGTGCAGGCCGGTTCGAGTGGGCCGCGGCAATCGCAGTCTGACGTTCGGGCACAAAGTCCCCGTAGTCAAAGTCGGGCAGTCGCCGCCGTTCCAGGGGGACGCCCAACACCTTTTCGATGTCACGCACCATCGACTCGTCGCTCTCCGTCACAAACGTAAAGGCGTCGCCACTCTGCTCGGCCCGGCCCGTGCGCCCGATGCGGTGGGTATAAGCGTCCACAGTGTCGGGGATATCGAAGTTGATGACGTGGGAGATTTCGGTCACATCAATGCCCCGAGAGGCGATGTCCGTCGCCACCATAATGTCATATTTGCCGTCCCGGAAGCCGTCAATGGACTCCTGACGCCGGTTCTGGGCCATATTCCCCTGCAAGGCCGAAGCGTTGTAGCCCTCGTTTGTGAGGAGCAGGGCCAGATTGCGCGCCCGCCGTTTGGTGCGGGTGAAGACCAGCACCCGGCCCGTAGACGTCTGCTTCAACATCGCCAACAGCAATCGATTCTTCAGCTTGTCGGTGGTGGGATAGATGGCGTGGGAGACCGTCTCTGCCGGGGCAATCATCCCGATCTGCACAGTGGCCGGGTTGTCCAGAATCTCGGCGGAAAGCGAGCGGATGTCGTCGGGCATTGTGGCCGAGAAGAAGAGGGTCTGGCGCTGGCTGGGCAGATGCTTGAGGATGCGTCGGATGTCGGGCAGGAAGCCCATATCACACATGCGGTCGGCCTCGTCCAGCACCAGCACCTCCACATTCGAGAGGTCGATGTCGCCCTCTCCGATGTGGTCGAGCAGACGGCCCGGACAGGCCACGACGATCTCCGCGCCACTGCGCAGCGCGGCCAACTGGGGGCGTTTGCTCACGCCGCCATAGATGGGCGTGCTGCGCACTCGCAGATTCTTGCCCAGATCGGTAAAGGTCTGGTGGATCTGTTCGGCCAGTTCACGGGTGGGGGCCACAACCAGCACCCGCACTTTGCGCAGGGGGCCGCTGGTCAGCCGCTGGAGGATGGGCAGGGCAAAGGCAGCGGTCTTGCCTGTGCCTGTCTGGGCCAGACCCAGCACATCCCTCCCAGAGAGGACCAGCGGGATAGCCTGCTGCTGGATGGGGGTGGGGGTTTCGTAGCCTACAGCTTCGATGGCGCTGTTTAGGCGCGCGTCGAGAGAAAAATCAGCAAAATTCATAGAAGTACTCCTTGACTCCATTGAGCCAAGTCGCACTCTTAGCCCTAATGATACGGGGCGGGGAAGGCAGAGCCGTCCACACCAATTTCACGGCGAAACAGTATTCGCCAAGGAGGAAGTATGGGGGGTAGCGGGCTTTCTGTCAACTTTTGGGGGCAGTCCAAAGCGGCGGCCCAATCGAGATTGTGAAGATAGACGGGTTGTTCTACGCCGCGTCGGCCCAGGGTTTCAGCAGCACCTTTGCAGACTGGCCGCTCACCTGCGTCTCCCACGCGGCCTGCACATCTGTCAGGGCGAAGCGATGGCTGATCAGCCGGTCGATTTTGTCGCTGTTGGCCGCGATCACCCGCAGGATTTTGGGCGTGAGGGCAAGATTGTAGTGCCAGGAGCCGTGGAGGGTCAGCCCTTTGCGGATCATATCGTCGCTGATGAAAAGTTCCGTCGGGTTGCGCCCGGACTCGCCCACAAACGAGACCGTCCCTTTGCGCCGCGCCGCGTCAATGCAGAGCCGGTGCGCGGCCGCCACGCCAGAGCAGTCGATGGCGTGGTCCACGCCCCGCCCGTCGTGGGTCAAAGCGCGAATCTGGGCCAGGGCGTCGTCCCCGGTCGGGTCAATGACGGCTTCTGCGCCCAGTTCCAACGCGCGTGCCGCCCGCCAGGGATTGCCCTCCACGCCGATCACCCGCGCGCCCCGGAAGCTGGCGTTGATCACCCCGCCCAGCCCCACGGGTCCCAGCCCGGTGATGAGAACCGTATCCACCACGCCCGCGTCCACCCGTTCCAGTGCGCCAAAGGTCGGCCCCAACCCGCAACAGGCCATGGACGCGTGGTCGTAGCTCATGCCGTCAGGGATGGGGACCAGTTGGTGGCTCTGTTTGAGCAGATATTGGGCCATTGTGGCGCTACCGTCCCGGCTGCCGTGGATGGCGGCAAAGTCGGCCACATCCTGGCAGTGGATGTATTCCCCGGCCAGGCAGAGGGGACAGACGCCACAGGGATTCTGGGGCATCACCACCACCCGATCGCCGACCTGCCAGCGGCCCGGCTGGGCGACCTCCACCACTTCGCCCGCGGCTTCGTGGCCCAACTGCTGGCTGGGCGTGCCAGCCAGGAAGCTCTTGTATTCGGTACACATAGGCGCGGTGTGGACCTTCACGACGACCCAATTCTCTTTGGCCTGGGGTGTAGGCACATCGACCACACTGCCCTGGCGGACTCCGGCAATGATTGCTTTTTGCATAGGGCTGAGGTTTCTCGTGTGGTTGAAAGAAGCTGGAATAGGTGGTAGACGGGGCTATCGTTGTGGACTACTCTTGCGGAGTTTCCTATCGCATAAAGAGAAAGATCACACCAGTGCTAAATACGATCTGCACCACAAATGTCAGACTCCCAATCAGGAGCGCCGACTTCCCATCTTTGATGATGCTGGCAATAGTCGTTTTCAGACCGATCCCGGCCATAGCCACCACCAGCAGATAATGGCTGGCGGTACTGATGACGTCGATGTATGCTTCGGGCAGCAAGGAAAGTGTAGGAATCAATGAGAAGACGATGAATCCAATGATGAATGCTGGAACTTTGTAGAACTTTGCATTTTTTGTGTTCGCTTCAGGCGTAGTCTTGTTTGTAAACACAAAAAGCAGGCCAAAGATTACTGGCGTCAACATCAAAATTCTTGCCATCTTGACAATCGTCGCAGTTTGCCCGGAAAGAGGGCTGACAGAAAACCCGGCCGCGACTACGTTCCCGACGGCCTGCAATGTGTTGCCAATCAACAGGCCAGAATTGAGGTTGTCAAACTTCAGAAACAGGGTGGCAATGATGGGCAGCAAGAACATACCAATCGTGCCCAGAAAATTCACAATGGCGATGGAGAGTCCCACATCCTGCTTTTTGACGCCAATAATCTGTTCGGTTGCCGCAATCGCTGAACTTCCACAAATGCCATTGCCGATGCCCAGCAGCAGCGCCACTTTCTGGTCGAAGGCGAATATTTTCGCCAAAAAGACAGAGACGGCCAGGGTTACGACAATCCCTGCAATGACGAGCAGGAGGGATTGATAGCCAAGTTCCTTCAAAATCAGATAGTTTAGATTCACACCCATCAGCGCGATGGACAGGGGCAGAACCTGTTTTTCGCTAAACTTTATTCCCTTCTCAAACCTGTCCCCCAGTTTAGCAAGATTCCCCACCCCAATGCCCAAAACAATGGCGATGGTCACAGCACCCAGCGGCGTATAGCCACCCAAAAACAGCGAAACGATTCCGATCAGGATACACAGAACCAGCCCATAGCCATACTGTCGAAAATTCTTCATGGCATTTTTTCGTTGAACCCCCAGCAGTTATATTTTTAAGATTGACAAAATCTACAGATAAATACCAGATCAATCGCTACGCCAACAGTCACCATTCGGATTGACCGATCTATTGACCGATCTGACGTACAAGTTGCCCCAGAAACCCGCCGATCCGTTCCACAGAATAGCCCCGCCGTTCCCGTAAGTAGCGGAAATAGGGCGGTGTGAGAGGCGCCAGCAGCAGATCGACCAGCATCTCCACATCAACGGCCGTGTCAATCGCCCCTGTAGACTGGGCGGCGCGCAGCAGTCCGCCGACGGTCATGTGCTGGAAGCGAAAATAGGGCGGGTCGATTTCAGCCAGGGCAGGTGTAATTCCCGCCTGCTGCACCTCCGAAAGCAGGGCCATGTGGTGCTCTGTGAAAGCGGCCACATGGCCCAAAAACTCCGCCAGTCGCGCCAAATAGGACGCACCCTCGGCGGACATTCGATGTAACAGAGCCAGCATCTCCTGCTCGTGGCTACGCAGATTCTCGTCGAGCAGCAGCAGGCAGAGCTCGCCTTTGTTGGCAAAACGGCGATAGAGCGTCCCTTTGCCCACCCCTGCGGCCTGGGCGATCTCCGCCATTGTCACCTGCCCCACACCCCGCTCCGCAAAGAGCGCGCGGGCCGCGGCCACCAGCCGCTCCCGGTTTTTGGTGGCATCCCGACGTTCGTGGGACGGGTGCAGAATGTCAGCCCACTCACTTTCATTGTCGTCGATCAGACGTATTGCTTCAGACATAGTTCGATATTGAACAATTCAAATTTGACACACAAAATCGATTCTGCTATAGTGACTTACACGCAAGCGGACCGCGGTCCACTTTGGACCAATTGTTGCACAAAGGAGATCGAATGACAATTCATCCCCAGACCCGACTCGGCCCGGTTCACCTGCGGGTGGCAGACCTGAGCAATCTGGTCAACTACTACACGACACTGGGGCTGCACCTGCACCAGCGCCAGAATCGCCAGGCGGTTCTGGGCGACGGGACGACAGAACTGCTGGTTCTGGACGAGCACCCCGACGGCCAACGGGTGCGTGGGACCAGCGGTCTCTATCACTTCGCGATTCTGCTGCCTTCCCGTGCCGACCTGGGACGTGCCTTGCGCCACTTTAGCCAATCGGCCATCCCGGTGGGCGGTGCCTCGGATCACGCGGTGAGCGAAGCACTCTACTTAACCGATCCAGAGGGCAACGGCATCGAAGTCTACCGGGACCGTCCCCGCAGCGAGTGGACTTATCCCGATGGCACACTGCTCATCAACACAGCGCCCTTCGACGTAGCAGGCGTCCTGGCCGCTGGGGATGCGGATTCAACGGAATGGAACGGGTTTCCCGCTGGCACGGCCATCGGCCACATTCATCTGCACGTGGGCAGCATCGACGCCACCGAAGGCTTCTATCGGGACATACTGGGCTTCGATCTGATCACCCGTTACGGCCCCAGCGCCACTTTCCTTTCGGCAGGAGCCTACCACCACCACATCGGCGCCAATACCTGGGCCGGGGTGGGTGCGCCGATTGCGCCAGCAAATGCCTGGGGGCTGTCTCACTTTACTATCGAAGTGCCAGGAATGCAAGCCATCTCGGATGTTCGGACAGGGGTGGAGGCAGCGGGCATATCCATAGCCGAACGGGATGACGGCTATTTCGTACGCGACCCGTCTGGCAACGGCATTCTGTTGCGCGCAGGAGCCTAAGGGCCTGGCGACCCACTCCGTCTTTGCTTGATCTATCGCCTTTTTTGTACTGGTCAACGGGATGGTGGAATGGCTATTTCTTAACGCAAAGATGCAAAGAGGCAAAGGCCCAGAGAGAAAAGTGATTTCTTTGCGTCTCTGCTCCTTTGCGTCATTGCGTTGAAAATCCCACCATCTTCTTGACTACTACAATCTATCGCCTTTTTTGGCATTTATTTTTGCATTTTCATCACCAAAGGATTCAGGATTATGAACATCACACTATGGGTATTACAAGGCCTGCTGGCTTTGGTCTTTCTTATGGCCGGTCTAATGAAGGCAACCCAATCGCGGGAAAAGTTGGCCAGCCAAATGGGCTGGGTGGAGGATTTCAGCCAAGGCCAAATTCGTGCCATCGGCATCCTGGAGGTGCTGGGCGCGCTCGGCCTACTTCTTCCAGCTCTCACGGGGATACTCCCGACTCTGACACCCCTGGCCGCCGCTGGTCTCAGCTTGACAATGGTCGGCGCGTTTCTAGCCCATCTGCGTCGGGAGAATGAGACGCAAAAGATGATCGGCAATGTGGTTCTCTTTGCCCTGGCGCTCTTTGTGGCCTATGGCCGCTTTGTGCTGTTTCCGCTCTAACATTTATCTACGATCACCTAAGTTTATCCATCGAGTAGACACCAAAAGGAACACTATCAATGTCTTGGAAAATCGATCCTTCCCACTCCGAAATTCAGTTGTCCGTGCGCCATATGATGGTCAGCAAAGTGCGCGGCCATTTTGGTTCGTTCAGCGGCGAAGTTGACTTCAACGAAGAAAATCCCGCGGCCTCGTCTGTGGACGTGACCATCGACGCCAGCAGCATCAGTACCCGGGACGAAGGCCGCGACGGCCATCTAAAGTCCCCCGACTTCCTGAATGTGGAGGAATATCCGGCCCTGCGCTTCAAAAGCAACCGGGTGGAAGTAGTGGGCGAGAAAAAAGGGCGCATCTACGGCGAACTGACCATCCGCGACATCAGCCGGGAAGTGGTGCTGGATGCGGAATTCAGCGGTACGGCCAAGAGTCCCTGGGGCACAACCAGCGCGGGCTTTTCTGCCACCACCAGCTTTGACCGCAAGGATTGGGGGCTGGGCTGGAACCAGGCCCTGGAGACCGGCGGCATTCTCGTCGGCGACAAAGTGGAGGTGAACATCGAATTGGAACTGGTCAAGCAGGAAGGGTAACTCGCCAAAGTCGAGGAATTCCGGCAAGCATATATCGAGTCTACTACAAAAACCGAGTTTTTTGTGCAGATCGCCCGGGTTTTCAGGAGTGATTCGGTCTCAAAAACTCGGTTTTTAGCCCTTTTGCAGTGGAGTCATATATCAAGACAAAGACCTGTGGGCAAATGTCCACAGGTCTTTGTTTTCTCAGTTTGTTATCGGAGATCATTTGGGGTATAGTCGCGGGCGGACTGTAGTGCTGAATCGCCCGGATTTTGGCAACACCCCCGGAGGGAAAGATGGAAGACGGCCCCAAACTGCGCAAGATCAACTGGTATCGCTCGCCGGTGAAACGTGAACTGCTGGCCGCGCTCAACCAGCGCAGCGACGGCAAGGGGCTGTTGCAGGCGTTGGGCCATCTGGGCCTGTTGCTCCTGACCGGGGCCGGGGCCTGGTATGCGTCGGTGCAGGGGCTATGGCTGCTCTTTGCCGCCGTCCTCTTTCTGCACGGCACTTTCTACGCTTTCCTGCTCAACGGCTTCCACGAACTTTGCCACAGTTCGGTCTTCAAGTCGAAGTGGCTGAACAGCTTCTTCCTCTACCTTTTCAGCTTTCTGGGCGGCTACAATCCGGTCTTCTTCTGGGCCAGCCATCAGGAACACCACAAATATACACTGCACCCACCGGACGATTTGGAGGTGGTGCTGCCCGTCGAACTGACGCTGGAAAGTTTCCTCAAAGTGGCGGTCGTCAACCCCTGGGGCTTCTTCCAGCGCTGGAAGGGAGTCATCCGGCTGAGCAGCGGGCGCATTGAAGGAAAGTGGGACGAAATTCTCTTTCCCGAATCGAAGCCGGAGTCGCGCCGTCGGCTGATCAATTGGGCACGGGTATTGCTGGTGGGCCACGGGCTGCTGACTGGGGTGTCCCTTTCGCTGGGCCTCTGGCAACTGCCCGTGCTGATCACACTGGCCCCCTTCTACGGCGGCTGGCTCCTCTATCTCTGCAACAACACCCAGCACGTGGGCTTGCAGGATTACGTGCCCGACTTTCGCCTGTGTACCCGCACCATCCGCCTGCACCCCTTTGTCCAGTTTCTCTACTGGCACATGAACTTCCACACAGAGCACCACATGTACGCGGCTGTGCCCTGCTATCATCTGGCTGAACTGCACCGGGCCATCGCCCACGACCTGCCCCGCCCCACAGTGGGGCTATACGAAACCTGGAAACAGATTATCCCCATTTTGCAAAAGCAGAAGGCAGACCCCACCTATCAATTTGTGCCGGAGCTTCCCAGCCCGTCGCCTGCTTATGCGGGCAGCAGACCGGTGACTGCATAGCTCACTGGAGACGAGAAGGGGCATAGCACTCAGTGTCTATCCTATCGCCCTGGACGTGCCCTGATTCAAACGGCGACGAACTTGGCGTGGGTCAGTTCCGCCTCAACCGGAGAATGCCGCTGGAAGTATTCGCGCAGCGCGTCGATGGCATTCATTCCGGTCTGCTCGCTCTGTTCACCCGACTTTACATCCTGCTCCCCTGCCGCGGCTACTTTGTAGCGACGGGCTGCCTGGAATGGTGCGCCCGCAATATCCAGATGCTGGACGCGTGTCCCTTTAGGATTATTCAGACGCACAATGGCATTCAAACCCGAAACGCGAATGACATACCCTCCTTTTTGGCTGAAGGCATCAGACGCATAGACGCTCTCCAGACTCATTTCCAGCTTCTCGCGGATCTCCGCGCCCGTCATCTCAACCACAAATAGTTCCGGATTGGTCGGAATGATCTGCCACAGATCGCCCACCGTCACATCACCCGGTGGGAGAGGCGCGCCGTAACGCCAGCCGTGAGAGAAGGCAATATCCGCGCCTGTCACCTCAAGATAGGCGTCGGTGATCAGATTGTCCATTGTAGCTTCGAGTACTGTCATGCGGTTGAGTGCCGTACGGGTCTGCCCCACAACTTCATTCAAGCGTTCTCGAAAGGGAGCCAGTTGCTCGTTGACGACTCTCTCGGTGGCGGCATCGGGAACGATTGACTCAGCGATCTCAATCAGCCGATGCCGGAAGTCACAGACCTGTCCGTTGGCGATTTCCAAATTGAGCTGCCCCAGGAACGAGCCATCAAAGCCCGATTGAATGATTAGCGTCTTGCCCACCCGCACCGGTGCAGCCAGACGATCGTGCGTATGGGCGCTCAGGAGTACGTCAATCCCTTCGACCTCCTTGACCAGCTTGACCTCCTGGGGAAAGCCCAGATGGGAAACCACCACCACCAATTCGACCTGCTCCTCCCGGCGCAATTTGTCAATGCAATGGGGCAGAGACTCTGCCCCATCAGAAAAGCGCAGCCCTTCGCCAAACTTCTTTGGCATAGTCTGGGTGACAATGGGCGAGGTGATGCCGATAAAGCCGACGCGCACGCCGTCGATTTCGCGGACTTCGCTCGCGGGGAACTCACGCTCGCCGGTGGCCGCCCGCTCTACGTTGCAGGCGATTACCGGAAAGCCCATCTCGGCGATACGGTCGCGCAGAACTTCAGGCCCATAGCCAAACTCCCAATTGCCGGGGGTCATCAGCTCCACGCCCATGGCATTGAGCGCGGGTACGATTACCGCACCCTTTGTCCATACGGCAGGTCCAGTCCCATGAATAGCGTCACCACAATCGACGACGAGGCACTTTCCGCCTGTCGCATCTTTGATCTGGCGGACAACCGCCGCAGCGCGGGCATAGCCTCCCGCACGTCTATACTCAGATCTGCCATTGCGCCAGAAATGCTCCCAGTGGCTTTCCATATAAGCGTGTGTGTCGTTTTGTTGAATCAATGTGAACTGCCGTATTTTGTTGCCCAACCCAGTCTCCTCGTAGATTGTTGACAGTCAGTCAAAGGCTGTTGCGAAACAATGCAGACCCTACCGATCGGTTTTTACGGTATGGGATTCAATCCACTCCCAATCGATCTCCATGCCCAGGCCGGGTTTTTCCCAGGCCGCGAAGTAGCCGTCGGCGTCTACTTCTGTGGATGCCACGTGAATGCCCGGCGGAATGAAGAAGCCTTCAGGCTGAAGTGATTCAAAGTAGCGGCAGTTTTGAATCGCCAGGGCCGCGTGGAGGCTGGGGATCTGCCAGCCGTGCAGTGCGCACTGGATGCCATAGGCCTCGCAGATGTGCGCGGTCTTCATCACCCCCGTAAAGCCACCCTTCATTTTGATCAGCGGATCGGTAATAATAATGTCCGCCGCGCCGGCGACGATGTGATCCAGGGCGTTGAACGGTCCACCGACGCTGGCTTCTGCCACTGCCAGGGGAATCTTCAGTTCATTCCGCAGTCGGGCCAGGGCCGTCAGATTCAGATGATCCATCGGCTCCTCGTACCAGTAGTAGTTGAGGTCTTCCAATACGTGGCCCAGATAGAGCGCATCCTCGAAGTTGAAGTAGCTGGATGCGTCGTACATAAGCACAATTTCATCGCCCACGTGTTTGCGCAGGGCACGAAAGAGTGCCTCTTCCTCCTGCACCCGGCCCCAGGCGTGCAGTTTGATGGCTTTGTAGCCCCGGGCCAGACAGTCATCGGCCAGGTCGAGAAACTCGCCGATGGAGTCGAGGGTAAGGGTACTGGCATAGCCGGGAATCCGGTTCTTGGCCCCGCCGAGCAGCCGATAGACGGGCTGGCCGGTGACCTTCCCCATCAGGTCCCAGAGCGCGACATCCACCGCATCGATAGCGCTGCCAAAGGTAGAAGTGCGCAGGTTGCGCCAGAGGTCTTGCCAAATCTCCTCGATGCGCAGGGGGTCCCTGCCCAGCAATTTCCACTTCACCTCTTCGATATTGGCACCGCCCCAGTGGGTGCTATAGCCTTCGACACCCTCATCGGTCATAATGCGCAGCAACGTCTCACGCGCCTTTGGGCCACCTGGCGGCAGGCCATCACGCCATTGATAAGGCTTGCGATCCCATTCCAGTGTGTGTACTTGCAGCCCGGTGATCTTCACAGCTTTTCTCCTCGTCCTGGGTTGTGTATAAGGGTCATCCGATGGAGAAGAGGAGTCATTCCTCCTCAATCACGACTGTCTGTTGCTGAATCTGCCCATTCGGTGAAAGCTGCACACTCTTCCCGCTGGCGGTTGTCACTCCCCGCACCCGCACCTGTTGGCACAGTCCATAGGGGAAAGGCCGCTCCCCCACCGGCGGCAGACTTTCGATCTCCGCCTGCCCCACATCCGGATCGGTGAAGAGGTAGGGGCCGTCGTAGTCGTCCGGGTGGTTGTTTTCATCGATGAACAGCCCGTCGATAGTAATCTCGCTGGGCATTGTGCAGGGATAGCCGAAGTCGTGGGTTCCGTCGTTGCGCACGTTGAAAATGTAGGGCCAGACCGTCTCGCCACAGGCGGGCGTCCAGCGGCAGTTGCGAACAAAGACCTCCCCTTCCCAGGTGCTGCCGTAGTCGCTGCGGAAGCTGATCAGCGCATTGCCGTAAAGTGTGGAATCTTCGACAGTCAGCACGCCCCGCCCAATCGCATTCAGCCCCATATGGCCAAGAGTACAGCGGCGGAAGGTGTAGCTCCCCGACACACCCATATGGGTATCCATCCGGGAGAGGGTGCAGTCCTCCAGCAGAATGTTCTTGCAGAAGTTGGTGGCGATGACCCCCCAGTGGGTGCGGTCGAGGATGTGGTTCATCCGGCAGTTGAACATCTGGAAGTTCACCACATTGTTGGCGTGCATATCATACGAACCCATATTGACCGGCAGGCCGGCCGCGCCAATTGTCGAATAGATTTTGTGGGGAGTGGCGAAACAGTTGCGGAAGGTGATATTGGCACACTGTTCCGCGCTGAGGAAGCCCCGGTAGGGATGGCCCACTGCTGTCTCGCCGACGACGTAGTGGGTAAGGCCGTCGATCTCCGTGTTGGGGCGGGTGATGACGATATTTCTGGCCCAATAGTTGTAGCCAACCGGCTGCACCATCCGGTTGGCAAAAGTCGTGAAGATACCGCCCGCCACCCGCAAAGGCGTCTGGTCAATCGGACGGGTCTCGATGCGGGTGATGGTGTCGTAGTCCCAGTCGATGTCCCCCTCAATCGAACCGTCCCGGCGCAGGATGAAGCAGTCGTGCTGGGGGTCGCCGTTGTTCTGGTTGAGTCCTCGGCGGATGTAGAGCCGCTTGTGGGCGTTCTCCACCAGCACGTGACAGTCCTGGCCGGGTCGGGCATCCACCTGTCGCTGGTCCCGGACGAGCCGGTCAATCTGCACTTCCTCCGATTCCAGCAGTGAGCGCACTTCAAAAAGAGGCGCTTTGTGGTCATCGACTTCTGTATCGTCGATGGTAAAACGGGAGGTATTCCAGTCCGTATCTGTGGCAATGATGGCGGTGAGAGCCTGGCGGCCCAGATGGTAGATGGCATCGTGCCGGGTACGCACGGGAAGTCCATTGGCATTGGCGTATTCGTGGGCCGCACAGATGGCGGGCAGATCGTCGGCCACACCGTCGCCGGTCGCGCCGAAGGCTTCGTAGGTGACAAATTTACCGGTCAAAGTCATTGGATTCTTCCTTTGGTATGGAGAAAGGCAGATGTCGCCTACGCCTCAGTGCTGAAAATAGTTTTGTATACACGGATCAAAAAGAACACGGATTTCTTCTGCGAAAATCTGCGCAATCTGTATAATCTGTGTAATCTGCGTTCTGATTTTCGTTGTTATCGGTGTCAGCCGGTCGTGGTGCCTGTTCTCAGTTTTCCGACTGCATTCTCGCGCCGCGCCAGCCGCTCCCGCTGAATCTCCTCGCCCATCCCCAGGGCCGGACCGCCCCGCATGACGTTTATAATCTCGGCCATTATACAGACGGAAATTTCGGCAGGCGTAATTGCGCCGATATTCAGGCCGATGGGCGCGTATACCCGATCGAATTTGGCCGCGGGGATGCCCTGCTCGGTTTCCAACAGTTCAAAGACAGCCCGGATACGCCGCCGGCTGCCGATCATCCCGATATAGGCCAGGGGATCGTCCAGCACTTCCAGCAGTGACTCCACGTCGTACTGGTGGCCCCGGGTGACCAGCACAATGTACGTGTCGTCGTCAAAGGCCGCTTTGCCCTGGCGCAGTCGGTCCAGTTCGGGCCGGAAAGGGCCAGCGATCACTTCGTCGGCGGTAGGAAAACGGGCTGTGTTGGCGAATTGGGGCCGGTCGTCCAGCACTGTGACCTGAAATTCACAGAGCTTTGCCATGGCAGCCAGGGGCACGGCGATATGGCCCGCGCCCACGACGATCAGGTGGGGCGGGCGCTGCTGCACATCGACAAAGAGCGAAACCGTTCCGTTGGCTTCTGCGTAACGGAGTTGGCGGGGCTGCTTGGCGGCGATGGCCTGGCGGATGTCGGCCATCGCCCGGTCGGTCAAGTCGCCCAGATGGAGAGAGCCGACCGGCGGACGTTCTGGCTGGGGCCAGACGACCGCGTCCTGGCCCAGCGCGGGGGCAAAGTCGCCGTCAGCCCCGGTGATTGTCACCAGCGCCACCGATTCCCGGCGATCAATCGAATCGGTCAAAGCAGAGAGAATTTCAGTGTGCATATACGTACTCGCTAGGGGTTGCGTTTCGCAGTTGTCCTGCTACAATAAGGGCTATCATTTCATCCTGACCACAAAGTCACGAAGCCACAAAGATTTTTTTCTTCTTTGGGCCTTCAACGCTTTGCGGTTTCCAAAGAATTAAGGAAGCAGATATGGAACTTCTAAGTGCAGAAAATCTGGTTGCTCTGCTCACATTGCTGATGCTGGAGATCGTCCTCGGCATCGACAATGTGATTTTTATCGCCATTCTGAGCGGCAAACTGCCCAAGCATCAGCAGGCCCGTGCCCGTTCCACCGGCATCAGCCTGGCCGTCATCACCCGCATTATCCTGCTCTTCAGCATCACCTGGATTATGCGGTTGACGGAGCCACTCTTTTCGCTGGCTGGCCACGGCATCTCCGGCCGGGACCTGATCTTGCTGGTGGGGGGTCTCTTTCTAATCGGCAAGAGCACCTTTGAAATCCACGAAAAGCTGGAATCGATAGAGCACACCAGCACGGCTGTGGTGGTCGCCTCTTTTGCGTCGGTGATCTTCCAGATTATTCTTGTGGATATTGTCTTCTCCCTGGACTCGGTGATTACGGCTGTGGGCATCTCCGGGAATCTGTGGGTGATGGTCCCCGCGGTAGTGATTGCGGCTGGGGTGATGCTCTTCTTTGCGGGTCCGATCAGTGGCTTTGTAGAGAAGCACCCCACAATGAAAATCCTGGCTCTGGCTTTTCTGATTCTGATCGGCTTCTTGCTAGTGCTGGAAGGTTGGCTGGGCCACGCGGTCGAAGAACTCCACCTGAAGAATTATGCCTACTTCGCGATGGCCTTCTCCTTCGCCGTTGAACTGATCAACCTGCGCCTGCGCAAGAGCAACCAGCCAGTGACGCTGAAAAATCGTCCCCCAGCCGCAGCAGTGGGCGGCGATGACTGATAACTGATAGCAGACCGCAGACCGCCGACGACGAGTACCCACTTTCTTGCCGTCTGCGGTCTGCCTTCTATCCTTCTTCTTGCGTCCATTTTTCGATAAACACATCCATCACCCCGCCGCAGACGCCCAGGCTCTGCATGGAAATGTCTTCGGTCAGGTCCACGTGAACCGTGCGGGGTGTGCCGTCCTGGATCACATCCAGGGCCGTGCGGATCACATCGCCCTCACCGCAGCCGCCGCCCACTGTGCCCACATGGCGGCCTAGGGGGTGGATAATCATTTTCGCCCCCACCTCTCTGGGCACCGAGCCTTTGGCCGAGACGATTGTCGCCAGGGCCACATTTTCGCCCTCGGCAACCAGTTTTTGTAGTTGGTGGTAGATGGTAGACATAATTTTTTTCTCCCATTGGGTTGAAGAAGCGTGCTGGGTTTAGCGTGAGAGCATTCGAGCGATCTTACGTTTTACGCTTCCTTATCCATTAAATTCGCCCCGCAACCGCTCGTACTCCGCCCACTCGTCCATATCCCGACGGATGGCGTCGGTATCCACATCCACATAGACGATCTCTGCGCTGTGCCGGTTGAGCAGATCGCGCAGGGAAGCGTCCGTGGGGAGAGCCAGCAGCTCGCCCCACAGGCCGCGGGGCAGGTAAATCGGATGGCCCCGACGCATCTGATGGCTGGGGATCACAACCCGATCCGGAGCATTGCGCGCCTGTTCGATGACCTGCCGGATCACATCCACTGGAATGTGGGGCTGGTCGGCCAAAGCCAAGAGAGAGCCGGAAAATTGTGAATTGTCGAGGGCAGCGATACCTGCCTGGTACGACGTGAGCATTTCGCTGGCCACGTAGTGCGGGTTGGGCAGTGGCAACGCAGGGCTGCCTTCCAATGCAGCGGCCACTTCGTCCGCCCGGTGGCCGGTGACACAGAGAACCGGGGAAGCACCGGCCTCGTGCAAATTGTCCACAACTGTGCGGATCACAGTGCTGTTGCCCCAGGGCAATAGCTGCTTAAAACGGCCCATCCGACGGCTGAATCCAGCCGCGGCAATGACTGCGGCCAGGGCAAAAGAAGGCGAAGTTTCCATGCCTCAAGTATACCACAAGTGCGGGGCGTCCACGCCGACCGGGCATTCCAGGTATTCGCGGTTTTGACACGATTGGGTCAACTGGTATACTGACGTGGCAAACACATCAGCTTGACAGTCAGAGCTTGACAATCAGATCGTACCATTCTCCAGCAGTCAAAAGCCTTCCACCTGCTGCTACGATCTGATTTCGCAAAGTAGCCCCTTCCTCAGTGGGCATCTGTTTACAGAGAATCCAATCCGCCGACAGGCGCAATTGCACATCCAATCCGCCGGAGAATTGTTTATGACAACAGCGGCCGGGGTTTCTCCCAACCAACCGACTACTCGTGTCGACGAACGCGGGATAGTACGCCTGATTTGGGATTCCTATGTCTTCCGCAAGCTACTTCGGACCATTCTGACGATCTTCGTCGTCACAACCATCATTTTTTTCCTCATCCGTCTGCTGCCCGGCAACCCAATTGAAATTTACGTCAACCAGCTTGTCGTCACCTATGGCATTCCCTATCACGAAGCGCTGGATCAGGCCGCCGCGCTCTTCGCCATAGACCTGGACCAGCCTGTCCTCCTCCAATACGTCTCCTATCTGAGGAATTTGGTGCAAGGCAATCTGGGCATGTCCGTGCTGTCGCCGGGGACAAGCGTGACAGAGGTGATCATCCGCTTCTTGCCCTGGACCCTCTTCAGTGTGGGGATGGGGCTGCTCATCAGCTTTGTGATCGGTATCACCCTGGGCGTGATGATGGCCTACCGACGGGACAGTCTGCTCGATCACGGGCTGACCGTCTTCAGTTCCGTGATGAGTTCTGTGCCCGATTTTCTCATCGGTCTGCTGCTGGTGGTCTGGCTGGGCGTGCAGTGGAAGATACTACCGATTGCCGCCATGCGCGGCGCCTATTCGTCGGGGATGCAGCCGGGGCTGAACTTTGCTTTTGTCAAAGATGCCTTTTTCCACGCCGCGCTGCCGGTCTCTACATACATCCTGACCAGTGTGGGCTTTTGGATGCTGAGTATGAAGAGCAACACCATCAGCGCGCTGGGCGAGGATTATGTGACCGTTGCCAAAGCCCGGGGGCTGAAGGAATCCCGCATTACCTCTGCCTATGTGGGGCGCAATGCGATGCTGCCGATGTTTACGATTCTGACGATTCGTATCGGCTTTGTGGTGGGCGGTTCCCTGCTGGTAGAGCAAATTTTTGAGTATGCGGGCATCGGACGAATGCTGGGCCAGGCCATCGGCCAGCGGGACTATACGCTGATGCAGGGCATCTTTCTGGTCATCACATTTTCGGTGATCACCGCCAACTTCTTTGCCGATATCCTCTACGGCTGGCTGGACCCGCGCATCAAACTGGGCGCGCAGGAGTAGAACCACCAAGACACGAAGTCACAAAGAACTGCAAAGAAAGTTTGTCTTCCCTTCTTTGTGTTTTTTGGCCTTCGTTTTTGAAATCCACTTTCAGGCAGGTGTACTTTGACGACACAGATTTCTTCTCCCAATCTAGCGGTAAAAATTCTGCGATCCATTGGCACAAGTTTGCGCCTGCTCACCTACAACCGGGTCGGCTTTATCGGCTTTCTGGCGGTGGTCGCGATTGTCCTTATCTCCTATCTGGGACCGCTGGTCATTCCCCTGGACACAAAAACGAAGATCGACCAGATTTACCAGACCCCTTCCGCGAGCCACATTCTGGGCACGGATCACCAGGGCCGAGACATCTGGTCGCAGATTGTCAATGGCGGCAAAGATGTGATTTACGTGGCCTTCCTGGCCGCGCTGATCTCCACAATCATCGCTGTCAGCTTTGGCACGCTCAGCGCGTTTGTGGGCGGCTGGATCGACAATCTGATAATGTCCTTGACCGACATTATTTTGACGATCCCCCAATTTCCCCTGCTGGCGGTGCTGGCTGCCTTTGTTTCGCTCAACAGTCTGACCTTTCTGGGCGTTCTGATGGGGCTACTCAACTGGCCTGCCCTTTTGCGGGCTATCCGCTCCCAGGCCCTATCCCTGAAACAGCGGGACTTTATCGAGGCGGCCCGCGCCCTGGACCTGGGCACCTGGCATATCGTCTTCCGGGAGATGGTTCCCAATATGATGCCCTATATTATCGTCAGCTTCACCCTGGGCATGACGAGCGCAGTCTATCAGCAGGCCGGGCTGGTCTTCCTGGGGCTGGTTCCCATCTCCGGTGGCAACTGGAGTGTGATGATCCAACTGGCCTGGGTGCGGGGCGCCATCTTCTTTAAGGACAGCGTCTGGTACATTATGGCCCCGATTCTGGCCATTGCGCTCTTCCAATTGGCCCTGATTACAATGACCCGCTCTCTCGAACTGGTCTTCAATCCCCGGCTGCGCAGTAACGAGTAAAAGAAATTTTGTATACACGGATCGAAAAGAACGCAGATTTCCGGCTGATCCGTGTTTCTTTCAATCCGTGTATACAAACAATTTTTCAGAAATAGAGCATCCCAAACGCCTGGACACCCAATGACCGTCAACACACAGATCAACTGGAAGCACGACACCTCACGCACGGCAGAGATACCCCTGACCCTGCGCAATGTCTACATCAACTATCACACCCGCAAGGGCAATGTGCAGGCTGTGCGCGGGATCGATCTGGACCTCTACTCCGGCGAGAGCCTGGCGCTGATCGGCGAGAGTGGATCGGGCAAGACGACACTGGGGCTAGGCGTTGTGCGGCTGCTGGCAGACACGGCCAGCGTGGAGCCGGGAGAGATCATCTATCGGCGCAACGGCGAAGAGGTGGATGTGCTGGGGCTGAAAAGCGGCCCCCTGCGCGAGTTCCGCTGGCGGGACTGTGCAATGGTCTTTCAGTCCGCGCTCAACGCCTTCAATCCCGTGCTGAAAATCTGGGATCAGGTGCTGGACACGGCCAAAGCCCACAACTGGAACGACCGCAAGGCGGTGAGAGCGCGCTTTCTGGACCTGCTGCGTTTCGTCCAGTTGGACCCGGACCGGGTGATCGATTCCTATCCCCACGAGCTGAGCGGCGGGATGCGCCAGCGCACGCTCCTCGCCATCTCCCTGCTGCTGGACCCACAGATTCTGATTCTGGATGAGCCGACCACTGCCCTGGACATTCTGACCCAACGCACAATCATCGATCTGCTGCGCAAGCTGAAGGAAGAGCAGCACTTCACGATGATTTTCATCTCCCACGACCTGGCGATTGCCGCGGAGCTGGCCGACCGGGTGGCGACAATGTACGCGGGCCAGATTGTGGAACTCGGCCCGGTACGCAATATCTTTTACAAACCCCGCCACCCCTATACACTGGGGCTGATTCGGGCCGTGCCTACCGTCACCGGCGGCTTCGAGGCCCTTTCCTCCATTCCCGGTTCGCCGCCGGACCTGATCAATCTGCCCACAGGCTGCAAATTCCATCCCCGCTGCCCCTACGCCACGGAGCGCTGCGAGAAGGAAGAGCCGGGGCTGGTCAAAGTGGGCGACAAGCACGAGGCGGCCTGTTGGCATACAGACGCGGTTGAGGCAGACATTGCGGCCAATGGCCTGCGTTTGCGCAAGAAATAATTCCGAATACTCCAGCTACGAGACGGGCAAATTGTATGGCTCCGATTATTGAACTTCAGAATGTCAGCCGTTTTTTCGGCAAGAACAAAGAAGAGGTCACCGCCGTCGATGACATTTCCCTGGCGATTGAACACGGGGAGATCGTCTGTCTGGTGGGCGAAAGTGGCTGCGGCAAAAGCACCACTGGTCGAATGGTGGTGGACCTGCTCAAACCGTCCCAGGGCAAGCTGCTCTATCGGGGCCAGGATGTGCGCCAGATGTCCCGCAGCGACTACACAGCCTATCGTCGGGCCGTGCAGATCATCCACCAGGACCCCTACGCTTCCCTCAACCCGACCCAGACCGTGCGCCAGATGATCACTGTCCCTCTGCTGCGCCACAAGAAAGCGACCAGCAACGCGGATGCGGAGCGTCGGGCCGCGGAATTATTGGAAATTGTGGACCTGACTCCGGTCTCCGACTTTCTCAACAAATACCCCCACCAACTGAGTGGCGGCCAGCGCCAGCGGGTCTCGGTCGCCCGCGCCTTGACGGTGGAGCCGAAATTTATTGTGGCCGACGAAGCCGTCTCGATGGTGGATGTCTCCATCCGGGTCAGCCTGCTCAATATGCTCTCCCGGCTCAAGTCCGAATTTGATGTCACTTTTCTTTTCATCACCCACGACCTGGCCCTGGCCAAATATTTTTCCTGGGAAGGTGGGCGCATTACAGTGATGTATCTGGGCCGCATTGTGGAAGAGGGGCCGACCAGCCGGGTCATCGCCGACCCCCGCCACCCCTACACCCAGGCCCTGCTGGCCGCTGTGCCCGAAGCCGACCCGGAACTGGCCCACAAAAAACGCCATATGGAACTGCGCAGCGCGGAGATTCCCAGCCTGCTAGCTCTGCCCAATGGCTGCACCTTTCATCCCCGCTGCCCCTACTTTGTGCCCGGCGAGTGCGACGTCAACGTTCCCCGGCTGGAACGCATCCCAGAAGGGGGCAGTGTGGCCTGTCCTGTGCGCAAATCCGAAACGATTGAGTTGTTGGCCGCATGAACGACTTCACGACAGAAAGGCAAAAAACCGAGTTTTTGAGACCCGACGATACCGGCACAATCGGAGTGCGGGCAATTGAATTGCCTTGCGCAAAAAACTCGGTTTTTTCACTCGGCGTATGATTGATCCCTGGCTGGGCAAAGCGGCCTTTCATCTGGGCTTCTACGTGGCCTTCACCGCGGGTATCCTGCTCTTCTTTCTGGAAAAGCAGACGCCCGAATATGCGATCACACAGATTACGTTTGGCGTTGGTCTGTTCTTTGTGATAGTCGTAGCGATTCTGGTCCGCTGGCGCAGAAAAAACTGATATTGGGTATTGGATAGTAGATATTTTGTGTGCTGATGCCATCACGAAATATCTACTATCCAATACCCAACGACCGCAAGTTCGTCTGGCAGTATCTTTCTCAATCCACAGGAGGAACCGTATGAAGAGTAAGTTGTTTGCACTGTTGATGGTGGCCGCGCTTGTGCTCAGCGCTTGCGGCGCACCAGCCCAACCCGCAGCCGCCCCCAGTAGCGGCGAAGCGGCAGCCCCGGCAGCGGCGGAAGCTCCTGCTGCAGAAGCTCCGGCAGAAGCACCCGCCGAAGCTATGCTGGCCGAGTTCCACCCGGCCTATCCTTATTCCCCCCCACCCACCGGTCACTTTAACAGCTACGTGACCAACGGCTTCACCCTGGGCATCTACCAGATGCTTATGGAGCCGTCCCTCTTTATGTATATGTGGGCCGACGGCAGTTGGATGCCTGTGGCTGGCGAGTCCTGGGAGTGGGCCGATGATGTCACCCTGCGTGTGAATCTGATCCAGGGCGCCAAGTGGAGCGACGGCAGTGACTTCACCTCCGCCGATGTGGTCAACAGCTTCGCCATCGCCCGTCTGCTCAGCCGCACAGTTTGGACATACCTGGCTGATGTAGTGGCAGTGGACGACATGACAGTCGATTTCGTGCTGACCGAGCCCTCTACAACCGTACCCCGCCGCGTCCTGCGTGAAGAAGCCATCCACGCCTCGTCGGTCTACGGCGAATTTGCCCAGCGAGTGCTTGATCTGGTAGCCGACGGCAAGACCAAAGACGACGACGAGTGGAAGAATCTGCTCCAGGAATTCAACGAGTTCCGCCCGGACGATATGGTTGTGCTTGGCCCCTACAAGATCGATCCGGCCAGCATCACCGAATCTCAGATGATTCTGAACAAAGTTGAGACCTCCTACTGGGCCGACACTGTACAGTTTGACCGTCTGGTCAACTACAACGGCGAGACACCAGTGGTCACCCCCCTCGTCCTCTCTGGCGATGTGGACTACGCCACCCACGGCTTCCCGCCTGCCACCGAGCGCGAGTACATCAATCTGGGCTACCGCATCATCCGTGCCCCAATCTACAGCGGCCCGGCCCTCTACTTCAATCACACCATTCACCCGTTTGAGATGAAGGAATTCCGCCAGGCCCTGGCCTACGCCATCAACAAAGACGAGAATGGCTACATCGCCTTGGGCGAATCGGCCAAGCGCCAGGTCTGCATGTGTGGCTTCTCCGACAACCTGACACCGCTCTGGCTGAGTGAAGAAGTCTCCGCGGCCCTGAATCCCTATGAGTACGACGTAGCCAAGGCCGAAGAAATTCTGACTGGCCTGGGCTTCACCCGGGACAGCGATGGCGTCTGGCTGGACGACACGGGCGCACGCATGGAATTTGAACTGAGCGCGCCGGCTGAGTACGCCGACTGGTCAGCCGCGGCGGAGAACACTGCCGAACAGTTGACCGCCTTTGGCATCAAGACCGCCTTCCGCGGTGTCAACTTCCAGCAGCACCCCATCGACATCAACGACGGCAACTTCCAAATGGCGATCCGTGGCTGGGGCACAGGCAATCCGCACCCCTCCTTCTCCTACGAGCTTGATTTTAGCTATCACAATGCGGCGGCGACAGGTGTTGGAGCGGCAGAAAGTGGCAGTGTCGATAAGCCCGGCATGGCCTTCGATCTGAACGTTTCCACCGACAGCGTGGGCGATGTGGACCTGTGGGCGTTGACCAAAGAATCCGGGATCGGTGGCGACGCCGCGGCCCAGATTGAAGCTTTCGACACGATTGCCCAGGCCTACAACGAGTTGCTGCCCCAGATTCCCCTGTGGGAACGCTATGGCAACAACCCGGTCCCCAGCCGCTTTGCCGCGGGCTGGCTGCCAGAGGGCGACCCCATCTACATCAACAGCCCCTACGCCGACTCCTTTGTGGTCATTCAGATTCTGACCGGTCAGTTGCACGGCGCGGGAGAATAAAGATATTGGATATTGGGTATTTCGTTGGCTGGCGCGGACTTTGACCAGAAATCTGAAATGTCGGTGCACAGCACGGATACACCCGCAATATCCAATATCTAATACCCAGTAAAAAACGGGACCGGTGAACTCTGCCGGTCCCGTTTTTCATTGGCGCAAAGCAGAAAAGACTGGTAGGATCAGGACATCGGATTCCCCAACCCCTCCCGTGGAGCATACAATGGCAGAGAGTACGATTCATCTACGACCAGAATTTTTCGATGGCAAAGAACGTCTGCTGGTGGAAAGCGGCGGCCTGACCGCATCGGCCTTTCGCTACGACAGCGGCGTGGCGGCCCTGCGCCTCTCCAACGGGCTGGGCGAACTGGTGATGCTGCCTTTTCAGGGCCAGCAAATCTGGTCGGCCACATTTGGCGGGCGCGACCTGACGATGCGCTCGATGTTCGACGAACCCCGCAACACCAGCGACTATCTCTCCACCTACGGCGGCTTTCTGATCCACTGCGGCTTTACGGCAATGGGTGTGCCCACAGAAACCGACGATCATCCGCTCCACGGCGAACTGCCCAACGCGGCCTATCAGCAGGCGTGGATTGTGCTGGGCGAGGACGAGCACGGCGCGTACATCGGCCTGGGCGGGCGCTACCAGCACACCATCGCCTTCAGCTACAACTACGCCGCCGAGCCGCTGGTGAAACTCTACGCGGATTCCTCCCTTATCCACGTCAGCCTCGTCTGCCGCAATCTGAAGCAGACGCCGATGGAATATATGTATCTGGCCCACGTCAACTTCCGCCCGGTGGACAACAGCCGCCTGCTCTACAGCGCGGAGGTGACGCCCGAAACTGTGCGGGTGCGGCGCAGCATCCCCAGCCACGTAAAGGTCAACCCCGACTATCTGGATTTTCTCAACGCGCTGGGCGAGAAGCCAGAACTGCACCACCAGCTAACACCCGGCCTCTCCTTCGACCCGGAGATCGTCTTTGGCATCGACTACAACGCGGACGCGGACGGCTGGGCGCACACACTCCAACTCCACCCAAATGGGGGCGCGGACTACATCCGCCACCGCCCGCAGCAGCTCCCCGTGGGCGTGCGCTGGATCTGCCGCACGCCGGATCAGGACGCGGCAGGGATCAGCCTGCCCGCCACTGCCGAGCCGGAAGGCTACACAGCGGAGAAGGCCAAAGGCTATGTGAAAGAGTTGGCGGGCGGGGCGGAATGGCGCTGCGAGTATGTGATGGGCGCGCTGGGGGCAGACGAAGCGGAGCGAATGGCCGAGCGGATCGATGCAATTGTGCAGGGATGAGCAATCTATGACGATAGACGACGGACGAAAGACGAACCAATTCGCCGCCGGTTCGTCTTTCGTCCGTCGTCTATCGTCTGAGCAAAGCAAGAGGAGTACCCAATGCCGCATCCAACTTCCATCCGCGCCCTCACCTTCGATGTCTTCGGCACTGTCGTCGACTGGCGAGGGACAATTATCGAAGAGGGCAATCGCTGGGAGATCGACCTGGACTGGGCTGGGCTGGCCGACGCCTGGCGGGCAGGCTATCAACCGGCGATGGCCCGGGTGCGCTCCGGCGAACTGGGCTGGACCCGCATCGACGATCTGCACCGGATGATCCTCGACGATCTGCTGCCCGACTTCGGCCTGACTGGGCTGAGCGAGGAGAAACTGGTTCACCTCAACCGGGTCTGGCATCGGCTGCGCCCCTGGCCGGATGCTGTGGAAGGGCTGACGCTACTCAAGCAGAAATACGTCATTGCCACCCTCTCCAACGGCAATGTCTCGTTGCTGACGAATATGGCGAAGAACGGGGGCCTGCCCTGGGACTGCATCCTCTCGGCAGAACTGGCCCACCACTACAAACCGGACCCGGAAGCCTATTTGACCGCCTGCCGTCTGCTCGATCTGCCGCCGGAGCAGGTGCTGATGGTGGCCGCGCACGAAGGCGATCTGCGGGCTGCGGCTGGAGTGGGAATGCGCACGGCCTATGTCCATCGCCCGCACGAGTACGGCTCACGCAATCCCAAGCCCTGGCCGGACGAGAAGTTTGACTGGATGGCGAAGGATTTTGTGGACCTGGCAGAACAGCTACGGGCAATGTGAGTCTGGAAGAGGAATGAAGAATAGAACGCGGATGACGCGGATCGGGCGGATAGATGCGGATAAGAACATCCGCGCAAATCTGCTTAATCCGCGTCATCCGCGTTCTATCTCATTCTATTGGGCAGTATAGCCGCCGTCCACGGCCCAGATTGCGCCGGCGACGAAGGAGGCTTCGTCGGAAGCGAGGAAGGCGATGACGTTGGCCACTTCTTCGGCTGTGCCCAGGCGCCCGATGGGGTGAGATTTCTTCATCAACTCGTGGATTTCCGGGTTGCCAGTGACGTTTTCGGTCAGCGCTGTGTAGACGAAACCGGGGCAGACGGCGTTGACCCGAATCCCCTCGGCAGCCAAGCGCACCCCCATATCCCGGGTCATCTGCACGACAGCGCCTTTGCTCTGGGGATAGGCGTTGAAGCCGTCGGAGAAGGGCAGATGGGTGGGGTAGCCGACGGTTCCCATCACAGAGGCCAGGTTGACAATCGAGCCGCCGCCGCTGGCGCGCATAGCCTCCACCGCGGCGTGGCACATAAGCAGTGTCCCCTTCACATTCACCGCCATCACCGCCTCCCAGCGCTCCTCGAAGTCGGCCTCGGCCCGCACTGTGCGGGGGGTGATACCCGCTGAGTTGACCAGCACGTCCAGACGCCCGTAGGCGGAGAGGGCAGCCTGAACGATTCGGGCCACATCTTCCCGGCGGGTGACGTCGCCCGCAACCGTGACAATCTTCCCACCGGCTTCGGCTGCCTCGCGTGCCAGTTTTTCCAGGGCGGAGGGGTGAATGTCCGTGGCGACAACACTCGCGCCTTCTTCCAAAAAGCGCAGCACACAGGCCCGACCAATCCCCGACCCGGCGCCGGTGACAATCGCTACTTTGCCTTGCAATCTCGTTCCCATCGGGTATACTCCGGAGAGAGTGATACGTAATGCGTGGTGCGTGAACAAATGTGGGCACTACTGCGCGTATCACAAGATTTTGTGTTGTTTTGATAAGTCGTCTTTGGCTGCGCGGAATGTTTGCAGTGAGAAACCAACAACACTACCAGTTCACCCACAACGCCCCACGCACCACACCCAGTATACCACCCACCCCGGAGCTTTCCTATGCGACCCAACATTCTTTGGATTTGTACGGACCAGCAGCGCTACGACACGATTGGCGCACTCAACAATCCGCATGTGCAGACGCCGAATATCGACCGGCTTGTAGCCGAAGGCGTGGCTTTTACCCACACCTATTGCCAAAGCCCGATCTGCACGCCCAGCCGGGCCAGCTTTCTGACTGGAACCCATCCTACCCGCACGCGGACTACACGCAACGGCAACGATGCGATGGCCCCGGGTCATCCGCCCCTCGTGACGAAGCTACTGGCCGACGCAGGCTATGACTGTGGACTGATCGGCAAGCTGCATCTAAGCAGCGCGTACCGGCGCATTGAGCGGCGCACGGACGACGGCTATCGCTACTGGCAGTACAGCCACGCGCCCCGGGACGACTGGCCTGTGGGCCACGACTACGCGGATTGGGTGCGGGCCAAGGGCTTCAGCCTGAAGGAATTGAGCCAGAGTTTGGACGGTGTGCCCGCGGAACTGCACCAGACCACCTGGTGCGCGGAGAAGACAATCGAATTCCTGCGAGAGGATCGGGGCGATCAGCCCTGGCTGGCGTCGGTGAATATCTACGATCCGCATCCGCCTTTCAATCCACCCGCGGCCTATCGGGCCAGATTCGACCCGGCCCAGATGCCCGGCGCGCTCTTCCGGGAGAGCGACATCGCCCAGCAGGAGGCACTGGCTGCTATCGATTTTCAGTGTCAGGTGCGCCACCCGAATGATCTAGACATCAAAAGCCCGATTGTGGCCCGTTCGCCCCTGAACGCGGACTGGCTGGATTCGGAAGCCCCTGGCCAGCGGGATGCGCGCACGTTACAGGCCGCGTACTATGCGATGATTGCGCTGGTGGACGACGCGGTGGGGTCGATGCTGGCCGCGCTGGAAGAAACAGGCCAGCGGGAGAATACTGTCATCATTTTCACCAGCGATCACGGCGAGACGCTGGGCGATCACGGGCTGATCCAGAAGGGCTGCCGCTTCTACGAAGGGCTGGTGCGGGTCCCGCTGATCTGGTCCTGGCCGGGGCACTTCCCCGCGGGGGTGGTGAGCGACGGGCTGGTAGAACTGACGGACAAAGCGCCGACGCTGCTGGAACTGGCTGGCGAAGCGGTCCCGGCCCATATGCAGGGCAGGTCGCTGCTGCCGATTCTGAGCGGCAACGCTTCTCCCGACGAACACCGACCCAGTGTGCGCAGCGAATACTTCGATGCGTTGGATCACACGGATCACAGCCGGGCCTCAATGCTGCGCAACCGGCGTTACAAACTGGTGGTCTATCATGGCCACGGCTTGGGCGAGTTGTACGATTTGCAGGCAGACCCCAGCGAGTTTGTGAATCTGTGGGACGATCCCAGCCATCAGGCGGTGAAGATGGAGATGCTGATCGAGAGTTTTGACGGGTTGGCCGCGGCCGCGGATATGGGGACGGAGCGGATTGGGCCGATGTGATGGGGAGACGGCGGACGGCAGACCGCGGGCGGTTTGTGCCCCTCACCACCCCCTGGCTGTTGACGGGAAATTCGGATGAGCAGGGACGCACCCTCCTCTCCCAGTGATGGCGCTGGTTCGTCGGTGGCGTTGGCTGCTCTGGGAGAGGCGGGGGAAGGTCGGCGATTGGTGCGTTCGTGTCGACGATTGGTGGGGCTTCGTCGCAGAAATTGTCGGGGGTGTCTACCCTCACCGCCCCCTAGCTGTTGACGGGAAGTTCGGATGAGCAGGGACGCCCCCTCCTCTCCCAGTGATGGCGTTGGTTGCTCTGGGAGAGGCAGGGGAAGGTCGGTGATTGGTGCGTGTGTACCGACGATTGGCGGGGCTTCGTTGCCAAAATCGTCGGGGGATATCTCCCCTCACCACCCCCTAGCTGTTGACGGGAAGTTCGGATGAGCAGGGACGCCCCCTCCTCTCCCAGAGCAGCCAACAGCACAGGCGAGCCAGCGCCATCACTGGGAGAGGAGGGGGGGGGTGAGGGCTTCCGCGTCAATTGACACACCTGACGGCCCGATTTACAATGCAGGTGACATTCCACGCCAGACCTGCCGGGTTTTCTGAAACCCGGCAGGTCTTCGCCTACAGCAGTGAAGGCATCAGCCAATGGCAGACAAAAGCCAGAACCCACCCCCCAGCCAATCCATAGAAGGCAACCAGCAGAACATCAGCGGACACGTGACTGGTCCGGTGGTGGGCGGCAACGCAGGACAGATCGGCAACGTCTACTACGGACCGGTCACCTACCAGAACGGAGCGGCTCCATCTCCGGATGCTCAGCCGCGCCACTTCTTCACCGTCCCCTTCCCCCGCAACACCGACTTTGTAGGCCGGGACACGGACCTGGAACTTCTACACACAACGCTCAACAGCGGCGATCCGGTGGGAATCCGTTCTGCCAGCGGCCAAGACCTGCCAGGTTTTCCGAAACCTGGCAGGTCTGACGCGCCCGCGGGGCTGACCGGCCAGGGCGGGATGGGCAAGACGGCTCTGGTCGTGGAGTATTGCCACCGCCACCGGGACGACAATCCCGGCGGCGTCTTTTGGGTCAACGCTGCCGAACCCCTGCCCCAGGGCTTTGCCGCACTGGGCTGCGTCATCGACCCGGCCAACTTCGACCGACCCATCCCCCGCCAGATTGACGCCGCGGCCCGCTATCTGAACAGTCATCCCGACGCCCTGCTGGTGCTGGACAATGTGGAAGAGCCGGCCATTCTCGCCCGCCCGGTAGCCACCGGGCTGATCCCCACAGAACTGGCTTGCCAGGTACTCTTCACCACCCGCCGCCGGGAGCTGCCCGCCCGCTGCAGGCCGGTGGAAGTGACCGTCCTGCCCGAAACAGCCGCGCTCTCCCTCCTCCTGCGCCACGAGACCCGCCAGCCCGGTCAGAAGCCCGGCCACCCCCAGCACGCCGAGGCCCGGCGCATCTGCCGCCGCTTGGGATACCTGCCCCTGGCGCTGGAGATCGCCGGGGCCTTTCTGGGCGAATGGCCGGATATCGGGCTGGCCGAATTTCGGCAACGGCTGGAAGGGGAAGGGGCGCTGGTCACAGTCGATGAAGAATGGGGTGAACTGGCCCCGGCCAATCTACCCGCCATCCACCAGCAGGCTGTCGGTGCGGTGCTGGCGACCCAATGGGCCACCCTGGACGACGAGAATGCCCGCCTGCTCCTGCGCATCGCCGGTCAACTGCCCGAAGCCGCCCAGATTCCCACCGACCGCCTGGGGCTGCTGGCCGGGCTGGACGGCGAGGAACGGCCCGGACGCCCCAGCCGTCTGGCTCGTGCCCTGCGCCGGTTGGATGCCCTTTCGCTGGTGGAAGAACTGAGCGGCGACGAATTGCGTCTGCACCCACTGGTGCGGGAGTTCGCCGCGGGGCAGACGCTTGCCGACGAGCGGGAGGCATTCTGCGTCGCCTGTGCCGAGAATCTGCATAGGGCCTACAGCGATTTTGTGACGCTGGAAAGTCACTGCGCTCGTCGTGGCGTCAGCAGGCTGGAGAATGACCTACGCGCAGCTATCGACCTGTTCCTTGATCCCCAATCTCCAGTCTCCCAATCTCTTGTGTCTCTGTTACGCATCCTTGAATGGGAGTCCCACACACTGCGCCATCGGGAGGCTGAACTGCATCCTGTCTTCTTTGCCCAACAACTGCACTACCGGGCCGTGCTCGGCCAGGAACATCAACTAATGGTCGAGGCCGCGGCCCGGCTGGCCGAACTTTCGCGCAGATATCTGTTGTTGGCCTGGGGCACAACCCGCACCAGTCCCGAGCTGATCCGGGTGCTCTCCGGTCACGAGGGATATGTGCTGTCGGTGGCGGTGACGCCCGATGGCAGGCGCGCCGTCTCCGCCTCGGATGACCGCACCCTGCGCATCTGGGATTTGCAGACCGGCGCAGAAGAACGGGTGCTCTCCGGTCACGAGGCATCTGTGCTGTCGGTGGCGGTGACGCCCGATGGCAGGCGCGCCGTCTCCGCCTCGGATGACCGCACCCTGCGCATCTGGGATTTGCAGACCGGCGCAGAAGAACGGGTGCTCTCCGGTCACGCGGGATATGTGAATGCGGTGGCGGTGACGCCCGATGGCAGGCGCGCCGTCTCCGCCTCTTATGACCGCACCCTGCGCATCTGGGATTTGCAGACCGGCGCAGAAGAACGGGTGCTGACCGGTCACGAGGCATCTGTGCGGTCGGTGGCGGTGACGCCCGATGGCAGGCACGCCGTCTCCGCC
>JAUIHI010000058.1 GCA_030432295.1 Anaerolineae bacterium | reverse complement strand
CGGAACTGCTCCAGTTGTTTCGTGCTTTGGTTGATTTCCATGCACTATTTCTGGATCAGTTCCTCTTTTTCGTCAACCTTTCTGTTTCGTCTATTTCTCTTCTCTCTTGTCCAAAGTCCAATGTATCTCGACTGGCGACAAAGATCATCTGCAGACCTTCATGCACAGCCAGGCCCTTCGGATGAATCAGTGTGTCAACCGGGCAACCGGCAGGCGGGCATTCCGGCTCACCCTGACCACCAGGAGTTCCGGTAGGCGTAGGTGTAGGTGTAGGTGTGGGTTCAGGCACGCCAAGCAGCGCAGGTGCCCAGAGTTTGAATGTACCGGCGGCGATTACGTTGGCATCAGAAGAACCAGATACCGGGTTCACTTTATCGCCATTCTCATCCTCGGCGATACCTGTAAAAGCTCTGTTTACTGTATTCTTCAAGGAAATCAGCCGGAAGGTGACAGTGAATTCGACGGATGCACCGGGAGCCAGATCACCCAAGTCTGTGGTGATGTCGGCCCAGTTGAGCGTGCCATCGGATCCGTTGGTATTCACCGACGGCGTACTGATGCTCGTGCGCACAAACTCGATGATGTTAGCCTCGTAGATATCCTGAACAGGAATCTTGACAAGGGTTGTATCGCCCAGATTGCTTACACGGATAGTGAATTCGACTTCACCGTTCAGGGTCACAATACCGTTGGCCGGGCTGGTGGTCCGCTTGCTGATACCAATGGCCGGGTTGGTGATGCGCACGGGAGCCTGGTCCTGTTTGTTAGGCAGAGTGTTGCCCTTTTCGTCCTGGGCACCCGTTACTACGGCCACATTGATCGTCTGCTTGTTGGTCAGTGCATCCGTGCTCTTCTTGGTAATAAGGGTCACGGCCAACACTTTGCTCTCGCCCGGCTGCATCACGCCGGTGCCGGTAATGTCATTCCAACGCAGCTTGCCGTTGGTATTGTCCGTTGTGTCTGGCGCAGGAATCGCATTGACATAGCCGAGATACTCGGCATCAAAGGTATCTTCCAGAGGCACAGTGACCAACGTCGTATTGCCAGTATTGATGACTGTAATCACGTAACTAACTGTGGTGCCCACGACAACGATACCGTCCTCCGCACCACCCGATGGAATCAGCCGTTTGGTGATGCCAATATTAGGCTGGGCGATCGGCGTCTGAGTAGCCGTCGGCGTATTGGTTGGCGTCGGCGTGTTGCTCGGTGTATTCGTCGGCGTCGGTGTATTCGTCGGTGTGTTCGTCGGCGTGTTGGTCGGCGTCGGTGTATTCGTCGGCGTATTCGTCGGCGTGGACGAAGCCGTCGGCGTATGGGTCACCGTCGGTGTATTGGTTGGTGTAAATGTCGGTGTCGGTGTCGGTGTATGGGTCGGCGTCGGCGTATTGGACGGTTTGGTCGTCGGCGTCGGTGTCGGTGTCGGACCGACTGGCTTGTAGAGACCCGCATCGATGGTGTTGTCGTTCGTGCCCGAAACAATCACAATCACGTCGGTTGTGCTCAATCCAGGATT
Source organism: Anaerolineae bacterium (assembly GCA_030432295.1). GTDB lineage: Bacteria > Chloroflexota > Anaerolineae > Caldilineales > Caldilineaceae > JACQGT01. The sequence continues at coordinate 11,191 of JAUIHI010000058.1, read as the reverse complement.
GATATTGCTATCGTTGGCCGGATTGCTGCCGTCGCCCTTGGGGCTGGTGAAGTAGCCAGCCGGATTGACAACCTCGATATAGTACTGACCGGGGGCCAGATTGTCGAAGCCGTAAATGCCACTGCCGTCGGTTACATCGGTGGCGATGGGGGTCGAGTTGCCAACCTGATAGAGGTTGACCGTTACGCTCGGTAGGCCCGGCTCACCGCTATCCTGCACACCGTTCTCGTTCTTATCATCCCATACCCGGTCGCCGATGACGCCTGGCTTGTAAAGCCCCGCATCGATGGTCAGATCGTTCTCACCGGAGGTCAGGTTGATGGTGTCGGTGCGGCCAGTACCCGGATTGGCATTGCTGTCGTTGTTCGGGTCGGTGCCCTGTCCTTTAGGGGAAAAGGCATAGCCACTGGGGGCCTCAAAGACAACTTCATAGTCGCCTGGAACCAGATTGGCAAAGCTGTAATTACCGGAGGGGTTAGTAGAAGTTGTAGCCACCGGGTTCGGGTCTCCGGGTTTGAATAGCTTCACGACTACACCACCCAGCCCCAGCTCACCGCCATCCTGTGCGCCGTTGCCGTTCAGGTCATCCCATACCCGGTCGCCAATGCTGGCCGGTTGATAGACACCCGCGTCAATGGTCGTATCGGTTTGACCAGAAGTCAGAACAATTGGGGCTGTCTGCCCGCTTGAATTGGGGTTGCTGTCTTTGGCCGGGTCACCGCCCTGGCCCTGTGGGGCAAAGACATACCCACTTGGGGTCTCAAAGGTTACAGTATAGGATCCCGGAGCCAGATTGGTGACGGTATAGATGCCGCTGCTGTCTGTGCTGGTGGTAGCCACAGGTGTCGGGCTGCCATTCAGAAAGACTTTGACAACCGCACCGGGCTGGCCGGACTCGCCGTCGTCCTGAATGCCATTGGCGTTGGTATCGTGCCATACCCGATCGCCGATGGTGACCGGCTGGTAGAGACCAGCGTCGATGTCGTCGCGCGTGTCACCACTTACCAGCGTAATGGTGGCCGTCTTGCCTGTGGTGGGATTCGGGTCGCTGTTGGTCGCTGCGGTGGCCGTCGGTGCATTCTGGGTGGTGATGACATAGTTGCTACCGGCGGGTTTAATGAACTCGACGGTGTAGTTGCCAGGGACCAGGTTACTGAAGTTGTAGTTGCCATTGCCGTCAGTTGTGGCGGTAGCAGTTGGAGTCGGGCTGCCATCTTTGTAAAGATTGACAGTCACGCCAGACAGGCCGCTCTCGCCACTGTCCTGCACACCGTTGCCGTTAGCATCGATCCAGGCCCGGTCACCGATACTGACAGGTGTGTACAGACCCGCATCAATGGTCAGGTTCTCTTCACCGGGACCAAGCACGATCGCGTCTGTGCGGCCTGTGCCAGTGTTGGCATCGCTGTCGATACTGGGGTCACCGCCCACACCTTTCGTGGTGAAGACCCGGCCAGAAGGCAGCGCAAACTCAACAACATAACTGCCTGCATCCAGGTTGTCAAATTTGTAGTTGCCATTGCCGCCAGTTGTGGTAGTAGCAGTTGCGGTCGGGTTGCCATCTTTGTAAAGCTTGACAGTCACGCCAGACAGGCCGCTCTCGCCAAAGTTCTGCAGGCCATCCCCATTGGCGTCAATCCACACCCGATCGCCAAGGGAGCTGGTGATCGCGACTTTGGCGTCGTCTTTGTCAGTTACACTTGTATTAGGAATGGGTTCGTAGGAGCCGAACGCTGTGTCGAAATAGGCCGGTTGTCCGACAACCGTAGCGGTATTTGTGTAATTGCCCTGAATCGCCAGGTTCGTTGTGCAGGTATCACTGGCATTTGGCAAATAGGGGCCGGGTTTGCTACAGACAGTGATGTCGTCGCCGGGGTTGCCAGGGGTGCCATTATCATCTTTGATCACCGCGTTGAGCAGGGCTGTTTCGCCCGTATTGGTAAATGTATAGGTGAAGAGCACATTTGTCGGCCCGGTGATTGCGAGGGTAGAACCATCGGGCGCATTGCCAGCGGTCTTGACAATATCAACACTCGCTTTGGCAAAACCGAAATCGATATCGCTGCGGTTTGCAATCGAAGCAGCCTCAATAACCGTGGCGGGGTTGGGGTAGAGCGTGCTACCACTTGTCAACACATAGCCATGCAGGGGTTTGCCTGGATCGAACATTTCACTGGGAATCTCTACATGATAGACTGGACCACCAAAGGTGACCTGCACATTGTAGAAACCCGGCGTTGTAGTCGATGTGGTGGTGGTAGCAAAGATCGTATCACCGCCACCCCCAGTGGTTGGATCAAACGTATTGTCGCCGTCGTCAAGCCAAACCCGGATGAAGACATCAGGAATGCCTGGCTCTCCCGGGTCCCATTCGCCGTTGCCATTCAAATCGTGCCAGACCAGATCGCCCAAGTTGGACGCACCCTGGGGCGCATCAGATTCCTGGGGATCGGCTGCCGAGGCAATGCCCACACCCAAAAAGAGTGTGAGCAATAGGCCAAAAACAATCATCAAAACTGCGGGTTTGGTGTAGCTTTGCTGTTTCATAGTCGCTCGCTTATCCATGGAAACTGTCCCTCCCAAATTCAAAAACCTGTCTGGGACTACCTTATCATAAAACACTGACGATAACTATTACGGTTTGCTGATAGAAATAGGGGGATCGACAAAAAAATGGGGTATTTTTGAAGGCAAACGAGGGCGATAGCGAGAATCAGGGCATGAAATTCGTTGGCAACGATCTTCAGGCCCTGATTCTTACTATCGAATGACTGTGGGGAGGAAGAGGCCGTAGGTGCGTGCTTTCGGCACAGAATCCAGCGTGCGCACGCGCAGAGCCGGATCGCCCAAGAGTGTGAATGTGTGCATCAGGTCGTCATATTTGCCTGCCGGTGCATAGGTGGACAGATAGAGTTTGCCCTGATTGGTGGCGACACCCATCTCGGTCAGGCCATTGTAGAAGACGCTGATGAAGAAGCCCCGTTCCAGATAGTCATGGCCTGACGCCAGGCCCAACCCGCTGGAAGACCAGGAAGCAATCGCGCCACCGTTGGATTTGCGCACCAACGCCTCGCCCAAAGACATCCGCCCCTTTTCGGCTTCGTGGTAGTAGCCTTCCAGGCAGGTCATGGGCAGCATAATCGGGTAGTATTCATTGTTCAATTGGCTGACTGCGGCCAGGTTCAAAATATTTTCTTCAGCCCAATACTCCTTGGCGCTGTGGCCCACATAGCTGATGAGCAGTGTGCCGCTGTTGATCTGCGACACAAGGTCCTCCCGGCAGGCATCACCAGTGGCACAGTCGAAGGGCAGGTAGAGCCTTTCTTTCTCGTAGGCATCGGGCAGCAGGTTGACCATTTGGCCGTTATAAGCTGATGTGCCGTCGGCAATGGCATTGGAATAATTGTAAAAGGCGCCACCGCCACCCTTTAAATCATCCGAAACAAAGAGAACGTTACGATTCCAGCCCGAATCAGCCGATACGCTCTCATAGTCGATGATTTTGTCAACCATCGCTGTCACATCTGCCGGGCTTTCCACGGGCAGGCGCCCCAGATACATATCGGGCATAGAATCGCTGCCCACAAAGGCCACATAAAAATTGTCTGCGGCGGTCTCGCCCAGGTCCGGGTCCACCATTGCCAGATAGGGCGGGATAAATGTGGGGGCGCTGTCGCTGCGATAGGTTCGTGGGTCAAATGTTCCATCGCCCACCAGCACCACATAGGACGACTGCCAGTTCCAAAATGTGTAGGTCAGGAAATCCCGAATGGCCTGAGGGGACATGCGCCCATAGTTGAAAACATCGTAGACGTGCTGGACATTCACCACTTCCACGCTCATACCCTGGCTGGCACGGTAGTCGGCCAGGCGCTGGACCGAGTCCAGAAAGTCCGGGTGGGTTATGATAATGTAGTTGATCTGTTTGTCGGTGGCCAGCAGATTGGCTGTATCGGCCTGCTCAATCGAAGCCACCTGTCGGCGCTGCGCGGTGCGCTGGACAAGATAGCGGTGTGATGCACTCTCGGTGCTACCAAAGACTGCGCCGCTGCTTGCCGTGCCAGCGACCGATTCCACAGGAATATAGACCACCTGGAAAGGATCGGTCACGTCGTAGGCTTCCAGCGCGCCATCGGAGAAACCACCCGTGCTGTAACGCCAGGCCCCGGCCCCAGGGCTATCAAAGATCAGACGATCGCCCACTGCGTTGACCTGTCGCTGATAGCTCAATTGCACCCAATCCAGATAGACAACACTGACTGTCTGCCCATCCAGATCATTGACGATCTCCACCCGAAATGTATTGGCCCCTGTATTCAACAATGCCTGGTCAAAGTCAACCGAAAAGGTCTGGTAATCCGCACCCGACCACTGCCCATCCCCCGCATAGACCCCATTCACATATATCTTGGCGTGATGGGTTCCATTGGTGCGGCTGACGATGGCTGCTTGAATCGTGGCCGTATAGCTGCCGGAAGCCAGGAAAGATGCGGTGAGGGGCAACTGCCAGCTATTGGCCGCATTGGCACCGGCCACTGTCAACAGGCGGCCATACCAATGATTGTAGCCTGACTTTTTGGGGGCGGACGAAACGTAATTGAAATTTTCCTCAAATCGGGTCGTGGCCCGATAGCTGTTCACATCCACACCGCCGACTGCCTGGCTCTGGGTGCGCATGTGCAGAGCGCCCGATGCGCCATAGTGGAGCCAATAGACATTGGCGTCTGTGTACTTTTCGTCCACGCCTTGCCCGTAGAAGAGTAAGCTATCGCCCGGCTGGAAGATGCCATCCACGTCGTCCACATTGTTGCTGTCCACCACCCGCACAGCCACATCCTGCCCGTTCAGATAGAGCCGCAGGTTGTGGGATGAAATGGATGCCAGGGGTACACCGGCCTGTTCCAGTTCGGCATAGGTAACGGCGTACAGCCCTTCCTCTTTGACAAAGAGACGCAGAGCAGGCAGGGGGGGCGTCCAACCGGCATTGGCGGCGGCATCCACAGTGGGCTGAGAGGTCGCTGCCCACTGGCCTGCACGTGCACCGTTCAACAACATGCCCTGGGTCGATTGGGTGAAACTGTCGGGTTCGCTGGCAGAAGCAGCCTGTAGACCGCTCCCGCTGTGGCGCACCCGCACCTGCATCTGTGTATGCTGAATCACCGACCCGTCAACCGGATTGTATTGGAAGGGAGAAATCTCTACCCGTACAAAGCGCAGCCGCCCGACCCAACCGTCTGTAATAATACGGGACGCCGCAGCCGGGAAGAGTGCATTTTGACTGTAAATTGCACTGTCTGCGCCTGTCTCCTGCTCCACATATCGCACCACTTCGCCGTCGATTTCCTCGGCCACTGCGTCGGGCGCGGGGCAAAGGGTGTAGCTGCCCGGCAGGCGCACCTGCTGGGAAATGATTTCCAGGCTGGGGGTTGCATCCACAGGAATGCCTAGCAACACCGAGCGCATGGGCAGCCCAGGTGAGCCAGCCTCGCCCCCTGTCTCAAAGCCATCAACGGCTATACGCTGGCAAGGACCGTCTACGCCCTCTACACTCTCCATCCGGTAGACATCGGCCTGCACCTGAAAAAGGGTCTCGTCGTCGGTCGAAGAGAGCAGATGTACGGCATCCATCCACACCGGGCTGGTATCGGGATCCGCGGCCATAGACGCAGCTGCGGGTGCAGCCTGGGCCGTGGAAACCGAGCCAATCGGCAGGGCAATCAGCAGGGCCAGCAGTAGAAGGGAAAATCGTTGGGCTAAAGGCATTCGGTTCATCTTTGTTGGTTCACATTTATTTGTCTGGTGTACACAGCCACACGTGTTGGTCTCTTGCAGATCGAATGTAGCACATGACTATAACAGATGGGATTACAGAACGCTGATAGACTTGCCCTGGTCTTAAATACAAAGAGGACTTCCGGCCTATTTCGGGCCAGAAGTCCTCTTCAAAACACATAGAAACAGCATCAAACGCGTATGTTCAGAAATCGCCTGGTGCTGCGGTAAACCTAGCGCACAACCGATGGCAAGAAGAGCATATTTGTGCTCACTGGGTTCACCACCGCCAATCCATATTCTTCGCTGCCTCCATCCAGGGTCAACACCTTCAACTTATACCAGTAACTCGCGTCTGGCTTGGCTGTTATGTCCACAAAGCTATAGGGATTGCCCTGAGAACCGCCAGGGGAGAGGGCAGGAATCATTGCCGCTGTAATCGGACGGAACGGGCCATCCGCGCTCTCTGACCGCAGCACTTCAAAGCCGAGGATATCGGTCTCTTTGGCCGTGGCCCATTCCACCTGCACGCCATCTGCATTCATTTGGGCGGAAAGACCAGCCATCTCTACCGCGGTGGGGTCCACATAGCCCTGGATTTGCAGGGCCGGATCGCCAAAGAGCAGGAAGGTGTCGATCAGATCGTCGTATTTGCCCGATGGCGCCTGGTCATGCAGATATTGCTTGCCTGCATCGCTGGCCAGGCCCAAGATAGTCTCTCCATCCTGGAAGACGGAGAGGAAGAGTCCCTGCTCCAGCCAGTCATGGCCGGTGGCAACCCCAAAACCAGTGGGCGACCAGCTTGCCACCGCCCCTCCGGATGGATTGAGCAGATAACTTTCGGCCAGGGGGACCAGATTGGGCTCGTGGAAGAAGCCCTCGAAACAGGCCATACCCAGGAAGATAGAGAGTCGCTCGTAGTTGGTAAACTGGTCGACAATATTGGAATTGACCAGCGGTTCGGTGGCCCAGTTGGTCAATTGGGCATGGCCCACATAGCTGGTAAAGAGCGCGCCCCCATTCACTCCATCAATAATCTCCTGCTGGCACTCACTTGCTGTCATACAGGTGCCAGCCTCGCCGTTGATGTTATAGCCCAGATAGACTTTGGTGGAAGTATAAGGCTCGGGCAGATATTTGGTGTCAGGCTCCTGGGTCGGGCTGGCGTAGCCATCGGCCAGCACATCGGAAAAGTGGAAGAAGTCCCCACCGCCACCTTCCCCGTCATCGGAGATGAAGAGAACACGCAGATTCCAATCGTTGAAGGGCGGCGTAGATTCGTATTTGATCGTCTTGCTCACCATTATGGCGGCTTCTGCCAGTGTGTCCACAGGAAAGCGGCCGATGCTCATATCCGGCAGCAGATCGTTGCCCACCAGAGTGACAAAACGGTTGTCCGCGGCTGTCTCGCCCAGGGTTGGCTCCACGGGCACCAAAAAGGGCGGGATCAGTGTTGGAAAACTGCTGCCTTTGTATTGTCGGATATCGCTTGTGCCATCGCCAAAGAGCAGAACAAACTTGTTTTTGGGCGCTGTCCAGTTGTGATAGACATAACTGAGAAACTGCTGGATCGATTCGGATGAACGCATCCCGCCGTTGAATTGGTCGTAAATCTGGTCAACATCCACCAGGGCCACCCGGTATTTGGCCGAGCGATAGGTGGCCAGACGCACAGCTTCCGGCCAGACATCTTTATGGGCGATTGCGATCCAATCCGAACCGTTGGCGGTAGAGAGCAGATCCGCCGGAGAAAAAGTTGATGTCTGGGGTGCATAGGGTTCGATGCGCAGGGGCGCAAGCCAGCCAGAGGCAGAGGCGACGATATAGCGACGTGCGCTTGTGCTATCCCCAAAAGTCATATTATTGCTGGCAATCGTCCCACCCGTAATGCGTTTGGGCGCAAAAATGTCTGTCACATCGAAGACCCGAATGTCGCTGTCAGCAAAGCCAGTGACTGTATAGCGCCAGGGACCTGCGGCCGTTTCGCCGTCGAAAAAGAGTTCGCTGTTCTCGGCCACCAGGTTGTCCTGGTAATTCACCTCATACCAATTGACGTAGACTTCTGTGGAGTCACCGCTGGGGACAAACTCGACCCACAGCCGATTTTGGCCATTGTTCAGCAGGGTGTTGTGGGGCACTGTGGCTGTGATCGTAAAGGCGGTAAAGTCGTACCCGGCCGTTGGGTTGTCATAGATTGGCGTCCCATTCATATAGAGCCGGATGTGATGGGGCACGGGACTCTGGAAGAGAAACTGCCGACCGCTGGTTCCTTGCAAGCGCACAGTCACAAAGCCATCATCCGCTGTGGCTGGTAAATTGTAGAGAGAAAAGGGGAATTTGCGAGGGTTCGTTGACCCAGGAGAGCGCAACCAAATCCACTGCCAACGATCCGCGCCCGGCACAAAGCGCTGGGGCATGGGATCGCCCACGTGGTAGGGTTTGTCCGAGAAATAGGTCAGGTTACCCTCCAGGTGATCCCTGCGCAAATAGGAGCTAGCTACTGGGCCGCTGCCCACGCTGCTCTTGGCGGCCATTCGCTGACCGCTGGCTCCCCCATAGGTCAGCCAATAGACATTCTCGCCCGTATATTTGCTGTCCGGCCAGACGCCTTCATAGTAAAGTGAATCCAGATTGCGACCGTAGAAGAGAATGCGGTCCGAGCTATTAAAAGTGTTGTCGCTCTCCCCGTCCACCTGAATCGGAACCTGCTGGCCCATCCAATAGAGTTTGAAAGTCTTGGGGTTCAGGCTCTCCACCGGCAGGCCAGCAGTTTGCAGGTCGCTGTAGCTCAACTGGATGATGCCGTCCTTGTCCACAATAATCTTATAGGAGGGCGTAGGCGGCGTCCATTGGGTTCCTGTCAACGGAAAGCTGGCAGCCGACGGCGCATCGATCTCTGGGTTGACAGCCGCGGTGGCACGGTTACTCCCATTCGCCATCAACAAAACCAGGGCGACCAACAGTCCCCCGGCCACGGCAAGCAATCTGATTCCAGTCTGAAGTTTTCGTTTATTGATCACGGCTTCCTCGCAATATATCAACATTCAATGTCGAATGGCTCTTCTGGCACTGATTATAGAGCAGAATGTATAGCCCAGATATTACCGTTGGGTTACAACTTTGCAAAAGGAGAGAGTAATGCCAACTCGTATACTCGTTCCAACCTTAGAATAACGTGGAAAGGTTACACTGTACATAACGCAATATGCACAAAAAGAGGGGTGGGCGACAAGTATATCGCCCACCCCTCTTTATTTCTTCATCGTTCTCTACGGCTTTACTGCCCTATCCAGAAAGCATTCCGTCTTTCAACGGTCTGTCAACTGGTTCTAGCGTACGATGTTTGCCAACCAGAGCCAGCTCGTAGTGGCCAGCGTCTCGGTATTCTTGCCACCGCCAAACAACTGGGCTTCCAGGACGTATGTGTAGGAGGCACCGTAGACAGCGCTGCTGTCGGTCAGGCTGTAGCTGAAGCCACTGGTCTGGCCTGGTTTCTCTGCGGCTACCGACCAGTCAACGGAATTCCCGTTGGCGTCGAAGCGGTAGACCACGAAACCGCTGATCTCAGACTCATTGACCGTTGTCCAACGGACAGTCACGCTGCTCTGGGTAACGTCCGCGCCGTAGTCGGCCAGGGCGATCGCGGTCGGGTTGACCACCTTCACCGGTGCGTTGCTCTTCTGGGGCGGAATCACCTCCTGGGGCGTCAAGGGACCAGGACCATCCGGGTCTGCTGTCGGCCCTTCGCCGTTGGCCTTGGTGGTGCTCACCTGATTACAGGAGAACCCGAATGTGGTACACGGGGCCTGGGCAGGCAGTTCAGTGGTGTCACCCACGCCCACAAAGACCACATTCAGCACAATGCTTGCACCTGGGGCCAACTGATTTGCACCCGTAATATCGTTCCACTGGCGGGTGATGGTCACACCGTTCGTCACTGTCATGTCAGACGGTGTATCGACACCACCGATATTGGCGCTCAGGAATTGGATGTGCAGGCTGTTGAAGGTGTCGGAAATCGGCACCACATCCAGCCAGGTTGAGCCTGTGTTCGCCACTGTGATGGTGAAGCTGATCGGCTCGTTGATGCGCACACCTGCACCCGTCGAGTCGGTTACCCGTGTCTTTGTCACCGTATGGCCGCTATTCTTGAAGAAGCCAAAGTCATTGGTCTGGTTGTTCTGGGCCAAGCCACCGGACACCGGGTTGATGTTGATGCTCTGGATCAGGTGGGTCGTCGGGTCAGCGTCCGAATCTGCGGCGTCACCAGCACTGCCAGCCGGGAAGCTACCCACATTCTGCGGGCTGCCATTCCAGTTTTCCAGGGTGCCACCGGCGTTGAACTCAGCCGGATCAATTTTGACGCTGTAGGTTCCGGTTCCCAGGCCAGGGAAGACATAGTAGCCATTGGCCAGGGTCGTTGTCGTCGCAATCGAGGCACCAGTGCCTGCTGCATTGTCATACAGGAGGACTGTCACACCACCGATGCCCGGTTCGCCGCCATCCTGGCTGCCATCCTTGTCGATGTCCCACCAGACTTTGTCGCCGATGGAGCCAGCTACGTAGGTCTTGGTGGCTTGCCCAGTGCCACCGGCTGCGATATTGCCTGAATAGGCAGTGCCCGCAGTCGAATTGGTGGAACGGCTGAGGGACTGGCCGCTGACCACGAAATTAGTAAGGCTGGCATTGACAGAGAAGACATTCACCACACTGGAATTGATCACCACTGTACACACACCAGCGGCCGTGCCCGACGCGCTACAGTTATCAGTTGTAGGTTGATTTGGTGTTGGGCTGATGACAACCGCAGGCTTTGTGCCGTTGGCGACCGCAACCCAGCCACCGCCAGCACCCAGGTTCTGGGTCACTGTAATGGTGAAGGTATGGGGATCGTTCACCGCATTGGTGGCCGACGGCGGACCTACCTGAATGCGCAGGTCTACCCAGGTCTTGGTGGCATCGTCGCTACCGCCCGCATTGGTGTTGGCTGTTGTCTCAGTAGCCCGGGTGATGCTCTGCCCACTCACTGTCACCGTTGTCGTGGCGTGTAAATCCACCTTACCCGCCTGGGTTCCATTGATGGTGATAGTACATTGCCCCGAAGTTGTCGTGCAGGATGTGGGGCTGGCAGGCACAAAGACACCCAGCGCTGTATTGTTCAGCAGAGAGAAGTTGACTGTCGTACCATTGGGCGCATTCACCCAAGCGCCAGTGCCCAGATTCTGCTCCACTATAGCCGTGAAGGTATGGGGCTGGTTCACCGCATTGATAGGTGTCAGCGGGTCAAGCTTGATGCGCAGGTCTACCCAGGTCTTGGTGGCATCGTCGCTACCGCCCGCATTGGTGTTGGCTGTTGTCTCAGTAGCCCGGGTGATGCTCTGCCCACTCACTGTCACCGTTGTCGTGGCGTGTAAATCCA
>JAUIHI010000031.1 GCA_030432295.1 Anaerolineae bacterium | reverse complement strand
CGTCGATCCGTTCCGAGTCAATTGTTCCAGTCGCCATTTCTCTCCCTCCTTCACGCTATCTATTGGAGGGTATACATCACAACTGCTATTGCGTCAAGCACCTCAAAAAAATGAGCGAAACCACCGTAATGAACCAATCAACCAATTTCAATACCGCAACGGCACAATTGTCTGTTCTTCAAAGGGCGTGCGCACGTAGGGGATCGACTCCATATCTGGCAGTTTCACCGGCGCGGGCACAATGTCCTCGTAGGGAATCTGGTCGAGAATGTGGCTGATGCAGTTGAGTCGGGCCTTCTTCTTGTCGTCCGATGGGACCACATACCAGGGGGCCTGGGGAATGTCCGTATGGACAAATGTCACATCTTTGGCCCGGGAGTATTCAATATACAATCTGCGCTCTTCCAGATCGATTGGGCTGAGCTTCCAGCGTTTGAGCGGGTCAGTGTTGCGGCTCTCAAAGCGTTTCAGTTGCTCCTCTGGGCTGATGGAAAACCAGTATTTAAGCAGAATAATCCCGGATCGCACAAGCATCCGCTCGAACTCGGGGCAGGAGCGCAGGAATTCGTGGACTTTCTCTTCGGGTGCAAAGCCCATCACCCATTCCACATTGGAGCGGTTGTACCAACTGCGGTCAAACAGGACCATTTCGCCCGCCGCGGGCAGATGGGCCACATATTTCTGAAACCACCACTGGGTCTTCTCCCGCTCGGTGGGCGTGGGGAGAGCCACCACCCGCACAATTCGGGGACTCATCTGCTCGCTGATCCGTTTGATCACCCCGCCTTTGCCCGCGGATCCCCGTCCTTCAAAAATGATTACGACCTTAAGGCCATGCTCCTTCACCCAATACTGGAGTTTGACCAGCTCTTCCTGCAGGCGGGCCAACTCCGCTTCGTAGTAGGACGTTTTCAGCTTTCCATTCTTGCGATAGGCTTTGTCCGGCAGCACGTGGTTTTCCATTGTTGCCTCCGTTTGTATGGGGATGGATGAAAGGTTCTTTTCTGCTTCCGAAGTGCCTCTACTATAGCAGTCAATAGGATTGCAAGCCAACTGGGAATGGTTGCGCTGAACCGGTCGGATTTGTCATCTGTACCGGGGGACACTATAATCAATTGGACGAAAATTCACGAATGCTCCTTCCCTCAGACTTACAAAGGAGAGTCAATTTGAAGCTGCACGAATATCAATCCAAACGTATTTTTGCTGAGTATGGAATTCCCATCCCCGATGGAGATGTGGCAACCACACCTGCCGAAGCCAAAGCCATTGCCGAACGCTTGGGCCGTCCCGTTGTGATCAAAAGCCAGGTGTTGGTCGGTGGCCGAGGCAAGGCCGGCGGTATCAAACTGGCCAAGACAGCCGATGAAGCCGAAGCCGTGGCCTCCCAGATCCTCGGCATGGACATCAAAGGACTGACTGTCAAGAAGGTGCTGGTGGACGAAGCCGCCGACATCCGCTCGGAAATCTACCTGGGCGTGGTGCTGGATCGGGCCAAACGTCAGGTGGCGATTATGGCTTCCAGCGAAGGCGGCGTAGAGATCGAAGAAGTGGCCGCCAACACCCCGGACAAAATCGTGACTGTCCACGTCCATCCTCTGCTGGGGCTGCAAGCCTACCAGTGCCGCAATCTGGCCTTTGGCATTGGTCTGCCCAAAGAACACATCCGCGAATTCACCAAAATCGCCCAGGGACTCTACCAAGTCTTTGTGGAGAGCGACGCGGGTCTGGCCGAGATCAACCCGCTGATCATCAACGGGGAGAACAAACTCCAGGCTGTGGATGGCAAGATTCTGCTGGATGACAGCGGCCTCTTCCGCCACAAGGAGCTGGCTGCCCTGCGCGACCCGGACGAAGACAGCCCGGCTGAAATTGAGGCCCGGGCCAGCGATCTGAGCTACATCGACCTGGACGGCGAAATCGGCTGTCTGGTCAACGGAGCGGGTCTGGCTATGGCGACGATGGATGTGGTCAAGCTTTTCGGCGGCAGCCCGGCCAACTTCCTGGACATCGGCGGCGGTGCCAATGCAGAGAAAGTGACCGCTGCCCTCTCGATTATCCTGCGCGACGATCGGGTGAAGGCTGTGCTGATCAACATTTTCGGCGGCATCACCCGCTGTGATGAGGTTGCCAATGGCATTGTAGAAGCCATCCGCACCCTCCACGTGACAGTTCCTTTTGTGGTGCGTCTGGTGGGTGTCAACGAAGAAGAGGGGCGACAGATTCTGGCCGAATCCAATCTGATTACAGCGTCCAGCCTGTCGGAAGCTGTGCAAAAAGCCGTGGCCGCTGCCAAAGGAGAAAGCGCATGAGCATTTTAGTTGGAAAAGAGACACGCCTGCTTGTGCAGGGAATCACCGGCACCCAGGGCCTCTTTCATACGGAACAGATGATCGCCTATGGCACAAACGTCGTGGCCGGCGCTGTGCCTGGGCGGGGCGGCCAATGGGCACTGGGCAATGTGCCCGTCTTTGACACTGTGCGCGAAGGTGTGGCTGCTACGGCTGCCAACGCCAGCATTATTTTTGTCCCCGCGGCCTTTGCGCCGGACGCGATTCTGGAATCCGCGGATGCAGGAGTTGAACTGATTATCTGCATCTCCGAAGGCATCCCTGCGCTGGATATGGCAAAGGTGCGGGCCTATCTGGACACGACCGATTCGATGCTGATTGGCCCCAACTGCCCCGGCCTGATCACCCCTGGCGAGGCAAAGGTGGGGATTATGGCCGGTCATATCCACACACCGGGCACGGTTGGCATCGTCAGCCGCTCCGGAACCCTGACCTACGAAGTCGTCTATGCGCTCACGGCTCGGGGCATCGGCCAGAGCAGCGCGGTGGGCATCGGCGGCGATCCCATCAAAGGGCTGAACTTCCTGGAAATTCTGGCTATGTTCGAGGCTGATTCCGGTACGGAGCAGGTGGTTCTGATTGGCGAGATCGGTGGGACCGACGAACAAAATGCAGCCGAGTTCATCAAACACGAGATGAAGAAACCGGTCACTGCCTTTATCGCCGGGCAGACCGCCCCTCCTGGCAAGCGTATGGGCCACGCCGGTGCCATTATCTCCGGCGGCGAAGGCACTGCGGAGGAGAAGATCGACGCTCTCCGTTCGGCAGGGGTGAAGGTTGCCCGCCATCCCGAAGAGATCGCCGAGTTGGTCGCACAGAATCTTTGATAGGACACGGATTTTCACAGATGTACGGGGTTTTCACGGATAATTTGTGGCCTGATTCCTGGTCAAACTGAAGCAGAAAGGCCCGCCAGATATACTGGCGGGCCTTTCTGCTTCATAAATTAGGATCTGTGTGAATCCAATCAATCCGTGAAAATCCGTGTCCTTTTGTACTTCAAAGCACCGGCTGCTGGGCTACCCAGCCGTCGCGCATGGCGATGAGGACGGCTTCTGTGCGGCTGTTCACATCCATTTTGCTGAAAATGTTGCTCAGGTGGGTCTGCACTGTGCGCTCTGAGATAATCAAATCCCGGGCGATCTCTTTGTTGCTGAAGCCCTGGAGCAGCGCCTTCATCACATCCATTTCCCGGCGGGTGAGCCGCTGGTGAATGTTCTTGCGTTCGGGCATCTCCTGCTCGACAAAGGCGTTGCGGTGGTTGTAGCGGTCGGCCCGGCTGCGTATCGTCGGGTCGATGGCTGTGCGGTTGGAGCGGGCCGAGCGAATCGTCTTGACCAGTTCGCTGGCTGCGGCGGACTTGAGCACATAGCCGCTGGCTCCGGACTTGAGCATATCGGAAATGGTGGAATCGTCTTCCGATGCGGTCAGACCGATGACCAGCACATCGGGCATCACCATTTTGATGCGCCGGGTAGCTTCAATGCCTGTCATAATTGGCATGTGGACATCCATCAAAACGATGTGGGGGCGCAGGCCGTTCTGCACCTTTTCCACGGCATCGGCCCCATTGCTGGCTTCGCCCACAATCACAATATCCTCTTCCATCTCCAACAGGGAGCGCATGCCCTGGCGCACCAGCATGTGATCGTCGGCCAGAAAAATTCGTGTAGTACGGAGCATCGTAAGTTCCTCGATTCCTTTGTCAAATGAAATGTGTCGTAGAAAAAACGTAGCCGTTGGGAATAGCGTTTTGTTGCTGCTTTCGTGGTGATTGCTTACGCCATTTTGTTGATCTGGTTGCTGCCATCACCTACGTAAAATCCCGTGTGCGATATATTCTTGATATGAATATCCGCTATTTTTCGGGCAGAAGCAATGGTACTTTTGTACTTGGATGGGCGAAATTTGCGACTTTTCATTCAGCCAGATTTGCACAACCGTCCATAAAAGGCTGTATCAGCGTAGCAATTTCGTACCATCCTACATCTAAGCTTTATGGGGTAGGCATTTGACCGGGGCTAGGGGGGCGGCGTAAATAGCTGGTCAGTTCTGGTCGTCGGATGATAATCTGGACCTGTACGCGCTTTTTCGATCATTCGCGTACGCCTGGCAGGGATATTCTGGCCGTCTACAGCCGCTTGCAAGCGGTGTGTGTAGTTGGGAAAATTGTGCTATCATAGACCCAACGCCAAACGGTGTATATCCCAATATTTTCTACAATCGAAGGATTACAGACAGACGAGGAGAGAAGCATGTCCGAACTTGACCCCAACGTCCACCCGGATGCCAAGCGCGAGACGGAGATATTGGCCGCTGAGAGCGAAATGTACGCGCCTTCGGCGGAAACTGTTTCCAATGCCGTCGTACCCGACTATCTTGCCCTGCGCCAGACAGCGCTGGAAGACATCGAAGCCTTTTGGGATGCCCGGGCCACAGAATTGGTCGATTGGTACGAACCCTATGATCGGGTTCTGGACGACAGCGCCAAGCCCTTCTACAAATGGTTTACCGGTGGCAAAATCAATATCATCCACAACGCGCTGGACCGACACGTCAAGACCTGGCGCAAGAACAAGCTGGCCCTGATCTGGGAAGGCGAAGACGGCGAGCAGCGCACCTTCAGCTACTACCGGCTCTGGCAAGAGGTGAACCGTTTTGCCAATGTCCTCAAAAGTATGGGTGTGAAAAAGGGCGATACCGTCACAATTTATATGGGGCGGGTCCCCGAACTCTCGATTGCCATGCTGGCGACGGCCAAAGTGGGGGCAGTCCATTCGGTCGTCTATGGCGGCTTTTCCGAGGCAGCCCTGGCCAGCCGCATCGAAGATGCCCAATCCAAAGTGCTGATCACCTGCGACGGCGCGTGGCTGCGGGGCAAGACGATCAACCTGAAGGACATCGCCGACGAAGCGGTGAAGCGCAGCCCGGTTGTCCAGTCAGTCATCGTCTACCAGCGCACAAAGCAGGACGTGCGTATGGAACAGGGCCGGGACTACTGGTGGCACGAACTGATGTCCCTGCCCATTGCCAGCCCCAAGTGCGAGTCCGAAGTGATGGATGCGGAAGACCCGCTCTTCATTCTATACACCTCCGGAACCACAGGTCGCCCCAAAGGAATTCTGCACACCTGCGGCGGCTATCAAGTCTACATCGCCGCCACTCTCCAATACGTCTTTGATCTGAAAGACGAGGACCGCTGGTGGTGTGCGGCGGATCAGGGCTGGATCACCGGCCACAGTTATATCGTCTATTCGCCCCTGATTCTGGGTTCCACCAGTTTTATGTACGAAGGCTCGCCCGATTTTCCCTACCCCAACCGCTGGTGGTCTCTGGTGGAGAAGTACGGGATCACAATCCTCTACACCGCGCCCACGGCCATCCGCGGGCTGATGCGCTACGGCGAAGCCTGGGCCAACCGCCACGATTTGTCCAGCCTGCGTCTGCTCGGCTCGGTCGGTGAACCGATCAATCCGGAAGCCTGGCGCTGGTATCACCGGGTGATTGGCAAGGAGAATTGTCCGATTATGGACACCTGGTGGCAGACCGAGACCGGCGGCTTTATGATCACACCCACGCCGGTTGTGCCCTTGAAGCCTGGCAGCGCCACTCTCCCCTTCACCGGCATCGACGCCGATGTGGTGCGGGAAGACGGTACATCCTGCGATCCTAACGAGGACGGCTATCTGGTGGTCAAACAGCCCTGGCCGGGGATGGCCCGCACGGTCTGGGGCGACCCGGACCGCTATGTGGAGCAGTATTGGGCCGAGTTCAGCAAGCAGGGCTGGTACTTCACTGGCGATAGCGCACGCAAGGACAAAGACGGCTACTTCTGGATCATCGGACGTATGGACGATGTGATCAAAGTCAGCGGCTACCGGCTGGGCACAGCCGAGGTGGAGAGCGCGCTGGTCAGCCACGCGGATGTGGCCGAGGCCGCCTGCATCGGCGTGCCCGACGAGCTGCGGGGCAATGTGATACACGCCTTCTGCATTCTCAACACTGGCGTTACGGGTAACGACGGATTGGCCGCGACGCTCAAACAGCACGTGCGCACGGAAGTTGGGCCGATTGCCGTGCCGTCCCAGATCAACTTTGTGGACAGCCTGCCCAAGACCCGCAGCGGCAAAATTATGCGCCGCTTGCTCAAAGCCCAGGTCCTGGGCCAGCCGATTGGCGATACGAGTACGCTGGCGGATTAGTGATTGGGGGGCTGGGGATCGGGAACTGGGAATTGTTCCCGATCCCCAGCCCTCATTTGAAATTATGAAGAGCAGTGGAGGGAAGAAAATGATTCAACTTGGCTACAGCTATGCGTTGGAAGGCAGTGATATTGTCCTGCGCATGGACAAAGGGCTTGTCGAACCTGAGTTTTTTGCACGTTTTTTGGACTATTTGAATGTGCAAGCGGTGAGGCGGAATAGTAGCTTGACCGAAATGCAGGCAGAAACGCTTGCCGCAGAGGTGGACGAGGCAGTTTGGAAACAACTGAAACCTCGTGTTCTTCCTGGGGTTGAATAAATAGCTATGGGTGAACGGCCGGTCGTTGTCGATACGAGCATTTTGTTCTCGGCTCTGTTGAAAAGCAAATCTATCTTTTCGGAGCATCTATTGACGGCTGATGTGCGGTTCTTTGTGTGCGAACTGGCCGTAGTCGAGCTATTCAAGCACAAGAACCGAATTGTTCAGTATAGCGCTCTACCCGAAGAGGAGATACTCCAAGCTTACCACCTGTTGCTACGCCGGGTTTCTCTCTACAAAGAAGACTTGATCGAGCCTCAGCATTGGAAAGAGGCGTATGAATTGTGCAAGATTGTTGACGAGAACGATACGCCGCACGTTGCTCTCACCCTCGAACTGGACGGGCTACTTTGGACAAGTGATCGACGCCTGATTCGTGGCCTTGAAAGTGGGGGTTTCGATCGTTTTTTCCGGCCAGCCCCTTTCACGTCGCTGTAACCGTTCACCCTTTTCAATTCTTATGGCCCAACTCACTTACCTCAATTTCGACCTCACCTTTGAATCATCTGCGGACGGCTATGCTGTCCGGGTGACCGATTCCCCCGCGGGCCAGGCGGGTGCGCCTTTTCTCTTTCCCTTCAATGAACTGGAATTGGAAAATTTCCTGCTGCGATTGGGCCAGCGCAGCAGTGGAACCCGTCGGGCCGACTCGCCGGAGATGGAACTCTCCAAACAGTTTGGCGGACGGCTCTTCGACGCCCTCTTCGACGACGATGTGCGGGCCGCCCTGCGCAGCAGCATCCGGGCCAGCGAAGAGCAGGGCACGGGTCTGCGCATCCGTCTGCGCTTTGGCAACACCCCCGAACTGGCCGACATCCCCTGGGAATATCTCTACGACGGCGGGGCCAACCGTTTCCTCACCCTTTCGAGGGAGACCCCTCTCGTCCGCTATCTGGACCTGAGCCGACCGGTGGAGCCGCTGCAAATCCAGGCTCCCCTGCGTATTCTGGTGATGATCTCCGACCCCAGCGACTATGATCGGCTGGATGTGGAGGCCGAGTGGCAACGGCTGCTTGCGGCTACGGCGACCCTGCGCGAGCGGGGACTGGTGGAGATTGCGCGGCTGGACAAAGCCACGCTGCTGGAGTTGCAGCGACAGTTGCGGGACAATCAGTTCCACATCTTCCACTACATCGGCCACGGGGTATTCGACGAAAGCGCGGACGACGGCTTTCTAGTGCTGGAGGAGAACAACGGGCGAGGGCGCAAAGTCTCCGGTCAATATGTCGGCACGCTGCTGGCCGATCACCGATCCCTGCGCCTGGCCGTCCTCAACTCCTGTGAAGGGGGACGTTCCAGTCGTAGCGATCCTTTCGCTGGCGCGGCCCAGAGTCTAGTCCAGCAGGGCTTGCCCGCAGTGATCGCGATGCAGTTTGAGATCAGCGACGACGCTGCCGCGATCTTTGCCCAGGAATTTTATATGGCTCTGGCCGGTGGCTATCCGGTGGACGCCGCCCTGGCCGAAGGGCGGCGGGCCATCTTCGCCACCAAAACCAACGCTGAGTGGGGAATTCCTGTCCTCTTTATGCGCGCCGCGGATGGGCGGATATTTGATGTGCAAGCGCCTGTGGCCCGACCTGTGCCGACAGCGGCACCGGTTCCCGCACCACCGGTGGTGGAATCACCAGTTGCGCAGCCACAAACCGGATCGTCATCCGCCGAGAAAGCTCCAATAATTCCGGTCGCACCCCCATCAATGGGCAGTGAAGAAACGAAGCCCGCTTCCACCGTTCAGATTGGCACGAGCGCCGAGTGGAGCAAAACTGTTGGCACAACCGGCAGCACACCCAACGATTTGCGAATGGTGAAGATAATCGGCGGGGTGATTCTGGGCGCATTTGTGGTGATGGCGTTGATCTTCTATTTCGTTTTTCGTAACTCGACGGAGCAGGCCACACCGGCGGCGCTCCTGCCTCCCACCATCAGTTTCTTCCGGGCTGAGCCGAGTCAAATTGTGGAAGGGAAGAATCAGTCGATTCAACTCACCTGGTCAATTGCCGGAGAGATGACTGATGTGGCAGTGATCGGTCCGGGTATCGATTCCTCTCTGGCCCTTTCCCGAACAGGCAGTCTGCTGGTTTCCCTTGACAAAGCTGCCACATTTGCCCTCACCGCCAGCAACTACGACCAGCCCGCCACCCAGCAGGTCGCGATTTCTGCGATCAGTCCAACACCCGCGCCTGTTGGAGGCGCTTCCGCACTGGAGACTGGTAGCGTCAATGTAACCGTCACCTTCAATTCGGTCCGGATCATCGATGACTGCGATACGCTCCTGACCGGGCTGGGCGAGTTCTGGCTGGATTTGGCCGTCAACGATCAGCACCTGCGCTGGCCTGAGACAGGCACAAATGAGGTGGACAGCGGCCAGAGTTATGCGATTGGTCAGTCCATTTCTACGCGAGTGACGGACGGCGAGCGGCTGGTCATCACTGGGGCCGGCTTCGAGGTGGATGAATTCCAGACCGAATCGATGGGGAGCATTCGGGCAAGCCATAGCGCTGCGGACGGCTGGGGCGTGGGCAGCGATTCTCAGACGAGTCTGGCCGTGTGCAGTTTTGTTCTGGGATTTACGATTGATGCGATATCGGTTCCACTGCCGCTAAAGACGGATAACTCTCAAAACGGGCCAACGCAAGTCGCAATTTCTGTTCCGCTACGAGATGGCTGTATTGACAATGCCCTGTGGTATCCCTATAACAGTCAAGACACTGGAACGAGTGAAGCCTGTTTGGCAATGGATGGGTGGGGAATTGACGCCAGGGATAATGGGTTGGAAATCTTGATGAACAACAATTTGGCGGAGTCAATTCGGCAAGGCATTTTGGTGCCCATCGAACGCAATACAACAATTACTTTCAATTTTGTGCTTTCGATTTTGTATACCCCTATTGAAAATGACTTAGCCAATATATCAATGGGGGTTATTTCGTCAGACTCGCGTGATTTGGATGCCAATACCGTTTTGATCTTTCAGAAGGAAAATCCAAAAACAGAGTACCCGATTTATCTGAAGTCAAAAGAAAGAGGCGGTTTTGAGGCGTATTTGGCGGCAAGCGATGGCTATCGGGAGTATAAGGAATTTACGACACAGGAAATTTCACTCAAAATATCGGACACCGATCTGCTTGCCATATATGTCGATGGTTCACGAGTTATGCAAGCTACGATTCCATTTCAGCACAAAGCATTTTGGATTGGATATCTTCTTCCCAAAGGCGGCCAAATCAACGCTGAAATTTCAGACTTCGTCATTCACGGCGAGTAAGCTGGCCCCCGCAACACAATCTCCCCGAAGACCCCCTCCTGCTCCACCACAATCTCCCGCTGTTTGATCAATTCCAGCACAGCCAGAAAAGTCACGACGATTTCCAGCCGAGTCTTCCCCACGGAAAGCAGCGCGCTGAAAAGCAGCGGCTCGGTGGATGAGTGAAGTTGCGCGGCCTGTACCCGTTGGCGTACCGTTTCGATCTGCTCGGAGACGGTTATCGGATAGGTGTGGACTCGGGGCTTGGGCGGGTCGGTGGGGATGCGGCGCAGGGCCTTCTGCACGGCCGCGGCCAGTTTGTCCGCGGTCACATTGCCCAGGTCCAGCTTGCGTTCCATCTGGGGAGCGGGGGCCAGACGCACAAAGGCGCGCAGACCGGCTTCTTCCCGCAAGCGCAACCCTTCGGCCACAGCCTTGAATTGGCGATATTCCAGCAGTTGTTGTATCAGTGCCTCGGCGTCGGCCTTCTCGTCCTCGTCTTCCGGGGGGCGGGGTTTGGGCAGCAGACTGCGGCTTTTCAGATAGAGCAGCCGGGCCGCAATCACCAGAAAGTCAGCCAACGAACCCGGCTCGATCTCTTCCAGACTTTCGATGGCTTTGATGTACTGGTCCGTCACCGCCACCAGAGAGATTTCGGTGATGTCCAGTTCCTCCCGCTCGATCAGATGCAGGAGCAGGTCCAGGGGGCCTTCAAAGAGGGGCAAGTGGACGGGGTAGGCCGAGCCGAGAATGTTTGGGGTGAGATTCATAACCACTACGATTCTTCCACCAAATGCTGGAACCGCTGCCCCTTCTGGACCAGTTCTCCCAGAAGCCGCCCAACCTCTGCCCCGTCTTTGCCATCGATGCGCTCCACCTGCACCCCGGCCCGCCGCAGCCGGTCCTCGGCCTGGGCGCTGACTTCCGCTGTGCTACCCACAATCGTCACAAATTTTGCCTGCAACGCCGTCTCCACATCAAAGCCGATTGTGGGCTGGAAGCGCTCGGTGTAGGGCTGGACCGCCGCCATTTCGGTTTTCCCGATCAGCAGGTAGTGGTGGATGGGCCGTTTGTCCCCGCCGCTCTGCACCCGCACTACTTCCTCAAAGAGCGTATCCCGCCACTTGTGCCCGTCGGTCCACTCGCCGCCGGGACAGGTGGTGCGGTTGCCGGAAAATTCTTTGTGGCCCCACACCTGCTGCATCGGCAGCTTCAACTCTTGCAGAAGCCAGGCCACCAGCCGCGCCCCGGCCTGCACCTGAGGCTGGGTGGGCACGCTGCCGTTCATAAAACTGCCCGCAAAGGCAATCCCAACGGTCTGCTGGTTGTGACCGGCCACGTGATAGACCTGATTTTCCAGGGGCTGGGTACGGTCGATGCGTCCATCCCCGTGGACGAAGAAGTGATAGCCGATCCCCGGCCACGCCTCTTTGCCCCGCTCCGGGTCGGCCTCCACGTGGATGGCCGCAATGCGCTCCGGGCCGATGTGGGGAGGCATGGCTGTGTGGTGAATCGCCAGATGGCTGATGGCCTCCAGCCGTCGGCTCTCGTAGCGCAGATTGGGGTGGCGGGGCAACTGGCCGCTGATGTCGTGGAGAACCGGCGGTGGGAGCCGACGCCAGCGGTTGGGGTCCGCCCGCACTTCCTCGATCTCCCGCACAAGCCGCCCATTTTCCCGGCGCAACTGGCCCACCTGCACCAGCAGCGTCTCGTTCTGCTGCTGAAGTTCCCGCACCTGGCGCTGCAATGCGGGATTCTCCCTGCCCGCACCCGCCGCGGATTCGTCCCGCAGCCGGTCAGCGATGGCGTTGAGCAGCAGGTCCTTCCAGCGCCGCCCGGAGAGCCACTGCTCCCCCGGCGACCCGTGGGGAATAAACTCACTCACCCCCCGCACGCTGGCCAGGGAAAGTTGGGGCAGTTCGCCCAGCAGCCAGGCGATCAGATCGCTGCCTGCCCGAATCTGCTGGCTGGTCGGGATGTCGCTGGTGAAGTCACCGGCAAAGGCGATATTGACCGCATTGGCGATGTAAGGCCGCTCCCCGTCCACCACCTGCAACAGAGGTTGGGTCTGCAAAATCTGCCCGTCCGCGGTGATGAAATACTGGTAGAGAATCCCCGGCAGTTTGTCCCGGAAGGCGTTGGCGATCACATCGGCTGTCACCTCCGGCGGTGCAGCCGTGTGGTTGATGACCAGATGCTGGATGTCCCCCGCGCTGCGGCTGAAGAAGCCCGCCGGGTCTCTGGGCAGCCGGGCCACAATGTCCTGGATGGGTGGGCGGGGAATGGGGTTGACCGGCTGGGGCTGGCCGGGCACGGACGATGCAACCCCAGAAACCTGCGCTGGAACCGGCGCGGGGGGCGCTGCCTTCGCCAACAGTTCGCTCACCTGGGCCACCAGAACGTTCTTCCAGGCGGGACCGGCCAAAAATGTCTGGCCCGGGCTGGAAGTCTGGAGCAGCTCCCGCTGGCCGATGATGTCCTGGGGCAGCAGACCCGTGCGTTGCAGCATCCACGCGCACAGATGCGCGGCCGCGGATAGCTGGGCCGACGGCGGCACGGACCCGTCAAAATTGCCTTCCAGGCAGATGTTGACGCCCCCGCCGCTCCACTCCGCATCGGCCTTGACCACCGCTTCCAGGGGGCTGACCTGAAAAAGCTGCCCGCTCTGGCTCACATAAAAATCGTAGGCGATGCCCGGATAGCCCCGGTCCACGTGGGCCTGGGCGATGACCTGCACAGGCACAACCGGCGGTGCGGCCGTGTGATTGATGATCAGATGGCGGACTTGGCTCAACGGGCGCTGCTCCCAGGCTTTGTTGCCCCGGGGCAGGCTGGTGCTGATGTCGGTAATCGTCGGCGGCGTCAATGGCTGGGCGACCGGGGGAGGTGATTGTGGCGGCGCGGTTTGCTGTGGCACGGATTGAGAGGGTCGGTCTGTTGGGATGACTGGCGTGGGAGTTGGGGGCGCAGTTTCAATGGCCAGCGGGGGTGTCGTTTCCCCGTGCTGCTCCGGTGCTGGCTTTTCCGCTGGTCGGACTGGCTGGGGCGCGGGCGGCGTCTGCTGGATGGGCGGTGGGGGCGTCTCGGCTGGGGGGGGGGCGACCGCTTCCCCGCCGACAGTCAGCCAACGGGTCAACACATCCGACTGCTGGTCGGCAAACCAGGTGACGCCTTCGTGGACCAAATCCAATTGCAGGGTAAAGTTACCCGGATTGTCGGGCAGTTTGACACGCGCGTCAAAAGTGACAGTGGCGCCGGGTTCCACAGTGTGGGGCAGGGCCGAGCGGATCTGCTGGTCCGGGCGCAGGACAAGCTCCTGCCGGTTCTGGAAAAAGCGATAGCCCAGGCGCACCGGGTGTGAGCCGCCGTGGGTCCAGGCCCGGCTGCCTGTGTTGCGTATAGTCACAGGGAAGGTGACGGTTTGGCCTGCACTTAGCGGGCGGGGCAACTGTCCCTGAAGCCACTGCACCCGGTAGGCCGGGCCTGTGGCTTCGGGCACGGCTCCCGCCGCGTCTGCCGCTGCTTCTGTCACAGTTTCTGCCGTGCCTGGGGCCGCGGCCGATTCTATCGATCTGCTGCCGGTTCCGTCCCAGCGATAGTCGTTGCGCATAGTCGTGCGGAGATCGTCGATGACACCCGGCTTGCCCTCAATGTGCCAGCGGTCCACCTGAGGCCAGCGGTAGAGGAACAGCCCCCGAATCTTCTGGTTGCCAGGGTTGCGATTCCAGCCATCGATTTCGGCGTAGGCCGCCTGCACCCAGCCCCGATTCGCATCTTCCCAGGCAGCCACCTGATCCGTCTCGGTGATGTATACGGGCAACTGACGCATATTGTGGGGGATAGCCTGCATAAAATCCCGATAGGCCAGAAAGTGGTAGTGATGCTGGGGGAAGCGCTGAAGTTTGCTGTCGTCCCGGATCAGCGCCGGGTCAGCGCCGTGGGTGTAGGTGTGCAGGGTGATGCCGTCGCACTCGCTGGGGCCAAGCAGGAGCAGAATGTCCTGGAAGTATTTGATCCAATCCCCGGACGGGTTGCCGTTGTAGCTGGTGTGGGTGTTCCAGGGAGCCACCGCGCCCACCAGCACCCGATCCTCCTCGTGGCCGGGGACCCGGTGGATGGCGTCCCGACAGAGCCGATAGCAGCGAGCGTACATCTCTGGGGTGATGACTTCGCCGTCCTCCTGGTCGTTCGTTTCTGGGCGGGGAGGGAGCGGCTTCTGGGCGTTGAAACGTTCGGGCAGCCCGCGCAGGGTGGGGTCAGCTTCGACAAAGCCAGCCGGTTGAAGGCCTCGGCCACTGGCCCGGTTTTTGGCTCCGGGCCGTTCCACCGCGTAGTTGGTCTCGTTGCCGATGATCCAGACGTTACAGCCCCGGCTGGCCGCCACAAAGTTGGCGCAGCGCCGGGCAAAGTTGGCATATTCGCTGCTATGGGGAATTGTGCCCTGGGGGTGATAGCCGTTGTTCAGGCGCGCCATCACAGTCAATCCCTGATCGGAAAAGGGTGTGTAGTCCTTGCCGCTGCGGTCGTTTGGGCTGTGGCCCAGGGCCTCGGAAAAGAGGAGCCAGCCCGGTTTGCCCGCTTCCAACAGCAGGCGTTCGCCGCCGGGTTCATAGATGCCAAAGATGTGGTCGGGATCAGAGGATGGCTGGGGCATAGGGCCTCTCACTGGTGGGAAAATAGAACACGGATGCACAGGGAACGGGCGGATTTACACGGATTCAGTCTGTGTAATCTGCGGCTTCTGCGGAATCTGCGTTTTGATTTTCGTCGTTGTCGGCGTCAACCAGCCGAGTGGCCTGATCCGTAGCTGCCTCAGTCTACCAGAATCCGTCGTCCTCATTAAAGCCTGCCTTCTCCACAATTTCAATCACTGATGACAGAATCTGCTCGTGAATCTGCCCGTTGCTGACGACCAGTCCGTTGTGGGCACGCACATCCCGTTTGTTATAGGTCAGGTTGTTGCCCCAGCAATCGGTCATCGTGCCACCGGCCGCGGTCACGATCGCTTCTGGTGCGCACAGGTCCCACTCTTTGCAGCCGGGGCTGGGATGGATATAAATGTCGGCAATCTGTCGGGCGATCTGGCCCACTTTCAGCCCCACACTGCCGGTCACATTTTCGCTGGTGATGCGCAGTTTGCGGCGAATGTCGTCGACGATCTGTTTGCGGTGGCTGCGGCTGCTGACCAGAACCATTTCCCGGGTGTTGATGCGATTGCTGACACTCAGTTCGATAGTTTCGCCCTCTTCCAGCAAAGTGGCGCCCTGGCCCACAATCCCGCTGTAGAGCAGCCCGCTGGACGGTTGGTGGACCACACCCATCACTGGACGTCCTTTGTAGGCCATCCCAATCATAATCGAGAATTCGCCGTTGCGAGCGATAAATTCCTTTGTGCCATCCAGCGGATCGACAATCCAGACCCGATCTTTTTCCAGTCGGCTCAGGTCGTCTTTGGACTCTTCCGAGAGAATGCCGTCGTCGGGGAAGTGGGCCATAATCCGGGAGACGATGTGCTGGTTGGCCGAACGGTCGGCTTCGGTCACAGGCTCATCCGGGGCTTTGTACTCGACTTCCGAGGAGCCGACGTAAAATGTATTGACAATTGTACCAGCTTCCTGAGCGATCCGAACAGCGAAGGCCATTTCTTCGTGCAAGTCAAGGGGTGTCGCGTCGGCGTTGTTGGTTTGGCTTTCTGTTTGCATAATTTTCCTGCCCTAGTGTAAAGATAGGATGCTGATGACGCTGAAAGGAGCGATTGACGCGGACAAAATCAGCGCAAATCAATTTTTCAGCGAAATCTGCGTCCGTTAGTATTCGGTTGATAAAGCGGGGAGAATTCTAGCACAACGGCGTCAAAAGGCAAATGAATTTGGGTGCTGGGGATCGGGGATTGCGGATCAGGAAATGGGGGGCTGGGGACTGGGGGATTCGAGTGTCCCAGTCCCCAATCGCCAGCCTCTACTCCCGAGCCTCTACTCCCCAGTCGCCAGAATCCGGTTGAGCAGGCCGAGGAGCGGTCCCCGTTGCTCCATCCCGTTCTCGCCGTAGTCGCTCAGCCCCAGATAGATTTCCCGCCGGGTGCGCCGGATCAGGCCGATCAGCAGACGGCGTAGCATCTCCTGGCGGCGCTGGAATTCGTCCAGATCGCTCCAGACTGCGTTGGCCGGCCACTGCTGGGAGAGCACATACGGATGGGTCAACGGC
The DNA here is from genome assembly GCA_030432295.1 of Anaerolineae bacterium. Taxonomy (GTDB): domain Bacteria; phylum Chloroflexota; class Anaerolineae; order Caldilineales; family Caldilineaceae; genus JACQGT01. Next base: position 65,849 of record JAUIHI010000031.1, on the reverse strand, counting down.
TGATAGAGCCGCTCCCACCAGCCCGTCGCACCCACATCCAGCCAGAACTGGACCTCCACAGGCCGGTTGCGCATTAGGTAAGTATAGGCGGGCGCAATAAAGACCACCTCCTCCTGCTCCTCCCAGCCAGGGACAAAGAGCGCGCCCAGCGCGCCGCTGTTGACCAGTTCCACATAGGCTTTGCCGATAGCGACCCGAGCCACCGGATTGCTCTCCGTCTCCTCCACCGCCCAGCGGAAGTTGCGGGCCGATACCACCAGCTGATTGGCTACCCGCGCCCCGTCCACATCCTCGTGGAAGCCAAAACCGGGCTGACTGAGCAGCTCGCCAAAGAGCCGGGCGAAAAACTGGTCCAGAGGGGTAAATTCGGTCTCGGCCCGGTAGTCGTAGAGCCAGCTTCGCAGCCGCTCGTAGCGCTCGCCCAGCGCATAGGTGATGCGCCCCTGCACCGCGCCCTTCTGACTGGCGAAAGTTGCCAACTCCCCGGCCCGGTTGCCCCGTGTGCCATAGGCTACCTGACTGAGCAGATGGGCGCGCACCGGGTCCAGCCCAGCAATGGCGACGCTGAAAGTGAGGGTGACATCCGTGGGCTGGGGGTAGACCTGCCAGGTGGGGTGGGCCAACGCGGCCAGGGTCAAGAGGGCGCGGGCCGCGGGTTCCGCGTTCAACGCCCGGCTGGGCCGATGGGTGGTGGAGGGGATGCCCCGCTCCTCCAACCGGCTTTGCAGGCTGAAGCGCAGCGCGTCGCTGACAAAAGGAGCCAGGACAGCGATACCGCCGGGTGCAACGCCTTCGCTGGTGACCAGCCGCTCGATCTCATCCACTGCCCAGTCGATCATCTGGGGATAGAAGCGGTGAATCTGGTAGTGGAGCGGGAGGGAACCCCCACCCCGACCCTCCCCCATACTAGGGGAGGGAGCAGAACCACCACCCCGGCCCTCCCCCACTGTGGGGGAGGGGGAAGGGGCTGGCTGCGGACCGCGTATGGCCCGATCCACCAGACCGGCCATACGCACGAGAGCGGGCGGGGTGACGTGCTGCTGTGTCATCCGCAGACGGATGGCACAGGCGTCGGCCAGGGTCGCCGCGTTCTCCGGGGCCGCGCCCAGAAAGACCCGATAACCCCCGTCGTCGTCGCTGAGGATCAGGCTGCTTTCCAGATGGGGCAGCCATTGGCGCACCAGATTGTGGGATGCGAAGGTGTCTTCCTCTGCGTTGTCCATCACCAGATGACGGTGGGAACGGAAGAGATGGGTGCGGCTCCATTCGTTGTGCAGCACCTGTTCGTTGAAGAGGCCGATCCACAGGCTGAAATCCACCAACGACTCGGCCAGGCAGTGGGCACGATACTCCCGACTGATGCGGGCCGCACTGTGCAGCACATTGAGCCGGGCGGCCATCTGCTCACCCGCGGGCACGCTCAGTTCCAGCCGCTGGTAGGCCTCTTCAATCGAAAAGCCGTGCAGGCTGGCTTTGTTCAGATTGTCCAACACCTGGCTGACCACCCGGCCCGGTTCCAGGCGGATGGCGTCGAATTCGCCCCGCTCGAAGGCCGCGGTCACAAAGCGCTGCATGTGGTATTGGGAGGTCTCCAGATTGAGGAAAGTCGGCTCTTTGCGGGGGTCGCTGAAACCGGCCTGGGGCGCAACCAGCGGCCAATAGAGTTCCGCAGCGGCCCGAGCCAGACCGGCGTAGGTGGTGACCCGTACAGGCGGGCCTGGCGGAATCTCCGGGCCGCGCAGCGCTTCGCTGTAGGGGCGGCCCAGGCTGCGCTGGGGGACGAGAACCAGAATGTCGTCGCCCCGGGTGCGTTCCTGGCCCAGCAGCCAGCGGATGCGGGCCAGGGCCGCGCTGGTCTTGCCCGTGCCAAAGGGGCCGGACAGGAAGAGGCTGTTGCGGGCGCAGATGGCGTCGGGCAGGGGCGCGGCGTCGGGTAGAGCGGATTCGGTTGAGGTTGCGGTTTGTGTCGTCGTAGTCATCCGTCCTATTATAGCCGGGATGGGGTTATCGTCAACAGAGAGGGGCGCTCTGTGCTACAATGCTAGGACGACGGCGGACTGCAGACGGCAGACGGCCTGTACCGATCCCCGGTTCCCAGTCCCAAGTCCCAAGTCTCCAATCACCAATCCCAAGGAGCCAGCCAATGCAAACCTATCCCATTCCCCTCGTCCCTGGCCCGGTCTCTGTGCCCCAGGCTGTGCGGGAAGCCTATCTGACCGACTACGGCAGCCCGGATTTGGAGGCCGATTTCTTTGAACTCTACGCGGCCTGCGAAGGCCAATTGCAGGAAATTCTCGAAACGGAGAAGGACGTTACCCTCCACAGCGGCGAAGGGATGCTGGCTCTGTGGGCCGCGCTGAAGAGTGTGCTGCGCCCCGGCGACCGGGTACTGGCGGTGGCGAACGGTCTTTTTGGCTACGGCATCGGCGAGATGGCCGCTCAGTTGGGCGCGGTGGTGGAGACCGTTGGCTTCGGCTACGACGACATCCCGGATCCGGACAGGGTGCGGGCCGCGGCCCGGCGCTTTCAGCCCAAACTGATCACTGCGGTCCACTGCGAGACGCCCAGCGGGACACTGACGCCCTTGGCCGAATTGGGCGCGATTAGCCGAGAGGTGGACGCGCTTTTTTACGTGGATTTTGTTGCCAGCGGGGGCGGTGTCCCTGTGCAGGTGGACGAGTGTCAGATCGATTTGGGGCTATTGGGCAGCCAGAAGGTGCTGAGTCTGCTGCCCACACTTTCGATGGTGACGGTCAGCCAGCGGGCTTGGGAAGCGGTGGCCGAAGTGGCTTATGTGGGCTACGACGCGCTCGCTCCCTGGCGGGATGGCCCGGCCCAGCGCTATCTGCCCTATACCCACAACTGGCAAGGGCTGGCCGCGCTGCATACGGGATGTCAACTGCTGTTGGACGAGGGACTGCCAGCCGTCTACGCACGACACGCACAGGTGGCCGCCTACTGTCGCCAGCGGCTGGCCGGGATGGATGTGGCTCTCTATCCCCGACGCGAGGAGAACGCTTCCCCGACTGTCACTGCGGCCCACATCCCCGATGGCTGGAGCTGGCCGGAGTTTGATGCCGCCCTGCGGGCACAGGGAATGGCCGTAGGCGGCAATTACGGCCCTCTGGCCGGGAAGGTTTTTCGCATAGGACATATGGGCAATCAGGCGCGTATGGAACTGTTGGCGCAGGGGATGGATGTGCTGGAGGCTGTGGTTGGTGAAGGGATGGAAAGACGAAAAGCGAAGAGATGATAGGGAACGTTCCCTATCATCTCTTCATCTCTTTTAGAGTCGCCTAATATCCAATCATCCGGGGCAGTTCTTTGGCCTGGGCCACCCACGCCTGGACCGAACGCAGGGTGGGCAATTGGCGCACCAGTTTCTTCGCTGCATTGACTTCGGCCATTTTGGCGTGCAGATTCTCGGCGTTGCGCTGGGCCAGTTCGGGCACAGTGTCCACGCCCGCGGCTTCCAGCAGATCCGAGTATTGGCTGCCAATGCCTTTGAGGCGGAAGAGGTCCGCCCGGTTGGCCCAACCCAGCAGTTTGGACGCATCCAGACCGGTCTTGGCCGCCAGCTCTTTGCGACCGGCTACCGTGGCGCAGGCGGTCAACAGCCCGTCGGTGGTGGTGATACCGGCTGCGGACAGTTTTCCGGCCATGACATCCCCGATGCCTTCGATTGCTGCGATTTTTGCCATCTTTCTTCTTCTCCTGTGTGGGATTTTGTGACAGTTGCACTGTATACGTCAAGGAATTGTATTGTGAACAACCTACTCCGACAAACAGTATTCCGGGCCAATATTACGGAATCTATAACGGTCGGTTGATCTGCCTGTAGAACGCTATCAATCGGGCCAGAATTTTCCGCTGTTGGGTGCAGGTACTACTCTGTGCTGCGATTTCACGTTTCATTTCCGGCTCTGTAGTTCAGACTTCTGCCTCTGTCATCCCCTATCGTCTACCAGGTCATCCCCACCACCGCAATCACCATCAAAATGGCTGTGATACGACTGCCCTGGCGCAAAGTGGCCTGGAGCTTCTGCATTTCGGCCAACTGCTCCGGCGCGGGTGGACCCTTCTTGGCTGCAATCTCCTTGCCCAGGGCCTCCATCCGCGCCGACGCTCGCCCGTTTATGGCCCCGCCGGTGATGGCCGAGAGAATACCGGCGATCGCACCGATGGTCAGGGGAAGACGTGCGCCCAGCATCACATCCAGCGAGTTGGCGGTGACGGGCCCATACATCGCCAGCCCAGTCAGAACAGTCAAAATTGCGGTGGCGGCCAGGGCTGAACTGAGAGGTGTTCCGCCAATCAACTTCTGCATAAATTTGCCCCCATCTGGACCCAGCGCAGCGACAGTCGGTTCCACAAAGAAAAGCATAAACAGTGTAGTGCCAACCCAGAAAATGACAGAGAGTACGTGCACGACAAGCAGGAGCGAGAGGAGTGCGGTCATGGGAATCGGCCTTTCTTTTTGGTATTGATGAACAGTGGCGGCAGTTGTTAGAGTTCCACAATTGTTAGGGTTCCACAATCAGCAGGCCCTCCATCCCCGCCATTTGGTGGCCCGGAGAACTACAGTAAAAGGGAAAGCGGCCCGGAGTTGCCGGTGTGAAAGAGAAGTTCTGCGTCTCTTTGGCAGACAATGGCGCGTGGATGTCAAACTCGTCCAGATCGAAGGCGTGGGCGTAGCCGTCCCGGTTGATGATGCGCAGGCTGACCGCGCGACCGGCCCTCACCGTAACTGTGCCAGGGGTGAAAGACATTCCCCTGGCCTGGATTGTGATCGACTGGCTCTCTTGCCCCCCGCAACCGGACAGGGCGATAAGAAGTATCCCAGCCAAAAGAAGCGAACGTAGCACTGTCATAGCAAATCCTTTGTAATCGGTGACTCCACTGCAAAAAGGTCAAATCTTCACGCAGAGTCGCAGGGGCGCAGAGGACTTCGGGAGAGAATCCCGCCTTTATCAGAGTCCATCAGCGTTTATCAGTGGCTCAAATGGCTCTTTGCAGGAGAACCATCGGTACTCTGCCAAAAGGTGGGCTTGGTCCGTGATCTGTCCCGCAAACTGTAACCCGCTGATGTTGCCCAGTCTACTGCTCAGGTGTTACGGGATCGTTACGTATGCTTCTGATCCATCTGGCTTTTGGTTGTGAATATGCCCCATTTGCCCTAAAATACAGTTCGATCATTTTTCAACTGTTACGAGGTGAACGGAAAAAATGTCATTCACAAAATTTCTTGCCCAGATGGCCCACCACGCCGACGCCATCTACCGGATGACCCTCGGCGTATCCGACGAGCAAGCCCGCTGGAAACCGCTCCCGGAGGACTGGTCAATTCTTGAGGTGATCTGTCATTTGGCCGACGAAGAGCGGGAGGACTTTCGTACCCGCGTTCGCTGGGCCATTGGCGGGGGCAAAGAGCCGTGGCATCCCATCGATCCCCAGGGCTGGGTGACGAGCCGGGGCTACAACCAGCGGGAACTGGTTGCCTCTGTCACCGACTATCTCACCGAACGGGAGGCTTCTTTGCTCTGGCTGGCCGAAGTGGGGGAACCCGACTGGACGCTGGAATATCCCACTCCTTGGGGTACGACGCGGTCTGCAGGGGACTTTATGGCCGGGTGGATTGCCCACGACCTGCTCCATCTGCGCCAGTTGACGGAGCTGCACTACGCCTGGACGATGGCCCAGTCACAGCCCTATTCTGTCGAATATGCTGGGGAGTGGTGAGATGATCGACAGCACATTTGCCGCACATTTTGCCACTGACTGGATCGAATGCTGGAACAGCCACGATATGGCGCGCATTCTAGCCCACTACCGGGACGATTTCGTGATGTCCTCGCCCAAAATTGTACAGATTGCGGGGGAGCCGTCCGGGGTGTTGTGGGGCAAGGATGCGGTCGCCGCCTATTGGACAGCCGCGCTGGCGCGTATACCCGATCTGCACTTCGAGTTGATTGGGGTCTTTCTCGGTGCAAACCGACTCGTCATCCACTACATCGGTGCAGGCGGAGTCCCCGCCGCGGAGTCTTTTGTCTTCGACGCCGACGGACTGGTGATCGAATCCGCGGGCCATTACATCATCCCACAGGAAGCGTAGCGGCGCGGGGCTATGACCAAAAACTTCATCGTTGTTGCGGGCAATATCGGCGTGGGCAAATCCACCCTCACCTGTCTGTTGAGCCAGGAACTGGGCTGGACGCCTTTCTACGAGCCAGCCGACGAGAACCCCTACCTGGCCGATTTCTACACGGATATGCGCCGCTGGAGCTTTCACTCCCAGATTTTCTTTCTGGGCCGCCGCCTGGCCCACCACCGAGAATTGGTCGTCCACACCGGTCCGGCTGTCCAGGACCGCAGCCTGTACGAAGGCGCGGAGATTTTCGCCCGCAATCTCTACGAGATGGACCAGATGGAGGCCCGGGACTACGCAGCCTACCGGGAACTCTACACCGCGCTCACCGACTTTCTGCCCCCGCCCGATCTCCTCATCTATCTGCAAGCCTCGGTGGAGACGCTGACCGCGCGCATCCAGCGCCGGGGCCGGGACTACGAGCAGGCCATTCCCACCGACTCTATGACAGTTGGATCGCTGAATTTCGCCTCTGTCCGGTTTTGACAGTGGCCGCGGACACGCTGGATTTTGTGGAGAATCCGCGGGATTTAGCGCTGGTGATTCAGCAGGTACGTGCGGAGTTGGCTATTTAGTTTTTAGGATCGTCCCCTGGCTGCTGTCGGTGACGGCGAAGCCAGGGGACTCTGGGGCGGTGTGGGCGTAGGTGTTGGGGTGGATGTTGCAGTGGGTGTAGGTGTGCTGGTCGGCGTCGGCGTGAAGGTGGGCGTGGGTGTGGGCAGGTTCAACTGCATAATTACCGGCAGATAGCCGAGGAAGTTCGTCTGTGTTGTAGCGGTCGCTGTGGCGGTCGCTGTGGCGGTCGCCGAGCCTGTAGCGGTTGCGGTGGCTGTGATTGTGGCGGTTCCCGTTGGGGTCGGGGTTTCTGTCCCGGCTGGGACTGCGGTTGCCGTCAGTGTCGGCGTGACGGTTCCGGTCGGTGTTGGCGAATCCGTATCGGTTTGGGTCGGCGTTGGCGTAGCTGTGGCGCTGGGGGTGGGTGTCGGTGATGTCGGTGTCGCCGTTGCGCTGATTGTCCCTGTGGGTGAGGGAGTCCGTGTGGATGTCACAGTTGGAATTCCAGTCGGAGTTCCGGTGGGGCTGGCTGTCGTGCTGGGAGTCGCTGTTGCCGTGCCTGTGGCCGTCCCGGTTGCTGTTTGGGTTTTGGTAGGTGTAGCTGTTTCCGTAGCCGTTTCTGTGGCTGTTGGCGTCGCGGTTGCACCCACACAGCGCAGTAGCGAAACTTCGTCCAGATAGTTCCAGAATTGACTGCCGCTGCCATTGTTGTAGACATTGAAATAGACGACAATCGTGCGTCCGGCATAGGCACTCACGTCAAAGCTGCGCTGCTGCCACTGCTCGCTTCCAGGAGTGCGGGCCTGCTCCAGAATTGCCAACCGGGTGAAGCTTTCGTTCAGTATCAACACTTCCCGATAGTCCACCCCATCGCTGTTTCCACCCGCCCGTTCCCACCAGGTCAACAATAGCTGGTCGCCGCCTGTTGGCACGCTCACCGTCTGATAGGCCGAGGAGAGTGCATACCGGTTTGTCACCCCACTGGGCAATCCCAACTGGGCAGACCGGCTGCCCGCATAGACCGGGCTGGTCACCACCCGTCCGGCATAGGCCCCGCCATAGCGCCAGTCCGTGCTGCTGGTATCCTCAAAGCCGCTGTTGACCAGTAGATTGGTGCAACCCGCGGGTGGAGGTGTCGCTGTCCCGGTGGGCGTGGCTGTGGATGTCGGTGTGGCTGTCGAAATGCTTGTGGGTGTCGCGCTTGCCGTCGGCGTGACTGTGGGCGTCATTGACCCATCCCGGATGCCGGCCAACTCCGCAATTGTCGCCAGGGCTGTGCGGGCAATGCGGGTGGCGTAGTTCAGATTGACCCGTGACAACCGGTCGCCAGTGTTGTGATACCAGGGGTTGCGATCCGGCGGGATACCGTCGGTGAAGAAGTTTTCAATCACCAAAAAGGCCGGATAGTTGTAATCCCAAAAGGCCGAATGGTCGGAGAAACGGCTGGCGCTGCTCGTCTTGCGCTCGAAGCTTAAGCCCTGGGCGTAGCGTTCGTTGGCGCTGATAAAGGCCGTGGCGATGCTGTTGGAATTGACCCCCGTGCCCGGATGCAACTCCACCACCCGGTCCCCGTTGCTGTCCCAGCCAAACATATCCAAATTGATGAAGCCCTGCACCTGGACGCCAGCCAGCCGCAAATCGCGGGCATAGGCCTGCGCGCCCCACTGGCCCTGCTCCTCGCCGGAGAAATGGACAAAGCGGATGGTGTCGGCAAACTGATAATCTTTGAGCAGTTCCACGGCGCGCATAACAGAAGCCGTGCCCGTGCCATTGTCGTCCGCGCCGGGGGCGGATGTGTAGGGGATTTCCGAATTGGTGTCGAAGTGGCCGCCCAGTACCCAAATCCGCTCTGGATGCTCTGTGCCCGGTAGGTCCACCACCACATTGCGCCCGCTATAGTTGTAATAGCTCCAGTCGGCGTAGACTGGCGACAGGCCAAGATTCGCGTAGTAATCGAAGAGGAAACGCTCGGCATCCCGGATGCGGCTGGAGAAAGTGTAGCGGGTGGCCAGCGTCACCGAACCGCCGGGCAGAGTGACCGGTACTTCGCCGCTCAATTGCGCGATGCGGGACGAGAGATCGTTTTCAGTCAATTGTGGCAGGAGTGTGGCAATTGTGGAGTTCGTGCTTTGGGGGCTGGTAGCCCGTACAGTCAGGGGTGGCTCCGGGTCCACGGGCAGGGGGGCCGGGTTGAGCCGGGAGATGGCAACGCCCTGGCTGGGGAGGCTTTCGACCAGCCGATTTTCGTTTTCCAAGGGCAGACCCAGCAGCAGAAGAAAGTTGTCTTCGTATAGTATTCGGCCCAATTCTGCCGATTGGGCCAGCGCCAGGGCCGGGTCCGCCTGCTTATCGACAAAATAGTAGACCTGCCCTGCGCTGTTGGCGTCCAGAATCTCTACGCTAACGCCCGCTTCCGCCAGCCGGGCTGCGCTGTCGGTCGGGCCGCTGACGATCAGCCGGGTCTCGCTCTCCCGTTCAAGCCGGGCGTGGCGTGTGGCTCCGCTCTCTGCTGGTAGGGTCTGGCCGGGGTTGAGGCGCACCAACAGCAGTTGGGAGCCGTAGCCCTCGACTGGCGCGTCCTGGCCGTAGAGGAAAGGGGGGAAAAGGACGACAAGCGCTGCAGAAAGTCCGAAGACGAGGCAGAGGAGTGCTACCGATCGCCTAACCACCCAAGCGTTTTGTCTTTTGGAGGACATAAACCCTGCCTTTGCTCAGGACGGAATGCCGTTCCGTCCTACAATTGTGCCACCGTTGCTGCCTCGCTGCTGGATTGAATCGAGACAGATGGCTGACTGCGCGTAGTCGATCTTTGCTGGCTGATAGTTTTGCCCAGCCCCTCCCGAAAGCGCTCCTGCCAACCAGCGGGCATATCGCCCCGCCATTCGCCGGAAGAGGCCCACACAAAGCGGGTGAAGAGGTCCGCGCTGTGGGGATCGGTCTTGGCCAACTCTTCGGGGTGCCACTGGACACCCAGCACAAAGGGCAGGGCCGGACACTCCAACGCTTCGGGCAGGCCGTCGGGTGCGGTGGCAACCACCCGCAGCCCATAGCCCAGCCGTTTGATGCCCTGGTGGTGCATGGAATTGATCTCGTGGACGTGTCCCAGCGCCTGGGCCAGACGGCTGTCCGGCTCGATCCGTATGTCGTGGCTCACCCGAAAGCGCTCGTATTTGGGCGGATAGAAGTCGTGCTTGTCCAGTTCTGCGGCCTGGCTGTGCAAGTCCTGATAGAGCGCGCCGCCACAGGCCACATTGATCACCTGCACCCCCCGGCAAACGCCCAGGACCGGCATACCGTTCTCGATGGCCCAGCGGGTCAGGTTGAGTTCTGTGCGATCCCGCTCTTTGTCCACCGGGCCAAGCTGGTCGTGGCGCTCCTCGCCGTAGTTGCTGGGGTCGATGTCTTCGCCGCCGGGCAGAAAGAGACCGTCCAGCCGCTCGAAGGTGCCGCGCAGGGTGGCTTCGCTCATATTCAGCGGGATGAGCACGGGCAACGCGCCCCGTTTCTCCAGTTCCCGCACGTAGGTCTGGTTCATAATATACATGGGCAAACCAAAGAAACGCTGGGAGCGTTCCCGGCCCATGGGCACACCGATCAGTGGTCGCCTGGCTGTCACTTCGCCTTCTGGTGTGGTGAGCAACAGTTGCTCCCGTTGGGTATCTATCATTAATTTCTGCCTATCTCTGGATGGATGGCTCCATTATAATATAATTGGGGCCATTTCAGATGCGGAATTTCTCAGAGGAAGTCCAGTGTCTGCAATCTTATGCAGCGCAGTATTCCTATGCTGCGCTGCATTATAGCCAACCGGCTTTGCAGTAGCAAACTGAAGGGGCTGCGTGCTGCTGGGATAGACCACATCCTTTGACAGCCTCTTTGTCTTCGTGCTAGGATTCCCCCTATGAGCAATCCAATTGGCGTTCCCATCTTCGATATCTTTTCTGGGTTTGTGCTGCCCCTGGCAATCCAGCGGTTGATTCTGGTTTTTATCTATTCATCTCTGGCCTGGATACTTCTGCGGTTTACCCCTCTCTTTGTACGTTCGATGGTCTACTCCCGTGCTCGTTTCTCCCGCCGCCTGCTCTGGAGTGATCGGCGTATCGCTACTATTACCGGGCTGATGGTAGACCTGGTACGGGTATTTATTGTCATTGTGGCTCTGGTCTTCTGCCTTAGCCTCTACGTGGAGGTTACCGGACTCTTTACTTTTCTCGGCCTCTTCAGCGCTGCCCTGGGGCTGGGCGCACGCCCGCTGGTCAGTGATTATATCAGCGGTATTATTTTCCTCTTTGAAGACCTCTATACCATCGGCGAAAAGGTGGAGATTTTTGGTATCGAAGGCACAGTCGAGGACATTAATCTGCGCACCACCCACATGCGCGCGCCCTCCGGCGAACTTTTTGTCGTTCCCAACGGCGAAATTCGCAATGTGCGTAACTTTGCCCGGGGCACTTTCAGCCTGGGCACTGTGCAAGTGGATGTGAAGAGCAGCAAGCTGGAAGAGGTGACCGCCGTGCTGAACCGGGTGGCCGAGGATGCCGCGGCGGCTATCCCGGAACTGATTGCCTCCCCGGAGATTATCAGCGCGGACGGGGTGATCGGCAGCCAGACCCGTTTCACTCTCTTTGCCAAGGCCGAATATGGCAAGGGAGCGGTTGTGCGCCGCCGCCTGCTGGGGATGATCCACGACGCCCTGGGCGCAACCGGACTGGAGGTTGGCAGTTGAGCGGTTCGCCCTGGCCTCGCCGGGCCGGGATTGTGCTGTTGCTGGCTGCGGCCCTGCTCTATTGGCTGACATTGGACAACGGCTTGCGACCCGGCGAACTGGAAGGGGGCGACCTGATCACCCATCAGTACGCCCAGGTGCAGGCCCGACCTGGCAACGCGCCCGGCTACCCAATCTTTACAATGGGCGGCTGGCTCTGGTTTCACGGCCTGCGCACAGCAGCCAATGGGCTGGGGGTTTCACCCAATCCCATTCCTCTGCTCAGCAGCTACAGCACACTCTGGGCGCTACTCAGTCTTTGGCTGCTCTATCAGGTCCTTCTGCACATCACCCGCAGCCCTGCCCGCCCGACGGGTGACTGGCCTCTGGCCTGGCTGCTCACCGCATTTTACGCGGTCACCTATTTTTTCTGGTACTACGCCACCACATCCGAACAGTACAGCAGCGCCATCGCCCATACACTGGCCATTCTTCTGGTATATCTGCGCTGGCGTGACCAATCCCCAATTCCCAGTCTCCTCCTCCTTCTCTCCTTCCTCTCCGGCCTCGCCCTGGCCCATATGGTCACAGTCGCTCTGATCGTCCCGCCGCTACTGGCCGCGGTGCTCTGGCAAGAGCCAAAGCTTCTGCGCCGTCCGGGGCTGATGGCCGGGGCCATCCTATGCGCGGCCCTGCCTCTGATCAGCTATGTCTATGTCTATCTGCGCGGCGCGGCCCACCCCGAATGGTGGGGCGTGGGCGAGTGGACCAGTGCGGGCCAGTGGTTTTGGAGTTTCGTGAGCACATCTCAGGGCCAGGAAGAGATGAGTTGGGGGCTGGCTCCCGGCGCGGCCTTCTTTGCCAACGGCTTTCCCGAACTGATCTGGCAGGAACTGAGCGTGCCGGTGGTGGTGCTTGGGCTGGCGGGGATTGGGGTGCTGGAAAAGCGGCTGCGGCTGGTCCTTGCGGGCACACTGCTTCTCTATGCGGTTTTCTGCTGGGTGGATCGTTTCGGCAATTGGTTTCAGGTCATCCTGCCTGCCTATCCCCTGCTGCTGCTGGGGGTGGCCGGGCTGGTCCACCGATACGACGGACGGGTGATTCGCACGGGCAAGGCGGCCAGGGCCAGCGAAGAGATTGACTTCTCAGTGCGCCCCCGCCGCCAATACGACATCCGCAATACAGCCCTGGCCCTGCTGGTGCTGCTGATTCTCTGGCGGGGGCTGGCTTCCCTGCCCGCCGCGGACAGCCGGGATCGGCCCGACGACACCGCCCTGGAACGTCCCACCCAATTGCTGGCGCAGTCGCCGCCGCCGGGTGCAGTCCTCTTCGCTGCCAAGGACGATGCCTTAGGGCTTGCCTATCTGATTGACATTTGGGAGATGCGCCCTGACCTGCGGGTGGTGGACAAAAGAGGGGCGAACGAAGCGTTGGCCCAGGGCGGCGAAGTGCTGGTGACCGCGGATGCGGCTGGCCTGCTGCTGGGTGAATTGACGGTTGCGTCCCCTCAAGTCCACGGCTGGAGCGGGGCGTGGGTCGAACTGTTGCCCCAGGCAGCGCCACTGGTCCGGGAACCGGCCGTGCGTCTGGACAAAGCACTGGGCGATGGGATTATGTTGCAGGGCTACTCTGTGCGCGAAGATGACGGCCTGACTGTGGAATTGTTCTGGACTGTAGACGCGAGCGCCACACCCGGTGACTGGTCCATCAGTGTGCGCAGCGGCGACGGGGCTGCCCAGCAGGATGCGACGGGGCCGGTCTTTGGGCTGCGTCCCTTCAGTTCCTTTGCACCGGGCGAGACGATTGTGGATGCCTATGGACTGGGAGCGGCAGGATCGGTAGATGACCTCTGGCTGATTCTCTATCGCGCCACCGACGGCGGATTTGAGAATCTGGCCGAGGAGCGGTTGGCAGTGCCGTAGGGTTATGGGCTGCCACATTTTGCCAAACGAAAAAGGCCGTTCCACAGGGAACGGCCTTTTGTACGCTTTTCGGAAACCCGAATGGGCTTACGCTTCGACCGACTTTATTCGTCGTCCTCAGCTTCGGCTTCGGCCTCATTCTCTTCGGCTTCAACTATCATCGCGTCCGCAGCAGCCTGCTCGGCGGCAGCTTGGGCAGCAGCGGCTTCGGCAGCCTGACGCTTTTCGGCATCGGCCCAGCCTTCGCCTTCCCGCACCACAGCCACTTTGAAAGTAGCCTCGACATCGGGCATCAGGCGGATTGGCACATCGAAAATGCCCAAATCTCGGATACCGTCCAACTGAATGCGGCGGCGATCGATCTCGAATTCGAGCATACTTTCCAACTGTTCGGCCACATCACTGCTGGTGATAGAGCCATACAGCCGGCCATTGTCGCCCGCCCGAACTTCGAACAACAGCTTCTTCTGGCTGATCATTTCGGCCTGTGCTTCGGCATTCGAGCGTTCTTTGGCCCGTTTGCGCATGGCAGACTGCCGAATGTCTTCGGCCTGCTTGATTGCGCCTTTGCTGGCCGGAACTGCTTCCTTGCGGGGCATCAGATAGTTGCGAGCAAAGCCCGCGGCGACGGTCTGAATTTCACCCGCCAACCCCAAATTGGGGACATCTTCGATCAATAAAACTTTCATACGCGCCATTATGCGTTTATCCCTTCGATTTCACGTCTGGTACACAACGAAATAAGTATACCGGGGAAAGCCGGGAAAGACAAATTTAACCCCCTAGAAAATCTCTTTACATTCACAGGGCTGCCGAACCCAATTTGGAATGCGCGGCCCGGTCTGTTGTGATGAGTTTCTCTCTTCGTGCTATACTCTATCCGACAGTCTTTCCAATACTCTTCTATCCTTCTCTTGTGGCCGATGCGTGAATTACCACAAAGCCAACAATCTGAAATGACATCAGTGGGCGCGCGCCTTCGTCTATGGCTGATCCCTGGGGCTGTGTGGTTGCTGCTGCTGCTGGGCTGCTCGTCCCTCAGCCTGGCGGAACAGGCTCTTGTGGTTTCTACACCGATTTCCACACGCCAGCCTGTGCCCACATTTACGCCCACGCCCGATTTCCTGGAGCCGTTGATTGTGATCACCCCCGGCAGCGAGGGCACGCCCGGTGTGATTATTCTGCCGCCGAATGTGACGCCGAATCTGATATTTCCGCCTGCGCCCACCAGCACTTTTACTTTTACACCGATTCCGCCCACGGCCACCGACACCCCCCAGCCCACGGGAACGCCGATTCCCACGCCCACGTATACGCCTACGCCTTTTGTGATTGTCGATTCTGGCTTTGTGAGTATGCGTGTGGGGCCGGGTGTGAACTATCCCTTCTTTGCCCAGTTGGGACCCAACATCCCTGTGGCGATTACGGGCAAGAATACCCAGGGGGATTGGTATCGAATCTGTTGTGTCAATGGTCAAAATGTGTGGGTGGCGGCTACCCATCTGCGTGCAGTCAACGACGTTTCTCAGGTGGAACTGGTGGCGGCAGAACCCGCGCCGACCCCCACCTTTACGATGACACCGACCGAGACGCCGACGCCGACGCCTTACATCTTTCCTTTTCAACGGGCCGAGGGACCGCTCTTTTTTCCCAGCAACAACCCATTTCTGACAATTTGGGTTTTTCTCTATACTGGTCCGGACAACGTTGTTGCTTATGATCTCAGGAACGACCCTGCGCCCGGCTATTTTTTGGAAGTTCAATATGCGGACAGCCGGGCACCGGATGTATTCTTTGATCGACCCAATACGAATGAGGAATTGCCCAGCTTTGATTCGAAGGTCCCGGCGCCTTCCGACCCGGAAGCGAAGTTTCATTGGACTGCCAGCAGAGGTGCGGGCAATCGTAAACCCTATAACTACAAATACGAGTATTTACCCTACAATCCACCCCGCCCCTCCTATCCCAGCGCGACGGCGACGCTTACGCCACACCAATTGATAGGTACAGGCACGTGGAAGGTCTGGGTTAAAGATGGCGCGGGCAATCCACTTTCCGAGCCGGTCTTCTTCTCTACAGACCCAAACAATCCCAATCGGGAGGTCTACATTGCCTGGCGTCGAATACGCTGATTTGGGTCGATGTGGCAAGGGCTGTGAGAAGACCGGAGAACAGGAGATAGCATGAAGATTTCGAGTATATATATTTTTCTTTTTGTCCTATTATTTGCGTTGGCTGGCTGTGGACCAGAGGAGCCGGAGGTAGTTGCACTGCCCACCCGCACCCCCCGGCCCACCTTCACGCCCACCCCTCTGCAAGCTGCACCCCAACCTGTGGCGGCTGCAGAAACAGCCACCTTCACGCCGGAGCCGGCCAATGCAGCACCGGCCGCGGAAGTGCCCGCGACCGAAGCGCCGGTGGCTGAACCCACAGCCACGGATACACCCGCGCCGCAGCAGGCCAAAGCGGTGATTACCAATGCCCAGGCCAATGTGCGCACCGGGCCGGGGACCAATTACGCGCTGGCTGGCACATTGGAACGGGGGGCTGAGTTCGAGATTGTGGGCAAAAATCCAGCGGGGGATTGGTGGCAGCTTTGTTGTCTCAATGGGCAGAACGTCTGGATTGCCGATTTTCTGGTGGACACCAGCGGCTCTGTGGATGGGGTAGCC
Source organism: Anaerolineae bacterium (assembly GCA_030432295.1). Lineage (GTDB taxonomy): Bacteria > Chloroflexota > Anaerolineae > Caldilineales > Caldilineaceae > JACQGT01. Next base: position 49,850 of record JAUIHI010000031.1, on the reverse strand, counting down.
ATAGCCGCGGACATCCCCGCGCCGCCGCCGACCGTACCACCCGCGCCCACGGCCACACCGGCCCCGGCAGAGCCGACGCCGGTCCCCGCGCCTGTTTTCACCCTGCAAAAAGGGGATTACGTTGAGCCGCGGAGCAATAGCAGCCCGTTGATCACCTTCTACGGAACCCTGTGTAAGCAGCGTTGTCCAGATGGCGGCGGCGTCGGCGGCTACAAGCTGGTTGTCGAGGGTCCCCAGGGGCGCAGCGAAACAATTTTTGAGGATATACCGACTTTCCGTCACGGTGATCCGGGCTTGGCCAGCGAGTTTATCTACAATGCGAAATTGGAGATTCCCGGCGGCCCTGTGGGTAACTACCGGGCGTTCGTGACCGATATGGGCGGCAATCAGGTTGCCGATGCCTGGGATTACGCCGCTTCTGGCGATATCCGAATCTTCCTTCCCCGCTGGGTTGTACCCTAAGGTCGGTATTGGGTACTGTGGTTGAGACAAACAAATAGTGAACAGCCAACAGCAGGCAGTGATCTGTGACGGTATACCCGCACTGATCGCTGTTTGCTGGTGGCTTCCCCTCTGGATCACCCGTGACGAAACACCCAATATCCAATCCCCAATACCACTACAACCGTTGGCTGCCTCTTCTGCTCTGCGCCATCGGACTCGGCCTGCGTCTGCTCCGTTTGGAGTGGCAGCCTCTCTGGTGGGATGAGGGCTATTCGGTCTATTTTGCCACCGAATCTCTGGGGCAGATGGCCCGCCTGACCGCCCAGGACATCCACCCACCTCTCTACTACGCGCTGCTCCATCTCTGGCTGAACAGCTTCGGTTCGGCTTCTCCCCTGTTTCTGCGTTCCTTTTCTGTGCTGATCGGTCTGCTCTCGCTGCCCGCGATCTGGTGGTTGGCTCGGCTTTTCTACCCTGCCCGACAGCGGGCGGCGCTTTTGGCGCTGCTTCTGCTGGCACTCAGCCCCATCCACATCTTCTACAGCCAGGAAGTGCGCATGTACGGGTTGGAGATGCTCCTGGGGATAGTGAGTACCGGCTTCTTTTGGCGGTTGGCGACGGGTGAGGGGCGAGGGGCGGGCATAGGATCCAGTCGATGGGATTGGGCAGGCTATGCGGCCGCGACGACGGCTCTCCTCTACACCGAATACTACGCGGCCCTTCTGCCCCTCTGCCACGGCCTGTGGGCGCTCTGGCATTTCCGCCGCCAGCTACGCCGACTCCTGCCCTTGGCTGCCGCCTGGATCGCCGTCGCCCTGGCCTATCTGCCCTGGCTGCTCTACGCTGTGCCTCAGCTCGTTCCCTACGTCAGCCAGAAGATTGTGGAGGATGCAGACCGCCCACTGGGGCTGGCCGCCTACACCCTGCATCACCTGACCGCCTTCACCGTCGGCCACATCCCGCCCGACCTGCCCTGGCTCGCCAATGTCCACTGGCTGGCGCTGATTGTGCTCCTGCTTCTCCTGATTTTGCGGGTATCAACTAATCGTCACTTCCCAATCCCCAATCTCCAATCTCCAATCTCCAATCCCCAATCCCTACTCGCCAGCCTTCTTCTCCTCCCCTTCGCCGCGGGTTTCCTTCTCAACCTGCGCCTGCCCTTCTTCCCCGTTGGCGGCGAGCGGGTTCTGCTCTTTGTGCTGCCCTATTTTCTGCTGCTGCTGGCCCTCTGGCTGGATGATCTGATGCAGACGCATCTGGCCTGGGCGCGGGGAGGCGTCGCGGCCGTTCTGGCTGGGCTGCTGATAGGGGCCAGCGTGGGTGTCTGGAGTTTCTATACTGTGCCCCGCTACACCGACGACGACTATCGACCCCTCATCCGGCAGACTGTGCAGCAGGGCAGCGATACGGATACTGTCCTGGCCGTCTTCCCCTGGCAGGTGGGCTACTGGCGGGCCTATGCGCCGGTTTGGGGGGAAAGCGGATTGTACGGGCCGTGGCCGTTGCTCACCCCGTCCACGGCCTGGGATGGCTCGGTGCAAACCGCTATTGACAGGGCACTGGAACAGGGCAAACTCTGGTTTCCCGCCCATCTCTCTCTGGGAGGGATACTGGAAGGGGAGATCGAAGCCTATTTGCGCTCGACAAGCCCTTCTTCCAATGGGAAAGCAACGGTCAATTTTGAGAACCGCTGGTACAGCCCAACTACACGGCTCAGCGCTTGGGCGCGGGCGGACATTCCGACCGCGGCTGATTCATCGGCGGACTTTGCGGCTGTCCAGTTGCGCTCAGCGGGGATGGGCGCGGATACTCTGCCCTCTGCCAATGCTGTGTTGGCTGTGGCGTTGGGCTGGGATGCACTCCCGGCCCAGGCCCTGCGTGTGACCCTGCGCCTGGAAGACGACGAAAACCGAATCTGGGCACAGCGGGACTATTCGCCCTTGGGCGATTGGCCGCCCGTCGCTGATCGGGTTGGGTTGGATCGGGCCGGATTGGATCGGGTTGGCCTGCTGATTCCACCCGGTCTACCCCCAGGATTCTATCATCTGGCGTTGGGCGTCGGTCCCGCTGAGGACGACTGGCTCTATCCGGTCTCTGACGCCCAGGGCCTGTCCGATGTGGCGAGGATCGGCAGTCTGCAAATTGACCCGCCTGCAACGCCTTTGCCCAGCCTGCGTCTGCCCATGCAAATGGCCTTGCCTGAGCCAGTGACACGGGACGGCATCGACTTTCTGGGCGCGTCCGGCTTTGACTCGGCTGTGCCAACCCTGGCTGGTGCGCAGATGAATCTGAGCCTCTTCGTGCAAGTGGATCAGCCCCCTTCCACCGCCTGGGAACTCTACGTCAGTCTGCTGGACAGCAACGGCGACGGGGTGGCCGGGTGGGAAGGCTGGCCCCTGCCCGATTTCCCCGTGGCAAGCTGGCCGCTGGGAAGTCAAATGCGGTTGCCTGTCTCCTTCTATCTGCCAGCGTCTCTGTCGCCAGGGGAATACCGTCTGGTGGCGGGTCTGCGCGACCCGGAGACCGGCGCAAAGAGCGTTCCCGTGGCTTTGTCCGCGCTGCCGATTGTACGCCGGGCGGTCTCCTTTGAAGCGCCCCAGCCCCAACACCCGTTGGAACAACCTGCGCTCTTTGGTTCCCACGCCACCCTCCTCGGCTACGACACTGCCGCGGCTGAGGGTGGGACGCTGGAACTGACGCTCTACTGGCGGGTGGAGCAGACGCTCTTGCCCCCCCACAACGTTTTCGTCCACCTCAACGACAGCGCAGGGAATCGGCTGGCCCAGGACGACGGCGTGCCGGGGCGCAAGCAGACGGCCGCGCCCAGCAACACCTGGACGCCGGGCGAGATTATTGTCGATCCCCACATTCTCAGCCCTTCTCCTTCTGGGACGCCGGGATTGACCGCGCTGATTGGCCTGTATGAGCCGAGCAGCGGTGTGCGCCTGCCTGTCGTTGTAAATGGCGAAATCATCGGCGACACATACCCGATAGCGCTGGATTCTCCCTAGCCCGCGACAATCTGAGCCGGTGTGCGTAGTGCGAATTGAATGCTGTTTTGAACAATTGCCAACCAGAATCAGATGGAGAAAACACAATGAACGAAGAAGAGAAATCCCCGGAAAGCACCGCTGGCGACGATTCAGCGCCGCAGCCAGAGACCCACAAGGACGACATCGGCGACGAACTGAACCGGCTGGCCGAGTCCTTCGGAGAGGCTGTGCGGGCCGCCTGGAACAGCGAACAGCGCCACCAATTGGAGACCGACCTGAATCGGGGGTTGCGCTCTCTGGTGGACAATGTGGAGTCGATTCTCAAGCAGTTCAATGAGAGTGAGCAGGGCCAGGAGTTGAAAGAACAGGCAGGCAAAGTGGTGGAGAAAGTGCGCACCAGCCAAGTCACGGCAGAATTGAAAGAAGGCGTGACCAAAGGTTTGCAGACTGTGGCCCAGGAGCTACAGGAATTCACCCAGGATTTGGAGAAAAAGCGTGCCAGCCAACCCAAGCAAGACGACGCCGCTCAGGATATTCCTGTGGAAAAAGCTGATGGCGAAGATGTTGCATGATTGCGTATAGTCGCGCAAAAAGGCCACAGGAGCAGAACGCTCCTGTGGCCTTTTTGTGTTGACAGGATACAATAGGTGGCTGGGCTTTTTCCCGGCTGCAAAAAACTTCTCAATAGGGCATTTTGCATGAAAATTCGCATGGAAGCCAGCCAACGCTCCGGGCTGACCCGCCAGATCGCGCTGCTGGCGAGTCCACTCGTTCTACAGAATCTCTCCCAGACCCTGTTGGGTGTGGTGGATACCTATTTCGTCTCCCGGATCAGCACCGAAGCCCTGGCATCGGTGGGACTTTCCAGTGTGATGTTCTTTGCGCTTCTGATGTTATTCCGGGGAGCGGCCAACAGCACAGTCGTCTTTGTGGGCAGAGCCTACGGCGCAGATCAGCCCGAACGAATCGGCACAGCCATCTGGCGCAGCCTGAATATGGTTGTGTGGCTGAGTCTGCTGGTTGTCTTCCTTCCCTCCCTCTTCGCTGGGCTGATGTCGGTGGCAGCCCCCAGCGACAGCCCCGCTGTGCGAGAGATGGGCACCACCTATCTCAGCATCCGGGCCTTCGAGATTCCGCTGGTGATGTTCAGCGCGGTAGTCTGGGGCTTTCTGGTGGGGCGGGGCAATTCCCGCACGCCGATGATTCTGGCCTGGATTACCGTACTCAGCAACATTCTGTTGGACTGGATGCTGGTTCTGGGCAATCTGGGCGCGCCGGCCCTGGGCGTGGCTGGTGCGGCCTACGCCACCCTCATCGCCAACGGTATCAACGCAGCTCTGAGCGCATGGATTCTCTGGTCCCGTTCCAGCCGCCAGGAATTTGGCACGGGTAGGTTCAGGCTGGCATCCTGGGCGGAGTTGAAAGCAGTGCTCAAAGTGGGGCTGCCAATGGGCGCAGGTGACTTCATCGAAATCGCCTCGTTCAGCGCCTTCTTCGCCCTGCTGGCCCGGCTGGGCACGGACATTCTGGCCGCCAATCAGATCGCTCTGCAATTTCTCAGCGTCTCGTTTACTTTCGGCATTGCGGTCAGTATGGCAACTTCCAGTCTGGTCTCCCAGAATTTGGGAGCGAAACAGCCGGAGATCGCGGAAAAGGTGACCTATCGGGCAGTGGGGCTGGCAATGTTGGGGATGGGTCTGATCGGGCTGAGCTATCTCATCGCGCCCGCGCGACTGATGGGGATTTTCAGCCAGGAACAGTCGGTCATCGAGGCGGGCGTCTTTGTCATGCGCCTGATCGCCTTCTATCAGGTCTTCGACGCGCTGGGGATTGTCCTGGCCGGTGCGCTCAACGGCGCGGGCGACACGACATTCACAATGGCCGCCCGCTCGATTATGGCCTGGGGAATGTTTATCCCGCTGGTCTGGCTGCTCATCTACCACTTCGACGCGGGGCTGGCCGGTGCGTGGGCCGGCGCGCTGCTCTATCTGGGCGGGCTGGCTTTTGTCTATCTCATTCGTTTCCGTTCGGGCCATTGGAAAACGATTGAACTGGCCTGATCGGACTTTCTATCGATTCCGCCCGTGGCACTGCTTGAACTTCTTGCCGCTGCCACAGGGGCAGGGATCGTTGCGGTTGGTGCGGTTGAATAGCTCTTCCAATCGCTTGTCCTGCTGGGCCAGATAGCCCATAATATTGGCTGGGGCGCGGCGATTGTTCAGTTCGTTGGTCATAAAGTTCATATACGGGCGCACGTGGTTGAAGAAGGCCCGGTAGCCCGCGCACAGGTAATTCAGCCCCGGCTCGCCATCCGGTGTGAGGATGAAACGGTTCTTGGGACAGCCGCCGTTGCAGACGAACTTCACTTCACAGTCCAGGCAGTATTGGGGCAGAGTGTCCCGTTTGTCCGTGCCAAACTTGCGCTGACCCGCAGAGCCGACCATTTCGATCAGCGGAATCTCCTGGATGTTGCCCAGCAGATAGTTGGGTTCCACGTAGTGGTCGCAGGAGAAGAGATCGCCGTTGTGCTCCATCGCCAGGGCTGATCCGCAGGTCTCCTCGAAGATGCAGAGACCGGGCCGGTTGCCGCTGTAGGCCGCCAGTGCTACATCGAATATCTGCACAAAGACCTTCCCCACATCCCGGCGCACCCACTCCTCAAAGATGCCGATCAGAAACTGGCCGTACTGCTCGGCACTCACCGAGCGGTCCTTTACGTCGTCCCCCTCCTGATAGCCGGTCTCGTTGTCCCGTTCCACAATCGGGATGAACTGCATAAATTCGGTCTTCACTTCGTCGCGCAGGAAACGGTAGACCTCCACCGGATGGGGCGCGTTGGCTGCGTGGACCGTCGTCAGAATGTTGAAGCGCACCCCGTGCTTGTGGAGCAGCCGGGCCGCCCGCATCACTTTTTCCCAGGTGGGCGCGCCGCCTTTGTCCACCCGGTAGGCGTCGTGGAGATGTTGCGGGCCGTCCATACTCAGGCCGATGAGGAAGTCGTTCTTGGCGAAGAAGGCAGCCCAGTCGTCGTCCAGGAGCGTGCCATTGGTTTGCAGCGCATTCTCCACCCGCATCCCTGGCCGCTTGTGCTTCTGCTGGAACTCCACCGATTTCTGGAAAAATTCCAGCCCCATCAGCGTCGGCTCACCACCCTGCCAGGCAAAGGTCACTTCGGGAACCCGCTGGCCCGCAATGTACTGCTTCGTATACTCCTCCAGCAGCGCCTCGTCCATACGGAATTTGCTGCCCGGATACATCGCCTCTTTGCTCAGAAAGTAGCAGTAGTGGCAGTCCAGGTTGCAGATGGCGCCTCGGGGTTTGAGCATAATGTGAAAGGCCGGTGGCGGCGCGATGACGCCGCTGGTGAGTTTGGATGGGGCTTGCAGGGTTACGGGGGGCATAAGGTGACTTCTCCAAACAGTGGGGTTCTGTGCAGACTACAGATACTCAACGCGGCCGCGCATCTCGTCCGGTGTCAAAATTTCGTAGATCAACATCAAACTGCGGATCATCTCACCCAAAGAACGACTTCCCATCCGGCAATAGGCAACGCCCGGATGGGAAGGGTTTTTGGCCGAGAGCCGAAGAAAATCGGCGTCGTGGGTCACAATCACCCGTTCGCTTTGCTGGACATATTCCCACTGGTCCGCATCGCTTTTCGTACGTAATCTGGCTTCAATTGTTGTCGTCACGTCAATGCCTTGCCGCCGCAAAGCCCTGGCGATATCCAAATCCATATGCTCGTCCAAATGAAAGCGTATACGTTCAGCCATTTTGGAGAGACGCCAGCTTTGCCCTTAGCAGGGACGGATGCTGCTCTTCAAACGCGGCGGCAAAGGCTTCGTCGGCGGCAATATCGGCGTCGATCTCGGCCTGGTGGTCGTAATACCAGGCCATAGCCGCGTAGACATCAGCAGGCGACAGGTCAAAACGCCCGACGATTTCGGGAAGGCTGTGATTGAGGCGCAGGTGCATCAGGGCCACATCCGCAACCGAAATGCGGGTCCCTGCGATGTGGGGGCGTCCACCCCGCACAGTCGATGTAACTTCAATGTGACGATCCAGCACTGCTTCCATAAGACTATCGCCTCGATTCTACTGGCCCGCACCACACGCTTCTACTCTCCCAACTCCGGCACGTCCACCCAGCGCCGCTCGTTCCAGGCCTGATAGCCCAGTTCTGCCAACTGCACGCCCTTCGCTCCTTCCATCAAATCCCAGCGGAAGGGGGTATCCTCGACCACATGGCGCAGGAAGGCTTCCCACTGGATTTTGAAGGCGTTGTCGTAGAGCCGGTTGTTGGGCATCCACTGCCAGGTGTCGAAGAATTTAATTGGCTGGGTGATGTCCGGGTTCCAGACCGGCTTGGGCGTGTAGGCATCGCCCTGGACCACACACTCGCGCAGACCGGCTACCGCGCTGCCCCGTGTCCCGTCCACATGCACAGTCAGTAGATCGTCCCGGCGCACACGGGTCGTCCACGAGGAATTGAACTGGCAGACGACGCCGTTCGCCAACTCGAAGATAGCGTAGGCAGCGTCGTCCGCATCCGCCGCGTAACGCTCGCCCCGCTCGTCCACCCGGTCGGGCAAATGGACCGCGCCCATACAGGTGAGGCTGCTGATCGGCCCGAAGAGATTGTCGATGACGTAGCGCCAGTGGGCGAACATATCCAGAATAATGCCGCCGCTCTCTTTCTTCTGATAGTTCCAGGAGGGGCGCTGGGCAGGCTGGTCGATGCCGTCGAAGACCCAATAGCCAAACTCGCCCCGCACAGAGAGAATGCGGCCAAAGAAGCCGGTATCGATGAGATATTTCAGTTTGAGCAGACCGGGCAGAAAGAGTTTGTCCTGGACGACGCCGTTTTTGACCCCCGCGTCCCGGGCGGCCTGGGCCAGGCGCACGGCCTCGGCGGTGGAAGCCGCGGTGGGCTTCTCGCAGTAGACGGCCTTGCCCGCAGCGATAGCCTTCAGCGTATTCTCCACCCGCAGGTTCGTCGCCAGCGCATCGAAATAGATTTTGTTCTCGTCGTCGGCCAACGCGCTGTCCAGATCGGTGGTCCAACGCTCCACGCCGTGGGCCGCGGCCAGCCGCTGGAGTTTGTCTGTGTTGCGCCCCACCAGCACCGGCTCCGACATAATGCGGTCGCCGTTGGCGGTGACAACGCCGCCCTGCTCACGAATCGCCAAAATCGAGCGCACCAGATGTTGGTTTGTGCCCATACGTCCGGTGACGCCGTTCATCACTACGCGGATTGGAATGATTGCCATTGGACGAAAGCTCCTATCCAAAAAGTGGAGGCACCCGAAGGAGGCCGAATTGTTGGTCCCGCGGGGTGCAAAAAGGTGGGTGAGATGCGGGTTAGAAATGCTTGCACCAGAATAGCATATCCAATCGGATGGGGCAATCTGCTGGGAGCACCGTACGGCGTGCAAACCAATTATGAGAAAATTCTTAGACGCTTCTTATCTTTTCCTCATCCGGCCGGGATACAATTGCAATTGAATCTGAGCCTGAACAGGTCCGGAATCAAATTCCAAAGAGGAGAATGAAAGTGACAAAGAAATCATTTATCGCAAAACGAAAAGCAGACCTGGCGATGTTCGCCTTTGTGCTGACCGCGCTGGTGATGCTGGCATCCACATCGATTGGGATCGTCGGCTATGCCGTTCAGACCGTCAGTCCACAACAGGCCAACGAGCAAATCCAGGAAGTGCCGGTATTGTCTCTGCCTGTCAGTGTGACCGTAGGCCAGGGAGGCTAAATATGACACACGAACAGCAGAACTCTTCCCGCAAGCGTAATCACTCGAAAACGCTGCTCACATCCCTGAAACTTACGGCAACGGTTGGTGCAGTCAGCCTGACTTTGGCCGGATGGGGGCTGCTCTCCGCCGCGGAGGCGCGCAACGCCACTGTGGATCCGCTGCCGTCGACGGCATTTCTCAGCGCTGCCCCAGCAGTCGCAGCATCCCAGCCCACGAATGAGGTTGCTTCTATTGCCCAGAGCGCGCCTGTGCAGAATCTGGCTACGAGCACAGTCCAGCCCGTGGCTCCGGCTGACAGCACAGCCAATACCAGCACTGTGCCAACTGTCACAGCCGAGCCACCCGTCGCAGCCGAACCGACCGCTACGACGGAGCCAACCGCTACGCCCGCTCCCACTGCCACGCCGGAGGTGCTCTTCACACTGGATATTGTCCAGTGGACGGAGTCCCAGACCGGCGAACCGATGGCGGTGGTGCAGGACGAAAACGGCACGCTCTGGTATGTGCTCGGAACGGACATACCGCTGATCGAGCAGGGGATGGACCCCACAATGGAACCCCAGCCGGTCAATCGCCGGGGGCGCAGCCGAGGGTCCTGATGTCAAGCGAATTGCGTGAGTTTTTCCGAGAATTCCGGGCCATGGGAACGGATGTCGCCTTCTGGCTCTGGCACAAAGATGAGCAACGGGCGGAGCGAGCGTTGGCCTACGCCGAACGCTTTTTCCACCAGACCGAAGCCCGGCTGAGTCGCTTTCGCCCCAGCACGGAGCTGTCCCGCCTCAACCGGCAGGCCGGTCGCCCTTTCAACGCCTCGCCGATGCTCTACGAATTGGTGAAAAGCGCGCTGGATTGGCGCACGCGCACGGTTGGCATCTTCGATCCGACGATCCTGAATGCGCTGATCGGGGCTGGCTATGACCGCTCATTCGATCAGATCGCCGTTGGTGCTGACGCGCAGATTCTGGCGCACACCGACCGACAGCCTCTTCCCGCGGAGAGTCAATCCCGCGGGCCGGATGCAGACGGAATTCGTCTCGGCCCTGGACGGCAGATTCACCTGCCCGCAGGCGTCGGCCTCGATCTGGGCGGCATCGCCAAGGGCTGGACAATCCAGCAGGCGGCCTACCGGCTCGGCGCGCTGGGACCGGCGCTGGTCGATGCGGGCGGCGATGTGGCCTGTGTCGGCTCGCCGCCGGATGGGCCGTGGACGGTCAGCGTAGCCGATCCGCTTTCGCCAGCGCAGGACATCGCCTATCTGCCCCTCTCCAACCGGGCGGTGGCGACCTCCAGCCGGGCGCGGCGGCGCTGGATACACGACGGCCAGTCCGCCCATCACCTGATCGATCCGCGCACAGGCGCGCCGGCGCAGACGAATATTCTGAGTGCGACGGTCGTTGCGCCCCATCTGCCCGATGCTGAAATCCACGCCAAAACTGCGCTGATTCTGGGCGAGCAGGCGGGGCTGGCCTATCTGAACCGACTGTCCGATATTTCCGCACTGCTGGTTCTGGCTGATGGTAGCCAACGCACCAGCGGTTCATTCAAGGAGGATGGCTATGTCCCCCATACAAGCAACTTTGGCGAACGATTCCGAATCCCCGCCTAGCCCGTGGATGGCCTTTGGCACACTGGTCCTGGTTTTGTCTCTCAGTCTGGTCGGTGTGATCGGCCTGTTGACTATCGGCCTTTTCCTGCCCCAGGCCAGCGAGAAAGCCTATTGGTTCATCTCCCGCAGCAGCGGTGTAGTGGCCTATGTGCTGATTACTCTGAGCGTGCTGCTGGGCCTGGTGCAGAGCGGAAATCTCTTCCGGGCGCACATTTCGCCCCTGCTCTCTTTGGGGCTGCACAGCTTTCTCAGTTGGTTTGGGCTGGGGCTGTCCCTGCTGCACGGCATCGTTCTGGTCGGCGACAGCTACACAGAATTCGACCTGCCCCGGGTTTTCATCCCCTTTCTTTCGGATTATCGACCCATACCCGTCGGTCTCGGAATCATTGCGCTCTATCTGATGTTTCTGTTGAGCCTGAGCTTCTACGCTCGCAGCCATCTGGGACAGGAGAACTTCCGCACGCTCCACTACACCAGTTTCGTGGCTTTCGTTCTGGCAACCGCGCATAGCCTGCTAGCGGGCACAGACAGCGTGCCCCTCTGGTGGATGTACACAGGGAGTCTGGTTGCGGTGCTGGGGCTGACAATCCTGCGCATAGTGGAGAGTCAGCGGGCCAAAAGGCGAGCGTTGAACCGATCGGTTGGGCCGATGAATCCCAACCGGCCTCCGCGCGTTCCCGTACCGTCCCAGCGCGTGGAAGCGGCACGCGCAGCACAGGCGCAACGCGTGGCTCACGCCTCTCGCGTAGTCGCGCAGCCCGACCGTCGTTGAGAATACCGGGCGAACCGGCTATAATCAGTTCTGCATACGCTTTCGTGTGCTACAGGGGATGGAAATTTTGTATACACGGATAGAAAGGAACACAGATTACTCTAAAATCTGTGTTCCTTTCTATCCGTGTATACAAGCTGTTTCAGAGCAGACCAACGGGAGATGGGGATTCGGCAGATGCGGATTTTGCTGGTGGAAGATGAAGAAAACGTCTCGGCCTTTATCCAGCAGGGACTGACAGAAGAAGGTTTCGCCGTCGATGCGGTGGGCGACGGCGAAACCGCGCTCGATTTTGCCCAGACCTACGAATACGACCTGATTCTGCTCGACGTCCTTCTGCCCAAAATGGACGGTCGCCAGGTCTCCCGTGCCCTGCGCCAGCGGGGCATCGCCACGCCGATTCTGATGCTCACCGCCCTGGACGCGGTGAAAGATCGGGTGGACGGCCTGGACAGCGGCGCGGACGACTATCTGGTCAAACCCTTCGCCTATCAGGAACTGTTGGCCCGCATCCGCGCCCGCACCCGGGCCTTTGACCGGACTGGCAACCCGGACGAACTGGCCTTCGCCGATCTCTCCCTCAACCGGCTGACCCGCCAGGTCAAGCGCGGGGAGCAGAGCGCTGAATTGACGAGCAAAGAGTTCGCCCTCCTGGAATTTTTTCTGCTGCATCCCGAACAGGTGCTCAGCCGCACCCAAATCGGTGAGCACGTCTGGGGCTACGACTTCTACAACCACTCCAATATCGTGGATGTCTATGTGGGCTATCTACGCCGCAAATTGGATGACGGCCACACCGCCCAACTCATCCGCACCGTGCGCGGCGCGGGCTACAAACTGTCCGCGGAAGAGTAGCCAATGTTTAGCCTGCGCCATCGCCTCGTACTGGTCAATGCACTGGTTTTCCTGCTCACACTGATTGTCCTCGTCGGTGTCATTACCACCAATTTTGTCGTTCATCTCTACGAACAGATCGATGGGGAGTTGGCCCAGAGCACACGCCACGTCATCGAGCGTATGACCGCGGAGAACCGTCCTCCCCGCTCCCCCTTTGACGACCGCGACCTGCCCGGTGACCCCGAATCCAGTGGCTTTGTCCGCCTGCTGGATGCGCAGGGGACTGTTCTCAGCGGCATCGGCACTTTCCAGAATATCCCTGTGCTGCCCAAATCCCTCACAGAGCGGGACCGGGGCATGGCGCTCAACCAGCGCAGTGACGACGGACAACTCCTGCGGGTTCTGACCCAGCCCATCTACGCAACCTCCAATAGTCGGGATTCCCTTAAAATCGGCTACGTCCAGGCCGGTGTCATCCCCACAGAAGTGCTGGAAATTCTGGGCCAAATCCGCAGCAGTCTGCTGATTGCTATGCCCCTGGCCCTGCTGGTCGCGGTCATTGCCGGTCTTTTTGCCACCCGGCGGGCGCTGCGTCCTCTGGCCGATATGACCGAAAGCGCGGCGGCCATCAGCGCCGATTCCCTGGCCGAGGGCCGCCTGCCTGTGCCCTCCACCCGGGATGAAGTGCAGGGGCTGGCCCTGGCCTTCAACGCCACGCTGGACCGGCTGGCCGACGCCTTCGCCCGCCAGCGCCGCTTCACCGCCGACGCCTCCCACGAGCTCCGCACACCCGTCACCGCCATTCTGGGCCAGGCAGAGTTGTCCCTGCACCGGCCTCGCACATCCGAAGCCTATCGGGAAAGTCTGGCCCGGGTCCAGGCCGAAGCCGAGCGGATGCAGCGGCTGATCGGGCGGATGTTGGCCCTGGCCCGGGCCGAAGGTGGACAGCAGGTACTCACTTTTGCTCCTACGGATGTAGCCGGGCTGCTGCACACCCTGGCCGAGGTAGTGGCTCCCGACCCCGAAACCAGCGCAGTGCGGGTGCGCGTGGAAACGCCGCCGACGGCCCTGCTCGCCACCGATGCCGATTGTCTGACGCAGATTGTGCTGAATTTGCTGGAGAATGCCATCGCCTATACTGAGCGGGGCACAATTGAGGTGATTCTGACTTCAAGCCCGTCGGGGATGCGTGTGGAAGTCCGGGACCGGGGGCCGGGGATCGACCCGGCGCATCTGGGCCTGATTTTCGAGCCGTTCTATCGGGCCGATCCCTCCCGCCAGCAGAAGCAGGGCAGTGTGGGCCTGGGGCTGGCTCTGACCTACGAATTGACCCAACTCCTGGGCGGGCAGATCGAAGCGGCCAACCGGCCCGACGGCGGCGCGGTCTTTATATTGACGCTGCCGTTGCAGCCGCCGCGCCGCAACGAGTCGTAGGTGCGGTTTTTAACCGCACATTGCCGGACATTCCCCAAATGTGCGGTTAGAAACCGCACCTACTGGCCCGAACGAAGACAGGCGGAGGACAAACCAATTCGCCGTTCGTTCGTCTATCGTCTCCCGTCCGCCGTCCTGTCTTCAAGATTTCTGCAAATACGCTTCCACAATCCGCCCCAAAAATTCTTCCTGATTTCCGGCCCAGAGACGGGTGGAGAAGATTTCCACTTCGTTGAAGCCGTCGAATCCGGCCTCCTCCACCCAGCCCCGAATCTGCCGGATGGGGATGCAGCCCTCGCCCATCAGCCCCCGGTCGTTGAGCAAATCTTCGGTGGGCGTGCGCCAGTCGCAGATGTGAAAGGCGAAGATGCGCTCCGCTTCTCCACAGCGCCGAATTTCCGCCTGGAGTTGAGGGTCCCACCAGAGGTGGTAGACATCCACAGCCACGCCTACAAAGGGCGAGTCGATGGCGTCGCAGATGTCGTTGGCCTGCTGCATTGTGTTGATGGCCGAGCGGCTGTCCGCGTACATCGGGTGCAACGGCTCGACCGCCAGCTTCACCCCCGCGGCCGCGGCCTGGGGCAGCACCGCTTCGATGCCCTCCTGAATCTGCTGGCGGCTGACTTCCAGCGGCTGGCCGGGCACAGCGCCACAGACCAGCACAATCAGCGGCGCGCCCAACGCGGCGGCCTCGTCGATGGCCCGCCGGTTGTCGTCGATGGCGGCCTGCCGGCCCGCTACTGTCTCCGCGGGGAAGAATCCACCCCGGCAGAGGGAGACTGGGGCGATGCCCGCGTCCCGCATACGCTGGCCGGCGGCCGCGATGTCCCGTCCGGCCAGGGCGTCCCGCCAGACGGTCATCCCTTTCACTCCGTGGGCCGAGAAGCGCTCGATGGCTGTCTCAATCGGCCAGGGCTTTGTGGTAATTGTGTGGACGCAGAGTTTGGATGTGTCGAGGAGTGGGTGGGCCATCGGCTCTTTCTCTCTTTGTGCCTTTGTGGATTGTAAAAATACAGGTCAAGTCCAGTGAGCGCTGGTTGAGTAGCCGTCAGAATACTTCAGATTCTGCGTCTTCAAGGCATATCGAAACCGAGCGAACGGGTAGAACATCACGAGGTGCTTACCCGCTCGGTTTCGATACGGCGGGAAACAGCATCCGCCTACTCAACCAGCGCTAGTCTTGTATAGTTACTGTGGTTTCAGCGTTTCGGTTAGGACTGTTCCGCGGCCAGAATACCTTCAATCGCGGCCAGTTCTTCGGCGCTGAAGGCGAGATTCTGCGCGGCGGTCACGCAGTCCTCGATCTGGGACGGTTTGCTGGCCCCGATCAGCGCGGAGGTCATCCCCGGATGGCGCAGGACCCAGGCAATCGCCATCTGGGCCAGGCTCTGCCCCCGCTGTTGGGCCAGCCCATTCAACTGCTGAATCGTCGCCAGCCGTTCCGGGGTAAGCTGCTCTCGGCGCAGAAAATTGGACCCACCCGCGGCCCGGGAATCCTGCGGGATGCCGCCCAGATAGCGGTCGGTCAGCATCCCCTGGGCCAGGGGCGAAAAGACGATACAGCCGATGCCCTCCGCGGCCAGGGTGGGGATCAGTTCTTCCTCCGGCCCCCGGCGCAGCATACTGTAGGCGGGCTGGTGGATCAGGCAGGGCGTGCCCAAATCCCGCAGAATCGCGGCGGCCCGGCGGGTCTGTTCCGCGGAGTAGTTGGAGACGCCCACATAGAGCGCCCGCCCGGAACGCACCGCGTAGTCGAGCGCGGCCATCGTCTCTTCCAGGGGGGTGTTGGGGTCGGGCCGGTGGTGGTAGAAGATGTCCACGTAGTCCACACCGATCCGCTTCAGGCTCTGGTCCAGGCTGGAGATGAGGTATTTGCGGGAACCCCACTCGCCGTAGGGGCCGTCCCACATGCGATAGCCCGCTTTGCTGGAGATGATCAGTTCGTCCCGGTGGCCGGAGAGGTCATCGCGCAAAATGCGCCCGAAGGTTTCCTCGGCAGAGCCGGGAGGCGGGCCGTAGTTGTTGGCCAGATCGAAGTGGGTGACGCCCAGATCGAAGGCCCGGTGAATCATTGCCCGGCCATTTTCCTGGGGGGCGACGCCGCCGAAGTTGTGCCACAGCCCCAGCGATATAGCGGGCAGCAGCAGGCCAGAGCGACCGGCCCGGTTGTAGACCATTTTTTCGTAGCGAGATTCCGAGGCTGTGTAGGGCATGGGGTCCTCTTTCTGTGGTATGGCATCCTGAGTAACGTACACATCTATTGTAGCTGGGCGGACAGGGATAGCCAAACCAGTCTGGCCTATTGCCGTCCTCTTCACGCTTGCCTAGCAAAAATTGATCGGAAACGCTATACTCGTGACATAGGAATCTTCCTACCCATTCCCAATCTTTTATCCATCCGCGAGGGTATGAAAATGGCAAACCAGCCACTAAAATTTGAAAAATTCCGGGTCTGGCAGGTGGTTGTGCCCGCCCGCCAGGATATTGTCTCCGCGCCCGGGGACCCCGGCGTGATGTACCGGGACAGCGTGCAATGGCCCCAGATACCGATTCATCTGGTGGAAGGAACTACCTCCCAGGGCTTTACCGCAGTGGGCGAGTGCGACCGGGGCACAACCCGCGCCAGCGTCGAAACGACTTTGCGGGATTTGTTGGGGCGCGAGCTCTCATCGGTCACGCCTGCGACGGTCTGGAAAGGCCCGGCCAATGCAACCGGACTGCCCCGGGGCTACCCCTACTGGTCCTGGGAACTGGCCGGGGGGCGCAGCTATATTCTGCTCGAATCCCTCTGGCTGGATGCAGTCGGGAAATCTGTGGGTATGCCCGCCCACCAGTTGATGGGGGGCGCGATCCGGGATCGG
This sequence comes from Anaerolineae bacterium, assembly GCA_030432295.1. GTDB lineage: Bacteria > Chloroflexota > Anaerolineae > Caldilineales > Caldilineaceae > JACQGT01. The sequence continues at coordinate 33,136 of JAUIHI010000031.1, read as the reverse complement.
GTCGCGGTCGATTTCTGGATGAATCGCCCCGACGCGCCTACAATGGCGAAACTGATCCACGAGGCGATATCCCTGGGACTGCGGGGTGTCAAAATGAAATCGAGCGCGGGCGGCGACACTGTGGATGCCCTGTTGGCGATTGCCGCAGACGTTCCTGAGGGCTTCCACATTACTATCGATCCAATGTGCGCCTGGCGCTCTCTGCGCGAGTGTGCCCGCCAGTTGGAGAAGCTGGCCCAACTTCCCTTCGATATCCAAATCGAAGACCCCTTCCCCTACGGCGCGATTGAGGATTGGCGTGCTGTCCGCCAGATTATACCCCTGACGATTGCCTGTCATACCCGCAGCGAGGATGTGCTGCAATTGGCCATGCGCGAGGAGATGGCGGACACTTACAATCTTGGACGGGGCAGCGTCTACGATTTTCTGCGTCTGAGCCACGTAACCGAATTTGTCAGCAAAGATTGCTGGCAGGGCAGTTCTCTCGAATTGGGTGTGTTACAACAGATGCGCCTGCACGCCTCAGCCTGTGCCCGCAACTGTGTGCTGCCCAGCGATCTGCAGAGCGAATGGGTGCGCGAGCATACCCTTGTCACTACGCCAATGGCCTATGCGGACGGCCACGCGCTTCTCCCCACAACTCCGGGGCTGGGCGTGGAACTGGACTACGCGGCCATCCAGCCCTATGTCACGGCCCAGTTTGATATAGAGTAGCGCATTCGGGTTTGGAGACCTGGCCTGTTTCAGAAGACTGGCCAGGTCTGCTCTCCCGGATTGGGGAAGCACCGGTGACTCTCCTGCGCCATTAGGGCCACTGATAAATGCTGATAGCAGCGGATTTTTCTCCTGAAGTTCTCTGCACCCCTGCGACTCTGCGGGGGAATTCGACCTTTTTGCAGTGGAGCCATCTGTGGGGATAGAACAGATTTCAGCCCCCAGAGGCTGTGATGTATACTTGTGGGCGATGTTCCTCATTTTTTCCTGCGCCTGATCTCCGGGATCGATTTCCTCTTCGACCCGCATTCTTCTAATCTGGTTGGCCCGGTCAAACTCGTTTTGACTGATTGCTATACACTCTGTTTGTCTTGTTTGTCTCGAAAAGGAGAAGATTTCTATGTACACAACAAAAGGCAGTACCCCACGGCGGGCAACGCCGGGGTTCGTCTGGCTCACGCTGATTCTGGTCTTTGGCCTGTTGCTGGGCGCGTGTGCAGCACCAGCAGCCGCGCCTGAACCAGCCGCAGAAGCGCCCGCAGCCGAGGCTCCCGCTGCGGCAGAAGCACCGGCAGCGGAAGCACCCGCGGCAGAAGAACTTACCCGTGCCAATACCCTCATCTACGCCACCGATGCCACGGACCTGATCTCCCTGGACCCGGCAGTCGCCTATGAGTTTGGCGGCATTCAGGTTGTAGCCAGCATTTACGAGACGCTTGTGGGCGTTGACCCAGGCCAACCGGGCATCAAACCCTTGCTGGCCGAGTCCTGGGAGATTACTGACAACGGCGATGGCTCGACCATCACTTTTCATCTGAACCCGAAGGCCGTCTTTGCCAGCGGCAACCCGGTCACCGCGCAGGATGTGGTCTTCTCCTGGGCACGTGCCATCGACATCAACAAGTCACCCGCCTTCCTCTTCACCGAGGTCGCCGGTCTGACCAAGGATAGTTTCAGCGCGGTAGATGCTAGCACCTTCGAGGTGAATCTGCCCGCCGAAGTCAGCCCGCCGGTCTTTCTGACCATCGCCGCCTTCAGCCTGGCGGCTGTGGTGGAACAGGCTGTGGTGGAACCCAATATGGGTGACGATATGGCCTCTGCCTGGATGAACGACAATTCCGCAGGCAGTGGAGCGTATATGCTGACTGCCTGGGATCGCAGTGTCTCGGTGACAATGGATGCCAACCCCAATTACTGGGGCACAGCACCGGCCATGAAACGGGTGATTATGCAGAATATTCCCGAATTGGCTAACCTACAGGCGGCCATCGAGACCGGAGACGCCGATATCGTGGATCCCCTTGGGCCAGAACAGGCAGCGTCACTGGAAGGCAATCCCGATGTTGTGCTGACCCAAGCCACCGACACCCTTCTGGCCTATGTGGGCATGAACGCCACCAAAGCGCCGTTGGACAATCCCGATGTGCGTGAGGCCATCCGCTATGCGGTCAACTACGACGATATTGCCACTCTGCTCAAGGGCAACGGCAAGATCGTGCAGGAGATCATCCCCGAAGGCTTCCTGGGCTTTACAGGCAATAACCCCTTCAGCCAGGACATCGACAAGGCCAAGGAACTGCTGGCCAATGCGGGCGTAGCCGAAGGCACAGAGATCGACTTTATGGTTCCCACAGGCACAGGCCCCGGCGGTCTGGAGTGGGGTGTGTTGGGCGCCAAGATTCAGGCTGACTTGGCATTGGCTGGTCTGACCGTCAACATCCAGCAGTTGCAGTCGTCTGAACTGCTCAATATCTACCGCGCCCAGGGCGGCGAGCTGACGCTGATGAACTGGGGACCCGACTATTCGGACCCGGACGGCAATGCCACCCCCTTCGCCAATTGGGATGCACAGTCCCTGGCCTGGCGCAACGACTGGAAAGATGAGAAAGCCATCGAACTCACCAAACAGGCTGCCCAAGCCGGCACGACCGAAGAGCGCATTGCCCTCTATGCCGAGCTGGTGGACTATGTGCAGCACTTCGGACCCTATGTAATGCTCTACCAGCCCATCCGCACCTTTGCTCTGCGCAGCAACATTACCGGCTTCCTCTTCGATCCGGCTGACACACCGGGGATTACCTTCGCCAATATTGGGAAGAAGTAGTTTCATTCGTCTATCTGTAGTGTAGTTGATTGCATAGGACGAAAGGCGGCAGACGGCAGACGAACCGATACGATTGTTGGTTCGTCTGCCGTCTGCCCGTCCGTCGTCAACCATTCGTTCCCTTTCGGCTTTCCGGATATTGCTTCTATGCTCCGTTTCATTCTCCGCCGTCTCATCGGTCTTATGCTGGTGATGGCAGGCGTGTCGGTGATTACCTTTGCCCTGGCCCAACTAGTCCCTGTGGACCCGGCTGCCGCGGCGCTGGGCCAGAACGCGCGGGAAGAACAGATTGCCGCCTATCGGGCTGAACTGGGGCTGGACCGCCCGGTAGTGGAGCAATATCTGCGCTATGTGGGCCGGGTCTTGCAGGGCGATCTGGGCAATTCGATCCGCACTCGCCGCCCAGTGGCCGACGATCTGCGGGACTTTCTGCCCGCGACGATTGAATTATCCCTGGCCGCGCTGCTCGTCTCCGTCCTGCTGGGCATTCCCCTGGGGATGCTGGCGTCCATGCGCCGTAACGGCGTGGTGGATGCCGGGGCACGGGTCTTCGCGCTGGCTGGCGGTTCCATGCCGATTTTTTATGTGGGCCTGCTGGTGCTTGGCCTCTTCTACCGCCAACTGCGCTGGTTCCCAGGCCCCGGACGCCTGGACACGATCCTCACTGCGCCAGCGCACATCACCGGAATGTATACAATCGATGCGCTGTTGGCGGGCAACTGGCCGATTTTCCAGAACAGTTTGTACCATCTGGTCCTGCCCGCAGCCACACTGGGCTACTTTTCCACAGCGGTGCTGCTGCGTATGACCCGCTCGGCTATGCTGGAGGTGCTGCAGCAGGACTACGTGCGCACGGCCAAAGCCAAAGGACTCTCCCGGCAGGTAGTGATCTGGGGGCATGTGCTCAAAAATGCGTTGCCACCGGTGCTGACAACCGTCGGCCTCACTTTTGGCAGTCTGCTCAGCGGTGCGGTGCTGACCGAGACGATCTTCAACTGGCCGGGACTGGGCCGCTACGCTACCACTTCGGTGACGACGCTGGACTTCCCCGCTGTGATGGGGGTCACGCTGGTGGCCGCGATTGTCTATCCGACCGTCAATACACTGGTAGACATCGGCTATCGAATGGTCGATCCACGGGTGGGGGTAGAATAGATGGCGATTCGTACTACTTCCAGCGCCCGTACCAAATTCTTCCGAGGGCTGATGAAAGACCCCACAATGCTCGTGGGGTTGGCACTGCTGCTCATTTTCACCCTCCTGGCTCTCTTTGCGCCGATTCTCAGTCCGGTGGACCCCATCCAACAGAACATTCAGGCCAGCCTGACCGCACCCGGCAAGGACTTTCTGTTGGGTACGGACAAGCTGGGGAGGGACATCCTCAGCCGTATCCTATTCGGGGCACGCATTTCCCTCTTTGTGGGACTGGCGGTGGTGGGCGGCGCGGGGCTATTTGGCTCTGTGGTGGGGTTGTTCGCTGGCTACACACGGGGTTGGGCCGACGAAGTGTTGATGCGAGTGACGGACATTTTTTTCGCCTTCCCCAGTCTGATTCTGGCGATGGCGATTGCCGGCGCGCTGGGGCCGAGCCTGCGCAACGCGCTGATCGCGGTAGCGGTGGTGAGCTGGCCGGTCTATGCCCGGCTGATTCGGGGACAGGTGCTTGTCCTGCGCGAGCAGGAGTTTGTCCAGGCCGCCCGGGCCATCGGCGCGCCCAGCCTGCGCATCGTCCTGCGCCATCTGCTGCCCAATACATTGGCCCCCCTGCTGGTCCAGGCCAGCTTCGATATGGGCGCAGTGATTCTGAGTGTGGCCGGGTTGTCCTTCATCGGCTTTGGCGCGCAGCCGCCCACGCCGGAGTGGGGTGTGATGATCAGCGAAGGGCGCAATTACATCACCACCCAGTGGTGGCTGACCGCCGTGCCCGCGGCGGCGATTCTGCTGTTGGTGGCGGCCTTCAATCTGATTGGCGATGGCCTGCGGGATTTGCTGGACCCGCGACTGAGGAAGTAGAAAAATCAGCTACTGATGAACGCTGATGAACACGGATAAGAATAGATGAAGAAGGCCCAGTTCGGACATCCGAACTGGGCCTTCTTTCTAATGACGTTTTTGATGGACGTAAAAAGAGGAAAAATCAGCGTCTATCTGTGTTTATCAGTGGCTAACTTCTTCTGCCATCAATCCCGCAACTGGGGGTCCAGCGCGTCGCGCAGACCGTCGCCCAGGAGATTGAAGCCCAGGACTGTAAACATAATCGCCAGACCGGGGAAGAGTACCATATGGGGGGACTGGCGCAGGAAGGGTGTGCCGTCGGCGATCATCGCGCCCCACTCGGGTGCGGGGGGCTGTGCGCCCAATCCCAGGAAGCCCAAGGCCGCGGCAAAGAGAATAGCTCCACCCACGCCCAGTGTCACCTGGACAATAATTGGTGAAAGGCTGTTGGGCAGAATGTGCAAAAACATTATGCGGCTGTCGCGTACACCCACCATTCGGGCCGCCTCCACATAATCCCGCTCGCGCACAGAGAGGACAATCGAACGCACGACGCGCGCGTAGCCAGGCACACCCACAATCGCCACGGCAATGATTGTATTTGTCAGGCTGGCCCCGCGCACAGCCACAATCGCAATCGCCAATAGAATGGCCGGAAACGCCAGCAGCACATCCATCACGCGCATAATAATGGAGTCTGTCCAGCCGCCGAAGTAGCCAGCCGCCAGCCCCAGAATTGTGCCGACCCCGCCGGAGAAGAAGACGACGACAAAGCCGATAGTCAGGGAGATACGCGTGCCGTGAATGATGCGGCGGAACATATCCCGGCCCAGCCGATCCGCACCAAAAAAGTGTTCCAGTGACGGCGCGGCCCGGGAATCGACCAGATTGGAGTCAATCGTCGGATCGTAGGGATTGACGACCGGCGCAAGCAGACCGATGAGAATAATCAGGCCAGTGACGGTCAGGCCCACGCGCCCATTCCAACTGGAGAGCAGCCGCCGCCAGGCATCGCTGAACAGGCTGCGGGGCGGGCGGGAAGCCGGTATATCTGTCGATTGTGATGCAAGCGCTGTGTCAACGCTCATTTATTATTCTCCCAAAGGGAAATTGGGGGTTTCAGGATTGGTCATCAGTGGTCCAGTCTCCAATCCCAAGTCCCAATTAACTATAACGGATGCGTGGGTCGAGATAGGCGTAGGAGATGTCCACCAGCAGGTTGACAAAGACGTAAATGGTAGCACTGACCAGCACCGCGCCCTGGACAATCGGATAATCCCGGCTCTGGATGGCGCGGTAAGTCCATAGCCCCATACCTGGCCAGGAGAAGATTGTCTCGGTCAACAGCGCGCCGCCCAACAGACCGCCCAACTGAAGGCCCACAACGGTGACAATCGGCAACAGCGCGTTCTTTAGCGCGTGGCGTATGACGACCACCCGCTGTGCCAGCCCTTTGGCCTGGGCCGTTCGCACGTAGTCCTGCTGCAAGACTTCCAGCATACTGGCTCGGGTCAGCCGGGCGAGTATGGGCATAATGACTGTGCTGAGGACGAAGCTGGGCAAGAGGAGATGCCAGATGGCATTTCGGAAAAGACTCATATCACCGGACATTAGGGTGTCAATAAGCATAAAACCCGTATGGCGATCCACATCAAGCGCTACATCCAGACGGGCGCTGGGTGGGAAAATCTGGCGATTTCCGCTGCGGCTTCTTCCGCCGCAGGTGCTTCAGCTGCGGGTGCTTCAGCTGCAGGCGCTTCAGCCGCAGGGGCTGCTGCTTCACTGCCAGCCTCCGGCGCAGGGGCCGGGCAGGCTGCCAGCAGCATCGCCAGAATCATCAGCACTGATAGGATAGAGAAACTTCTTCGCATACGATTTTCTCCTCGTTGTGAAATAACCATCAAACGATATTTGGTTGCCGGTCTGCCCAGACCGCTTACTCTAGGCCGAGCCTCCTTTCTGGTTTTGGGAATTCTTTTCTGGGGCGCATTACCCCAGAATGGGGATGACTTCGGTTTGCAAGGGCAGAGTGGTTACTTCCACCCGGTCAGCGTGCATCAGGCAATTAATTTCACTGCGGATGCCCAGCCCTTTGGCCTGCGGGCTGTCGTCAAAGTTGAAATCGGGCATGTAAATTCCCGGCTCAACGGTGAACATCAGATTGGGGATCAGCTGGCGGCGGTCCTGGGTTTCCAGATTGTCGATGTTGGCCCCGATCCAGTGGCCGGTGGGTCCCAGGCTGTGGCCTGTGCGGTGCAGGATGAACTCGCCATAGCCTGCGTCGATGATCACTTTGCGGGCCGCGTCGTCGGCCATATAGCCATAGGCAGGCAGTCCCGCGTCCATCCGCTCTTGAATGTGGAGGACCGTCGCGTCTCTGGCCGCGGCCACCACTTCAAAGACCTGGCGCATTTTGGGCGGAACTTCTGCGCCGCAATAGGCGGTCCAGGTGATGTCGGCGAAGGAGTCGTCGGGGTTGACAGTCTCCCGGCTCCACATATCGATCAGAACCGCATCGCCTTTCTGAATCGGTTTATGGTGGGCCTCGCTGGAAATGTAGTGGGGGTCGGCTGCGTTGGCGTTGACCGAGCAGAGGGAGGTGACGCCGGTTTGCAGCCTGCGCTTTGCCAGTTCGTCATTGATAAAGCATTGGACTTCGAACTCATTTACATCCTGGCCGTCGCGCAGACGCTGGCCGATAAAGGCAAAGGCCGCATCTTTGACAGCCAGACAACCGGCCGCGGCTCGGCGATGGCCCGCAATCTGCTCAGCGGACAGCACTGCCGTCATCTGCTGCACCAGATCGCCGCTGCTGACGATCTCCGCCCCGGTCGTCTCCCGCACCAGCTCGATGACGCCGCCGTCCACTGTGCTGACGTAGGGCAGGGCATTGCGCGGGCTGTATTCCATTGCGATGCGCAGAGGCCGCCCCGTCGTTGTGCCGACCAGCTTGGGCAGCTTGGCTTCCATCTCTTCCCAGCCCACATAGCGGGTCATCTCCCCAGCCATATCCGCGGGGAGGTCTACAAACATATGGGTTTCGATGGCGTGGACCAGCCAGCGGGGCGCGCCCTGGGCGGGAATCCAGCAGAACCAGCGGCGGCTGCCAGAAGCCCTCAACCCGGAGACAGACTGGGCAATCGGATTCTGGTTGCGGAAGCTGTAGACCAGCCAGCCGTCAATCTTCTGTTCAGTCAGGTAAGTCTGTATAGCGGAGAGTTTCACGGTGTACCTGCTATGAGAGAGGAATGGTTACTCAGCGCTGACCCATTATGGCATAGTGTGTGGAATTCGTCCATCTGAACACCTGTGCCGCTGCTTGCTGCGCCGTAGTCTGCTGCGCCGTTGCCTGTCCATTGGTGGACCTGGGAAAAAGCTCAATTCCCCCGCAGAGGTGCACAGGCGCAGAGAAATTCAGGAGAGTCAGCCACTTTGTTAGAATGCATCTGCGTTTATCAGTGGCTGAAAAGGCTTTCTGCACTGGACTCATTGGTCGAAATCAAGCATAAACGGTATACTCAAAAACATCAACTTTTTTAGTCACCCTATCATCAACTCTACGATACTCCATTCTATGCCTGCCTCCTATCTACTCTTTGGTTCCGACGCACACACCGCTCTCCGCACCGGTTTTGACCTTCTCGCTAAGACGATGGAAGTAGCCCTCGGGCCAGAGGGCAATCTGGTGGGGGTGGAGCGTACCAACCGCCGTCGCCCACCAGAACTCCTCTCCGACGGCGCGGCCGTGGCCCGGCGCATCGCTGGCCTGCCCAATCCCCACCAAGGGATGGGCGCCTATCTCGCCCGCCATATCGCCTGGCAGGTGGAGGAGGCTGTGGGCGATGGCGCAACCACCGCGGTTGTGCTGGCCCGCCACATCCTCAACGACGGCCAGCGCCACATTGCCGCGGGGCACAATGCAATGAGCCTGCGCCGGGGTATCGAACGCGGGCTGGCTGTGGCATTAGACGCCCTGCGCAGCCTATCCTCCCCTCTGGAAAATGCCCAACAGACCATTACCCTCGCCTCTACCATCACCGGCGATGAGGTTCTGGGCAAATATATCGAAGAGGTTTTCGATGTCATTGGGCCAACCGGCTCGGTGGAGGTGCGCAAAAGCTACGCACGGGTCCACGACCGGCGTTACATCCGGGGTGTGCTCTGGAACAACGGCTGGATATCCTCCTATTTCACAACCGAGCCGGGCAAAGCGGTAGTCGAGAAGCCCTATCTTCTCTTCACAGACCGCCATCTGCGCAGCGCCGACGAACTCTTGCCGCTGATGGGGCAGATCCGCAAAGAGGGCGGGCGGGGTCTGGTCGTCATCGCCACAGATGTGGTGGGCGACGCACTCAATCTGCTGGTGACCAATAAGCAGCGGGGCGGCCTGCCCACGCTGGCCGTCAAAGCGCCGGGGCTGGGCACAGAGAAGACCGAAGTGCTGACCGATCTGGCCGCGCTGTGCGGCGGCAAAGTCTTTCTGGATGTGCTGGGCGAGCCGTTAGCCAAAGCGACACTCGCCGATCTGGGCCAGGCCGATGAAGTGCAGGCTATCCGCTCCAGCTTTACGATTGTGGGCGGTCGGGGACGGCCTGCCCTCATCCGCCAGCGGGCCGAAGATTTGCGCAAGCGTATCCCCGAAGCAACCTACGGGCGGGAGCGGGACCGGCTGGTGGAGCGGCAGGCCAAACTCACCGGCGGCGTGGCTGTGCTGGAGATCGGCGGCGCGTCGGATGTGGAGCAGGAATATCTGAAGGAACGCACGGAGGAAGCGGTGCGGGTGGTGCGCCTGGCCCTGGAAGAGGGAATTGTCCCCGGCGGTGGCGCGGCCCTCCTGGCCTGTATCCCCGCGGTGCGGCAGCTTTCCCTTTCCGCGGATGAGGCCCCGGCTATCGACATTCTCTGCAAGGCGCTGGCGGCCCCGGCCCGGGCGATTATCACCAATGCGGGGCTGGAAGCCGAGCCGATCCTGGCCCGACTGCGTGAACGGGGTGCGGGCTGGGGCTATGATGTCGTGCGCCACGAAATTGTCGAGATGGCCGCGGCCCATATCGTCGATCCCGCGAAAGTGGTGGAGACGGCCCTACGCACGGGCGTCTCCGGTGCGCTGATGGCATTGACGACGGATGTGCTGGTCTACAAACCCCGCCACAACCGGGACGAGGACGTGGATTTTGAGGTATGACCCAGCAACCACAAAGACCCAAAGAGACAAAGACGAGGACGTAGCAGTGCCCAATACCCAATATCCAATACCCAATACATTCAAGCACACCGGTGGCTGGCCCGGCGGAACTGTCACAGCGCTGCTCGCCCTGCCCGGCGGCGATATTCTGGCTGGAACGAAAGCTGGTCTCTTTCGATCGGCAGACGCGGGGCAGAGCTGGCAGCGGCTGGATAGCGGCCCCGCCGATCCAGCGATTGTGGCGTTGGCGGCCAGCGGCCCCCATATTTTCGCCACCACCGAAGGCGGACGGCTCTACCGTTCCGAAGACGGCGGCGCTACCTGGCCGGAGTTGACCGGCTGGGTCGGGCTGGGCGTGGGTGTCGCCATTGCTATCTCCCCGATTTACCGGGATGACAGCACCCTTTTTGTTGCCACTGCCGACGGTCCTCTGCGCTCTCAGGACGGCGGAGAAAGCTGGGAAAGCTCCACTTTTGGCCTGCTGGATGTGGACGCCCTCTGCATTCGCTGCGCCGACGACTACGCCGACAGCGAGACTCTTTGGGTGGGAACAGCCTTTGGTGGCTTCTTCCGCTCCCGCAACGGCGGGCGTTCCTGGCGGGAATCGGGCACAGGCTTGCCCGACGCCGCGGTCCAGTGCATAGCCCAATCTGCCGATGGCGCGCTCTACGCTGGAACCGAATCCGATGGGGTCTTCCGCTCCAGCGACGGGGGCGGAAGCTGGCAGCGGGCGGGCGACGATCTGGCCGGTCACAGCGTCAACAGTCTGGCTGCGCTGCCAAACTGCCTGCTGGCCGGAACCGGTCTCGGCCTCTTCCGCTCGGAGGACGGGGGCGCAAGCTGGCAGCCCTGCCTCGGCGGCGACTTTGCGGCCTTTGCGCTGGCTGACCGCGAGGGGCTGTTGTTGGCAGGGGGGTGGCAGGCGGGTCTCTTTGCCTCCACCGATGACGGACGCTCCTGGCAGGCGGCCAACGGCCGCAGCCCCGGTCTGTTGACCGGTCACGCGCCGCCTCTGGCCGTGCTGACCCCCCAGCAGGCGCTTTTTGTGGTGGACAGCGACGGCGGCTCCGCCCTCTCCACCGATGGGGGCGGCAGTTGGCAAGCGCTGGATTTTTTGACCGAAGAGGAAGTCTGCACTTTTGTGGCGGGCGTGGGCAGTGGCGATAGCTTCACCATTTTCGCCTGGGCCGACGACGCCATCTATCGCCGGGTGGGGCAGGGCGAATGGCAGCGGCTGGACGCGCCGGGCAATGGGGTGGGCAGGCTGGCCATCTCCCCGGCCTACGCCACAGACGGCACGCTCCTATTGGCCGACATCGACGGCTATCTCTACCTGTCGGAGGATCGGGGGGAAAGCTGGGAGGAGTTGACGCCGCCGGAGGCGGAGGGCGATGTGCTGGGGGTGGCTCTCTCGCCTTTCTTTGCCGAGGACCTGCGCGCCTGGCTGGTGACCGGTGGATTTGACGGTCAGCACATTCAGGTGGAAGTCTGGCAGTCGGACGATGCCGGGCGAAATTGGAATGACGTGGCCGGTCTTGCCCTGGACTCGCCGTCCCTCAGCCTGCTCACCCTGGCCGATGAACGCCGTCGTCCCCAGTTGCTGGGGCGCCTGCTCCTGGCCGCGCAGAACCGGTTGATTACACTTTCCACCGACCCGGAGAGTGGCGGGCTTGTGGTAGATCAACGCTTTCTGGACCCGGAGGTACAGATTGTCACAGTGATGACAGTACAGGGCCAGGGGAATGGCGATACACTGCTGGCTGCGACAAACCGGGGCATTTGGCAGATTCCTGTCGATGGGGGCGAAGCGGCCTGCATCGGGCTGGCGGATCGCTCTGTGGTGGCGATCTTCCCGCGGGAAGATGCCCTGTCCGCTGTGACCCTCGGCGGGGAAGTGTGGCAGACGAACGGGTAAATACTTATTCTGTGCGTACACACACAGCAGACTCAAAAAGGCCCGGCCAGGAATCGTTCCTAGCCGGGCCTTTTTTATGCAAACGGACTTACATCTCCGGCATCATCAACACTGGCCCATCGGCCACCCGCTCGTACATTTCGGCAAAGAAGGGGCTACCGTCGTCGTCCACCAGCGTCGTCTGCACGCCCCGCTCGTAGAGGGGCTGGTTGGCCGTGCGGAAGTACGTCCACATCTGGGAGCCACCGCTGAAGGAATTGTCTTTGAAGTGGACACTGACGCCGTTTGCCCGGTTATAGCGGATCAACCGGCGGGGCAGGGAGAAGTCGGCCTTCTCCACCCGGTACTTTTCCAGCGCGGCTTCGTCTACAGTCACACCCAGGCCCGGCGCGTCGGGCACGTGGGCATAGCCGCCCAGAATCGGAATGCGCTCGGTGAGCAGATTGTGCTCGTAGAGTTCGGTGCAGGTGATGGCAGGCCACTGGGCGTGGGTCAGCACCGCGCCCAACTGAATCGCCATCGCCTCGGTCAGCCCCGTGCCCACCATTTGGATAAAGAAGGGCATATTGGCTGAAGCAGAGGTAATGCCTCCCTGGAAGAGTTTGGAGACGCCCCCGCCCATCACAAAGCCGTCACAATAGCCCGCACCGATGGCCGCGTTGGCCGGGATAGAGCCGTAGTGGTGGGCGATGGGCGTGCGCACCCGCTCGCGCAGCAGCCGGTTACCCGCCACGTCGTGGGCCAGAATCGGTCCTTCCCAGATGGTGATTTTGGGGAAGTCATTCTCCAACTCTTGCAGCACGGGAATGGCGGTGGAGGCGTCGAGCAGAAAATCGTTCCAGTCGCAGTCGATGTGGAACCACTCCGGTGTTGCCTCGCTGATGCGGCGCACAGTCTCATAGACATCAAACCAGGGCCGGGTCTTGATTTTGATGGAAGTGTAGCCCAGGCCCGCGGCCACAATTGCTTCCTGCTCGTAGGCTTCCGGCGACATATCGTGATTCCAGAAGGAGATGGGCGTAAAGTCCCGGCACTTCTGGCCAAGAAGCCGATGCACCGGCACACCGGCCAGTTTGCCCGCCAGGTCAAAGAGGGCCATTTGCAGCCCCGCTCCCAGCGTGTCGTCCCACATCAGGTCGAAGGGATTCTTGCCCAACACCCGGTCGGTATCCAGCACTTTGCCCCAGGTGTAGTTCTGGATGGTTTCGCCGTAGCCGACAGTGCCGTCGTCGGCAGTGACGCGGATGACTTCGGTCTCGGCCCAGGTGTGGATATTGGCCCGCTCCAACTCCCGGCGCACTCGCTCCACAATGGGCACGACGAGCAGAATGCGTTCGACATTTTTGATTTTGGCTGTCATTCAAATAAACCTTTCGTGGGGGGAGAAATGAATCTTCATCATAACCTTTTTAGCCACTGATGAACACTGATAAACACGGATGGCATTGCCATAAGAATGGGCTTTGACAGAAGAAATACAGGAAACCCGTTCTTATCAGCGTTCATCAGTGTTTATCAGTGGCTGTTTTTGCGCCAACATCTACCCTTGCCATTGGGCGGGCAGAAGCGTATCGCTGTATCCAAAGTGACTGCTCAACCATTCGGCCTGTTGCACCCCGTCCCGATAGGAGGAGTGCGCGCTCACATAGGGGGTGACTGGCCCAGCCAAACTGTCGGTCAGGGGCTGGAGGACCGCAGGCGACAGGAAGTCCCGGTCGTTGCCGGTGACCAGCAGCGTCTTGCAGCGGACCTGATCCGCAAAGTGCAGCGGGTTGAAGTAGTCCAGCGTGTGGGCCAGAGCCGCGGCTCGGTCCGGATAGGCCCGGGTGTAGTCGTTCAATTCTTCCAGCGGATAGGCGCTGGTCTTGGGCGCGAGGCTGGCCGCGTTGTAGAGCAGGCTTGGCGAGCAGTGCAGCGCATTGGCCTGGGGGCGCAGGGCCGCGGTGATCAGCGCCAGATCGTTGCCGGTCAGGGCGATGCGCGATGCATCCACCTCCGGGCGGCTGAGCAGAAAGTCCATCCCGCGCAGACAGTCGGCCACAATGCCCCGGTAGATGTACGTGGCCGGGTCGTCGATGCCGTCGGTGAGCAGGCCGGGATAGGACGCTGCATAGGGTTTGTCGCTCAGCCGCTGTCCCCGGTGGCGCAGGGCCAGCACCGCATAGCGCTGGCGCAACTCGTAGGCGGGCACGTGGACAACACTGCCATAGCCGGGGAGTTGGTAGACAGTCGGAAACGGTCCGTCGCCGTTCGTCGGCACACTGAACCAGCCAAAGAGGCGGTAAGGACCGATGCCGGTGAAACGGGCCGCGTAGACCGTCGAGTGTTCGTTGGATTGGAGCGGTAGGTGTGTCAATTCGGCAGCCACCGGCAATTCGGCCAGTTCATCTTCCACTGCGCTCCAATAGGCGTCAAAATCGGCCGGTCGCTCTGAAGATAAAATCATCACAATTTCTCCCACTGGGAATGAGTACTCAATCTGTGAAATCTGCGCAATCTGTGGAGAAGAGTTGCCCGGAATCAGATGGAAGTCGGCGAACCGGCAAGCTGCTGTCCCAGATGCTCCCGGAAGAAGGCGTCGATCACAGCGCCGTGGCCGTAGCCATTGGAGTCGTGGCCGTAGCCGTCGTAGGCGTAGAGTTTCTTCTGCTCTGTGCCAATCCGTTCGTAGACCGCATAGCCGGTCTCTGCCGGGCAGACGTCGTCTTGCAGGCCGATGTGGACGATAATCGGGCAGCGGATGCGCTCCACAAAGTTGTGGATGTCGAAGTAGGCCAGAGTCTCGCGCACCTGTTGCTCCCGTTCCGGATAGAGACGCAGATATTCGACCAACTCCTCGTAGGGCGTCGTGTGGGTGAGCACCGCCGCGTCCATCATCCCGGCCAGATAGGGTGCACCCGCGGCTGCCGCGGCGATCTGCGGGCGCATAGCCGCGGCCAGGAGTGTGAGCGCGCCGCCCTGGCTGCCACCGGTGACGCCGATGCGCTGGCTATCGATCTCCGGTTGGGCGTCGAGAAAGTCGATGACGCGCAGGGCATCCACATAAAAGCCCCGGTAGCCGTAGGTGTTGCGGTCCAGAATGTTGTGGACGAGCAGGCCCGGATAGCCGGGGTTGTACTGGGCATTGCTGCGCAGTTTGCCCCGGGGCGCGGCTCCAAAGGCTGCGTAGCCCTGGGCCGCCAGATTCTTGGGGAGGGTCGGCTCGCTGACATAGCCGGGGAAGACGACAATTGTGGGCAGGGGGCCGCTGCGCTGGCGGGGCAGGCAATACCAGCCCGCAATGCGCAGACCGTCTAGACTGTCGTAGTGGACTTCGAAGACTTCCACATCCGGTGTCGAGCGCAGATGGACCGGCGTGATTGTAGCGTTGAGTGGAATGGCCGCGGCCTGGGCTTCAATCGCCGCCCAGAAATCGTCGAAATCAGCCGGTTTGGTAACAGATGTGCCGTAGTCGGCGGGGTTGGGACGTGGCATAATGGGGTATCCTTTTTCAAAAAGTCTTCGGAATCTGCGTTCAACTTCGTTTTAGTATCGCCACCAACCGCTCCAGCACAACCGTCTCCTCGCCGTCTTCCAGGGTCATCGGGTTGAGATAGATGCTCTCGTCCGGGCCGCTGGAGACGGTGACGGCAGGTGTGCCGGCCAGCAGCGCGGCTACGACTTCATTGCGACTGATGCCCGCTTTGGCTGCGTCGATGTGGACCTGGGCACGGGGCATGGGCTGGCCCGCTTCGTTGGGGAAGGAGCGATGGGCCGAGACGCCGGGCAGTTGATTGAGTTCGCCGCACCAGCCGCCGACGATCTCTTCTGTCTGAGAGAGCCGCCCCTCGTGATCCATCGCCAGATAGCAGCGCACGGCGGCCAACACGCCGCACAGTTCCTCTTTGCCCACTTTCATCGGGCGGCCAATGCTGTGGTTGGGCGAACCGTTCATGCGCATAGCCTCGATCAGTTCCCGCTTGCCCAGCACCAGCCCAGAGGACTGGGGGCCGCGCAAGTCCTTGCCGCCGCTGAAGATGGCCGCAGTTGCGCCCAGCTTCGTATAGTTCCACAGGTTTTCCACTGGGGGAACCTGCGCGGCCGCGTCCACAATCACCGGCACGCCCCGGGCGTCGGCGATTTCGATGACTTTCGCCAGAGGAATGTCGCCGTGGCCGGTCATGCCGCCCTGGAACCAGATAATCGCTGCGGTGCGCTCGTTGATGGCGGCTTCCAACTGCCAGGGCGCGGTGCTGGTGGCGTATCCGATCTCCACCAGCTTTACCCCTACCTGACGCACTGCGTGGTCGTAGCCGTTGCGGTGGGATTTGTGGACGATCACCTCGTCCTTCAGGCCGGTGGTGTCGGGCAGTTGGTGGATGGCCGCCAAATTCTTTCCAGTGACACAGGCCGCGATGGCGACGGCGATGCCCGCGGCCGCGCCGGAACTGACATAGCAAGCGTCGTTGTGGGTCAGTTCGGCGATTTTGTCGCCCACTTTCGTCTGCAACTCGTCCAAGTCGATAAAGACTTTGGAGGCGTCTACCATCGCCTGCACCACTTCTGGCGGCATCAGCGAACCACCCAGACGGGTGAGGGTAGCAGAGGCGTTGATCAGCGGGCGGATGCCCAGTTCTTCGTAAATAGTCATGTGGGGGTTCCTGAAGGGTGAGAGAAAGTCAAAAGGCAAAAAGAGAAGGCAAAAGGGAGCGTTGGCCCCGTGTCGCCTGTCACTTTCCTGCTTCGATGGCCTGACGTTTTGCTTCGATCCGAAAACAGTCGTACTGATTCTCGCGCATATAGCGATCGGCCAGGGCAATGGCGTCGGCTTCGCTCAAAAATCCGTCGGTCACTTCGGCTTGCAGGGCGCGGGTGAGCCAGCGCCGGGATTGAACGGCATAGGCCAGGGCCGCGCCGGGCCAGCCGGTGTCGCCGCCAAAGATGAAAAGTTTGTTGCTGGGGACCGCATGGATGCACTGGCGCAGGAAATTGGCTGTGCTGAAAGGATCGATGCTCCAGGCCCAGCAAAAGTCCACGTAGACATTCGGGTAGTGCTTGGCCAGGGAGACCATTTCGTCGGCGTAGGGATAGCCAATGTGCATCAGCACAAAGCGGGCGTCCAGATATTTCGCCAGCAGGGGGCAGAGATGGCCCGGTTTGATGTAGTCCACAGGCATTCGGCTGGAGCCAGCGTAGTAGCCCGTGTGGATTTTGAAGGGCAGGTCGTGTTTGATGGCCAGTTCCACCCCTCGCGCCAGGGACCAGTCGCCCAGGCAGAGGTGCTGCTCGGTGGAAAGGCTTTGGGGATCGCGCAGATAGGCGTCCAGCACCGGTGCGGTTTCGGCGTCGCTGCGTTCGCGCCAGGCCAGTGTGCGGTTGTAGGCGTGCTGGGTTTTGACCGCGATGGCAACCGCCGCGTTCTGGGCAAAGATTGCCTCCATCGCCTGGCGCAGGGAAGCCAAATCCTGGATGGCTACGCCGGTCTCAGCGGTGATAGCCTCCACATCCGGCTCGCCCCTGGCAAAGCTGACCCAGGAAATGTCATAGAAGAAGAAGTCTGGCCCAGAGGGATCGACGGCACAGGTGCGTACAAAATCGTCGGTCTGTATGTGGTCCAGGTTGGCCCGTTCACGCAGGATGTGCAGCCGCTGGCCGGGCTGGCGCAGAGCCGCGTGCCGGGGCAGGGCTGCTTCCAATGTGGCCGGGCTGAGTTCGTCAATGGCGTACAATTCTTTGGCGATGATGCGTACGGCTTCGCCGTAGCCCGTGTGACGCACGGCCTGCCACGCCTTTTCTACACCGGCAAAGCGGCCGCGGATGTCCGGATCAGACCCGTCCAGTAGCCTGTCTACTGCGGCCTGCTCTGCGCCCGCCACCACCAGATCGGCAGGGACGTAATTGCCGAATAAGTTTTGCAGCAGGTCCGGGCCGTCCTCCACATATTCCTCTTCCGAACGCAAATGCTCGTGGGTGTCGCAGAGAGGCGTTGCCTGGATGAAATCAGCGAGGGCAGTGGGCATGGGGTAGAATCTCCTGGGGAACGAGATGGGAGGCGGAGACGAAATTTCAACTGCAAGGCGTGAAAAGTGAAGCGTGAGATCATCCGAACCATCTCACGCTTCACTTTTCATCTCAAAAGAACTGACACTGTCAACAGTGTGTCGTCTTACGTCGGTCGATCCTCGGCCAGAACAGCGTTGACCCGTTCTTCGATGATCGGGGCGTGGGCTTCGTAGGTCTCGTCACCTTCCCAGATGAGATCAATCTCATTGCGGAAGACGTCGTTGGCCTCGGTGAAGCGGGTGTTCTTGGGCATGGGGAAGGGTTCAATGCCGGCGCTCAACAGTGTGTCGGTTACGCCGAACATCCGGTTGACTTCGTTCACCTTCGCATCGAGCCAGGCGGATTTGTGGCCGTTGGGCTGGAGGTTGCCGTCCAACACCATCGACACACCTGCCTCGCCGGAACTGAAGAGCTTCATCAGGTCCCAGGCTTCTTCCGGGTGGGCAGTCTTGGAGTTGATCATGTGCATATTGCCGGAGTAGCAGGTTCCCTGACGCCCTTCTGGGCCAGCGGGGAGCAGCACAGCGTCCATCTCGAACTTGCCATCGATCGTAGCCAAAGACCACGCCACATTGCCCACGATACTGGAATGGGTGGCATTCAGTCCGGCAGTGAAGATATTGGTCGGCGAATCTTCAATGTAGTCGGCCTTGCGAGGGGCGATCTTGTCGTCCATCAGCTGGACGTACCAGTTGGCAATCTCCCGGTGCATATCCGTATTGTAAGTCAGGGTGGTGCCATCCTCATTCATCACCCAGCTCTCTGTGGAGTCGGGAGCGCCGAAGGAGCGGGAGGTGTTGCTGTAGTAGTGGAAGGAATTCATGCCGTCGAAGCCCATGCCAAAGACGCCATTGTCCGGGTCAGCCGCGGCCCGGGCCAATTCCTCCCAGTCGTTCATCGTCCAGCCCTCTTGCGGTTCGGGCAAACCTTTCTCGGCCAGCATGGTTTTGTTGTACATCACAGCGATGTTGCCGCCGGGGTGGACCACGCCGGGAATGCTGAAGTTCTTGCCGTCCAACTGGTTGCCGGTGATGACGCTGGGATAGATGTCGTCCCAGTCTGCGGGCGCATCCGCGGCCAGCATATCGTCAATATCCATGTAGATACCCTTGAGGAAATTGATGAAGAGCCAGCGATGATGGCCGTAGAGCAGGTCTGGATTGGTGTTGGAGATGAAACCCGTCTGGGTCTTTGTCTCGATCTCACCGTAGATGACCTCTTCCATCACAACTTCCACACCGGTGTCGGCCTGGTAGCGTTCGCCCATAATGCTGGGCATGGCTGCCTGGGAACCGGGCGCAACCTGGACACGGATGCTGACATCCGAGGGGGCAGGGGCTGCCGACGAGTCGGTTGTGCTGGGGGCTTCGGCTGCTCCACCAGTCGGGGCTGCCGCTGGCGCACACGCGGCCAAAATTTGAGCACCGGCAGCACCGACGCCAATGGTTGCCAACCCCTTCAAAAAGGAGCGGCGGGTAACTTGATTGCGTTGCATCTGTGTCTTCTCCCTGATTTCTGAATGTGAATAACGGTATAGGTGGTGTGAGCGGTCTTGTATAGGCGAATCTCCTTTCGCTGTGGGGAGGGGCTGGGATTGGAGACTGGGGAGTGGAAAGGAGACTCCTTTCCACTCCCCAGTCTCCAATCTCTGCTATCCTTTAATTCCGGACATTACAATGCCTTGCACAAAATAACGCTGGCCCAGGAAAAAGAGGGCGATGGTAGGAATCATCGAGAGGATGCAGGCGGCCATCAACAGGTGTTGCAGGGGTTCGCCGCCCACTTCCGGTGAATTGTTGAAGAATTGCAGTCCCACAGAAACCGTGAATTTTGACGGCGAATTCAGATAGATCAGGGGGCCGATAAAGTCGCTCCACGAGCCGATGAGGGTGATTATGCCCAGTGTAGCCAGGATGGGCTTGCACAGGGGCAGCAAAATCGACCAGAAGATGCGGAAGTAGCCTGCGCCGTCGATCAGCGCGGCTTCGTCCAAATCTCTGGGCAGAGAGAGAAAGAACTGGCGCATGAGAAAGATGGCGAAGGCCCCGCCGCCGAACCAGGCCGGAACCCATAGGGGCTTGAGCGTATTGATCCAGCCCAATTTGTAGAAGAGAATGAATTGGGGAATCAGCGTCACCTCGGCGGGCAGCATCATTGTGGCCAGGGTAATCATAAAGAGCGCGTCCCGCCCCCGGTAGTCAAAACGGGCGAAGGAGTAGGCCACTACCGACGCGGTGATGAGCGTGCCCAGGGTTGTCAATGTGACCACAATCGTCGAATTCATCACCCATATCATTACGGGAATGCGGGGGATAAAGAGCACATTGTTGTAATTTGCCCACTGGAACACATTGGGAATAATCACCGGCGGGAAAGCGGCCATTTCGGACGGGGTCTTGAAGGAACTCATCAGTGTCCAGAAAAGGGGGAAACCGAAGAGAACACACAGCCCCAAAACCACCAGATAGAGGACCGTTCTGCCTGGTGTGAGGCGATAGGATACGGGTTGTTGTGCAGTCATTTGAGCCATTGGGTCTCTCCTATGCGCCTTCGTAGTGGACCCAGCGCCGGGATGTGACGACCTGGAAGGCTGTAAAGACGATCAGGATGGCGGCCAGCACCCAAGCAAGGGCGCTGCCATATCCCATCTTAAAGTAGAGGAAGGCCTGATTGTAGATGTGCAGAGCGAAAAACCAGGTGGCGTAGGAAGGACCACCGCCAGTCGCTACCCAGGCCGTCGTAAAGACTTTCAACGCGCCGATTACTGCCAGCACCAGATTGAAGAAGATCGTTGGCGTGAGCAGGGGCAAGGTGACGTGGCGGAACTTGGCCCAGACACCGCCGCCGTCAATGGACGCCGCGTCGTAGAGTTCCTGGGGCACGCCCTGCAGCCCGGCCAGGAAGATGAGCATTGTGTTGCCGCCCACCGCTGCCCAAATATTGATCATTGTCACCGAATAGAGGGCTGTGTCCCTGGCCGTAAACCAGGCCGGGGGATTCTCCACACCCAAATCCCGCAGGAAAGCGTTGACCGGGCCGAGAGTGGGCTGGAGCAGATAGGTCCACACAACAGCCAGGGCCACCGCCGGGATCAGATGGGGCACAAAGAAGATCGTGCGATAGATATTTGTGCCAACCAACTTCTGATTGAGCATGACCGCTAACAGCAGCGCGCCGACGATCGCCACTGGCACATACAGGGCGGCAAAGGTAAAAGTGCGCCCCAGCGAAGTCCAGAAGAGATTGTCGGCGGTGAAGGCTTTCGTATAGTTCGCCAGCCCTACCCATTTGGGTGCGCTGGTGATGCCATATTCGGTGAAGCCAAAGTAGAGGGAGGCAATAATCGGTCCTCCCCAAAACACGAGCAGCCCGATGATCCAGGGCAAAGAAAAGACATAACCCCACAGAGCCTTATTGGTTTGGGTTTTGGATTGTGCCCCCACCGCCCGGGAAACCCAGGACGGTCCACTACTGATCGGCACATTCTGTTGATTCTGAGCAACAGCCATCGTTCCTCCTTTCTGACAATTGATAGGTGCAGTCCGAGACCGCACATCTGAGGATTATGGAAACTTGTGCAGCTAAATACCGCACTTGCTAAAAGGGAAGGGTCCAATAGGCGGGCGGCGCATCCTGCCATAGGGGTACGCTCATTCCGTCTGGATCGTAGACGATCTCGCCGGCCCGCAGGGTCATGGCACATTCCAGTTTGCGGTCGCCCTGGATTTTTGCCTTGCCACAGTCCACAAAGCCAAATTCGCCGGTTTGCATGCGCAGCACAGCCACATCGGCTTCCGCGCCCACGCTCAGGTGGCCTAACTCCGGGTGGCCGATCTCCTGGGCCGGGGTCAGTGTGGAGCGGTAGATGACTTCGGCCAGGGGCATCCCGATATTGAGGATTTTGTTCATCGTCGTCAACATATCCACCACCACCCCGTGGACGTTGCGGATGTGCAGGTCTGTGCTGATGGAGTCGGGGCTGAAACCGTTCTGCATAGCCGGGACTGCATTGCGGAACCAGAAGCTCCCTGCGCCGTGGCCTAAGTCAAAGATTACGCCCCGTTCCCGGGCTTTGAAGAGAAAGTCGTTGGGTTTGCCCGCCTCGTCCACAATCGGGAACTGCTGGGCAAAGACGTGGGTGTGGATGTCGCCGGGTTGCATCTTCTCCAGAATCAGCTCCGGGTAGGTGCGTTCGGGCCGGGGCCAGAAGTCCACCATCAGGGGTTTGCCGCAAAGTTTGCTGGCTTCCACGCCCTTATCCACCGCGGCCCAGGGCGTGTGAATGTCGTCAAAGGGCTGGCGTGCCCAATAGTGGGCCGTCTTCACACCGACGCAGATATCGGGATAGGCCAGGACAGTCCCGGCGCAGAGTTCCGGGTCGAAGTTGGCCGGGTCCTGCTCAAAATCACCGATCATTCCCTGATCCACAATATTGACAAAGGCAAAGATGCGGGTTTTGGCCAGGTCGATGACTGTGCGTTTGAAGTGGAGGAAGTGACGTGCACCGGCTGTACCCGTGTCCACAAAAGTGGTTACACCGGAGCGGAAGGAATGGGAGTCGGCCATCACCGACAGCCCTTCTGGCTCCCGGGTGTGGTAGACGTGGACGTGAATGTCGATCAGGCCGGGTGTCACATACAGCCCAGTAACATCGACGGTCTTTTCAGCGAGAGAGGGGTCAATATCAGTTTCCAGTGCAGCAATTTTCCCTTTGTGGATTGCCACATCCATACGTCCATCGATGCCGTTTTTGGCACAGATAGTGTGACCACCCTTTAGGAGTAAATCGTACCGGGAAGTATCGCTCATGCCTGCTATCCTTCATTGTTGGGTATTCGGAATCGTTGTTTGCAGACGAATATGAGATTATTTCTGAAGCGCCTTCTGGTAGAGGGCCGTGCCATAGAATTCGTAGGAAGCTGCTTTGTCAGGCACATCCACCACGTGGACGGTGAAGCGGGCAGGTACGCCATTCTCCGGGCAGTTCTCCCGGAAGAATTTTCCGTAGGCCCGTCGATAGGCCGTGTAGAGTCGTTCTTGCTCTTTCGCATACCCTTGCGGGTCTACCAGCGGATGGGGGCTTTTGGGCTGGCAGCCAAAGGCGTGTATCTCTGTGAAGTCGACTTGGGCAATGCTATCACAGATGCCAGCATCCTGCAACCACTTTTCCCAGCAGCGGAAAACCAGGGGTATCTCCACATCCGGGTCCATAAATGTAACCGTCTCCAGCCCCAGCACGCTGGCAGCCGAATAGCCGCCGGTCAGCCCGGCGAAGTGGATTCTGAGATCGCCATCGGGTTGTTCCTCTGTCACCAGCGCCGAGAGGACAGGCTCATCACCAGAATAGTAATACGTGATCTTGCCCCGTTTCTTTACGTTGAAAGCCATGGAAGTTCCTTAAATTTGGGAGAGATTCAGTTACTGCGGTAGTGTTCAGTTGGGTGCGATTCGTAATTTTGGGAAGTATACGATCCTTTGCCAAATAGCGCAATGTCGATTACTGCACGACAATTCTGCCGGTTTTTCGTGCAAATTGGCGGTCTGTAGGGTGCAGATAGGGAAAAATTGACGCCAACAGAAATCCGCACTATACTTTGATCGATTGGAAGGGATGCTGATTGCTGTCCCTAACTGGCACCAAATATACTTCATTTGCCCTTTAACTTTCCCCAGTTTTTGTTGAGCCAATAGGCTCGAATAGTAGTTCTCGCAGTTCCCAAACTTCACCGTATCTAAATAGATACAACAGAAGGAGACTTGCAATGACGCAAAAGAACGGTTTGACCCGTCGCACGTTCCTCAGAAACACCGCGTTTCTGAGTGCTGGTGCATTCCTGGCCGCGTGTGCCCCGGCTACGCCTGCCGCCGCCCCCGCCGCCGAAGCTCCTGCGGCTGCTGCAACGGCTGCACCCGCAGCTGAAGCTGCTGCACCCGTAGCCGTAGACCCCATGAATCCTCTGGGCTTGGTGTCCGGCGAACCCCTGGAAGGCATCTTCTTTGAGGGTGGCTTTGGTCGGGGCTATCTGGACAACGCCGCCGACATCTACCGCCGCATCCATCCCGACAATCCGATGACAGTCGATGGCATCCAGCGAGTGGGCGATCAGTTGCGCCCCCGTTTCATCGGCGGCAACCCACCGGACGTGATCGATAATAGTGGTGCCGGCAATCTGGATCAGGCTGCGTTGGTGGCCGACGGCGAATTGATGGACTTGGCCCCGCTCTTCAATGCCCCGTCCCTGGACACCCCCGGCAAGACCTTTGCCGAAACCCTCTTCCCCGGCTCTCAGAGTAGTGGCCTGTTTGGTGGCGTTCAGTATGCCCTGAAACTGGCCTACACCGTCTCCGGTGTCTGGCACAGCCAGAGCCTCTTTGCGGAGAAGGGCTGGGAATATCCCAAGACATGGGATGATATGCTGGCCTTCTGCGAGATGATCAAGACAGAGACCGATATGGCTCCCTGGACCTATCAGGGCAAGTATCCCCAATATATGGTCTTCGGCGTTCTTATGCCCTTGATCTATAAAAACGGTGGCCTGCAACTGATCATCGATCTGGACAATCTGGTGGACGGTGCGTGGAGCAACCCGGCCGTGGTCAAATCCCTTGAGCAGGTACAGGCGTTGCATACCAACGGCTATATTATGCAGGGGACTGAAGGGCTGACCCACACCGAGTCCCAGGCCGAGTGGCTGAACGGCAAGGCTGTCTTCCTGCCTTGCGGCACCTGGCTGGAAAACGAGATGCGTTCCATGACCCCTGACAACTTCGATATGGTTGTCGAGCCTGTCCCCGGTGGAGCGGATGAGAGCACCTTCGCTTCGATTTTGGCCTGGTCCGGCGAAGACTTTATTGTTCCGACCAATGGCAATAACCCCGTCGGTGGCATGGAATATCTGCGCTGCCTGATGTCTGTGGAGAATGCCAAGTGGTTTGCCCAGAACGTCAGCGCGATTATGCCGGTGATTGGCGGCACCGAAGGCGTGGAACTCAGCCCAGCGGTTATGTCTGCCTCGGCTATTGCCAACGCTTCAGGCGATCAGACCTTCGATTACTCCTGGAAGGACTGGTACACGCCGATGGCCGATGAGACCCGAGACCGCACAGGCGACCTGCTGACCGGACGCATCACCCCGGAAGAGTGGATCGAAGCTGTGCAGAAGAAGGCCGACGAAGTGAAGGCCGACTCGAATATCCCCAAGTACGAGCGCGCAGGCTAAGACAGCGCAAAGTCACTCCCCGTTGGCCGAGTGTCAGCAGGGACTGGCGGCGTTTGATTACTCGTGCGGCCGTATCTGCGGCGAAGAATATCTGGCCTGCGTTCCGCTTGCGGGCGCAGGCCAGATTCTATCTACGCCACTTTCTAACTACGGAGGTACAACGGAGGAACCCATGTACCGCAATAAATACCGCCTGATTGTCCCCTTTCTCATCCCCTCGCTTTTGCTCTACGTCACATTCGTTCTCTATCCCTACGGGCGGGCTATGTACATCAGCCTGACCCAGTGGCGCGGCCTCTCCAAGCCGCCCGTATTTATTGGCCTGGAAAATTTTAGCAAAATGCTGGGCGACAGCAATTTCTGGAATGCCCTGGGCAACAACGCCTTCTATATTATTACTTTGCCACTCTTTACCATCGGTCTTGCCCTCTTTTTTGCCTTTGTCCTGACCCAGGGCGCACGCTTTGCCCGCTTCTATCGCATCACCTTTTTCTTTCCCCAGGTGATGTCAATGGTAGCCATCGGTGTGCTGTGGAGCTTCGTCTATCACCCCACGATTGGCTTTCTCAATTCCTTTCTGAAACTGGTGGGCATGTCGGATCCGCCGGTCTGGCTGGGCAACCCGGATTATGTCTTGTCAGCCCTTTCCGGTGTGGCGGTCTGGCAGGCGGTCGGCTTCTTTATGGTTCTCTTCATCGCGGCTATGGAGTCGATCCCGGCCACCTATTACGAAGCGGCCATGATTGACGGCGCGACCCAATGGAACATCTTCTGGAACATCACCATTCCGCTGATTTGGGGGACGGTGCAGACCGCGCTGATCTTTATTATGATCGAAGCCACCAGTATGTTCACCATCACCCAAACAATGACCGAAGGTGGCCCTAGCCGCGGCTCGGAGGTTCTCTCCACCTACCTCTACCACGAAGCCTTCATCAACAGCAATTTCGGCTACGGCACAGCCATCGCCGTGGCCCTCTTCTTCCTGACACTGTTGATATCCGTCATCCTTACCCGCCTTCTGCGCCGCGAAAGCCTGGAGTTCTAGCCATGACAATCAACTCTGCGGAACTGCCCACACCCAAAATGAGTGCCTCATCGGCTGGCAAGCCCACAGGTTTCAGCCTTCCCCGCATGCTGCTGAATATCGTCTTGGCCTTCTGGGCCGCGCTGGTGGTCTTCCCGATGCTCTGGCTGCTCTACACCTCCTTCAAGACCGACAAAGAGATATTCTTCAGCCCCTGGTCCTTGCCCGCGGCTCTGCAATGGGACAATTACGTGCGGGGCTGGGTGGACGCGCATATCGGCGACTACTTTCTCAACAGTTTCATCGTTGTGCTGCCCTCCCTGGCCCTGATCCTGGGTCTGTCGGCCATGACAGCCTATGTACTGGCCCGTTTCCCCTTCCCCGGCAACCGCATTATCTTCTACGGTTTTATGGCTGGTATGCTCTTCCCGGTCTTTCTGGCCCTGATTCCTCTCTTTTTTCTGGTCAAAGATTTGGGGATGCTCAACAGCTTTCCGGGGCTGATTCTCGTCTACACCGCCTACTCGTTGCCCTTTAGTGTCTTTTTTCTCACCGGCTTCTTCAAGACGCTCCCCTCGGAACTGCACGAAGCAGCTATCATCGACGGGGCCAATCAGTTTCAGGTCTTCTTCCGGGTGATGCTGCCTCTGGCCCAGCCGGGGCTGCTCAGTATTGGTATCTTCAACTTCCTGGGCATGTGGAATCAATACCTCCTGCCATTGGTGTTGATGAGCGACGCCAAGCATTACGTACTCACCCAGGGGCTGGCCTATATGCTCCACCAGCAGTATTACCAGAACGACTGGAGCGCGCTCTTTGCTGCCGTCAGTATGATTATGATCCCGACCCTCCTCGTCTATTCCATCTTCCAGAGCCAGATTCAGAAGGGCATCACTGTCGGTGCTTTGAAAGGATAGCCATCCCATGCGTATCGGAATTGCCAACTTCAGCCACGAATCCAACACCTTCGCCGCCGACCCCACCCCTCTGGATGCCTTCCGCATCTACAGGGGCCAGGCCGTCATCGACCACTACACCCACACCTTCCACGAAGTGGCGGGCTACATCGCCGGCGCAGAGGAGTACGACTTCGAGTTGGCTCCCCTCTTTTCGGCCAACGCCACACCTGCCGGGCCGCTAACGGTGGAGGCCTACGAAACTCTCGTCGGCGAACTGCTCGACTCCATCCGCGCCGCTATGCCCCTGGACGGGCTGCTCCTGGCCCTGCACGGAGCGATGGTGGCAGAGGAGTACGCCCAGGCCGACGGCGAGACTGTGCGCCGGGTCCGGGAACTGGTGGGGCCGGATTTCCCGCTCGTCGTCACCCACGACTATCACGGCAATGTGCCGCCCCAACTGGTGGCCGACGCGGACGGGCTGATTATCTACAAGACCTGCCCCCACATCGACCAGCGGGAACGGGGCATTGAGGCTGCCGAACTGGTGGCCCGCACCGCCCGCCGGAATGTACGCCCGGTTTCAGCGATTGTCAAGCCGCCGGTCATCTTCAACATCGCCTTCCACAACACCAGCAGCGGACCGATGAAACCCCTGATGGATGCCGCGATTGCCCTGGAAAAAGAGCCGGGCATCCTCTCCGTCAGCATTGCCGCTGGCTATCAGTACGCGGATGTGCCCTGGATGGGGCCGTCGATCGTCGTCATTGCCGACGGCGACGAAGCACTGGCCCAGCGGGAAGCGGAGCGCCTGGGCGAGATGATGTGGGCCGTGCGGGATCAGTTGGTCCCCCGCATTCCTAGCGCAGCCGAAGCAGTGGCGACGGCGATGGAGAGCAGCGCATTTCCGGTTTCGCTCTTTGAATTGGGCGACAATGTGGGGGGCGGCAGCGCTGGCGACGCCACGATTATTCTGGAGGAGTTGCTGCGTCAGAAGGCCGACGGCTGGGTGGTGAGCCTCTACGACCCGGAATCTGTGCAGCAGTGCGTGGCTGCGGGCATCGGCGGGCAGGTGGATCTGCGCACTGGCGGCAAACTGGACAGCCAGCACGGGCCGACCCTTGCCATCAGCGGGCGGGTGCGCACCATCCACGACGGAACCTACGAGGAGACCGAGCGGCGGCACGGCGGCGCGCGCTACGGCGATCAGGGACTGGCTGTTGTGGTGGAGGTCAACCGCAGCGCACCGGGCAAAGGGGGGCTGCTGATTCTCAACAGCAAGCGGGTGGCACCGATGAGCATCCACCAGATCACCTGTATGGGCATCCAACCCCAGCAGCAGAAGATTCTCGTCGCCAAAGGTGCGGTCGCGCCGAGAGCCGCTTACGAGCCGGTCAGCGCCCGCATCATCGAAGTGGACACCGCCGGAGCCACCTCCATCAGCCGCCCTGCGGGGAAGTTTGTGCAGGCGCGCAAAGAACTGTATGAGTGGAGTAAATAGGAACCAACATAAAGTCCCCGGCACTTCACGCACATCAGCGGCGTGATTGTGACGTACCGGCTCGCTCGGACAACAAGTGCCGGGGACTTTGGCGATTACACCAGGAGTTCGACTTTTTTCGAAACGTCGAACTCCTGCGCGTCCAGTCCTGGTCAGTTTTGGTCCAGTAGACCAGACGGGCGTTGTCCGCGTAGTCGAGTTTGAACTGGCGCATCGGCTGGCCGGGCACTGGCGGGCCGTTTGTGGCGAGTGGGGTGATTAGATATAGGGTGAAAAGTTGATGTTGTATTTTTCTTGTAAAATCAATTAACGCAATACCGCAAAAGTTGGTATGAGCCAAACCGCTCACTGATCAGGGTTCTCAGGAATGCGATAGCAACTTTTGCACTACCGCCAAATAACAAAACATGCAATTTCAGTGCGATTTGCTTTGTTTGCGAAATCTCACATCTATTTTGTTGGGTGATTCGATTAATGGCTTTGTTGTACTGTCTAGAATCCAAGTAAATGGCAATGTGGTTTGGCTGGTAGATGTCAGATAGACTGTCCAGGTGGAAGGTGATTTCATGGTTTCGGTTATAAATTTCCCGTCCTTTAATTTTGCAACCTTAAATTCGATTTCAGGATACACAGTGATCGAATCGCCATGATTCTGTATGACTACCTCGACCGTGAATTTGAGTCCATCGTAATCTATTTTGCTTTTGGATCTGATGTCTTGGAGTTGTATCTGCTCCTTGAAAGGTAGTTTGCGAGATTGGAACCTCGCTGGCGAGTACATAAAATTACTTGATGGAGATTGTAATATATCGGCTAGTATAAATTTGCCTATCATGCCTATGATAGATCCAAAAAATGACACAATTAACAATGGGGCCTGCCAAAGTGAAAAATCGAATGAACCATCAATTGATGTAGTTGTGATGGTGATAAGTAGGGACATCGCAAATGATCCTACTATAGCACCGTTAATATATTTTCCAGGACTGTGTGAAATTGAATCGGCGGCTGTTCCAACAGCCATGCCTATAAATACAGCAGCAAACGTAGAAATAATTACAGCGAAACTCTGTCCGATACCATTGATCAAATTCATGACAGCCAGTAACGCTGTAATAATGAGTATGTATTTTGTGGACGTACGTGCGTATTCGAATACTTCTTCTAAAGAAAAAAACTTTGCTATTGAGCTATTTAGGATACGGTTGTTTATCACATCCTGAATATCATCGGAAGGATTTCCGTACTTTCTATAAAGCTTAATTCCCACTCCCCATAACATCCCAACGCCACCTGTGACTCCAAAAATGATATCAATTCGTCCCAACGTATCCCACAATGAAGATTCCATGAGTATTCAATCTTTATGTATATTAATGATGATTGAGTTTGAATGCCTGTGATGGAAAAAAATTAGCCCTGAATTTTGCTCCATCTGACTAAACCGATTGTAAGCCTCATGCACTCATTTGTCAAACAATTTGCTCTCCCCCGCCACCTAAATTTGACAACCTGCCCCTTCCCGGCTATACTTCTCCAGTCCGTGGATGCAAAGTCTTTCGGCTTGGAGGGATGGCCGAGTGGACGATGGCGGTTGTCTTGAAAACAACTGTGGCAGTGATGTCACCGGGGGTTCGAATCCCTCTCCCTCCGCCATCCGTCAGGCCGCATCCGGCACAAAAAACTTGGGGAGGTCGCATAGCCTGGTCGAGTGCGCCCGCCTGCTAAGTGGGTAGGGGTAGCAATATCCCTCGAGGGTTCAAATCCCTCCCTCCCCGCCATATGCGCCCGTAGCTCAGTGGATAGAGCGTTGGCTTGCGGAGCCAAAAGTCGTAGGTTCAAATCCTACCGGGCGTACCAAAAGCAAAAGGCCGCTGTCGAGATTCTCGACAGCGGCCTTTTGCTTTTGGTACTACGCCAGTTTTCGCACTTGCGGCATTTTGTAGAAAATCACCCCCATCAGCACCAGCGCGATCAGCGCGCTGACGGCAATCGTCTCGCCGATGCCCCAGACTTCCGAGAGCGCGCCCATGGCCAGATTGCCAAAGGGAGCCAGCCCGAAGAAAGTCAGGGTGTAGAGACTCATAATCCGCCCCCGCATTTCGTCCACAATCTGGGTCTGGAGCAGGGTATTGATGAGGGTGAACTGGCTCATAAAGCCCAGCCCCAGAAAGACGGCCAGGAAAAGGGAGACCGGATAGAAGGGGGTCAGGGCAAAGGCAATCAGCACGACGGGATAGGCCAGGGCCATCCCATTGAGCCAGCGCCCCCGAAACCCCCGATCCCCGTAGCGGGCCACCAGCACCGCAGCCGAGACCGCACCGATCCCAGACGCCATATTGATGGCCCCGAACGCGCCCGCGCCCTGATGCAGCACCCGGTCCACAAAAGCAGGCAGCACAGTGCTGTAGGTGATGCCAAAGAGGCTGAGTGTCAGGGCAATCAGCAGCAGCGCGCCCACTTCATTTGTGCGCACCGCATAGGAGACGCCGCTGCGCAACTGCCCCCAGGCATTCACCTGGCTTTTGCGGGGACTGGCCGGGGGCAGTCGCATGGCCAGCAGACCGCCGATCACCGCCAGAAAACTGATGCCGTTGATCAGAAAGCACCAGTCCGCGCCCAGGGCCACCAAAATCACACCGGCAATGGCTGGGCCGATCACACGGGCCGAATTGAAGGTCATGGAATTGATGGCAATGGCGTTGGACATATCCTCTCGCCCCACCATTTCCACCACAAACGCCTGGCGGGCCGGTCCGTCAAAGGCGTTGACAACCCCCGAACAGACGGCCAGCACCAGCACGTGCCAGACCTCTACTACACCGGTAAAGGTGAGCAGAGCCAGCACAAAGGCCAGGATCATTGCACAGCTTTGGGTGATGATCATCAGCTTGCGTTTGGAGACGCTATCGACGACGACGCCACCCCAGGGGGTGATGAGCAGGGAGGGAATGGCTGAGGCAAAGCCGACCACCCCCAGCATCAGTTCGGACTGGCTGAGCTGATAGACGAGCCAGCCCTGCGCGATAATCTGCATCCACGTGCCCATTGTGGAGAGAAGCTGGCCGATGACATAGAGACGGAAGTTGCGGTGGCGCAGCGCGTTGAGTGTCTTCGGGATGCGGAACTGGCGGGCGCGCAGGGGGGTAACCTCCGGCGGCAGATTGGGCAGACGAGGCGGATCGAGCGGTCTATCCAGAGGGTCTGACATAAGAAGCGGCTTTCTGATGATGTGTAAATGGGGTTGTATATGTCGTGTGGCCTGCACTGAAAATAGCTTTGTATACACGGATCAAAAGGAACACGGATTTCTTCTGTGAAAATCTGCGCAATCTGTGTAATCGGCGTTTCTGTTTTTGTCGTTATCGGTGTCAACCGGTCGTGATGCCTGTCCTGAGATTGCTTGTAAACACGGATTAAAAAGAACACGGATCAGCCTGAAAATCCGTGTTACAAAAGTTCTTCCGATCAGACCCCTACACCGTTCGACTGGCGAGGATATGTTCCCGAATCTGCTCGATGAAGCGGTATTCGCTGTTGTCCTCCGGCGCATAGCCGATGACTTTGCGGGCGTTGGCAATGCTCCAGAAAGCCTGGGAGTTGCCGCTGATGCCGTAGAAGACCTGAAAGGGCACGCCGTTTTCGTCCCGGATGTCTTCGGTTTCGATGCTTTTGATGAACAACTGCTGCAAATCCCGCTGGCTGATATAGACGGCCAGCCCCCGGTACATCTGTTGCAGATCGCCTTTGGGAATCGTGTCCAAATCCGTATCCCGGGGGCCGCCGATGCGTATCTGGACATTTTCCAGGCCGCGGACTGTTTTGTTCTCCGGGTGCATACCCGCATAGCTGATCTGACCCGTGGCGTAGACAAAGCCCAGATGCTCGTAGGCTTCTTTGGCCCAGCCATAGAAATTGTCGGAGAGCGCGCGCTGCTGGGGCAGCACCACATCCCACTTGCCCGCCAGAATCAGCCGCTCGTAGTAGTCGGCCGCGTGGTTGGATGATGCCACCACTACCCGGCGTACATTCTCTTCCAGGCTGGTCTGGTAGATGTGGAAAGCCATCTCCACATTCTGCTGCTCCGCGTAATATTCGGCGATCAGATCGTTGCGGTCTGCGGGGCGGGTGAAGCCCAGGTGGATAATCGCATCCGCGCCCTGAAAGTGATGGCGGTAGCTTTCCCGGTCCCGGCTGGTCAGGTCCGCGATCTGAATGCCTTCTACCGGGTTGCCGTCCCTGTCTGTATCGCGCACGTCCAGCAGCGTCAGGTCATAGCGGTCACGCAGGGCGGGCAGCAGCAGACTGGCGATATAGCCGGACGCGCCAGTAACAACAACTTTGCGACGATTGGTCATTTTGAAATTCTCCTGTGGGGGTGGGGAGTAGTAGATATGGGGTATTGGATAATTTGTACCGTCCTGATATATATTGACAGAGTCAAAACCAAGAAGGAGACTCTGGAAAGATGACAAAATCGGTACTCAAGCGATATAGTGTGGCCTTCAAGCAGCATGTTGTAAGAGAGTACGAGACT